>NZ_JAUEUK010000004.1:0-624519 GCF_032487555.1 Bradyrhizobium sp. SZCCHNRI1029
TCGCTCGCCCCTCTGCTTGACGAATCGAGCCGATTTTGAAGTGTCAACCATCTCCCCGAACACCCGTCAGCTATGTCACCGGGCTGAACAGAAGCGAAGCAATCCAGAGTCGCGCGCTGAGCCCTGGATTGCTTCGGCGCAAGGGCGCCTCGCAATGACGTGGAGAGACATAAGATCACCTTCTCGCGGCGCATCGGCGCCCGAGCTTTGCTGTTCGTTTGCCCCCTTGAATACAGAGGGCGCAGGGAAGACCGGGAGCTCGCCGCCCCCATGGCCCCCGTGCGAAAGAAATGCACGGGGCAGGAACCACAGGTTCGGCTGGGACATCCCGGCCTTCCCTGCGCGATGGCTTTACGGCTTACTCCGTGCTCTCCCCAGGGACCGGCTGTCTTGCCCCTGTCATCAGCGCCATCGTCGGCGCGAACTTGATCTCAGCACCGGGAGATCAGGACCACACGGCTTGATCGTGCGCATCAAACCGTTCGTCGGCACGATCGCTCGCGCTGCGGTTCGATACGCCCATCGCATCCCGCACCCCACGTTCGTGACGACCGCGATACGCCCCTCAGATCGAGGCGGGACGAGCGGAGTGAACATCAAATTCTGAAAAATGGAAACAAGAATATTTTTGCCGATGGGACTGGACACGAGTGATCCAGCTGAACTGGCTGACGAAATCAGTCCATCGGCGCACATGGAATTGACAGCTCGACAGGCCATGAGAGGAGAGCGCGCGCCGCAAATCCAACAAAACTGAGCGGCCGATTTGCCCGACGGGCGGGCGGGGATTTTCGCCGTCGCTGCGTCGCAACGACCGCAACAAACTCGGCCCCTGATCTCGCCATATCCTGCGATCGGGCAATGAAGACGTGATCCCGATAGGGGGAGACCAGATCGCGATCGAGCTGAACGTGATCAAGAACTCGGCATCGATAACGTCTCCAGCTCCTCGATGCCGATGGGAGGCTTGCTTCGCCACGCCATGATGAAAGCGCGCTTGGCCAAGCCGTCCTGAACACGAGCGATCTGCATCCGCTCTCTGGCAATCCGCGCCCGCAGCAGGGGATCGCGAGTTCCGGAGGCGGCGAGGCATTTGTTGATCACCCAACCGAACGGCTCGATGCCGGCGCGCCGCAGGTCCTCCTGGAGAGCGGCGGCCTCCGAAACGGGAGTCGTTTCCGGCAGGGTCACCAGGATGATCTGCGTGTAGGTGGAATCCTGCAACCGCATCAGCGGCGTGATCACCCGGCCGGCACCGCCCGGCTCCAATTGGCTCGTCAACTGGCGATGATAGGCCCCGGTCGCATCGAGTAGGAGCAGGGTATGACCGGTCGGCGCCGTATCGAGCACCACAAAGGCGCTCCGAGCCTCCGCAACCACGTGCGAGAAGGCATGGAAAACGGCGACTTCCTCCGTGCAGGGCGAAGCCAGGTCCTCAAGCAGGAGCGCCTTGCCCTGCTCATCCAGGTCGCGGCCGCGGCTCGCTAGTATTTTCGCGACATAGCGCTCCGTCTCGCGCCGAGGATCGATCCGGTCCACCGTCAGCCCTGGGCTCGCGGCGTCAACGACATCCGTGACGTGGGCCGCTGGATCGGTCGTGCTGAGGTGGACGGCATGCCCGCGCCTCGCGAGGCCGACAGCGATGGCAGCCGCAATCGTCGTCTTCCCGACGCCGCCCTTACCCATGACCATGATGAGGCCGCGATTGCGGTGAGCGATGTCATCGACCAGACGGTCGAGTCCCTGCACGTCAACCGGCACTCCAACTTGTTCGCCAGTCGACGTCTCAAGCCGTGGACCGGACGACGACAACACTGCCCTGAGCGCCGCGAGACCCACAATGTCGAACCCAACCAGTGGGATTTCGTCCCGCGGCAGCTTACGCAGCGAGTCCGGCATCGAGGCGAGAGCCTCATCCTGATCCCGCTCGAGTGAACTTGCGACCGCGTCAGTAGGGTCAGTGGCGTGAAAGCGTCCGTTCACGGCGAGCGTCTGATTGGTGAGATTGAGCCCATCAAGTTCGCTCGACGTTCGCGCCGCCTCCCGGATTGCGCTCCGGTCGGCGCGGGTCACCAGGACCACGGTCGTCCGCCTCGGATCGCTCAGCGCCTGAAGCGCTTGTCGAAAACGATCCTCCTGCATCTTCAAACCGGAATGCGGGCCGAGGCAGGAGGCGCCGCGGCTGTTGTCCTTCAGAAAACCGGTCCAAGCCTTCGGCAGGCTCAGGAGCCGCAGGGTGTGGCCGGTCGGGGCCGTATCGAAGATGATATGGTCGTAACCCGCCCTGTCTCCGTCGAGCAATCCGACGAACTCGTCGAATGCGGCAATCTCGGTGGTGCATGCGCCGGAAAGCTGCTCGCGTATGGTCGATCTCTCCTGATCGGTCACCGTGGGCTCGAGCTGTTCAAGCACGCGAGCTCGGTAGCTCTCGGCTGCGGTCTCAGGGTCGATATTCATCGCGAAGAGCCCTGCCGCGTTCGGCACCGGCACTGGACTGTCAGTTAGTTCAACTTCCAACATCTCGTCGAGGTTCGACGCAGGATCGGTGCTGACCAGAAGGACACGCAACCCACGGTCCGCGAGACTGATGGCGGTCGCACAAGCGAGCGACGTCTTGCCCACACCGCCCTTGCCAGTGAAAAAGAGAAATGGCGTCGGAGCGTTCAGCGCACGCAATCGAAGCATTCAAATCCCTTCCAAGTGATTGTGTGCGACATTGCCGACCCGGGAGCCAATACGATTTTTGTCGCCGACGTTCGTTCGATCCTGTGCATAACCCTGGAATGCCCGACTGACTTTGACGTCCTTTCGGGTGACCAGTCATCCTCCCCGCCTGGATCGGCTGCTGCAGACCAATCGACTGGTAGAGCCTCGGCCGGATTCCTTAATTGCGATAAGTCAACAATCGTGCCGCGGAGCGCAACAGTCGTCGGCATTGCGGCAGCTGCTGTCTGCGATTCCACGACGTGGAAGACCGGCGGCCCGGCCCCGGATGCAGCCCCAAGCCTTCCAGCGTAAGCCACGAGAAGCGAAATTGCCGTGGCTGGCGAGCAGGTCGAATGTTCACGTCTCGGCTCCAAGTTTGTCGCGCAGGTCAGTCGCTCACGTTGCGTTCAGAACGGCGCGCCCATGATCTGCACGCGCCAGCGGGATCGCCGGTGGCGCGTTCAGCAGGACGGGACTCCAAAGCAGCCCCCTCTCGTTGACTTCCGATGGAACCCGACGCCTTCAGAAATGTTGCTCCGCAGTTCCATGCAGCAAAGCGAGAATAAGTTGAATCGCCGTCAGTTCATTCAATCAGCGGCTGCGATCCCGGTCGCCGCATCCTTGACGCGGAGCGCATCAGCCGCGCCGCCTGCGGCGCAGCCGTTCAATGCGGCCTATGTGCGCGACCTCGCGCGCAATCTCGCCGCCAAGCCCTACGCTGCGCCGGATGACAAGCTGCCGGACGCGCTGGCGAAGCTGAACTACGACGCCTACCGCTCGATTCGGTTCTTGCCGGACCATGCGCTGTGGCGCAGTGAGAACCTGCCGTTCCAGGCGCAGTTCTTCCATCGCGGCTCGATCTACAAGGACCGGGTCGAGATCTATGAGGTTGCGGACGGCAAAGCCAGCCCCGTGGCCTATCGACCCGAGGACTTTGCATTCGGTCAGCAAGTCCCGGCCTTCCCGGCGGCCGATCTCGGCTTTGCCGGCTTCCGCGTCCACGCGCCGATGAACCGGCCGGACTACTACGACGAGGTCTGTGTGTTCCTCGGCGCGAGCTATTTTCGCGCCGTCGCCAAGGGTGAGATTTACGGACTGTCGGCGCGCGGGCTCTCGATCGACACCGGCGAGGCCAAGGGCGAGGAGTTTCCGGTGTTCAAGGCGTTCTGGCTGGAGAAGCCGACGCAAGGCGCCACCGCAATGGTGGTGCATGCGCTGCTCGACAGCAAGAGCGCGACGGGCTCCTACCGGTTCACGATCCGCCCTGGCGAGACCACCGTATTCGACGTCGAGGCATCGCTGTATCCGCGCGTCGAGATCGCTCACGCCGGACTGGCGCCGATGACCAGCATGTTCTTCTTCGGACCCAACGACCGCAACGACGTCGACGATTTCCGCCCCGCCGTGCACGATTCCGACGGGCTTGCGATGTTCAACGGCAAGGGCGAGCAGTTGTGGCGCCCCCTCAGCAATCCGCGCGACCTGCAGGTCAGCGTATTCAACGACCTCAATCCGCGCGGCTTCGGCCTGATGCAGCGGGAACGGACATACACCGCCTATCAGGATCTCGAATCGCATTTCGAACGGCGGCCGAGCCTGTGGATCGAGCCGATCGGCGACTGGGGTGACGGCGCGGTGGTGCTGTTCGAGATCCCCACCAACCAGGAAATCCACGACAACATCGCCGCCTTCTGGCGGCCGAAGACGCCGCTCGCGGCCAAGGGCGAGCACAACATGACCTATCGCCTGCACTGGGGGCCCGATGTGCCGAAGCCGAATACGCTGGCGCGCTTCACGCGCACTGGCGTGGCCACCCGCGGCGAAGGCCGGCTGTTCGTTCTCGAGCTCCAAGGCGACGCCTTGAAGAGCCTCGATCCGAACATCGTCAAGGGCGTGGTCAGCGCGGCGAAATCCGAGGTGACGAACATCGTCGCGCAGCCGAACCCGGAGACGCAAGGTTGGCGGCTCAGCTTCCAATGCGCGGTCGGCGATGCGCCGGTCGAGCTCAGGGCCGAACTGGTTGCCAACGACAAGCCCGTATCCGAAACCTGGGTCTATCGATGGACGCCATGACCGCAGCGCAGCCGCGTCCGACCTATGAGGCTAGCGACGCGAGCTTTCTCCCGGCCGAGGCGCCGCTCGCGATGGTGCCGTCGCCACTCAATCATGCCGCGCCCGGCCGACGTGCCATCACGAGCGGCGGCCGCATCGCATTCCGGCGCGCTCTCATCTTCGCCGGCACCGCGGCGCTGACGCTGGTGGGCTGCTACAAGATGTACGAGGTCGTCGAGGTCGGTGGCGTGACCGTGCTGGAAGGCATGGTACTCGTGCTGTTCTCGATCCTGCTCGCGTGGATCGCCTTTGCCTTCGTTTGTGCGCTGGCCGGCTTCTGCGCCCTGCTGGGGCGGCGGCGCGATACGATCGCGATCGACATCGACGGTCCCCTGCCCTCTTTGTCCGGCCGCACAGCCATGCTGCTGCCGACCTACAATGAGGATCCGGACGCGGTGATGGTGCGGCTGCGCGCCATGATCGAATCGGTCGCCGGGACGGGACAGGCCGAGCGCTTCGACTGGTTTCTGCTCAGCGACACCACCGATCCCGACATCTGGATCGGCGAAGAGGCTGCGTTCGTCGATCTGCGCCAATCCTGCGGCACAGATCGGGTGTTCTACCGCCACCGGGCCGACAATGTCGCCCGCAAGTCCGGCAACATCGCCGACTGGGTGCAGCGCTTCGGCGCGGCCTACGACTATATGATCATTCTTGATGCCGACAGCCTGATGAGCGGCGCGACCGTGGTCCGGCTGGCCCATGCCATGGAGAACGCGCCGCAGGCGGCGCTGATCCAGACCCTGCCCGTGATCGTCAACGGCACCAGCCTGTTCGCGCGGCTGCAGCAGTTCGCGAGCCGGCTGTACGGCCCGATGATCGCGGCCGGCAATGCGTGGTGGTACGGCGCGGAAGGCAATTACTGGGGCCACAATGCGATCATCCGGGTCGCGGCCTTCGCGCAAGACGCGGCGCTGCCCGAGCTCCCCGGGCGCAAGCCGTTCGGCGGACATATCCTGAGCCACGATTTCATCGAGGCCGCCCTGATGCGCCGCGCCGGCTGGGGAATCTACATGACGGTCGATCTCGACGGCAGCTTCGAGGAGGTGCCGCCGTCCCTGATCGATCATGCCGCGCGCGACCGGCGCTGGTGCCAGGGCAATCTGCAGCATCTCGCCGTGCTGCCGGCGCGCGGCCTGCACTGGGTGTCGCGGCTGCATCTGCTGATCGGCATCGGCGCCTATGTCACCGCGCCGTTGTGGTTTGCCTTTCTCGTGCTCGGCATCCTCATCTCGCTGCAGGCCAACTTCGTCAGGCCCGAATATTTCCCCAAGGGCTTTGCGCTGTTTCCGACCTGGCCGGCCCAGGACCCGGTGCTCGCCGCCCAGGTCTTCGCGGCGACGCTCGGCCTGCTCATGGTGCCGAAGCTGCTCGCCTGCCTCGTCACGTTGTTCACGCCGACGCGACGCCGAGGCTTTGGCGGCGGGTTGCGCCTCTGCGTCGCCGTGCTGGCGGAAACGCTGCTCGCGGCCCTGATCGCGCCTTCGATGATGATCTTCCAGTCGATCGCCGTGATCGAAATCCTGATGGGGCGCGACGCCGGCTGGCAGGTGCAGCGCCGCAGCGACGGCGGCGTGAGCCGGCAGGAGATCCTTCGCAAATTCGCGCTGCCGACGGTATGCGGCCTGGTCATGGCGGCGGGCGCCTATGCTGTCTCCGTCCCCCTGCTGGCCTGGATGTCGCCGGTCATCGCCGGCCTCGTGCTGTCGATTCCGATCGGTCTGCTCACGGGCGGCCGCAGCACCGGCGCGCGCCTGTTCACGACGCCCGAGGATCGCGCTCCGCCGCCGGTGCTGGTCCGCGCCAAGCAGCTTGCGGAGAATCTGCGGCCGGATCGCCGGGCGGCGCTGGTCGAACTGCGCCAGAACGCCGGTCTCTGCCGCCAGCACGTTGCGTCCCTGCCGCCGCCTCGGCGTCGCGAGCCGGGCGACATCGACGTCGACCTCGCCACCGCCAAAGCGCGGATCGCGGGGGCCGGCTCGTTCACGCAGGCGATCCGCTTCCTGTCGCGCCGTGAGATCCTGGCCGTGCTCAGGGATGGCGCGACGCTGGAGCAGCTCGTCGCACTTCCCGCATGAGCGCCTGGACGACCTGCCCTATTTGGTCAGATGCGCCGATGCGATCGCCTGCTGGAACAGCGCGGTAAGCGCTGCGCCGATGCTGCCGCTCGAATCGACCTCGTAGTAGTAGCCCGGGCTGGCGCACGATTTCATGATGCCGCTGATCGAATCCCGCCATGGCGCGATATAGGTCGTGTACCAGCTGTTGTTGGTGATCGCGAGATAGGTGGTGTAGAGCACGGCGATCTTGATGCCACGAGCCTTCAACGCATCGCAGGTCGTCGTGTTCAGCGGTTCCTGGCAGCGGCCGCCCGAGAGAACTGTCTTGCTGCAGGTGGTCGGATAGGAATAGTCGGCGACGCCGTCGGAGACGAAGAACAGCCATTTCTGCGGGCTGGTCGACGAGCCATCGCCCTGGGTCGGGATGACGCCGTTCATCGCGGACATCGCACCGTCGAAATCGCTGCACATGTCGTTGTTGTAGCCGCTGTAGGGGATCGTCATCAGGTCGAGCGAACCGACCGACGATTTCACCGAGGACATGCTCGAGGACAGGCTGGCGATGGTCGTCAGGCCGAGCGAGCCGCAGTCGCTGCCCAGGCTGTACACCGCCATGCGGTACTGGTTGCTGACGACCTGGCTGGCGGTCGCCGTGTCCGTGAGCGACTGCGTCGCGCTCCGGACGACGTCGATGCGCATCGTCACGCCCTTCTTCTTGGCGATGGAATAATAACTGTTGGTCTGCAGCGTCTTCTTCGAGCTGGACGTATAGGTGTCGTGGCAGGCGAAGGCGCACTTGTCGGACGTCGCATTCTGCAGCGTCGTCATGTCGGCCGTGGTCGCGCCGAGACCCTGCGACGGCGAGTTGTCGAGCAGAACGTAAAAGTCCATGTAGGTCGGGAACGAGGCCGAAGCCGACGACGAGGCCGAGACCGTCATGGTCGGGTAGCCGAACATGTGCATGAAGGCCGTCTTGACCACCACGGTGGCGCTGCCGGTCACGGTCCGCGCGGTGACGCTATCGCTGATATCGATGTTCAGCGAGTCCGCCGCCAGATTGTGCGCCGACATCTGGCCGTTGAACATGTTGGTCGCCGCCGTCTTGGCGTCCGACGCGGCGCCGCGCATGGCGGTGTAGCCGGTCGCGGCCAGCATCGCGGCGTCCATCGAAGCCGACAGCTTCGCCTTGGCGCGCACGGCCATCGAATAGTCGATCGCCGAGCCGACGAAGGCGAGGATCGGGAGCAAAGCAAGCGCGAAGATGATCGCGATGTTGCCGCTCTGGTCGCGACGGAACCGCGACAGTAGCCTGAGGTATCTATTTCCGGCCAGCACGGCCACACTCCAACGAACACGGTGATGTTGCCGGGAATGTTGCGGATCAAGCGTTGCATTGGAATTGATGGAATTGCCGAGAATTGGTTACGTTGCGTTTCCGATTGTCGTAAGCGGCCTTTCTGCGGTGCCGTTGCACCACTCGGAGCGACATGACCGCCATGCGGACGCTTTTTTTTGGCGGGCCCCGGCATCGAATGCCGGACGGATCTCATCGGCCCGCCGCCCCTGATCGGCGCGGCACCCCTCCTCTGGTACCCCGATTGCAAAGCGGCGGCACCGATTGCATAGTCCGCGCGGTTTGCAGCGCCGGGGCGCGCTGATTCTCTGGGGGAGTTGGGGACGACGATGGCGGATGCCGATCTTGATGCCGTGATCCGGCAACTGGCCAAGCAGCAGAACAAGGCCATTCTGGCAGCGGCGAAGAAGCGCAAGGACCGCTTCAACGGCATGGCCGTCAAGGCCAAGGACAAGGACGCCAAGGAGCGCTTCAAGCTGCTCGCCCGCGAGGCGGTCGAGCAGGCCAATGCCGCCGCCCGACGGCTCCTGATCTCCGCCGACAACGTCGCCGACAGCTACGCCCGCGCGATGCGCCAGGCCGCCGCCGCGGAGCTGCCCAGGAAGCCGGAGACCAAGCAGCCGGAGAAGAAGGCCGACGGTGCGGCGGCCAAGCCGCAAGGCGGCAAACAGGCTGGCAAGGCTGCCAGGAGGGATCCTGCGAGGCCCGCGCCGAAGAAGGCCGCCCGGAAGGCCTGAGCCGGCCATCGAGCGCGGGACGCCGCGCCACTCCGGAAAATTCCGCGCTCGATAGCAACCATCGCCGCGCCCTTCGACTTGCCTCCGCAACATTCTGTCCGGAGGACCGTATGAAGGCGCTGGTTTGGCATGGCAAAGAGGACATTCGCTGCGACACCGTCAGCGATCCCGAGATCGAGCATGACAGGGATGCCATCATCAAGGTGACGAGCTGCGCGATCTGCGGCTCCGACCTGCATCTGTTCCACAACTACATCCCGGCGATGATGCCCGGCGATATCATGGGCCACGAGACCATGGGCGAGGTCGTCGAGGTCGGTTCCGGCGTCAACGGCAAGCTCAAGAAGGGCGATCGCATCGTCGTGCCCTTCACCATCATCTGCGGCGAATGCGAGCAGTGCCGGCGCGGCAATTTCTCGGTCTGCGAGACCACCAACCGCAACAAGCATCTTGCCGAGAAAGTGTTCGGACACACCACCGCGGGCCTGTTCGGCTACACGCATCTCACCGGCGGCTATCCGGGAGGCCAGGCCGAATACCTGCGCGTGCCGTTCGCCGACGCCACGCACATCAAGGTTCCCGACGGCATGACGGACGAGCAAGCGCTGTTTCTCAGCGACATCTTCCCGACCGGATGGCAGGCGGCCGCGCAATGCGACATCGAGCCGGACGATACGGTCGCTGTGTGGGGCTGCGGCCCGGTGGGACAGATGGCGATCCGCAGCGCCATCCTGCTCGGCGCCTCCCAGGTGATTGCGATCGACCGCATTCCGGAGCGGCTGGCGATGGCCGAGGCCGGCGGCGCCATCCCCATCAATTTCGACAAGGAGAGCGTGGTCGGGCGGCTGAACGAGCTGACCGACAACAAGGGCCCGGAGAAGTGCATCGATTGCGTCGGCTTCGAGAGCCACGTCACCCTTGCGCAGCCCGACAGCGTGATCGATCGCGCCAAGCAGATGTTCATGCTCGAGAACGACCGGCCGCACGTGCTGCGCGAGATCATCTATGTCTGCCGTCCCGGCGGCATCGTCTCGATCCCCGGCGTCTACAGCGGGCTGTCCGACATGGTGCCAATGGGCGCGCTGATGAACAAGGGCCTGACGATCCGCACCGGCCAGACCCACGTCAACCGCTGGACGGACGACCTCGTGCAGCGCATCGAGGATGGCCAGATCGACCCGTCCTTCGTCATCACCCACACCGTGCCGCTCGCGCAGGGACCTGAGATGTACCGCGCCTTCCGCGACAAGCAGGACAGCTGCGTCAAGGTCGTGCTGAAGCCATAAGGGATCGCATCGCATGTTTCATTTCTCGAATCTCGTGAGATCCAAGGGCGACCCCAAGATCATCTCGACCGGCCCCAGCTCGCTGACGCCGGCCGATCGTCTGGCCCGCGGGCTCGGCTGGTTCAGCATCGTGCTCGGCACGCTGGAGCTGCTGGCGCCGCACCGCGTCACGCATGCGCTCGGCATGGAGGGCCGCGAGGGACTGGTGCGGGCCTATGGCGTGCGCGAGCTGTTCGCCGGCGTGCTCACGCTGTCGGTGGAGAAGCGGGCCGGCCTGCTGAGCCGCGTCGCCGGCGACGGGCTGGACATGCTGACGCTGGCCGGTGAGCTCAGGCCGAGCAATCCGCGCGCGGGCAGCGTGCTGGCGGCGCTGGTCATGGTCGGAGGCATCACGGCGCTGGACTACATGTGCGCCCAGGACGTCAAGAGGCAGCACGATCCGCGGCGCGGCCGCAAGCGCCTCTATAGCGACCGCAGCGGCTTTCCCAGGGGCATCGCGGCCGTGAAGGGCGCGGCGCTGCCGCGGCCGTCGCGCAGCACCGCCGCGACCTAGCCCGCCTGTGACAAAGCGTCCTGAAGCTACGGCTTCAGGACGACAGAGAACAGGCGAAAGCCCGCGACCTTCGGAAACGCCTCCGCGGCCTCCGGCGAGACCAGGGCCACCACGGCCGCGCTCACCTCGCCATTGTTCAACCGGGTGATCGCGGTGGCCTGCCCTTCCAGCAGCAGCACCTCCGTCGCACCGGCCGCATTCATGGCCGCGGTGATCTTCGCGTTGGACTTGGCGTAGCGCTCGTCGATCGCGATCACCTTGCCGCTGAGATCGCCCAATCCGCGCACGGTGGGACGCGCCAGCAGCACCGCGACGAGATGACTGTCGGCGGGCCCCTCTGGGACACGCAGCGCGGTCATCCGCTCGGCCAGCTCGGCCGCCACCGTCACCGCAGCCACCATGACGTCGCTCTGGACCTTGGCCGGATTCGGCATATCCGTCGTGACGGAGGGGGTCTTGATCACCGGCGCGGGCGCGCCGTCAGCCGGCGCGACCGGATCGGGCCGCGGCGTTCGCGCTGGTGCCGCGAGCGGCTTTTCGATCGGTTTGTCAATCGCCTTTTCAATCGGCTTTTCAATCGTCTTGGCGGTGACGATTGGCGACTTGACCCGGCGCTTTGCGGCGCGGGCGTGCTTGTGCTGCAGAGCCGCGCGGCGCGCGACCGCGGCTGCAGGCTTGTGGATCGTGTCGGCAGGCTCCAATGATTGCGGCGACTGGTCGGCGACGGGACCGTCCACGCAGGGCCTTCCGCTCAGATCGACGCAAGGCGAGGCCACCTGCGGCGTCACCTGGTGGCTGCAGCCGGCCAGGGCCAAGGTTGAAACGACGGCCAACGCGCCGAGACAAAGCGCTCTCACTTTTCCGCTCCTGACGACTCTCCCGCGCACGAGACGCGCCTCTGCTCCGGCCTGCTATTTCAACGGCCATCCGTTAAACTCAGGCTTAAGCGCCGGTCCCGGCACGCGGACTCAGTGAGGCGTGGTTAATGTCGCGCGCACAAGGCGGCGACATTGGCCGGCCTCGACCGCGAGAACCCGGCATTCCCTCAGCGGATATCAAATAGGCTTCACGCCGCCGCGGGGGGCGTGCACGAATTCCGTTGATCGGATCACCGCGCGCCGCCATGTTGCGGCAGGTTCGTCGCGACGCCCCGCGTTCCCTGCGCCCGCCGCGGCGGAACGAAGCGCCGCCGCAGATGTTTCTCGAACTTGCGAAGGATGCTCCATGGCCAAGACAGACCCCGCAGCCGGCAGGCCGATCGCCAATGCCGCGCTCGCCAACATTCCGCGGCTGATCACGGCCTATTATGCGCTGAAGCCCGACCCGCACGAGCCGACCCAGCGCGTCGCTTTCGGCACGTCGGGGCATCGCGGCTCGTCGTTGAAGACCGGCTTCAACGAGAACCACATTCTCGCCACCAGCCAGGCGCTCTGCGACTACCGCCGCCAGCAGGGCCTCGACGGCCCCCTCTTCGTCGGCATCGACACCCACGCGCTGGCCGAGCCGGCGCTTGCCAGCGCGCTCGAAGTGTTCGGCGCCAATGGCGTCGAGGTGATGGTCGACAAGGACGGCGGCTACACACCGACGCCGGTGATCTCGCACGCCATCATCTCCTACAACAAGGGCCGCACGGCGCATCTCGCCGACGGCGTCGTCATCACGCCGTCGCACAATCCGCCGGAGGATGGCGGCTACAAATACAATCCGTTGCATGGCGGCCCCGCCGACACCGACGCGACGGCCGAGATCGAGCGGCAGGCCAATGTGTATCTGGCCAACGACCTCGATGGCGTATCGCGCATCAGCTACAGCCAGGCCAAGCAGCGCGGCTCGTTGCACGCTTACGACTACATCACGCCCTACGTCGCCGATCTCGCCAACACCGTCGATCTCGACGCCGTCAAGGCGGCCGGGATCAAGATCGGCATCGATCCGCTCGGTGGCGCGGCGATCGCCTACTGGGCGCCGATCATCGAGCGCTACGGTCTCAACGCTGAAATCGTCAACGACGTCGTCGATCCCACCTTCCGCTTCATGACCGCGGACTGGGACGGCAAGATCCGCATGGACTGCTCCTCGCCCTACGCGATGGCGAGCCTGATCGGCATGCGCGAGCGCTTCGACGTCGCGTTTGCCAACGACACCGACGCCGACCGCCATGGCATCGTCACCCGCTCGGGCGGGCTGATGAATCCCAACCACTATCTAGCGACGGCGATCTCCTACCTGTTCGCTCACCGGCCCGGTTGGCGAAGCGATGCCGCGATCGGCAAGACCATCGTGTCGAGCTCGATGATCGACCGCGTCGCGCGCAAGCTCGGCCGCAAGCTCGTCGAAACCCCCGTCGGCTTCAAATGGTTCGTCGAGGGCCTCGGCTCCGGCAGTTTCGGCTTCGCCGGCGAGGAGAGCGCAGGCGCCTCGTTCCTGAAGCGCGACGGCACGGTGTGGACCACCGACAAGGACGGCCTGATCCTCGGGCTGCTCGCGGCCGAGATCATGGCCAGGCGCGGCCGTGACCCGAGCGAGCTCTACAAGGAGCTGACGGCCGAGCTCGGCGCGCCGGTCTATGAGCGCATCGACGTGCCGGCGAGCCCGCCGGCAAAGGCGGCGCTGAAGGCGCTGACGCCGGAAATGCTGAACCTGAAGGAGCTCGCCGGCGATCCCGTTCGCATGGTGCATACGAAGGCTCCGGGCAACGGCCAGTCGTTCGGCGGCATCAAGGTCGAGACCGACTACGGCTGGTTCGCGGCGCGACCCTCCGGCACCGAGGACGTCAACAAGCTCTATGCCGAGAGTTTTCGCGACGCCGAGCATCTCAAGCGGATCCAGAGCGAGGCCCAGGCGGCGCTGGCGAAGGTGGGATGAAAGGGCGAGTAGCGAATAGGGCGTAGCGAATAGGGTTCTCGCCGTTTCCCATTCGCCATTCGCTATTCGCCCCTGCCCCCTTCCCTCCCGCCCCCCGCATCGGATATCGATGGCTGGACAACGACCTGACAGCCATCGGTGAGACCGGATGCGAAGCTCTTCGACTGCCTTGCGCGTCACCTTCAGCGCGCTCGCAACCTCGTTCATGCTGGTTGTCAGCGCCGCGGCGCAAATGGCGCCGGAGGCGGCCGCACCACGTCCGAAGCCGGCGCCATCGATGCGCGCCGCGGCCTGCCATAACGGCCAGAGCTTCGACCGGTTTCTCGCCGAGCTGAAGCAACGCGCCATTGCCGAAGGCGTGTCGCAGCGCGCGATCGCGGCCGCCTCGCCGTACCTCACCTACAACCAGGGCATCGTCAATCGCGACCGCGGCCAGCGCGTGTTCGGTCAACTGTTCACCGAGTTCGCCGGCCGGATGGCCGCGCCCTACCGGATGCAGAACGGCCAGCAGCACATCCGGATGCATGCGGCAGCGTTCGCGCGCGCTGAGAAGGAGTATGGCGTGCCCCCGGCGGTCATCGCCGCGTTCTGGGGCCTGGAGAGCGATTTCGGCGCCAACATGGGCAATTTGCCGGTGCTGCCGTCGCTGGTGTCGCTGGCCTATGATTGCCGCCGCAGCGAGCGCTTCCAGAATGAGACCATCGCCGCGCTGAAGGTCATCGACCGCGGCGATCTCGCGCCGGAGGAGATGATCGGCTCCTGGGCCGGCGAGCTCGGTCAGACGCAGTTCCTGCCGACCCACTACGTCACCTATGCCGTCGACTATGACGGCGATGGCCGCCGCGACCTCCTGCGCAGCGCGCCCGACGTGATCGGCTCGACCGCGAACTACATCGCGACCGGACTGAAATGGCGCCGCGGCGAGCCGTGGCTGGAGGAGATCCGCGTGCCCCAGGCGTTTCCGTGGGAGCAGGCCGATCTCACCGTCAAGGCGCCGCGCAGCAAATGGGCCGGCCTCGGCGTGACCTATGCCGACGGCCGGCCGCTGCCGAACGATGCGCTCGAAGCCTCGGTGCTGCTGCCGATGGGCCGCAACGGCCCGGCGTTCCTGGCCTATGCCAATTTCGCCGCCTACACCGAGTGGAACAATTCGCTGATCTATTCGACCACCGCGGCCTATCTCGCCACCCGCATCGCCGGCGCGGCGCCGATGCGCAAAGCCAGCGGCCCGGTCGCGCAACTGCCGTTCAACGAGATCAAGGAGCTGCAGCAACTCCTGGTAAAGGCCGGCTTCGACGTCGGCAAGGTCGATGGCGTGCTGGGGCAGCAGAGCCGCATCGCGGTCAAAACGATGCAGGTGCGGCTCGGGCTGCCGGCCGATTCCTGGCCAACGGCGGAACTGCTCGTACGCATGCGCGGCACGCCGCGGGCGCAGGCGGCGCCGGCTTCAGCGACAGCGACACGGTAGGTGAGCCGACATCATCGCGCGGCGCTCCTCGTCTCTCAATTGCAGATGACTTATTGTCCGACTTCATGCGACCGTGTCGTCCGCTCTTCGCTATTCCAATTTATCACCTCGGAATTGGACGGCCAGATGATCGCTCAGGACAAAAGCGCGAGCAGACGGGCAATTGAAGCCCGATTTGGCTTGTAGCGCCGATCTTCATCCTGACCCTGTTCGGCCACCCAGGCTCGTCGTTCTCCACGACCTCGATCCGGCATTTCGGCCACGGCTTGGGGAAATCCTCCAGGGGACGCGTCCACAATCGCCGTGACCTCAGCGTGAACGACTGGAATGCACGGCGACCGCAAAAACCAGAAAGATGCAGTTGCATTCTCTTGGACGCCGCCCCATCTCCGAGGGCGCGCGCTTTCGTCGCGACGTCTCCTGCCAAAAGAGAGCATCATGTCCTTTTACGATTCGACCGTGCCGGCCTACCTCCAGATCCTCGGAAGCCTGTCCGGCCTGCTCAGCAAGGCCGAGGCCCATTGCGAAGCCAAAAAGATCGCCCCCGAGGTGCTGCTCGGCGCACGGCTGTATCCGGACATGCTGCCGCTCTCCAAGCAGATCCAGCTCGCCTGCGACTTCGCCGCCAAGGGCTGCGCGCGGCTTTCCCATAGCGAGGTCCCGAGCACGCCCGACACCGAGACGACGTTCGCCGAGCTTCGCCAGCGGCTTGCCAGAACCATCGATTACCTGAAGACGTTCCAGCCGGCGCAGTTCGAAGGGGCCGATAGCCGCGACGTCACCTTTCCAAGCGGGCCCAACACCACGCTGACCCTGAAGGGGCAGGACTTCGTCAACCGCGTCTCGTTTCCGAACTTCTATTTCCACGCCGCGATCGCCCACGGCATCCTCCGCCACAACGGCGTCGAAATCGGCAAGCGGGACTTCCTGGGCGTCGCCTGATCCCTTTCGTCTATTGCAACAGGCTATCCAACGGATGGCCTGTTGCGGCCGCTCCATCGCGCGGCACGTCTGCGCCGGACGGATACCTCGCGGCATTGCGCTGTTCGCGGCAATGCACAACTCACCATGACCCCCCTCCCCTCTCCTGGAAAGATCCCGATGAGTGCATCCAAACTGTTCGCGCCATATCAGCTCGGTCCGGTCACCCTCGCCAATCGCGTCGTGATGGCGCCGTTGACCCGCAACCGCGCGGTGGACGGCCTCGCGCCGGGTCCGCTGACGGCCGAATATTACAGCCAGCGCGCCTCCGCCGGCCTCCTGATCTCCGAGGCCAGCCAGGTCTCGCAGCAGGGCCAGGGCTACCAGGACACGCCTGGCATCTATTCCAAGGAGCAGATCGCCGGCTGGCGCAAGGTGACCGACGCGGTGCATGCCAAGGGCGGGCGCATCTTCATCCAGCTCTGGCATGTCGGCCGTATCTCCCATGTCTCGCTGCAGCCGAATGGCGGTGCGCCGGTCGCGCCCTCGGCGATCGCGGCCAAGACCAAGACCTTCGTCGGCGGCGCGTTCACCGACGTCTCGACGCCACGTGCGCTCGAGCTCGCGGAAATTCCCGGCATCGTCGCGGCGTTCAAGCAGGCCGCGCTGAATGCGATCGAGGCCGGCTTCGACGGCGTCGAGATCCATGGCGCCAACGGCTATCTGCTCGACCAGTTCGCCAAGGACGGCGCCAACAAGCGCACCGACGCCTATGGCGGGTCGATCGAGAACCGCGCAAAGCTGATGCTCGAGGTTGCCAAGGCCGTGTCGGAGGCGATCGGCGCCGACCGGACCGGCATTCGGCTATCTCCGGTGACGCCGGCCAACGACATCTCGGATTCCAATCCGCAGGCGCTGTTCGACTACATCGTCGACCAGCTCGCGGCGCTGAATCTGGTCTACATCCACGTGATCGAGGGGGCGACCGGCGGTCCGCGCGACGTTGCGCCGTTCGACTACGCGTCGCTGCGCAAGCGCTTCAAGGGCACCTACATCGCCAACAACGGCTATGACCTCGCGCTCGCGAACAAACAGCTCGATGCCAACGCGGCCGACCTGATCGCCTTCGGCCGGCCGTTCATCGCCAACCCGGATCTGGTCGAGCGGCTCAAGGTCAGCGCGCCGCTCAACGAGCTCGACCGCGCCACCCTCTATGGCGGCGGCGAGAAGGGCTACACCGACTATCCGACGCTGAAAGCGGCGCAAGCGGCGGAGTAGTCGCCATCACGTAGGGTGGGCACGGCGCACGAGAGGCCGCGCCTGTCGCGACATCTGGCCTCGCGCCTTTGCCCACCCTGCGCTTCTGCGATCCGGCCCATCCCCACCTACATCATGCTGCCGGGCAGGAAGCACCGCACATCGATGCGCAGGCCCGTATTCAGCTCGCGATAATACACGGGCCATACCATCGTCCGGCCGGCGCGATTGGGCTCGGCCACCACGGCCTCTTCCGGAACGACCCACCATTGGCCTTCAATGCGAACACGGTAGCGGCCATCCTTCGTGTCCCAATCCGTGTCCGAGAGCGCGGTGCCATCCGCATCCGAGCAGCACGGCCCCTTGCCCGAACGCAAACTCTCGAACCAGCCCTTGAGCGGAGAATTGGCGTAACGCCCATCGAGATCGCGCGCCGCCGCATCGCCAAGCAGCAGAGAATGCGCCCCCAGACTGCCAGCGAGAAGCACGACAGAGATTGTCGCTCGCACCCACGGAGGCACGTGGGGCCGGTGAACGGCCTCCATCGATGACGCGATGATCGATACAAGGCTTGAAGATCTACGGCTCATATGCGCCACCTCGCTGCTCGATACGATGCGCAATAGCTGGTCGGGTTCTGTGGCGGAAGTTCGTAGTTGGCGAAGGCCGGCAGCAACTAATCGCGATGCTTCGCAAATTCCACAGGCGCGCAGCGATCTCGTTCACGAGGTCAGCGGGATAATTGCCCAAAATCCATCGTGAGCAGACTCATCGACGATTCATACCGGCTGCGTAGGGTGGGCAAAGCAGTCGCCCGCAGGGCGGTCACGTGCCCGCCGTGCATCCGCGCAAGCGGAAGGAATGGTGGGCACGGCGCGCGGTGGAGTTGAGCTCGTGACATGCAGTATCGCACGCGCGCCTTTGCCCACCCTACGGCAGCGGAGACACGTCACGCTTTTAGTCAAGCAAGAAGAAGGCCGGGATTTCTCCCGGCCTTCCTGCCACGGTGGGGGCTGCCGTGGCGCGGCGCGGATGCGCCTATGGTCGTCAGGATGCGAAGCTCAGAACTTCGCCCGGATGCCGGCGTAGGCCGCGAGCGGCATCCCCGGAACCATGCTACGCGGATCGTTCAGCGCGAACGCCGTTCCGCCACCGGCGGTGTTGAAGCCGGCGGGGTCGAACACGGTACCTGCCGAGTAATAGCGCTGATTGAACAGGTTCTGGATCAGGCCGAACACCTCGACGTTCTTGGTCACCTGATAAGATGTGTTGACGTTCACGACCCAGTAGGCCGGGACCTTCGGGTAGACGTTGGTCTCGTCGTGCAGCAGGTACTGGCTGCCGACATAGTTGACGCTCGCCCCGACCTTCCAGGCGTCGGTCACGGCATATTCTGCGCCGAGCTTCAGGCGGTGCGCCGGAATGCCGGGAATGTGGTTGCCGGAGACGACGCCGACCGGCACCCGCAGGAACGGATCGTTGACGTCGAAGGCGCTGCGGAAGGTGGCGTCGATGAAGGTGTAGTTGGCGTAGGCGGTCCACCGGTTCCAGGCCAGGTCGACCTTGGCCTCGACACCCTGGCGCAGCGTGGTGCCGGCGTTCTTGAAATAGCCGCGCACCGGGTTGGCCGGGTCGACCACCTGGATGATGTCGTCGGAATTCTCGGTGCGAAACAGGCTGAGGCCCCAGCGCAGCCGCCAGCCATCATCGACCGCCACCGATTTGATCGGGGCCTTGCGGTAGGCCGGCAGGTCGGCAGCGTAGGCCGAGCGGCCGCCGGAAATCTCGCCGCGCAGGCCGCCTTCGACGGTGCGGGACACCACCTGCTTGAGCGGCGGATCGGCGATCAGGAAGTTGTCGATCAGGCAGGGATTGGCCGGATCGGAGCAGCCGAGCTCGAGCGGCGTCGGCGCACGGTTGGCTTCTGAATAGCCCGCGTAGGCGGTCATGTCAGGCGTGATCTTGTAGGTCAGGCCGACCACCGGGTTGAAGCGCTGGAAATTGTTGTTGCTGTTCAGCAGCGGCGCGAAGCCGGTCTGGTCGCGCAGGTTGATCTGCGCCCAGTTGAAACGGCCGCCGGCGGTCAAGGCGAGCTGCGAGGTGATGTCGAAGGTGTTGGTCGCATAGATGCCGAGATAGGTGTTCTTGGCATTCAGATTGACGGGAGCAAGGCCCGCGTTGGGCTGGTCGATGTAGACGCCGAGGCCGGTGACGAACAGGTTGTTGTCGATGGTGCCGAGCTCGGATGTGGCCTGGAAGTTGGTATTGCCGTGATCGACGCTGGCGCCGACGACGAAATGGTTGTCATGGCCGAAGAGCTGCGTCGTTGAGGTCGCCTGCAGCGAGCCGCCATAGCTGTCGGTCTTGACGGTATTGCGGTCGATCTGGCCGAGCGCCGCATCGGCGGCCAGCGTGTTGGCGGTTGGGCCGTTGCGGTTGATGTCCCACGGGGTCCCCGCGGCGTCCTCAAGGACGAACACGCCGCCCCCGTCCCGCACCTCGGTGCTATTGCCATCGACGCGCGCGGATTTGTAGTTGCGGTAATAGCCGTTGGCCTGGATCGACAGCGTGTCGGTCGGCGTCCACTTTGCGCTCGCCTGCACCATCTGCATCTGCAGATGCAGCGACTGCGGCCAGGTATAGACGCTGGACCAGCGCTGGTTCAGCATCTCGATCGGTGTCGCGGCGACCGAGCCGAGCTTGTTGTCGGCACCGGTGAAGGAGAGATGGAATTCGGTGTTGTCGCCGCGCGCGCCGAAATCGGCATACATGCGCCGGATCTGCGAGGCCGACGAGTAGTCGCGCCAGCCGCGGTCATAGGCGCCTTCCGCCGCGATATAGGCCGAGTAGGTGCCGTTGTTCCAGCCGTATTGAGCGCCCGACTGGATCCGGCCGAACGAGCCGCCGAACAACTGCGCTTCCCCGCCCTGGTAGTTGAAGCCGTTCTTCATCTCGATCGACAGCGCACCGCCGGTGGCGTTGAGGCCGAACAGCGGATTGTTCGGCATCAGGGTCATGCGTGCGATCGCCATTTCCGGGATCAGGTCCCAGTTCACGACGTCGCCGAAGGCCTCATTGATGCGGGTGCCGTTCTGGTAGACGGCGATGCCCTGCGGCGTCCCGAGCACCGGCGAGGCAGTCTGACCGCGATAATTCAAGTCGCGCTGGAACGCGTTCCCGGTCTGGTCGCTGAGGGAGACCCCGGGCACCGACTGCAGGATGCTGTCGAGCAGCGTCGGCGCGCGGCTGTGGTCGAGCTCCCGCGCCCCGATGGTTTCGACATTGGAAGGAATCTTGTCCTTCGCGATCTCGCTGCCCTGAACGGGCGAGACGCCGACCACCTCGATGGTCTGCAGGGTTTGCTGCGCGAACGCAGCCGCAGGCAGCAACGCACAGGTCGCGAGAAGCGCGCTCTTCAGCGCCGACAGTCTGGTCAAGACGTCCCCCAGTTTCTTGTCGACCGGTTCCGGCAACAGCCCACGCCCCTGAGCCTTTACCCGCACCAGAACTGGCCGATTTACCCGTCTACGAACGTTAACATTCGTAAACAGCCCTCCAGTTCGTCGCAACGGGCAATATTCTTCGGCCCCTAGGGACAATCTTCCCGGATCCGGAAAGTGGCGATCGATTCGCCGAGCTATCTCCCAGCCTCGGCCGTACTGTTGCACCCGATCCTGGTTTGCAAGGGAACTCACATGGTAGAGAAAGCATCGGCGCCGTCGGCGCCATAAGGGCAAGACCTTCATCGGATGTATCGCGTTCTGCTCGTCGATGACCACCCGGTCGTGATCACGGCCTGCCGCTGGCTGCTGAACGAAGCCGGGATCCGCGCGCTGTCCGAGGCACACGATGCCGACAGCGGGTACCAGGCCTATGTCCGTGACCGGCCGGATGTCGCGATCGTCGATCTGCGCCTGCACGGGCAGGAGCTCGGCGGCATCAGTCTGATCGAACGCATGCGGTCGCACGATCCCCGCGCCCGGATCCTGGTCTTCAGCATGCATGCCGAGCCGCGCATCGTCCGCTCGGCGATCGACGCCGGCGCCAGCGGCTATCTGCTGAAGGACGCGCCGCCGCAGGAGCTGCCCAAGGCGTTGGAGCAGGTTCGAGCCGGCGGCACCTATCTCGATCCGCAGCTCGCCACCCGCATCGCCCTGCTCCGTGCCGACCCGGACGGCATGGTGGCCCCTGCGCTGACCCCGCGCGAGCGCCAGGCCCTTGCGCTGCTGGCCCAGGCGAAATCCTATCAGGCGATCGCCGACCATCTCGGCATCAGCTACAAGACCGTCATCAACCTGACCTACCGGCTGCGTCAGAAGCTCGGGGCCCGCAGCCTGCCCGACCTGGTTCGTCTCGCGGTGGAAATGTCCCGCCCAAGCATGTGAGGGCCAATCGCCTTCCTGCCGGCCCGCCACGAGCATCCGCCTGAAAGACGAGGGCCTGCGACGGTCTCCCGTCACAGGCCCTCGGGCTCATGTCCGTGTCGCGTCGGTCCAGTGCGGACCGATGTCTCACTTCAGCAGCTTGGCCACCGACTTCAGCTCTTTGGAATCGAGCGTGCCGTCACCGTCCGGATCGGCCGCCTTGAAGCGGCCTTCCACCAGCGCGAGATACTCGTCCTTGGTCAGCGTGCCGTCATTGTCGGGATCAGCGGCCTTGAGATCCTTGGCCGAAACGCGGCCGCGCAGCTCCTTGGCGTCGAGCGTGCCGTCGTGATCGCGATCGAGACGATCGAACAGCGCGCCGGCGGCCGTGCGGACCTCGTTCATGTCGGCGGTGCCGTCCTTGTCGGGGTCGATCGAGGTCAGCAGCTTGGAACGGGCCGGTGCACTGACAGCGATCGTCGACGTGCCGACGATCGCGGCCATGCCGACGGCAGCGGCCGTCATCATCAGTTTCCAATTCATCGAATTGATCCTTTGTCTCCGCCGTCCGAGGGGCGGCGATGAAGGGCACGAAAACAACGTATGCGAGCGTCGGCGATTTCACCGGCAACGCGCCACACATCGCTTTGACCTATGGGAGGCCTTGTCATTTCGCAAGTGCAAGAACGCGACGCCCGGGAAATTCCCGCAAGAGCGTCGGGACTAGAACCTCGGTCCGTGCAGAAAATATCTCCCCGGACGGTCACGACGCGGACCGCTATCGTGGTCGAAGACACCTCCTCCTGCCTCGGCGCGGGCATTGGCGACGTGGCGTCCGCGCTTGGCGACATGCCTTGCGGTTCTGGCACCGCTCCCCGATGACGCCTGTCGGACTTGCCCAACCTGATCTCTCTTGCCGGCCTGGGTTTGATTCCACCAGGCTTCCAGCTGGTCCCGCAGCGGCTCCTCCGCGAAGGCGCGTGCATCCGGCAGCAGCGTGGACAGAAGCAGTGTGAGCACCAGTCCGAGCCGCATCGGCCGAGCGGACAAGCGGCGACGATGACCGGGTGTGTGAAGCACGGGCGTGTCCATTCTCTGGCTGATCCGGTGATCAGCAATGCATGCTGCAACGCATGTTTTCCTCGCTCTATGACCTCAATGTGTTTGCAGCACGCCACATTCATCACCGTGTTGAGATTCACTCGCGAAATGGCCGCCATATTGTCCCGGTCAAAATGTCCCGTTCGACTTGCCAAAACATCCCTATTCCTCATCGAAACAGCAAGGGCCGGAGCAATTGCGGCATTCGACGACTGATCGTTTCCCGATCGCGTCATCTTTCAGCCGACAGGCCCGCATGTTTTCGCCCAGCCGACTCGTTAGCTCATTAGTTGAAGGGAGCGCGGGGACATGCAGCCGAACGGCATCGCCAGGAGTACAAAAAGACGATCGCGATTGTACATGGCTGCCGGTGCTCTCGTGCTCGCGCCGTTCGGTGCAGCGGCCGAGGAGATCCAGGGCAATGACCCCGCCTCGCCCGGACATTTCCAGGTCGAACAGCGCTTCGGCTATCTGACAACCTTCAATCCGCAACAGAACGGCGGACGCCGCGTGCCGCAGCGTGCGGTCACCGGCGAGACCGAGATCGGCTACTCGCCAACCGAATGGTATGAGATCGCGTTGACCTCACCTTACGCCTTTGCCCGCACCAATGTGCCGATGGCGCTGGGCAACGTGATGGACAATGGCGTGCCCGGCTATTCATTCCAGTCCGGCGGCGTCACCATTCGCCAGACCTTCATCCAGGGCGACCGGCTCGAGCGCACCGTCTTCCTCGGCCTGGTGTCACGCACCATCCTGGCGCCGCAGGGCGGCCTGACGCCGGACCTGTGGGTCGCCAACAAGGCCGGCGCCGGCCAGCCCGGCGCACCGCGCTTCGTGCAGGAGGCGACGCCGCGCGTCGCGCAGATGTTCACGCCGATCATCGGCGTCAACCTGCCCAACGACTATCAGCTGATCTTCAACGCCAACATGACGTTCGGCATCGACGGCGCCGGCTCGGCCTTCGAGCCATCGGTGCGCTTCGTCAAGCGCCTCAGCGATCGCTGGACCGTCGGTATCGAGCATTTCTCCAATCTCGGACCGTTCGGCTACATCCTGCCCTGGAATCAGCAGATGCAGACGCTCTACGCGGTCGCCGACACCCGCTTCAAGGGCTTCGAATTCAGCTTCGGCGTCGGCTACGGCCTGACCAACGCCTCGCGCGGCCTTGCCGTCAAGACCAGCATCGGCAAGGATTTCTGACCCCGCGCGCCCTCATCCCATGACCAATCATAAGAAAAGGACACTCGTCATGCGTCGCCTCGTCACCGCCTGCGCGCTTCTCATGCTGGCCGGCTCCGCCGCGTCCGCCGAGGACGGCCCGCGCTTCCTCAACCGCACCGGCCAGACCATCGTGAAAATGTACCTGGCGGCCGCCGGCACCAAAACCTGGGGCGCCGACCAGTGCAAGAACGACGACGAGGGCGAGGTCGACCACAATGAGCGCATGACGCTGGTCGGCGTGAAGTCCGGCCGCTACGACATCAAGCTGTCCGAAAAGGGCGGCCGCACCTGCGTCGCCAAGAACATCGAGCTCAAGGAAGGCGCGCAGTTCGTCGTGCGCGATACCGATCTGACCGAGTGCTCGAAATAGGCGACGCGCGCAGGACGCGGCGCTCAACGCTGTCGCAGACGCAGCGGAACGTTGAGCGCTTCCTGCGCCTGCCGCATCACGGGGGGAAAGCGCGGGAACGGCGCGGCGCGTTCCACACTCGACAGCGCCGCGCGATCGAGCGCGGGCGAGCCGGAGCTGCCGACAAGGCGCCGTGACAGAAGTCGACCGTTACGGTCGATCACGACCGTCACGGTCGCCGTGCCACTGGCGCCGTTGCCGTCGGATGGATAGCTCGCGGCGCGGGCGATGCTCGCGCGCACCTGGCTGTTCCAGTCGGCCTGGCCCTCGCGCGCGCCTTGGCTGTCCTCCCCTGCATTGGGCGCCAACGCGACGCGCGACGGTCGGCTGGCCGGTGCCGCTGGCTTCGGCGGCGCGGGCTTCCGCTCGGCCATCTCCTTGGCCTCTTTCTTCTCGGCCGGCTTGCGTTCGACGCGCTCGAGAATGGGAGCTGGCTTCGCCTCCGGCGGCTTCGCCTCGATCGGCTTCGGCGCTGGCGGCGGCGGCAGCACGATGTCGTCGGCGCGCGGCGGCTCGGGCGCCAGCGCGACCTGCGGCAATGGCTCCGGACTCGCGATCACCTCGGGCACCGGCTCGGGCTGCGCCAACACCTGCGGCTCGGGCGGCTGCGGCACCGGCTCGGCCACGGCTTCGCGCGCGACGGCCTCCTCCTTGGCCGGCTCCGGCTTTGGCGGCTCCGCGGGCGGCGTCGGATCGGCCGGCGGCGCCTCCTGGATCGCCGGCGCAGGCTCGCTCACGACCGCCGGCGTGAACACGACGTCGAACGCTTCTGCCTGCGCGCGGCCCTGCGGCGCCGGGCGCAGCAGCCAATAGCCGGCGGCAAGCCCGACATGCAGCGCCGCGACCACGATCGCAGCGATCGTCCACAGCGTCCGCTCGCGGCGAGCCTCGTCATTGTCGAACGGCTCGAGCGTCAGCACGCTCACGGCGCACTCCGGTCTTCGAGCGCGACAAGCGCCACCTTGGTGTAGCCGGCGCGGCGCAGGGTGTTCATCAGCGCCATCACCTCGCCATAGGGCAGCGTCTGGTCGGCGCGCAGCAGCACGCGCTGGCCACGATCGGACTTGGTGGCGGCATCGAGCGAGGCGGCGATGTCGGACTGGGCGACGCTCTGGTCGCCGACGGCGAGCGAGCGGTCGGCCTTGAAGGTCACGAAGACCGGCGTCTCCGCGCGCGGCTGTGGCTCCGCCGATATCGCCGGCAGGTTGACCGGGATGTCGACGGTGGCGAGCGGCGCCGCCACCATGAAGATGATCAGCAGCACCAGCATGACATCGATGAACGGCGTCACGTTGATGTCGTGCGTCTCCTCGAACTCGTCGGTGCGCCGGGCTAGCTTGACGGCCATGGCTCACTCCGCCGGATTGGCGATCGACAGCAGCGGCGCGTCGACCGCGCGGATGGCGCTGCGCCGCGCCTCCGTGGGCCCGGCGTGCTGACGATCGAGATCACGGCTGAGCAGCCGCATCACCGCCACCGATGCATCGGCGATGACGGCGCGATAGCCGCCGGTGGCGCGCGCGAACAGGTTGTAGATCACGACCGCGGGAATCGCCGCGGCGAGGCCGAAGGCGGTGGCGAGCAGCGCCTCCGCGATGCCCGGCGCGACCACCGCAAGGTTGGTCGTATGCGCATGCGAGATGCCGATGAAGCTGTTCATGATGCCCCAGACCGTGCCGAACAGGCCGACGAACGGCCCGACCGCGCCGACCGTGGCGAGAATGCCGATGCCGCGGCCGATGCGCGCCACCGCCGCCGCCTCGATCCGCTCGAACTGCCAGGAGACACGCTCCTTGATGCCATCGGCGGGGAGGCCACGCGACTTGTCAATTTCGTCATCGGCGACGGCCAGCAGCCGTCCGACCACACCGTCGTCGGCGGAAATGCGTCCCGTCGCATCCGACAGCGCGCGCGCGGCCAGCGCGATGCCGAGCGCGCTGCGCGAGGTGCGCAGTGCCGCGCGGAGCTGGATCGTCTTCACCACCAGAACGGTCCAGGTTGCGACTGAAGCCAGCGCCAGCCCGATCATCACCGACTTCACGACGATGTCGGCCTGCATGAACATGGTCCAGGGCGACAACGCCTCTGGCAGCGTGCTCGCGATATTGGCGATGTGCGCCTGATCCATGGCCGTACTCCCTCGGTGGCCCCGTGGTTGGTGATCACGATCCCGGCGTGGATCGCATGAGGCCATGCCGGATCGTGTCGAGGCCTTGTTGTTTCGTGTCGTTGGGGCAAAGTCACGGCGAAGATCGCGACATGCCCGATCGTCAAAGAGTGCCGCCTGTCCCCACCGGCTTCAAGGCACTTGCTGCGTGGAAGTTGTCCCCGGCGACACGGGAATAATTCCCGAATGGAACGGGAAGCCCCTCACCTCTGGGCCAAAAGAAAAGGCCGGGATTGCTCCCGGCCTTCGTGATGGGATCGCCCGGTCGAGCCGGGCGATGACTTCAGAGCGTTGGCTCACTTTGCCTCGGCGCGCTTCGGCGGGGTGGCCGGCCACGACTTGATCAGGGTGTCGTAGTCGATCGTCTCGCCCTTCGGCTTCTCGTTCGCGAGCTTGCGCTGCGGAGCGATGTTGCCGTCCTTGGCCGACTTGTTGAACCAGAACTCGGCCGATTCCTTCTTGTTCAGCTTCGGACCGCACTCGCCCTGGACCTTGGACTTCTCCAGACGCTCGAGGACGGAGTCCTGAGCGGCCGCGAGCGCGTCCATCGCCTGCTGCGGGGTCTTCGCACCGGACGACGCATCGCCGATGTTCTGCCACCACAGCTGCGCCAGCTTCGGATAGTCGGGCACGTTGTTGCCGGTCGGGGTCCACTGCACGCGCGCGGGCGAGCGGTAGAACTCGATCAGGCCGCCGAGCTTCGGCGCACGCTCGGTGAACGACTTGTCCCAGATGTCGGATTCACGGATGAAGGTGAGGCCGACATGGCTCTTCTTCAGCGACACCGTCTTGGAGACGATGAACTGCAGGTACAGCCAGGCGGCCTTGCGGCGATCCGGCGGGGTCGACTTCAAGAGCGTCGCAGAACCGGCGTCCTGGTAGCCGAGCTTCATGCCCTCCTTCCAGTACGCGCCATGCGGCGACGGGGCCATGCGCCACTTCGGCGTGCCGTCCGCATTCACGACCGGCAGGCCGGGCTTCACCATGTCGGCGGTGAAGGCGGTGTACCAGAAGATCTGCTGAGCGACGTTGCCCTGCGCCGGGACCGGACCGGCCTCGGAGAAGGTCATGCCCTGCGCCTGCGGCGGCGCATACTTCTTCATCCAGTCGAGATACTTCGCGATCGAGTAGACGGCCGCCGGGCCGTTGGTGTCACCGCCGCGCTCGATCGACGAGCCGACCGGACGGCAACCTTCCATGCGGATGCCCCATTCGTCGACCGGCAGGCCGTTCGGGATGCCCTTGTCGCCGTTGCCGGCCATCGACAGCCAAGCGTCGGTGAAGCGCCAGCCGAGCGAGGGATCCTTCTTGCCATAGTCCATGTGGCCATAGACCTTGACGCCGTTGATCTCCTTGATGTCGTTGGTGAAGAACTCGGCGATGTCCTCATAGGCCGACCAGTTCACGGGCACGCCGAGGTCGTAGCCATACTTGGCCTTGAACTTGGCCTTGTAGTCCGGATTGGTGAACCAGTCGTAGCGGAACCAATACAGGTTCGCGAACTGCTGGTCGGGCAGCTGGTAGAGCTTGCCGTCCGGAGCGGTCGTGAACGACTTGCCGATGAAGTCGTTGACGTCGAGCATCGGATCGGTGACGTCCTTGCCCTCGCCCTTCATGTAGTCCGACAGCGCGATCGTCTGGCCGTAGCGGAAGTGGGTGCCGATCAGGTCGGAGTCGTTGATCCAGCCGTCATAGACGTTCTTGCCGGACTGCATCTGGGTCTGCAGCTTCTCGACGACGTCACCTTCCTGGATGATGTCGTGCTTGAGCTTGATGCCGGTGATTTCGCTGAACGCCTTGGCGAGAGTCTTCGACTCGTATTCGTGAGTCGTGATGGTCTCTGAGACGACGTTGATCTCCATGCCCTTAAAGGGCTCGGCGGCCTTCGCGAACCACTCGAGCTCCTTCTTCTGCTCTTCCTTCGACAGCGTCGAAGGCTGGAATTCGCTGTCGATCCACTTCTGGATCGTGGCGTCGTCCGCACGTGCCGGCACGGACAGCGTCATAGTGGCGGCGAACAGCGCAGCAGCGCTGGTCATCGCGAGATAGCTCGCCTTGGTCAGGTGATGCTTCCTAGGTTTCAAGTGTCGCATGCTTTCCTCCTTGAGCGACAGACGTATCCAGGTCCGGGTTGTCCCCGGATCTGCCCCTTTTCACCTGCGTCAGACGGTGCGGAAGATCGCAACGGCTGATGCAAGCGAAATTGCGGTCGCGAGCCACAGGCTCGAAACCTCAAACCCTTCCTCGCCGATCGGCAAGGTCGCAATCGTGTCGGTGCCGACCAGACCGATCCATACGAGATGAATGACGGCGGCCGAGATCAGCGAGATGAACAGCCGGTCGCCGCGCGTGGTCGGGATGCGCAGCACGCCGACCCGCTCGGCCTCCGGGTAGCGCGCGGCGAGCACGATCATGACGCCGAGCGTGCATGCGAGCGCAGCAAAGAAGATCGCGGTCGGCAAGGTCCATGCCATCCATGCGATGCTGTTCATGGCTATCGGCTCCAGGCGGTAATGGGCCCCCTCCCCCGCTTGCGGGGGAGGGTTGGGGTGGGGGCGCCGCGCGTCGGAGCGCCCGAGAGGAGAGATGCCCCCACCCGTATCGCATCTGACGATGCGATACGGCCTCCCCCGCAAGCGGAGGAGGCGGAACGGAGGCCGTGGCAACAAGCGTGCGTCATCACACCCGTCCCAGCGCGAAGCCGCGCGCGATGTAGTTGCGGACGAACCAGATGACGAGCGCGCCGGGGATGATCGTGAGCACGCCGGCAGCCGCGAGCAGACCCCAATCCATGCCGGACGCCGAGACCGTGCGCGTCATCACCGCCGAGATCGGCTTGGCGTCGACGGAGGTCAGCGTGCGCGCGAGCAGCAGTTCGACCCAGGAGAACATGAAGCAGAAGAAGGCGGCGACGCCGATGCCGCTCGCGATCAGCGGCACCAGGATCTTCACGAAGAAGCGCGGAAACGAGTAGCCGTCGAGGAACGCCGTCTCGTCGATCTCGCGCGGCACCGACGACACGAAGCCTTCGAGGATCCAGACCGCGAGCGGGATATTGAAGATGCAATGCGCCAGCGCCACCGCCCAGGGCGTATCGAACAGGCCGATCGCCGAATACAGATTGAAGAACGGCAGCGCGTAGACCGCAGCCGGCGCCATGCGGTTCGACAGCAGCCAGAAGAACAGGTGCTTGTCGCCAAGGAAGCGGTACCGCGAGAATGCATAGGCCGCCGGCAGCGCCACGGCAATCGAGATCACCGTGTTGATGATCACGTATTTCAGCGAGTTGATGTAGCCGGAATACCAGCTCTCGTCGGTGAAGATGCGCATGTAGTTGGCCAGCGTCGGCTGATGCGGCCACAAGTTCATCGTGGTGACGATCTCGTTGTTGGTCTTGAAGCTCATGTTGACGAGCCAGTAGATCGGCAACAGCAGGAAGACCAGGAACAGCGAGATGATGATCCGACGGCCCGGAATGGTGTTCATCACGCGCCCCCTTTCACCGGCCGCCGCTCGGCGCCGGCATTGGTCATGATGGTGTAGAACACCCAGCAGACGATCAGGATGATCAGATTGTAGACCAGCGACAGGGCAGCCGCCTTGCCGAGATCGAACTGGCCGAGCGCGATCTTGACGAGCTCGATCGAGATGAAGGTCGTCGAATTGCCCGGCCCGCCGCCTGTGACGACGAACGGCTCGGTGTAGATCATGAAGCTGTCCATGAAGCGCAGCAGCACGGCGATCAGCAGCACGCGATGCATCTTGGGCAGCTGGATCGCGGTGAACACCGCCCAGCGCGAGGCGCCGTCGATCTGCGCAGCCTGGTAATAGGCGTCGGGGATCGACTTCAGGCCGGCATAGCACAGCAGCGCTACCAGGCTGGTCCAGTGCCAGACGTCCATCAAGATGACCGTGAACCAGGCGTCGGCGTCGTTCGAGACGTAATTGTAGTCCAGGCCGATGGCGTTGAGCGTGTAGCCGAGCAGGCCGATGTCGGAGCGGCCGAAGATCTGCCAGATCGTGCCGACCACGTTCCACGGAATCAGCAGCGGCAGCGCCAGCACGACGAGGCAGAACGCCACGGTCCATCCGCCCCGCGGCATCGACAGCGCCACGACGATTCCGAGCGGAACCTCGATGGCCAGGATCGCGAGCGAGAAGATCAGGTTGCGCCCGAGCGAGGCGAGGAAGCGGCCGCCGAGATCGGTCGAGGGATCGAGCAGCTCCTTGAACCAGCCGACGCCATTCCAGAAGAACTGGTTGTTGCCGAACGTGTCCTGCATCGAATAGTTCACCACCGTCATCAGCGGCAGGACAGCGGAGAACGCCACCAGCAGGAACACCGGCAGCACCAGGAACCAGGCCTTGTTGTTGATGGTCTTGTCCATCACTCAGGCTCCCTCGACGAGACGGCTGTCGGCATAGACGTGGACATAGGCTGGATCGAACTTCAGCCCGATCGCCGAGCCCTGCGGCGAGAAGCCGGCCGGCAGGCGCGCGGCGAACTTGACGTCGCCGACGCGAACGCGGGCGAAACGGATGCGGCCGAGATCGTCGACGCGTTCGATATTGGCGTCGAGCAGGCCCGGTCCGGGTTGAGCGACATCGACGAATTCCGGGCGGACGCCGATCTCGATCTTGGCGCCGGCCGGCAGCGCGTCGTAGCTGCGCGACAGCGTCAGGGTGTGGCCATCGATGCGGGCCTCGCGTCCCTTCACCTCGGCGGAGAGGATGTTCATGCCGGGCGAGCCGATGAAGTAGCCGACGAAGGTATGCGCCGGCTTGTCGAACAATTCCGCGGGCGTGCCGCTCTGCACCACGCGGCCGTCATGCATGACGACGACGGTGTCGGCGAAGGTCAGCGCCTCGGTCTGGTCGTGGGTGACGTAGATCATCGTCAGGTCGAGCTCGCGATGCAGCGCCTTCAGCTTGGAGCGCAGCTGCCATTTCAGCTCGGGATCGATCACGGTCAGCGGCTCGTCGAACAACACGGCGGCGACGTCGGAGCGCACCAGGCCGCGGCCGAGCGAGATCTTCTGCTTGGCGTCGGCGGTGAGCCGCGTCGCCTTGCGATGGAGGTCCGGCGTCAGGTCCAAGAGCCGCGCGATCTCGGCGACGCGCTTGTCGATCTCCGCTTTCGGCACGCCGCGGTTCTTGAGCGGAAAGGCGAGGTTCTCGCCGACCGTCATCGTGTCGTAGATCACCGGAAACTGGAACACCTGCGCGATGTTGCGCTCGCGGGTCGAGGCTTTGGTGATGTCGGTGCCGTCGAACAGGATCTTGCCGTGCGAAGGCGTCAGAATGCCGGAGATCAAGTTGAGCAGCGTGGTCTTGCCGCAGCCGGACGGGCCGAGCAGCGCATAGGCGCCGCCCTGGCGCCAGGTCATCGTCACCGGCTTCAGCGCGTAGCTCTCGATATCGCCGCTGTTGCCGTTGTAGGCGTGGGCGAGATCGACGAGGTCAATGCGGGCCATGCGGCATCTCCCTCAGATCGCCGGCGCGGCGACCAGGCGGTCGCCAGCGTCGAACACGAACACATTGGACGGATCGAGCACCGCGTCGAGGATCTCGCCGGGCTCGTATTCATGGACGCCGTGCAGCACGGAGACCCAGTTCATGCCGTCGCGCGTCAGATGCACGAAGCTCTCCGATCCCGTGATCTCGGTGACCGAGACGATCGCAGGAAAGGCATGGCGGCCGTGGCTGCCATCGCCTTTGCCAAGCCCGAGCTGATGCGGGCGGAAGCCCACGCGATAGGCGCCATCGGGCAGATCAGCATAGAGGCCTACCGCCGGCGCCTTGACCCCGCCGGCGTACTCCACGCTCTCGCCGCGCTTCTGGATCTCGACCGTATTCATCGGCGGGTCCGAGAACACCTGGCCGACACGCAAGGTGTCGGGTCGGCGATACACGGCCGCAGTATCGCCGGCCTGCAGCGCCTGCCCTTCCCACATGCAGATGGTGCGGCCGCCGAGCAGCAGCGCCTCCGACGGCTCGGTGGTGGCGTAGACGAAGATTGCGCCGGATGCCTCGAAGATGCGCGGCAGCTCGGTGCGCAGCTCCTCGCGCAGCTTGTAGTCGAGATTGGCGAGCGGCTCGTCCAGCAGCACGAGGTCCGCACCCTTCACCAGGGCGCGCGCGATCGCGGTGCGCTGCTGCTGGCCGCCGGAGAGCTGCAGCGGCGTACGCTTCAGATAGGGCTCGAGCCGGAGCAGCCGGGCTGCTTCCGCCACGCGCTTCTCGATCTCCTGGCGCGACTTGCCTTGCACGCGCAACGGCGAAGCGATGTTCTCATAGACCGAGAGCGAGGGATAGTTGATGAACTGCTGATAGACCATCGCGACCGAGCGCTGCCGCACGTCGGCGCCGGTGACGTCCTTGCCGTCGACCAGCACCCGCCCCGTGGTCGGCCGGTCGAGGCCGGCGAGCAGCCGCATGATCGAGGTCTTGCCGGACAGCGTCGGCCCGAGCAGCACGCTCAGCGTACCGCGCTGCAACGTCAGCGAGACGTCGCGAATGGTGGTCACGCCGTCGACAATTCGGGAGACGTGATCGAGCGTCACGCTCATGCGCGCCCTCCCGCCTCACGCGCCGGCACGGCGGAGCGCTCGCGATTGGCTGTGATCCACGCATCGAGCGCGGCGATCTCAGCCGCCGACATCCGCAACCCCAGCTTCGATCGCCGCCACACGATGTCCTCGGCCGTCAACGCCCACTCGTTCGTCATCAGGTACCTGACTTCACGCTCCGTCAAGGTGCCACCGAAATCCTGGCCGAGATCGGCCAAAGATGTCGCACCGGCGAGCATGGCCGCAGCCCGCGTGCCATAGGCATGGGCGATCCGCTTCGCATGTGCATCCGACAGGAACGGATAGGTCTTGCGGAGATCCGCAATCAACGGCCCGACGGCCGAAACCTTCATGTCGCCGCCGGGCAGCGACGCCTTGCCGGTCCATCCCTCCTCCGCCTTGCCCCCTTTCACATAGGGCGCGAGACGCTCCAGCGCCTCTTCCGACAGGCGCCGGTAGGTGGTGATCTTGCCGCCATAGATCGACAGCAGCGGCAAGCCGCCGGGCGTATCGAGCTCGAACACGTAGTCGCGGGTCGCCGCCTTGGCCTCGGAGGCGCCGTCGTCATAGAGCGGCCGCACGCCGGAATAGCTCCACACAACGTCGGCCGGCGTCACCGGCTTGGCGAGATATTCCCCGAGCGCGGCGCAGAGATAGGCGATCTCCTCGTCGGTCGCCTTCACCTTGGCCGGATCACCCTGATAGTCGCGATCGGTGGTGCCGATCAGCGTGAAATCCTGCTGATAGGGAATGGCGAAGATGATACGGCCGTCGGCGTTCTGGAAGATGTAGGCGCGATCGTGATCGTAGAGCTTGCGCACCACGATGTGCGAGCCCTGCACCAGCCGCACCTTGGCCTTGGCATTGACGCCGGCGCCGGTCGCCAGCACCTGCTCGACCCAGGGACCGGCGGCATTGACCAGCGCGCGCGCCTTGATGGTCTCGCGCTCGCCGGTCTGCGTGTTATCGGTCGTGACCAGCCAATGGCCGCCATCCTGACGGATCTCGGTCGCGCGCGCGCGGGTGCGGATGACGGCGCCGCGATCGGCAGCATCCCGCGCGGTCAGCACGACCAGACGCGCATCGTCGACGAAGCAGTCGGAATATTCGAAGCCCTTGCTGTAGCGCCCGGGGATCAAGGGGCGGCCGACCTCGTCGCTGCGCAGGTTCACCGACCGCGTCGGCGGCAGCAGCTTGCGGCCGCCGAGATGGTCATAGAGGAACAGGCCGAGGCGCAGCAGCCAGGCCGGGCGCAGCCCCGAATGATGCGGCAGCACGAAGCGCAGCGGACGGATGATGTGGGGCGCGATCTGCCACAGGACTTCGCGCTCGATCAGCGCCTCGCGGACCAGCCGGAACTCGTAATATTCGAGATAGCGCAGGCCGCCATGCACGAGCTTGGTCGACCAGGACGAGGTTCCGCTCGCCAGATCATTCATTTCACAAAGGAAAACGGAATTTCCGCGTCCGGCCGCATCGCGCGCGATGCCGCAACCGTTCACGCCGCCTCCGATAATGGCGAGGTCGTAGATCCGCTCCAACAGACGCATCCCCCGGCAATCGCCTTGACTGCGGCGATTTCACTTTCGGTTTCGAGTTAAACACAAACGAAAGTGAAAGCAAATCGAAATTCGCATGTTGGGCCGCGGTTGGGCAAAACCTGCCCAAACCGGGATCAAGGAGCCTGCGAGAGTGGCGGAAAGTCAGGCGCGGCGGAGCACGGCGGACCCCGCCGTTTCGGTTGCCTCCGCGGCGTCGTCGGCCTCGTCGGCGGACATCGCCGAGACCACCTCGATGCCGCGGCTATGGCAGAGGCTGGCCAGTCCGTCCGGCAGCGGCCGGTCGGTGACGAAGGTCTGGATCTGGCTGAGATGGGCGATGCGCACCGGCGCGCTGCGGTGGAGCTTGGTGGAATCGGCCACCAGCATCACGCTGCGGGCATTGGCGATGATCGCCTGCGCCACCTGGACCTCGCGATAGTCGAAGTCGAGCAGCGCGCCCTCCTCGTCGATCGCGGATGCGCCGATGATCGCATAGTCGACCTTGAACTGGCCGATCAGCTGCGTCGCGGTCGATCCGATCACGCCGCCGTCTGAGCGCCGCACCGTGCCGCCGGCCACGATCACCTCGATGCGCGGATGCGGATAGAGCAGCATCGCGACGTTGAGATTGTTGGTGATGACGAGCAGGTCCTGGTGCGACGACAGCGCGCTCGCCACCTCCTCCGTCGTGGTGCCGATATTGATGAACAGCGAGGAGCCGTTCGGAATCCGCGCGGCTGCGACCGCACCGATCGCCTTCTTCTCGTCGGCAGCGACGAAGCGCCGCGCCTCGTAGGCGAGATTCTCGACGCCGGAGGCGATGATGGCCCCGCCATGGATGCGCGTCAGCGCGCGCTGCTCGCACAGATCGTTGAGGTCCTTGCGGATGGTCTGGGCCGAGACTTCGAAGCGGCGCGCGAGATCCTCCACCATGACGCGGCCGGAGGCGCGCGCGATGTTGAGGATGTCGGTCTGACGTTGAGAGAGGACGGCCATGGCAAGCTTTCGGGGACAAGCTGCACCATGGTGATGCTGATCGAGTCAAGCGTCAATCGGCAAGCACTGGGCGCATCGCAGCAATCGCCTGAAACGTCGCGCGCGGTCTGGTCCGGCCGACGTCCACCGCGTGCGCCCGTCTGCTCAGGCGGCTGCGCTCAGCTCGCCGGTCACGAGCCGAATCGCGGCGCGTTCGGCTTCGCGGGCATTGCGAAACACCTGGCCCTCGAGGGCATTGAAGCGATGGGACGCCGCGAAGAAGCGGAAGCCGCCGCGGTCGCGGACGACGATCCCCGCCGCCTGGGAGCTGACCTCGATGATGTAGGTGTCGGACATTGCGCAATCCCGTCGTTCATTCCGGGGCGTATAACCGAGCTCCATGACGAATGTTCCGTGCAGGGAGCCACCGGCTATTCCGATGTGAATGCCAACAGGAAATTGTGTGGATGTTATGTTGGCTGCGCTGCACGCACTCACGCCGTGCCCCCTTGCCGAATCAGTGCGGATCATCCGGCACGAGCGTCACCTTGCGCAGCGACGCATCGGCTCCGCCGAGACGGTGTTGATGCTGACCAAGCAACTGATAGATCGTGCGCAGATCCCTCAACACCTCGACGTGATGTTCACGAAACGCGCTGAGCTGATTCTCGTAGACGCAAATCCTGCGCTCGGCGTGGAGAAGCCGCTGCTGCAGCTTCTTCAGGACCTGCAAGGTCAGTTTCTCGTCAACGTCCGACATGGACTTCCTCCCACCCTGTTCGCGCAACACGCCCCCGCCGTTTCCTCTGTGCCGGCAATTTTTTCCGGCTGGCATTTTTTGCCTTGTGGATCGAAAACGAACTGCCGTCAGCGCTGCTCGTCCGAATGTGTCACTCGAAGCACGCAATACGGCAGAGACGCGGCAACGCGCAGCCAAGCAACCAGAACTTGCAATTATCGTAAAGACGCTCGCCCTGTGGACAAGGCGCATCTCGCGCGAGAGTGATCGCAGCAGACGCCGAGCGCGCATGCTCGGCCTTCGCGTCTCCGTCCCGCCCGACCCAAACAAACGCGTATCGCCGGATCGCGGTTCCTTATGCCGAGCGAGCGACATATGCGGCGGATTAACAGAGGTTACTTGCGCCGACAGACCGCGAATGTGATCAGGCTGTGACGGAGCCGTCGCGCCTGATCGGCTGCGGCCGGCCATCGTCGTCGATCGACACGTAGGTGAAGTTGCCGTCGGTGACGAGGATCGGCTGCTCCTCCTTCCGGCGCAGCACCCAGGCTTCGAGACGCACCGTCATCGAGGTGCGGCCGACGCGGACGAGATGCGCATAGACCGAAACGAGATCGCCGACATACACCGCCTTGCGGAAGTTCATCGCCTCGATCGCGACCGTCACCGTGCGCGACTTCGCGACCTTGGCGGCGTACACGCCGCCGCCGACGTCCATCTGGCTGAGCAGCCAGCCGCCGAAGATGTCGCCATTGGCATTGGTGTCGGCCGGCATCGCCAGGGTGCGGATGCAGAGATCGCCGCGGGGCTCGGTCGGCGCGGACAGCGCGGCATGGACGGTCGCTTCGGTCACGTCGGGTGGTCTCCAATTGCAGCAGCGTTCAAGAGGCGCAAGTCCGTCAGTCCGGCCTCGCCATTTCGAACATCGCCTCCTGCATGATCTCGAAATAGTCGCCGCGACGCCCGGCACGGACGATCGGATGCGCCAGCGCCGTCTGGTAGACGCCATCCTTGATCAGCGTCTTGTCGATATGCACGCCGACCACCTCGCCGAGCGTCAGCCAGGCCTGCGCCTTGGCACCGTCGGCGCCCTGCAGCTGGATGATCTGCGTCACCTTGCACTCGAACGCGACAGGGCTTTCGCCGACGCGCGGCACGTTGACGAACTTGCAAGCTACCGGCGTCACGCCCGCAAGCTTGAACTCGTCGACCTCGCGCGCGACATGCGCGGCGGTCGCATTCATCTGCGTCGCCAGGCCGCGCGTCACCAGGTTCCAGACGAACTCGCCGGTGTCCTGGATGTTGGCGACCGAGTCCTTCCACTGCGTCGAGGAGAAGCCGATGATCGGCGGCGTGTAGTTGAAGGCGTTGAAAAAGCTGTACGGCGCAAGGTTGACGTGACCGTCCGGATCACGCGACGAGATCCAGCCGATCGGACGCGGCGCGACGATGGCGTTGAAGGGATCGTGGCGCAGGCCGTGGCCGTTCTTCGGTTCGTAGAAATGCAGATCCCGTTCGGTCACGCCGTCGTCCCTTCCGTCATTGCGGGGAGCGCAAGCGACGAAGCTTCGCTCGAATGACGGCGAACTTAGCTTGCAGCGCGCCTGGAACCAAGGCCTGACAGCACGAAATCGATCATCTCGTCGATCGTCGGGCCCGGCTTGGTCGCGCATTGCGCGATCATCTGCGGATGGAAGAAGCGCATCATCGCGGTCGTCGCACATTTTGCCGCCAGCGGCAGATCGGTGACCACGAATTCGCCGGACGCCGCGCCCTGCCCGATCACCCGGCCGATGATTTCGGTGATCAGCAGCATGTGCGCCTCGCAGACGTCCCAGCTCTCCTCCATCGCCACCGCGACCATCTCGTGCAGCTTGCTGTCGCCGACATAGCGCTCGGTGTTCATGCGATGGATCGTGCCGAGCAGCTCGCGCAGCCGCGGCGCCGCCGGGCCGGGCCGCTCCGCAATCATGATGGCGGCCGCCTCGACCTGGGCCATCAGCGTGTGGGCGACCCCCCGGTGGATCGCCTTCTTGGAGTCGAAGAACCGGTAGACATTCGCCGGGCTCATACGGAGCTCCTTGGCGATGTCGGCGACGGTCGTCTTCTGGTAGCCGATCTGTCGAAACAGGCGCTCAGCAACGACGAGAATGCGCTCGTGCGTATCGGATTCGATATGGTCGGAAACCAGGGTCATCATGCCTGCGATCTTGTTGGTCCTTCATTCGGCGGCCTCGGCCAGAGGAAGCGCGGGCCTCGGCACGTCAGTGTGCTGCGCTGCGGAATGATCCGCGTCTTTCGCTCCGCGCTCGTCGAGACTCTTGCGGAACCATAGGGCATACAATCCAGGCAAGTACAGCAGCGTCAGGAAGGTTGCAACGAACAACCCGCCCATGATGGTGATCGCCATCGGGCCCCAGAACGCCGAGCGCGACAGCGGGATCATGGCGAGGATCGCGGCGAGCGCGGTCAGCACCACGGGGCGGGCACGGCGCACCGTGGCCTCGATGATCGCCTCCTTGCGGGTCAGGCCATGGGCAACGTCGGTCTCGATCTGATCGACCAGGATCACCGCGTTGCGCATGATCATGCCGGCGAGCGCGATCAGGCCGAGCAGCGCCACGAAGCCGAACGGCGCGTTGGCGACATTGAGCCCGAGCGAGGCGCCGACGATGCCGAGCGGCGCGGTCAGGAACACCAGGATCAGCCGTGAGAAGCTCTGCAGCTGGATCATCAGCAGGGTCAGCATCACGATGACCATCAGCGGAAACAGCACGAAGATCGAGGCATTGCCCTTGGCGGATTCCTCGAACGCGCCGCCGGCCTCGATCCGGTAGGCGGGCGCGAGGTGGTTGCGGATATCCTGCAGCTTCGGCGAGATCTGGTTGGTGACATCCGGCGCCTGGACGCCATCCGCCACGTCGGCGCGCACCGTGATCGCCATGTCGCGGTTGCGACGCCACAGGATCGGCTCCTCGTGGGAATACTCGATCTTGGCGATCTGCTGCAGCGGCACGGCCACGCCGTTCTTCGAGGTGATGGTGAGGTCGCCGACATGGGCGAGATCCAGCCGTTCGGACGGCGCCGCACGGGCGACGACGCCGACCTTCTCGATGCCGTCACGGATGGTCGTGACCTGCACGCCGGAGATCAGCATCGCCAGCGACTGCGACACGTCCTGCGGGGTCAGGCCGAGCGCGCGGGCACGATCCTGGTCGACGACCAGCTTGAGGTAGGGCGACTGCTCGTTCCAGTCGAGCTGCGGATCCCTGACATTCGGGTTCTGGCGCATGACGTCGCGCACCTGATGGGCGATCTCGCGCACCTTCGCCGCATCCGGGCCAATGACGCGGAACTGGACCGGGAAGCCGACCGGCGGACCGAAATTGAAGCGATCGACGCGGACGCGCGCTTCGTTCAGCTCGCCATTCGCAGCCGCGGTCTCGATCTTGGCCTTGATGCGCTCGCGCGCGGCGACGTCCTTGGCGACGATCACGATCTCGGCGAAGGCCTCGTTCGGAAGTTGCGGGTTGAGGCCGAGCCAGAACCGCGGCGAGCCCTGCCCGACATAGGCGGTGTAGGTCTCGATGTCCTTGTCGTCCTTGAGCAGCTTCTCTGCTGATTTGGCAGCCTTCTCGGTGACACCGAATGCGGTGCCCTCCGGCAGCCGCAACTGCAGGAACAGCTCGGGGCGTTCCGACAGCGGGAAGAACTGCTGCTGGACGTGGCCGAAGGCCACGATCGATGCCGCGAACACGCCGACCGTCGCAGCGACTGTGGTGATGCGGTGATCGACGCACCAGCGGATCACGCGGCGCAGGCCGCGATACATGCGCGTATCGTAGATCGCGTGCTCATCATGGTCGTGATGAACCTTGATGTCGGGCAGCAGCTTGACGCCGATATAGGGCGTGAAGATCACCGCGACGAACCACGACGCGACCAGCGCGATGGCGACGATCCAGAAGATGCTGCCGGCATATTCGCCGACCGCCGAATTGGCAAAGCCGATCGGCAGGAAGCCGGCGGCCGTGACCAGGGTGCCGGTCAGCATCGGGAATGCGGTGGATTCCCAGGCAAACGACGCGGCGCGCATCCGGTCCCAGCCCTGCTCCATCTTCACCACCATCATCTCGACCGCGATGATGGCATCGTCGACCAGCAGGCCGAGCGCGATGATGAGGGCGCCGAGCGAGATGCGGTGCAGGTTGAGCCCCATGATGTTCATGACGATGAAGACGAGTCCGAGCACCAGCGGCACCGACAGCGCCACCACGATGCCGGTGCGCCATCCCAGCGCCAGGAACGACACGAACAGCACGATCACCAGCGCCTCGACGAACGAGTGCACGAACTCGCTGACGGCGTGCTCGACCACCTTGGGCTGGTCTGCGATCTGCTCGATCTCGATGCCCTGCGGCACGGCCTTCATGAAATCGTCGGCGGCGGCGTGCACCTCCTTGCCGAGCTCCAGGATGTTGGCCTCCTTGGCCGTGACCACGCCGATGCCGAGCGCGGGCTTGCCCTCCTGCCGCACCTTGAAGCTCGGCGGATCGACGTAGCCGTGGGTGACGGTCGCGATGTCGCCGAGCCGGAACACGCGTCCGTTGCTTTCGACCGGCGTCTCCGCCACCGCCTTGGCGCCGTCGAGCGCGCCGGTGACGCGCAGCGGCACGCGCTGCGACGAGGTCTCGACCGTGCCGGCCGGGGTCACATTGTTCTGCTTGGCCAACGAATCGAACAGGGCCTGCGGTGTGACGCCGAGCGTGGCGAGCTTGGCATGGCTGAACTCGACATAGATGCGCTCGTCCTGGGTGCCGTAGAGATTGACCTTGGTGACGCCGGTGACCTTGAGCAGGCGCTGGCGCAGGCCTTCGGCGGTCTTCTTCAATTGCGCATAATCGGCGCCGTCGCCGGTCATCATGAACAAGATGGAATCGACGTCGGAGAACTCGTCATTGACGAACGGCCCGACGATGCCCGACGGCAGCGACGACTGCACGTCGTCGAGCTTCTTGCGGATCAGGTAGAACAGATGCGGCACCTCTGCCGGCGGCGTCGAATCGCGGAAGGTCACCTGCATCGCGGTGAAGGCCGGCTTCGAATAGGTCTGCACCTTCTCGAAGTAAGGCAGCTCCTGCAGCTTCTTCTCGATGGGGTCGGCGACCTGGCTCTGCATCTCGGCCGCCGTCGCGCCCGGCCACATCACCGAGACGTTGACGACCTTGACGGTGAAGAACGGATCTTCGGCACGGCCGAGCTTCTGATAGGAGAAGAAGCCGGCGACGCCGAGCGCGATGATCAGGAACAGCACCAGCGGCGGATGATTGACCGCCCAGGCCGACAGGTTGAACCGCTTCATGGGTGCTCTCCGATGATCCGATATCGCTATTCCAGGCCATTCTCAGTGATCGTCATTGCGAGCGAAGCGACTTGTCCGCCATAGCCCGAAGGGCGACGGTGGAAGCAATCCAGGAATCCTTCCGTGGAAACAGTCTGGATTGCTTCGTCGCTTCGCTCCTCGCAATGACAACCATTACTTTCGTCATTCCGGGGCGATGCGAAGCATCGAACCCGGAATCTCGAGGTTCCGGGTTCGCACTGCGTGCGCCCGGAACGACAGGAGAACTAGAACGTCAGCGCTGACACGACCCGCACCTTCTGGGCGGGATCGATCTTCTGCACGCCGAGCGCCACGACCTTGTCGCCCTCGTCGACGCCTGACGTGACGAGCACATCCTTGCTGTCATAGGCCTTCACCTTCACCGGCTTCAGCGTCACCTCGCCCTTGTCGTTGACGACATAGAGCGACGGATCGCGGCCCTCGCTGAACAGCGCCGACAGCGGCAGCCGCGCGACGCGCGTGGTGGCGGGATCGGCGAGCGTCAAGGTCGCGGTCATACCGAGCGAGACGGCTTCGCCGGCGTCCGGCAGCGAGAACTTGGCGAGATAGGTGCGCGTCGCGGAATCGGCGGTGGGCGCGATCTCGCGCAGCTTCGCCGCATATTTCTTGTCGGCTTCCGACCACAGCGTGACGTAGGCGCTACCGGTCTTGGCGCGTTCGAGCAGGGTCTCCGGGATCGCGACCACCGCCTCCTTCTCTGCGAAACGCGCGACACGGATCGCCGCCTGGCCGGCGGCAACGACCACGCCTGGCTCGATCATGCTCGCGGTGACGACACCGCGCGCGTCCGCAACCAGCGTCGCGTAGGACAGCGAGTTGCGGGTCAGTTCGACCGAGCGTTCGGCACGGTTGAGCCGTGCCCTCGCCTCGTCGGCGGACGCCCTGGCCTGGTCCATCTGAGCATCGGTGGTCCAGCCCTTGGCCCGCAGCTCCTTGGCTCGGGTCTCGGCGGCGGACGCCTGCGCAAGCACGCCGGTGGCGGCGCGGAATTCGGCTTCGGCCTGCTCGGCCTGGAGCTTCAGGTCGACCTCGTCGAGCGTGGCGAGCGGCTGGCCGACATCGACGGTCTGGCCGACCTCGACCAGGCGCTTGGCGACCTTGCCGGCGACGCGGAAGCCGATATCGGCCTCGATGCGCGGCCTGATGGTGCCGACGAAGCTGCGTTCAGGCGTCTCGGCCTCGTAATGCACGGGGGCGACCAGCACCGGCCGGATCGGCTCGGCTTTCTGGGCGACGGTTTCATTGCACCCGGCCAGGGCGACGGCCATGGTGGCCAGCGCAAGACCAGTCAACAGCTTGGTATAGCTCGCGAAAATCAGGCGGATCAACATGGGGCACCCTCGCTGCAGTTGCGAGGAAGTGTCGAATGTTGAGTGACGATTGTCAATATTCGTCAGTGATCATGACTTCGTGAACATCTGGACATGTTGCCGCAGGTGCTCATTGGCGCGGCAGGCAGGCTCTGAACTGCGTCAATGCCCATCCCCGCCGTCCTTTCGGGGCCGTGCCGGACAACGGTCGAAAGCCGAATGCCGATCACAGCATGCACGTGGGACTCACTCCGCCGGCGCCTGGTCCGCGAATTCGACCCTGCTCTCATGGCCGCCGAAGAACACGAGCAGCCCGGCGATCAGCGGCAACACCGACAGCGCGAGCAGGCCGTGGGTGGTGGAGCCGGTGGTGTCCTTGATCCAGCCGACCAGATAGGGACCGCCGAAGCCGGCGAGATTGCCGATCGAGTTGATCAGCGCGATGGCGCCGGCCGCGGCCGTGCCCGACAGCCACGCCGTGGGCAAGGTCCAGAACACGCCGAAGACGCAGAACACGCCGATCGCGGCGACCGTCAGCGCGACCATGGTGAGCGTGGGATCGCCGATCACGCTCGAGGCGGCCAGCGCGACAGCGATCAGGATCAGCGGCGCGCCGACATGGATCACGCGCTCGCGCGTCGCATCGGAATGCCGCGCCCACAGGATCATCGCGACGGTGCCGAACGCATAGGGGATCGCGGTGACGAAGCCGGTCTGCACATTGCTCAGTCCGAACGCCTTGACGATCTGCGGCAGCCAGAACTGCATGCCGTAGAGCGCGCCGACGAAGCCGAAATAGATCAGGCTGAGCACGATCACCTTGGGCGACGACAGCGCCTCACCGAGCGTCATGTGTCCGGCGGCCTGCTTCGCCGCCGTTTCGGCCTCGAGCCTTGCCGCGAGCCAGGCCTTCTGCTCCGCCGACAGCCAGGCCGCGTGCTCCGGCCGGTCGGTCAAATAGAACCAGGTGACGACGCCGAGGATGATGGACGGAATTCCCTCGATGATGAACAGCCACTGCCAGCCCTGCAGCCCCATCAGGCCGTGCATGCCGAGCAGCAGGCCGGAGACGGGCGCGCCGATCACGGTCGAAATCGGCACGGCAACCGCGAAGGCGGCGAGGAAGCGCGCACGATACTGCGCGGGATACCAGTAAGTGAGATAGAGGATGATGCCGGGAAAGAATCCGGCCTCGGCGACGCCGAGCAGGAAGCGCAGCGTGTAGAAGCTCCAGGGGCCCGAGACCACGGCCATCAGCGCCGAGATGATCCCCCAGGTCACCATGATGCGGGCGATCCAGCGGCTGGCGCCGAACTTCTCCAGCGCGAGATTGCTCGGCACCTCGAAGATGAAATAGCCGATGAAGAAGATGCCCGCGCCCCAGGCGAACACCAGCGGCGAGAATTTCAGCTCCGCGTTCATGGTCAGCGCGGCGAAGCCGAGATTGACGCGATCCAGATAGGAGAAGAAATAGGCCAGCACCAGAAAGGGAATCAGCCGCCAGGAGATCGCGCGGATGGTCGCGGCCTCGATGTCGGAGCGGCCAGGTGCGGCCGGAGTGGTGGCGGACGGACTCATCGATCTCCTCCCGGGAGCTTTCTGGACATTGATAGTTGAAGGCGGTGTTGAGCATCGGTCGTGGCAAGTCAATCGGAAAACCTGACATCCCACAGCCCGTCGGCGCATCGCGGGGGCGCGGCGCGCGCATGACGCCGCTATCCTCCTGGTGGCCGCCGCGCGCCGGCAAGCGCCGCCGCGCCGCGATGGCGTTTGCGACGGCACTGATCATGATCGCGCTCGGGCTCGCACTGCGCTTCGCCGGTCTCGGCCTCGGAGCGCCCGCCTTCATCGTCAAGTATGGCGGCTCCCTCCTCTGGGCGACGATGGTTTACATGCTGCTCGTCGCGCTGCTGCCGCGGATGTCACCGTGGCAGATCGGCGGGCTGGCGCTCGCCGTCACCGTGATCGTCGAGGCCAGCCGTCTGGTCCACACGCCGTGGCTCGACGGCTTCCGCCTGACGCTTGCAGGTGCGCTGCTGCTCGGCCGCATCTTCTCGCTCTGGAACATCGTCGTCTATGCCGCCGGCATACTGCTCGGCATCGCCGTCGATCGCGCGGCGATGCGCCGCGCATTGCCGTAGGTGCGCCGGCAGGAAAGGACGATGCGCATCACTTGAACGGCAGGTCGACCCGCAGCGTCGAGACGCTCAATTCGGCCCGGCCGCAACGCGGCTGAAGAAGGCGTCGAGCTCCTCGGCCAGAACGGCCGGCTGTTCTTCCGGAATGTAGTGGCCGCAGCAGGCGATGGTGATGCCTTCGACATGGTGGGCAAACTCCCTGAGCGGCGCCGCCATGTCCACGATCGAGCCCTGGTCGGAGCCGATGGCCAGCAGCGGCGGCTTCAGCCTGCCCCTGGCATTCAGCTCCCGGTTCTGGCGCGCCGACAGCGCAGCAGAACGATAATAGGCCAGCCCGGCGCGCAGGCCGCCGGCCTTGGTCAGCACGCGGCCATACTCATCGAGGTCGCTCTCCAGGAACGTCTGGGGATTGGCCGCCTTTCGACGCAGGAACCAACTGAGATAGTCGCGTTCGCGCCCTTGGATCAGAAACTCCGGAAGCTCAGCGAGACCATGAAACGCAAAGTGCCAAGTCCGCCACGCGCGTTCCGGCGCGAATGGCAGTGCGTCGGGCAAGGTAACGCCGGGAATGCCGGCATCGAGCAGGGCCAGGCTGCGCAGTTCAGCCTCGAACAGCAGCGCATAGGGATAGGCCACCCATGCGCCGATGTCGTGGGCCGCGAGATGATAGCGCGTGGCGCCGAGCCGTTGCAGCAGTCGATGCACCGCCGTGGCCAGGGTCTGCGTATCATAGCCGTCCGCCGGCCGGTCCGAGTCGCCCTGCCCCGGGAGGTCCACCGCGATCACCCGATAGCGCGGCGCGAGCAGCGGCATGACCCTGCGCCAGGCGAACCAGCTCTCGGGAAAGCCGGCGAGCAGCACGACGATCTCGCCATCAGGCCGGCCACCGCTGACATAGTGCAGCCGGGTGCCGTCGATGGTCTCGAACCGATGCTCGAAGCCGGGCAGCGACGCTTCCGCCCGAGACAGCGGCTCCGCCGCGACGACCCGCGAGGCGTCGGCTTCGGCTGTCACGTTCGACTGATGACGCATGATGTTTCTCCTTTATAGAACGATTGTTTCCTATTTAAACGAAAGCTCAACCGAGCAGGGCATCGGCCTGGCTCGCGACAGCCATCATCTCGCTCTTGCCGCGCCCGGTCTTGCCGACCACGCGCAAGCCCTGGATCATGCAGAACAGAGCGCCGGCGACGACGTCGGCATCGAGCCCCGGCCGGATGGATCCATCGGCTTGCCCGAGCCTGATCAAGTCGCGCAACAGCGCCTCGACGCGGCGCAGTGCGCCCCGGACCTTCGCCACGGACTCGGCGTCGAGGCTGGCGAGCTCCGCCGCGCTGGTGACGACCATGCAACCGCGCCGGCCCTCGCCGTCACTGGCGGACTCGGCATAGAACTGCAGCAAGGCCCGCAGCTTGTCGCGGCCGCTGTGCTGCGCATCGAGACGTTCGCGCACCTGTCGGTCACGCCGCGCGATGTAGTAATCGAGTGTCGCGAGGAAGATCGCGCGCTTGTCCTGGAACGCCTTGTAGAGACTTCCCGTCGCGAGCTTCATCGCGACGCGTAGCTCGGCCAGCGATGCCGCGTGGTAGCCGCGCTCGCTGAAGACCACCAGCGCCCTGCTCAAGGCGGTATCCATGTCAAACTCGCGCGGCCGGCCAGGCCCACGGCGCTCGACGGCATCCTTCGGAGACTTCATCATGGCCGGATAATAGGAAACAATCATTCCCAATTCAAGCGAAAACGGACCCGTTGCTCCCGGCCTCAATCTCCAAGCTGAAACTTCTGGAACCGGTGCAGCTCATCCTCGATCACCCGCTTCAGCGCCTTGCGCCGCTCGCCACGCGCGGCCTTGCCCTGGCCGACCCAGCTCCATTTCTGCATCAGGAGCTTGCCGTTCTGGCGGTCGGTCTTGAGGTCGAGCGCGGCGACGATCTCGTCGCCGACCAGGACGGGCAGCGCGAAATAGCCGAACAGGCGCTTGTCCTTCGGGACATAGGCCTCGAAGCGATGATCGTAGTCGAAGATCGCCTGCGTCCGCTTGCGCTGGATGATCAGCGGATCGAACGGCGACAGAATGTGCACGCGCGCCGGATCGATCTCGATCGGCGCTGCCAATGCAGCAGGCGTGATCCAGTGCTCCTGCTTGCCGGCGCCCTCCGCCGTCACCGGCAGCAGCTCGCCGCGCCGGACCCTGGCATCGATGACCCGCCGTACCGCGGCCTTGCTTGGCGCATTGAGATGGCAGAGCGAATCGAGGCTGACGACGCCTTGGGCGCGCAAGCCGCGGTCGAGCAGATAGGTTGCGATCTCGCGATCATTGGCGCCCTTCGGCAGCCGTTCCCAGCCGAAATGCCGGGTGGTGAGGTCGTAGGTCTTGAGCATGCCGTCGCGGCCCGACACCGTCAGCACGCCCTCGTAGAAGCCGAGCTGCAGCGCGCGCTTCGACGGCTTGCGGCTGGCCCAGGCGTGGTCCTTCTCGCGCAGAACGTCGTCGTCGATGTCGCGGATCGTCAGCGCGCCGCCTTGGCGGATCAGCCGCATGACCTTGCGCGTATCCTCAGGCTTCACGGTCGTGAGCCAGCGATGGCCCTCGCGGCGGTGGCGGCGCATCGCCGGAACGAAGTAGCGGAAGTCCTGCACAGGAATATAGGACAGCGCGTGGGTCCAATATTCGAAGACGGTCTTGTCGGTGCTCTGCGCCTGCCTGAGATCGGCGCGGCGATAGGCGGGAATGCGGCTGAACAGGATGTGGTGATGGCAGCGCTCGATGACGTTGATGGTGTCGATCTGCACATAGCCGAGATGGGCAATGGCGGCGGCGACCGCCTCGGGGCCCGCGCCGAACGGCGCCTCGGCATCGAGCCGCTGCGCGCGCAGCCAGATGCGGCGCGCCTGCGGCTTGGGGAGCGGGATGGGCGTGGAAACGGCGGGCATGCCGCGCAATGGTGCGAGATTCGCCCCCGCTCCCGCAACGGCAAATCAGGCCGGCGAGATCCCCTAGCGGAACCTCAAGGCTTGGACTTGTCCGGAATGCTGCCGGTGGCGATCTCGGCCTTGCAGCTGGCGCGGCCGGGATCCGGCGCACGGCACTTGTAGATGCGGCCGGTCAGGCGGTCGACCAGCCAGGCCGTATCCTCGGAGGGACTTTCCAGGCCGACATAGCGGTTGCCGACCGCAGTGATCAGCGTCGACAGCAGGATCGATGCCGCTATGATGCCAGCTCCGATCAGCGTCGACATGGAACCCACTGATCCCGTCTGATCCTGACTGCTTGCCCGATGGGACTGATAGTCGCGCCTGTGCGATGGGTTGAACACGGCTTTGCTTTTCTGTTCGCGTTTCTTTGACTACGAATCCACTCGCCGTTCGCGTCCCTCAGGTTTGCGATTTTTCCCGGCGAGCGCTATCCGGTAGAACCGCATCTGGCCGATTTGTTGTTCGCGGACCGGCCACCTGCCGATCGCTTTGCGGCAGCGCGCGGCGCATCCCGCAGACCACTCGCTTCGCCCCTCAAGGGCCGCCCGGTCCGGCAACGTGACGTCGATCACATTTGATGCTTTGAACCCGTTCTATCGTTCACGCATCCAATGGCCATAGGGCATGACGACCCGAGGATAACGACGATGACCCCATATTTTGGACGCTTTGCAGTTCAGGCGGCGGCGTTCTCCGCCATGCTGGCGATCGGCGCAGGCACCGCGCTCGCCGGCGAGGCCGTGTCGGCCGACAAGATCCTCAACGCGCTGAAGCCGAAGGCCGTGACGCGCGGCATTTCGGTCGGACCGCAGGCGACCCCGCAGGCCGACGCGGCAGCGCAGGCGAAGCAAGCGGCCTTCATCGACAGCATGCGCAACCGCAAGACCCGCTCGCTGTCGCTCGGCGAGCGCGAGCAGATTGCCGAGATCGCGGCCACCAAGCCCAAGATCGATCTCGAGATCCAGTTCGACTACAACTCGGCCGAGATCAGCAAGGCCTCGATGCCGGCCGTGCAGGAGCTCGGCAAGGCGCTGTCCGATCCGAACCTGAAGGGCTCGACCTTCGTGGTCGCCGGCCATACCGACGGCATCGGCAGCGACGGCTTCAACCAGGATCTCTCCGAGCGCCGTGCCGACACCATCAAACGCTATCTGGTCGAGAAGTTCGCCCTCCCCGGCCAGGACCTCGTCACGGTCGGCTATGGCAAGACCAAGCTCAAGGACGCGGCCAACCCGGCCGATCCGCTCAACCGGCGGGTCCAGGTCGTCAACATGGACACCAAAACCGCGGCGAAGTGAGCGCTCCGCCGCGCATCGCCCCGCCTGCCCACGGTCCCTGGCGGGCGGGGCGCTTTTTGTCCGGTTTCAGATCCAGCTCTGGAACAGCATCAACCGGGTGAAGGTCTGCATCGTCGTGCCGATGAAGGCGGCGCTGACCGGCAGCATCGCGACGAAGCCCAGGATCGCGACGGCGACATAGCTCAACAGCACCCAGCGCGGCCAGCGGGTCAGCACATGGACGAGCGCGAGGCTCGCCAGCGTCGCCGACGGCAGGTAGTAGTAGATGAAGCTCAGCGCGCGCGGCAGCAGCGCCCAGGGCAGATAGCAGCCGAGATAGAACGCCAGGATCAGGAACGCCGTCGCGCTGCGCGTCGCGATGAAATCCCGGACGCAGATCGCGATCGCCGCAAGCGCCGGCCACAGCACCAGCGGATTGCCGAGCAGCACCACCGCGGCGATGTCGGTGTCGCTCGTCTTGTCGAACAGGAACCAGACCGGACGGACCAGCAGCGGCCAGGTCGGCCACGCGCTCATATAGGTGTGGCCGGCGATCGCCGTGGTGACGCTGTCGTCAAAGATGCGCCGCTGCGCCTCGAAGATGCCCACGACGGACAGGCCGTGCAGCGGGACGAAGGTCGCGAGATAGCAGACGGTGGGCATCGCGACGAGGCACAGCACGATCTGCAGCCAGCTCAGTTGCGGCCATTGCTCGGGCCGATACCAGTCGGTCGGCTCGCCATCGCCAAACGAGGTCTGCCAATGCTGCAACAGCTTGATGAGACCGACGATGAGAAGCGCCGTCAGCAGCGGAAACAGCCCGCTCCATTTGCAGGCGATCGCAAGGCCGAACAGCGCGCCCGCCAGCGCGAACACGACCTGCGGCCGGCGCTGCCGGAACGAAAACAGAAAGGCCGCGATCCCGAGCAGGCTGAAGGCGAGCGCGCCGATGTCGAGCATCGCGATGCGCGCCTGCACGAACAGCATCTGGTTGAAGGCCGCGAGCAGCGCCGCCGCAATGGCGGGCCATTGCGCCGCGAACAGCGCCAGGCCGCACAGATAGATCGCGGCCACGGCGAGCCCGCCGAGCACGGTACCGGGATAGCGCCATGCGAAGGCGTTATCGCCGAACGTCCTGATCGACAGCGCAATCAGCTCCTTGGCGAGCGGCGGATGCATCGGGTTGAGCTGCGGCGTCGCCGGCGCCAGTCCCAGCATCTGCCGCGCCGCCGGCACGTAATGCACCTCGTCGAAGACGAATTTCGGCGGCGAGGCGAGCCCGATCATCAGCACGACGTGCGCGATCGCGAAGATCAGCAATGTCGTCATCACACAGCGGCGGACCGACAGAGCGCCATCCTGCGCAACCTCGCCGTCCTCTTCGTCGTCATCGCGGCGAGCAGCAGATACCTTCATGGGCCTCCGCGTTGAACTGATCTCACGGTGGCGGCAACTAACCACCGAACGGTCATAGAGGCAAACTTGTGCCTATTTTACAACAACCCCGCGCGCCGTCTTCGGCTAGATTGGGCAAGGAACAATCTTCGGTGTGGATATGAATCAGCGTCGCCGAGCCTGTGTCGCTGCAATCTCGGCCGCCGCCCTGCTGGGCTTGGCGGGCGGGGCAAGCGCCGACGGCCGCATCGGCGAGGCCGTGCTGGTGCAGAAGGACGTGCTGCGCGTGGCAGGCGCGTCGAGCAGTCCGATCAATGTCGGCGACGGCGTCGTGCGCAACGAGACGGTGCGCACCGGCAATGACAGCGCCGCGCGGCTCGTCATGATCGACAGCACCAATCTCTCGCTCGGCGCCAACGCCACCCTGACGCTTGACCGCACCGTCTTCAACGACGAGACCAGCTATCGCGACATGGCGATCCGGCTCGGCACTGGCGCGTTCCGCTTCGTCACCGGCCATTCCGAGAAAACCGCCTACAAGATCAACACGCCGCTCGCGACCATCGGCGTGCGCGGCACCATCCTCGACATCCGCTCGCAGCGCGGCCAGACCATGGTCGTGCTGCAGGAAGGCGCTTCGCGGGTCTGCACCCTCACCTTCCAATGCCTCGAGCTGACGCAGCCGGGCGACACTGCGATCATCACCGCGACCGGCAACGGCCGAAGCGCAATCAAGAAGACCAGCAATCCGTCCTGGAGCTTTGCAGCAACCTGCGCGTCGACATCGGGCCTTTGCACGGTCACCGATCTCGCCAGCAATGCGCCGCCGCAGGACTTCACCGGCATCCTGTGCGGGCGATGACGATGAGAACGCACCGCGGTCAGCTTGCTCTCCTGATGACCGCCATCGCCGGCGGGCTGCTCGCGCTTGCGCTGCAAGCTGCGCCGGCCGCCGCGCAGAGCAGTTGCGGGGTGGACAATTTCGCGGCGGCGCCGTGCCCCACCCCGTCGCCGTCGCCGACCTCCTCGCCCACCGCGACGCCGACGCCGTCGGCCACGCCGACATCGACCTCAAGTCCGACACCGACGCCCTCTCCCTCGATCTCGCCGACCCCGTCGCCGTCGCCCACCGGCGCGGGAAACAGCGCGAACGCGATCAACGGCCTCGCCGACCAGCGCTTCAACCAGATGATCACCAACCGCGTGCTCGGGCTGGTGCTGCTCGGCGTCAACGAGCAGGTCAACTGCAACGACTGCATCAGCGCATTCGGCTCGGCCGGCTCGTTCTCGGCCGGCATCCATGGCCGCAAGCAGCTCACCAACAATCTGGCGCTGCTCGCGGGCCTCGCCTACACGCACTACGACGAGAACGGCTACCACGTGACGTCGGCGCCGATCGGCGCCTTCGCACTGCGCTACGACTTCGTCGACTGGGGCTCGTCGCGGCCGTTCTTCGACGTCGGCACGATCCTGACGCCCTATGAGCGCGTGCGCTACGGCCGGAGCTATGCAACGAGCCTCGGTAACGTCACGGTGGACGGCACCACCACGGCATCGAACTACGCGGTCTACGGCCGCGCCGGCTGGATCAGCCGGCTCTCGCCGCGCGACGAGCTCGCGGCGTCGGTCGAGCTGTGGCAGTTGTGGCAGCACGTCGCCGGCTATCGCGATCCCACGGTGGCCTTCAACCCGTTCGATGCGACGATCGCCGGCGGCACCGACCGCACCAGCCTGGTCAAGGTCGGTGGCCAGTGGACCCACCTGTTCGGCACGAGCATCGAGGCCAACATCAATGGCGGCTACGTCCAGTCGTTCGCGACCAGCTCCGGCATCGTCGCCACCGTCACCGGCAACGGCACGGTGACGCCGACCATGGGCAACCAGGGCTGGTTCGAATATGGCGGCCGGCTCGGCTTCCGCCTGCCGCAGGGCTGGATCGCCGATCTGTTCGTCAACGGCACGCTCGGCCCGCAGCCGGTCGGCAACACCATCCACGGCGGCATCGGCCTGCGCGTCCATTATTAGCGGCTGGCGCTGGCCCCTGGCGGGTGCACCAGGGCCGGCTGTTCGCCGACATCCTGCGAGTCGGGCTGCCGAGCGCGCTCAACGCGGTCATGGTCAATCTCACCGTCATCCTGGTGACCGCGCTCTACGCATTGGTGTGCAGCCGCGTTCTCTCGCCCCGGATCTGGCGCTCGCCTCGTTAGCGCGACATCCACCGGCGGGCGCAATCCGACCGCTTGCAACTCACAAGCCGTCACCGCCAAATACAGGCAATTCGCGCGACTGCTACCAATGAGTGGTGCGAACGGGCACCTGTCGATGATCCGGCAAACGGGCTGCTAACCTTCCGCTTCCGCTACTCCGCTGCCGGTTTCCTTTACGGAACCGGATTCAGCATGCGGTAACGTCTGACCGCCACTTCCTTTGCAGCAGGGGCTCGCATCCGCCGGCATCGAGCCGCGGACAGCCATCAGCAGGAAGCGTCGCACATGACCGCATCGATTTCGTCGAAGACTCTTCGCGATCTGGCATGGAGATTTGGCCGCGCGAAGGACGGCCAGATCAGCATGATCTTCGCCATCACCATCATCCCGATCCTGGTGTCGGTCGGCGCCGCGGTCGATTTCGCCAAGTCGAGCGACACCAGGGCGCAGTTGCAGAAGTCGGTCGACGCCGCGGTCCTCGCTGGCGTGACCCAGGCGAGCGCGCAGCAGGTGTCGACCGCAAGCGCGGTGTTCTCGGGCAGCTTCAAAGGCCGGTTCGGCACCGGCACAACGGCGACCTTCACGCCCAACAGCGACGGCTCGCTGTCGGGCACTGCGACGACCTCGGTGAAGACCTCGTTCCTCAACGTGATGGGCACGACATCGCTCGGCGTGACGGCGTCCGCAACGGCCAAGGCCGGCGCGCAGACCACGTCGCCCGTCTGCATCCTGCTGGTCAGCACCATCAACGCGCAATCATTGCTGGTGAATTCCGGGGCCCAGCTCAATGCGCCGAGCTGCGAGATCCACGTGCTGTCGACGCAGAGCCCGGCCGCGATGTTCAACGCCACGCTCAACGTCAAGCGCATCTGCATCAAGGGCACCAACATCACCAAGAACGGCGGCGTCACTCCGCCGGCCGAGACCGGCTGCGCGGCGATCTCCGACCCATTTGCCGGCAAGCTGCCCGCCGTCACGGTGGGCGCGTGCACCACCAACAACAAAGTCTATGATCCCGGCTCGGTCACGCTCAATCCCGGCGTCTATTGCGGCGCGACCAATTTCAACGGCTCCGGCACGCTGACGCTCAATCCGGGCCTCTACATCATCAAGGGCGGCGCGATGACCTTCAACTCGGGATGGACGGTCACCGGCAGCGGCGTCACCTTCTACCTCGTCGACCAGAACGCGACGCTCACCTTCAACGGCAACGTCAATGCGACGCTGTCGGCGCCGACCAGCGGCACCTACGCCAATATCCTGATGTACGAGCCGAGCGGCCTGTCGACGACGAACCTGCCGATCAACGGCACCAGCAGCTCGTCCTACACCGGCCTGATGTATCTGCCGAGCCGCAACGTCACCATCAACTCGGTCTCGACCATGAGCAGCAACAGCGTCACGATGGTGTTCAACACGCTGATCCTGAACCAGACCAACTGGGCGATCGCCCCCGGCGCACTGTCGATGTCGGCGGCCAGTGGTCCGGCCGGCACGGCGTTCCTGTCGAGGTAGGTGCCATAGCTGAGCCAATTCTCGTGAGCGCCGTTTCAGTGGCTGGTCGCAGGGACTGACGACCCGGCTACACGAAAAGATATCAGCTCCTCTTTTAGGAGATGAAACGGAGCTGCATCCCGCCACCGATACTGCTTCCCTCTCCGCGTTCTTCACGGCAGAGGGAACGCGGTGTCGCTGGCGGCTGCAGCGTCGTTTCAGCACTGCAAGGGCTTCACCAGCTCACCAGAGCCGCTCGCGCCCTGCGTCTCGGCCGCCGCCTCTGCCGACTCCCCAAGCGGCCGCGAGCCCGCCCACTCACGCCTTCGTCGCCACGCTCTCCCCTTGACACCCTCTCCCGTTTCAGATGATGTTACGTTATAACATTGCATAAAGAGGCCGCATGCCCGCCCGCCGGCACCGACCCTTTCCCCTGAAGAGGCTGTTCGATCTCGATGCGCAAACTCCCCGTCACGGTCTTGTCCGGCTTCCTCGGGGCTGGGAAGACCACTTTGGTCAGCCACATCCTGAACAACCGCCAGGCTCGGAAGCTGGCGCCGCACCAACGAGGCGGCCTGACCAGCATTCATCCGAACAACGGCTCGGGTGCAACGACCAGCGAGACACACGCGCGACAGTCGCCCCTGCTTCGCGTGTGAGAGGGAAGGCGGTATAGCCGCTCCCTGCCCGGCGGAGCCGTCGCGAGACGGCTCCGCCATTTCCTTGATGGCTACGACTTCGATTCGGCAGGATCGCGGTGCACCGGGTCGATCCACAGCACCGTCTCGGGCTTCTCGACCGGCTCGATGTCGATGTTGATCGCGACCGCCTCGCCGTCGCTGCGCACCAGCACGCATTCGAGCACTTCGTCCGGGCTCGCATTGATCTCCTGGTGCGGCACATAGGGCGGCACGAAGATGAAATCGCCGGGACCGGCCTCCGCGGTGAACTGCAGCCGATCGCCCCAGCGCATCCGCGCCTTGCCTTTCACGACGTAGATCACGCTCTCGAGATGGCCGTGATGATGCGCCCCGGTCTTGGCGTCAGGCCTGATCGTGACCGTGCCCGCCCACAATTTCTGCGCTCCGACGCGCGCGAAGTTGATCGCCGCCTTGCGGTCCATGCCCGGCGTCGACGGCACGTTGGAATCGAGCTGATTGCCCGGAATGACGCGGACGCCGTCGTGCTTCCAGCGCTCGTCGCCGTGATCGTGGGAATGGCCGTGCGCGTGATCGTCAGAGCCTGACATGATTTCTTCTCGGGATTTCGTCGGTTCGAGGGAACCAACCGTTCTTAGCCGAAATGCCGCAGCGAAGCTATTCGCAGTTCCGCGCGAACCTTTCTGCATTGCGTGCGTTGGATCGGTGGAGTTCACACGAACAACGGAGGACGAAATCATGGGTGCCACCACCGACAAGATCAAGGGCGTCGCCAACGAGACCATCGGCAAGGCCAAGCAGGGCATCGGCGAAGCCACCGGCTCCGAGCGCCTGCAGGGCGAGGGTGCCGTGCAGGAGATCAAGGGCAAGGGCCAGCAGGCGCTGGGCGATGCCAAGCAGGCGACCAAGGACGCGGTGAACACTGCCGCCGGCGCCGCCAACAAGAACCTCTGAGCAGGATCGGCGCGACCGCTGAGGTAGCGCGATGACGATCTCTAGTAACTAACAAGACCGGCCCCTCTTGGGCCGGTCTTTGCGTCGTTAGTTAACGATAGATGGCAACTATCAACCCGATCATTACAGAGCTCAAGCCCGCGCCCATGAATGCGCCCTCTCCCCTTGCGGGAGAGGGCATGTCGGACAGCGCCACAAGCTCGGTCGGGTGAGGGGTCTCGCTCCATGAGCGTCTCTCGCCGAGAGAGCCCCCTCACCCCATTGTGTTCGCGGATGGGCCCGGGATGCCCTCTCCCACAAGGGGAGAGGGCGCTGTATCGCGCAGCACGCTTGGTCCCCACCCGGCATCATTCGCGCGCCTTACTTCACGCCGAGCAGTTCGACGTCGAACATCAGCGTCGCGTTCGGCGGAATCACGCCGCCGGCGCCGCGGGCGCCGTAGCCCAGCTCGGGCGGAATGATCAGGGTACGCTTGCCGCCGACCTTCATGGTGGCGACGCCCTCGTCCCAGCCGGCGATCACGCGCTTCATGCCGATCGGGAATTCGAACGGCTCGTTGCGATCCACCGACGAGTCGAATTTCTTGCCCTTCTGGCCGTTCTCATAGAGCCAGCCCGTATAATGCATCACGCAGGTCTGACCGCGCGTCGGCGTGGCGCCGGTGCCTTCCTTGGTGTCGATGATCTGCAGTCCGGAGGGAGTGGTCATGGTCTTTCCTGTGGGTTTGGCGGAACTGGTCTGTGCCGAGACCGCGCGGGAGCCCAGCAAGACACCGGCCGCGGCCGATGCCGCCGCCATCAGCGCAACTCTTCTGTTCATCGGACGCCGCATGCTCCAGACCGCCTCTGCTCGTTCACGGGAGCCGCGGTTTAGCTCATGCGGGAGCGGCTGACCAGCCCGGCATCTGTTTCCGAAAAAAATAATCCTCTTGCCAATAATCGGAAATCATGATTATCTCCGCGCATCCCGCCTCATTGCGGAGGGGCGTTGCGCGCGATCGTCACGACACGCGAGGCGGGGAGCGATGGCCGCGATCATGCCGCAGCGCATTTTCGGATGCGCGGACGAACGGCAGCTCGCGGACGTGAAGTCGCAGCGTCCTGATACCCCGATGCTGGTATCACGCGCAGTGCGCGCAAGCGCATTGTCGCAATGGTGGCCAACAAGCCCGGCGCACCAGGGAGACTGCGTATAAGCGTGAAGACCGTCGCGCAGGGAATGCCGGTTGAATCGGCTTTGCCTGTGGTACCTGCCGCCTGCATTTTTTCGCAGGCGGGCCATGGGTGAGGCCTTCACCCGGCATTCCCTGCGCCCTCTGCCTTTCGAGAGGGACGAACTGATCGCAGACCTCGGGCGTCCGTGCCGCGAGAACGAGACCATGTGTCGATCGTTGTTTGAGCCGTGTATCCGCCCCCGTCCACCGCCGTCGTCCCGGACAAGCCGTGACGCGCGCCGCGTGTCGCGGCGCCGATCCGGACCCATACGCCGCGGCGGACGTGACGTGCGAAGAACTAACGGCTGGCCTGCCTCAAACCACTGCCTGGGGTCATGGGTCCCGGCGCAAGGCCGGACGACAGCGGCGTGTGTGGATGCAGCTTGCGTAGCCACCATCGCAAATTGCGAGGAGCGAAGCGACGAAGCAATCCAGAGTGACAGCCACGGCTCTGGATCGCGTCGCTGCGCTCGCGATGACGAATGGCGCCGCCTCAATACCCCAGCGCGCAGCCGTCCTTGCGCGGGTCGGAGCCGCCGGTGAGCGTGCCCTTGTCCCAGTCGATCCAGATCGCCTGACCGCCGCCGAGCGGCGACACCACCTTGGTGGTCTTGTGGCCGATCTTCTGCAAGCCCTCGATCACCTCGGCCGGCACGCCGTCCTCGAGCTGATAGACGCCCTCGTAATGCAGACCCCTGGCCATATCGATCGCTTCCTGCACGTCGCAGCCGTAGTCGAGGATGTTGGTCAGAACGTGGGTCTGGCCGACCGGCTGATACTGGCCGCCCATGACGCCGAACGACATCTGGGCGCGGCCCGCCTTGGTGGCGAGCGCCGGAATGATCGTGTGCAGCGGACGCTTGCCCGGGCCGATGCAGTTCGGATGGCCCGGCTGGATGCGGAAGCCGCCGGCGCGGTTCTGCAGAAGCACGCCGGTCTCGTTGGAGACGATCGCCGAGCCGAACGAATGCGCGATCGAGTTGATGAAGGAGCAGACGTTGCGGTCGCGGTCGACGACCGTGATGTAGACGGTCTCCGGATTCATCGGCGGCGCGACGTTCGGCAGGTCGAGCAACTTGTCGAGGCTGATCTGCGAGATGTACTCGTCGGCGAACTCCTTGGCGAGGATGCTCGCGACCTCGGTCGTCATGTGCGCGGGATCGCCGATGTGCTGCTCGCGCATCATGTAGGCGATACGGGCGGCCTCGGCCTCGAGGTGGAAGCGCTCGACGCTGAGCGGATCGATGCGCGTGAGGTCGAAGCGCGAGAGGATGTTGAGCATCACCAGCATGGTGATGCCCGGACCGTTGGGCGGGCACTGCCAGACGTCGTAATCCTTGTAGGTGGTGCCGATCGGCGAGGTCACCTCGGTCTGGTGGTTGGCGAAATCCTCCAAGGTGTGCAGGCCGCCGATGCCGCGCAGGGTCTGCACCATGTCCTCGGCGACGGCACCGGTGTAGAAGCCCTTCGCCCCCTCCTTGGCGATGACGCGCAGGGTCTGCGCCAGCTCCGGCTGGCGGATCACGTCACCGACCGCTGCCGCCTTGCCATGCGGCAGAAAGTAGCGCGCGGTGTTGGTGCCGTTCTTGAGCTTCTCGAACTGGTTGTTCCAGTCGAACGCGACACGCGGCGCCACCACATAGCCGTCCTCCGCGGCGCGGATCGCGGGCTGCAGCAGCCGGTCGAGCCCGAGCCGGCCGTGGTCGCGCAGGATGCGGTCCCAGGCATCGATCGCGCCGGGGACGGACACCGCATGGGCCGAGGTCAGGGGGACCGAATGGATCTTGCGCTCGAGGTACCAGTCCACGGTCGCGGCGGCGGGCGCCCGACCCGAGCCGTTATAGGCCATGATCCGGCTTTCGCCCCTGGGCTGTACCAAGGCGAAGCAGTCGCCGCCGATGCCGGTCGATTGCGGCTCGATCACGCCGAGCAGGGCGCAGGCTGCCACCGCGGCGTCGGCCGCGGTGCCCCCGGCCCGCAGCACCTCGATCCCGGCCAGCGCCGCCTGCGGGTGCGATGTCGCGATCATTCCGTTCTGGGCGTGGACCGTCGACCTGCCTGGGAAGTGGAAGCTTCTCATCGTTGCTCGCTGCGTGATCGTGTGGTGGTTGGAATACCAGTGCTGGCCGGCTACATCGCACATTCCTTCCAGGCTCGGCAATGCCCGGGGATACCAGCTTTTCTATGGTCAGCTCTGCTGGTAAACGGCCGCATGCCCCTCGCCGTCGCCGCCTTCTATCAGTTCGTCGCCCTGCCGGATTTTCGCGACCTGCGCGCGCCGCTCCACGCCTTTTGCGCCGAGCGCGGCATCAGGGGCAGCGTCCTGCTGGCCGAGGAGGGCATCAACGGCACCGTGGCCGGGACCGAGCCGGCAATTGCCGCCCTGGTAGGCGCATTTCGCGACGGAACGCTGTTCGCCGGCCGGCTGGACAATCTGGAGCTGAAATACTCGCGCGCCACGGCCATGCCGTTCCGGCGCCTCAAGGTGCGGCTGAAGCGGGAGATCGTGACGCTCGGCGATCCCGCCGCCGATCCGACCCGGCAGGTCGGGACCTATGTCAATCCCGCCGATTGGAACGCGCTGATCGCCGCGCCGGATACCGTCGTGCTCGACACCCGGAATGCGTTCGAGGTGGCGATGGGGACGTTCGAAGGCGCGGTCGATCCAGGCCTGCAGAGCTTCGGGCAGTTCAAGGATTTTGCAGAACGCGCACTCGATCCTGCCAGGCACAAGCGGATCGCGATGTTCTGCACCGGCGGCATCCGCTGCGAGAAGGCGAGCGCGCTGCTGCTGGCGCGCGGCTTTTCCGAGGTCTACCACCTCAAGGGGGGCATCCTGAAGTATCTCGAGGAGATCCCGGAATCCGAGAGCCGCTGGCGCGGCGGCTGTTTCGTGTTCGACGAACGGGTGGCGCTCGGTCACGGGCTGCGGGAGCACTGCGAGGCCACCATCACCGCCGTTCCGGAGGGCGCACGCGATGAGCAGTTCTGAGCCATCCAACGCGGAGCTCGGCGAGCGGATCGACACGCTGGAGATGCGCCTCACCTTCCAGGACGACACGATCGAGACGCTGAACCAGACCATCACTGCGCAGTGGCGCGAGATCGACGCGCTGAAGCGGCGGATCGCCCTGCTGGTCGAGCGGCTCGAGGACGCGCAAGGCAACGCCGAGGGGCCGCGCAATGAGCCTCCGCCGCACTACTGAGCGGGCGGCGATCTCAGGCCGGGACGGTCGCCGGCGCCTTGCCGGCGGGCAGATCGATCACCTCGCCGGCCATGATCAGGCGGTCGCGGCCGGCGTCCTTGGCGGCATAGAGCGCGCGGTCGGCCGCCTCGATCAGCGAGGCCGGGCCGGCGGAGCGCTCGAAGCCCGGCCGGCACACCGCGCCGCCGATGCTCGCGGTGACGATGCCCACCGGGTTGTGATCGTGGACGATGCGGGCCTCATGCAGTGCCCGCCTGATCCGCTCGCCGAGCCTGGCGCAGCCCCCGGCATCGGTGTTCGGCAGCAGGACGGCGAACTCCTCGCCGCCGTAGCGGGCCGCCAGATCCGAGCTGCGCTGCGCCTCGTCGGCCAGAATGCCGGCCACGGTGTGCAGGCATTCGTCGCCGGCCGGGTGGCCATAGGCGTCGTTGAAGGCCTTGAAGTGGTCGATGTCGATCATCAGCAGCGCCAGCGAAGTCTTGTCGCGGTAGGCCCTGCCCCACTCCTCCAGCAGCCGCTCGTCGAACCGGCGGCGGTTGGCGAGCCCGGTGAGGCCGTCCTCGATGGCCAGCGTCTCGAGCCGGCCCTGCAGCGTCTTCTGCTGCGTCACGTCGCGGGTGACGGCGACGAAGCCGTCGAGCGCGCCATCCGGCTGACGGGTGGCGCGGATCGTGGTCTCGACCCAGATCTCAGATTTGTCGCGGCGACGCATGCGATAGGTGGCGCGCGCCTCGTCGACGGCGCCCCTCCTGAGCTGATCGAGGATCTCCTGCAGTTGCGGGCGATCGAGCGGATGCACACCGGACAGCGCGCGCTTGCCCAGGAGCTGCGACGGGTGCCAGCCCAGCACGCGCATGGTCGACGGCGAAACGTAGCCGATGCAGTCGTCCAGCTCGATCCGCGTCACGATGTCGCTGGAGCCTTCGGCGAGCAACCTGAAGTTCTCCTCCTTTGCCGCCAGCGCCGCGGCGAGCTGCTGCCGCTGCAGCAACTGCTTCGCGAGGAAGATGCCGATCGCGATGACCAGCGCAACCAGACAGACCAGCACCGTCAGCCGGACCAGCGCGTCACGCGTCCATTCCGCCAGGACCTCCGCCTCGGTGCGCGTCACGAGAATGAGGAACGGATAGCGCTGCGCGTGCTGATAGAACCCGATGCGTTCGGACGGTTCGCCGAGCCGCCGGAAATGCAACGGCCCCGACGCCGGATGATAGGGTATCGCTTCAGGTATGGGGCGCCCAAGCGTCCGCGGGTCCGGTTCCGCATTGTCGGCGAGGACGGCTCCGTCACGGCTCATCAGGCTGATCGTGCCCTGACGACCGACGGCAAACTGACGGTAGAACTGAGCAAAATAGGCAACGTCGATGGTTGCCAGCACGACGCCGCCGAACCGGCCATCCGCGTGATTCCAGCGCCGCGACAGGGTGATGACCCATTGACCGCCGGCCCTGCTCTGCACCGGACGACCGATCAGCAGGGAGCGATCGGCCGAAATCCTGTGGTGTGCGAAGTAGTCGCGATCGGCATTGTTGTAGTTGGTGAGCGTGACGTCCTCGGTGGTGGCAAGCCAGTCGCCGTTTTCGCCATAGGCGAAGATGCCCCGGATGCGGCCGAGATTGGCCTTCCTCGTCTTCAGAATCGTCTGCAGTCGGGCGATCGCACCGGGCTTGCCGTCATCGGTCTCGAGCGCGGCGACGACGCCGCGCAACAGCGAATCCGCAAGCTCGAAGGTATCCTCGACGTGCTGGGTGAGCGAGTGAGCGAGGTTGCCGAGATCGGTTTCGGCATTGCGTACCTCCGCCTGTCGGGAAGTCCATTCGCCCCATACGCTGTAAGCGAGAATCGTGACCGACACGAGCGCAAGCACGCCAGCCGCCCACATTGGCAGGCGGCTTCGATCAACTCTGGTCGCACCAATGTCCATTCCGCGGGACTCTCCGGACGCCGCGAGAGTCCCATGGACATCTTATTTAACTCTGAAATGCGATTGGTCCGAGGGCGTCCGCACCGACCCGTAAGACTACGGCCGCTCCCGTACTACTACGGACAAACAACGGCGGCGCCACGCTCGAGGCGGGCGTTTAGCCTGTTAGTTCAGCGAACGAACACCGATCGCACCTTTTCCCAAAGCGATGGCGAATGGTCCAGGTCAACGTCATCGCCCTTCACGCGGGTCGTCGAGGGCTGCTGCAGGCTCACCGGATCCGATGCCGGAAACGTGTCCATCAGTCCCTTGTCGAGCTGCGTTGCAGTCGCACGGTCGAGACGCGCAGCTTCGCGCGGATCGACCGCGTGCTTGTCGTGCGGCGCGGGATTGAATTTCTCAGCCATGATCGATCTCCCTGTGGAACGACAACGCAGGGGCGACGGACGTGTTCCCCTCGATGTGACGTCCCGCAACTGTGGGGACGATCGCATCTCCGGCGACTCCCGAGCCGATATGACCTTGGCCGGAACCGCGTGGGCATGTATCACGGACGGTAAACTGTTCCCGAAGGTTGCGGAGCCCGAGCGTGAGTGAGACTGCCGTGAACAAGCCTTTCATCGACGTGCTGGCCGGTCGGCGCCAGAGCGTGCCTCCGGTGTGGATGATGCGGCAGGCCGGCCGCTATTTGCCGGAGTACCGCGAGGTCCGCGCCAAGGCCGGCGGCTTTCTCGACCTCTGCTTCAATCCCGAGCTCGCGGCCGAAGTGACGCTGCAGCCGATCCGGCGCTTCGGCTTCGATGCGGCGATCATCTTTTCCGACATTCTGGTGATCCCGCATGCGCTCGGCCGCAGCGTCCGCTTCGAGGTCGGCGAGGGCCCGCGGCTCGACCCGCTCGATACGCCGGAGAAGATCGCGACGCTGTCGGCGAAGGCAGATTTGTCGAAGCTGCAAGCGGTGTTCGAGGCGCTGCGCCGGGTGCGGGCCGAGCTGCCACCGAGCACTGCCCTGATCGGCTTTTGCGGCGCCCCGTGGACGGTCGCGACCTACATGGTCGCGGGCCAAGGCACGCCCGACCAGGCACCGGCGCGGCTGCTGGCCTATCGCCATCCCGAGGCGTTCGGCGCGATCATCGACGCGCTGGTCGACAGCTCGATCGGCTATCTCTTGAAGCAGCTGGAGGCCGGAGCCGACGCGCTGCAGATCTTCGACACCTGGGCCGGGGTGCTGTCGCCGCGCGAGTTCGCGCGCTGGTCCGTCGCGCCGACGCGACGCATCGTCGAGGGCGTGCGCAAGGCGCGGCCGGATGCGAAGATCATCGGCTTTCCGCGCGGCGCCGGTGCATTGCTGCCGGGCTACGTCGCCGAGACCGGAATCGATGCCGTCAGCATCGACTGGACGGCGGAGCCGGGCCTCGTGCGCGAGCGGGTGCAGAGCAAGGTCGCGGTGCAGGGCAATCTCGATCCGCTGGCGCTGCTCACTGGGGGCGCGGCGCTCGACCAGGCGGTCGATGACGTGCTGGCGAGCTATTCCGGTGGACGGCACATCTTCAACCTCGGCCACGGCATCCTGCCGGAGACGCCGATCGCCCATGTGGAGCAGATGCTGGCGCGGGTGCGCGCCTACAAGGGATGACTTGCTAGCGCGGCCGGCTGCGCTCGATCAGCTCGGCCGCGCCGTTGGCGAGCAGCTCGAGCCCGACCGCCCGGCCGAGCTCGCGCGGACGATCCGCCGGCGCCGAGCGCTGTGCTTCAATGAAGCGGCCGCCGTCCTCGTCGAGCACCGAGGCGGTCAGCGTCAGCTGTTCGCCGTCGATGGTCGAAAATCCTGCGATCGGCGAGTTGCAGTGGCCGTTGAGCACCCACAGCACCTCGCGCTCGGCGTCGGCGCAGGTCCGCGCCGCTGCATCGTCGATCGTCGCCAGGATGCGCCGCGTCTCCCAATCGGAGGCAGGGCACTCGACGGCGACGATGCCCTGCCCGACCGCCGGCAGCATGTCGGCGACCGGGAAGTCGTACGAGGCGCGATCAGAAAGACCGACCCGCTCCAGCCCGGAGCGCGCCATGATCAGCGCATCGGCCGGTCCCACGGCGCCGCCATCCGGCAGCCGCTGCAGCTCGCCATTGTCGAGCTTGCGGATGCGGGTGTCGGCCGCGCCGCGGAAATGGATCAGCTCGGCGTGCGGAAACAGCCGCCGCGCATAGGCGGCCCGGCGCACGGCATTGGTGCCGATCTTGAAGCCCCGGCCGCCATCGTTGCGGAATTGGTCCAGCGACAGCCCGCGCCGCAGCACCAGCACGTCGCCCGGCGGATCGCGCGACAGCAGCGCGGCAACCACCAGACCGGGCGTCTCCTCATTGCCCGGCATGTCCTTCAGCGAGTGCATCGCTGCATGCAGCCGGCCGTCCAGCATGGCACGGCGGATCTCGGCCACGAACGCGCCACCCTTGCCCCCGTGGGTGAGCAGCTTGCTGGTCTGGTCGGAATCGCCCGTCGTCTCGAACTTGACGATCTCGATGTCGAGCGACGGAATCGCCGCCTGCAGCCGACGGGCGATCTCCTCCGTCTGCGCCAAGGCCATCGTGCTCTTGCGGGTGCCGATCCGGAAACGTGTCACGAACTCATTCCTGCGTCAGCGCGCGTCCTGCAAGATCATGTCGGAGGCCTTCTCCGCGATCATGATGACCGGCGCGTTGGTGTTGCCCGAAACCAGATCCGGCATGATCGAGGCATCGACCACGCGCAGGCAGTCGACGCCGCGCACCCGCAGGCGTTGATCGACCACGGCGGCAGCATCGGTCCCCATCCGGCAGGTCGAGGTCGGATGGTAGATCGTGCTGCCGGTCTGCCGGCAATAGGCCAGGATGTCGTCATCGCTCACGATCTTGGACCCGGGATAGGCTTCATCCGAGACATACGGCTTCAGCGCCGGTGCCGCCAGGATTTTCCGCAGGATCCTGAGGCCCTCGATGTTGGCCCGCCGGTCGGTTTCACTGGCGAGATAATTGATGCGGATTTCCGGCGGCACCGTCGGATCCGCGCTCCTGATCCGCAGCGAACCGCGGCTTTCGGGCCTGAGCTGGCAGACCGAGGCGGTGAAGCCGGAGAAGGTGTGCAACTTCTCGCCCATCTTGTCGGTCGAGAACGGGATGAAGTGGATCTGGATGTCCGGGCTCACGAGCCGCGGATCGGTCTTGAAGAACGCGCCGGCCGTACCCGCAGCGATCGTCAGCGGACCGTTGCGGAAGGCCGCATAGCGTACGCCAGCCAGCACCTTGCGCACCGGATTGTTGACGATGTCGTTCAGTGTGATGCGCTGGCTGCAGCGCATCACGATGCGCACCTGCAGATGGTCCTGCAGGTCACTTCCGACACCGGGCGCATCGAGGACCACGTCGAGGCCGTGCTGCTTCAGCAACTCGGCCGGACCGACCCCGGACAGCTGCAGCAGTTGCGGCGAGTTGTAGGCGCCGCTCGACACCAGGATCTCCTTGCGAGCGCGGGCCGTCCGCATTCGGCCGCGCTGGCTGAACGTGACGCCGCGGGCCCGGCGCCCCTCGAACAAAATCCGCTGGGCCAGCGCGTCGGTCTCGACGTGGAGGTTGCTGCGGCCGAGCGCCGGCCGCAGGTAGGAGGCCGCGCTGCTGGCGCGGCGGCCGCGACGGGTCGTCGTCTGGAAGAACCCCGCCCCCTCCTGGCTCGCACCATTGAAGTCGCCATTGAAGGGCAACCCGGCCTCGACCGCCGCTTTCACGAAGGCTTCAGACAACGGGTCCTCGTGCCGCCAGTCGGACACTGGCAGCGGGCCGTCGACGCCGTGGTAGTCGTCGGCGCCGCGGGACTGATTTTCCGCCCGCTTGAAATAGGACAGCACGTCGTCATAGCCCCAGCCGACATTGCCGCGCTGGCGCCAGCGGTCGTAATCCTCGTGCTGGCCGCGCACGTAGAGCAGGCCGTTGATCGAGCTGGAGCCACCGAGCACCTTGCCGCGCGGCTGGAACACGGAGCGGCCGTCGAGTCCGGGCTCCGGCTCGGTCTGGTACATCCAGTTGACGGTCTTTTCCTTGAACAGCTTGCCGTAGCCGAGCGGGACGTGGATCCAGATGTTGGTGTCCTTTGGACCGGCCTCGAGCAGCAGCACCGTGTGCTTGCCGTCGCTGCTGAGCCTGTTGGCGAGAACGCAGCCGGCCGAGCCGGCACCGACCACGACGTAGTCGAACTCGATGTCCGCCTCACGCAACACCACGCTGCCTTCCATCGCTTCCCCACCGGCCTTGTTGTTCTTTCATCCTCGATGATACCAAAACGCAAGGACATGCAAGCGGCAAATCAGCAGGTCTGGTCGGCCATCTCAGTCATTGCGGCCTCAACAGGCGCGCGGCGTGCCGCGCGATCATCATTTCCTCATTGGTGTGGACCACGCGCACGCGCACCTGCGATCGATCCGAAGATATCAACGAATGGTTCGCACGATTGCGGTCCTCGTCCAGCGCGATCCCGAGCCATTCGAAGCCTTGGCAGACGCGCTGGCGAATGTGCCATGCATGCTCGCCGATACCGCCGCAGAACACGACCGCGTCGATGCCCGAGAGGACCGCGGCCATGGCGCCGAGCTCGCGCCTGATGCGGTCGACGAAGTAGTCGATCGCCTGCCGCGCCTCCGGCGTGCCGGCGGCCTCCAATTCGCGCATGTCCTGCGACAATCCCGACAATCCCTTCAGGCCCGAATGATTGTAGAGGAGATCGGTGACCGCCGCAGCCGTCATGCGCTTCTCCTGAAGCAGATAGAGAACGACGCCAGGATCGAGCTGACCGCAGCGCGTGCCCATCGGCAGGCCGTCGAGTGCCGTGAAGCCCATCGACGAACCGATGCTTTGTCCATCCCGGATCGCACACATCGAGGCGCCGTTGCCGAGATGCATCACGACCACCCGGCCCTTCTCGTCGAGCGGAGCGATCTCCTTCAATCGCGAAACGACGTATTCATAGGATAGGCCGTGAAAGCCGTAGCGGCGGATGCCTTGGTCGTAGAACTCACGCGGCAAGGCATAGGTATCATTGACCCAGGGGTGCGAACGATGGAACGCCGTGTCGAAACATGCGACCTGCACGGCGCCAGGAAAGGCGCGATGGGCGGCGCGGACACCGGAGAGATTGTGAGGCTGGTGCAACGGCGCCAGCGGAATGAGCTTCTGCAGGTCATTCAGAACATCGTCATTGACGACGATCGGCTGCGTGAAAGCGAGCCCGCCATGAACGACGCGATGACCGACGGCGTCGACTTCGGTGCGCCCGATGGCGCGCTGCAGTACCTCGAGCACGACGCCGAGAGCCGCCTCGTGATCGGTGGCGCTCGCTGCATCGAGGCGTTCATCGGCCAGCGGAGCGCCCCTCAGCTTCGCTTCGAGATGCGGCGCGGCACTGCCAAGCCCTTCGATCTGGCCATACACGGTCTCCACAAGGTCGGCATCTTCCTCGAACAAGGCGAACTTGATCGAGGATGAGCCGGAGTTGAGGATCAGGATGTGTTGCATCGGTGATGCCGCCTCGTGACGAATGATGAACTGATAAACTGCAGAAAATACGAATTATTTCCATGACGATCCGAAGACGAACAAAACGCTAGGTTGTATTCTGGCGCCGAGATGACCGTCGGACCCGCGGGAGGGCCACTGCGTGAATATGCCTCGACATCTCCTGCCGACCACCGTGGTCGGAAGCTACCCGCAGCCGGATTGGCTGGTTGATCGCGCAATGCTCTCGAAGTCCGTTCCCCGCATTCGCATGCAGGGCATGTGGCGCATTCCCCGGCCGCTGCTCGACGACGCTCAGGACGATGCGACCATCGTCGCGATCCACGACATGGAACAGGCGGGGATCGACATCGTATCGGATGGCGAGATCCGGCGCGAAAGCTACTCCAATCGGTTCGCGACCGCGCTCGACGGCGTCGATGCCGACAATCCCGCCATCATCATCTCGCCGTCCGGGATCAAGACGCCAGTGCCGCGCGTCGCCGGTCCGATCACGCGGACGCACCCGGTCGAGCTGCGCGACATGGAGTTCCTCCGCCGTAACACCAAGCGTGCCGCCAAGATCACGCTGCCCGGGCCGTTCACATTGAGCCAGCAGGCCCAGGACGATTTCTACGGCGACGACGAGGCACTCGCCATGGCTTTCGCCGAGGTCGTCAATGCCGAGGCCCGCGACCTGCAACGCGCCGGCGCCGACGTCATCCAGCTCGACGAGCCCTGGGTCCGCAACAATCCGCAGGCGGCGCGGCGCTATGCCGTCAAAGCGATCAACCGGGCTCTGGATCATATTACGGTGCCCACCATCGTTCACGTCTGCTTCGGTTATGCCGCCATCGTGCCGGGCTCCAGCAAACCGAGCGGATATGCGTTCCTGGCCGAGCTTGCCGATTGCCACGCCGCGCAGATCGCTATCGAGGCGGCGCAGCCGCGGCTCGACCTCGGCGTTCTCAGGGATCTCTCGACCAAGACCATCGTGCTAGGCGTCCTCGATCTCGGCAATCCCGAGGTCGAGCCGGTCGCGGTCGTCGCCGAGCGCATCCGCAACGGCCTCAAAGTGGTGGCGCCGGAGCGGCTGGTCGTGGCGCCGGACTGTGGCATGAAATATCTGCCGCGTGCGACCGCTTTCGGGAAATTGAAGGCGATGTGCGCGGCGGCGGCGCGGGTGCGCGAGGAGCTCGCCTGAAAGCCCAATGTGGCAGATGCGGCGCATGTCAGGCGCGACCGCTCCACGATGGCGCCACCCTGCAAACCCATTTCCGGAATAAGGCAGGCGGTGAGCGCCGGGGGTCGGCTGGCCCGATTTCGTCGCGAGGGAGGCTCCGATGGCCGTCTGCATCACGTCGAGGAACGTCGCCGCCGCGATCGGCATGCTTGCTGGCGCAGCGGCGAGCGGGACCGCGATGGCCGACCCGCTCGACGACATCATGGGCGGCCTGATGCGCGACGCGCGCAGCTCGTTTGCGCGGATGGTGCCGATCGGGCTCGTACCGACCATGCCATCGCTCCAGCCGCCTCCCATCCAGCAGCCAACGGCACTGCCACCATCCTCTCGGCCCGCGCTCCCGCCCCAGGCTCAGGCCGTCAAGCCGCAGGCGGTAGCGAAACCATTGCGCCCCCGACCGCCGCTCAGTCCCGCCGCGGCGACGTTGGCGGCTGCCGATGCTGCCGAGACGGTCGCCGACGCCAATCTCGATGCGGCGCTGGCGGCCAACGAGAAGGCCATTTCCGACCGCGACGTGGCGGAGGCGCTGGCGAAGGCCAATCCCACCGCAGCCAACATCGCGGCGGCCAAGGCCGCGGCCGAGGCGGCGTACACCGCCGAAGCGAACCTCACCGACGCGCTGTTGGCCGACAAGGAGACCGATGCACGTCTGAAGGCCGCACGCGCCGCCGTCGCAGCGCAGCAGAGCGGCCGGAAGTCCTCAGGCAAGCCGCCGTCGGCGACGCCGGTCAGCCTCGCCGACAAGTAGCCGGCAGCGCACTCACAGCGCGTCGGCCCGTTCCAGCGTGTCGATCGTGACCACGCCGTGGGCGCGGGAAACGCAGGCGCAGAGCTTGCGGCTGTCGTGCTTCTGCTCGGCGCTGAAGAACACGTCGCGATGATCGATCTCGCCCTCGACTTCGACCACGTCGACCGCGCAGACGCCGCACTCGCCGCGCCGGCAATCCGCCATGACCTCGTGGCCGGCGGCATTCAGCACGTCGAGCATCGAGCGGTCGCGCGGCACAACGATCTCCTCGCCGCTGTCGCGCAGCCGGACCTTGAACGGCTCGGTCGACAGCCGGCCGCTCGATCCGAACGTTTCATAGCTGAGATCGGCCGGCACGCGGCCGCACGCCGCCCACGCGCTGCGCGCGGCATCCAGCATCCGCATCGGTCCGCAGAACAGCACGGCTGCTCCGGACGGCAGACTCGAAAAAAGATCGGACAGGTCAAGCCGCTGCGACTGGTCCGCGGCATACACCGTGAGACGGTCGCCGAGCAGCGCCGCGAGCTCATCGACATAGGCCGCATCACCGCGCGATCGCACCGCATAGTGCAGCGAGACGTTCGGCGTCTTGCGCAGCAGCGCGTGCGCTGCTCCGACCAGCGGCGTGATGCCGATGCCGCCGGCGACCAGACAATAATGCGGACGCTGCCAATCGACCTGCAGCAGCGAGGTCGGGCTCGCCACATCCAGCCGGGCGCCGGGCTGCAGCGACCACAGATAGCGCGACCCGCCGCGGGAATCCTCGGCGAAGCGCACGGCGATCCGGTAGCCACGCGGGTCCGCCTCGCCGACCAGCGAATAGGAGCGGACATCGGGCTGGCCGGCGGCGAGGACGCCGACCTTGATGTGGCTGCCGACCGGATAGGGCGCGCAGACGTAGCCGTCGGGCCGCAGGATGAATTCGCGGATGCCCGGCGCAAGGTCGCGTGTCGAGACCAGGGTCGCAGGCGACCAATTGTCCTGGAAACGCATGATCGCCTCCTCAGCCGTTGATCTGCGTCTTGATCAGCACCGCCGCGGGCACCAGGTCCATCGGACCACGCGCCTTCACGGCGAGCCGCAGGTTGCGGGCCGCCAGCCGGGCATGCTCGCGCATGATGCTCTCGGCGCGGGCGCCCTCGCGGTTCTCGATCGCATCGATGACGATGCGGTGATGCTCCTGCGCGACCACCAGGATGTGACGCGCCTCCGGCAGCGCCGATTGCGCCATCACGAAGCCGCTCGGCGAGGCGAACGGCAGCGCGCTGGCGCGGTCGACCTGGCGGATCACCGGCGGGCTGCGCGACAGTTCGGCCAGCAGGGCATGAAAGCGCGCGTTCAGCGCCACATAGGCCGAGAACGCGTCGAACGAGAGCTCGGCCGGCGCGATCAGCTCGTCGATCTGGGCGAGGCACTCGCGCATCGGCTCGGTGTCGCGCACGGACACGCCGCGCTCGGCGGCGAGCCGCGCCGCCAGTCCTTCCATCGTGCCGCGCACCTCGATGGAGTCGAGCACGTCGCGCTCGGAGAACGATTTCACCATGAAGCCGCCGGACGGAATGGCCTCCAGCAGCCCCTCCTCCTCGAGCCGCACCAACGCCATGCGCACCGGCGTGCGCGAGACGCCGGCGGCCTCCACCGCCTGCAGCTCGGAGATGCGCTCGCCGGGGCGCAAGCCGCCGGTGAGGATCAGGTCGCGCAAGGTGAGCTGCGCACGTACGGTCTGCGAGATCGAACGCTCGCTGTCACGCTCGGCCATTCCATTCTACTCCGCGGCTTCACGCAGCGGCGTTTCGCGCGCGATCATCCGATCGATGATCCGCCGTGCCCACATTGCGCCTGCATCGATGTTGAGGTTGTAGAACACGCGTCCCGGATTCTCGTCCATCGCGCGCTGCTGCGCTTCCAGGATCAGCTCGTCTTCGCGGAAGATGCCCGACACGCCCTCGCGGATCTCCGTCGTCAGCCGCTGCTCGGGGAGCTGGTAGTTGCGGGCGAACGCCCAGAAATAGTGGCAGGTCTTGTCGGTCTCCGGCGTGATGGTGTTGAGCACCATGCCGTTGACGCCCTGCGAGCGGTCGCCCTCCGGCGCGCCCGTGCCGGCCGGTGCGACGCCGACGTCGATCGTCACCGTGCACGGCGCTTCGAAGCGGATGATCTGCCAGCGGTCCACCAGACCGGGCTTGCCGAGCTGCTTCGCCCAGAACGGCGGCGGCTCGATGCCGCGCATCCAGCGCGTCACGGTCGCGGTGCGCTCGCCATGGGTGACGTCGAACGGCGCTTCCGCCACCGCGTCGTTGCCGATCGACGAGCCGTGCACGAAGGTCTCGTGCGTGAGGTCCATCAGATTGTCGACCACCAGCCGGTAGTCGCATTTGACGTGGATGGTCTTGCCATCGCCGGCCCAGGCCGGATCGTGATTCCAGTGCATGTCGGGAATGGCAGCCGGATCGGCCAGCGCCGGATCGCCCATCCACAGCCAGATGAACCGATGCCGCTCGACCGCCGGATAGGCACGTACGCAGGCCGAGGGGTTGATGGTCTCCTGCGACGGCATGAAGGTGCAGCGGCCCTGCGGGCTGAATTTCAAGCCGTGATAGCCGCAAACGACGGTGTCGCCTTCCAGCCGGCCCTTGGACAGCGGCACCAGCCGGTGCCAGCAGGCATCTTCGAGCGCGGCGATGGTGCCGTCGGCCTTGCGGAACATCACGACGTGCTTGCCGCAGATCGTCCGCGGCAGCAGGGCCTGCTTGACCTCGGCGTCCCAGGCCGCGGCGTACCAGGCATTCATCGGAAAAGAAGCGGCCATGGCGTGTCCTCGTGGCGGTATACTTCTAGCTGGTCATTGTATACATCAAACGAGGGAGGAGGCGCAAGTTCCGCCTTCTCCCGGCGGAAAACCGCCAATCCTGTATACAATAGCCGCACGACGGTTCCGCTCCAAGGAACAAGGCTGACAGACAATCCCTTCTGATTCAAGCACTTGCGCTGATTCCGCTAGGCACTCCGAAAAGACTCACCCGCTCGGTAACGGCCCCAGAGATCCGCCGGATCAGCCCCCTCGGCGAGAGCTGTTCCGTTCGGAGCGCGGCACCGGCGACGCAGGGGCCGATGATCACAGCCCCTCGCCCCGCAGCCACGCGGCGCCGCGCGCATAGAGCGCTTCGACCTCCGGCCCCTTCAGCCCGGGCATGTCGCGCTTCACCGTGTAGCCGATGCGCGTCTGCAGATAGGCGAGATGCCGATACCCCACGGGAAATTGCTCCAGCAGCGCGCGATCCAGCGCCGGCACCGCGCCCGGCGTCACCGGGTCCATGCGATCCTTCTCGTAGATCGGCTGGCGCAGCACGATGCCCCATTTGCCCGCGCGCTTCTCGAGGAAGTCGTAGAAGCGGCCGGTGCAGAGCACGTCGCACACGACGCCTTCGACCTCGGCCCGCTGTGAGATCGTCATCTTGGTCTGGGAGATCGCGCGATGGCCGGCGAGATCGACCGAGATGCCGCCGAGAAAGTGCAGGATGTTGACACCCTTGGCCCAGGCCGCCTTGCTGATCTCGATGAACTCGTCACCGGTGCCCTGCGTCCACGTCGCCATCATCCGCCCATCCGGATGCCACACCGTGCGGAAACGCTCCCAATCACCGGCATCGCGCCAGATCGCCCAGTTCTGCAACAGTTCGCGGATCTGACGGTCGTCCTCGATCTCGGTGGCGGTCTTGGTCATGTGCATTTCCTCCGTGTTGCGCGGCTGCTGAATACATGGATCGGAGCAGCGCTGCAAAACTCACATTGCTGGTGATGAAGTCCAAAACGCGCCAAGCATTCGATGTCGTCCCGGGCAAGTCCGACAACGCGGAGCGTTGGCGGACGCCGACCCGGGATCCATACGCCGCGGCGGATGTGGCTGGGCGAGAATGGTCGACCATCGTGCCTCGCACATCTCCCTGGGGTTATGGATCCCGGATCGGCGCGCGCGTCGCGCGCTTGTCCGGGACGACAGTTGAGTAGATGTCGACACCTTCGACCTCATCACGGAGGCGAACTGATAAGCATCTTTCATCCCGCGGCACGTCGTGCCCGGGTGATGCAGCATTCGTGTCCCTCTGAACAACGAGAGGGCGCGAGGAAGGCCGGACCTCGGCTGAGGCCCGTGGCCCGCCTGCTCAAAAGAATGCAGGCGGCAGGTACCACAGGTACAGCCGGACAGACCCGGCCTTCCCCGCGCAACGGTTTTAACGGTGTCCTTCGTGCTCTCCCTGGGGATCGGCTCTCTTGCCCCCATTTTGCGACAACGCGCCTTTGGCGCGTTGCGCAGACCTCAGCGTCGAGAGGCCAGGACCACACGACTTCGCCGTCCGTAACGCCCGCGCTCGTCAGGCGCAGCCGTCACGTCCATCGCAGCCCGCCTCCACGTTCGTGACGACGCGTACGTCCCTCTGCTCGAGGCGGGATGGGTGGAGATAAACATGATTTCTGAAAAACAGCAAGTGAAATCTTTTCGCCTCGGGACCAAGGTGTCCGACAGACGACCTCACCGGCATCCTTGTCGCCGCGTATCGGCACACCGGACCGCGCCGCCGCGCTCAGCAACTACGCCGCATCGACCTCATTGATGCGGCAACGTGAAACTTCCCCCTAAACGGTGATGGACCACCCGCGAAAAAACTTGATGGAATCTCCGATCGAGGTGTCGGATTGCGACGTTCCGGACCGTCCTTGGATCAGCCAGATCGAGATCGGCTGGCTCGAGCATGTCCAAAACGGCCGCCCATCAGGCGATGAAGCGCGGCCTGTACTCTGAACGCAAGGGAGCCCTGCAATGGCACAGCACAAAAACACGATCTGCCTGTGGTTCGACAAGGACGCCGAGGCGGCCGCGCGGTTCTATGCCGAGGTGTTTCCCGACAGTCACGTGGCCTCCGTGCACCGCGCGCCGGGCGACTATCCGTCCGGCAAGGCCGGCGACGTGCTGACGGTGCAATTCACGGTGTGTGGCATCCCCTGTCTCGGCCTCAATGGCGGACCTGCGTTCACCCACAACGAATCCTTCTCGTTCCAGATCGCCACCGACGATCAAGCGGAGACGGACCGCTATTGGAGTGCCATTGTCGGCAATGGCGGCCAGGAAAGCCAATGCGGCTGGTGCAAGGACAAATGGGGCATCTCCTGGCAGATCACGCCGCGCGCGCTCACCGACGCGATGGCAGCCGGCGGAGCCGAGGCCAAGCGCGTGTTTGCCGCGATGATGACGATGAAGAAGATCGACGTCGCCGCCATCGAGGCAGCGCGGCGGGGATGACCCTCGCCAGCCGGAGCGCAGCATCGCCGCGCTCCGGCGTCACGGGCGCAGGCACCGCAGATGCAGGAATAGCGGCACGCGCAGCCAGCGCCGGCTGCTGTCGCGGGTGATAATCGCTTCGGGAATGGACGGCTCGCGCAGCGCCTCGATCAGGAATCCCTCCGCTTCCAGCGCTTCGAAATAGCTCTGCAGCGGGCGATGCGCGCTGTGGAAGGTCATGCTGAGCCCGTCGCGCTCGATTGCGTCGCTGAAGGTGTAGGAGTCCAGATAGCTGCCCTGGATGACGAAGGGCGCATCCGATGCCAGGCTCGCGAACCGCCCGGCCGAGTTGAGCGGGTGGACGATCGCCATGCAGAAGCGGCCGCCGCGCCTGAGAACCCGCGCAAGCTCGCGCACCGCGGCCGGCATCGCGTCAACGTCCTGCAGCGACATGAAGGCGATCGCGAGATCCGCGCATGCATCGGCCAGCGGCAGCGCGGCCGCGTCCGCACGCACGACGCCGATCGTGGGATCGGCCGCCCGGGCCGCGGCGATCAACGACGGCGATGCATCGACGCCGACCACTCTGTGCCCTTCGGAGGCGAGATGTCGCGACAGCCTGCCCTCGCCGCAGCCGATGTCGAGCGTGAGCGCACCGGGCGGCGGCAGCAAGCGGCTGAATTGCTCGCGATGGTGGCGCCAGAAGCTGTCGTGACCCGGCGCTCTCGCCCAGGCGAGCCACCGGCCGGCCTCTGCTTCCCACTGCTCGCGCAAATTCATCGCGGCCTCCTCGCCCGACCCTGCGGATTCAAGAGCCGCGCTTCTTAAACTGCTTCCTCGCCCAAGTCATCAGCGGCGCGGGTCGTTACCTGACGGGCATGCCCGTCCGTGTGCCGCTCGAGACCAACAGCGTCCTGTCCGATGTCGCCACAGCGCCGCACAGGCAGCCGTTCGACGCCAAAACAAATGCCACCGCCGGGGAACCATGGGATTGCCAGCAGATTGGTTCCATGACGCAATCCCCGCACCCGGAGTCATGTCATGACCATGAAGATTCTTACGATCACGCTCGCAGCCGCCGCGAGCACATTGATGGCCGCAGCCGCCTCCGCTGCCCCGCTCACGGCCGGCATATCGGTCCTCCCGGAGAGCAGCATCCAGCAGGTTCGCATGGTCTGCAACGAGAACGGCCGCTGCTGGCGCCAAGGCCGCGAACGCCGTGTCATCATCCGCGAAGACCGCGGCGCCTACGGCTATGGCCGGCACGAGCGGCGTGGCTATGAAGGACGTGACTATGAAGATCGTGGCGGCATCGGCATCCACGCGCCCGGCGTGAGCGTCGGAATCGGCCGATAACACGTCCGACGTCTGACTCATGCCAAGGCATCGTGATCAGGACTGCACATGATCTACAAATGAGCCAAGCGTCCGACGTTCGCATGTCGATGCAACGATGCTACGAACGTCGGATGAGCCGCAGGGCCAGACTCGCTCTCGCTTCAGGCGATGGCGGCGACCGGATCCTCACGGCAAATAATTTCGGCTGGACCTCGCTATTGCGCGCGCACACACCATATGTTGATGATCACCGCGCGTCCCCCGGCTGCCATCGGTGACTGAGAGCCATGCGCTCCCGCCGCAACCAGAAGGCGGACAGCATGTCGAAAACTTCGAACACCTCTTCGAATACCACCACGTCCGGTGCGCGCGTGGTTGGTGCGACCGCTCCTGGCGCCGCCATTCTTTGGGCTGCCGATCGTCGCCGCGATTCTGATCCGGTGGCCGCCGTTCGCAGTGGGGCGCTTGCGCCAGGTCACCCCGACAAGCCGTCCGAGCCGGCCAAGCGAGAGCGGTCATCGCTGCACGCGACGCTCGCCACCAGGGCGGAGAATGCGCTGGAGACGGCGGGCCTGATGCAGCAAGGCGGCGAGCGCGCTGCCGCGATCAGGAAGGCGACCATCCTCGCAAACGCCGCCGAGATACTCGGGCATTTCAACGGAAATGTCCGCTCGCGAACGAAGTGACGCTGGGGCGGCCTGCTCCTGCGTACCATTGTGCCCTCCGAGGGCGGCATCCGGTGCAAGGACATGTCAGCCAATGCTCGAGATCAACCTCACCACAGAGCCTCCTCACGGCACGGTCGTGGACCCCGACTTTCTGCTGACGGAAATCATCGGGCTGAAGCGCCTGCTTTCCGAGGCCGAGAGCAATGCCAAGACCCGGTCCGAGCAGGCCGAAATCGAGGCGAGAGAACGCGAGACGGCGAGCAGGCTGCAAAAGCTCATTCTCGAGGAGCTGCACCATCGCATCAAGAATACGCTCGCGACCGTCACCGCCATCGTCTCCCAGAGCCTCCGCAACGTGCCGGCGACCAAGGATGCACAGCATGCCATCTCCGGGCGGCTCCTGGCCCTCGGACGGGCACACGATCTCCTCCTGCAAGCGAAATTGTCCAGCGGCGACCTCCGCACGGTGATCCGTACGTCCGTCCAGGCGTTCGACACGCCCGACGACTCACGCTTTGCGATCACCGGACCCGACGTGCTGGTGACGCCGGATGCCGTCATCGCCCTCGCGATGACGCTCAACGAGCTATGCACGAACGCCCTGAAGTTCGGCGCGCTGTCCGTGCCGGAAGGACGCGTCGATCTGCTTTGGACCGTCGACCAACACCGGGTCCGCTTCGCCTGGACCGAAAGACACGGCCCGGTCGTTCAACAGCCCGCCAGCCGAAGCTTCGGAACCCGGCTGATCGAAACGCTCGGCGTGCAGCTCGGCGGCGAGGTTCAGTTGACCTATGCGCCGTCAGGGCTCTCCTACACGTTCGATGCGCCGATCGCCGTTCTCGACTCTCCCGTGAGACCGCCGATGCACGCAACAGAAAGGGATCTCCGATGTCGCTGAGCCAATTTCGCGTCGATGAGCAGCCGCATACGATGGACGGATTGCGCCTGCTCGCCCAAGATGGCGCCGTCGGCGTCGAGGCCTTCGTCAGCCGCAAGGTGATGGACATCTGGGCCGAGTCGATCGAGCACACGGGCAGCCGGCAGAGCCTGTTTCGTGTCCAATACAATGCGCTGGGACAATTGAACCTTGCTGCGATCGAGCGGATCGTGAGCAGGAAATATCGGCGCGGCGCCGCATCCAACCGGCAGCATCCCTTCATCGAGGTGCTGTTCTCGGATATCGCCGACAGCGGTGAAACGCTCAATCTGAGCGAGCTGGTGCGAGAGCCATTGGCGCCGTCATTCCATCGGCTTGCGTGAGACAGGCGGACGGCGCACCTCAGGTCTGACCGATCAGGGTGTGCGCGGACGCGGCGCAGATCTCCTCGAGGAAGTCGAGGAAGGCGCGGGCGCGCGAGGAGATCAGCTTGCGGCTCGGAAAGATCGCGGTCAGCTGGGCGGCGCGGGTGTCGAACGCGACCCCCCTGCCGATCTCGACCAGCCGGCCCTCGCCGAGCAACTCGACGCAATAGTGCTCCGGCAGAAAGGAAATGCCGGCGCCGTGGGCGACGGCCCGGCGCACCGCCAGCGGATTGTTGATGCGGGCGACATGCGCACCGACGTCGAAGCGGACGAGATGGCCGTGCTGCTTGATCATCAGGGTGCGATCGCCATAGCGCCGCTCGCAGATCATGAGATGGCGCTCCAGCGCGCGGACGTCCTCGCCGATGTCGTGCGCGGCGAGATAGGCGGGGCTGGTCACCCAGATCAGGCGGCCGCCGATCAGCACCTTCTGCGCCAGCTCGGAATTCTCCTGCACGCCGACCACGACCGCGATGTCGAAGCGGTCGGCCAGCATGTCGATCGCGCGCGTGGTTGCCTCGACATCGAGCTCGATGCGCGGATAGCGGCGGTGGAATTCGGCGAGCTGCGGCGCCAGGATCTCCTCGCAGAACGCCGGCGGCAGCGCCACCGAGAGCCGGCCGCTGGGCACGCCGACCAGCCCGGTCATGACCGCGTCGGCCTCCGAGACCTGATCCAGGATCTTCTGACATTGCTGGAAGAACAGCTCGCCCTCGCGGGTCACCCGGACGCGCCGCGAGTTGCGGTCGAACAGCCGGATGCCGAGATCCTGCTCGAGCCGGGCGACCGATTTGCTGACCGAGGATTTCGGCATGCCCAGGGACCGCGAGGCGCCGGTCATGCCGCCGGTCGCCACCACCGCATGGAACACAGGAATGTCCTCGATCCGCCATTTCATCCGAGAGCCGCTCGTTCATCGAGAGAAACGATCCGTGCACGTTAGCATGATTGTCTAGCAGGGGAAACTTCGTATGGTCCGTCCCGGCGCGGCCGCGGGTGACAGTCAGCGGCGGCCCATTCGCGGAGGGACACATGGCCCGGATCATCGGCGGCATCGGCGCATCGCACTCGCCCACCATCGGCTTCGCACGCGACACCAACAAGCAGAACGACCCGGCCTGGAAGCCGATCTTCGACGGCTTCGCGGTCGTGCGCGACTGGGTGAAGCAGAAGGACATCGACGTCCTGTTCATGATCTACAATGATCACATCACCTCGTTCTTCTTCGATCACTACTCCGCCTTCGCGCTCGGCATTGACGACCGCTATGTCGCCGCCGACGAAGGCGGCGGACCGCGCGACGTGCCGCCGGCGAAGGGCCATCTCGGCCTGTCGCAGCACATCGCGATGGCGATGATGGCGGACGAGTTCGACATGTCGTTCTTCCAGGGCAAGCCGGTCGATCACGGCCTGCTGTCGCCGCTGTCGATGATGGGCGATGCCAGCGGCGCGTGGCCGGGCATGGTGGTGCCGCTGCAGGTCGGCGTGCTGCAGCTGCCGATTCCCAATGCGAAGCGGATGTGGAAGCTCGGCAAGACCCTGCGCAAGGCGATCGAGAGCTATCCGGAAGACCTGAAAGTGGCGATCTTCGCCACCGGCGGGCTGTCGCACCAGGTTCACGGCGAGCGCGCCGGCTTTCTCAACGAGGACTGGGACAACGAATTCCTCGATCTGCTGGAAAAGGACCCGGAGCGGCTCACTGCGATGCGGATCGCCGACTATGCGATCAAGGGCGGCATGGAAGGCGCCGAGGTGATCATGTGGCTGATCATGCGCGGCGCGCTGTCCGAGAACGTGAAGCTCGTGCACAGGCAGACCTACGCACCGTCGGTGACCAACATCGCTACCCTCGTGTTCGACGATCTCGGCGGCGCGCCCGACCCGCGGGAGGTCGCGGCCTATCGCGCGCATATCGGACATGAGCTCGCGGGCGCCGAGACGCTGGCTGGCACCTATCCCTTCACCCATGGCCGCAGCCAGGCCAATTTCCGCATCAACGACTTCCTGCACCGGCTCGTGATCCCCGCGCATCGCGCGAGATTCGTTGCGGAATTCGACGCGCTGGCGGACGAGCACGGTCTCACGGACGAGGAGCGCGACCTGATCCGCAACCGCCGCTGGATCGAGATGATCAGGCGGGGGGTCAGCTTCTTCGTGCTGGAGAAGATGGCGGCGGTGATCGGCGTCTCCAACCCGGAGGTCTACGCAGCCTTCCGCGGCGAGACGCTGGAAGCCTTTTTGAAGACCCGCAAGGTCCCGATGCGCTACTCCGTCGCCGGCGGCGCCAAGGCGGCCGCGATCGACGGACATTGATACCGACGTACGAGCTGCGTCGCCCGGCAGGGGCGACGCAGCTCATGTCTGCGGCAGCTCGATCCCGCGCGCCTTGGCCCAGCGCTCCAGGACCTTGCGCTCGTCCGCGTTAGCGACGCGGTTGGCGAAGCCGCGGATCTGAACCGCGCGGTGCCGCGGGTTGAGCTCGATCGTCAGCAGCCGCTGCGTCTTGCCGGCGTGACGATAGCGCAGCGACCAGATCGAGGCGTGGCCGGCAATGCACTTGTCCGCGTAGCTCGCGACACAGTGATGCATCGCCCTGGACTCCGCGACGAGATCCTCGGCGGTCCGCAACTGCATGATGACATACGCGTCGCGCGTGGCCGAGCCCTTCGACGGGCTCCATGACCAGTCCGTCAGCGCGGCCCCCGGCCAATGCGCTGGCTCCGCGGTCCGTGCCGCCATGCGGCCACGGGCGATCTCGGCCCGCCGGCGCGCCGCCTCGATGCGCGCGATCACCGCGAGATCACGATGCCATGCGTTCATCAGCCGGCGCAGCGCGGCCAGCGAGCGGCCCTTGAGGCTGAACTGGCGCTCGCGCCGGCGACGATGCGCGATGTAGTCGCAGAGATCGTCGATCTCCTCGCCCGTCGTCGGATGTGCGCAGAAGAACTGCGCCGCCTCGCGCCAGAACGCGATCTCGCCGCGCGGCGTCCGCGCAATCCTGGACCGGGCGATCCGCAACACGATCGCCGGATCGCTCGTGTAGGACCGCGCGATCGCCTGCCATATCGCCTCGTCGAAGCCGACCTGCCCGAGCGGATGGAGAAAGGCGTGAACCTCCTTGCGCGACAGCCAAGCCGAGGCGCCTGCCTTGTACAGCGAGCCGCCGCCGGCGACCGCGATGTACCAGCGCTTGCGCAGGATCGTCTCGTCGCGGCCGAGCCCGCCGTCATCGATCCAGATCAGCTCCAGGTGCTGGGCCACCGAATAGCGGCCAAACAGATGACGCGCAGCCGCCAGCCGCAGCCGCGCGGCGTCGCGCGTCTTCAACTGGGGCTTCCAGCCTTCTGGATCGCGAATGATGTCAGCCTCGAAGCCGCGCCGCGCCTCGCGGATCGCATTGTGCAGATCCGGCGGCGAACGCGTCGGCCGCACCGCGCGGCGCAGCGTCAGCTGATAGGCTTCAACCCGCGCGCGCTCGGCCTCCCGCCGGCGCGCCATCAATGACTGTGCCATGGTCGTTCAACATGATGGAGTGACTGTCAGCCGAACGCACTGCGGGCGTCGGCACGGATCGTGTCGCGCACAGTGGACTTGACATGGCTGATGGCCTCTCGCGTTGAACGCTTTGGGTATTGAAACGGGCGACGCTCATACATCCGAACTGCAGATATTGCAAGCCGTCGCGCGCCGCTCTTCAGCGCAGGCATGTCACGAGGCATCAGCGGCGGGGCACGCCAACGCTATATTCTTTCAGCCGCGCATCATCACGAAGCGCGGCGCTATTAGTTGCAAATGATTCTATTCACCGACGAGCAGGATGCAGCGCCCAATCAGGCATGCGGCAGAACGTCGCACGCGCCCAACGAATATTTCTCCTCCGCCAGACAGAAACAAACAGACTGGAAAGCCGGCCCGCTGCCCGTTCGATGACGACTTTGCAGCGGCCGACGGCCCGATTGTGTAACTACAAAGCTCCTCACGTCACGACATGCACCATCCCGACGACCTGCATCGAAGCGATACAGGCGAACGCAGATGCATTGCCGACCAGGATTGTCATGCCGCGACAGCAGTAAAGTGTGAGGAGACGATCGAATGGCCACCAACTTCAATGCGACTGCGCTCGCCAACGGCACGTCCAACCTGCTCACGCGAGCGAGTGCGCTCAATCTGTCGACCGATCTGGTTCAAGCCGGCGTCGTCTTCGACGACGCCGTTCGCATCTCGCTCGGCCTCTATTCCGGCAGTCAAGGCAGCGGCAATTCGAACACCTTCCTGTCGAACTACACCACTGACATCCATGCGGTGCAGAACGATATCGCGGCCATCCTGGCCAACCCGAACGACGTGACGATCGGTGGCGAGACGTTTGCGCTGAACTCCACAGACATCGCCGCGCTGACCAACGTCCAGACCCAGCTCGGCACGCTGCTGACCGCGGCCGCGCAGACCACGAATGCGACGACATTGTCGGCGGCGTCGCAGACCATCCACGCGTTGCAGACCGAGATCCTGTCGGAGATCAACAACGACGCGCATCTGTCGGCGGCACTCAACAACGTCACCTTCACCGCCAATACCGGCGCGACCGACGTTGCGTTCCAGAACCTGCCGGCAGGCGCAGACGATCCGACCACGCTCGCGGCCGCGACGGCGGGCACCAGCCTGAAGGTGGTCGGCGAGGTCTTCAATGCCGCAGTGAGCGTCATCTCCGGCGGCATCAACGCGACCAATCTGACCCAAGTGACCAACGACCTGACGGCGGTGCAATCGGGCCTCACGGCCATCCTCGCCAACGCGACCATGCTCGCGCAGATCGAAGCCGGAGAAACCACCAACGCGGCAGCCGCCACGACGCTTCATCTCCAGACCGTGCTGAATCAGGTCACGCTGCAGCTCGAGAAATACGATGCCGCCGCCGCGACCGGAAACACCACCGCGCTGCGCGGCACGGCGGACAATCTGCTCGACATCATCGACATCGTCCAGAACGACGCCGCTTTGAACGTCGCGGCCGGCGGTAACGGCAATCCGGGCCACACCGGCGGCTTCGCCGAGGATCCGGGCGGCCTCACCGGCACGGTCACGCGGTTCCAAGACAATCAGGCGCAAACCAATTTCTGGGCCACCTTCGTCGCCGAGGCGAACACGATCAACGCGCAACTGATGGCGATCGTGAACGGCAGCGGTACGGCCAGCCAGGCGCTGATCACGCAGATCGAGAACTACAACAATTTCGGCGCCAGCTTCGATGCCGCCCAGGGCGCCGTGTTCCAGGGCCGTTTCGACAACGAGCTCAACAATGGCACGCTGCAGGCGGACTCCGCCACCGCCATCAAAGGACTGCAGGGCATCCTGAACGGGGATACCGGCGCGGCGCTCACTTCGGACCTCGCGATGCTGACGGCTGCCGGCGAAGGCTTCGTCGCCGACGCGAACGACGTCAGCGGCAACAACATCGCGATCGGCGGCGCGACCTATGTCGGATCGGCAACGACGGTCTCCAAGGCGACATCGGTCGCCGGCCTCGCCCAGGGGACGACGAAGGTCACGGCCACGCCGAACATCGCAAACGGCACCGGCGGTACCAGCACGTCCACGGCCGCGACATCGAGCGGCGGAACCACGACCAAGACCGGGACGACGACCGCGACCAACGCCACCGGCAATACGACATCGACGACCACCAAGACGACCACTCAAGGCTCTTCGCACCATCACCACAACAACACGACGGCCGCCGCCCACAACTCGACCTCCACCCACACCACGGCAGCGGCGCATTCTTCGACCGTCGTCGATCATCACCACCACGCACTGCACCACATCTGGGGCTGATATAGCCGACGGCGCGCGCCGGACATCGGTCACCGCTCCACGGCCGTCCGACTCACGACGACACTCTCGTCGGCGGGCGCATCGCCGCTTCCGCCTTCGCCAGCAGCAGACGGTTCGCGGCGAGCGAGAACTCCTGCCAGGCGGCGGCGATGTCGCGCAGGATCGTCTGCAGATAATCCTTCGACGGCTTGTGCTCGAACGGAAAGTTCGACAGCGCGCAGGAGGTGCGGTTGAACGCGACGGCGTCGTCGAGCAGCGACTGCATGACGTCGCGAAACGGCTTCTGGATCTCGGGCATCAGGGCGGAGCGACCGCGTTCGACGGCGACGTCGCGCATGTCGAAGGTCAGTGCGTCCAGCACCTGCAGCGCCGCAGCGAACACCTGCTCGGTGGCCCCGAGAAGAGCGAGCTGGGTCAGCTGCTCGCGCTGCTGCGCGGCGAGGCCGCGGTTGAGCCGCTGCCGATAATCGTCGAACGCGGCATCACGCTGCGCGGCGACCCAGGCGCCGAACCAGGCGAGACTCGCTGCGTTGCCCGACATCCCGTCGCCGATCGCCGCGGCCGGGCGCGGCCCGGCGGTCTCGCCCATGCGCCGGGCCATCGCACGCTCGATGCGCCTGGCGGCGTTCAGGGCACCTTCGAGATAGCCGGCCGCGTGGCTTGCGGTTTCGGCGCCACCGAGATGCAACCGCCCCTCCCACAGCGCCCGCCGCAGCATCGGATTGGCGATCTCGCTGTGCTCGCCGCGCGGCGTGGTGCGATCCAATGCGCTGCAGGTGAAGCGCTCGGCCGCCCAGTCCTGATAGTGCTGCTCGCCGCCTTCCAGCGCGGAGCCGAACAGCTGCACCATCTGGCTGTCCATCAGCAGCGGCAGCCCGACACTGAAGGTCGCGCGCAGATCGGGCGAGAAGGCGAGGAAGCCGCCGAGCGCAGCACGGTCGCCGCCGGCATCGCAGGCGTCGAAGATCTCGCCGATCACGGCCTGCTCGTGGCTGACGAACGCATTGCCGGACCGGCCCTGGTCGCGCCAATGCGCCTGGTCGTAGGCGATCACGACCTTGGCCTGCGCCGCCATCCAGGTCTCGGCACCGCGCATCGCATCGAAGGTCGCGTCGTCCAGTTCGGGAAAGAAGCCGACGTGATCGATCAGCAGCCGCGGCGGCAGCGCGAGCACGGCGCGCTTGGCCTCGATCGCGACCGATTCCGTTGATGTGGCAAAGATCAGCCGTACATGCGTGCCGCAATCGACGATGCGCATCAGCTCATGGCCGAGATGGATGAAGGGCTGCGGCAGATCACGCGCCAGCGCCTCGACCAGCTTCGTCATGCCGCCGGAGAGCCGGCGCGCGCCCTGGTGGACCGGCGGCCCGCCGATCTGCTCGGCCGACTTGTCCGCCTCCTTCAGATGAAGAACCGTGCCGTCATCGTGCTGGGCAAAGTCGGACAGGCCGAGCTCCGCGATCAGGCCGGTCAGCAGCGGCTGGGTGTCCGGCCAGAACCAGGTCGGGCCGAGGTCAAGCGCAAGCCCCGCCTTGCTCCTGGCCGACAGCACCCGTCCGCCCAGGCGATGTCGGGCTTCGAACAAAGCGAACGTGCTGCCGCGCTGCTGCAGGCTGCGCGCGAGTGCCATTCCGCACAATCCACCTCCGACAATGGCCGTTTCGAGCATGGCAGGACCTCGGCTGATGCGTTGCGACCGCGTCCTGCAAAAAGCTTGCAAGTTTTCGCAGGCGCGCGGATGTGCGTTTCCAAACATTGCTTGATTTTCGCACCGGCTTGGCTCACGCCATCACGATGAGCGATGACCGCGAGATCCTGGCCGCCAATGCGGCCTTCTATGCCGCCTTCACGGACGGTGATTTCGCGGCGCTCGTCGCCCTCTGGGCCGATCGCGACGGCATCTCCTGCATTCATCCCGGCTGGCCGGCGATCGTCGGCCGCGCCGCCGTGATCGGCAGCTGGCGCGACATCCTCGCCAACCCGGGTCGGCCGAACATCGTCTGCGCGGATCCGCACGCGATCGTCGACGGCGATCATGGTCACGTGCTCTGCATCGAGCTGGTGGACGGCGCGGCGCTCGCCGCGGCCAATCACTTCGCGCGCATCGACGGCGCCTGGCGGATGATCCACCACCAATCCAGCCCGATCGCGCAGCTCGCAACGCCGGAAGACGACGCCGACGGCCATCGCCTCCACTGACCGCCGCATCTGGCACGAAACTTGATGTGTCCTCCCTGACCGGCAGCAATGTCGGAGATTGTTGATTTTCGTCGCGTCGGATTCGGACCGGATGTCCGTCTCCACGCAAGGCGATCTGCGACGGCTGCGACCAGCAATGTGCAGATGCCGACGGGAGACAGGGATGGCACGCGTTCTGACCGCCTATCTAAAACGCAGCGATGTGCTGACGCGCACAGCGTTGCAGCACGCCATCGACCTCACGCTCGGCCAGGCGCGGGGAGCACTGGAATGAACATCACGGCTCCGCTACAGCCGACCGCGATTCATGCCGTTCCCGCCGAGCTCTGCGACTGCGGCTTCCGCTTGCTGATGATTCGGCAGTTCAACGTCGGTGCCGTGCCGCCGGCGTTCGCCATCATCGATCAGCGCGTCATGCGGATGCCGCAACGGCTCGGCCGCCACGGCGTGTCGTTTGCCGCGACGTTCCTGCCCGAGGTGATGGCGTGGCTGATCGATCACCTCGGCCGGCCGTCGCTACATGACGAGACCGGCCGCTCCTATCGCAATCCGCGCTGGCCGGTGGTGTGCTGGCACGACCAGGAACGCTATTGGCCGAGCGGCGCTGTCACGGTCGAGTGGTTCGCCGAGGTCGCCTTTCAGGATCACGCCTCTTGGATGGCGTTCCGTACCCATTGGCATGACGACCTGATGGGCCGGAATGGCGACGTTGACGCATCCGGTGGAGAAACCGATGCGTGCGAGCGGGACGCGGCGGGAAAGGAATTTGCCGACGACGCGTTGCAGCGAGCATGATTTGCCAAAGTCGCGCGACAGCATGACCGGACCTTGTCCGCGCAATTCTGCCGCGTGATAGTCGAGTGGCCACAGCAGCTGCGGAGGATCTCATGCGCTACGTCTCGTGGTTTGGAGGCTGGCTCGGCACCTTCCGTTCCGAGCGCATGGCGGAGCAGAGGACGACCGGACGAAACGCGGCCGTTCTTCCGCGGCGGTCCGCCGGGCTCTCGAGCGAGGATTTGTTCTACATCGCCATGCTTGGGCCGCACGTCTGACCGGCGCTGCCGCCGAGCGCAATCGGGGGCGGCGGGCTGGACAAACGGTCGTCCTGCCGCCACACAAGGGCGATTCCATGCGCCCCGGCCCCGGGCCGCGCACCGTGATTGTGGGTCCATGCCGCAGGTCTGCTCCACGGACGCATGAACGATGCCGGGGACCGCGGCGGACCTCACCTGCGGACTCCCGAATGACATCGCCGACGCCCTCTCACCTGCCCCGAAATGCATCCGATCAGCCGCGCCAGACGACCCCGACCGAGCTGCGGCGGCGCTGGCGTGCCGGCGAGGAGGTGGCGCTGCTCGACGTCCGCGAGGAAGGGCCCTACTCGCTGTCGCACCCGTTCTTCGCGGTGTCGCTGCCGCTGTCGCAGATCGAACTGCGCATCCTCGATCTCGTGCCGCGGCTGAATGTACCTGTCGTCGTCTATGACGATGGCGAAGGCTATGCCGCGCGCGCGGTGCCGCGCATCCGGGCGCTGGGCTACACCGACGTGTCGGTCCTCGCTGGCGGGCTGTCGGGCTATGCGCGGCATGGCGAGGTGTTCCGCGACGTCAATGTGCCGAGCAAGGCGTTCGGCGAACTGGTCGAGGCCATCCGGCACACGCCGTCGCTGTCGGCCGACGAAGCCAAGGCGCTGATCGAGCGCGAGTCGAATCTGGTCGTGCTCGATGCCCGCCGCTTCGAGGAATATCGCACCATGAGCATTCCGCGCGGGGTCAGCGTCCCCGGCGGCGAACTGGCGTTTCGGGCACGCGAGATCGCGCCGTCGCCCGACACCACGATCATCGTCAACTGCGCCGGACGCACGCGCTCGATCATCGGCACGCAGTCGCTGATCAATGCCGGGCTGCCGAACAAGATCTATGCGTTGCGCAACGGCACCATCGGCTGGACCCTTGCCGGCCATCAGGTCGAACGCGGCAGGACCGCGCGCATGCTGGAGCGGCCAGAGGCGAGCTACGCGACCGCGCTGGCGGATGCCAAGGCCTGGGCCGAGCGCGTCGGCGTCGGCGTGCTCGATGCCGCGACCTTCGCGCGCTATCAGGCCGAGGCTGGGACGCGCACGCTGTATTGCCTCGACGTTCGCACGCCCGAGGACTACGCCGCCGGCCATCCGGCTGGCTTCGCGTCGGCGCCGGGCGGCCAGCTGGTGCAGGCGACCGACGAGTGGGTCGGCGTGCGCGGCGCCCGCCTGGTGCTGTTCGACGATGACGGCGTGCGCGCGCGCATGACGGCGTCATGGCTGAAGCAGATGGGCTGGGACGTGGCGGTCGTGGGACCGGATGTCGTTGGAACGACCGAAACCGAAATCCGCGCCGCACGCCGACCGCCGCTGCCGCAGCTTGGCGACGCGGCGATCAGCGCCGAGCAACTCGCGGCCGATGCGGCGGCGTGGACCATCGTCGATCTCACGCGCAGTCCGAGCTACAAGGCCGGACACATTCCGGGCGCACACTTCGTGCTGGCGTCGCGCTTTTCATCGGATCTCGTCAAGCTGCCAGGCGACGGTCCGATCGTGCTGACAAGTGACGACGGCGCCGAGGCGGCCTTTGCGCTTGCGGATGCACGTGCCGCAACGACGCGTGAGCTCCGCGCGCTCACCGGCGGTACGCGCGCCTGGACGGCTGCCGGCCATGTGCTGGAGAGCGATCGGTCCTCATGGATCTCGCATGCCGACGACGTCTACAAGCGTCCCTATGAGGGCACCGACAACGCCGCGGAAGCGATGCAGGCCTATATCGACTGGGAGCTGCAGCTCGTCGCCCAGCTCGCCAACGACAGCGTGTCGAATTTCCACGTGGTATAGGTCGGCGACGGACTCGACCTCGTCATTCCGGGGCGCGCGCCGCGCGAGCCCGGAATCCATTTCACCGGGGGGCATGAGGACAGATGGATTCCGGGCTCGCGCGACGCGCGCCCCGGAATGACGATGGTGGATGCCGAAGAGCCCCGGCTAAGACGCCCTGTCAGAGAATGTGCGGCGTATAGCGCTCAGCGGCGCTGGTTGTAGACGTCGATGCAGACGGCACCGAGCAGCACCAGGCCCTTGATGACCTGCTGATAGTCGATGCCGATGCCGAGGATGGACATGCCGTTGTTCATCACGCCCATGATCATGGCGCCGATGACAGCGCCGCCGACCCGTCCGACGCCGCCATAGGCCGAGGCGCCGCCGATGAAGCACGCCGCGATGACGTCGAGCTCGAAGCCGAGGCCGGCCTTCGGCGTCGCGGTGTTGAGCCGGGCGGCGAAGATCAGGCCGGCCAGCGCGGCCAGCACGCCCATGTTGACGAAGGTCATGAACACCAGCCGCTCGGTCTTGATACCCGACAGCTTGGCCGCCTTGGCGTTGCCGCCGACCGCATAGATCTGCCGGCCGACCACCGTGCGGCGCGTCATGAAGCCGTACAGCGCGATCAGCGCGGTCATGATGACCAGCACGTTGGGCAGGCCGCGATGCGAGGCGATCAGGTAGGTGAAATACATCAATGCGCCGGCCAGCACGACGTTCTTGGCGGCGAAGAAGCCGAACGGCTCGACCTCGATGCCGTGCTCCACTTCGCGCGCGCGGCCCTTGACGCTGGCATAGACCAGAATGAGCGTCAGCACCGCGCCGATCGCGAGCGACGTGGGATAAAGGTGCGCCGCGCTCGGCATGAACTCAGGGATGAAGCCGGACGACAGCTTCTGGAACGTGCCCGGGAACGGCCCGACCGACTGCCCCTGCAGCAGCGCCAGCGCCAGACCCTTGAACACGAGCATGCCGGCCAAGGTGACGATGAAGGAGGGAATGCCGAAATAGGCCACCCAATAGCCCTGCGCGGCGCCGATCGCGGCGCCGACGATCAGGCAGGCGATGATCGCGAGCGGGAAGTCGATGTGATAGCGCACCATCAGCACGGCGGCGACCGCGCCGACGAAGCCCGCGACCGAGCCGACCGACAAATCGATGTGCCCGGTCACGATCACCAGCAGCATGCCCAGCGCCATGATGACGATATAGCTGTTCTGCAGCACCAGGTTGGTGAGGTTGAGCGGCTGCAGCAGGGTGCCGTCGGTCATGAACTGGAAGAACAGCATGATCACGAACAGCGACAGCAGCATGCCGTAGCTGCGCAGATTGTTCTTCAGGAAGCCGCTATGCGACTTCTCCTCCGGGAGCGAAACCGTCTTGTCGGTCATTGCTGGCGTCCTCCCGACCGCTTACGCGGCCGTCTCCTGGTTCTTGATGGTTTCGTTACGCATGATGGCGCGCATGATCTTTTCCTGCGTCGCCTCCGGCCCGGCGAACTCGCCGACGAAGGCGCCGTCATTCATCACGCAGATGCGGTCGCAGATTCCGAGCAGCTCCGGCATCTCCGACGAGATCACGACAACACCCCGGCCGGCATCGGCGAGCTCCTGGATGATACAGTAAATCTCATACTTTGCGCCAACGTCGATGCCCCGCGTCGGCTCGTCAAGGATCAAGACCTTGGGATCGGTCATCAGCCATTTCGACAGCACGACCTTCTGCTGGTTGCCGCCGGAGAGCTGGCCGGCCTCCTGATAGACGTCGGAGCAGCGGATGCGCATCCGGCCGCGGTAACCGGACGCCGCCTTGAGCTCGGCGATGTCGTCGATCACGCCGTTCGGCGCGACCTGGGATAGGCTCGCCAGGGTGATGTTCTTGCGCACGTCGTCGGCCAGGATCAGGCCGAGCTGCTTGCGATCCTCGGTGACATAGGCGAGGCCGGCATCGATCGCCGCCGGTACGCTGTTGAGATTGACGTCGTGGCCTTCGAGGCGGGCGCGGCCCGTGATGTTGACGCCCCACGAGCGGCCGAACAGGCTCATGGCGAATTCGGTGCGCCCCGCGCCCATCAGGCCGGCGATGCCGACGATCTCGCCGCGGCGCACCTGGAAGTCGACGTTCTTGATCACCTGACGGTCGGTATGCTGCGGATGGTAGACCGACCAGTTCTCGACCGTGAACACGGGCTCGCCGATCTTGGGCTGCCGCTCGGGGAAGCGGTGCGCCATGTCGCGATTGACCATGCTCTTGATGATGCGGTCCTCCAGGACGGGCTCGGCGCGGCAGTCGATGCTGTCGACGCTGCGGCCGTCGCGCAGCACCGTGATGCGATCGGCGACGCGGGCGACCTCGTTCAGCTTGTGCGTGATCAGGATCGAGGAGATGCCCTGCTCGCGGAAGGTGACGAGACGGTCGAGCAGCGCCTGGCTGTCGGCCTCGTTCAGGCTCGCGGTCGGCTCGTCCAGGATCAAGAGCTTGACGCGCTTGGACAGCGCCTTGGCGATCTCGACCAGCTGCTGCTTGCCGACGCCGAGATCGGTGATCAGCGTATCCGGAGATTCCTTCAAGCCCACCTGGGCCAGCAATTGCTGGGTGCGCCGGTAGACCTCGTCGCGATCGATGACGCCGAAGCGCTGCGGCGCGTGCGACAGGAAGATGTTCTCGGCGATCGACATCAGCGGGATCAGCGCGAGTTCCTGATGGATGATGATGATGCCGAGCGCCTCGGAATCGTTGATGTCGCGGAAGCGGCGCTCCTCGCCCTCGAAGATGATCTGACCCTCATAGCGCCCGTAGGGATAGACGCCGCTCAGCACCTTCATCAGGGTCGACTTGCCGGCGCCGTTCTCGCCGACCAGGGCGTGGATCTCGCCCGCCTCGACCGTGAAGCTGACATCGCGGAGCGCCTGCACGCCGACGAAGCTCTTGCTGACGCTGCGCATCTCGAGGATTGCCGTCATCGCTTTGTATCCCGCAACACTGACTGTCCTAGACGAGAGTGGCCGGCGAGCGCAAGACCGCGCTCGCCGGCCGAACGTGATCACTCGACCTGCGACTTCTTGTAGTAGCCGCCCTCGATCAGGACCTTCTCCCAATTGCTCTTGTCGACCACGACCGGCTTGAGCAGATAGGCCGGGACGACCTTGACGCCGTTGTTGTAGGTCTTGGTGTCGTTGACCTGCACCTGCTTGCCGCTCAGCGACGCATCGACCATGTCGGCGGTCACCTTGGCGAGGTCGCGGGTGTCCTTGAAGATGGTCGAGTACTGGTCGCCGCGCAGGATCGCCTTGACCGAGGGCACTTCGGCGTCCTGGCCGGAGATGACCGGCATCGGCTGGTTGCCGCTGCCATAGCCGACGCCCTTCAGCGACGAGATGATGCCGATCGAGAGACCGTCATAGGGCGACAGCACCGCGTCGACCCGCTTGTTGCCGTAATAGGCGCTGAGCAGGTTGTCCATGCGGGCCTGGGCGGTGGCGCCGTCCCAGCGCAGGGTCGCGACCTTGTCCATGCCCTTCTGACCGGACGCCACCACGAGCTTGCCGGAGTCGAGATAGGGCTGCAGCACCGACATCGCGCCGTTGTAGAAGAAGTAGGCGTTGTTGTCGTCCGGCGAGCCGCCGAACAGCTCGATGTTGAACGGGCCCTTGCCGTCCTTCAGGCCGAGCTTGTCGACGATCGACTGCGCCTGCAGCACGCCGACCTGGAAGTTGTCGAAGGTCGCGTAGTAGTCGACATTCGGCGTGTCGCGGATCAGGCGGTCATAGGCGATCACGGTGACGCCCTTGTCCTTGGCTTGCTTCAGCACGTCCGACAGCGTGGTGCCGTCGATCGCGGCGATGACCAGCACCTTGGCGCCCTTGGTGACCATGTTCTCGACCTGCGAGAGCTGGTTCGGGATGTCGTCCTCGGCATATTGCAGGTCGGTGTTGTAGCCGCGCTCCTTCAGCACCTTCACGATGTTGTTGCCGTCGTCGATCCAGCGCGCCGAGGACTTGGTCGGCATCGCGATGCCGACGGTTGCCTTGCCCTGCGCCATTGCGGCGCTGGACAGCGCCACCGCGCCGAGGCCGGCCAGCGCGGCGGCCATGATGGTCTTGAAATTCAGCATGCTTCACTCCCTCTAAGATTTTCAGATTTGAACTAGGAATACGCGATTGCGTATCTCGATACCAGATAGCTGTTAGGCTGAACGACGCTCGACTCGATTGTTCCTCCTCTCAGATCGACAGCTTCACGTCAGGCTCGGCGCGACCGCGGGCGCCGACCTCGAGAAGAAAAGTCTGGCCATGGCCGGGGTCGGCCGCCTTGGCCGCCGCGTCCATGTCCTGCCAGGCCGACGTGACCAGCAGGCGCGACAGACCGCGGCCGACGAAGGCCGGGCAGCTCGCCTGGCTGGCCGGAACCGCGATGCTGCGGAGATGCTCGCCCTGCGGGCTATAGACATCGACACAACCGCCGCCCCAGCGCGCGTTCCAGATGCGCCCCTCGGCATCGACGACCGCGCCATCCAGCCCCCCGACGGCGGCATGGCGCAGCAGCACCTCCGGCTCACCGCACGGCAGGCCCGTCTCCGGGTCGAGTGCGACACGGTAGAGGACGTTCTCGTCGGTGTCGGCGAAATAGCCGATCGTGCCATCCGGCGAGAAGCAGATCGCGTTGGGAATGGTGACGTTGGGGAACAGGCGGATGATCTCGCCGCGATGCAGCGCGTAGATCGAGCCCAGGCCGCACTCGGCGTTGCGGCCCATGGTGCCGATCCAGAACGTCCCGGAGGGATGAACCCGGGAGTCGTTCGACCGCGTCGCCGGATTGTCGGCTTCGAGCGGCAGATACAGGGATAGCGCACCGTCGGCGATGCTGCGGATGTAGAGCCCGTCCTCGGCCACGATCAACTGCCTGTTGGTATCGATACGGCCGAGCGCGCTCGCCATCCTGCCGAGGCCATGGCGGCGGAGTTCGCCGCTGCCGATCTTGGCCTCGAACAGCAGGCCTTCGCGAATGTCGAACCACCAGGCGGTGTCAGTGTGGGGATCGTAGGTCGGCCCCTCGCCGAGATGGCAGCGCTCGTCGCAGAGGATCGTGGTCGGCACCTGCTCCATCATGCGGACGCTCCCGCGGTCGAGAAGCGATACACCGTCTCGTGCTTGTAGACGTCATCGGGCGCAAGACGCGCGCTGGGAAAATCCGGACGGTTCGGACTGTCCGGCCAGACCTGCGGCTCCAGGCAGAGCGCGTCGGATTGACGATAGACACGCCCCTTGCCGGTCACGGTCCCGTCAAGATAGTTGCCGGAATAGACCTGCAGGCCGGGCTGATCGGTCAGCAACTCCATGACGCGCCCCGAGCGCGCGGACGCCAGCCGGGCGGCCAAGCGCACCCCCGCCTGCTGTCGAAGGCAGAAATTATGATCGTAGCCGCGACCGCATTTGATCTGCGGGTCGTCAGCGCGGATGCGGGCACCGACCGCATGCGGCTCGCGGAAATCGAACGGCGTGCCGGCGACGGCGTGCGGCGGCCCTTCCAGCGGGATCGCGGTCTCGTCGATCGCGAGATAATGGTCGGCTTCGACGGTCAGACGATGATCAAGGATGTCGCTGCCGGCGGCCAGGCCATCGAGATTGAAGAAGCTGTGGTTGGTCAGGTTGACCACCGTCGTCCGGGTGGTCCGGGCGCTGAAGCTGACAGCCAACTCCATCGGCCCGGTCAACTGATAGGTGACACGAACGTCGAGCCGCCCCGGATAATTGGCCTCGCCGTCGGGACTGACATAGAGCATCGTGACCGAGGGCTGGGCGCCGTCTTCGGTCGCGACGATCTGCCAGAGCTTGCGGTCGAAGCCGTCGGGACCGCCATGCAATGCATGTGCACCATTATTGGCGTCGAGGCGCAGATCCTGACCGTCGAGCGAAAAGCGCGCCTTGGCGATGCGGTTGGCGTAGCGCCCGACCGTCGCACCGAAGAACTTTCGGAGCTTGACGTAGCTCAGCAAGTCGTCATGACCGAGCACCACGTCATCGACAAGCCCCTGCGCATCCGGCACCAGCAGCGTCTGCAGCGCCGCGCCGTAGGTGATGATGCGCGCCTCGAAACCGTGAGCGCCACGCAAGGTGACGCGCTCGACCTCGCGGCCGTCCGGCAGGCTGCCAAACACATCCCTGGTGATCCGCGCTTCTGGCATCGCTCTAGTCCTCGAACGGCTCGACGAATTGCCGGCGGCCGAGCAGGAACGCATCGGCCACCAGCCGCAGCGGCGCAAGATCGACGTCGCTCGCGCCGGTCTTCGTCAGTTCGACGAAGCGACGATAGAGGCCGGGATATTCGCGTTCCTTCTCGTCGACCATCGGCTGATCGTCCGCGGTCATCCGCGCGCCGCCGAGCGACAGCTTCAACTGCCCGGCGTCGGTCTCGATCCGGATGTCCCAGCTCTGCGGCCCGGTCTGGCGGAAATCGAACTCGGCCGCGATCGGCAGGTCGCTGGCTGTCGACAGTGACAGGTTGGCCGCGATCGGCGCCTGGCGGTTGGACGGAAACGACAGTTCGGCCTCGGTCAGGAACACCGGCTCGGGCAGGATGCGGGTCAAGATCGACAGCGCGTTGATCCCCGGATCGAACACGCCGAGCCCGCCCGGCTCCCAGATCCAGGCCTGTCCGGGATGCCAGACGCGCACGTCCTCCTTCCAGTCGATCCGCACGCTGCGGATCTGACGCGACGACAGCCACGCGCGCGCCGGCTCGACGGCCGGCGCATAGCGCGAATGCCAGGTCGCGAACAGCGTGCGCTGCTTGGCAGCCGCGAGCGCGATCAATGGATCGAGCTCGCTGACCGCCGCACCCGGCGGCTTTTCCAGCATCACGTGCTTGCCGGCCTCGAGCGCGGCCTGCGCCTGCGCGCGGCGCACCTGCGGCGGCGTGCATAGCGAGACGGCGTCGATCTCCGGCCCGTCGCGCAGCAGCTCCTCGATGGTGCCGAAATGCGGCAGGCCTGGCAGAGAGGCGTTGCGGCTCGCCACCGCCGTCAGGGTCACGCCCTCGGTGGCGGCGATCGCCGGCACGTGCTGATCCCTGGCGATCTTACCGAAGCCGACGATGGCGACACGAAGCTCACTCATCTCTAGCGTCCCCAGCGCAGCACGACTGGGTCGAGCCGGCGCGCAATCTCGATCAGTCCCTTCTGGGTCGCCGGATGAATTGGCGGCTGCGGCGCGCGCAGCGTGTCGTGGCGGATCACGCCGCCCGCCTTCATCAGGATCTTGCAGGTGGCAAGCCCGCACTGTCGGTTCTCGTAGTTGATCAGCGGCAGCCAGCGCTCATAGGCCGCCGCCGCGGCCTCGCGGTCGCCCGCGAAATACGGATCGATGATCTTGCGAATGCCGTCGGGATAGCCGCCGCCGGTCATCGCGCCGGTGGCGCCCGCGTCGAGATCGGCCATCAGGGTGATTGCCTCCTCGCCGTCCCACGGACCTTCGATCGCCGGGCCGCCTGCCTCGATCAGCGCGCGCAACTTGTCGGCCGCGCGCGGCACTTCGATCTTGAAATAAGCAAGATTCTCGATCTCCTTGGCCATGCGCGCCAAGAACGGCACCGATAGCGGCGTGCCGGCGACCGGCGCGTCCTGCACCATGATCGGGATCGAGATCGCGTCGGAGACGCCGCGATAGAATTCATAGATCGAGGTGTCCGGCACGCGGAAGGTCGCGCCGTGATAGGGCGGCATCACCATGACCATGGCAGCGCCCTTCTCCTGCGCCCGGCGCGAACGCTCGGCGCAGACAAAGGTCGAGAAATGCGTCGTGGTGACGATGATCGGCACGCGGCCGGCAACATGCTCCAGCACCGTGGTCATCACCAGATCGCGCTCATCATCGGTCAGCACGAACTGCTCGGAGAAATTGGCGAGGATGCAGATGCCGTGCGAGCCGGCATCGATCATGAAGTCGATCGCTCGCTTCTGGCCTTCGAGGTCGAGACGGCCGTCGGCGTCGAACACGGTCGGCGCCACCGGGAAGACTCCCTTGTAGAGCTTTTTGGCGGAAGCGGTCATGGGCCCCTCTCAGTGATTGTCGCGCGGCACGGGCGAGCCGGTGCGGCCGACGAGGAAATCGAAATCGACGCCGCGATCGGCCTGCAGCACGTGATCGATGTAGAGCTTCTGATAGCCGCGGGCCGCATGCGGCTTCGGCGGCGTCCAGGCGGCGCGGCGTGCGGCCAGTTCCTCGTCGCTGACATGCAGATGCAGCCGGCGCGCGGCGACGTCGAGCGTGATCATGTCGCCGTTCTTCACCAGCGCCAGCGGTCCGCCGACGGTAGCCTCCGGCGCGACATGCAGCACCACCGTGCCGTAGGCCGTGCCGGACATGCGCGCATCGGAGATGCGGATCATGTCGCGCACGCCCTGACGCAGCACTTTCGCAGGCAGCGGCATGTTGCCGACCTCGGCCATGCCCGGATAGCCCTTCGGCCCGCAGTTCTTCAGCACCATGATGCAGGACGCATCGATGTCGAGATTGTCGTCGTCGACCGCGTCATGCATCTCCTCGACGCTCTCGAACACGACCGCGCGTCCCGTATGGTTCATCAGTTCCGGCGAGGCCGCCGACGGCTTGATGACAGCGCCGTTGGGGGCGAGATTGCCGGTGAGAATGGCGATGCCGGCTTCCGTCTTGAACGGGGTCTCGAACGGTGTGATGACCTCGGCGTTCCAGTTCGGAGCCTCGGCGACATTGTCCCACAACGTCTTGCCGTTGACGGTGCGCGCGTCCTTGTGCAGCAGGCCGCGCTCGCCGAGCGCACGCAGCACCGCCGGCAGGCCGCCGGCGTAATAGAAGTCCTCCATCAGGAAGCGGCCCGACGGCATCAGGTCGACCAGGCAATGCACGTCGCGGCAGAGCCGATCGAAAACATCGAGCGTCAGCTCGACGCCGACACGGCCGGCGATCGCGAGCAGATGCACGACGGCATTGGTCGAGCCGCCGATCGCGGCCAGCGTGCGGATCGCGTTCTCGAACGCCTGGCGCGTCAGGATATCCGACGGCTTGAGATCCTCGCCGACCATCTGGACGATGCGCCGTCCGGCCATGCGGGCCAGCAGGTTGCGCCGCGCATCCGCAGCCGGAATCGCCGCATTTTCCGGCAAGCCGATGCCGAGCGCCTCGACCATCGAGGCCATCGTCGAGGCCGTGCCCATGGTCATGCAGCTGCCGGCGGAGCGGTTCATGCCGGCCTCGGCCTCGTGGAATTCCTTCAGCGTGATCTCGCCGGCACGCAGCTGCTCGCTCATCGAGATGATGTTGGTACCGGAGCCGATGATCTGGCCACGATAGACGCCGCGCAGTTGTGGCCCGCCTGAAACACCGATCGCAGGCAGGTTGGCCGAGGCGGCGCCCATCAAGAGCGCCGGCGTGGTCTTGTCACAGCCCATCAGCAGCACGACGCCGTCGAGCGGGTGGGCGCGGATCGCCTCCTCGACATCCATCGAAGCGAGGTTACGGAACAGCATCGCGGTGGGGCGCATCGTCACCTCGCCGAGCGAGGAGACCGGAAACTCCAGCGGATAGCCGCCGGCATCGAGCACGCCCTGGCGGACATGCTCGGCGATGACGCGGAAATGCGCGTTGCAGGGTGTCAGCTCCGACCAGGTGTTGCAGATGCCGATGACCGGACGGCCCTCGAAGCGATCCTGCGGCGTGCCGCTGTTCTTCAGGAACGAGCGATAATAGAAGCCCATCTTGTCCTGGCGGCCGAACCACGCCTGGCTCCGCAGCGTCTTCTTCTCGTTGTCGTTGCTCATTCCCGGTCCGTTCGTGCAGCCGACTGGGCATGGCGCCGCCGGCCGTTGTAGATGACTTCGATCATGGCCTCGGAGGCGCCGTCGGCGTCTCCATCGGCGATCGCGTCGATGATGCGCTGGTGCCAGACCAGCACGGTGTCGCGATCGGCGGTCTCGATCGGGGCGCTCAGGACGAACGAGGCGCGCAACGCGGCCTCGATGACAGCGCCGATCGAGCGCATGAAGGGATTGCCCGAGGCGTTGGCGACCGCGATGTGCAGCGCAAGATCAGCCTCGGCGAAAGCCACCGATGTCGATGGCTCGCGCTCCATCTGCGCCATCGCCTTGCGCATCGCCGCGACGTCGTCATCCGTACGGCGTTCCGCCGCGAGCGCCGCGGCGCGCGGCTCGATCGCCAACCGGATCTCGGCGAGGTCGGCGAGGAAGCGCTTGTCGATGCCCGCGTCGAGGTGCCAGGCGAGCACGTCGGGATCGAACATGTTCCAGTCCGAGCGTCCGCGCACCACGGTGCCGACGCGGGCCTTGGTCGACAGCAGACCTTTTGCAACGAGGGTCTTCACGCTCTCGCGCAGCACCGGCCGTGAGACGCCGAAGGTCGCGGTCAGCTCGGCATCACCCGGCAGCCGCGCCCCCTCGGCCAGTCGGCCGGAGATGATGTCGATGCCGATGCTGCGGGCGACCTCGGCATGGTTGGAATGCGCGCGCCGGGTCGGAATCGAGACGATGTGCGACGTCGTCATGTCGGCGCCCCCATCGGCTTGGCCCCTGCGGGCTTGACGGATGAGCGGCGCGCGAGCGCCATCAGACCTTGTTGCAACGCAATGAAGACGAACAACAGAACCCCCGTGGCGATCTTGGTCCACCAGCTCGACAGCGTGCCGTCGAAGTTGATGTAGGTCTGGATCATGCCCTGGATCAGGACGCCAAGGAAGGTGCCGATGACCGAGCCTTGTCCGCCCGTCAACAAGGTTCCGCCGATCACCACGGCCGCGATTGTATCGAGCTCGACGCCAACGGCCGAGAGCGAGTAGCCGGCCGCGGTGTAGAACGAGAAGACGATGCCGGCGAGGCCCGCAAGCACGCTCGACAGCATATAAATGCGGATCGTCATCGGCCCGACCGGAATGCCCATCAGGGCTGTCGCCACACGGCTGCCGCCGAGCGCGTAGACGTTGGCGCCAAACCGGGTCAAATGCAGCAGCAACGCGCAGAGCACCAGGATCACGAGCATCGCCATCGCGATCGCGGTGAGCCGTCCGCCGCCTGGCAGCCGGATCGCAAAGTCGGAGACGGCACTGTAGATCGGAGCGGTGATCGGAATCGACTCGGTCGACAGCAGGAAGCTGACGCCGCGCGCCAGGAACATGCCCGCGAGCGTCACGATGAAGGGCGGCAGCTCAAATACGTGAATGACCGCCCCCATCGCGGCGCCGAACAGCGCGCACAGCACGAGCACCATTGCGAACGCGGCAAACGGCGGAATGCCCCAGCGCTCGACCGCCAGAGCCACGAACACCGTCGTGAAGCCGATCACCGAGCCGACCGACAGATCGATGCCGCCGGAGATGATGACGAAGGTCATGCCGGCCGCGACGATGCCGAGGAAGGCGTTGTCGGTGAGCAGATTAGCGACGACGCGGGTCGAGGCGATGTTCGGGAACTGCAGCGCGCACAACGCGAAGCCGGCGACCAGCACAAAGGCCGTGATCGCAACCGAGGTCGATGCTCTCATGGCTTGGTCCTCCGCCAGCGTGCGGTGAAGCGCGAGAGATCGCCGAGCCGCGGCGACTGCGCCAGCAGCACGGCAAGCACGACGACGGCCTTGACCAGCAGATTGAGCTCCGGCGGATAGCCCGACAGCAGGATGCCGGTGTTCATGGCCTGGATGATAAGCGCGCCGGCCACCGCCAGCACCAGGCTGAAGCGGCCGCCAAACAGCGAGGTGCCGCCGATCACGACGGCGAGGATCGCATCGAGCTCGAGCCACAGCCCGGCATTGTTGGCATCCGCCCCCATGATGTCGGCGGCCGCAATGACGCCCGCGAGCGCGGCGCACAGTCCGCACCAGACATAGACCGACAGGATCATGGCGCGGGTGCCGACGCCCGACAGCTCGCTGGCGCGCGCGTTGCCGCCGGTCGCCTCGATCAAGAGCCCGAGCGCGGTGCCGCGCACGACCGCCCCCGTCACCAGCAGCATGCCGATCGCGATCACGACCGGCGTCGGCAGGCCGAGCACGGCGCCGTTGCCCATCCAGACCAGATCGGGCGACGTGAACGTGACGATGCGCCCCTCGGTGATGAGCTGCGCGATGCCGCGTCCTGCGACCATCAGGATGAGCGTTGCGACGATCGGCTGGATACGCAAGAAGGCAACGAGGATGCCGTTCCAGAGCCCGCACACCAGACCGACAGCGAGCGCGGAGCCGATGACCACCGGCAGCGAATGCGTATCGGCGAGGCTCGCCGCGGTGGCGCCCGCGATCGCCATCACGGCACCGACCGAAAGGTCGATGCCTCCGGTCGCGATGACGAGCACCATGCCCAGCGACAGCAGCGCCACCGGCGTGCCGCGGTTCAGGACGTCGATGACGCTGCCGAACAGCCGGCCGTCCTGCAGATGGAGATTGAAGAACTGCGGCGACACCGCGCGATCGATGATCAGGATCAAGATCAGTGCGAGCGCTTGTGCCAGGCCACGGCGGGGAATGCGAAGCGTCATGATGCGGCCTCGCGCACGGACTCGGTATCCGCAGCGATCGCCGCAAGAATGCTGGAGACCTCGACGGCGTCGCCCTTCAGCTCCTCGACATGGGCGCGGTCGCGCAGCACGATGACGCGGTTGGAATAGGTCACGATCTCGTCGAGCTCGGAGGAGATCACAAGCAGCGCCAGCCCCTGCTCGCACAGCTCGCGCACCAGCCGGATGATCTCGGCATGGGCCCCGACGTCGATGCCGCGCGTCGGCTCGTCCAGAACGAGGAGCTTCGGCGACGTGGCGAGCCAGCGCGCCAGCAGCGCCTTCTGCTGGTTGCCGCCCGACAGCAGCCCGATCGGACGTTCCGGATCCGGCGGCCGGATGTCGAGCATGCGGATGTAACGCATCGCGATCTCGTCCTGCTCGCGCCGCGACAGTGGCCGGTGCAGGCCGCGCCGCGCCTGTAGCGCCAGCACGATGTTCTCGCGCACGGTGAGGTCGGCAACGATGCCCTCCGTCTTGCGCTCTTCCGGACAATAGCCGAAGCCGAGCCCGGCGGCATCGCGCGGCGAATTCAGCCGGACGGTCTCGCCGTTGACGGTGGCCGCGCCGCTGTCGGCGCGCTCGGCGCCGAACACGAGCCGTGCCGTTTCGGTGCGTCCGGAGCCGAGCAGGCCGGCGAGCCCGACCACCTCGCCGCGGCGCAGCTCGAGATCGAACGGCGCAAGGTAGCCCTGCTTGCCATAGCCCTTGAAACTGATGCAGACCTCGCGCGCCTTGTCCGGCTGGCTCGCTGCGCGTTCGTGGGTGGTCTCGGCCAGCTCCCGCCCGAGCATCATGCGGATCAGGTCGAGCCGCGGCAGATCGGCAATCTCGCGCGTGCCGATCAGCCGGCCGTTGCGCAGCACCGTGACGCGGTCGCAGATCTCATAGACCTGATCGAGGAAGTGGCTGACGAAGATGATGCCGATGCCATCAGCCGCGAGCTTTCGCATCACCTTGAACAGGATCTCGACCTCGTGGCGGTCGAGGCTCGCCGTGGGCTCGTCGAGAATGAGGACGCGCGCCGACAGATCGACGGCGCGCGCGATCGCCGTGATATGCTGGACCGCGACCGAGTAGCTCGAAAGCGGTGCGCCGACGTCGATGTCCAGCCCATAATCCAGCAGCAGCGCATGCGCGCGCCGCCGCATCTCGGCCTCGCGCACGACGCCGAACCGCGTCGGCTGCCGGCCGAGATACAGATTTTGCGCCACCGAGAGGTTCGGCAGCAGATTGACTTCCTGATAGACGGTGGCGATGCCGGCATCGACCGCGTCCTTGGCCGAGCGCGGCGCGATCTCCCGATCGGCCAGCCGCACGGTGCCGGCGTCCCGCGCGAAAACGCCGGTGACGACCTTGATCAGCGTCGACTTGCCGGCGCCATTCTCGCCGAGCAGCGCGTGGATCTCGCCCTCACCCAGCATGAAGTCGACATCCTGCAGCGCCTTGAGCGCACCGAAGCTCTTGGTGAGGCCGCGGATCTCCAGAAGAGACGGACGCATCGCCGGCGGAGCTGAAGGATCAGACATGACGAACTACTTGGGCAAGACCGGAAAGTCGACGCCCGCACGCGATGCGGGCGCCACGATCGATTTCCGTCGTCCCGGCAACAGCCAGGACGACGGCGAGATCTTCGGCTCAGTAGCCGAGCCCCTTCTTGCTGTCGTAGACCTTCTGCGGATCGTCAGTCGCGGTGTAGAGCTTCGATTCCGTCTGGATCCACTTCGGCGGAACGGTGCCCTTCTCCTTGAAGGCCACGATTGCGTCGAACGCCGGGCCCGCCATGTTCGGCGTCAGCTCGACGGTGGCGTTGGCTTCGCCGGCGGCGATCGCCTTGAAGATGTCCGGCACGGCGTCGATCGAGACGGTCAGGATGTCCTTGCCCGGCTTGAGCCCGGCTTCCTTCATCGCCTGGATGGCGCCGACCATCATGTCGTCGTTGTGGGCATAGACCGCGCAGATCGACTTGCCGCCGTTCTCGGCCTTGATGAAGCTTTCCATCACCTCCTTGCCCTTGGCACGGGTGAAGTCGCCGGTCTGGCTGCGAACGACCTTCAGGTTGGCGTTCTTGGCGACGACGGCGTCAAAGCCCTTCTTGCGGTTGGTGGCGACACTGGCGCCGACCGTGCCCTGCAGCTCGACGACGTTGCAGGCCTTGCCGCCGACCGTCTTGGCGAGCCATTCGCCTGCCACCTCGCCCTCGTGCACGCTGTCGGAGGTGACGGCGGTCAGATAGAGATCCTTGCCGGAGGGATCGATGTCGCGGTCGAGCAGCACGACCGGGATCTTGGCTTCCTTGGCTTCCTTCAGCACCGCGTCCCAGCCGGAGGCCACGACCGGCGCGAGGAAGATCGCGTCCACGCCCTGGGCGATGAAGGAGCGGATCGCCTTGATCTGGTTCTCCTGCTTCTGCTGGGCGTCGGCGATCTTCAGGTTGATCTTGCGCTTGACGGCTTCAGATTTCGAGACCGAGGTCTCGGCGGCGCGCCAACCGGACTCCGATCCGATCTGCGAGAAGCCGACGGTCAGCTCCGCGGCGCCAGCGGACGTGGCAAGCAACAAGGCGGCCGTTGCCGAGGCCGCAAAGAGGGCTTTCAGGGTCATCAGACGTTCTCTCCCAAAAAGGTACTGTTTTTTGATGCGCCGCCGCGAACAGCGGTGCCGACGCACCTATTCACCCGCCTCGACGGCCGGTGACGTCCGTTATTCCACGGAACACTTGGGATGACTAGTCATATTATTTGACTGTAATACTTTTTGAGAATGACAAGCGCCGACGGAGGCCTACGCTGCCGAAGATGAACGTCGGACACAAACAAAATTTTAAGTTGTGGACAGGCCAGATCAGCGCAGCTTCGTCGCGTCGCGGGCGCGCTGCTCGATCGCAGCCCAGGCCCCGGCCTTGATGTCGGCCGCGGGGGCGACCCAGGAGCCGCCGATCGCAACGACCTTCTTATGCGCCAGCCATTGCGCAGCGTTGCCGGCATTGATGCCGCCCGTCGGGCAGAACCGTACGTTGGGGAACGGCCCGGCCAGCGCATCCAGCGCGGCGAGCCCACCGGCCGGCACCGCAGGAAAGAACTTCACCAGCTCATAGCCGCGCGTCACGCAGGCGATGAGATCAGAGGCGGTTTGAATGCCCGGCGCGAACGGCATTTCGCCCGCATTCGCGGCATCGAGCAGGCCGATCGACAGGCCCGGGCTGATCGCGAAGGCTGCACCGAGCGCGGCGGCGCGCTCGTAGTCCGCCGGCGTCAGCACCGTGCCGATGCCGACAACGGCGTCCGGCACCTCATCGATGATCGCGCGTGCGGCATCGAGCCCCGCCTGCGTCCGCAAGGTGATCTCGATGACGCGGAGACCGCCGGTAACGAGCGCGCGCGCAAGCGGCACGGCATGCGCGGCGTCCTCGATCGTGATCACCGGAATCACCGGCGCCAGAGCGAACACCGCATCGAGCTTCGTGCGCTTGTCCAAATTGTTCATCATGCCTCGCTCATCGTCAGAATGTCCCGCGGCATCGCGGTGGCCGGGATCACGGCTCCCGGCGCCATGATCACGGCGCCGGCAAGCCGGTGGCCGGCCAACGCCGCCTTGCGGGGCGGCGCGCCCTTGATGCGCGCGGCGAGATAACCCGCATTGAAGGAATCGCCGGCCGCCGTGGTGTCGATCGGCTTGAGCACCGCAGGCGGCGCGATGTCGACCAGCACACCATCGGCATGGATCAGGCAGCCGCGTGCGCCGCGCTTGACGACGACCTCGCCGACCCCGGCTTCCTTGAAGCGGCGCAGGCTGACGGAGGCGTCGGCATCGCCGAACAGCATCTGCTCATCCTCCAGTGTCGGCAGCGCAACGTCGACCAGCGGCAGGATCGCGCGGAACGCGCGCTGCGCCACCTCGCGGCTGGCCCAGCCGCGCGGCCGGTAGTTGCCGTCGAAGACCACACGCGCGCCGCGCTTGCGCGCCACCGTCAAGAGCTCACGCAGCTTGGCCTTGCCGGTCTCGCCATAGAGCGAGAGGCTGATGCCGGAGAGATAGATCCAGTCGAAGCGGGAGAGCCTGTCGAGCATGTCGCGGTCGGCGCGATCGAACAGCTCGCGCGCCGGCGCGCGGTCGCGCCAATAGAGGAAGCTGCGCTCGCCCCGGGCATCGCGCTCGATCATGTACAGGCCGGGCACGCGGCCCTCGACCTGCAGCACCTCCGAGGTGTCGATGCCCTCGGCCTGCCAGGCCGCCAGCATCATGGCGCTCAAGGGATCATCGCCGAGCGCCGTGACGTAGGAGGTGGGCACGCCGAGCCGGGCCAGATAGAGCGCCGTGTTGAGCGTGTCGCCGCCGAAGCCGCGCCGGAACAGCGAGCCGTCCTCCTGCGCAAACTCCACCATGCACTCTCCGATGCAGGCGACTTTCATCGGCGTCAATCCATCCATCAAAACGTCAAATGAACCTTCATCGACCGGCTTCGATCGCTGGCGAGCTCGAAGGCGGCGACCGCCTGCTCGAATGGCAGCGCAGCCGAGATCAGCGGCTTGACGTCCAGCAGACCCTCGCCCATCAGCCGCAGCGCCAGCTCGAATTCGCGGTCGAACCGGAACGTGCCGCGCAATTGCAGCTCCTTCGTGACCAGCGTGTTGACCGGCAAGGTCATCTCGCCGCCGAGCCCAAGCTGGACGATCACGCCGCCGGGCCTCATGACGTCGAGCGCCGCCCGCAGGGCGGCCTGGTTGCCGGAGGCCTCGAACAGCACGTCGAACGTGCCCTTCCCGCTCCGCCACGGATCGAGCGCCGACGGCTTCGCCCCGACATCGAACGCATGGCTGGCGCCGAGCGTGCGCGCCATCGCAAGCGGCGCGTCGGCGACGTCGGTCGCCACGATCTCGGCTGCGCCGCCGTAACGCGCGACCAGGATCGACAGCGCTCCGATCGGACCGCAGCCGGTCACCAGCACGCGCTTGCCGAGCAGCGAACCGGCCTGGTGCGCGGCATGCAGGCAGACCGACAGCGGCTCGGCCATCGCGGCCTCTCCCAGCGACAACGACGGCGCGATCGGCACCGCCTGCGAGGCATCCACGGTGACGAACTCGCGGAAGCCGCCCTGCACGTGGGGATCGCGCATCGCGCTGCCCATGAAGCGCATGTCCAGGCACTGGTTGCGCCGCCCCTCGCGGCAATAGGCGCATCTGCCGCACGGCAGGCTCGGATTGACGGCGACGCGCGTGCCCTCGGCGAGGCCGGTCACGCCGGCACCGACCGCGGCGACGTGGCCTGCGATCTCATGACCCAGCGCCATCGGCTGCTTGATGCGGACCGTGCCGAAGCCGCCATGATGGTAGTAATGCAGATCCGAGCCGCAGATGCCGCCGGCCTCGATCTTGACCCGGACCTCGCCGGGTCCCGGCGCCGGATCGGGAAAGCTGTCGATGCGCAGATCTTTCGGCGCGTGAATGACGACCGCACGCATGGCCGGCCTCCCTGTCTCGTGTCTTCCGCGATCCTACATCGCCGCCAGCATGCCGCCATCGACATAGATGGTCTGGCCGTTGACATAGGTCGACGCGTCGGAGGCCAGGAAGATCGCGGTGCCGACCAGTTCGTCGGGACGACCCCAGCGCTTCGCCGGGACGCGCGACATCAGCCAGTTGTTGAAGTCGGGGTTGCTCATCAGCGCCTGGTTCATGTCGGTCAGCATGTAGCCGGGACCGATCGCATTGGCCTGGATGCCGTGCGCGGCCCATTCGACGGCCATCGCGCGGGTCAAGTTGCGGATGCCGCCCTTGGCCGTGGTGTAGGGCCCGATCGTCGGCCTTGCCAGCTCGCTGCCGAGCGAGCCGATGTTGATGATCTTGCCGCTGTTGCGCGGAATCATCCGCTTGGCGGCCTCGCGCCCGATCACGAACGCGCTGGTGAGGTTGGTCTCGATGACGCGGCGCCACTCGTCGGTGGTGAACTCGACCAGCGGCTTGCGGTGCTGGATGCCGGCATTGTTGACGAGGATGTCGATCGCGATCCCCTGGTCATCGAAACGCGCGAAGGCGCTGACCACGGCCTGCTCATCGGTCACGTCGAACGGGCAGGCCTCGGCCTGATGGCCCGCGGCGCGGAATTCTTCCGCCGCCGCCAGCGTGCGCGCCGGGTCGGTGCCGTTGATGACGAGCCGCGCCCCGGCCTTGGCAAAGCCTTCGGCAATGGCGCGGCCGAGGCCGCGGGAGGAGCCGGTCACCAGCGCGGTCTTGCCGGAGAGATCGAAGAGCGAGGTCGACATCTGTTCAACTCGTGGACGACGTTCCGGCTGGCATCCTCGTTGACGGACAGCGCGCTGACAAGCGCGTTATCCGGCCCTGCCGATCAAACCGGGAGACGGTTAATGGCCGCGACAGCGGTCATCACCCCGCGGATCTCGGCGAGGCCCTTGAGCCGGCCGACCAGCGGATAGCCGGGATGCGTGCCGCGGCCGATGTCGTCGACCAGCTCATGACCGTGATCGGGGCGGAACGGTATCCGCCAGTCCGGATCGCCCTCGGCCTTGCGGCGCGCCTGCTCCTTGAGCAGCGTCGTCACGATCGCAACCATGTCGACATCGCCGCGCAGATGCTCGGCCTCCATGAACGAGCCGTCGAGCATCTTGGTGACGTTGCGCAGATGGACGAAGCGGATGTGCGGGGCGAACCGCTCGGCAAGCCGCGGCACGTTGTTGTGGCCGCCGGCGCCGAGTGCGCCGGTGCAGAACGTGATGCCATTGGCCTTCGACGGGACGGCATCGACGATGAACTGCAGATCCTCGGCTGACGACACCACGCGCGGCAGGCCGAACAGGTCGCGCGGCGGATCGTCGGGATGGACGCACAGGCTGACACCGCACTCCTCCGCCACCGGCACCACCTCGCGCAGGAAGCGCGCGTAGTTGGCGCGCAGCTCGGCATGGCCGATGCCGCGATATTTCTCCAGCATGCGGCGCAGGCCGGGCACGTCATAGCGGTCATAGGCGCCGGGCAACCCGGCCATGATGGTCGCGAGCAGCCGGTCCTTGTCGGCTTCGGAGGCCTGCGCCACCCAGGCCCTGGCGCGGTCGAGCACGTCGGAGGAGAACTCCGCCTCGGCGCCGGGCCGCTGCAGGATGTAGCAGTCGAACGCCGCCAGGCGATCCATGTCGAAGCGGAGCGCGGTGGCGCCGCCCGGCAGGCGGAAGGCGAGCTCGGTGCGGGTCCAGTCCAGCACCGCCATGAAATTGTAGCAGACGGTGGTGACGCCGCAGGCGGCGAGGTTGCGCAGCGACTGGCGGTAGTTGTCGAACAAGGACGTCAGATCGCCCTCGCCCAGCTTGATGGCCTCGGAGACCGGCAGGCTCTCGACCACGCTCCAGCGCAGCCGCAGCGATGAATCGCCTTCGATCAAGCCGATGCGCCTGATGATCTCATCGGTGCTCCACACCACGCCGTAGGGAATGTGATGCAGCGCCGTCACGATGCCGGTCGCGCCGGTCTGGCGAACCTGCGGCAAGGTGATGGGATCATCGGGTCCGAACCAGCGCCACGTCTGTTCCATGTCGTCACCTTCCAGAATGAATCAAGCGCGCGATCAGCGCCGCCGCCGTGCCCGCGTGCGCGGTTCGGCCTGCGACATCTCCTCCTGCCGGGCAAAGATGCCGTCAGCGCGGCGAAACACCTCGCGCAGATGCCGGCGCATCGCCGCGACCGCCTGGGCCTCGTTGCAGGCGGCCAGCCCGTCCAGGATCTCCTGATGCTGCGCGATCAGGAGCGGAATATGGCCGGCATCCTCGATCAAGGTCAGATGGCGGACGCGGTCGAAATGGATCTTGGTCTGACGGATCACCTGCCAGACATGGGGATGCCGGCTGGTGCGGGCGATCGTCTGATGGAACGCCTCGTCATGGACGTAGAACTCCGCCGGCGTCGCCGCCGCCTTCTGCTTGTCGATCAGCTCGGTCAGCTCGCGCAGCGCCGTCGCATCGATGTAGCGCACGGCCTCGGCAACCAGCGCGCATTCGAGATGCTCGCGGATGAACTGCGCCTCGCCGAACGCCTCGCGCGACACCGGCGCCACCACGCTGCCGCTTTGCGGATAGATGCGCACGAGGTCGACATCGGCGAGCTTGATCAGCGCCTCGCGCACCGGCGTGCGGCTGACGCCGAGCCGCTCGCACAGATCGAGCTCGGCCATCGGCGTGCCCGGCGGCAGCGCGCCGGAGACGATGTCCTCGAGCAGCCGCTCGTAGACCTGGTCGGCGAGCCGCCGGCCGGCCTTGCCGTCCAGTCGTGTCAGCGGTGTCAGATCGTCATCCATGACGGCAGTCTACCCGATTCACAGGAAGCCGATCGAGATCCATGGCAGGAACACGATCAAGAGCAGCGCAACGACGAGTGCGGCGAGATGCGGCCAGACGTGGCGGATGACCTCGTCCGGCGAGGCGCGGCCGATGGCGCAGGCGAGATAGAAGCCGACGCCGAAAGGCGGCGTGAACAGGCCGAGCCCCATCGCGAACACCGCGATGATGGCGTAGTGCACCTCGTGCACGCCCATCATGCGTGCGATCGGGAACAGCAGCGGCCCGAACAGCACCACCGCCGGCACGCCCTCGAGCACGCTGCCGAGCACGACGAAGGCGAGCGCCGAAATCAGCAGGAAGCCCCAGCGGCCGCCGGGCGCGGCCACCATGAGGTCGACGAGCTGCTGCGAGAAGCCGGACTGGGTCAGCGCCCAGGCCATGCCGGTCGCAGCCCCCACCAACAGCAGGATAGCGCCGGACAGCGAGGCCGTATCGACCAGGATGGGATACACCCGCTTCCAGTCGAACTGGCGATAGACGAAGATACCGACCAGCACGGTGTAGATGACGCCGATCGCCGCGACCTCGGTCGCGGTGGCGACGCCCTCGACCACAGCCGAGCGGATCACGATCGGCAGACCGAGACCGGGAATAGAGATCGCAAACAGCCGCAGCCGCGTCTTGGCATCGAAACGCTGCGCGCCGCTCATGTACTCCTTGCGCGTCTGCAGGAAGACGACGACGGAGAGTGCGATCAGGCCGACCACCGCCGGCAGCAGCCCGCCGGTGAACAGCGCCGCGATCGACACGCCCGTCACCGATCCGACCGTGATCAGCACGATCGAGGGCGGGATCGTTTCCGACATAACGGCCGAGGCCGACAGCAGCGACACCAGGTCTCCTTCCGAGCTGCCGCGCTGCCTCATCTCGGGAAACAGCGCCGGCGCGACCGCGGCCATGTCGGCCGCCTTGGCGCCGGAGATGCCGGAGACCAGGTACATCGCGCCGAGCAGCACATATTGCAGGCCACCGCGGAGGTGGCCGATCAGCGACACGAGAAAAAGGATCATCGCCCGCGCCAGCCCGGCGATCTCGATCAGCGCACCCAGCAGCACGAACATCGGCACCGCCAGCAGCACCATGTGCGACATGCCCTCGCTGACCCGGCCGGGAACGATCAGGACCGGGACGGTGGTGCTGAAATGTAGATAGGCCACGGTGGCGAGCAGGAAGGTGAAGGCGATCGGCGTGCCGATCACCATGGCGCTGGCGACGAGCACAAAGAAGAAGATCAACAGATTGTAGTTGCCGAGATCCTCCAGCACAGGTGCGGCCGCATAGAGCGTCCCTGCACCGGCGAGCACCAGAGCCAGAGCGCCGACGATCTGCATGAGGCTCGCCTGCTGGATCAGCCGGTCGACCGCGGTGAGCAGCATCAGCAGCACGCCGACCAGCATCGCGGCCTCGCGATAGCCTTCGCTGATCTCGAGCACGGGCATCCGGCTGATCAGGTGGCTTTCGAGGTGGTGCCAGGACGGCATCACCAGTGCGACCAGCACGGTGCAGACCAGCATCAGGCCGAGCGCGTCGGTGCGCGCCCGCCACGCCGGCGACAGATTGCGGACGAAGGCGGTGAGCCGCATGTGCTCGGTGCGTCGCAATGCGACGACGGCGCCGAGCATCGCCAACCACACGAACAGCACGGTGGCGAGCTCGTCGGACCAGATCAGCGGAGCATTGAACACGTAGCGCGCGGCCGTGGCCGCACCGAGCAGCACCAATTCGGCGACCACGATCGCGGCGGCCAGCGCCTCGACGGCGCGGCCTAGCAGATGATCGAAACGCGCAAAGGCGCCATGCGACGGCACCGAGGTCGTCGCGGTCATGTCAACGGCCATTCCACCCTCCCCGCAAGATCCTGCTGATGTCCGCGCATGCGGACATGCATCAGGGATGCAACGGCAGCTCGCTCAGAGCTGGCCGACCGATTTCTCCAGCAGGCCCCACGCCTCGGCGCCGAACTTGGTCTTCCACTCGGTGTAGAAGCCGGCGGTGCGCAGCGCGTCGCGGAACGGCTTGGTGTCGACCTTGTTGAAGGTCACGCCGGCCGCCTGCATGTCCGCCTGCGCCTTCTCGTTGAAGCTCTGGATGTCCTGGCGCTCCTTGACGGCGGCCTCCGACAGCGCCGCGGTGATGGCGTCGCGGACGTCGGCAGGCATGACATTCCAGCGCGCTGCATTGGCGAAGATGTAGTGGCCGTCCCAGATATGGCCTGATAGCGCGATGTACTTCTGCACCTCGTAGAGCTTGGCACTCTGGATCAGCGCCAGCGGATTCTCCTGGCCGTCGACGATGCGGGTCTGCAGGGCCGCATAGAGCTCGCCGAAATTGATCGGCGTCGGCGCCGCGCCGAGCGTCTTGAACAGCGTCACCCACAACGGATTGCCGGGCACGCGGATCTTGAAGCCCTTGAGATCGTCGGGCGAGGCGATCGGCTTGGCGCCGGAGGTGATGTTGCGATAGCCATTGTCGAGGCATTTCGGGAGCACGTGCAGGCCGACCTTGGCGAACTCGCCGCGCACATGGTTGCCGAGATCGCCGTCCATCGCCGACCATACCTGGTCGTAACTCTCGAACGCGAACGCCACCGCATTGATGCCGCCGATCGGCACCACCGTCTGGTTCACACCTGACGTCGACATGAAGTCGAGCGCGCCGCTGCGCACCTGCGAGAACATGTCGGGCTCGCTGCCGAGCTGGCTGTTCGGATAGACCTGCAGGTCGACCAGACCATTGGTCTGCTTCTTGATGACCTCCGACGCCTCGATGATCCGGACGACGCCGGGATGGGTGGCGGGAAACGCCGTGCCGTAGCGCAGGCGATACTTCGCCGACTGCGCCCGGGCGGGCGTGAACGCCAAGGCCGAGGCTCCCGCGAGCGCGGTGCCGACGAAACTGCGACGAGACATGGATGTGGGCAAAGACACTGGCAAACCTCCCCTGCCGGCCCGCTGCGGGGCCTTTGTATGTCATTCCTATATTCCAATCCTATAAGGGATACCAAATAGGCTTTCAATCATAAACTTGTATCCAAGAACTGGGATTGCTATACGACGGCAGCTCGCGGTCGAAATGGGCGAGAAGGGATGGAGGAACGTGTGAAGAGCCTCGTGGTGGAGCGGCCCGGCCGCCTGTCGATCGAAACGCGCCCGGTTCCCGAGCCTTCGGCAGGCGAGGTCCGCATCAAGGTCGAGCGCGCCGGAATCTGCGGCTCCGACATCCACATCCTCCACGGCAGCAACCCGTTCGCGCGCTATCCGCGCGTGATCGGCCATGAATTCTTCGGCCGCATCGACAAGCTCGGCGACGGTGTCAGCGCACGGCTCGGCGCCCGCGTGGTAGTCGATCCCGTGGTGGCCTGCGGCCGATGCTATCCCTGCTCGGTCGGCCGCCCCAACGTCTGCGCCCATCTCGCCGTGCTCGGCGTCCACCGCGACGGCGGCTTCTCCGAATATGCCTGCGTGCCGGCGGCCAACGCGCATCTGCTGCCGGACAGCGTCGACGACGACCAGGCGCCGCTGGTCGAGCCGTTCTCGATCGCCGCCAACATTACCGACCACACCCGCGTGTTCGCCTCTGACGTCGCGCTGGTCTATGGCGCGGGCCCGATCGGACTGACCGTGATCCAGGTGCTCAAGCACGTCTACGGCGTGAAGCAGCTGATCGTCACCGATCGCATCGATGCCCGGCTCGAAGCGGCGCGGTACAACGGCGCCGACCGCGTCATCAACACCGCCAGCACCGCCCTGCCCGAGGCCCTCGCCGCGGCCGATGTGACGCCGACCTTGATCATCGATGCCGCCTGCCATCCCGCCATTCTCGCCGAGGCCATCGAGATCGCCTCGCCTGCCGCACGCATCGGCCTGCTCGGCTTCTCGGCCGAGCCGTCGACCATCGTGCAGCAGAAGGTGACCGCCAAGGAGCTCGCGATCCACGCTTCCAGGCTCAACAGCGGCAAGTTCGCCAAGGTCGTCGACTGGTTCGCGCGCGGCACGCTGCAACCCGAGCGTCTGATCACCCACCGCTTCGGGCTCGACGCCTACGCCGCCGCATTCGAGACGTTCGAGCACAACCAGACCGAATGCTGCAAAGTGCAGCTGATCTTCTGAGAGCTCCCGGCATGGACCGCCTCAGCCCCGCCACGCTCCGCCGCCTGCCCGCCGGCGTCCTCGCGCCGGATTACGACCGCGCGGCGGTCGCGACCGGCATCGTCCATCTCGGGCTCGGCGCGTTTCATCGGGGCCATCAGGCGGTCTACACGGATGCGCTGCTCAAGGACGATCCGCGCTGGGGCATCCTCGGCGTCTCCTTGCGCTCGCCAGACACACGCGACGCGCTGCAGCCGCAAGGCGGGCTCTACAGCGTGACGGCGAGCGACGGTGCCGGACAGCAGCGGCAGGTCATCGGCGCACTCACCGGGCTTGCGGTCGCGCCGGATGATCCGGCTGACCTACTCAAGCGCCTCGCCGATCCCGCTGTCCGTATCATCTCCACCACTGTGACCGAGAAGGGCTACAGCCACGATCCGGCCACCGGCGCACTGCGCGCTGACGATCCCGACATCCGCCACGACAGCATCAACCTCGCGCATCCTCGCAGCACGCTCGGACTCATCGTCAGCGGCCTGCGGCTGCGGCGGCAGCAGGGCCTGCCGCCCTACACGGTGCTCGCCTGCGACAACCTTCCCGCCAACGGCCACACCCTGCGCGGCCTCGCCATCGCCTTCGCCGAGCTGGTCGACCGCAATCTCGCCAAGTGGATCGCGGACGAGGTGCGTTTCCCCTCGACCATGGTCGACCGCATCGTGCCGGCCACGACGGATGCCGATCGCGCCGCCGTCAGCGCCGCGCTCGGCCTCGTCGACGCCTGGCCGGTTGTCACAGAGCCGTTCAGCCAATGGGTGATCGAGGACGATTTCGGCGGCGAGCGCCCGGCCTGGGACGTCAGCGGCGCCCAGTTCGTCCGCGACGTTGCGCCGTTCGAGCTGATGAAGCTCCGGTTGCTCAATGGCGCGCACTCCACCATCGCCTATCTCGGCTATCTCATGGGCTGCGAGACGGTTGCCGCGGCCATGGCCGAGCCCGACCTCGCCGGCCTCGTCGAGGACATGATGTGCGACGAGGTCACGCCGACTCTGCCCGCACTCGGCGGCTTCGACGTGACAGCCTATCGCGCCGCGCTGCTGCAACGCTTCCGCAATCCGGCACTGAAGCATCTGACAGCGCAGATCGCGATGGACGGCTCGCAGAAGCTGCCGCAGCGCCTGCTCGGCACCATCAGCGACCGGCTCGCCCGCGGCCAGCCGATCACCCGCCTCGCGCTCGCCGTCGCCGGGTGGATGCGCTACGTCAGCGGCACCGACGAACACCGCCAGCCGATCGCGCTGCGCGACCCGCTGGCGGCCAGACTGCGGGCCCTGGCGGATGACGCCGGCCCGGTTGCAGGCCGGCTTGCGCCCGCATTGTTGTCGGTCACATCGGTGTTCGGCACCGAGCTGCCGAACAATCCTCGCTTCACGCGCGCAGTTGAGACAGCACTCGACGGTCTCTTCCTGAAGGGAACCCGTGCAACTGTCGCGCAGACCCGACAGAACCCAGGCTGACGTCACACCGGCCCTGGCTGGACGAACGCGACGTCAGCACCGACTACACGTTCGGCAGCAGCTTGCCCGGGTTCATCAGACCATGCGGATCGAGCGCGCGCTTGAGCTGACGCATCAGTTCGAGCTCGAGCGGTGGCTTGCACAGCGGCATCTCCGCGGTGCGGAGCTGGCCGATGCCATGCTCGGCGCTGATCGAGCCGCGGCGGCGGGTGATCTCGTCATGGACGAGGCGAGTGATCCGCGGACCGTGCCCGTCAAACTCGGCCTCGCTGATGTCGAGCGGCCGCATCAGATTGTAATGCAGGTTGCCGTCGCCGAGATGGCCGAACACCATGGGACGGATGCCGGGCAGCGCGGCGTCGACCGCCGTATCCATGACACCGACGAAATCGGCGATCTCGGCCACGGGCACCGCGACGTCGTGCTTCAGCGCCTTGCCTTCGCGCACCAGCGCCTCGGACACGCTCTCGCGTACGCGCCAGAACGCCTTGGCCTGGATGCCGTCCTGGGCCACGACGGCGTCGGAGGCAAGTCCTTCCGCCATCGCCTGAGCCAGCGCGGTTTCGAGACGCGCCGTCAGCGCGGGCTCGTCGCTGATGTCGCTGAGCTCGATCAGCACCGCTGCGTCGGGCAGCGCCGTGAACGGCAGCCGCGCATCCGGGATCTGGCGCAGGATCATGTCGAGCGTCGCCGAGGTCAGGAATTCGAATGCAGTGAGGCGATCGCCGCAATGAGCGCGCGACAACTGTAGAAGCTTCAGCGCGGCAGCCGCATCGGGGACTGCGACGAACGCCGTCGCGCGCGCCGTCGGCTGCGGGAACAGCTTGAGCACGGCACCGGTGATGATGCCGATCGTGCCTTCCGAGCCGATGAAGAGATCGCGCAGCGCATAGCCGGTGTTGTCCTTGCGAAGGCTGCGCAGCCCGTCCCAGATGCGGCCATCCGGCAGCACCACTTCCAGCCCGAGAGTCAGCTCGCGCATGACGCCATACCTTAACACGGCGACGCCGCCGGCGTTGGCCGCGAGATTGCCGCCGACGGTGCAGCTCCCCTCGGACCCGAGACTGAGTGGAAACAGCAGGCCGGCCGCGCCGGCGGTCTCCTGCACCTTCGCCAGCACGACGCCGGCATCGACCACCATGGTCTGGCCGATGGGATCGAGCGCGCGGATGCGGTTCATCCGCGCCAGCGACAGCACGATCGCCCCGCCGCTCGCATCCGGCGTCGCGCCGCCGGACAGGCTCGTGTGGCCGCCCTGCGGCACCACGGCGACGCGGGCCTCGGCGCAGGCCGCCATGACCGCGGCGACCTCTGCCGTCGACGCAGGGCGCACGACGGCGATGGCATCGCCACGATACTTGCCCAGCCAGTCGCGCAGATACGGCGCCCGATCTTCGGCTGCGACGAGAACATGCGCTGCGCCGACGGCGCTCTGCAGCCTTTCGATCAGCTCCGTCATGACGCGCGATCTAACCCTTTGATGACCTGAGATGGCGATGCGCACAAACTAACAGCTCCGCCGATCGCGGCCCCAATACCAAGTTGTCCGCCGTCCATAATCGATTGTTATGGGCGAGGATCAGGCCGGTGCCAGCGCCATCGGCGGGTCGATATGCGGGACGGCGTCGACCAGCTCGCGCGTGTAGTCGGTCTGCGGATTGGCGAACAGCGCCCGGCTCTCGCCCTGCTCGATGATGAGGCCTGTGCGCAGCACGATGGTACGGTCGCACATCATGCGCACGACATTGAGATCGTGGCTGACGAACAGGAAGGCGAGGTTGTCCTCGCGCCGAAGCCGGTTCAGGAGCTGCAGCACCACGGCCTGAACGGAGACGTCGAGCGCCGCGGTCGGCTCGTCCAGCACCAGCAGCCGCGGCTTGCAGGCAATTGCGCGGGCAATGCCGACGCGCGCCTTCTGCCCGCCAGAGAGCTGATGCGGAAAGCGCGACAGCAGCTCGCGCGGCAGGCCGACACGCTCGGCGCATTCCTCGACGCGCTGGCGCAGCTTGTCACCGCTGCGCATGTTCATCAGCCGCAGCAGCGGATGGGCGATGCAGTCGAACGCCGTGTAGCGCGGATTGAGGCTGTCGTTCGGATCCTGGAAGACGATCTGGATGTCCCTGCGCAGCTCGGAACGGTGGAAGTCGCGCGCCGGGATCTGGCCGATGGACTGGCCGTCGAACAGGATCTCGCCGGCGCTGGCATCGATCAGCCGGCAGATCATGCGCGACGTCGTGCTCTTGCCGGAGCCGCTCTCGCCGACCAGGCCGACGCTCTCGCCGCCGCGCATGGTCATCGAGAAGTCCGCGACGCCCACGGTGCCGTCGTCGAAACGCTTGCTGACAGTCCTGACGTCGAGCAGCAGCGGCGTGCCGTGCGGCGGAGGCGGCAGCTCGCTTATCTCGACCAACGGAAGCCTCTCGCCATCGGGCACCAGATCCTCGATGCGCGAGGTCGCCGTCGGCGACGCCGCGACCAGCCGTTTGGTGTAGGGGTGCTGCGGCCGATGGAACAGCGTGAGCGGCTCGGCCTCCTCGACCAGCCTGCCCTGCTCCATCACCGCGACGCGCGCGCAGTAGCGCGCGGCCAGCCCGAGATCATGCGTGATCAGGATCGTCGCCATGCCGCGGTCGCCGGCGATATGAGCGAGCAGGTCCATCACCACCTTCTGCGTGGTGACGTCGAGGCCGGTGGTCGGCTCGTCCGCGATCAGCAGCTGCGGGCTGCAGGAGATCGCGATCGCGATCATCACCCGTTGGCACATGCCGCCGGAGAGCTCATGCGGATAGGCGCTCATGCGCCGCTTGGGATCGCGGATCTGCACGGCCTTCAAGAGTTGCAGCGCCTCGGCCTGCGCCTCCTGCCGCGACAGCCGTCTATGCGCAAGGATCGCATCCGCAATCTGCTGGCCGACGGTGCGGATGGGATTGAGCGCCGCGCGCGGGTTCTGGAAGATCATCGCCATCGCAGCACCATGCAGGCTGCGCAGATCGGCGCCGCCGGCGCGGGTGATGTCCTGGCCCTTGAAGCGGATCCGACCGTCGGTGATGCGGCCGGCCTTGTCGAGCAGGTGGGTGATGGCAAAGCCGGTCACCGATTTGCCGGAGCCGCTCTCGCCGACGAGGCCAAGCATCTCACCCGGTGCCAGCGAAAGAGACACGCCGCGCACGGCCTCGACGATGCCACGGCGGGTGGAGAAGGAGACCTTGAGGTTCTCGACCTCGAGCAGCGGTGCGCTCACGTTCTCATCCTCGGATGCGCCACGCTGATCATCTTCAATTCGCCCGTCATGTGCGCATCCGGGGATCGAGGATATCGCGCAGGCCGTCGCCGAGCAGATTGAAGCACAGCACCGCGCTCATCAGCGCAAGTCCGGGAAACGCCACCAGCCACCAGCGCCCGGTGGAGATGAAGCGCGCGCCCTCGGCGACCATGATGCCCCATTCCGGCGTCGGCGGCTTGACGCCGAGGCCGATGAAGGAGAGGCCCGCGGCATTGAGGATCGCCCAGCCGAGATTGAGCGACATCTGCACCGCCATCGCCGGCAGCACGTTCGGCAACAGGAAGCGCAGCACGACCGCGACATGGCTCTCGCCGCAGGCCCGCGCGGCCTCGACCCAGCCGAGATTGCGGCGGATGTTCACTTCGGCGCGGGCGAAGCGGATGTAGAACGGCAGATTGATGATCGCGGTCGCGATCACGATGTTCTCGACGCGGTTGCCGAGCGCGGCGACCATCGCCATCGCCAGCACGAACAGCGGGAACGCCATCAGGACGTCGATGAAGCGGCCGACCGCCTTGTCGAGCCGGCCGCCGGCATAGCCGCAGAGTGCACCGATCACCGAGCCGAGCGCGAAGGACACAGCAACCGCCGTCACCGCGATCGTGAGGTCGAGCCGGCTCGCGACGATCAGGCGGCTGAGCACATCGCGACCGAGCTGGTCGGTGCCGAACCAGTGCGCCGCGCTCGGCGGCTGCAGCGCCTGCGGTACGTCGGAGACGACCGGATCATAGGGCGCGAGCCACGGCGCAAAGATCGCGATCAGAGCCAGCAGCAGCGCACCGCCAGCCGCGACGGCGGTGACCGGATTGCCGCGCAGCACGAAGGCAGTGTGGCGCAGGGTCGACGAGGCCTCGATCGTGCTCATGCTCACGCCACCGTCGCCCTGGGATCGGCGATGCCATAGAGTACATCGACCAGCAGATTGACGATCACGAAGATCGTCGCCATCAGCAGCACGAAGCCCTGCACCGGCGCGTAGTCGGAGACCAGCAGCGCATCGAGCGCGTAGGAGGCGACGCCGGGCCAGGAGAACACCTTCTCCACCAGCACATTGGCGCCGAGCATGGTCGAGAACACGATCCCGGCGATGGTGATGACCGGCAGGATCGCGTTCCTCAGCGCATAGGTCACGACGATGCGCCACCACGACAGCCCGACCGAGCGCGCCGTGCGCACGAAGTCGCTGCCGAGCGACACCAGCATCGAGGCGCGGGTGATGCGCGCCAGCGGCGCGATCACGAACAGCGCCATGGTCAGTGCCGGCAGCATCAGCTGCCGGGCCGCCGCCCACCAGCCCTCGACATCGCCGGCGAGCAGGAAGTCGATGATCAGGAAGCCGGTCCGCGACGGCGGCAGTGTGGCGAAGATATCGATGCGGCCCGTGGGGTCCGGCGCCAGGCCGAGCAGATAATAGAACACGTAGATCAGCAGCAGACCGGAGACGAAGGTCGGAACGCAGACGCCGAGCGAGCAGAACAGCCGCACGCCGTGATCGACCAGCGAGCCCGGCCGCAGCGCAGCCAGCACGCCGAGCGGCACCGCCGACACCAGCGCGATCAGCAGCGCCGTCAGGGTCAATTCGAGCGAGGCCGGCAGCCGCTCCTTGAGATCCTTGGCGACCGCCTGCCCGGTCATCATCGAGCGGCCGAGATTGCCGCGGCCGACGTCGTAGAGATAGATCGCGAGCTGGTTCGGCAGCGGCTTGTCGAGCCCGAGCTGCCGGCGGATGACCTCGATCTCCTCCTGGCCGGCATTGGGGCCGGAGGCAAAGAACACGGCCGGATCCCCCGGCAGCACGCGCATCAGCAGGAAGGTGAAGACCAGGACCCCGAACAGCGCCGGCAGCGACGAGACGAAGCGTCGTCCCGCCCGAGCCAAGGTTGCGACGATCGTGCCCATGGTTATCAGCCGTCCCCGTTACTTGCGACTCAGGTTACGATAATCGACCTGCCGCGTGAACTGGTAGACGTAGCCGTCCACCGTCGGCTGCATCACCGCGTCCTGCGCCGCCTGCCAGATCGGGATCTGGAACATCTGGTCGAAATGGATGGCGTTGAGCGCCTTGCCCTGCTCTTCATATTTCGCCTTGTCGGCCTCGAAGCGCGCCTCCTGCGCGATCTTCTCCAGCTCGGCATTGTCAGTCGAGGAATAGTTCCAGCGCTGCTTGCCCGTGTAGAAGTTGCGATAGAAGTAGTCGGTCGAGGGCAGCCAGGCGACGATGCCTTCGGTGAAGAACGGCAGCTTCTTCTCGTTGATCGCGGTCGACATCTGCGCATCCGGCAGCTTCTGGATGTCCACCTTGATGCCGATCTTGGCGAGCGATTCCTTGACCAGCGCGGCCATCGGCTCGGCGGTCGCCGCCTGGCCGACATTGAAGCTGAAGGTGGTGGAGAAGCCGTCCGCCATGCCGGCGTTCTTCAGATAGGCCTTGGCCTTCTCCAGATCGAGCTTGATCGGCTGCGGGATCGGATAGCCGCCGCTCGGCGGCTTGCCGTCGGCCCACGTCGCGCCGTAGAGCGGCGCGCCGCGGCCGAACAAGGCCGCCTTGAACATGTCGTCATAGGGCAGCGCGTAGGCTATGGCGCGACGCACATTGACGTTGTCGAACGGCGGGATGGTGTTGTTCATCGAGATGAAGGTCACCGCGTTGTATTGCGGCGTCGAGATCACCTTCAGCTTGCCCTTGCCTTCGAGCGACTGCACGTCGCTCGCCTGCAGGTCGATGACGAGGTCGGCGTCGCCGCGCTCCACGAGGTTGGCGCGCGTCGCCGGTTCAGGCACCGACTGGATGATCAGGCGCTTGAACGCCGCCGGCTTGTCCGGCGCGCCGCGATTCCAGGCCTCGCTGCGCTTGGCGATCACCTGCTCGCCGGGCTTGAAGGTCTCGACGATGTAGGCACCGCTGCCGGCCGCGTTCTCCTTGGTCCAGTTCAGCGCCCATGGGTCTTCGGCCGTCGCATGCGCCTTGGCGAGCTTGGAGTTGATGATGATCGGATAGACGGTCGCGAGATTCGGCAGCGCCAGCTTGTCCGGCTTCGGCAAGGTCACTTCGAACGTCAGGGGATCAATGACCTTGAACTGATCGGCCGACGTCAGCGAGCCCGTCAGCAGTTGCGCCTTGCCGAGGATTGGCGCGGTGACGCAGCGGTCGAGCGACCATTTGACGTCCTCGGCCGTCACCGGCGAGCCGTCCTGGAACTTGGCGTCGGGGCGCAGCTTGAAGGTGATCTTCAAACCGTCAGAGCTGACCTGATAGGATTCAGCGAGCTCGCCGGTGATCGTGTCGAGATCGAACACCCACTTACCATTGAGCTGCTTGCGGCCGAACGACACCAGCCGGTCGTAGCTCGACATCGACAGCGCGAAGGCCTCGCGCGTCGAGCCCGGAATGTTCGGATCGAGCGTGTTGACGGTGGCACCGGTGACATAGCGCAGAGTCTCGGCGCGGCTCTGCGCATGCGCCGATGGCGCAGCCAGCATCACCGCGAGCAAGGCGGGCGCAGCGAACAACGAACGTTTGGACATCTCGAAACTCATCGCCCTTGTTCCCTCATTGGTCTCAAAATCCGGGACTGAAATACCCTGCCAGCGGTCACCGGCGACGCAAGCACATCAGATGGAAGCGCATCAGATGGGAGCGCATCAGATGGGAGCGCATCAGATGGGAGTTCAGCAGCAAATCACGTGCCACGGCGCACCTCGGCCTGCTTCACATCGTAGGCCTGGAAGTTGGCCCAATGCTTGTCGATGTCGGCCTTGAACAGCCCGCGCGTCAGCCCATGCACGAGCTTCGGCACCGCGGTGGTCATTGCATTGATGGAAGATCCCGACGCGCCGAAGCTCATCGTCGAGGCAATGGCAAACACATGGACGTCGCGGATCCACGGCGTCCGGCCAGCCACACGCTCGCACAGCGCATAGTCGTCGGCGAGATAGGGAAAGGCGCCAAGCCGGTCGTTGCGCTCGCCGGCATCGGGCGTGTAGCGATCGCACCAACGCGCGATGTTGGCGGCAAAGCGCTGCAGCTCCGGACGCTTTGCGAAGTCCATCGAGATGCCCGTCGCGCTGACCACGAAATCGACTGTGACTTCGCCTTGCGGTGTCCGCAGCACGACTCCCTCTGACGTTTCGCACGCGATCAGCACAGGCGCGCCCTCATGCAGGTGGAACGCAGCATGACGGGCGCAGCGATCATAGGTGTGCTGCGGAAAGCCCTCGCGCAACTCGAGGACCGCGCGCATGAAACGCCAGCGCCAGACGTCGTCGAGTTCGGAGAAATGCCGCAGGAAACCACGGAACGTCAGCCAGCGATAGGGTTGGATCAGTTGGATTTCCGTGCGGCGGCATAGCAGATCGACGCTGTTCGCACCGGATTCGAGCGCAGCCGCCGCATTGTCGAACGCCGAGGCACCGGCCCCGATCACGGCGACGCGGCGGCCGCGCAAGCTGTCGAAATCGATCTCGGCGCCGGAATGGGCGCAGCGCGTTGCGGGCAAATGGCGCAGCGGCTCCGGAATGCTCCAATCGCCCATCCCCTCCTGCCCGGTCGCCAGCACGATCTTGCGGGCATAGATCGTCGTCTCACCATCCTTGCTGCGCAGTGTCGCCTGCAGCAGTCCGTCAGCGGCCGGTGCGATATCGACGACTTCGCAGCCGTTGCGCACGGGAAGGTCGAGCACCTCGCGATACCAGGCGAGATAATCTGCCCAATATTCGCGCGGAATCAGATCAAGATTGCGCCAGCTCTCGCCGCCAAACTTCGCCTCGTGCCACGCCTGATAGGTCAGACAGGGGATGTCGAGATCGGGTCCGGTGAAGTCCTTCGGGCTGCGCAGGGTCGGCATGCGCGCATAGCTGAGCCACGGTCCTTCGCGGCCTGCCTCGGCTTTGTCGAGCACGAGAATGTTGCTGACGCGCGAGCGCAGCAGCGCGAAGGCGGTGGCAAGACCCGATTGGCCGCCGCCGACGATCAGCACATCGCGCGCAGGCCGGCCATCGGGACCGACGACGGGCGTCAGCCATGGCATGCTGGGATGGGCGATCCTGGCAAGATCGCCACGGACCTGGGCCGTCAGCGCGGCGAGGCCATCGCTCATGCCGGGCACCGGAATTGACACGCGCAATCGCGATCGAAACGCTCGCTGTCGCTCACGCTCTCTCCATCAGTCATGTCACCCGGCACGCGAAGCTTAGCAAAGCAGGTCCGGCACCGACCATACCGATTTGTCCGCCGCCCATAACAGCTTGTTATGGGGCGGCAGCGGCGGCTAGAGTCGACAGCCATCCACAGCGAGACAAGAGGTCGCATGCCGCTCAATCTGCGCCAGATCGAGGTGTTCCGCGCGATTATGATGACAGGCTCGATCAGCGGCGCTGCGCGGCTGCTCTCGGTGTCGCAGCCTGCGATCAGCCGGCTGCTGGCCTATACCGAGGATGGCCTCAAGCTCAAGCTGTTCGAGCGCATCAGCGGCCGGGTGCAGCCGACGCCGGAGGCCAAGCGGTTGTTCGCCGAGGTCGAGCACGTCCATCGCGGCGTCGCGCGCATCAACGACCTCGCCGACGAGCTGCGCGCCGGCGGCACGGGCACCATCCGCGTGGTGGCGAGCCCGAGCGCGGCCCACAGCATGGTGCCGGAGGCGCTGGCGCGGCTGCGCGGCCGCTTTCCAGATCTGCGCGTCGAGTTCGAATCGTTGACCCTGCTGGAGATCGTCAGCCGCGTCGGCACAGCCCGCGCCGATCTCGGCATCACTGTGCTGCCGGTCGACGAGCCGACAGTCGCGGCAGAGACGATCGCGGAGGGCGCGCTGCACGTGATCATGCCGGCCGACCATGCCCTGACGAGGCTGCGCAGCATCAGGCCGAAGGACATGCTGCCCTATCCGCTGGTCGGCTTCGGCCCGCAGACGCCTTATGGTCACATCGTCACGTCGGCCCTGGCCGGCGGCCCGGAGCCGACCACGATCGTGCGCTACACGCCCGACGCCTGCGCCATGGCCCGCGCCGGCGCGGGCCTTGCCGTGGTCGACCAATTCGTGCTGCGCGGCCGCGCCTGGCCCGACCTCGCGGCACGGCCACTCGCACCGAAGATTCCGATGCGCGCGTATCTCCTGACGCCTCGCTTCGAGCCGCTGTCTCGCAACGCGGCCGCGCTTGCGGACATTTTGCGCGGGCGCGATCGGAAGTCCGGCACGGCCAGGCGTTGAGCTACGCCGCGAGCCAGCCGCCATCCACCGGCAGCACGATGCCGGTCGTGAACGACGCCTCGTCGCTGGCCAGGAACAGCGCGGCGGCGGCGACCTCGTCGGCCGCGCCAAAGCGCTTCATCGCGTGGCGCTGGCGCGAGGCCTCGCGCACCGGCTCCGGATCGACGTGGCGCGCAAAGCTCCGGCGCAGCAGCGGCGTGTCGATCGCACCCGGCGCCAGCGCATTGACGCGGATGCCGTCGGTAGCGAAGTCGACCGCCATGGTGCGGGTCAGGCTGATGATCGCGCCCTTGGCGGCGATATAGGCGCTATTGCCTTTGCCGCCGGCGACCGCAAGCTGCGATGCCACGGTGATGATCGACCCGGCCTTCTGCTTCTGCATGATCGGCACCGCGACCTTCGCCCACAGCCAGGTGCCGCCGACATTGGCGCGGAACACCGCGTCCCAATCCATGGGATCGGTCGTGACCACGGTGCCGCCGCAGGAGAAGCCGGCAGCGGTCATCAGCACATCCAGCCGGCCGCGCGCGGCTGCCACGCTCTCGACCGTCGCCTTTGCAAAATCCGCATCACCGACATCGCCGACATACACGCGGCCCTGGCCTCCGGCCTTGGCCAGGAGCAACAGGGTTTCCTCCGCGCCTGCCGCGTCGCGGTCGACCAGCGCAACATAAGCGCCCTCGCGCGCGAACATGACGGCGCTGGCGCGGCCGATGCCGGAGCCGCCGCCGGTGATGACCGCGACCTTCGCCTTGAGCCTCATCTCAGTCTCTCCCGTACTGATCGAACCAGCGGCCGAAATGCTCGGCCGATGCCGCGCAGTCGAAGCGCGCGCGCCAGCCGAACTCCTCGGCCAGTCGCGTCGTCGACAGCCGGCCGCGGCTCGGCGCGAACACAGGCACCGTGGGCGTCTCGCCCTGCTCCGCGAGCCGGCAGACGAAGCAGGGGCGGCCTTGCGCGAAGGCGCGGCCCCAGGCCTCGGCTGTAAACGTGGCTACGCTGGAGATGTTGTAGAGCGTGTGCTGCGGCCTCTCGGCTTCCAGCAACCGGTAGACGGCGTCGGCGACGTCGACCGCATAGACCCAGTCCTTGTCGCCCGGCTCGTTCAGCAGCGCCGGCGCATTGCGCGCGCAACAGGCCGCGATCAGCGCCTGCGGCGATGGCGTGTCGCGCACGCCGCCGCCGCGCTCGAACGGGCCGAACACGGCCGACAGACGCACGCTGATCACGTCGGTTTGCCACAGGTCCGACAGCCGCGCCGCGACGCGCTCAGAGGCGAACTTGCTGATCGCATAGAGCGACACCGGCTCGCACGGCGTGCTCTCCTCCAGCACGGCAAAGCGCTGACCGCTGGCGCCGTAGGACGCCGCCGAGGACAGGTTGATGACGCGGCGGATGCCGCTGCGCCGCGCCGCCTGCAGGATCGGCACCTGCGCCAGCAGATTGACCGCGAGGATGCGCTCGGGGTCGGATGCGTCACGCTCCGGACCGGCGGTGATCGCGGCGCCCATGACAACGGCATCGCAGCCGCTGGCGATCGCGGCCGCAACAGCGCTCGCATCGGTGACGTCGCCCTGCACGAGGTGCAGACGCTCGCAATACGGCGCAAAGGCGCGCTCCGCCGCGTTCGGCAGAGCCGCTGCATCGAAGACCGTCGCGGCATGGCCGCGCTCCAGCAGGCCTTGCGCGATGTTGAGCCCGACGAAGCCGGCGCCGCCGAAGATCAGGACATGCATCAAGGAGGTCCTCGCATGGACAGCGATCGACGAGGGGCATTCAGCTCTCGCCCCACGTCATGGCCTGGCGCCGTCCCGGCCATCCACGTCCGGCGGCATCCCGGGAAGCACGTGGATGCCCGGCTCGAGCCCGGGCATGACGGCGGAGAGCGGAGCGACCGCGTCAACATGATCAGCTACTCCAACAGCTCTTCGCGTCTAGAGCAGCTTCGCCCCAAAATTCTGCTCCGGGTCCATATCCGCGACCAGGCGCCCCGTCGGCTTCGCAGCCTCGCCGCCGCTGCGGGCGAGGAACTGGCCGGAGCCGGGCGCGGCCGACAGTCTGCCGTTGTCAATGATGACGCGGCCGCGCGACAGCACGGTCACCGGCCAGCCCTGCACGCTGCGCCCCGCAAACGGCGTGTAGCCGGCGAGGTCGTGCATGGCGGCATCGCTGATCGTGACGTGCTTGTCCGGATCCCACAGCGCGATGTCGGCATCGGCGCCGATCGCGATCGCGCCCTTCCTCGGATGCAGATTGTAGATCTTGGCCGGCGCCGTCGCCGTGAGCTCGACGAACTTGTTGAGGCCGAGCCGGCCCTTTGACACCATCGCATCGAACAGCAGCGGCAGCCGCAGCTCCAGGCCCGGCAGGCCGTTGGCGATCTGCTTGAAGTTGGGGTTGGAGCCGGCGCGCAGCTTGCCGGTCTCGTCGAAGCGATACGGCGCGTGATCGGAGGAGATGGTCTGCAAATCGCCGAGCGACAGCGCCTGCCACAGCGCCTCCTGGTCGGGCGCGCGGCGCGGCGGCGGGCTGCACATCCACTTCGCGCCCTCGATGCCGGGCTTGTCGAGATCCTCGGCCGTCATGAACAGGTATTGCGGACAGGTCTCCGCGAACACCTTCAGCCCCTGCCCGCGCGCATCGCGGATCACCTTGGCGCCTTCCGCGGTCGAGACGTGGAAGATCATGATCGGCTGATCGACGAGGGCGGCCATGCCGATCAGGCGGTTGAACGCCTCGGCCTCGGAGAACCGCGCGTGGCTGATGGCGTGGTATTTCGGCGCGGTGTAGCCGCGCGACAGCAACCGCTTCACCATCCAGGAGATGATGCCATGGTTCTCGGCGTGCGCGCACAGCATGGCGCCGCCCTCGCGCGCGGCGACGAGAATGTCGAGCAGCGGCTCGTCGTCGATCTTGAGCCGGTCGTAGGTCATGAAGATCTTGATCGAGCCGTGGCCCTGGCGGATCAGCGCCGGCAGGTCGCGCTCCAGCGTCTCCCTGGTCGGATCGGCGACGATCATGTGGAACGCGTAGTCGATCACGGCACCCTTGCGCGCCAGCGCGTGATAGTCCTCGACCACCTGCGGCAACTGCATGCCGACATGCTGGGCCGCGAAGGAGATCACGGACGTGGTGCCACCGAACGCGGCCGACCTGGTGGCGCTCTCGAACGTGTCGGCGTTGACGATCCCTGCCGCCGAGAGCTGCTCGATATGGCAATGGCTGTCGACGCCGCCGGGCAGCACATATTTGCCGCGCGCGTAGATCTCGCGCTTCGCCGGGCCGAGGCCGCGGCCGATCGCCGCGATGGTCTCGCCTGTGATGGCGACATCGGCCTCGAACGTATCGGTGGTGGTGGCGACGCGCCCGCCTCGGATGATCAGGTCATAGGCCGGCTCGGTCATCGCGATCTCCTAGTTCTGCCAGATGGAACGCCGTGGACGCGAGGTGACCGCATCGGCCCCATTGCGTCAGCCGTGGCATAGTGGTTGCCTGTCACGCGCCGTCAACACTGAAGAAGCAGGTAGCTCCCATGTCCCGCCCGCGCATCACCGTGATCAATCCGAACTCCAACCAGGTGGTCACCGACGGCTTGGCGGCGGCGCTCAAGCCGCTGATGTTCGCCGACGGACCGGAGATCGTCTGCGAGACCTTGAAGGAAGGTCCCTACGGCATCGAGAGCCAGAAGGATGCCGACAGCGTCACCCTGCCGCTGCGGCGTTTCGTCGAGGGCGACAACGCATCCAGCGCGTTCGTGATCGCCTGCTACAGCGACCCTGGCCTGCACGTCTGCCGCGAGGCCACGGCACGGCCGGTGCTCGGCATCGCCGAATGCGGCGTGCTCACTGCACTGACTCGCGCCGATACGTTCGGCGTGCTCGCCATCGCGCAGCGCTCGATCCGCCGCCACATCCGCTATCTCCGCCAGATGGGCTTGATGGATCGGTTGGCCGCGGAGCGCCCGCTGGACATGACCGTGGCGGAGACGGCGTCAGGCGAAGGTACTTTGGCGAAGATGATTGCTGTCGGCCGCGCGCTGAAGGAGGAGGACGGCGCCGGTGCCATCGTCATGGGCTGCGCCGGCATGGCACGGCATCGCAAGAACCTGGAGGACGCGCTGGGAATTCCGGTGATCGATCCGACCCAGGCCGCAGTGACCATGGCGCTCGGCGCGGTGGCGTTTGCGGGGTGAGTGGTTCGCACATCCGTCGTTTGCCCCTGCACGGACCTGCCCGGCCGGCCATCTCACACTCCGCTGTCGTCCCGGCCTTGAGCCGGGACCCATAGCCGCCGGCCGACGTGAGGCAGGCAACTGTCAGCTCCGTTCCTCGATAGCTTCCGCGGTATGGGTCCCGGCGTTCGCCGGGACGACACTGTTTGTGTAGCGGCGCTGGTGCCTGACAATGCAACTGCTGATCAGCGTGGTCAGGCCCACTCTCTCTCCTGCCTCACTCCGGCGGCACCGCGCCCGTGCGGCTGGTGATCAGCCCGTAATGCTCGATCCGCCGATGCCTTGCGAAATCGAAGATCGTCTGCTTGCCGAACCGCGTCGCATCGAGATCGCAGGGTGCGACCAGCACCTCGTCGCCTTCCGTCACCGCCTCCGCGACGATCTCGCCGTCGGGATTGACGATCAGGCTGCCACCGATCAGGTGATGACCGTCCTCGACGCCGGCCTTCGCGACCGCGACGACCCAACACGAGTTGTGATAGGCGCCGGCCTGCGCGGAGAGCCGGTTGTGGAACAGGCGCTGCTGCAGTCCCTCGGCCGATTTCAATGAGTTCACCGACGGCGTGTTATAGCCGATCAGCACCAGCTCGACGTCCTGCAGCCCCATGACGCGATAGGTCTCCGGCCAACGGCGATCGTTGCAGATCGCCATGCCGATAATGCCATCGAGACTGCGCCAGACGGGAAAGCCGAGATCGCCCGGCTCAAAATAGCGCTTCTCCAGATGCTGGTGGCTGCGCTCCGGCTCGAACTCCTCGTGGCCGGGCAGATGCACCTTGCGATACTTGCCGACGACGTTGCCGGCGCGGTCGGTGAGAACTGCCGTGTTGTAGTGGTGCCCGTCCGGTGTCAGCTCGGCATAGCCGAGATGCATGGCCATCTGATGCTGCGCGGCGCGATCGAACAGCGGCTGCACGGCCGCATTGGGCATCTCGCGCTCGAACCAGCTGTCGACTTCGGCCTGATCCTCCATGTACCAGCGTGGAAAAAACGTGGTCAGCGCCAGCTCCGGGTAGACGATCAGGTCGGCGTCCTTGCGCTTGGCCTCGTCCATCAGTGCGATCATGCGCGCGACGACCGCCTCGTGGCTGTCAGCGCGCTGAATCGGTCCCATCTGGGCGGCGGCGACGTTGATCACGCGCATTGCAGAACTCCTATCCGGACTCCGACGTCATTGCGAGCGAAGCGAAGCAATCCAGGGCTACACGAGGACTCTGGATTGCCTCGTCGCTTCGCTCCTCGCAATGACGAATGTGGCGACAGCGTCATGCAACACCCCTCATCGTTTCACCCCGGCCGGTACAGCACCGGCCGCGTCCGCGAGAACGACGGCCGGCCGCGCTTGAGGCCCCAGAGCGGCTGCGCCAGGGTCGCCACGGCCTCGGTCGGCGTCGCCGCATCGATGCAGACGAGATCGGCCGGCGCGCCGACCTCGATGCCGTAGTCATCGAGCCGCATCAGCCGCGCCGCGTCGTGCGTGACCATGTCGAGACACCCCGCAAGATGATCCGGCCGCGAGACGTGGCAGACGTTGGCGTAGAGGTTCGCCATCCGGATCAGCGAGCCGTCGCCATACGGCGTGAACGGGTTCAGCACGTTGTTGGTCGAGAGCGAGCAGGTCACCCCTTGCGCGCGCAGCGGCTCCAGCGGGACCACGCCGCGCGGGATCGCATGATCGTGCCGGCGCCCCATCAGATGCAGGTCGGTCGAGGGCAGCACGGTGACTGCGACGCCGGCATTGGCGAGCTGCGTTGCGATCGCGTCGAAACGCTCCGGCGGCAGCAGCGACAGCTGCGTGACGTGGCCGACCGCGACGCGTCCGCCCCAGCTGTATTCCTCCGTCTTGCGGCAGACATATTCGATCTGCATGTGATCGAGCGTCTCGGCAAGATCGAGATGCATGTCGATGTCGACGTCGCGGTCACGCGCGATCGCGAAGATGCGGTCGATCTGCGCCGGCGGGTCGGTGTCGAAATACGGGGCGGCGCCGATGGTGCGTGCGCCGCGGCGCAGGCCCTCGATCAAGAGCTCCTCGGTGCCCGGATAGTTGGTGAGCCCTTCCTGCGGAAACACGCAGATCTCGAGGTCGAGCGCCCAGGCATAGTCGCGCGCGAGCTGCTGGATCGCCTCGAAGCCGATGAAGCCGATGCCGGGATCGAGCTCGACATGGGTGCGCATCCGCATCGTGCCGTGGCTGACGCAGCGTTCAACGGTCCGCTTCGCCCTGTCATAGACATCGTCGGCCGTGAAGTTGCGCTTGGCGGCCGCAGTCTCGCGCACCGCCTCTGCCACGGTCCCTTCCCTGATCGTGCAGCGGTCGAGGATGCAGGTCTTGTCGAGATGGATGTGCGTCTCGATGAAGCCGGGCACGACGAGGCAGTTCTCGGCATCGCGCTGTTCGCCGTCGGCCTGCAATGACGGCGCGATCGCCACGATGGTGCCGTCGGAAATTCCGATATCGGCCCGGCGCAGCTCACTGTGCTGCGCCAGCACCGCATTGCGAATGATCAGGTCCATGCCGCCGTTGCCGTCGAGAATTCCAGATGCGCGCCAAGCTGGCGGCGCCGCCTGCAAAAGGCAAGCGCCATGCCAGGGCCTGACGCCGCGGGACCGCCGACCGGGATCCGAAACCATTCGTTTACAAATAACCGGCCACCCGGGACCACTTGTTTGGCGGGGAAAAACTGCTATATTGGTGCATGGAAAACGTGAACGCGTTCTGCTCAGGCCCGTCGTCAAGGCGGGCCGTTGCCGTTTTGGGGGTGGCTGTCCGATGACTCGCTCCAACCGTACGGATCACATCCGCCTGACCTCGCACCCGGTGCCAGGCGCCAAGCATAATTTCCCGCTCCACTGGGGCGCCGAAAGCGCACGCGAGCGCGGACCCGTGATCGGCACGGTATCACGTCCGCAGGACCGCAACGTGATCGGCAGCCATGGCGGTTCCTACACGGTCTACCGCGCGCTCGCGGTATCATCTGGTGCGCTCGACCCGATCCGCCGCCCCGATCTCACCAACACCCATCCCGCCGCCACGATCGGCCCGTTCGCGCAGTGGCGAGAGCCGGCGAAGATCGTCGCACTCGATCCCTGGGGTCATCTGGTGGCCGAGAATTTCGGCGGCGAGATCGCGGAAGGAATCGATATCCGGCCGACGATCGCCGTGACCAAGGCGCGGATCGAGCTTCCTGAGTTGCATGCGGCGCTCGCGGCCAAGCGCCTCGTTCATGACGGCGACGTCGTGCATGCCAATGGCAGCGTCTCCGTGGTGAAGATCGCGATCGACCCGGTGTGGTACCTGCCCGGCGTGGCCGCGCGCTTCGGCACCAGCGAGACCAGTCTGCGCCGCGGCCTGTTCGAGCAGACCGGCGGCATGTATCCGGAGCTGGTGACCCGGCCCGACCTGCAGGTATTCCTGCCGCCGATCGGCGGCACCACGGTCTATCTGTTCGGCGACGTCGACAAGCTCAATGACAGCCGGACGAAGATCACATGTCGCGTGCATGACGAGTGCAACGGCTCCGACGTGTTCGGCTCCGACATCTGCACCTGTCGCCCGTATCTGATCCACGGTATCGAAGAATGCGTTGCGGCCGGGCAGAACGGCGGCCTCGGCATCATCGTCTACAACCGCAAGGAAGGCCGCGCGCTCGGCGAAGTGACGAAGTTCCTGGTCTACAATGCGCGCAAGCGCCAGGAGGACGGCGACGCCGCGGCGGCCTATTTCGAGCGCACCGAATGCGTCGCCGGCGTGCAGGATGCGCGCTTCCAGCAGTTGATGCCCGACGTCATCCACTGGCTCGGCGTCAAACGCATCGACCGCTTCATCTCGATGAGCGACATGAAGCATGACGCGCTGGTGGGCCAGGGTGTCGACATCGTCGAGCGCGTGCCGATCCCCGACGAGCTGATCCCGGCGGATGCCCATGTCGAGATCGCGGCCAAGAAGGCCGCCGGCTATTTCTCGCTGGAGCCGCAGAAGCCCGAGGCGCTCGGCGACACCGTCGGCCGACCGCTCGAAAAGTACTAGCGCAGCGGCTGATCATGACCGACGTTTCATATCTCCTGTCCGCCCGCGCAGTGCGCGAGCGGGCGCATCAGCTGCTTGCGCTCGGTCTCGCCGACAAGCTGCCGCACTTCCGCATCGACCTCGCAAAGCTCGATGCGATTGCCGACCTCGTGCTCGACGTGACCCGCAGGGCCTATCCCGGTGGCGAGGTGCCGTTCCACTCGCGCTGGCGGCATTTCGTGGTCGGCGGTGTCGATCGCTGGGCCGCGATCGCCGACAAAGTGAATTGGCCGAATGCGGCTTCACGGGCGCGCGCCGAGTTCGATCTCGCCATCACCAGCGTGCTGCTCGACGCCGGCGCCGGCGCGGCGTGGCGCTATCGGGATGCCGTGACCGGCGCGCGCATCGGCCGCTCCGAAGGGTTGGCACTGGCGAGCCTCGACATGTTCGCACGCGGTGCGTTTTCGGCCGATGCAAGCCATCCGCTGCGGGCCGACGCCGCGAAGCTGCAGCACATCATCGTCGCCGATCTCGAACGCGGCTTCCAGGTGAGCGCCGACAATCCGCTGGTCGGACTCGAAGGCCGCGTTGCGCTGCTGCGCCGGCTAGGCGAGGTCACGGCTGCAAAGCCGGATATCTTCGGTCGGAAAGATACCCCACGTCCCGGCGGTCTGTTCGATCAGCTCGCCGCCGGTGCGACCGGCGGCCACCTCCAGGCCGCCGACATTCTGCAGCAGGTGCTGCTGCAGCTCGGCCCGATCTGGCCGTCGCGGCTGACGCTGCAAGGCATCGCGCTCGGCGACTGCTGGCGCCATGCTTCCCTGGTCACCGATGACGCGACCAGCGGTCTCGTCCCATTGCACAAGCTGTCGCAATGGCTGAGCTATTCGCTGATCGAACCGCTGCAGCGCGCCAGCCTCGTGGTCGAGAACATCGACGGCCTTACGGGACTCGCCGAATACCGCAATGGCGGCCTGTTCGTCGACGGCGGCGTGCTGGTGCTGCGCGATCCCGCCGATGCCGCGCGGGCGCATGCTGTTGATTCCCTGCTGGTGGTGGAATGGCGCGCGCTGACCGTCGCCCTGCTCGATCGCCTGGCCGCGCTGATCCGCCAGCGCACCGGCCAGACGGCGGAACAGCTGCCCTTGGCGCGCATCCTCGAAGGCGGCAGCTGGGCCGCCGGCCGCAAGCTCGCCTTCGCCCGCCGCCCGGACGGTTCGCCGCCGCTGACCATCCTCAGCGACGGCACGGTGTTTTAAGAGGTGTTTGGCAGCCTTGCTTCATAACAGCCGACGTCATTGCGAGCGAAGCGACTTGTCCGCCATAGCCCGAAGGGCGACGGCGGAAGCAATCCAGAGCCCGGAAGAAAGTCTGGATTGCTTCGTCGCTTCGCTCCTCGCAATGACGCAATTCATAAGTTGCGCGTAGGGTGGGCAAAGCGCAGCGTGCCCACCATTCCAAGCTGAGCTAGTATCAGGTGGGCACGGCGCTTCGCGCCTTTGCCCACCCTACGCTTCGGAGATGAAAGCCATGGAAGGCGTCACGGTCGTCGATCATCCGCTGGTGCAGCACAAGCTGACCTTGATCCGCGACAAGTCGATCTCGACCAAGTCGTTCCGCGAGCTCTTGAAGGAGATCGGCATGCTCCTGTGTTACGAGGTCACGCGCGACCTGCCGCTCACGGAGGTCGAGATCGAGACGCCGCTGGCGCGAATGCAGTCGGCCAAGATCGCCGGCAAGAAGCTGGTGTTCGTGCCGGTGCTGCGCGCCGGCGTCACCTTCGTCGACGGCATGCTCGATCTGGTGCCGACCGCCCGCGTCGCCCATATCGGCCTGTATCGCGAGCCGCAGACCTTCACCGCCGTCGAGTATTTCTTCAAGGCGCCGTCCGACCTGCACGAGCGCCTCGCCGTCGTGGTCACGCCGGTGCTGGCGACCGGCAACAGCGCAGTCGCCGCGGTCGACCGGCTCAAGGAGCGCGGCGCCAAGGATATCCGCATGGTCTGCATGATCGCGGCGCCCGAGGGCGTCGAGCGCGTCCGCGGCCTGCATCCCGATGTCGCACTGTGGACCGCCGCGATCGACGACGGCCTCGACGACGACGCCTTCATCGTTCCCGGCCTCGGCGACGCCGGCGACCGCGCCTACGGCACGCGGTAGCAGCATTCAGCCGGCGAATGCGGCCTCCGCCTCCGGCAGCGCCCAGATCCTCTCGATCGCGGCAGTCCCTGCGGCGGTGATGGCAGCCTCGTCACCGTGGAGATAGCGGCCGTCGTGGATCAGCAGCCGGCCGTCGATCATCACCTGGTCGATGTTGGCGCGGTTCGCGAGCGCGATCAGGCCGCGGCGCGGGTCGTGTAGCGGCTGAAGATGTGGATGCGTCATGTCGACGACGGTGAGGTCGGCGGTCGCGCCGGGCGCGATGACGCCGAGATCGTCGCGCTTGATCATGGCGGCGGCCGTCGTGGTGACGGCGTCGATCAGTTCCGGCGCGCTCGCCGTCTCGGCGCTTCCCAGCGCGATCTTCGAGATCATCGACGCCGCGTTGAGCTCGCCGAGCAGATCCATGTTGTAGCCGTCGGTGCCGACCGCGGTGCGGACGCCATGCGCGGCGAAGCGGCCGAAGGCGGCGGTGACTCCGGCGCGCGCGAACACGCGCGGGCAGTTCAGCACGCCGGCACCACGCGCCGCCATCAGCGCAAGGTCCGCATCGGTCGACGCGTGGCAATGCGCCGCCAGCAGATCGGGTCCGAGCAGGCCGAGCCAGTCGAGATATTCGGCCGGGGTGCGGCCGCCATGGCGCTGCGCGATCGTCGCGACCTCGCCCGCGCTCTGCGCCATGTGCGTGGTGATGGGAACGCCGAGCTCGCGCGCCCGGCTGGCAGCCGCGCGCAACAGATCCGGTCCGCAGGTATCGGTCGCGTGCGGGCTCATCGCAAGACGAATGCGGCCGTCGCCCTGGCCGTGCCAGCGCTGATGGAGCGCATTCCAGACCGCCATGTCGGCCTCGCCGTCATCGCCGGCGTAAGTCACGACGCCGGAGGCATCCGCCTTGGCATCGCCGGTCGAGAACAGATAGGGCGCGCCATAGAAGCGCAGGCCCATCTCGAGAGCCGCATCGAACAGCTCCGGGATCGTGTTGCGGAACGGCTCCATCACCGTGGTGGCGCCGCCCTTCAGGAGCTGCAACACCCCCATGCGGCCGATCGCCAGCCGCTCCTCCACCGAAAGGATCTCGGCCCCGCGCTTGGACAGCGGCAGCAGCACGGTGTAGACGATGCTCTTGTTGTTGCGCCGGCCGTTGCCGTCCTCGGTGAGCGTGCGTGCGATCGCCTCGCTGAAGATGTGGTTGTGCAGGTTCAACAGGCCCGGCAGCACGAAGCGACCCGGACGATCGAACACCTCGTCCGCCGCCGGCCGATCGCGCGTCACGGCCGCGATGCGCCTGCCCTCGACCAGCACCCAGTGATCGCGCAGGACGTCCTGCGCGCCGTCCTTGCGCGTCAGCACGTAGCTGCCGAAGATCGCCGTCGTACTCATGCGTCCTTCGCTTCCGCCGCCTCATGGCGCTGGTAGTTCGCCGCGATCTCGGCTCCGGTCGTGATCCACACGTCCCGGCACGATTTGGCGTAGGTCAGGAACTCGCGCAGCAGCCGGAAGCGCATCGGCCGGCCCGAGACCTGCGGATGCAGCACGGTCGTCACCATCGCGCCCCAATCGCGGACTTCGTCCAGCTCATCCTTCCACATCGACAGCACGTGCTCTTTCGGAAAGATCGAGCGCGGCGAGAACCGCGCCGACAGGCCGTGCATCCAGTCGTCATAGCTCGCGGTCACCGGGATTTCGATCGTGCCCGGCGAGCCGGAGGCCAAGCGATGGCGATAGGGCCTGACGTCATCGCGGAACGAGGAGGTGTAGACGATGCCCTGGCGCACCAGCGCTGTCAGCAGCTCCTCGCAGAACTCGCCGAACGGCGCGCGGTAGCCGATCGGCCGGATTCCGAGCCGGCGCTGGATCGCCTCGAAGCCGCGCTCGATCTCCTCGACGATGAAGGGATCGCCGGGATCCGGCAGCAGATGGTGATAGCCGTGATGGCCGATCTCGTGGCCCGCCTTCAGCACCGCTTCCGCCATCGCCGGATGCGCGTCGACCGCCCATCCCGTGATGAAGAACGTCGCCTTGAGATCGAGCTCGGCGAGCAGCTCGAGCAGCTTCGGCGTGCCGACGCGCGCCTCGAAGCCGCCGAAGCTCATCGTGACCAGACGCGCCGCATGCGCGGGATCCTTCGAGGTCCAGGCGCTCTCGGCGTCGATGTCGAACGAAAGGAACATCGCCGCTCTGTGCGGCGCAGGCCATGGATAGTCCGGCGCCGGCGGCGCGGTGTTGGCGGGAACGACCGGGATTCCCGCGAGCGCCTTACTGTCCAGCATTGATCAGCACCTTCTCGATTCCATTGTCGCTCAGCTTCCACTTCGCCAGCAGCGCCTTGTAGCTGCCGTCGGCAATCAGGCCCTCCAGCGCGGCGCGCAGCGCCTCGCGCAGTTCGTCCGCCTTCACCGGCGTCGCCAGCCCCGTATATTGGTACGCGATGGGCGTGCCGACCGGCACGTAAGTGTTCGGCTCGAGATCCATGATGTAGGGCAAGGTCTCGTTGCCCTGCACGGCGGCGTCGATGCGGCCCTGCTTGAGCTGCGTGCGGGCGTCGGCCGAGCCCTCGGTGCCGACGAACTCGAATCCGCTCGCGCCGCAGTTCTTCTCGCTCCAGGCGGCGATGTCCTTCGGGAACATCGTGCGCCTGGAGGCGCCGACCCTCTTGCCGCACAGCGCCGTCGGCTCCTTGAACTCGCTGGCGCGCGAAGCCTGCACGAAGAATCGCGGACCGCTGCGCAGGTAGTCGATGAAGGTCGCGGTATCCTGCCGGCTCTTGTAGTCGGTCATGCCGGTCAGGATGATGTCGAAACGCTGCGTGGCGAGGCCCGGCATCAGCTGGTCGAAGCTGGTCTCCTGCCACACCGCGTTGACGCCGAGCTTCTTGGCCAGCGCCTCGCCGAGCTCGACGTCGAAGCCGGTCAGGGTCGCGGTGGCCGGATCCTTGAACTCCATCGGCGGATAGTTCGGCACCACCGCGATGCGCAGGCCGTTCTGCTTGATATCGGCCGGCAGCTCGGCGGCGAGAGCCGCGCCCGCCACGGCCGCGCTCATGAGCCCAGCCAACACGATCGACTTCAATTCCATCACCTCACCCCACTTCAGCTGCCAGAAATGCCTTGGTCCTCGCCTCGCGCGGCGCACGCAGCACCTCGCCGGCCGGACCACTCTCCACGATCACGCCCTGGTCCATATAGACGACCCGGTCGGCGACCTCGCGCGCGAAGCCGAGCTCATGCGTGACGACCAGCATGGTCATGCCGGACCTCGCCAGCTCCTTCATCACACCGAGCACCTCGCCGACCAGCTCCGGGTCGAGCGCCGAGGTCGGCTCGTCGAACAGCACCAGCCGCGGCTTCATTGCGAGCGCGCGTGCGATCGCCACGCGCTGCTGCTGACCGCCGGACAGTTGCGCCGGATAGGACTGCGCCTTGTCGGCGAGGCCGACCCGGCGCAGCAGCGACAAGGCCTCGTCCTTCGCCTCGGCAAGCCTGCGCCTCTGCACCTGCACCGGCCCCTCGATCACGTTCTCCAGCGCCGTCATGTGCGGGAACAGGTTGAAGCGCTGGAACACCATGCCGCAGGCGAGGCGTTGCCGCGCGATCTCGCGCTCTGACAGCCGATGCAGCCGACCGGCCGTCTCGCGGAAGCCGAGCAGCGCGCCGTCGAGCCAGATGCCGCCGCTGTCCGCCGTGGCCAGCTGGTTGACGCAACGGAGCAAGGTGGTCTTGCCGGAGCCGGATTGCCCGATCAGGCACACCACCTCGCCCTCGAAGACATCGAGCGAGACTTGCTTGAGCGCCTGGAATTCCCCGAAGCGCTTGCTGACCTGACGGATGGCGACGAGCGGCGTCATCAGCGCCCCCGCGCGATGCCACGGGCAAAACGATGTTCGAGCAGCATCTGCAGCGGCGTCAGGACCGAGACCACGAGCAGATACCAGAGGCCGGCGACGATCAGGAGCTCGATGACGCGCGAATTGGCGTAGTAGATGTTCTCGGCCGAGTGCAACACCTCCGGATACTGGATCACGCTGGCGAGCGAGGTCGCCTTGACCAGACCAATGAACTCGTTGCCGAGCGGCGGGATCACCACGCGCATCGCCTGCGGCAGGATGATCCGGCGCAGCGCCTGCAGCCGTCCCATGCCGATCGCCTGCGCCGCCTCGTATTGCCCGATGTCGACCGACAGCAGCCCGGCTCGCATCACCTCCGAGGTGTAGGCGCCCTGGTTGATGCCGAGCCCGAGCAGCGCGGCCAGGAACGGCGTCATCACGTCGACGGCGCGCGCGCTCCACAGGCCGGGAATGCCGATGGTCGGAAACACCAGCGCGAGGTTGAACCACAACAACAACTGGAGGATCAGCGGCGTACCGCGAAACAGCCAGGTGTAGCCGGCGGCGACCGACCGCAGCACCGGATTGGGCGACAGCCGCATGATCGCGACGACCACGCCGAGCGCGATGCCCAGCGCCATCGCCGCGACAGCCATGACCATGGTGTTGACGATGCCGCGCAGGATCACCGGCGCGGTCACGAAGCGTTCGACGTAAGACCATTCGATCTGGCCTCTGGCGAAGGCGCGGCCGATCGCCAGCAGGATCACGACAATGACGGCAGCCGTAAGCCAGCGGCCCCAATGCGCCTTGCGCGCGATCCTGTGCGCCGACAGGTCGGGAAAGCCATCGGCCAGTACGTCGGCGCGGCTCATTGCGGCGCCGCGTTGAGCATCGGCTCGCGCACCGCATTGGCGCCGAGACCCCATTTGTCGAGAATGGCCTTGTAGCTGCCGTCGGCGATCATCGACTTGAGCTGTTCGGTCACGACCTCGCGAAAGCCTGCATCGTCCTTGCGGAACATGATGCCCTGGTAGCCGAAGGCGATGGGCTCACCGACGATGCGATACTTGCCGGCCTCCTGCGACTGCGCATAGGGCAAGGTCTCGCTGCCCTGCACGGCGGCATCGATGCGGCTCTGCTTGAGCTGATTGCGGACATCGATCGAGTTCTCCCCCGGCACATATTGCGCGGCAGGCTTGCCTGCGGCCTCGCAATTGGCCTTGCTCCATTTCTCGATCTCCTGCGGGAAGCTCGTCGAGCGCGTGGTGCCGATCTTCCGGCCGCACAGATCGGTCGCGACCTTGGCATCGCTCTCCGCCAGCACGAAGAACTGCGGGCCGGTGACGAGATAGTCGACGAAGTCGGCGGTCTCGCGCCGCGAGGCACGGTCGGAGATGCCCGAGATGATGAAGTCGGCGCGCCGGGTCTGCAGCGAGGGAATGAGTTCGGCGAACGCCGTCTCGCTCCACACGATCTTGACGCCGAACCGCTTCGCCAGTTCGTTGGCGAGATCGATGTCGAGCCCCTTCAGCTCGTTGGTGGCGGGGTCGTGATATTCCATCGGCGCGTAGGTCGAGTTGACCGTGAGCTTGAGCACGCCAGCCTGCTTGATCTCAGCGGGCAGCTCCGCGGCCCCCGCCGGAGCAAGCGAGGCGAGGATGACGAAACCTGCGAACAACGAACGGCGCATCCTGCAACTCCCCACGTGAACGGCTAATCGACCACGACCGGCTCGACGGCGCCGGCGCGCTCGGTGATGAGCCTGTACTGATCCGGCCGACGATGCGCCGCGAAGTTGAACATCTTGTCCTTGCCCTGGCGGCACAGATCGAGGTCGATGTCGGCGACGACGACCTCGTCGGCGAGCGTCTTCGCCCGCGCCACGATGCAGCCATTGGGATCGACGATGCAGGAGCCGCCGATCAGCCCGCTGCCGTCCTCGTCGCCCGCCTTTGCGACCGCGATCGCCCACGTCGCATTCATGTAGGCGTTGGCCTGCGCCACCAGGGTCGAATGGAAGGTGCGCAGCGAGGCATCCTCGGTGTTGCCGCCATTCGGATCATAGGCCGCGGAATTGTAGCCGACGCAGACCAGCTCGACGCCCTGCAGCCCCAGCACCCGCCACGATTCCGGCCAGCGCCGGTCGTTGCAGATCATCATGCCCATGATGGCGCCGCCCCACTCGCGGCCGGCGCGCACGGCCGGAAAGCCGAGATCGCCATAGCTGAAATAGCGCTTCTCCAGCTGCTGATACTTGGCACTCGGGCGCGGCTCGACGGAGCCGGGCAGATGCACCTTGCGATATTTGCTGATGATCTCGCCGTCGGGATCGACCAGGATGGAGCTGTTGAAGCGGCGTCCGTCCGGTGTCAGCTCGGCATAGCCGACATAGAAGCCGACGCGAAGCGCCCGCGCCCGGTCGAACAGCGCGGCAACGGACGGGTTCGGCATCGCGCGCTCGAAATAGCTGTCGAGCTCATCGCCTTCGAGGATCCAACGCGGGAAGAAGGTCGTGAATGCGAGTTCCGGAAACACCACCAGCTTCGCGCCCTGGGCGGCCGCCTGTTCCAAGAGCCCGATCATGCGCGACAGCGTGTGCCCGCGGCTGTCGGCGCGCTGGGTCGGCCCCATCTGGGCGGCGGCGGCGCGGAAGATACGGCTCAAAACTCTGCCTCCGATCTGTGCGTCATGCCTTTCCAGCAGGCGGCAGCACCGCCCCCTGCGACGCGCAAGAGAAGCATCAATGAAGCGAAACCGGCGCAGGAATTGCAACCAGTCGGGACGACCTCGGTCTATGATATTTTGGCCGAGACCATCACCCGGGCTAATAGGGCGACCATGCCATGAACCTGCGCCAGTTGGAGATCCTGCGGGCGGTCATCCGCCACCACACCACGGTCGCTGCGGCCGAGGAGCTCGCGCTGTCGCAGCCTGCGATCAGCAATGCGCTGAAGGCGATGGAGGCGCAGGCCGGCTTCACGCTGTTCGAGCGCGTCAACAACCGGCTGTTCCCGACACCCGAGGCGATGACGCTCTATGAGGAGAGCGAGGCGATCTTCACCCTGCACGTCCGGCTGGAAAACCGCGTGCGTGACCTGCGCGAGCAGAAGACGGGTCATCTGTCGATCGTCGCCACGCCGCCGCTCGCCTACAGCATCATCCCGCCGACCTTGTCAGGCTTCCTGCGGCGCCGGCCGCAGACGCGGATGTTCTTCGACGTGCGCCGCTACGAGGGCATCATCGAGGGCGTGCTCGGCAACGTCGCCGAGCTCGGCTTCGCGCTCGGACTGTCCGATCATCCCGGGATCGCCCATGAGGTCGTGCATACCGGGGAGATGGTGTGCGTGATGCCGGCCCGGCATCCGCTTGCCGAATGCGACGTGATTTCAGCGCGGGATCTCGCCGGCTTCCCGCTGATCGGCCTTGAACGCGGCACGCGCCTCGGCGAAGCGGTGCGCGAGAGCTTCCGGCAAGCCGATGCCGACTTCCAGCCGACCGTCGAAGTGCGTTACTGCAACACGGCCTGCGTGCTGGCTTCGACCGGCGTCGGCGTCGCCGTGGTCGATCCATTCTCGCCGCGCCAGGGCGGGCATGATCTCGTGGTACGGCCGTTCACGCCGAGCACCAAAGTCTCGGCCTATGTGCTGTGGTCGGAGGCGCGGCCGCTGTCGAACCTGGCGAAGACGTTTCGCAGCGAGGTGCGAAACGCGAGCCGCAGTCTTGCGGACGGCCTCGACGCGATCGGAGCTCCGAGCCTCGCCGCTTCCGCGCAGCACGGCTGAGCTTGCCGATCGGCATGCGTCCATCAAACCCGTGGACGTATCGTTTGCGGCCCATCATCCGAAACGCCCGCCTGCGACGGGCTTCTCGGGATGATGCTCCGCGTCACTGTCATCTTGCGGCTGGCGGCGGAATTGGTGCAGTGGACCATGGCTCGCCCGCCCGCAATCGCGCCGCCAGCGCCGCCGCGCAGCCGGCGAGCAGCTTCTCGCCCTTTGCAGCAGATGCCTTGCGCGCATCGCCTGCGACGCCGGAGGTGGTGATGTCGGCGAACGATCTGAACATTTTCAGCGACGGGACCAGCGAGCCCATGATGTCGAAGCTCGGCCCAAAGGCAGCGTCGAGCCCCGCCGCGTCGACGAGGCCGGGATGAGCCGCCATCATCATCGAGGTCTCGGCTTCGCAGGCATGCATCACGCCCGCCTGATCCTCGAGGACCTTGGCCATGGTCTCCCGCCCTTCCATGAAATAGGTCGTCGTCGCGATCGGCGCGTTGAGCTCGCGCGTCAGTTCGCCGGTGAGGGTGGCCAGCGCCTGGATGTTGCCGCCATGGCCGTTGACGATCACGATGCGGCGGAAGCCGGCATTCAGAATCGAGCGGCACAGGTCTCTGAGCACGGCGTGGTAGGTGGAGAGACCGAGGGTGAAGGTGCCACCGAACGGAACGTGATGGTCGGCGAGCCCGCACCAAACGGTCGGCGCGACCACGATGGGATGGTCTGGAGTCAGCTCCAGCGCGGTGCGACGGCAGACCTCGCTGCACAGGAAGTCGTCAACTCCCGTCGGCAGATGCGGGCCGTGCTGCTCGGTCGAGGCCACCGGCAACAGCACGATCGCGTCTCGGGCCGCGAGCGCGCGAAGCGCTGCGGCGGAAAGTCTGTTCCAGGCGGTTTCGGTCATGATGGCTGCTCGCATGGTCGGAGATGAGGCAGATTGGCTCATATCACGCAGCCACCGCAACAGCCCATCCCGGCGTATCGGGCGCGCAGGCCGACAGTCGCCTGCGTGCACCTCAGACCGCACGCCCCTGCGCGATACTGCGCCCTCTCCCACAGGGGCGAGGACGCGGCGACCGACACCGCACCCTCGGCTACATCAGGAGCATGCTCTCCATGCACTCAAACATCGACAGCGATTGCGGGCTCGACAAGGTGCAACGGCCTTGCGTCCTCACAACACCACGGCCCGCGCGGCAGGCCGGTCTCACGCCCGCGTCAGTTCGATGTCGTGGGTCTGCTTCGTCTCCGCGTCGTACACCCTGATCTGCAACATCGGAAACCGGCGCTTGAGGTCATGCGCGCCGTTGTGTGCGCCATCCTTGGTCTTGAATTCGGTCTTGATCTGACCATCGACCACGACGGCATAGCCGGTCAGCGGAAGGTCGTTGCCGGATTTGTCTTGAGCAGGCTTGTTGTGAACAGACTTCTCTTGGGCAGACTTGAGCATTGCGAGCCGACGTCGATTCGTGAGTTGAAAGGGGTGTCGAGCGCGCGATCTCTCCGCCTCGGACGACTCCGATGTAAGGTGAGTCTGTCGCGACGAGCAAGCGAAGACGTGTTCTTCACAAGCAGGGCGATTACGGGTTCAACCTGACGGCGCAGCGACGGCCCGCGATGATCTCGGGATGTTCGGCGCGAACGAGTCGCGCAAGTTCCGGACTTGCAACGCGAACGTTCCGGTCGCTCGCCATCATGCGCGCCACCGCGAACGAGGAGCGCCGTGGTCGCGCGTCTCTCAGCGCCCGCAGCGCCCACCTCGCGCCGCCCCCAAGGCAGCAGCCCGATCCCAACTTGGATGCGCTCTCCGACTGAGCACGGGTAGACGCAAAATCCCGGGGCCCTCGGACGAACGAATCAGCATGACCGCCATGCGCGAATTGCCCGTCGTGCCAGTCTGCCGCAGATAAACAGCTTGCCCCGTCGGGCAAATCAGGACGACATTTCCGCGCATCCCGCCTCATGAAGAGGGGCGTGTCGCGAACGTCACGAGACGTGGAGTGCGGGATGCGATGGACGCGACGTGTCGCAGCGGGTGTCATGCCTGCGGACGAACGGCACGGCGCGGACGGCGAAGTCGCATGGTCCTGGCGCCGCGACGCTGGCGTCAAGCTCGTGACGAGGTTTCAACCTCGCGCGGGTGACGGTGGCAAGACAGCCCGTTCACCGGGGAGAATGCGTATAAACCGTAACACTATCGCGCAGGGAAGGCCGGGATGTCTCAGCCGATCCTGTGGTTCCTGCCCCGTGCATTCTTTCCGCACGGGGGCCATGGGGGCGGCGAGCTCCCGGCCTTCCCTGCGCCCTCTCACTTGAAGAGGGCTCCGTCAAGCAAGACTCGGGCGCGATAGGCGCCGCGAGATCGCGACGTGCTGATTTGTAGACGTTCTGTTTGTCGATGGCTGTTTATCAGTGTGAACTGCTGACCACGTGCCGCGCACGGGACCACGACGATCCCCGTAAGATGACGGATGGGCTTGCCGACCGCTGGTGCCGCTGCGGCAGCGAGGGATCGTAAACGACTGCGCGGGACGTTGACCCGCCATTTACCTCACGGTCCAACCACGACATCGTGATTTGATGCAGGTCAACATGACCGACCCGAACGCACCACCTACTGACAAGGCGTTCAAGCGAATCAGGCCTTGCCGTTACCTTGTTCGGCGTCCCTCGAACGGTCCTGTGCACTTGTCATCATGGAGAACCACATGAGCGAGACCGGCGTGACCGCCCTGGATCACACCGTCCAGGAAACCAACATCTGGCTGAAGGCCATCGAGCAACGCCTCGCGCTGGCGAGCCGGCAGCAGGCCTACAATGCACTGCGTGCCGTGCTGCATGTGCTGCGCGACCGTATGCCGATGGCCGTCGCCGTGAATTTCGGCGCCCAGTTGCCGATGCTCATTCGCGGGATCTACTACGAGGGCTGGCACCACGCGGCAACCCCGACCAAGGACCGCCATCTCGAATATTTCGTCGATGACATCTTCCGCCAACTGCCGCCGCAATTCCCGGTCGATCCGCTCACGGCTGCGCGCGGCATCTTCGAAATTCTCTGGGAGAAGCTCGATCCCGGCGAGTTCGACAAGCTGATGGGCCACCTGCCGGTGCCGCTGCGCAATCTGCGCGAGCCGGCGACCTGAGGGCCGGACCCCTTCGATCAGCTGACCGGTATCGGTCGTCGGTACGGCGGCAGTGCGCCTCTCGCCTTCAATGCGCGAGCTGCCGGTACAGCGCCGGCAGCGCGGCGGGCAGTCGCCTGATGTTGCCGACGATGGCGTAGCCGCCGCGGCCGAACAGGGTGGGAAAATACGACTGCGCCGACGCATCGATGGTCACGCCGAACACCGCGACGCCGCCGCGCCGCGCTTCCTGCACCGCCTTGCGCGTGTCCTCGATCGCGAACCGTCCCTCATAGTGATCGACGTCGTTCGGCTTGCCGTCGGTCAGCACCAGCAGCAGGCGCTTGCGCTCGGATCGCTCGGCGAGCTGGCTGGCGGCATGACGCACCGCCGTGCCGATACGCGTATAGTAGCCGGGCCTGAGCGCGCCGATGCGGCGCTCGACCCGCCCGCTCATCGGCTCGTCGAATGCCTTCACGGTCTCCAGGCGGACCCATGAGTTGCGCCGCGAGGTGAAGGTGAGAATGCTGTGGCTGTCGCCGCAGGCCGACAGCCCATGCGCCAGCACCAGCAGCGCCTCCTTCTCGACGTCGAGAACGCGCACGCCGTCGATCCACGCATCGGTCGATAGGGACACGTCGACCAGGAGAGTCACCGCGAGATCATGCGCGAGCGGGCGCATCGCCAGATGCACGCGATCAAGTCCGCCATGGCCGGCATTGAGATCGCTGCGCGCGCGCACCAGCGCGTCGATGTCGAGGTCGTGGCCGTCGGCCTGCGCGCGCATCACCTCATGACGCGGCCGCAAGGTCTCGAACCTGCGCCGCACGCTGCGGATGCGCCGGCGCATCGCATCGTCCGGAGACCACGCCTCGCCCGCCTCGGCGGCATCGCCGGTCACGACGCGACAATGGTCCGGCAGATAGGCGCCGCTGCGATAATTCCACTCGGGATACAGCCGGCCGCTGTCGAGCCGGGCCGTGTCCACCGCCTCGGGCGGCAGGTCGAGATCGAACTTCAGCTTGCTCGCCGGACGCCCCTTGCGCCTGGCGATCGCGAGCTCATCAAGATCGTCGGCAGCCTTGCGGGCGTCGTCATCGTCGGTATCGTCGGACGGACGATCGACATTGACCATCTCCGCCATCGCCAGGATCTTCTCGAAGCGGTTGAGGATGAATGGATCGCGCTTGGCCGTGTCGTCGCGCTCGCGCCGTGCGAAGCGCTTGCGGGTGTCGGGTGCCCCCTCCTGCTCTGCGGGCGTCTGCGTCTCGTCGTCCTCGCGCGCCGCGGCAACGGCATCGCGGCTCCAGCAATCGCCCCACAGCGGACACGGCAGCATCGGCCGATAGCCGGGCGGGGCGGCCTCCGGCAACGCGCCGCCAGCGATGACCGCATTCCACAGCGCGCCCTTGGGCGGCGCGCCGGCGCCGAGCAGGGCCATGACGATGTGCTCGACCTGCTGCTCGAGCCGAGGCAGCGGCCGCCGCGGCCGCGCCGCAGCCAGCGCTTCGGCGAGTTGCGCATGCGGACACGCCAGTCCAGGGAAGCGCGCCAGCACCAGCGAGGTCGTCTCACAGGCCCGGCGCAGCGCCAGCAGATCATGCCGCAGCGGATCGCGCTCCGTGATCGGCTCGACCGCCATGGTCGCGAACCACGCCGCGAGCCAGTGATAGAGCTGCGCATTGAGCGCGCGCCCCGGCAGCAGCGCGATGGTCTCCGGCAGGAACACGGTGGCGCCATCGCGCCCGGCCTGATCGAGGCATTCGTCCCCGAGGCCAATGCGCTGGCGCCAGCCGAGCCGATGGCCCGATTTGCGCGCCTTGGCTCCGGCGACCTGCACGCCGCTCTCGCCGCCCAGCGCGCGGAACATCACGGCGATGCGGCCGCTGATCTCGTTCAGGGCGACGGCCTGATCCGGATGGACCGGATAGCTCGAGGTCGTGCCGACCAGGCGATGCCAGGCGCGGCCGACGGTCTCCTCCAGTTCGAGGAAGTCGAGCATGGCTCACCCGATCACGGCATGCGCGACCTCGCGCAACGCGGCCTTGACGTCGGCGTCGTCGGTGAGCGGCTCGATCATCGCGGCGAGCACGGCGTCCGCGATGGATGCTCCGGCAGCGACGAGCGTCGCGCAATAGACCAGGAGCCGCGTCGAGACGCCCTCCTCCAAGTCATGGCCTTGCAGCGCGCGCAGCCGATGCGCGAGCGCCACCAGCGGCCGAACGCGCTCCGGCGCCAGCCCGCTCTCGGCGGCAACCACCGCGATCTCCTGCTCGGCGGGCAGGAAGCCGAATTCGATGGCGATGAAGCGCTGCCGTGTCGATGGCTTCAGCGCCTTGTGCAGCGACTGATAACCCGGATTGTAGGACACCACCAGCATGAAGCCGTCGGGCGCGAGCAGCTCCTCGCCGGTGCGCTCCAGCGGAAGAATGCGGCGGTCGTCGGTGAGAGGATGCAGCACGACGGTCACATCCTTCCGCGCCTCGACGACCTCGTCGAGATAGCAGATGCCGCCCTCGCGCACCGCGCGGGTCAGCGGGCCGTCGGTCCACACGGTGTCACCGCCCTTGAGCAGATATCGCCCGGTGAGGTCGGCGGCGGTGAGGTCGTCGTGACAGGCGACCGTGTGCAGCGGCAGGCCCAGTCGCGCCGCCATGTGCGCGACGAAGCGGGTCTTGCCGCAGCCGGTCGGCCCCTTCAGCAGCACCGGTAGGCGATGTCGGAACGCATGCTCGAACAGCGCGCATTCATTGCCGGTCGGCGTGTACGAGGGGAACGACAGGACGGTATCGATCGCGTGCAGCGCGGGCTTCATGATCACTCTCCGAATCGGGGGATGCAGGCGGCGGCATCGAAGCCGCCGCCTGCGGGGTTTTACTCCGCCGGCTGCAGGGCGCCGGGGATGATCGCCTGCTTGGCGCGGCCGGGCACCAGCACGGCCCAGACGAACATCAGCGCCGCGATCGCCACGAACACACCGGAGCCGAGCCGAACCCAGTAGAACATCGCGAGCTGGTCCTGCACGTCCATGTAGCTCTGGCCGAGCACGCGCTGCAGATGCACCTGGATGATGCCGGCGAAGGTCAGCGCAAAGGTCATCGTCATCATCGCCGTGCACATGATCCAGAAGCTCGCCATCGAGAGCCACTGATTATACGGCGCACGCTGGCGCAGCTGCGGCACCGCATAGGCCATGACCGCGAGGTTGAGCATCACATAGGCGCCGAAGAAGGCGAGATGGCCGTGCGCGGCGGTCACCTGGGTGCCGTGGGTGTAGTAGTTCACGCTGGACAGCGTGTGCAGGAAGCCCCACACGCCGGCGCCGAGGAACGCCATGACGGAGCAGCCGACCGACCACAGCAGCGCGGCGCGATTCGGATGCTTGCGTCCCGCCTTGAGCGTCATCTGCACCGTGAAGATCACCATGGTGAAGAACGGCGCGACCTCGAGCGTTGAGAACAGCGAGCCGATCCACTGCCAATAGCCGGGCGCGCCGATCCAGTAGAAATGATGGCCGGTGCCGAGGATGCCAGAGAACAGCGCCAGGCCAATGATGACGTAGAGCCACTTCTCCACCACCTCGCGGTCGATGCCGTTGAGCTTGATCATCAGGAAGGCCAGGATCGAGGCCATGATCAACTCCCAGACGCCCTCCACCCAGAGATGGACGATGTACCACCAGTACATCTTGTCGACGGCGAGATTTGCCGGATTGTAGAACGCGAACAGGAAGAAGATCGCGACGCCCCACAGACCGAACAGCAGGATGTTGGTCACCGTCGTCTTGCGACCCTTCAGGGCGGTCATCGTGACGTTGAACAGGAACATCAGGCAGACGACGACGATGCCGACCTTGATGATGAAGGGCTGCTCGAGGAACTCACGGCCCTCATGGTAGTGGAAGAGATAGCCGACGACGGCCGCACCCGCGGCGCCGAAGAACATCCAGAACTGGATCTTGGCGAGCAGCGGGCTGTAGAGCTCGGTCTCGGTCTCCTCGGGCAGCAGGAAGTAGGTGGCGCCCATGAAGCCGATCAGCGACCACACGATCAGCGCGTTGGTGTGGATCATGCGGACGATGTTGAAGGGAAGCAGGACCGACAGCGTGTTCGGCAGCACGTAGATGGTGCCGGCGAGCAGGCCGAAGATGACCTGGGCGAGGAAGAGCGTCAGCGCGCCGTAGAAATACAGCATCGCGACCTTCTGGGTCTCATATCTCATCGCGGATCTCTCTCATGACGGGGACGGGAGCCGGCTCAGCCGGCCTTGTTCGGCGGCCAGTCCTGGCGCTTGATCGTGTCGGTCCATTGCAGGAAGTCGGCGAGGTCGTTGAGCTCCTGGTCGGACAGATTGAACTGCGGCATCTGCCTGCGGCCGGGCGCACCGGAGGGTTGCGACTGCATCCAGGATTTCAGCATCTCGCGCGCGGCGGCCGGGTCCTGCCTCCCGCCCCAGCGGTCCCAGACATTGCCGACCTCTGGCGCGAAATAGGCGCCCTCGCCGAGCAGGGTATGGCAGTTGATGCAGGAGTTTCTCTCCCAGACGTGCTTGCCGCGAGCGACTCCGTCGGACAGCGTCGACGCATTGGTCGAGGTCGTGACCATGTAGTAGTGGCTGTGCGCTGTGAGCCCGAGGAAGATCGCAAAGAAGAAGGCCGAACCGCCGTAGAAGACGTTCCGTGCGGCCGACTTGGTCAGGCGTTCCGCCATGACACGTCCTTTCCGTTTTGGTGAAGGTCGATGGTGAAGGCAATCTACCGGCACTGCCGGGAGTCTCTTTGTCGCGGCGCAAGCAGCACGGCGATGGCCCGTCAGACCAGCGCGCGGAGCGCCACCGCGAGCCCGGCGAGCGCAACCAGGCCTAGGAGCCACGATGCGAGCAGGCCGCGCCACAGCGCGGGCGCATGGCGGAGGCCGAGAAAATCCAGCACGATCACCCTGCCCTTTGCCAATGCGAGCGCGAGCACGAGGGCATCGGCGAGCCAGCGATTCGGCAGCAGCAGCGAGGCCGCGAGCGTGGCGACGGCGAAGCTCAGCAATTGAAGCCAGGCGAGCGTGAGGCGATCGCGGACCATGACTCATCCCACCAGATAGAGGATCGGGAACATCACGATCCAGACCAGGTCGACCATGTGCCAGAACGCCGTCCCGGTCTCGACGCTGTTGGGCGCGGCATGACGACCGACGATTCCGAGGATGACCATCCCGAGTACGACGTGAAGCAGATGGAAGCCCGTGAGCAGAAAATAGAGCGTGAAGAACGGCGACGTCTCCAGGCCTGCGCCGGCGGCAATCTCCCTGCCATACTCGGTCAGCTTGACGGCAATGAAGGCCGCGCCGAGCAGGATCGCCAGCATGATCCAACGCCGTGCGGTGGCCGGCGATGCGCCTCTCGCCGCCGCCGCCCCGCGCGCCGCAGCCCACCCGCTCGTCACAAGCACGATCGTGTTCAATGCGGCGAGAGGTCCGTCCAGCATGGCCTGCCCGGCTGCGAACACGACTGGATTGACTGCGCGCGCCACGACGAAGGCGCCGAGCAGCAGGCCGAAAGCGACAAGCTCGCTGAGGATCAGGACCCACATCATGGGGTCGCCCGGCAACCCGTCGAGCACGCCCCAGCGCTCCGTTGGTTCCGGTTCGTATGTGAGTGCCGACACCGCCATCTCCGATCAGATGTCGCAAAGCTAATCGGGGCGGCAGACATGCTCTTTGTCGGCGCACAAACAGCACGGCGCCCGGATGCGCTACCGGATCGACATCAGGAGCATGTCCATGACCGAAGCGCAGCTCGGCCTCGTCACCGCCACCCCGATCATCATCGTGTTTGCAGCGGCGCTGCGGCGCATGGGCGTGCTGTCGACCACGGGGACCGTGTCCGCGATCGCGCTCTCCGTTGCGATTGCGGTTGTCCTGTTCACCACGCAATAACCTGGCCTGGAACCTTTGCCGTCCTCGGGCGTCAGATCGTCCGGAGGTGCCGCATGGACGACAACCGGTTCGCAGAGCTGCTCGGCAACGCCGCCATCGGCGTCTGGGGCGACATGCCGCGCGACATCCAGGAAGCGCTGTTCGAGACGGCGATGCGCGGTCACGACGATCTGAGGCACGAACTCGCCAAGCTGCTTCACGACCGGCATCCGCGGACACAGCATCCGCCGCATCCGGCTTGAGCGGTCTCAGTCGCGATGATCATCAGCCCCGAACTGTGATGGCTCGTCGTAGCCCTTGCGGCTGCTGTAGAACAACAGCACCATCAGCCCGATCCCCACGATGAGCGAAAACACCACGCCGAGCGTGAGCGCGATCCAGCCCTCGGTCGGCATCGGATCGCCGGGCAAGGTCATGCCCTGATAGGCGAAGACGACGGCGGCCGCGAGAATCAGCAGCAATGCGACGATGATAGTGATGGGTCCTGCACGCATGGCGGTCGCACTCCTGACACGAGAACAGGACGCGCGACCACGATCGTTCCTGGACGGGTGCGGTAACGGCGCACGGCGGCAGTTCCGAAATTTGAGGACGGCGTCCCCACCCTTCTCGCTGCGCCGCCGAAAGCATCGCGCTGCATCCAATCGCAGCATCATCTGCTCAAAGGATGACGCGCGCTCCACCGCGCCTTGCCGCGCGCCGCATGGCTGCTCTCGCGGCGGATCGCTAGGCGTCAGGGAACTTAGCTGATAACCATACCGGCTCCCTATCGGCAGCAGAGGACAAGGACCGGAGATGGACAACCGCAGCGAGATCTGGCGCGGCGTCGACGCGATCAAGACCCGTTTCATCGAGCTCAGCGACCGGGTGTGGAGCATGCCCGAGGTCTGCTACACCGAGGCCCGCTCGTCCGCCGAACACCTCGCCGAGTTGAAGCACCAGGGTTTTCGGATCATCGAAAAGGTCGCGGGCATCCCGACCGCGCTGATGGGCGAATGGGGCGAAGGTGGTCCGGTCATCGCGTTCATGGGCGAATACGACGCCCTGCCCGGCCTCAGCCAGGAGGCCGGCGTCGCCGAACATCGTCCGATCGAGACCGGCGGCCATGGCCATGGCTGCGGCCACAATCTCCTGGGCTCGGCGGCGCTGCTCGCGGCAACCGCCGTGAAGGACTGGCTCGCCGCCAACAAGGTTCCGGGACGCGTGCGCTACTACGGCTGCCCTGCCGAGGAAGGCGGCGCCGCAAAGGCCTTCATGGTGCGCTCAGGCGCGTTCGAGGATGCCGACATCGCGATCACCTGGCATCCGTCGAGCTTCTGGGAAGTGGTGATGACGCCCTCTCTCGCCAACACGCGCGCGGACTTCATCTTCACCGGACGCACCTCGCATGCGGCCGCCTCGCCGCATCTCGGCCGCAGCGCGCTCGACGCGGTGGAGCTGATGAATGTCGGCGTCAACTACATGCGCGAGCACATGCCGAGCGACGCCCGCGTGCATTACGCGCTGCTCGACACCGGCGGCATTGCGCCCAACGTCGTGCAGGCGCATGCGCGCGTCCGCTACTCGATCCGCGCGCGCGACCTGCCCGGCATGAACGAGCTGGTCGGGCGCGTACACAAGATCGCGCAAGGTGCCGCGATGATGACCGAGACCAGGGTCGAGATGAAGATCATCTCGGCGGTCTCCAACATCCTGCCCAACACGCCGCTCGAAGAGGCGCTGCACGGGATCATGGAGGAGCTGGGGCCGCCGCATTTCGACGCGAGCGACAAGGATTTTGCCGGTCAGATCCAGGCGACCCTGACCGACAAGGACATCGAATCCGTCTACTACAGCATCGGCATGGATCCGACCGACAAGCCGCTGGCCGACTTCCTGGTGCCGCTGAACGCCAAGCGCAATCCGCAGATCGGCTCGACCGATGTCGGCGACGTCAGCTGGGTGGTGCCAACGGTGCAGGTGCACGCGCCGACGGTGGCGATCGGCACGCCGTTCCACACCTGGCAGGTCGTTGCGCAAGGCAAGACGCCGGCCGCGCACAAGGCGATGGTGCAGGCCGCCAAGGCGATGGCCGGTCTCGGCATCAAGGCGCTCAATGAGCCGGCGCTGATCGCAGCCGCCAAGGCCGACCTGAAGAAGCGGACGCTGCGCACGCCCTATGTCAGCCCGCTGCCCGCCGAGGTCGAGCCGCCGCTGACCATGTCGGTCGTTTGAGAGATACACTGGGGGGGAAACACAATGGCGAAAACAGCGACAAGGAAGAAGCCGGAGGCAAAGACCGCCAAGCCGGCTCCGAAGCGCGTGGCCACGCGCGCCACGGCCAACAGGAAGCCCGCAAAGGCGAAGCCGCAGGCCAGACCACAGGCGAGGGCCGCCGCGCCGAAGCCGCGGCTGCCGAGAGGACCGGTCTGGCAGTGGTCGGCGCTCGACACCGCCGCTGCGATCCGCTCGGGCGCGGTCTCCTCGGTCGAGGTGACCGAGGCGCACATCGCGCGCATGCATGAGGTCAATCCGAAGCTGAATGCGGTCGTCGTCGATCTGTCCGAAGAAGCATTGAAAGCTGCGCGCGCCGCGGACAAGGCGCGCAACAAGGACGGCCTGCTGCATGGCGTGCCCGTCACCATCAAGGAGAACGTCGACTACCAGGGACGGCCAAACCCCAACGGCGTTCAGGCGCAGATGGGAATCATCGCGCCGTCGGACGCGCCCGTCGTGCGCAACCTCAAGAACGCGGGCGCGATCGTGCTCGGCCTCACCAACACGCCGGAATTCTCATTCCGCGGCTTCACCGACAACCCGCTGCACGGACTGACCTTGAACCCGTGGGATCCCGAGATCACCTGCGGCGGCTCGTCGGGCGGCGCTGGAGCTGCGGTCGCCGCCGGTATCGGCACCATCGCGCATGGCAACGACATCGGCGGCTCGCTGCGCTGGCCGGCGCATTGCAACGGCGTTGTCACGATCAAGCCGACGCAGGGGCGCATCCCGGCCTACAACGAAAGCGCCGCGGCCGAGCGGCCGATGCTGGCGCATCTGATGTCGTCGCAGGGCCCGCTGGCGCGTAGCGTCGCCGACGTCAGGCTGGCGCTGGAGGTGATGAGCCGGCGCGATCCGCGCGATCCCTGGTGGGTGCCGGCCCCGCTCGAGGGCGAGAAGCCCAAGCGGCCGATCAAGGTCGCGCTCGCCAAGATCCCCGATGACATGGACGTCGATCCTTCGGTGCAGGCCGCGCTGCGGCAGGCCGCGGATCATCTGGAGCGCTCCGGCTACCGGGTCAGCGAGGTCGAGGTCCCCGACATCTCCGGCGTCTGGCAGACCTGGTGCGACGTCATCACCACCGAGGTCGTCGTGATGCAGGAGGCCAAGATGCTGGCCGTCACCTCGGAAGACTTCCACAAGGCGTGGGGCGGGATGCGGGCCAAGGCCGAGATCCTCGACCTCGCGGGCTGGATGAACGCGACGGCGCAGCGCTCCACCCATATCCGCGCCTGGCAGCTGTTCTTCGAGGATTATCCGGTGGTGCTGGCGCCGACGACGGTCAAGCCGACGCCGGGCCCGCGCGAGGACACGGTAAGCCCGGAGCGCGTGCGCGAAATCTTCTTCAACGAGATCCGCTTCATCTCGGCCATCAACGTGCTCGGGCTGCCCGGCGCGGTGGTGCCGGTGGCGGTTCACAATGGCCAGCCGATCGGCGTGCAGCTGATCGCCGGCCGCTATCGCGAGGATCTCGCGCTCGATGCCGCCGCGGCGATCGAGAAGCGTGCGGGCATGCTGGTGCGGCAGCTCTGGGAGCGGATGGCTTAGTCTCGCGACGGCCCGAGAATCCCGGCTCTCGGGCCGTCATGTTTCCGACATCGCTTCAGCCTCGATTGTCGAAAGTCGAACACTGACGCCCATCGCGTTTGCCCGAGGAGCCCCTCGGGTTGACGGGACGTCGCCGACCTGTCTATTTTGATGTATACGAATGAATATAGCACGACATCGGTACGGGCGCTGCGCCGGAACGGGACTTGCAATTCACCGAAGCGAACCCGTCTCTGCGATATGAACGAGGACAATTGTGATGAGATCGATGCGCTTCGTCGCCGCTGCTCTGTGCGCGGCTGCCGCTCTCCTGACTGGCGCAAATGCGCTCGCCGGGAGCGCCAACATCGCCGTGGCCGCCAACTTCACCGAGCCGGCCAAGGAGATCGCCGGTCTGTTCAAGGCCAAGACGGGACACGAATTGGTGCTGAGCTTCGGCGCGTCCGGACAATTCTACACCCAGATCAAGGAGAACGCGCCGTTCGCGATCCTGCTCTCCGCCGACGACGAACGGCCGAAGAAGCTGGTCGACGAGGGCCTCGGCGTCGCCGGGAGCCGTTTCACCTACGCGATCGGCAAGCTCGTGCTGTGGAGCAAGGACCCGAACGCGGTGAAAGGCGAGGAAACGCTGAAGGCGAACGCGTTCAACAAGCTGTCGATCGCCAATCCCGCCGCCGCGCCCTATGGCGCGGCTGCAGTGGAGACGCTGAAGGCGCTCAATCTCTATGAGACGATCAAGCCCAAGATCGTGCAGGGCAACACGATCTCGCAGGCGTTCCAGTTCGTCGATACCGGCAATGCCGAGGTCGGCTTCGTCGCACTGTCGCAGCTGATGCCGAATGCGGGCGGCTCGCGCTGGCTGGTGCCGCAGAACCTCTACAGCGAGATCCGTCAGGATGCCGTGCTGCTGAAGGCATCCGCCGGCAACGAGGCGGCGACCGCGTTCCTGACCTTCCTCAAGACTCCGGAAGCCCGTGCGTTCATCGAGAAGTTCGGCTATGCTCTGGACCCGAAGTCCGGCAGCTGAGCGCTCACGTCGATGAACTTCCAAGGATGAACTTGCACGTCTCGGCCGATATCTGGCAACCGGTCAGTCTGACCCTCGAATTGGCGGCGATCACGACCGTCATTCTGATGATCGTGGGAACACCGATCGCATGGTGGCTGGCGCGGTCGCAGGCGTGGTGGAAGGAGGCGGTCGCAGCCCTGGTGGCGATTCCGCTGGTGCTGCCGCCGACCGTGCTCGGCTTCTATCTACTGGTCGCGCTCGGCCCGAGCGGTCCGGGCGGAGCGCTGGCTTCCTTGTGGGGCGCACGCACCCTCGCCTTCACTTTCCCAGGCCTGGTTATCGGCTCGGTGCTGTTCTCGATGCCGTTCGTGGTGCAGCCGATCCGCAACGCCTTCGAGGCCATGGGCGAGAAGCCCCTGGAAGCAGCCGCCACGCTGCGGGCCACGCCCTGGCGCGCGTTCTGGACGATCGCCGTGCCGCTGGCGAGCCCCGGCTTCCTCACCGGCGCGATCCTCGGCTTTGCCCACACCGTCGGCGAGTTCGGCGTCGTGCTGATGATCGGCGGCAACATTCCCGGCAGGACAAAGGTGCTGTCGGTCGCGATCTACGACTACGTCGAGACCTCGCAATGGACCGAAGCCTCGGTGCTGGCGCTCGGCATGGTCGTGTTCTCGTTCGGCGTCATTCTGACGATGATGCTGATCGAGAAGAAGATGACGCGACGCGCGTCATGAGCACCGTCAAGGTCGATTTCCGCGGTACGCTCGGGCGCTTCGAGCTGAACGCGCGGTTCGAGGTGCCGGCGCGCGGCGTCACCGCGATCTTCGGCCCGTCCGGCTGCGGCAAGACCGCCGTCATGCGCAGCATCGCCGGCCTCAACCGCCTGGACGGACGATGCTCCGTCGCCGGCGACGTCTGGCAGGACGAGAAGACCTTCCGCCCGGTGCACCGGCGCCCGATCGGCTACGTCTTTCAGGAAGCCAATCTGTTCCCGCACCTCTCCGTCCGCCGCAACCTGATGTACGGGCATCCCGGCCCGTCCGGCCCCACCGCCATCGGCTTCGATGAGGTCGTGTCGCTGCTCGGCATTGCCAAGCTGCTGGAGCGCTCGCCGCGCCATCTGTCCGGCGGCGAGCGGCAGCGCGTGGCGATCGGCCGCGCGCTGCTCAGCCAGCCGAAGCTGCTGCTGATGGACGAGCCGCTGTCGGCGCTCGACCAGATCACCAAGGACGAGATCCTGCCCTATCTGGAGCGGCTGCATGCCGCGCTCGACCTGCCGATCCTCTACATCAGCCACGATATCGCGGAGGTCGAGCGGCTCGCCGATCAGCTGGTGCTGATGCGCAATGGCAGCGTCCTGGATTCAGGTCCGCTGTCCGTGCTCCAAGCCGACCTGACACTGCCGCTCGCGCTCTCCCGCGATGCAGCGGTCAGTCTCGACGCCACCGTTCTGAAGCACGACGCCATCGACGGCATGGTGACGCTTGCGGTGCCGGGCGGGCATTTCGTGCTGCCGGCCGAGCCGCTTGCGCCGGGAACACGCCGCCGCCTGCGCGTGCTGGCCGATGATGTCAGCCTCGCCTTGGAAACGCCGAGCCGCAGCACCATCGTCAACGTGCTACGCGCGAAGATCCTGGAAATCCGCAGCCAATCGGACCACCGCGTCACCGCCCTGCTCGGCCTCGGCGAGGACGGCCAGGGTGCACGATTGCTGTCGCGGGTCACCCAACGCTCGTGGAACGAGCTCGGCCTGCAGGCAGGGCTTGCCGTCTACGCCCAGGTCAAGGGCGTCGCGCTGGTGCGCCGCGAAGAGCCCATCGCCTGATCGGCACGCGCCGACCTGCCCCACCATCACGACATGTTGTATAAGCGACAATATAGCATCCGCTGTTATATCCTAGACAATACAGCTCTGGATCAGACAAACCGAGGCATGCCTGCTTTTCCTCAATGCAATGAACAAGTTGATCGGCGCGCAACGATCTGGCCCGCGGCTTGCTCATTCGATCTCGCAACACGAGGTCATCAGCATGAAAGCCGCCGCCGTCACTTGGCATCCGAACTCGCCCAAGCCGCTCGCGCTGGTGCTGGGCACCAACGAGATCGCCTCCGCGATCGCGGCCAAGCTCAACCATGAGCGCTTCGCGCTCGTCCTCTGTCACGACGCCTTTCCGCCGGTGATCCGACGCGGCATGGCCTTCCACGACGTCCTGTATGGCGAGGCCTGCGACATCGACGGCGTGGTCGGCTGCCGGGCCGAGGGCATCGCGGACGTCGTGCGCATTCATCGCGAGCCCAGCCAGGTCGCCGTCACCGGGATGCATCTCACCGACATCATCGCGTTCCGCTATCCCGCGGTCATCGTCGACGCACGGATGCAGAAGCATCTGGCCACGCCGGATCTGCGCGGCGTTGCCGGCATCGCCGTCGGCATCGGACCGCGCTTTGCGGTCGGGCACAATTGCGACATCGCGATCGAGACGCATCCTTGCGAGACCGGCGCGATCGTGGCGCACGGCACCACGCGCGACGCGGACAGCAAGGCGCGCGCGCTCGGCGGCGCCGGCCGCGAGCGCTTCGTCTATTCCAATCAGGACGCCGTCTGGCATACGCCGCTCGACATCGGCACCCGCGTCTACAAGGAACTGCAGCTCGGCTCGCTCGGCGGCACGCCGGTGCTGGCGCCGCTCGATGGCGCACTGCGCGGCATCGCGCGCGACGGTTTGCGCGTGCCGGCCAACGTCAAGCTGCTGGAGATCGATCCGCGCGGCCGCCACGCCGCATGGACCGGCATGGACGACCGCGGGCGATCGATCGCCGCGAGCGTCGTCTCGGCGGTCCACGCGATCATGCAAACCGGTCGGAAGGCGGGCCGCGTCTCCGCCAACGTGTGAGGAGGACTGCCATGGGTGTCGCTGAGGTCGGGACGTGTCAGATCGTGGCGCTGCAGGGCGCTGCGTCCACCGTCATCCAGGAGCTGCTCGATGAGCTCGCCACACGGCTCGCAGGCATCGGGCTGCGCGTCTCCGGCGTGATCGAGAGCAGCGCCGACAAGACCAGGCCGTGCAAGGCCATGATGCTGCGCAGCCTCGACGACGACCGCGTGTTCTCGATCTCGCAGGATCTCGGCCCGGGATCGCAGGCCTGCAATCTCGATCCCGAAGGATTGGTGCTGGCCTGCGCCGCCGTGCAGCAGTCGATCGCGCGCGGCACGGATGTCGTGATCCTCAGCAAGTTCGGCAAGCAGGAGGCGGCGGGAGGAGGCCTCGCCGACGCCTTCGGCTCGGCGATGTCAGCCGGGCTTCCGATCATCACGGCGGTATCGCCCGCGATGATGGAGGCGTGGACGCGCTTCGCCGGCGTGTTCGCCGAATGCGTCCCGGTCGATGTCGCGCGCCGTCCCGGCTGGATCGAGGCGTGGTCCGGCCGCATGGTGACAGCGCGAAGCCCGCGTGACATGATCGGCTCACAACGCGAGCGGATCGGAATAGGATGAAGCGCGAAGCTCAGATCGCATTGACCATCACTTTCGGCAACGGCGGAAGTCTGTCGCCCGAAGATCTGCTGCTGATCGACTTCATCCGCCGGGAGCGCTCGATCCTCGGCGCCGCGCGCGCGAGCGGCATCTCCTACCGCAAATGCTGGCTGATGGTCGATGCGCTCAACCGCACCTTCGAGACGCCGGTGTTCGAGACTCATCCGGGGCGACGGGGCGGCGGCGCCGAGATCACGCCGTTCGGCGAGCGGCTGATCGCGCTGTATCGCTCGATGGAGCGGCGCACCCGCACGGCCACCGCCGCGGCGCTCGCTGAGCTGCAGAAGGCTACCGATCCCCGCTATCAGAAGCGGGCCAGCGGCGCGGCCGAGGCAGCTCCGAAGGCCGAACCGCGCCGGGTCCGATCGCGACGCTCTTGATCATCGCCCAGGCCGACAGATCCGGCTCCAACGCCAGCCGCTCGACGGACTCCAGCGTGACCAAGGCGTGCAGCTTCGTCGCACCGAGATCGAACGTCACGCGCACATAGGGCGGATCGAGCGGCAGGATCTCCTCGATCCGGCCGGGCAGCCGGTTGGTGATCGAAACATCCATCGGCCGCGACAGCGCGATCGACACGTCGCGGGCCTCGATGGTCACGGAGACGCCGGCGTCGATCGCGGCGTCGACCATCGGAACGCGCAACTCGCCGTCGGCGAAGAACAACGTCGACATGCCATATTGCGGATCATGGCGCAGCACGCGCGCAGGCACCGTCGTGCTGAGAACGACGGACGAGGCTGAAGACGATGCAGACGAGCCGGTCATCGCGCGGCAGCCTCCACAGCCTCAAGGCCGGTCGTGATCGTACAGGACGCGAACGCGGATCGTGCCCTCCACCGCGCGCAGCTCCGACAGCAGCGCCTCGCCCTCACCGCCGACCACGTCGGTCTCGAGCACGACATAGCCGACCTCGGGATCGGTTTGCAGATATTGCGCGAGGATGTTGATGTTGTGCCGCGATACCGCCTCGTTGACCTGGCGCAGCACGCCGGGCACGTTGCGATGAACGTGGATGAAGCGCGTGCCCGTCGGGCGCGCCGGCAGTTGCACCTGCGGGAAGTTCACGGCGCCGAAGGTCGAGCCGACATCGGAATAGTCGATCAGCTTGCGCGCGACCTCGCCACCAATTCGGTCCTGCGCCTCCTCGGTGGAGCCGCCGACATGCGGGGTCAGGATCACGTTGGGCAGGCCCTGCAGCGGCGAGACGAACGGATCGGCGTTCGATGCCGGTTCGACCGGAAACACGTCGACGGCAGCACCTGAGAGCTTGCCCTCGCGCAATGCGCTGGCCAGCGCCTCGATGTCGACCACCGTGCCGCGCGAATTGTTGATCAGATAGGCCCCGTCCTTCATGTGACGGATCTGGCGCTCGCCGATCATGTTGGCGGTCGCCGGCGTCTCCGGCACGTGCAGCGACACGACGTCGCTCATCGCCAGGAGCTCGTCGAGGCTCTCGACCGGCTCGGTGTTGCCGTGACGGAGCTTGTCGGTGAGATCGAAGAAGATCACCCGCATACCCATGGCCTCGGCGAGGTTCGACAGCTGCGAGCCGATGTTGCCATAGCCGATGATGCCGAGCGTCTTGCCGCGCACCTCTCGGCTGCCATTGGCCGACTTGTCCCAGCCGCCGGCATGCGCCGACACCGAGCGCGGGAAGATGCGGCGCATCAGCATCACGACCTCGGCGATCGTCAGCTCGGCGACGCTGCGGGTGTTCGAATAGGGCGCATTGAATACGGGGATGCCGAGCCGCTTCGCGGCATCGAGATCGACCTGGTTGGTGCCGACGGAGAAGCAGCCGACCACCATCAGCCGGTCGGCGGCCTGCAGCACATCGGCGGTGAGATGCGTCCGCGAGCGAATGCCAAGCATGTGCACGCCCGACAGCATACGCTTCAACTCCGCCGAACCGAGCGCCTTCGGCAACCGCTCGATTTCCGTATAGCCGTTGGCCTCGAACATGCGGACGGCCGAGTCGTTCACGCCCTCGAGGAGCAGAACGCGGATCTTTTGCTTGGGAAGCGATAACGGCATGGGCCTGGCCTGATCAGTCGTGGATGTGGCGTAGTGTAGCGGTTGTTACAGTCGCGATGCGTTGAAACTTGGTGAATGCGACGCGGCAGGGTCGCTTTCTGTCGCTTTCTCAGGGTCTTGTCCACTCCGTCGCGGCCTTTTGACCGGCGATGCAAAATCAGCGCCTGGCATACCGGCCGCACCGCACGGCCCGCACTGCACGGCCCGCACTGCAACAACCGCAGATCGCTGTTTTGGCTGCTGACAAACCATGCGAGCAGAGCTAGCCTTTCTTCCAATCACAAAATCATCGGGAGGTCAGCATGTCAGACGGGGTTGTCGAGACACGCGCGTCGGAGGTGTCGGGCGGTGAAACGCAGACGGTCGATGTCGCCGTCGTGGGTGCCGGATTTGCGGGACTTTACCTGCTGCACCGCCTGCGCAAGGCGGGCTTCTCGACCGTGGCTCTGGATACGGCCAACGATGTCGGCGGCACCTGGTACTGGAACCGCTATCCCGGCGCGCGCTGCGACATCCAGACCGTCGACTACAGCTACACCTTCGATCCCGCGCTCGAGAAGGCCTGGCAATGGTCGGAGAAATACGCCACCCAGCCGGAGATCCTGCGCTATCTCGGCTTTGTCGCCGATCGCTACGATCTGCGCCGCGACATCCGCTTCGGCACCCGCGTGCTCGGCGCCTCCTGGGATGACGCCAAGGAGCGCTGGCTGCTGACGACCGACAAGGGCCCCGCCGTCTCCTGCCGCCACTACATCATGGCGACCGGCTGCCTGTCGCAGCCGAAGCCGCCGGAGATCGACGGCGTGCACGACTTCAAGGGCGAGATCTACTTCACCAGCCGCTGGCCGCATGACGGTGTCGACCTCCGCGGCAAGCGCGTCGCGGTGATCGGCACCGGCTCGTCCGGCATCCAGTCGATCCCGATCATCGCCGAGCAGGCAGCACAGCTCACGGTTTTCCAGCGCACGCCGAACTTCGCACTGCCGGCGCATAACGGCCCGCTCCCGGCCGATCGCGCCGCGCAGCTCGCAGAAGATCGCAACGGGCTGCGCGAGCAGGCGCGCTGGTCGATGGCTGGCGTGCCGATCCCGCCGGCCACCGACTTCAGCTGGGCGTTGAGCGAGGCCGAGCGCCGCGAACGCTTCGAGAAGCTGTGGGCGTCGGGCGACCTCGTCGGCATGCTGACGCAGCTCTGGGCCGACCAGGGTGTCGACCCCGACGGCAATGCGCTGCTCGCCGACCTCATCCGCGAGAAGATTCACGAGATCGTCAAGGATCCCGAGACCGCCGCCGCGCTCACGCCTCACGACCATCCGTTCGGCGCCAAGCGCCCGTGCTTGGACACCAACTACTATCAGACGTTCAACCGCCCCAATGTCACGCTGGTCAATCTGCGCCAGGAGCCGATCACATCCATCACCGCTGATGGCATCAAGACCGACAGGCGCAGCTTCGACATCGACGTCATCGTGTTCGCGACCGGCTTCGATGCCATGACCGGTGCGATCCGCGCCGTGCATCCGATCACCGGGCGCGGCGGCAAATCGCTGGAGGATGTCTGGGCCAACGGACCGCAAACCTATCTCGGGCTCACGGTCGCAGACTTTCCCAATCTGTTCCTGATCACGGGTCCCGGCAGCCCATCGGTGCTGTCGAACATGGCGGTCTCGATCGAGCAGCATGTCGACTGGGTCGTCGATCGTCTCGTCGCCCTGCGCGAAGCCGGGTTCACGACCATCGAGGCCACGGAGACTGCGCAGGCCGGCTGGGCACGCCACATGGCGGACTGCGCGACCGTGACGCTGCATCGGCTCGCCAACACCTGGTACACTGGTGCCAACGTGCCGGGCAAGCCGCAGACCCTGATGCCCTATACTGGCGGCGTCGGCCCCTATCGCGGCATCTGCAACGAAATCGTCAGCCGCGGCATGCTCGGCTTCAAGCTGTCAGGTCCGAACGGCGCGTCCCAATGCAATGACGGCGAGATCGTGCGGCTGCAGCCGGATGTCAGGCTGGTGCTGAACATGCTGGCCGAGATGAACTTGCCGCCGATCGAATCGATGGGCGCGGCTGGCGCCCGCGAATTCGTTGCGCAGTTCAACGCGACGAGGCCGCCTGGACGTCCCGTTGGCGAAGTCAAGGATGGCACATTGCAGGGCGCCGACGGTCCCCTGCCCTATCGGCTGTATCGGCCGGCGACGCCCGGGCCGCATCCGATCGTCGTCTACTTCCATGGCGGCGGCTGGGTGCTCGGCGACGAGCAATCGGACGATCCATTCTGCCGCGACATGTGCCGCCGCTCCAACATGATCTTCGTCAGCGTCGGCTATCGCCATGCGCCCGAGCACCGCTTCCCGGCGGCGGCCGAGGACGGCTATGCGGCGACGCGCTGGGTGGCCGAGCACGCCGCCGAGCTCGGCGGACGCGACGGACCGGTGCTGGTGGCCGGCTGGAGCGCCGGCGGAAACATCGCTGCGGTCACTTGCCAGCTCGCGCGGGATCGCGGCGGGCCTCTCGTCGGCGGACAGTTGCTGGTCTGCCCGGTGACCGATTGCAGCTTCGATCGGCCGTCCTACACCGACAACGCGGCCGGCTACTTCCTGACGCGCGGCCTGATGTACTGGTTCTGGGACATCTACTGCTCGCCGGCGGATCGCACCGATCCGCGCGCGTCGCCGTTGCGGGGCAAGCTGCAGGGCCTGCCGCCGGCCTACATCGTCACCTGCGAGTTCGATCCGCTGCGCGACGAGGGCGTCGCCTATGCGGAGGCGCTCGCCGCCAACGGCGTGCCGGTCGGGCAGCTCAAGGCCCACGGCCACTTCCACTCGTCGTTCACGATGGTCGACGTCGTCATCACCGGCGTCGGCGGCCGCATGCAGATGGCGGAGGCGCTGCAGGCATTCACGCAGTCTGCGGAAGAAGGCGAATCGCCGGAGATCAACGCCGCCGCCAGCTGACCAGCGGAGGCTGCGGCCGAGACGTATCGCGACGGCCCGCAACTTTGCGGGTCGTTGCCGCAACACGCAGCTTGCGCCGGATCGCCCACGCTGTCACCGAGACGACGAGCCACGCCGTCGTTGCGGCGACGAAGGCGGCCGCGACGCTTGACTGAACCAGCGTGGAGAATACGGCCGCGAACGCCAGCATGCCGAGACTGCCGAGCACTGCACCTGCGGTGTCGAGTGCAGCCGCTTCGCGTCCGCGCCGCTCGCCGGAGAGTCCCTGACGGCGCTTGCGCCTGATCTCGTGCGCCTCGATCAGGGTGACGCTGGCACAGAAGATCGCCGGCAATGCCAGGAAGAGGCCGCCGATCGCAGGACCGAAGGCTTTGGCAATGAGCCCGGTCGCGACTGTGGCGGCGCCGCCCAGCGCAAAGCGGATGACGTATTCGTGCCACTTGCCGTCCTTCAGCGCCGAGGGCGAGATGCAGATCAGCATCACGCCCCTCCGGAGAAGACCGCCTGCAGTCCCAGCGCTGCGACCAGCCACACGGCCGTTGCGAGCAGGCTCGCGCTCAATGCGCGCATATGCTGCCGCATCAGCAGCCGGCACACGGTCATGCTATAGAGACAGAGCGCGGCTGCGCCGAACATCATCGAATGGCTCTGGACCGCCGCATAAGCGGCATCATGCGTGACAACCGCAACGCCCAACGTCGCCAGCGCGACCGAGGGCGCTGCTCCGAACAGGCCGGCAAAGCTCTTCGGACGCAACACATCGCCAATTATCGCGAATGTCGAAACGATGACGCAGCCGATCAGGAAGCGGATGACGGATTCGGTCATATCCGGCTTGCTCCCGGTTGTTCGTAGCCGGTCCATGCGCGCAAGCTGCGCTCGAGGGCAGCGCCGAGCATGAATCCGACAACGACGTCGCTGGCCCAATGCGCAAGCAGCATCACGCGCGTGACGCTGAGCCCGACGGCAGCACTCCTCACCGCAATCCTTGCGCGTGCCGGCAGCGGACCGGCGGCGGAGTAGAGCGCACCCATGTGCAGCGCATGTCCCGAGGGAAAGGCGTCCTGTGCATGGCCGGACGGCGCCACGCCGTTGAGATGGCCGCGCAAGGTGGTGCGATCCGGCCGGGTCTGATCGAAGATCGCCTTCAAGGCATGCGGCAGAGCCGAGCCGCAACCGTGACCAGCAATGCATGAGTGGTCGTCGCGCGAACGCGGCTGCTTTGGCCGCGCGTCACCAGCCAAGCCACCGATGTCAGGGCCAACCACACCTTCTCGTCCGCACCCCACGCGAGGCCGCGTGCGAGCTTTTGCAGCCACGGCTCCGTGGTTCGTGCAGCTACGTCCGCAATGATGCGGTCCGCCTTGGTCGGCTCGACGTGGATGGCCGTGGCGGAACTTTGCTTGAGAAAGGGCACCGAAATTGCCGGTGTGATCTTCTTCCCGATGGCGCGGATCATGGCACTTGCCAAGGACGAACGATATGTTCACCTACAACGCCGAGCCCTCACCACGGGTTTCAGGAACAGTCACGAAACTGTCACGAGTTACCAGCTCAGCCCTGATCGCGAATAGTCTCGTCATACGCCTTGACCGAGGCGCGAGCTGTCTCCCGCACATCGCTCGCGCTCATGCCCGGCTTGTACAGGCTCGAGCCGAGACCGAAGGCGCGCACGCCGACGGCGACGTAGGAGGCGAGCGTCTTGTCCGACACACCGCCGACGGCGCCGACCACGACGCCTTTCGGCAGGACGGCAAGTTGCGCTGCAATCCCCGACGGACCGAGCACCGACGCCGGAAAGTATTTCAGGGCCGAGGCGCCGCAACGCAAAGCAAGAAAGGCCTCCGTCGGCGTGAAGACCCCGGGCATGGTGACCATGTCGTAGGCCTGCGCCGTCGCCAGCACTTCGACATCGACGTTGGGGCTGACCATCAGACGCCCGCCGGCCTCCGCGACACGCACGCAATCTGCGGCATTGACGACCGTCCCTGCACCGATCAGGCAGTCCTTGCCGAACCGGGCGGCGAGACGCTCGATCGAGACGAACGGTTCCGGCGAGTTGAGAGGAACCTCGATCAGCTCGAAACCGGCTTCGATCAGGACATCGACGATGGCCTCGGACTCGTCGGGTTTGATACCGCGCAGGATCGCAACCAGCGACCGCTTGACATGCGGCCAGGCAACGGACTTTGTCATGGTCGGAAACGCGCTCCCCAGATCTGCCGCGCGGCCTTGACCAGGCCGCGCCGGGACGCCTGCTCGGCATCACATTCGTTCACGTCGAAACCAGCAGCGGCCAGCGCCGCGCGATAGAGCCGGCCGAGCCGGCCCGCTCCGATCAACCGGAGTGGAAGCTCGGCGCCAAACCGCGCCCGAGCGTCGGCGATCTCACTGCCGATCAGAAGCCCGGAGAGCCTCGCAGCCCCATCGGACCGCTGCTCAAAACCGAGGAGCTGGGCTGCGCGCAGCCGGAACAGCGCATTGGTCAGTGCCGTCGGCGCGGCAAGCGACGCTGCGAAGCTCTCGCGGAACGCCGCGTCGTGCTCGACGGCCGAGGCCTCCGGTTCGACGGCGTGCATCAAAATGCTATGTTGAGAGACGACCGCGAACAGCTCGCCGGTCATGTAGGTGGCAAAGTCGATCACAGCGCCGGCATCGATCCGGATCCATTTGCTGTGGGTGCCCGGAATGCAGACGATCCCGGTGAAGTCCGGCTCGGTGACGCCGAGCAGCTGGGTTTCCTCGCCGCGCATCACGTCCGGCTGATCCGCCCGCGCCTGCGCCAGTCCCGGCAGAATCCTGACGTCGCCATCCGTGTCGACGCCAATCGCGCCGGCATGCAGCGCCTCCAGCCGGGTGGGCGTGTGCAGATAAGGCGCCTCGACCCAGCCTTGCCGCGCGCCGGCCATGCCGCAGATCAGCACCGGAACATCGGCCGGCGCGCCGAGCTTCGCCAGATGGTCGCGCAGCACCGGCGCGAAGCCAGATGTCGCGCAATGCAGCATGCCCTCGCTACCGCGGCTCTCGGCCAGCTCCGTCCCGTCTCCGGCCATCAGCCAGGCGCGGAAGCTGGATGTCCCCCAGTCGACGGCGACAAGGGCCGGCGTTGCTGACGAATAGACGGCGGTCACACCCTGCTCCCGATCACTTCGACATCTGGCAATGCCATGCCGCGCGGGCCGCGCAAACAACAAATTGCGCGGTGCACGATTATGCACGTTGTTATTCTTGTTTATGCCTGATATGAGGACGGCCATGTCAGACCTTCCACTGGCGCGCCGCGACCAGATCGCCGGCCGCCTCTCGGCGGGGCACGCGGTCGTCGCGGCCGCCCTGGCCCACGAATTCGGCGTCTCCGAGGATGCCATCCGGCGCGATCTTCGTGCGCTTGCCGCCGAAGGACGCTGCCGCCGGGTGTATGGCGGCGCATTGCCGATCGCCGGCGGCATGACACCGATGGCGGCGCGGATCGGGCAAGATCGCGAACGCAAGCTGGCGCTCGCCCGGACGGCCGCCCGCGGCATCGCGCGTGGCGAATTTCTCTTCCTCGATAGTGGCAGCACCAATCTCGCCCTCGCTGAAGTCCTGCCCGATGATTTCGATCTCACCGTCGCAACCAACGCCATCGACATTGCCGCAACCGTGCTGCACCGGCAGGACCTGCAGCTGACCATGATCGGCGGCTCCGTTCACCCCGCAGTCGGCGGCAGTGTCGACGCCGACGCCCTCATGCAGGTGCAGCGCTTGAACATCGACCGCTGCTTCATCGGCGTCTGCGCTGTATCGGCGCAAGGCGGCATCAGCGCGGTTGATCCGACTGACGCAGCATTCAAGCGGACGCTGCTGTCGCTGAGCCGCGTAAGCGTCGCAATGGTCACCAACGAGAAGCTCGAGACCCGAGCCCCCCACCGTATCGCCGGCGCCAAGACCATCAGCCAGCTCACCGTCGAGCATGATGCGCCGGCGGCCCGCCTCGCCCTGCTCAAACGGGCGGGAGCCGCCATCATGACGGCCGCCCCGCCGGTGTGACGGCGCCCTTCAGAAAGTCAGGGATCTTCCAAATGAGTTCTGATCACAGCGCGGCGCGGCTCGCGACCCGCCTGGCCTTCTTCGTCGCCGGCTTCGGCATCGCCTGCTGGGCACCGCTGGTGCCGTTTGCCAAACAGCGGCTCGGCGTCGATGATGCGACGCTCGGGCTGCTACTGCTCTCGCTCGGCGTGGGCTCAGTCGCATCGATGCTGGCCGCCGGACTGCTGACCGCCCACTATGGCAGCAAGCCGGTCGTCATCGTCAGCGGCATCGCTCTCGCGCTGTTCCTGCCGCTGCTGGCGATCGCAGCAACGCCAGCGACTCTCGCACTCGCATTGTTCGCCTTCGGTGCGGCGCTGGGCTCGCTCGACGTCGCGGTGAACATCCAGGCGATCGACGTCGAGCGGCTGAGCGAACGTCCGCTGATGTCAGGTTTCCATGCCCAGTTCAGCATCGGCGGCTTCGCGGGCTCCGGCGTCATGACCGCGCTGCTCGCGTTCGACGTCGCGCCGCTGCTCGGCACGCTCGCCTGCTGTGCCCTCGCCCTGGCCGCGATGATCGTGGCTGCCCCGCGACTGATGGCGAGCAAACCCGCGCAATCGGGGCCTCTGCTCGTGCTTCCGCACGGCGCGGTGCTGCTGCTGGCGGCGCTCGCCGCAATCATGTTCCTGGTCGAGGGCGCGATGCTCGACTGGAGCGCGCTGCTGCTCGCCGGTTCCGGCCGCCTGCCGGCCGCGCAGGCCGGATTGGGCTACATCATGTTCTCGATCGCAATGACCGCAGGGCGCCTCGTCGGTGACGCCGTGGTTGCACGGATCGGTGATCGCGCAACGTTGCTCGGGGGCAGCGCCACCGCCATCGCGGGCTTCGTCCTGCTGCTCACGGCTCCGTGGGTTGCTGCTGCCATGGCGGGCTTTGCGCTGATCGGCCTCGGCGCGTCGAACCTGGTCCCGGTGCTGTTCCGCCGAGCCGGGGCGCAGACCGCCATGCCGGTCGGGCTGGCCGTCGCGGCCGTCACCACCGCAGGCTACTCAGGCGTGCTGCTGGGCCCCGCAGGCATCGGCTTCATCGCCGCAGCCACCAGCCTGCCGGCCGCATTCTGGATGTTGGCTGCGCTGCTGGTGATCGTGCTGCTGAGCGCGCCGTTGGCCGCGAGCACGCAGCCTTAGGAACGAGGAGCGCGGCGCCGGCTTGACCCGGCATCTCATGCCTCGGCCGTTCGTCTGCACGAAGCGACGTCGTCTATCGCTGAGCTGCCGATCTCACGCCGGAGTCGAGCCATCTTGGAGCACGCTCTCGCGCATTTCCTGATAGCGCGCACCGGTCTGCGGCTTGACGAACAGCGCCGCGACGATCGGATGCCGCGCCCTCAGCTCGCTCTCGATCGCAACCACGGCGCGCTCAATGTCGTCGGCGCGCTGATCGTCCGCAAACTCGATGCTCAGCGCGACAACGACATGCTGCGGTGACAGCTGCACCGTGAGCAGGCCATTGGCTGACTTGACGCCCTTCCTCTTGCGCGCGATGTCGAGGATCGAACGCGCCAGCTCCGGGTCCGCCGGCTCGCCGATCAGGAGACTCTTGCTCTCCCGCGCGAGCACCATCGAGGTCGCCGCAAGCAGCACACCGATCAGGATCGATCCGATGCCGTCCCATGCCGGCTCATCGAAGGCGACGGCCGCAGCCATCGCGGCAGCAGCAATCACGATGCCGATCAGTGCCGCGCTGTCCTCGAACACGACCATGAAGGCCGGCGGGTCCTTGCTGCGCCTGAACGCCTCGAGATAGGAGAGACCCGGCGCAGCCGAGCGAAACCGCCGCACCGCCACCCACCAGGAGCCTGCCTCGAACACGAAGGAGAGCCCGAGCACGACGTAGTTCACCGTCGGGTCTTCGATCGGCAGCGGATGCATCAGGTGCGCCACGCCTTCGTACAGCGAGACGCCGGCGCCCAGCGCGAACAAGAGCAGCGCAACGATGAAGCTCCAGAAATAGAGCTCACGGCCATGGCCGAGCGGATGCCGCTGGTCGGGCGGACGGCTTGCGCGATGAAAGCCGTAGAGCAGCAGCAGTTCGTTCGAGGTGTCGACGGCGGAGTGGATCGCCTCGCTCATCATGGCCGAGCTGCCGGTCCACACCGCCGCGGCGGTCTTGGTGCAGGCCACGAGCAGATTGCCGGCAAGCGCGGCATAGACGGCAACCTTGGAATCCGCGTTTGCCGCCATGTCGCCTGCCTGTTCTCTTCTCTGCGCTCGTGCGCCGGGCAACGCGAGCTGCGGGGCATCGGTTCCCTTGGCGCGCTTGCGGACGTCGTCGCGCCGGAGCAGGATCGCCCGATCCGCAACGGAGCAGAGTGATGATGGCGCCGAGAGATCAGGCGAGAGACGGACAGAGGCAAGCCGGCGCCCAAGACCGGGACACACATTTCCTGCGGCACAGCTTCGCCATCGCCCGCCGCGCGACGTCCAACGGCAATCATCCATTCGGAGCGGTGCTGATCGCTGCCGACGGCCGCGTTCTGATCGAGGCTGAGAACGGCTACATGCCAGCTCATGACGCCACGGCCCATGCCGAGCGGCTGGTCGCGACCCAGGCCTGCGTTTCGATAGCGCCCGAGATCAGGGCGGCGGCCACGCTGTATTCATCGGCAGAGCCGTGCGCGATGTGCGCGGGCGCCATCTACTGGGCCGGCATCGGGCGCGTGGTGTACGGCCTCAGCGAGCGGCGACTGCGCGACCTCACCGGCAACCATCCGGAGAACCCGACGCTCGATCTGCCGTGCCGCGACGTGTTCGCGAGCGGCCAGCGTGCGACCGAAATCGTCGGCCCCCTGCTGGAGGAGGAAGCCGCGACGCTGCATGAGGGAGCCTGGGACAAATGAAGCAGGCGCCGCGACCGGAGGCGCGGCGCCCGCTTGCGTGGCTCGATCGATATCAGAACTTCACGGTCACGCCCGAATACAGCGACGACTCGGTGCAGGCGCCCGTGGCGACACGGGTGCCGCCGACACCGGCGACGGAACAGCCGACCGCGTTGTTGTGGTCGAGGCCGAACTTGTTCTGCCAGTAGCGATAGGCCACCCAGACGTCGATCAGGTGGCTCTGCTTCTCACCCCACATCGCCTTCGACGCATCGAAGGTCAGGCGGATCGGCTCGGAATTGAACTCGATCTTGGTCGGATAGACGCCGTTCGCGACGCTCGCCGGGAGCGGCTCGGTGTCGGTGCCCTTCTTGCCGTACCAGCCGGCGCGGCCCGAGATCGAGAAGAACTGCATGCTCTCCGGCAGGAAGCCGAGATCCATGTAGTAGTTGGTCTCGACGGCCCAGGTCGGCTTGAACGAGGTATTGCCGTCATTGATGCAGGGGTTCGACCAGCCGGCCCCGCACTGCGAGAACGAATTGTGGTTGGCGAACTCCCAATACATCAGGGGAGCGACGTTGAAATAGCCCTTGTAGGGCAGGTTGAACGCGAACTGCAGGCCGGCAACCACGTCGCGTTTGGCGGCGCCGAAATAGCGGTTCTCGGTATTGGCATCCATGCCCACTTCGAACGAAATGTTCTGCAGCGGGCCCATCGTGAAGGCCTTGGTGTTGAAGATCTGGTTCCAGCCGAAGGTCGAGCGGAACAGTCCGTAGATTTCGGTCGCACCGGCACAGCTCGCCGGCGTGAAGGCGAAACCTGCGTTGGGCGACACGATCCCGCCGGTCTGCGTGCACGGCCCAGCCGGGTCGTTGTGGTCCGACTTGAACAGCGAGATCGTGAAGAAGTTGGTGCCGTAACCCCAGACGTCGAAATGGGTGAACGAGTAGACCTGCTTGGCGGTCTTGGCGTTGAATGTGCCGTTGCCGTTGACACTCCATGCACCAGGCTGGCTGGCATCGAAGATATAGGAGTAGCTGACGCGATTGTCGACGACGAGGAAGAACGGCACCTCGGCCGGCGCCTTCTTCGCGATCGCCTTGGCGGGCAGGTCAGCGGCCCCCGCTGCACCGACCGACGTCAGCGCTGCCGCGCCCAGTGCGACGACCGCCGCGATTGTTTGACGTAACGACATTCAGAACACCCCCAGTTGACAAGCGCCGATTCCCGACTTGCATGCACAGTTGCGCCGTTCCACGGGTGGGAGAAGCCTCAACTTTCTCCAGGACTTGCCCGCAGTTTGATCAAGGTTCCGTCGTATTGCAGCGGCGACGACATCGGTCGCGAGCTTGGGCATGGGACGATTGGCCGCGGCCACGATGCTCCCAGACTCCGATCTTGCGGCTTCACATTGCTGAAGTTTTTCCGAAGAGCCCCGCCTGCCCTTCCGCGCGCGTTCGCGGCAACGCGCGAGCGCAAGCGCGCCCCTGGACGCGCATGGGATGACGCTGCTCATCCAACGGGCAACGTGCTGCGGCGGATCGATTTCCGGCCGGTGTCTCAAAACTGCCACAGAACTTTATCGTTCGCTCCGCTCGACCGATTGCGGGACGTGATGCCTGCAACCACTGGCGCACGGCATTCGCCGATCGCGGCGCGATGGACGCTTGGACAAGAGTTGGGCAGAGGATGGCGCTTTTCGCCTCTTACGCGCCGCGGCAAATTAGATCACAATTGAGGCAGCTTCATTCCCCTGCCCCATGACGCAGCAAATGCCTGACCTCGCGCCGGCCGATCCGACCCCTACGCCTCCGCTCCTGCAGACGATCGGATTGACCAAGCGCTATGGCGACTTCGTTGCCAACGACAAGATCGACATCGAGATCCGGCCACGCGAGATTCACGCCTTGCTCGGCGAGAACGGCGCCGGGAAGTCGACGCTGGTGAAGACGGTCTACGGACTGGTGCAGCCGAGCGCCGGTGAGCTGCGCTGGCAGGGTGTGCCCATCAGGCTGTCCGGTCCCGCGGAAGCGCGATCCCTCGGCATCGGCATGGTGTTTCAGCATTTCTCCCTGTTCGACAACCTCACCGTGGCTGAGAACGTGGCGCTCGGGCTCGATGGCAAGGAGCCATTCAAGGCCATGTCGGCGCGGCTCGCGGACGTCGCGCGTGACTACGGACTGCCGCTCGATCCGAAGCGCGAAGTCTGGCAATTGTCGGTGGGCGAGCGGCAGCGCATCGAGATCGTGCGCGCGCTGATGCAGAATCCGAAATTCCTCGTCCTGGACGAGCCCACCGCCGTGCTGACGCCGCAGGAGGCCGACCAGTTGTTCGTCGTGCTGGAGCGACTGAAAGCGGAAGGCCGCGCCATCCTCTACATCAGCCACAAGCTCGAGGAGGTGAAGCGGCTGTGCGACACCGCCACCATCCTGCGCGGCGGCAGGAAGGTCGCGACCTGCAATCCGAAGCTGGAGACGGCTGCCTCGCTGGCCCGCATGATGGTGGGGACCGAGATCAAGGACGTGAAGCCGCCGGCCGAGCGGCACGCCACCGTGCCGCGTCTGGTCGTCAATGATCTCACCCTCGCCCCCAGCGAGCCGCATGGCGTGGGCCTCAAGAACATTTCCCTCGAGCTGAAGGGCGGCGAGATCCTCGGCATCGCCGGTGTCGCCGGCAACGGCCAGGACGAGCTGTTTGCTGCGTTGTCCGGCGAACGCCTCGTCAAAGAGCCCGGCGCGATCATCATCGACGGCCTCGCCTGCGGCAATCTCTCGATCACCGAGCGCCGCAAGATGGGCGCGGCGTTCGTGCCGGAGGAGCGGCTGGGGCATGGCACCGCGCCGCGGATGAGGTTGTCCGAGAATGCGCTGCTGACCGGACACGCCGCGGGCGACATGGTCCGGCACGGCTTCATCAACGCCGCAGCGACATTGCGGACGGTCGATCTGACGACCGAGACGTTCGATGTCCGCAAGGCCAAGCGCGATCCGGAAGCGGCGAGCCTGTCCGGCGGGAATCTGCAGAAGTTCGTCGTCGGCCGCGAGATCCTGCGCACGCCGGCGGTGCTGGTCGTCAACCAGCCGACCTGGGGCGTCGACGCAGGCGCCGCCGCGATCATCCGCCAGGCGCTGATCGATCTCGCCAGCGCGGGCGCTGCCGTCCTCGTCACCAGCCAGGACCTTGACGAACTGCTCGAGATCGCCGACCGCATCGCGGTGATGTTTCACGGACACTTGTCGGAGGCGCTGCCACGCGCGGAGGCGACCCGGGAAAGGCTAGGCCTGTTGATGGGCGGCGCCAGCCTCGAGAAGGAGGCGGCGCATGCAGCTCGTGCTTGAGAAGCGCGCCGAGCGTTCGCGCACCATCGCGCTGGTTTCGCCGCTGATCGCGATCGGACTGACGCTGGTGACCATGAGCGTGCTGTTCGCCGTGCTCGGCAAGAACCCGATCACCGCGCTCGGCGTCTACTTCATCGCGCCGCTCACCGACGGCTATTCGCTACAGGAGATCGCCGTGAAGGCCACGCCGCTGGTCATGATCGCGATCGGCTTGTCGCTGTGCTACCTCGCCAACGCCTGGAACATCGGTGCCGAGGGCCAGTTCCTGATCGGGGCCGTTGCCGGCAGCTGGATCGCGGTGAAGACGCAAGGCACCGAAGCGGGACACTGGGTGCTGCCGGCGATGCTGGTCGCGGGCGCCGCAGCCGGCGCGCTCTATGCGCTGATCCCCGCGCTGTGCCGCGTCAAGTTCGGCGCCAGCGAGATCCTCATTAGCCTGATGCTGGTCTATGTCGCCGATCTCCTGCTCGACTATCTCGTTCGCGGCCCCTGGCGCGATCCCGCCGGCTTCAACTTCCCCACCACGGCGGAGTTCGATCCGGTCGCCACCGTGCCGGTGCTGATCGAGGGCGGACGCCTGCATCTCGGCAGCATCATCGCGCTGATTGTCGTTGCCGGCGCCTTCGTGCTGCTCGAGCGCACCATCAAGGGGTTCGAGATCCGAGTCGTGGGCGTGGCGCCGCGTGCGGCGCGCTTCGGCGGCTTCAATGCGAACCAGCTCATCCTTCTGACGTTCGCCGTGTCGGGCGCATTGGCCGGTCTCGCAGGGATCATCGAGGTGGCGGGACCCATCGGACATCTGCAGCCTGGCATCTCGCCGGGCTATGGCTTCACCGCGATCATCGTGGCCTTCCTCGGACGGCTCAATCCGGTTGGAATATTGATTGCAGGGCTTTTTCTCTCATTGACGTTCATTGGCGGCGAGCAGGCCCAGATCACGATGAAGATTCCGCTCGATGTGACCAAGGTGTTCCAGGGCATCCTGCTGTTCTACGTGCTCGCCTGCGATTCGCTCATCCTCTACCGTTTCAAGCTCGTCTTCGCCGCGCGGCAGGTGCAAAGTGGTGCTGGTTGAAGCAATCATCCTGTCGGTGCTCGCAGCATCGACGCCGCTGCTGCTGGCGGCCACCGGCGAGCTGGTCACCGAGCGCTCGGGCGTCCTCAACCTCGGCGTCGAGGGCATGATGATCGTCGGCGCGGCCTGCGGCTTCGGCGGGGCCTGGCTGTCCGGCTCGATCATCGTCGGCGCGCTGTGCGGCATCGTCGCCGGCATGCTGATGTCGCTGATCTTCGCGTTCATGACCCTCGGCCTCGCCGTGAACCAGGTGGCGACGGGCCTCGCGCTGACCATTCTCGGCACCGGTCTGTCCGGCCTGATCGGCGCGCGCTTTGTCGGCGAACGCATCAGCACCGCGCCGCACCTTTCCATTCCCGGCCTCAGCGACATCCCGCTGGTCGGCCGTATCGCGTTCGGCGAGGATGCGTTCGTCTATCTGTCGCTCGTCTTGATCATCGCCGTCTGGTGGTTCCTGTACCGCACCCGTGCCGGCCTGGTGCTGCGCGCCTGCGGCGACAACCATGTCTCCGCCCACGCGCTCGGCTATCCCGTGCTGCGCATCCGTTTGCTCGCGGTGCTATTCGGCGGCGGCTGCGCCGGGCTCGCCGGCGCCTATCTGCCGCTGGCTTATACGCCGTTCTTCATCCCCGGCATGACCGCGGGGCGCGGCTGGATCGCGCTGGCGCTGGTCGTGTTCGCATCCTGGCGACCGGGCCGCCTTGTCATCGGCGCCTACCTGTTCGGTGCGGTGACGATCCTGCAGCTGCATGCGCAGGGCGCCGGCGTCGGCATCCCCTCGCAGTTCATGTCGGCGCTGCCGTACCTCGCCACCGTGATCGTCCTGGTGCTGCTGTCGCGCGCCCGCACCGGCGGCTCCACCGCGCCGGCAGCGCTGGGGACGGTGTTCGTGCCGGATCGCTGAACCAATCATCCGGAGCGCCAGCGATGGGGCGCTGCGCTCTGGCTCACGAGGTTTTCCCCGGATTGTTTGGAGGCATGGACGATGATGAAAAGGCTTCTGGGGGCTGCCGCCGCGCTGGTGCTGGCGGGAAGCGTCGCCGGCGTGGCGCACGCCGCCGACAAGCTGAAGGTCGGCTTCATCTATCTCGGGCCGATCGGTGACCTCGGCTGGACCTATCAGCATGAGCTCGCGCGCCAGGCGTTGGTGAAGGAGCTCGGTGACAAGATCGAGACGACCTATCTGGAGAACGTACCGGAAGGCCCGGACGCCGAGCGCGCCATCGAGCAGTTGGTCCGCGCCGGCAACAAGCTGATCTTCACGACCTCGTTCGGCTACATGGATCCGACCCTGAAGGTCGCCAAGAAGTATCCCAACGTGCATTTCGAGCACGCCACGGGCTACAAGCGCGACAAGAACATGTCGACCTATTCGGCGCGCTGGTATCAGGGCCGCTACATCCAGGGCATCATCGCCGGCAAGATGTCGAAGGCCGGCGTGCTCGGCTATATCGGCTCGTTCCCGATCCCGGAGGTCATTTCGGGCATCAACGCCACCATCATCGGCGCGCAGACGGTCAATCCGAACATCAAGGTCAAGATCATCTGGGCCAACACCTGGTTCGACCCGGGCAAGGAAGCCGACGCCGCCAAGGCACTGATCGACCAGGGCGCCGACATCATCATGCAGCACACCGACAGCCCGGCTGCCATGCAGATCGCAGCCGAGCGCGGCAAGCTCGCCTTCGGCCAGGACTCCGAAATGATCAAGTTCGGCCCCAAGGCGCAGCTCACCTCGATCCTCGACACCTGGGGCCCCTACTACATCGCGCGCGTCAAGGCCGAGCTCGACGGCACCTGGAAGTCGGAGGACACCTGGGGCGGCCTCGATTCCAAGATGTTCGAGATGGCGCCCTATACCAACATGCCCGATGACGTGAAGAAGCTGGCCGAGGAGACCCAGGCCGCGATCACCGCCGGCAAGCTGCACCCGTTCAAGTGCCCGGTGCTCGGCCAGGACGGCAAGGAGATCGAGTGCAAGGGCGGCGACCATCTCGCCGACGGCCAGATCCTCGGCATGAACTTCTACGTCAAGGGCGTCGACGACAAGGTGCCGGGCAAGTAGACGCAGCACCCGGCAAGAACTCCCCCCACACGTCGGGGGGAGTTCTCAAGCGGATATTTTCCAACGCTGCGCGCTTCACCCTCCCCGCATGGCCTTGGCGGCCGCGCTGTGCCGATCGATCAGCCCGCCGACGTCCAGCCCCGGAATGGCACCGTCGATCACGGTCCATCTTCCGCCGACCATCACGCGATCGGCGCGATGCGCACCGCACAGCACCAGCGCCGCGATCGGATCCCCTGAACCCGAGAAGCGCAGCTCGTCGAGCTTGAACAGCGCGAGGTCGGCGGCCTTGCCGACCGCGATCTCGCCGAGCTCCGGCCGGCCGACGCAGGCGGCCGAGCCCTTCGTCGCCCAGCGCAGCGCATCCTTGTGGCTGATCCGGCCAACGCCGTAGCGCGCCCGCTGCAGCAGGAACGCGGCACGCACCTCCTGCATCAGGTTTGAGCCGTCGTTCGACGCCGAGCCGTCGACGCCGAGGCCGATCCCGACGCCCGCCTCCTCCATCTCGCACACCGGGCAGCAGCCGGATGCGAGCAACTGGTTCGAGCAGGCGCAGTGAGTGATCGCGGTCTTGGCCTTGCCGAGCCGTTTCATCTCCTCGGCATTGAAGAAGATGCCGTGCGCCAGCCAGGTTCGCGGTCCGAGCCAGCCATGCTTCTCCAGATAGTCGAGCGGACGGCAGCCGAACATCGCCTCGCAGAAGCGGTTCTCGTCCTCGGTCTCCGCGAGATGGGTATGCAGCCGCACGTCGAGCTTGTCGGCGAGATCGGCCGTCTTCTGCATCAGCGATCCCGTGACCGAAAACGGCGAGCATGGCGCCAGCGCGATCTGCACCATCGCATCCGGCCCGCGCTCGTGATAGGTCGCGACCACGCGCTCGCTGTCGGCGAGGATCGTATCCTCGTCCTGCACCACACTGTCCGGCGGCAGTCCGCCGTCGCGCTCGGACAGGTTCATCGAGCCGCGGGTCAATAGCACTCGAATGCCCAGCCGCTTCGCAGCCGCCACCTCGATGCCGACCGCGTCCTCGAGGCCGGCCGGAAACACGTAGTGATGATCGGTCGTCGTCGTGCAGCCGGACAGCATCAGCTCGGCCATCGCAACCGTGACCGCCGCATCCAGTGCCTCCGGCGTCAGCTTCGCCCAGATCGGATAGAGCGCCTTCAGCCAGGGGAACAGCTCGCGGTCCATCGCAGCCGGCAGCGCGCGCGTCAGCGTCTGGTAGAAGTGATGATGGGTGTTGATCAGCCCGGGGATCACGACATGCCCGCTGGCATCATAGATCGCCGCATCAGCGGTGGCCGGCTCGGCCCCGGCAGGCACCAGCTCGGCGATGCGGCCGTCCTTGACGACGACACCGCGCGCAGCACCCTCGGCGAGAATGGCGAGCGGGTCCTTGATCCAGATCGGCGTCGTGCTCATGGCTGCCTCGTCTCGGTGATTGGGCGTTTGCATGTGCCGGTAACTTGCAAGCGGAAGGCCAGCGTCATCCTATTGCCAGTTGGCGCTGGTCTTGCAAGGATTCCACCCGCGATAGGCTGCGCCCACGAGCTGGCTTCACCATGGATCTGAACACCATCACGGCGGTCGTGCGCCCGAGGACGCGGGCCGAACTGCCCAGCTGGCAGGCAGGCGATGCCTGGCTGGCCGGCGGCACGTGGCTTTTCTCGGAACCGCAGCCGCGCCTGTCGCGGCTGATCGATCTCAGCGATCTCGCCTGGCCGTCTCTCAGCATCAGCGATCAGGGCCTGTGCATCGCCGCGACCTGCAGCGTCGCCGATCTGGACGCGCTGCCCTGCCCGGCCGAGTGGATCGCGGCGCCGCTGATCGATCGATGCTGCCGCGCGTTCCTCGCTTCGTTCAAGATCTGGAAGACGGCGACCGTGGGCGGCAATCTCTGCATGTCGCTGCCGGCCGGGCCGATGATCTCGCTGCTCGCCGCGCTCGAGGGCGTCTGCACGATCTGGAAGAACGACGGCAGCGAGCAGCGCATCCAGGTCACCGACTTCGTCACCGGAAACAACAGCAACGTGCTCGCGCCTGGAGATCTGCTGCGCCAGATCGACGTTCCGCTGGCCGCGCTCAAGCGCCGCACTGCCTTCCGCCAGATCGCCCTCACACCGGTCGGACGCTCCGGCGCGCTGCTGATCGGCACCTCGGGCCGCAGCGGCGACCTGCTGCTCACGGTAACCGGATCGACGATCAAGCCGCAGCAGCTGCGCTTCGCCACGATGCCCGACCCAACCGAATTGCGCGCCGGCATTCTCGGCAGCATCCCAGACGCGTCGTATCATGATGATGTTCATGGCAAGCCCGCCTGGCGCAAGGCGATGACTCTGCGCCTCGCCGAGGAGATCCGCGCCGAGTTCGCGGGCTTCAGGCCATGAGCGTGATCGTGGATGGCAAGGAGGTCGATGCTGCCCCGCGCCCCGGGCAATGCCTGCGGACCTTTCTGCGCGACACCGGCCATTTCGGCGTCAAGAAGGGCTGCGACGCCGGCGATTGCGGTGCCTGCACTGTGCTGCTCGACGGCGAACCGGTGCATAGCTGCCTGATCCCTGCCTTTCGTGCCGATGGCAAGGCGGTCACGACTGTCGAAGGCCTCGCGACCGATGACGGCCTGCATCCGATGCAGCAGGCCTTCCTCGATGCGCAGGCGTTCCAATGCGGCTTCTGCACCGCCGGCATGATCGTCACCTGCGCCTCGTTGAACCAGGCGCAGAAGAAGGATCTCGGCGCGGCGCTGAAGGGCAATCTATGCCGCTGCACCGGCTATCGCGCCATCGAGGACGCGCTGCTCGGCCACGTTCATGTCGAGCAGGTCACAGCCGGCGAAGCCTTCGGACGCAGCCTGCCCGCCCCCGCCGGCCCCGACGTCGTACGCGGCCGGGCGCGCTATACCTTCGACACGACGGTCGAAGGCCTGCTGCACGTCAAGCTCGCGCGCTCGCCGCACGCGCATGCGCGCATCGTCGGCATCGACAAGAGGGCTGCGCTGGCCGTGCCCGGCGTGCATGCGGTGCTGACGCACGAGGATGCGCCGGCGGCGCTGTTCTCCACCGCGCGCCATGAGCAGGCGTGGATGGATCCGGCCGACACCCGCGTGCTCGACGATCTCGTGCGCTTCATCGGCCAGAAGGTCGCGGCCGTCGTCGCCGAGACCGAGGCAGCGGCCGAAAAGGCCTGTCGGTGTCTCGTCGTCGACTACGAGATCCTGCCTGCCGTGGTCGATCCCGCTGACGCGATCGAGCCCGGCGCGCCGGTCATTCACGCCGGCCGTGGCAGCGCGCATCGCATCGCGGACGTCGCCCGCAACATCGTCGCCGAGACCCATGGCGAGTTCGGCGACGTCGCCGCCGCGCTCGCGTCCGCCGCCGCGACCTATGAAGGCACCTTCACCACCCAGCGCGTGCAGCATGCGGCGCTGGAAACGCACGGCGGTCTCGCTTGGCTCGACGAGAAGGGCGTGCTCACCGTCCGTTCCAGCACGCAGGTGCCGTTCCTGACTAAACGGGCGCTGTGCGAGATCTTCGACCTCGCGCCCGATAATGTCCGCGTGTTCTGCGAGCGCGTCGGCGGCGGCTTCGGCGGCAAGCAGGAGATGTTCGTCGAGGACATCCTCGCGCTCGCCGCGCTGAAGACAAAGCGCCCCGTGAAGCTCGAATTCACCAGAGAGGAGCAGTTCATCGCGACCTCGACGCGGCATCCGATGCGCGTCACGGTCAAGGCCGGCGCCGACAAGGATGGCAAGCTGACCGCGCTGCAGCTCGATGTTCTTTCCAACACCGGCGCCTACGGCAATCATGCCGGGCCCGTGCTGTTCCATGCCTGCGCCGAGTCGATCTCGGTCTACAATTGTCCCAACAAGAAGGTCGACGGCCTCGCCGTCTACACCAACACGGTGCCGGCCGGCGCCTATCGGGGCTACGGCCTGCCGCAAACCACCTTCGCGGTCGAAGCCGCGATCGACGAGCTCGCGCGGCAGCTCGGCATCGACGCTTTCGAGATGCGACGCCGCAACATCGTCAGGCTGGGCGATGCCATGCTGGCGCCGCCGGCATCGGAGCCCAGCGACGTGCTGTACGGCTCCTACGGGCTCGACCAGTGCCTTGATCTGGTCGAGCGCGCGATGGCCGAGGCCACGCCGACGCCGGAGCTGGCGGCCGAGTGGCTGAAGGGCGATGGCATCGCGCTGACGATGATCGACACCGTGCCGCCCGATGGCCATATCGCCGATGCCACCGTCAGCCTGCGCGACGACGGCGGCTTCGTGCTCACCGTCGGCACCGCCGAATTCGGCAACGGCACCAGCACCGTCCATCGCCAGATCGCCGCGACCGTGCTCGGCACCACCGTCGATCGCATCACGCTGAAGCAGTCCGACACGGCGCATGGCGGCCACGACACCGGCGCCTATGGCTCGACAGGCACCTTCGTCGCGGGACGCGCGACCCAGGCTGCGGCCGAGGCGCTGGCCGAGACGATCAAGCGGTTCGCTGCCGACAGGTGGAACGTCGCTCCCGGCGCCTGCGTGATCGCCGATGATGCAATCACCTGCGGCGCACACCGTCTCGCTTTCGCCGAGCTCGCGAACGCCAGCGGATCGCCGCTCACCGCGAGCGGCAGTTCGCAGGGCACGCCGCGCTCGGTCGCGTTCAACGTCCAGGGTTTTCGCGTCGCTGTGAACAAGGGGACCGGCGAGGTCAGGATCCTCAAGAGCGTGCAGGCCGCGGATGCCGGCCGGGTCGCCAATCCGATGCAGTGCCGCGGCCAGGTCGAGGGCGGCGTGGCCCAAGCGCTCGGTGCCGCGCTGTACGAGGAGATCGTGATCGACGACACGGGCCGCGTGATCAATCCGCGCTTCCGCGACTATCACCTGCCGTCCTATGCCGACGTGCCGCGCACCGAGGTGCTGTTTGCCGACACCCACGACACGATCGGCCCATTGGGGGCGAAGTCGATGAGCGAGAGCCCCTATAATCCGGTCGCCGCCGCGCTCGGCAACGCGCTGCGCGCCGCGACCGGCATCCGCTTCACGGCCGTGCCGTTCAAGCCGGACCGGCTGCTTCCGCAGTTGCAGGAGAAATTCGGTGAATGAGGCGGTCTGGGGAAACGGCTGCGCTATGGCTTGGGTCGGCGATCGTACGACCAACCGAACAGGCCGCTCCGCTGGGTCTCGGGCTCCGGTTCCGCAGCCGGCTCCGACGGCTGGGCGGCCGCCTGTGGCGGGGCGACGGGAGCGACCGGCTTGGGGATGCTCTCGCATTTCATCGCATAGACCAGCTTGCCGTCCTCGGTTCGTCCGATCGGCGCGCAGGCATCGGCGCGCTTGGCCGTGCTCTGCTTGGGTGCGGTCTGCGCCGCCGCCAGAGGCACACCAGCGAACTGTCCCAACACCAGCATGATCAGAACCAGTCTCGTCATTCCGCCCGTCCCGCTTGTCAGACCGCCACATTGGACGCAATCGCGCCGCCGGAGTCCACCGCATCACGCGCGCATGACAGCTAATCTGTTGTGCACTGACTGCCACAGCGACGCGCTGGAAATCAGATGCGATCGATGCCACAGATGAGACGCCGGCACTCGGCTCTGGACTTGCCCTGTCGAAGGAGATGAGCGCACGATGTGGGCTTCGATCATATCGGAATGGCTGAGCCTGATCTTCCGCTGGCTGCACGTGATCGCCGCCGTCGCCTGGATCGGCAGCTCGTTCTACTTCATCGCGCTCGACCTCGGCCTGAGACCGCGCGAGGGCCTGCCGACCGGCGTGATGGGCGAGGCCTGGCAGGTGCATGGCGGCGGCTTCTACCACATCGTCAAATATCTGGTGGCCCCGGCGCAGATGCCGAGCGAGCTGACCTGGTTCAAATGGGAGGCCTACACCACTTGGCTGTCCGGCTTCGTGCTGATGATCGTGGTGTACTATCTCAACGCCGACCTGTTCCTGGTGGACAAGTCGATCCTCGATCTCACGCCCCTTCAGGCCGGCCTGTTCAGCTTCGGCTCGCTGGCGCTGGCGTGGCTGCTCTACGAGGCCGCCTGCCGCAGCGGCCTTGCCCGGCACGAACTGCCATTCGCGATCGGCGGCTACATCTTCCTCGTCGCGCTCACCTACGCCTTCACCCACGTGCTGAGCGGCCGCGGCGCCTTCAACCAGATCGGCGCCATCATCGGCACCATCATGGTCGCCAACGTGTTCGCGGTGATCATCCCCAACCAGAAGAAGATCGTCGCCGCGCTGCTCGCCGGCGAGTCGCCGGATCCCAAGCTTGGCAAGGCCGGCAAGGAGCGCTCGGTCCACAACAACTATCTGACCCTGCCGGTGGTGGTGCTGATGATCAGCAATCACTATCCGCTCTTGTTCGGCACCCGCTACAATTGGGTGATCGTCGCCATCGTGGTCGCGCTCGGACCCGTCATCCGGCATTTCTTCAACGAGCGTCACAAGGGCAACCCGTCGCCATGGTGGGTGTGGGGCGTGGCCGCCGCCGGCATGATCGGCATCCTGCTGCTGTCCGCGGCCGGCCCACGCGACGCCAAGGTCGCCGCAACGGCACAGCCGAGTTTCGCGCAGGTCGAGGAGATCGTGACCTCCCGCTGCAGCATGTGCCATGCCGCCGAGCCGGTGTGGGACGGCATCGTCAGCGCGCCCCGGGGCGTGCGGCTCGACACCGCCGAGCACATCCAGCGCAATGCGCGGCTGATCGCGCGCAACGCCGCCTGGTCCAACGCGATGCCGCCCGGCAACATCACCGAGATCACCGGCGAGGAGCGCGCCGTGCTTGCGGCGTGGGCCAGCGCGCAGTAGCAGCACGTCTGCCGATCGTCTTGCTGGCCATCTCAAACAGCCGGTCTCGTCGGGTACTGATGCGCAGAAACGCATTTGATCCGTTACTCGGAGAGATGACGCGGCTTCGCGTTGCCGCGACGCGATGCGCCCGGATCGTGCGATATCTCGGCCCTCATCGTAACGAGAGGGCGCAGGGAAGGCCGGACCTCGGCGACGATGGATGCTCGCTTCGGTTCCCCACGACGAATGCGCGAAGCCGGCACAAGGACAACCGGATCTTCGCAACGCGGAGTTGAACTGCGACGCGTGCGACGACGATTGAGCTGGAGCACATCCGATTGTCGTCATGACCTTGCGGCAAAATTTACCACCCATTGGGACGCGGCTTGGCGGCAGAAAACATGGCGCTAGAGTGGCGCCCACAATCAGCTACCAGCGAAACGCCCCATCATGTCGATCTCCGTCAAAGGCCGGCTGGCCATTGTCGCGCTCATCGCGCTTGCCTGCTTCGCAAGCTCGGTGCTGAAGCTCTATCTGGGGCTGCTGTGCATCTCGCTGCTCTTGAGCTTTGCCGTGGTCGGCGTCGTGGCCCGGCTGGTCGAAGGGATCGCCATCAGGCGCGACCGGAGCAGCGAGCGGCGTCTGGCACGTCGTCGCGATCGCTCCGCTCTCATCGACGAGCCGCAGCCGGTGTCGATGACGACGATGGATCATGTCGACACGCCGTCGCCGGCGGGCCCCGTGCGATGAGCGGGATGCGTACGTCCGCGCCGGCCTCGTCGTTCCGCCTGATCGTCAGCATCGTCGCCAGCGCCGAACGACGTCTACGGTCATCGATCCACCGTCTCGCGATCGCGCGCTGAAGGACTGCGATTATCGCACATCGGAGAATGGCAAATGGCGCTACGAGCTCGACCGTTGGAACGTCGACGACCAGATCGTCCTTCCGGCCCAGCCGATCGCGGACACGGCGACGCCGCGCACAGTGGCGATGCATCGGAAGAGCAGCGCGTGGCCGTTCAGATAGCCGCCCTGATCGCATCGATACGCCGCCTGTACCTCATGCCTTCGTCCGCTTCCGCTTCGCCTCGAGAGCGTTCAGATAGGTAGCCATCATCTCCGGCAACGCGGCGACCACGACGTCGCGACTGCGCGGATCCTGCTCGCGCGTGAACAGCAGGGTGCCGAGCACGACGGCATCGAGCGTAGTGGCCGCCTGTTTGCCCAGTTCGTCGCCAAGCCTGGCGCGCATGACGCGGTCGATGACGGCCCTGAACTCGGCATGCACGGTCTGGTCGTGCAGATCGAGCGTCGCCAGCGCATCGGGGTGGCGGACGAAGTAGCGGATCGCCCAGCCGATCAGTTGCTCGATGACCTCGGCGGGCGCCAACGCTGCCCATTCCGCATCGCTCCGCTGCAGCACGCGATCGAATGCCGGCTGCAGCTCGGCATCGTGACGTTCGGCGAGCACATCCAGCATCTGATCCTTGTCACGGAAGAAGTGATAGACCGAGCCGATCGAGGCGCCGGCGCGCTGGGCCGCGGCATGCATGCTGACGGCACCAATCCCGGACTCGGCGATGATGGCGGCTGCGGCGTCGAGCAGCTGCTCGCGCCGCTCACGGCCCCGCGCCTGGCGCGGCGCACGTGATGTCGTGCGCGCGGGGTCATTCAGGTCGGTCGCAGCTTTGCGTCGCACGTTCGCGTCATGCCTTGGCTCACCGCGGCGGCAGCGATGGCCGATGTCCCAACGGGAGCGCCCGGCAACCCACACAGGGGGAATTCGAAACCGCCACGAGAATGTTACTAGACGAAATATTCTAGATTTGATTGTCTAATTCACGCACTGTCAAGAGGATGGTGTTCAACTTTCGCGTGAACCTTGCCTGCAACGGCGGGCGCTGCGCGGATTCTGCGGCGCTGCTGACGACCAACAGGCGCTTTCCTGTCCTTGCGTGCTTGCGCGGCAGGACGGGAATGATCGCCACCACCCAACCGGGCCGAAGATACGACCATGTCTCCAATCACAGGATTCCCCTTCCTTCGGGCGCCGGGCTCACGCCTGCTGGCCGCGGCCGGCTGTGCTGCCGTCGGCCTGCTGCTGGCCGGCTGCGAGCAGAAAACGGCCGCAACCGCACCGCCGTCCCGGCTGGTGCGAACCGAGGTCGTCAAGCTGTCGGAGCGCCGGCAATCAATCACGCTGACCGGCGACGTCCAGGCGCGCGTGCTCGCCGACCTGTCGTTCAGGGTCAGCGGCCGCGTCACGGAGCGGCTCGTCGAGGTCGGCGCGCACGTCAAGGCCGGACAGTTGCTCGCCAGGATCGATCCGGCCGAGCAGCAGGCCGACCTGGATTCCGCCGAGGCCGCCGTGACCGCCGCGGAGTCGCAGGTGAAGGTCGCGACCTCCAACTTCAATCGGCAGCAGACGCTGCTCTCCAGCGGCTTCACGACGCGCGCGACCTTCGACCAGGCCCAGGAGACGCTGCGGACGGCGGAAGGCTCGCTGGAATCCGCCAAGGCCCAGCGCGACACCGCCAAGGACGCGCTGACCTTCACCGAGTTGCGCGCCGACGCCGACGGCACGATCACCGCGCGCAATATCGAGGTCGGCCAGGTGGCACAGGCGGCGCAGTCCGTGTTCACGCTCGCGCGTGACGGCGATCGCGATGCCGTGGTCGACGTCTACGAGGCGGCGCTGTCGTTGAAGTTCGACGGCACCAAGGCCGCGATTGCGCTGCTCTCGGATCCCTCGGTGACGGCCAAGGGTCAAGTGCGCGAAGTCTCGCCGACCATCGATCCCAAATCCGGGACCGTCCGTGTCAAGATGGCAATCGAAAATCCGCCGCCCGAGATGATCCTCGGCAGCGCCGTCAGCGTCACCGGCTTCATCAAGCCGGAGCAACGCATCGTGCTGCCCTGGAGCGCGCTCACCGCGGCCGGCAAGACGCCGGCGGTGTGGCTGGTCGATGCCGCCGACAAGACCGTGTCGCTGAAGCCGATCACGATCGAGGACTACGAGACCGGCGCGATCGTGGTGTCGGCCGGGCTGCAACCGGGTGACCGCGTCGTGACCGATGGCGGCAAGCTGCTCAGCGTCGGCCAACAGATCGTATTCAACGAGGAGAAGCGGTCGTGATGACGCCCATGCGTTGTGTTCTTCCGCTCGGCGCGCTCGCTCTGCTCGCCGGCTGCAACGAAAAGGCCGCCGCTCCCGAGCCGGTCCGGCCGGTGCTGTCGATGAAGATCGAGCCGCAGGCGGCCAACGGCTCGGCCGTCACCGGCACGATCGAGCCGCGCTACAAGGCCGATCTCAGTTTCCGCGTGCTCGGACGGCTGATCGCACGGCCCGTCTATATCGGCGACATGGTCAAGCAGGACCAGGTCGTCGCGGCGATCGATCCCGCCGCGCTCGAGCTCGCCGTGCGTGCCTCGGCCGCCGAGGTCTCGCGCAGCCAGGCGCAACTGACCAATGCGACCGGCACCGAGGGCCGGCAGCGGACCTTGCTGGAAACCGACGCCACCACCAAGGCGACCTTGGAGAGCGCGGAGCAGTCGCGCGCAGCCGCCCAGGCCTCCGTCGTCAAGGCGCAGTCCAATCTCGCCAAGGCGCGTGAGCAGCTCGGCTACGCCCAGCTCAAGGCGGATTTCGCCGGCATCGTCACCGCGGTCGGCGCGGAAGTCGGACAGGTCGTCTCGCCGGGCGTGAGCGTCGTCACCGTCGCGCGGCCCGACATCCGCGAAGCCGTCATCGATGTCGGCGACGACATCGCCGGGGCCTTGCAGGCCGGCACGCCGTTCACCGTGCGGCTACAGGTCGATCCCAGCGTCAGCGCCGCCGGCAAGGTGCGCGAGATCGCGCCGCGCGCCGACGCCACCACGCGCACGCGCCGCATCCGCATCACGCTCGACAATCCGCCCGAGATCATGCGGCTCGGCACCACGGTGACCGCCTCGCTCGATATCGAGCAGAAGACCGTCATCCGGCTGCCGCGCTCGGCTGTGCTCGAGCAGAACGACAAGAGCTTCGTCTGGCTGGTCGACGCTACCAGCAAGACGGTGAAGCGGCAGGAAATCACGATCGCCCGCAACGAGGACGGCAGCGTCCGCGTCACCGGCGGCCTCGAAGCCGGGCAGCGCGTCGTCACCGCCGGCGTGCACAGTCTCAAGGATGGCCAGTCCGTCCGCATCGATCAGGAATCTCAGCCGTGAAGTCCTTCAACCTCTCCGACTGGGCGCTCGAGCACCGCTCGCTCGTCTGGTATTTCATGATCGCCTTCATGGCCGCGGGCCTCTTCTCCTACGTGCATCTCGGCCGCGAGGAGGATCCGTCCTTCACGATCAAGACGATGCTGATCCAGGCCAAATGGCCCGGCGCCTCCGCCGAGGAGATGACGCGGCAAGTCACCGACCGCATCGAGAAGAAGCTGGAGGAGCTGCCGGCGCTCGACTACACCAAGAGCCTGACGGTGCCCGGCCAGACCACCGTGTTCGTCAATCTGCGCGACACCACCAAGGCACGCGACGTCGTCCCGACCTGGCTGCAGGTGCGCAACCTGATCAACGACATCAGGGGCGACTTCCCGTCCGGCGTCGTCGGGCCGGGATTCAACGACCGCTTCGGTGACGTGTTCGGCAACATCTACGCCTTCACCAGCGACGGCCTCAGCCAGCGCCAGCTGCGCGACCGCGTCGAGGAGGTCCGCGCCAAGGTGCTGACCGTGCCCAATGTCGGCCGGGTCGACATCGTCGGCGCGCAGAACGAGGTGATCTATCTCGAATTCTCGCCGCGCAAGGTGGCCGCGCTCGGCATCGACCAGCGCACCATCCTCAACGCGCTGCAGGCGCAGAATGCGGTGTCGCCGTCCGGCGTGCTGCAGGCCGGCCCCGAGCGCGTCGCCGTACGCGTCTCCGGCCAGTTCACCTCCGAGGAGAGCCTCAAGGCGATCAACCTGCGCATCAACGACCGCTTCTTCCCGCTCACCGACGTCGCCACCATCACCCGCGGCTATGAGGACCCGCCGACGTCGCTGTTCCGCTTCAACGGCCAGCCGGCGATCGGACTTGCCATCGGCATGAAGGCCGGCGCCAATCTGCTCGACTTCGGCGAGGCGCTGAAGGAGGAGATGACCAAGGTCGTCGCCGACCTGCCGGTCGGCGTCGGCGTGCATCTCGTCTCGGACCAGCCCAAGATCGTCGAGGAAGCCGTCGGCGGCTTCACCAAGGCGCTGTATGAGGCCGTGATCATCGTGCTCGCGATCAGCTTCGTCAGCCTCGGCGTCCGCGCCGGCCTCGTGGTCGCGATCTCTATCCCGCTGGTACTCGCCATCACCTTCTTGTTCATGGCCTACACCGGCATCTCGCTGCAACGTATCTCGCTGGGCGCGCTGATCATCGCGCTCGGCCTCTTGGTCGACGACGCCATGATCGCGGTCGAGATGATGGTGGCGCGGCTCGAGGTCGGCGACTCCTTGCGCAAGGCCGCAACCTACGTCTACACCTCGACCGCCTTCCCCATGCTGACGGGCACGCTGGTCACGGTCGCCGGCTTCATCCCGATCGGCCTCAACAACAGCGCCGCCGGCGAGTTCACCTTCACGCTGTTCGTCGTGATCGCGGTGTCGCTGGTCGTGTCCTGGATCGTGGCCGTGCTGTTCGCGCCGCTGCTCGGCGTCACCATCCTGCCCGCGACCTTGCCGAGTCACCATGCCGAGGGCGGCCGGCTGACCCGGATCTTCCGCGCCATGCTCAATGCCTGCATGCGGAACCGCTGGACCACGATCGTCGCCACGGTCCTGATCTTCGGGCTGTCGGTGTTCGGCATGCGCTTCGTGCAACAGCAGTTCTTCCCCTCCTCTGACCGCAATGAGCTCGTCATCGACTTCAACCTGCCGCAGAACTCCTCGATCGCCGAGACCAACACGCAGATGGCGCAGTTCGAGAAGGAGGCGCTGAAGGGCGATCCCGACATCGACCATTGGTCGACCTATGTCGGCTCCGGCGCCCAGCGCTTCGTGCTGTCGTTCGACGTGCAGCCGGCCGACGTGTCGTTCGGCCAGATCATCATCGTGACCAAGAGCCTCGAGGCGCGCGACCGTGCCCGCGCCAAGCTGCAGGCCTATCTGACCAAGACGTTCCCCGGCACCGACGCCTATGTGCATCTGCTCGACATCGGCCCGCCGGTCGGCCGCCCGGTGCAGTATCGCGTCAGCGGGCCCGATGTCGCCAAAGTGCGCGAGATCGCGCAGGAATTGGCCGGCGTCCTGCGCGGCAACAGCCATCTCGGGGCGGTCATCTTCGACTGGATGGAGCCGGCGCGCGTCGTGAAGGTCGACGTGCTGCAGGACAAGGCGCGCCAGCTCGGCGTCACCTCGGAGGACATCGCGAATGCGCTGAACAGCGTGCTCGACGGCACCTCGATCACCCAGGTGCGCGACGACATCTATCTGATCGACGTACGCGGCCGCGCCCAGGCCAAGGAACGGCAGTCGCTGGAGACCTTGCGCGACCTGCAGCTCTCCGGATCCAACGGCCAGTCGATCCCGCTCGCGGCGCTCGCGACCCTGCGCTACCAGATCGAGCAGCCGGAGATCTGGCGCCGCTCGCGCCAGCCGACGCTGACCTTGAAGGCCAGCGTGATCGATCAGGTGCAGCCGAACACGGTGGTCGATCAGCTCAAGCCGGCGATCACGGCCTTCGACGCCAAGCTTCCGGCCGGCTACAAGGTCGTCACCGGCGGCAGCGTCGAGGAGAGCGCCAAGAGCCAGGCGCCGATCATCGCGGTCGTCCCGATCATGCTGTTCACCATGGCCACCATCCTGATGCTGCAACTGCAGAGCTTCCAGCGGCTGTTCCTGGTGTTCGCGGTGGCCCCGCTGGCCTTGATCGGCGTCGTCGCAGCACTGCTGCCGAGCGGCGCGCCGCTGGGCTTCGTCGCCATCCTCGGCGTGCTCGCGCTGATCGGCATCCTGATCAGAAACTCGGTGATCCTGATCGTGCAGATCGAGCATCTGCGCGAAGAAGGACGGCCGCCGTGGGAGGCCGTGATGGAGGCGACCGAGCACCGCATGCGGCCGATCATGCTGACGGCGGCCGCGGCCTCGCTGGCGCTGATCCCGATCGCGCGCGAAGTGTTCTGGGGTCCGATGGCCTATGCGATGATGGGCGGCATCATCGTCGGCACGGTGCTGACCTTGCTGTTCCTGCCGGCGCTCTACGTCGCCTGGTTCCGCATCAAGGCGCCGGACACGACGGCGACGTCCGAGGCCACGCCGCACGGGGCGTGAATCGCGGATAATTGCGTGGGATAAGCCGTTCGCGTGGGTTAAACGCCACGCGGCGGCCGGTTAGATTCGGCTTTCATGGAAGGAAGCGAATCATGACCGATCCTCAGATCGTCTGCCCCTCCTGCCGCACCGAGATCAAGCTGACCGAGCAGCTCGCAGCGCCCCTGATCGCGGAGACGCGCCGGCAGTTCGAGAGGCAGCTCCAGGCGAAAGAAGTCGATTTCGGCCGCCGCGAGGCGCAGCTCAAGGCCGCGCAGGAGCAGATCGCGCAGGCCAAGGCTGCGATCGACCAGCAGGTCGCCACCAAGCTGAAGGCCGAACGCGCTGCGATCGCGCAGGCCGAGGCCGAGAAGGCACGACAGGCGGTGGCCGACGAGATGGGCAACCGCGATCGCCAGCTCGCGGAGCTGCACGAGGCCATCGTCAGCAAGGACGCCAAGCTGGCGGATGCGCAGAAGGCGCAGGCGGAGATGATGCGCAAGCAGCGTGAGCTCGACGAGGCCCGCCGCGAGCTCGATCTCACCATCGAGACCAAGGTGCAGGAAAATCTCGTCGCGGTGCGCGACAAGGCGCGGCTCGAGGCGGAGGAGTCTCTGAAGGCCAAGGTCGCCGAGAAGGAGACCCAGATCGCAGGCATGCAGCGCCAGATCGAGGAGCTTCGCCGCAAGGCCGAGCAGGGCTCGCAGCAGCTGCAGGGCGAGGCACTGGAGATCGAGCTGGAGTCACAACTGCGCGCGCGCTTTCCCCGCGACCTGGTCGAGCCGGTTCCGAAGGGCGAGTTCGGCGGCGACGTGATCCATCGCGTGGTCGGCCCCGGTGGCCAGGCCTGCGGCGCGATCCTGTGGGAATCCAAGCGCACCAAGAACTGGAGCGATGGCTGGCTGGTGAAACTGCGCGACGACCTACGCGCCGCCAAGGCCGACATCGCGCTGATCGTCTCGAGCGCGCTGCCCAAGGGGGTCGACGGCTTCGACCTGATCGACGGCGTCTGGGTCGCCGAGCCGCGCTTCGCGCTGCCACTGTCGCTGGCACTGCGGCAGTCGCTGATCGACGTCGCCTGCAGCAAGCTCGCGCAGGAGGGCCAGCAGACCAAGATGGAGATGGTCTACGCCTATCTCACGGGGCCCCGCTTCCGCCACCGCATCGACGCCATCGTCGAGCGCTTCACCGAGATGCAGTCGGATCTCGACCGCGAGCGCAAGACCATGATGCGGCTGTGGGCCAAGCGCGAGGAGCAACTGCGCAGCGTGCTGGATTCGACGGCAGGCCTGTATGGCGACCTGCAGGGCATCGCCGGCCGCGCGATGCAGGAGATCGAGAGCCTCGACGTGCTGCTGATCGAGGGCAAGAGCGAGGCGGCGGAGTAGCGCACACCGGCCGCCGCCCCGATCCGAGGTGTGCCAACACCCGCAGCGCGTTTATGCTTTCCGACGCGGCCGCGTCTCGAATTCCCATGGCGGCATGCGGATGCAGATGACCGCTACTGCTTCGCGATCTGCGTGCTCGCCTGTGCGTCCCTTGGCACAGCGCCCTTGTCGACCCATTCCGGCGGTGCGCCCAGACGGTTGGCGACCATGCCGATGACCCCGGGATCCCTGCCGAACGCCTCGCACGCCGCGTTCTTCGGCTTGCCGCCGAGCGCCGCGCTGATCCGTTCGATCGACGGCAGCTTCGGCACCTTGCCGAACGGGGTCTCGCCGGTCACCAGCATCTGGCCGAAATCAGCGCTGAACGAACCTGCCAAATCATAGGCATCGCCGGCCTGCGACAGCACCGGCGAGTTGGTGAACGAATTGGCGCCGCGCGCCCATACCATTGCGGCCTGCTGCCGGCCCTTGCGGTCGAGCGCTTCAGCCTCGATCGTGAGACTGCCGAGCCCGATCGGCAGCCGCGGCACCGGAACGGGAACGCCGAGCGCGCCCGGCACGGCCGACACGACCTTCGACGCACCGGCGGCGACCGGATCGGTCGGCGTCGCCTGGGTGATGAAGGTGCGCGTCGTCAGATCGGCCCTCTGATTGGGCGCCACGACCGTGAAGCGTTCGCTCAGGTTGAGACACAGCGCGCGGTCGACGGCATTGGCGACGAGCTGCCGCTGCTGGTCCGTCAGCACCGCGCCGGCCTGGCCCGAGAAGGATGTCGGCATGATACGCACGGTCTGGGCCGCGAGCACATTGTCCTTGTCGACGTTGAGCTGCGACTTGGCGAGCAGACCGTTCGATTCCGCCAGCGACTGATAGGATGCGAGCGCGCCGCTCTGCGTCATCTGCGCCGTGGCGCAGCCCGACAGGCCGAGCGCCGCGCACAGCATCATCAGGCGGATGGTGGCGGGGGTACAGGATCTCACGAAAGCCGCGACGTCGATCTCGACCATGCTTCTCCCGCCTCACGCCCACGATGATCGCCCTCTCGCGGGCGGCGCATCCTTCTCCGAGATTTCGGACGGCGTGGGGCGGAAGCATGGAGAGATGTTTCGAAACGGCACCAACAAGGGAGACGGTGTGGCGAGCGCGGCTCGCTCCGGCGCCATTATGGCCGAGAGAAGACGGTTCACCCCACCAGCTTGTCCAACGTGATCGGCAAATCCCGTATGCGCCTTCCGGTGGCGTGATAGACCGCGTTGGCGATCGCCGCGGCGACGCCGACGATGCCGATCTCGCCGACGCCCTTGATGCCCATCTTGTTGATGATGCGATCCTCCTCGTCGACGAAGATCACCTTGATATCGTGAACGTCGGCATTCACCGGCATGTGATACTCGGCGATGTTGGCGTTCATGATGCGCCCGAACCGCTGGTCGATTTGGGCTTCTTCGTGCAACGCCATGCCGATGCCCATGACGACCCCGCCCATGATCTGGCTCAAAGCCGTCTTGGTGTTGAGGATGCGCCCGGCGGCGACGGCATTGACGATACGCGTCACCCTGATCACACCGAGCTCCTCATCAACCTTCGCTTCGGCGAAAACCGCCGAGTGGGTGTTGTGGGCGTGCTTGTCGTCGTCCTCGAAATCCGAGCCGCGCTCCTTCTCGATGCGGTCCTTGCCACCGTGACGCATCACGTCCGACATCGCCAACGACCGGCTGCGATCGGAAATGGCGACGATGGCGCCATCGGCGAGCGTCACTTCGTCGGCGGTGAGCCCCTGCAACGGCGAGCCCGGGATGGTGTGCGCGATCTTCAGCAGCTCCGCCCGGATATCATCGGCCGCGTTGACGATCGCATGCGAGATCGAGGCTGCGGTCCACGAACCTCCCTCCACCGGCGCCTTGGGCAGCGTGGAGTCGCCCAGCTTCACATTGATGCTGTCGAGCGGCACGCCGAGCATGTCGGCGGCGACCTGCGCCATGATCGTGTAGGTGCCGGTGCCGATATCGGAGGTCGCGCTCGCCACCTCGACATGTCCATTCGCCGTCATCACGATCCGCGTCGCGAACGGCATCTGCAATGCCTCCCAGGCACCACTCGCCATGCCCCAGCCGACGAGTTCTCGGCCGTCACGCATCGACCGCGGCTCGGGATTGCGCTTCGACCAGCCGAACGCCTCGGCGCCCTGCTGATAGCACTCCTTCAGCCGCTTGCTGGAGAACGGCAGATCCTTGTCCTGATCCCGAACACAATAGCAGCGCAGGCGCAATTCGAGAGGATCCATCTTCAGCGCGACGGCGAGCTCGTCCATCGCGCATTCCAGCCCGTAGACGCCACTGGCGGCGCCGGGAGCGCGCATGTCGCCGGGCGTCGGCACGTCGAGCTTGGCGAGGCGGTGCGTCGCGCGCGAAGTGGCGGAGGTGTAGAGCACATCGCCCCAGCCGATGTCGTTGCGCGAGAACGCCTCGTGCTGCGAGGTCATCGCAACGGCCTCGTGCGTCAGCGCCGCCAGCGTACCGTCCTCACGGGCGCCGAGCGCCAGCCGCTCGATCGTCGCAGGGCGATAGCACAGGCCATACATCTGGGCGCGGCTGAGCACGACGCGCACCGCGCGCTTCAGCTTCAGCGCGGCCATGGCGGCGAGCACCGCCTGGTATTGCGGCCGCAGGCCGGAGCCGAACGCGCCGCCGACGAACGGCGACATCACCTGGACGTCGTCCTCCTTCAGCTGGAACACGCTGCAGACGTAGCGCTGCACATTCTGCACGCCCTGGGTCTTGTCGTAGACCACGAGCTTGCCGCCCTCGCGCCAGAGCACTGTCGACGCGTAGAGCTCCATCGGGTTGTGATATTCGATCGGGACGCCATAGTCGGCATCGTGACGCACGGCTGCGCCGGCAAGCGCCTTTGTCGCGTCGCCGCGCGGCTTGAGCGGCTTGTCGACCTTGAAAGCCTGCTCGCGCCGCGCATGGAGGTCGGTCGCGAAGCTCTCGGCCAGATACTCTACCGCGACCAGCGTCGCCGCGAAACGCGCGGTGTCCTCGTCCTCGGCGACGACCAGCGCCACCGGCTGGTAGTTGAAATGCACCCGGTCGTCATAGAGCGGACGATAGGGCGAGCCGTCCTCCGGCGCGACCTCGTCGCGAAATGCGTCATCGTTGTCCGCCATCCTGACCCGGTTGGCGTGGGTCAGCACGTCGAGGACGCCGTCGACGGCCAGGGCGCGGCCGGTATCGATGCGCACGACCCGCCCCTTCGGAATGGTGGAATTGACCACGACGCCGAAGGCGAGATCGGGCGCGGTGAACTCGGCGGCATATTTGGCGACACCGGTGACCTTGGCGCGGCCGTCGATGCGGGAGGTGGCTGTGCCGATGCGAGCTGTCATGACATCACCGGATGGTCTTGATGGCTTGAATCTGGGGCGTTGCGTTCGCGGCCTGGGTCAGGGTGCGCACGATGGCGCGGCGCGCCAACGGGATCTTGAAGGCGTTGTGCGTGGCGGCTTTCGCATCGCTCAGCAGGATGTTCGCAGCGCGGCCGAACGCCTGGGGATCCGGCGCCTGCCCGCGCAGCGCGGCTTCGGCCGCCTCATTGCGCCACGGCTTGTGGGCGACGCCGCCGAGCGCCAGGCGCGCCTCGCCGATGCGGCCGCCGTCGAGCTCGAGCGCAGCGGCGACCGAGACCAGCGCGAATGCGTAGGACAGGCGATCGCGGATCTTCAGATAGCTGTGATTCGCGGCGAAGCCCTGCGGGGGCAGCTCGATCGCGGTGATGATCTCGTCGACGCGCAGCGTGTTGTCGAGATCCGGCCGGTCGCCGGGCAGCCGATGGAAGTCCGCAAGGGCGATGACGCGCTCGCCCGAGGAGCCCGCGACCTGCACCTTGGCGTCGAGCGCGGCGAGCGCCACGCACATGTCGGAGGGGTGGGTCGCGATGCAATCGGCGCTGGCGCCGAGGATGGCATGGCCGCGGTTGAGACCGTCGACCGCCGAGCAGCCGGCGCCGGGCGTGCGCTTGTTGCAGGGCGTGGCGACGTCGTAGAAGTAGGCGCAGCGCGTCCGCTGCAGCAGATTGCCGCCGGTCGAGGCCATGTTGCGCAGCTGCGCCGAGGCGCCGGCGAGGATCGCGCTCGCCAGCAGCGGATAGCGGCTCTCGATGAGGGGGTGATAGGCGAGCGTGTTGTTCGGGACCAGCGCGCCGATCCTGACGCCGCCGGCGCTCGTCTCCTCCACATTCGTCAGCGGCAGGTGGCTGATGTCGATCAGCTGACGCGGCTGCTCGACGTGATACTTCATCAGGTCGATCAGGTTGGTGCCGCCGGCGATGAACTTGGCCTCCGGCGTCGCCGCCTTCAGCCTGACGGCCTCGGCGACATCGCTGGCGCGCGCGTAGTCGAAATTGTTCATCGGCTGCCTCCCATCGCCTGCTCGATGGCGCCGACGATGTTCGGATAGGCGCCGCAACGACAGATGTTGCCGCTCATCAGCTCGCGGATCTCGTCCTTCGTCTTCGCCCTGCCCTCGGCGATCAGGCCGGCGGCCGAGCAGATCTGGCCCGGCGTGCAATAGCCGCATTGGAAGGCATCGTGATCGATGAAGGCCTGCTGCAGCGGGTGCAGCTCATCACCCTTGGCGAGTCCCTCGATGGTCGTGATCTCGGCGCCGTCTTTCATGACCGCGAGCGTCAGGCAGGAGAGCACGCGGCGGCCGTCGATCAGCACGGTGCAAGCGCCGCATTGGCCGTGATCGCAGCCCTTCTTGGTGCCGGTGAGGTCGAGATGATTGCGCAGGAGATCGAGCAGCGTGGTCCAGGGTGCCACCGACAGCGTGTGCGACTGGCCATTGATCTGAAGCGTGACGGACAGAGGGGCAGGCTTTGCGGTGGACGCGGCGCTCTGGCGCGGTGGCGACGGGCTCATGCGGGGTCTCCGTTGACGGACCCGCATCAACCCGCGATGGCGCGAATGGTTCTTGGCAATCTTCGAGCAGCGGACAGCAGGAATTGCTCAGCCGGCACGCGCAGAATGTGCACGGCAGAACCGCTTGCCGATCAATCGTTTCGTCAACCAGACTCAGGCGGCGCGGCCGAGCCACGCCCGCATCTTCTGGGCCAGGCTGCGGCGTGGCGCACCATCCAGCGCCTCCGCATCCGCGGCGGCCACGTCTTCGCGCGGCGCGGCGGCTTCTGCGCCGGCATTCGGCACGTCCGACGGCCTGTCCTTACTCGGGCTGCTTTCGGCATCCGGCGCGGCCTTGCTCGGCACGAGCGACTTGATCGCTGCGGCCACGGCCTCGATACGCTCGAGGTCCGCCGGCTCACGCGCGCTTGCAGCGGGTTCGGCCGCCATCGGGACCGGGTGGGCCTCCGCCGGCACTGCTGCCGGATCCGAAGCAGTCGGTTCGGATTGACCGAGGTCGGGCGCCGCAGCCGCAAGCACGGCTTCGGCGGGCTGCTCGCCCGGCACTGCGATCGCGAAGTCGGCGATCTCCGGAGCCGGCGCTGGGGCGGGCTCCACGACCCGGCTGCGGCGCTTCCTGGCGGTTGCAGGCTTTGCCGCGACCGCCGCCGTCTCCGCTGCGACCTTCTCGACCGGCTTCTTGTCAGCGGCGGTCTTCGCCACCACCTCGGGCGCGGACTTCGCCTTGGTCTTGCGGATCAGGCCTGCGAGCGCGTACGGCCCGACGGTCTCCAGGAACGTCTTCTCATGATCGCGCGACAGCCGCCCCACCGCCGCATCGAGCGGCAGCCAGTCGACGGCGCGGACATCGTCCATCAGCGGCTGCGACGGCTCGTCGGCCGCTTCCATGCGCCAGTAGTGCACGACCTTGGCACGCGTGCCGGTATCGTAGACCAGGGTGCCGAGGAATTCATGCACGGTGACCTTGTGGCCGGTCTCCTCCAGCACCTCGCGCCTGGCGGCGTCGCGCGGCGTCTCGCCGTCGTCGAGCTTGCCCTTCGGCAGCACCCATTCGTCGCGCTTGCGCAGGCGCACGACCGCGATGCGCGGCGGCTGTTCCCGCCGCAGCACGATGCCCCCTGCCGCCATGATCGGCGCTCTCGCCATCGCCTCTCCCGAGCCGCAACGACCGCAACTCCCGCGGTCTGATTCGTCAGTTGAACGCTCCGATATAGGACTGCGCAACGCCGAAATCGAGATTCCGCAAGCGTGGACCTGACATTCATCCGGCGGCGACGCGCCTGCGCCACAGTGGCTGTCCGGCCCGGATGCGGGCGCCTTCCGCCACATCGGGGCAGAATGTGAAGTCGCCGGGCGCGAGCAGGATGATGGTGGAGCCGTGCTCGAACCAGCCGAGCTCGTCCCCCTTGCGCACATTGTTGTTACAGGCATAGGCGAGCGGTCGCTCGGTCTGCGCGTTCAATACGCGGTCGAGCGCATGCAGGCGGATACTCGCCACCAGGATCGCCGCCACCGGCACGATCGTGAACGGCTCGCCGGAGGTAAGATGCGTGCGGATCACCGCGCGCTCGTTCTTGCAGAACAGCCGCTCGACCCGCTTCAGCGCGATCGGATTGACGTTCCAGACGTCGCCATGAATCAGGCTGACATGCTCGATCGTCATGTCGGCCGGCGCGTGGAAGCGGTGATACATGCTCGAGGTCAGACGCAAGGTGACGAAGCAGCCATTGCGATGGGTCTCGACCACGGCGGGATCGGCGACGAGTTCGCGCAGCGAATAGGGCGCGCCCTTGATCTGGTAGAGCTCGCCGTCGCGGATCAGGCCGTGGGCGCCGATGATGCCGTCGGACGGGCTGGTGACGATGGCGGGATCCGGATCGAACGGCCGCAGGCCGGGCTTCAGCTCGCGCGTGAAGCAGGCGTGCAGGCTCTTGAAGCGGCTCTCCTTGGCCTCGGAGAGATCCAGGTCGGAGAACAGCTTCCAGAGCGCGATCGACGCGTCCCGGACGAGCGGGTTCTCGATCTTGGAGAACCAGCCCATGAAGCGGGTCAGCGCGGCGCGCGGCACGCGGTTGGTGAGCAGGAAGTTGAGGTCTTCCTGTTGGGTGACGGAGGCGATCAGGCTTTTGACTGTCATGAATCTGTCAGCAGGAGGGGTTAGCGCTTTTGGACATGATGGAAAACTCGATTCCTTATGTATCGCTCGCCGTTGGCGCTGCCGTGACGGCCGCCATGGCCCCGAAGGTCAAGGCCCGCATCGAACTGTCGCGCGCCAAGCACCGCTCGCTGGCCGGCCATTCCAAGATGTCGCGCCGGATCTCCAGGCTGATCCCGCGCTATGAGTTCGAGATCGACGACTTCTTCCGCTCCGACGGCGCACCGCAGGCGATCGCCACGAAGCGCCAGGACGGCTTCTTCCGGCTCGGCGCGCTGTTCCAGGAGACCTTCGCCAAGAGCCGCGCGCTGACGGCGGAAGCCGCAAGCCGCATCTCCGACCTGCAGTTCACCCAGAGCTACCGGGTCCCGTTCCAGTACAGCCGTCTGGTCAAGGAGCAGCTCGGCGCCGGCTCGTTCATGCAGGCTTCCTCCGGCGTGACCCTGACCGATCTCGACGGCAACCGGTTCTACGACCTCACCGGCTCCTACGGCGTCAACATCTTCGGCTATGACTTCTACAAGGAGTGCATCGCGGCTGCCGAGCGGCGCGCGAGCGCGCTCGGCCCGGTGCTCGGGCTCTATCACCCGGTCGTCGCTGACAACGTGAAGCGCCTGACCGAGCTGTCCGGCATGGACGAGGTCTCGTTCCACATGTCCGGCACCGAGGCGGTGATGCAGGCGGTGCGGCTCGCCCGCTACCACACCGGCCGCACGCATCTGGTCCGCTTCGCCGGCGCCTATCACGGCTGGTGGGGCGACGTACAGCCCGGCGTCGGCAACCCGATCGCGCCGCACGAGACCTACACCTTGGCCGAGATGTCCGAGCGCACGCTGCACGTCCTGCGCACGCGGCGCGACATCGCCTGCGTGCTGGTCAATCCGCTGCAGGCGCTGCATCCGAACGGCAATGCGCCCGGCGACTCGGCGCTGGTCGATTCCTCGCGCAAGGGTCGCTACGACCGCGAAGCCTACACCGCCTGGCTGAAGCAGCTGCGCGAGGTCTGCACGGAACGCGGCATCGTGCTGCTGTTCGACGAGGTGTTCCTCGGCTTCCGGCTCGCGCCGGGCGGCGCCCAGGAGTATTTCGGCGTCAAGGCCGACATGGTGACCTACGGCAAGAGCCTCGGCGGCGGCCTGCCGATCGGCGTCGTCTGCGGCAAGCGCGAGCTGATGCGCCGCTTCCGCGACGACCGCCCGGCCGACATCTGCTTCGCCCGCGGCACCTTCAACTCGCATCCTTATGTGATGGCGGCGATGGACGAGTTCCTGAGCCGGCTCGACAGCCCGAACCTCCGCGCCATCTACGACGGCCTGGATGAAACCTGGAATGGCCGCGCCGCGCAGCTCAACGCCGCGCTGGCCGAGCACGACCTGCCGGTGCGCGTCTCCAATATGCATTCGATCTGGCTGGTCGAATACACCGTGCCGTCGCGCTACAATTGGATGCTGCAATACTACCTGCGTGCCGAGGGCCTGGCGCTGAGCTGGGTCGGCACCGGCCGCTTGATCTTCAGCCTGAACTACACCGACGCCGATTTTGCCGAGGTGACGAAGCGCTTCGTCTCGGCGGCCGAGAAGATGAAGCAGGACGGCTGGTGGTGGAACGACGGCACGCTCACCAACAAGGCGATCAAGCGCCAGATTCTGAAAGAGATGCTCGGCGCCGCATTCGGGCGCTGACGGCGCAACCACCCTCCCCTGAAGGGGGAGGGTCGGCTCGCATGAGCGGAGCGAAATGCGCGCCGGGGTGGGGTGACGGCCTGTCCGCACATGAGGTGCGGGTGAGCAAGTGGAGAGATCACCCCACCCCGACGCGCGCTTCGCACGCGTCGACCCTCCCCCTCCCCCTCCAGGGGAAGGTGGCACGTGCCGCATGGCTGCAAGCTCGCTCGATTTCACCTCACAGCCCCCCACAAACACCGATGCCCGGGACCGGCCCGGGCATCGCTTTACTCTGGGCTTCAAGCCGGCTCAGGCGTGCTGCTCTTCGAGGCCTTCGTTCATCAGGTGCAGGCCGGGGTCGATCAGCTCGCCACGCAGCAGCGCCAGCGGAGCCGCGCGGTACTGCATGAAATCGTTGAACGGGTCGGTGATGATCTTGGTCATCCAGACCAGCCCGGTCTCGACGTCACGGATGAAGAACAAATGAATGGTGCGGAACAGCAGGCCGCCGATACCGATCACGAGCCACAGCTTGGCGGTCTCGCGCACGAATTCCATCGCCGAGGTCCAGGGCGGCAGCAGGCCGAACAGGGTCGGCTGCAGATAGAGCACCACGGGGGCCGCGGCCCAGATCGACATCAGCACGACCTTGCGCTGCAGATTGTAGCCGACCTTGATCTCTTCCTTGTGCTCGTGCGTCGCCTGGTTGACGTGGTCGTAGCCCTTCGGCTCGAAGAAGAAATGGCCCGCCTGGCGCGAGGTCATCGACACCAGCCAGCCGATCAGCGCCGAGACCAGCGGGTCGAACACCATCATCACATAGGCGATCATGAAGCTGAGCGCGCTGACGAAGTGGAGGCTCTGGTTGATACGGCTGTGATGATAGTAGCGATGGTCGTCCCAGCGCTGGATCCGCAGCTGCTCCAGGAAATGCTTGATCATGGTTGCTCCGAAGAATGAGTTGCAGGTCTTGTACAGGGATTCGGTGTAGATCGCATGACATCATCAAGATGTCATGCGATCGGACGCAGCGAAACGTTTCGGACTACGTAGAACGTCGCGGAGGCGGTAGAGGGCGGCCGCGGCTTCAGGCCGCGGCGGCACGCTCCAGCTTGCGGAAGCGGACCAGCGAGAAATGGCCGAGCGGCGGGATCAGGCGGCGCTCGACCAGCTCCATGCGCTCGGCGCCGGCGAGCCAGCGCAGGTAGCGCGACCAGCCGAACTCGGCGGTACGGAAACCGAGCCGGCGCACCACCGGCTGCAGCGCCTGCTCGATCACCCGGCGCAGGCCGTCATCGGCGCTGACGCGGGTCAGGATGATCAGTTCGCCGCCCGGGCGCAGCACGCGCGCGAACTCGTCCAGCGCGACCTCCGGGTTCGGCACCGCGGTGACGACATATTGCGCCATAACGACGTCGAACGAATCGTCGGGAAAGTCGAGCTGCTCGGCGTCCATCACCGCGAGACCCTCGACGTTCTTCAGCCGCTGGTCGGCGACGCGCCGCATCGCCTTGCCGAGCATCGCCTCGGAGATGTCGGTGCCGAACACGCGGACATGCGGCGCATAGAGCGGCAGCGAGATGCCGGTGCCGACGCCGACCTCGAGCACGCGCCCGCCGAGCTTGTTCGTGGCTGATATCGCGGCCTTGCGGCCCTTCTCGAACACGCCGCCGAACACGAGGTCGTAGATCGGTGCCCAGCGGTCATAGGCCTGCTCGACCTGCTCGCGATCGAAGTCGAGCTCCCGCGCGCCGCCGAGCTTCATGGTTTCTGCCATCGTTACATCTCACTTGGGTTTGGAATTGATGGAGTGACGCAAAGTTCGCCGTCAGCCGCGCACGGCGCTCTGACCGGCCAGCACCGGTGTCGGACGCACGACGCGGGACGGCTGCAGCACGGCGAGATTGCCGATGAACTGGCGCGCGCTGTTCTCCCAGGAGCGGTCGAGCGCAAATGCCCGGCAGGTCTCGCGCGACATCGTCAGCGCCTTCAGGCAGGCGGCGCGCAGGTCCCAGTCGATCGCCCCGATCGGATGATCGGCGATGACGTCGAGCGGACCGGTGACGGGGAAGGCCGCGACCGGCGTGCCGCAGGCCAGCGACTCCAGCTGCACGACGCCGAACGTATCGGTCAGGCTCGGAAACACGAAGACGTCGGCGGCCGCCATGTGCGCGGTCAGATCGTTGCCGGTCTTCTCGCCGAGGAAATGCGCCGCCGGGAAGCGACGCTCGAGCTCCGCCTTCTGCGGGCCGTTACCGATCACCACCTTCGAGCCCGGCAGGTCGAGCGCCAGGAAGGCTTCCAGGTTCTTCTCGACCGCGACGCGGCCGACGGTCATGAACACCGGACGCGGCAGATCCAGCGCGACCGGCGCGTCCGGATTGAACAGCTTCGTATCGACGCCCCGGGTCCAGAAGCCGAGCCGCTTGAAGCCGCGCGACGCGAGGTCCTGCTTCAGCGAATTTGTCGCGACCATGGTCATCGCGGCGGCGTCGTGGAAGCGGCGCATCACCCAATAGCCGACGGCATCGGGAATGCCGGTGCGCACAGCGACGTACTCCGGAAAGCGCGTCGTGTAGGACGTCGTGAACGGCAGGCCATGGCGCAGGCAGTAGCGGCGCACCGCCCAGCCGACCGTGCCTTCGGTGGCAATGTGGATCGCATCCGGCGCCGCCGCCTCGATGCGCCGGGCGATCTCGCGGCCGTTGGTCATGGCGAGCCGCAGGCCCGGATAGGTCGGCACGCCGAACGACGGAAAGCCTTCCGGCGTGAGGAAGGTGATGTCAGCGCCGAGGCCGGCGGCCGCGCGAGCCAGCGAGGTGAGCGTGCGCACTACGCCGTTGACCTGCGGGTGCCAGGCGTCGGTTGCGATTAAGATCCGCATAAGGCGATCCGGAAAGTTGCAGCGATTCTGAACAGCCGCAAATTCCGACATTGTTATTTCAGGCGTGTGACGTCATCGAACTGTCGAAGGGTCTTTTTGCCCGCCAACTGCTGTTTTCCCCGCGATCTGTGGCTGTCCCGCGCGGCTGCTGTCGTGAAACCGTCATGAAACAAACGGTTAAGCCGACGAAACCTTTTTGCGCGCAGCGCGCAAACGCAACGAAACTTTTCTCCCCTATGAGTTGCAGCATCGGGCGCGGGTCAATGCGCCGCAGGGAATGATGACAGGCAACTGATTTTGACGACGCCGGTCGAGACAAGCACGGCGCGCACCAAGCGATCAAACGAGGGGACGTCCATGTTCACGTCAGGCACAGTCGGTTCGCGATCCCGCATCCTGTTTGCTGCGCTGATCGTCGGTACGTTCGCTGCGGCAACGCCGACGCGAGCCGCGCCTCCGGCCCCGTTCCCTTTCCTGCTGCCGCCGCCGATGGCGACCTACGAGCCGCCGGCAACAACGCCGCAACTGATCACGCCGCGCGAGGACGAGGCGACCGCTTATGAGATGCCCGCGCGCCTGCGCCGCCAGGTCGTGAGCTACGCCACCCGCGAAGCGCCCGGCACGATCATCATCGACACACCAAACAAGTATTTGTACTACGTGCTCGGCAGCGGCCAGGCGATGCGCTACGGCATCGGCGTGGGCCGCGACGGCTTTACCTGGTCCGGCGTGCAGTCGGTGACCAGGAAGGCGGAATGGCCGGACTGGACGCCGCCGCCGGAGATGATCGCGCGCCAGCCTTATCTGCCGCGTCACATGGCCGGCGGTCCCGGCAATCCGCTCGGCGCCCGCGCGATGTATCTCGGCGGCACCGTCTACCGCATTCACGGCACCAACGCGCCCGAGACGATCGGCACGCATGTGTCGTCGGGCTGCATCCGCCTGACCAATCAGGACGTGATCGACCTCTATGCCCGCGTCAGCGTCGGCGCCAAGGTGATCGTGCTGCCGATGGAGCGCCGCGCCGATCTCGGCCGCATGACCCGCTGAGCTGCGCGGGCCGCACCGCTCGTTCCTTCTCCCGGATCCTCCCTGACTGGACCGCCGAGGCCCGAAAGCCGCGGCGGTCATTTCTTTGCGCGCATGCCGCCGTTCACCATCACGGCCGATTGATGATGGTCCGCGTCACGGGCTGCCCTGGCGCGCCTCCGTCCGGCCCTGTAAGCTCGGCAATCTTGTATTAACCGCGATCTCGCCGCTTCCGGCATGGGCCGGCGCGGCAGTTGGAGTCCGTGGATCCGACATGAACCTTCCGACACCGCGACCGGATTGGCAGAGCAGGCCGCATCCGCTCGCCCCGAAAACGCAGCCGCCGCCGCGGCGCTCGCCGCCCCGGCTGCGGCTGATCCTGATCGGCACCGCCGGCCTTGCCGCCGTCGTGCTGATCGGCATCATCATCGTGGAGGTGTTTCTGTTCTCGGGCAGCACGCCGGCGCCGCAGCTGACCCAACTGCCGCCGCTGCCGCCGGCCACGCGCAACTCGATCATCATGACGCCGGTCTCGATCTCGCTCGGCGCGATTCGTGACGCCGCCGAAAAGGCCACGCCGCGTAATTTCTCCGGCAAGGCCGACAACCCCGTCAACCAGATCCTGCAGAATGCCGACATCGGCTGGACGGTCACCCGCGGCGCCATCGCCGCCACCGGCACCCAGGACACTTTGTCGCTGGCGACGCCGCTCTCGGGCCGGCTGAACGTCACCGGATCGCTGTCCGCCAAAGCGACCGGCGCGCTCGGCGACGCCATCGGCGGCCTGCTCGGCGCGGATGCCGCCAAGCAGATTGGCGGCATCAACATCAAGAACCTGAACGCCACCGCCGACATCAAGGGCAACGTCCTGATCGCGATGCGGCCACGGCTGGCCGCCTCCTGGTATGTCGAGCCGAACTTCACCGCCCAGGTCAATCTCGGCGACACCGCGCTGACCGTCGCCGGCGCCCGCGTCAACGTGCCCGCGCAGATGAAACCGGTCATCGACAAGACCGTCAACGACCAGCTCAACGCGCTCAGCGAGAGGCTGCGCAAGGACCCGACCATGCGGCGCGTGGCGCAGGCGCAGTGGGCCCGCGCCTGCCGCTCGGTGCCGCTTCAGGGCACCACGCCGGGACTGCCCGCCGTCTGGCTCGAGATCAAGCCGACACGGGCGCTGGCCGCGCAGCCCGCGATCGATGCGAACGTCGTCAGCGTCACCATGGGGATCGAGGCGGAGACCCGGGTCACGGCGGCCGAGACCAAGCCGGAGTGCCCGTTCCCGGACAAGATCACGATCGTTCCGCCCACCGCGGGCACCGTCAACGTCGCGGTTCCGATCGATGTCCCATTCACCGAGCTCAGCAAGCTCGTCGACTCGCAGCTCGCCGGGCGGACGTTCCCCGAGGACGGCTCCGGCCCGGTCACGGTCACGGTGAAGCATGCGACCGTCGTGCCCTCGGGCAACCGGCTGCTGATCTCGCTGCAGGTGAAGGGAAAAGAGAAGGAGAGCTTCTTCGGCCTCGGCGCCGACGCGACGGTGCACATCTGGGGACGGCCGATGGTCGATCAGGCGCAGCAGATCCTGCGGCTGTCCGACCTGCAGCTCGCCGTCGAATCCGACGCGGCGTTCGGCCTGCTCGGCGCCGCCGCGCGCGCCGTGGTGCCACATCTGCAACGCGCGCTGCTAGAGCGGTCGGTGGTCGATCTCAAGCCGTTCGCCGACAATGTCCGCGACAAGATCGCGACCGCGGTCGCCGAACTGCAGAAGAACGAGAACGGCATCCGCGTCGACACCGACATCAACAACCTCGCTTTGACCGACATCGCCTTCGACGCCACCGTGCTGCGCGTGATCGCCTCGGCGGAGGGCACGATGTCGGTTCGAGTCAATACATTGCCAGGACTGTGACGGGCCGTTTCGGAACGTCGCATCCCGTCGCTGCACGCGTTTGCGGACCGTGCAACGACCGGCAATGATTCAATCGGGCCTGACCTGGTCTGGCGACACTCACGAATGTCCGCGCCGTTTCCGGTAGCCGGATGCAGCCGCATCGCGCGAGCGTGCGGCGGCCCCGAGGCCATACGTTTCGCGAGGCTTGACGCGCCCTCACGAATTCCGCAACACGGCGCAGAGAGACGTTGTCGGGCCCTTTCCGCGCGCCCGTCGCAGGAAACATTCCGTAACAAAATTCTTCGCAAAACGCCGCGATTCTAGGTCACTTGTCGGTATGGCCCAGACACAACCACACATTCTTGTCGTCGAGGACGACCGCGAGACGCGGACGCTGATCGCGAAATATCTGCGCAACAATGCCTGCAACGTGACCACCGCGACCGACGGCCGCGAGATGACCCGCATCATGGGCGACCACCGTGTCGATCTCCTGATCCTCGACGTCATGCTGCCCGGCGAGGACGGCCTGACCTTGTGCCGCAAGCTGCGCGCGGAATCGCAGGTGCCGATCATCATGCTCACCGCGCGCGGCGAGGACGTCGACCGCATCCTCGGACTGGAGATGGGCGCCGACGACTATCTGCCAAAGCCGTTCAATCCGCGCGAGCTGCTCGCCCGCATCAACGCGGTGCTGCGCCGGCAGGCGGCCGCGATGACGGCGAGCGCAACCGAAGGCGCGACGGCGCTGAGCTTCCTCGGCTGGACGATCGACTTCCGGCTGCGCGAACTACGCAATCCCGAAGGCGCACGCGTCGCGATGACGAGCGCCGAGTTCGATCTGCTCCGCACCTTCTGCGAGCGGCCGGGCCGCGTGCTGTCGCGCGACAGCCTGCTCGACCTGACGCAGGGCCGCAGCGCCGGCTCGTTCGAGCGCTCGATCGACGTGCTGGTCAGCCGCATCCGCCGCAAGATCGAGCCGGACCCGCAGGAGGCCACCATGATCAAGACCGTGCGCTCCGGCGGCTACATGTTCACACCCGTCGTCGAGGTGGTGACTGGCCCGCAAAGCCATTGACCGGCCCGATCGAATGGCGATGTCATGATGTCGTTCGGCTTTCTCAACCTCAAGGGAATCCGCGGCCAGATCACGGCGCTGGTCGCCATTTCGATCGTGGCGCTCCATGCCATCATCACGGCGACGTTCCTGATCTATCGCGCCGAGCAGCCCGACCCCGAAAACGAAGTCGGGCCACTTCAGCTCGCGACCGCCATCCGCATTCTTGGACGCGCGCCCGCTGCCGAACGGCCTCGACTGATCTCCGACATTGCCCGCGCCTATCCTGAGTTCGAGCTTAAGCCTCACGTGGGGCCTCTGCCGGGTGCTTCCGGCCGCCGGCGCGAGCCGGCCGGCCCCGACGTCGAGGCCGGGACCGGTGGCGACGAGCGACGGCCGGCCCCTCCGGAGCTCGCCGACGGACGGCCTCACGGTCCAGGCGGCTTTCGTGGCCTTGGCCCAGGCTATCGCGTCTTCATGCCGCCGCCCGGCTCCCAGACGCGCACCGTCATCTTCGCTCTGCCCGATGGCAACATGGTTTCGGCTCGAATGGCCGACCGGCCGCACCGGCCACCGTTCTGGGGCGCCCCATGGCTGACGACGATCATGTTCGCGCTGATCAGCACGACACTGCTCGGCCTGTGGGCGGCCCGCGCGCTGACCTCACCGCTGTCGAGCTTCGCCAAGGCTGCCGAGAGCTTCAGCCTCGATGGCGATGCCACTGCCCTGCCCGAGCGCGGACCGGAAGAGATCCGGTCGCTGGCGCGCGCCCTGAACCGTATGCGCCAACGCATCACGGCGCTGATGAACGACCGGACCAAGATGCTGGCGGCCATCAGCCACGATCTGCGGACACCGCTGACCCGCATGCGGCTGCGCTGTGAGTTCGTCGAGGACGAGCTGCAGCGCAATCGCATGCTGGCCGATCTCGATCAGATGCATGCGATGCTGGGCTCGGTGCTGTCATTCCTGCGCAACGGCCGCAAGCTCGAGCCGATGACGCTGGTCGATATCGCGAGCATCCTGCAGCTCGTCGCCGACCAATTCGCCGATGTCGGCCACAGCGTCACCTATATCGGCCCGGCGCACGCGATGGCGACGGTGCGTCCCGACGACCTGATGCGTTCGGTCACCAACCTGGTCGAGAACGCCGTGAAGTACGGCAAGGAAACCGTCATCAGACTGGTGGCGTCGGGGAAGTGCCTGACGATCGACGTGGAGGATGATGGACCCGGGATCGCCGATGCGCGCAAGCCCGACATGCTGGAGCCCTTCGTGCGCGGCGACGATGCCCGCAACATGGACGAGGCCACCGGGTTCGGCCTGGGCCTCTCGATCGCGAAGGCGATCGTCCAGGCGCATGGCGGCGAGCTGTCATTGCACGATCGCAAGCCACGCGGACTGATCGCCCGCATCGAGCTGCCGCTCGGCCAGACCACCTTGCGCCCCGCAGCATGACGCGCGAACGCGCCCGGACGGATCCGGGCGCGCCGCTTGGGCAGTCAGCTAGACGTCAGTGACGCCGTTTACTCTGAGTACTTGAACTCGGGCATCGACTTCAGCTGGTCCTTGGTGGCGTTGATCATCGCATGGTCGGGATACCAGCGATTCTTCGAGGAGCTCATCGACGAGGATGACGAAGTGCCGGTGGCGGCGCCGGTCGTCGTGGCCGGCGGCGTGGTCGCCTTGCCCGAGGCCGGAGCGTTGGAGGCGGTGTTGGCCTGAACCGGCTGGTCCGAGAACTTGATCTGGTCGAACGAGACAGCGACGAGGTGCTCACCCATGCCGAGGAAGCCGCCGACGCCGATCACGACGCCCTTGACTGCGCCGCTCTTGTCGATCAGCAGATCGTCGATCGAGCCGACATTCTCGTTGTTGTTGTTGTAGACCTTCACGCCGACGAGCTTGGAGCTGCGCCAGTCGCCCTGATAGGACGCGACGGTGGTGTCGCTCTTGATCGTGGTGTTGGTTGTGGTGGTGGTGCTCTCCGCAGCAAAGGCGGCGGTCGCGAGCAGCAGGGAACCGGCGAGGCCGGCCGCAACAGTCTTCATCATCATGTGGTGTCTCCTCTAGGTGGATGGTGACGAGAGAACGGCAATGGACAGTCGGCGTTCCGCGGGAACCACGATTTCGTCATGCTGCGCGACAAGCAGCCTCAGTGCGCCGCGGCAGTGTCACTTTGTGACGTTCGGGGGATCCGGGTGACGTCGCTCACATCGCCAAGCCGCACCGCCGCGCCTAGCACGGGAGCCCGACTAACAGGTCTACATTGGCTGGAGCTGGTGTAAGCCTATTGCTGCTAGCTCGGTTTCACCTCTCCCCCGCCTGCGGGGTGGGTCGGATTGCATCGCCAGTTGCGATCCGGGTAAGAGGGTACAGATCTCCCCATCGGCGCTTCTCGTGGGTCTGCCCTCCCCCCAACCCTCTCAGCGCGAGCGAAGCTCGTCGCGCCCCCGTAAGAACGGGGAGAGGGAGCCGACCGTCAGCGCTGCAACGTCCCGCGATAGTCAATCGAGCCTACGCCGCCATCGCGCCGTTCTCGTCGACGGACTCGGCATAGAAGGCGATGGTTTCGTAGCGATAGTCGCAGAGGCGGCAGTGCCAGAGATAGGCGGTGCGGCGGCCATCCTTTTCGACCCAGGACGGCAATGCGATCGCCTCGCCACATTGGGCGCAGGGATTGTTGCGCGGCAGATCCACGACGCGAACCGTGGATGGCATCGCGTCGATATCGAATGAATGGTCGATGCTGGGTGAATGATCGTCGGCTGCCTTCACGGCCATGACGCGCTCCCTCTCTGTTCAGTCTTCTTGAATGAGTCAGGCATGCTGTCGAACTGACGGCCCTGATCTTAGCCGCGCGGCGGTTGTTTTGCACGCGCCGGGATGCCGCGCGACATCCGACCTCACGGAGATGGGATCAACGCGTTTGATTCAATTGCCGCCGGAGAGACCGCCGGTTCCGCGACATGACGGGCATCCGCCTTGCGCAGATGGATGGTGGCGATGTCGTCGGCATAAACCTTCTGCCAGCCGTCGACGTGATCGAGCAGCTTGGTCGCAGCACTCTGCGTGCGCAGCAGGGTCGCCTCGATGTCGTAGTCCTTGAGCAGGCGGAACAGATTGTCCGGCTCCATCAGGCCGGACGCGGCGTTGTGATCGACGAAGAACTTTTCGCCATAGAGCTCGGTGCGGCCGTCGATGAACGGCGCGACACCGGCTGAGATCAGGTAGCCGCCGAAATCATAGTCATTGAGAACCCGCGTGAGGTTGAGCTTCTTCAGCTCGGTCACGGCCGCGACCGGGGTGCCGCGCATGTTTGGCGTGTAGTTCAGGATCGAAGCCGAGGCGACCGTGCCGGCGCCGAGCGCGAGCATCACTGCCGCCGTCAGCGCCGCTCCCGACGCGCGCCCCGGCGGCAGCACGGGCGACGCGCCCGCCTGCCGCGCCAGCGGTGCGGCGAGCACCAGCGGACCGACCAACGCCAGGATCTCCGCCGCGCGCGCCTGCGCCAGCGCCATGTGCAGCAGGCCGAGCAGCATCAGGATCCGCACCGGAGGCAGCCTGAGACCATGGAACAGCGCGACCCCGATGGCGATCAGCAGGCAGATCTCGAACGGACCGAGCCCCTGGAAGTCGGTCGCCTTCCATTCCACGATCAACGGCAGCGCCTGGCCCAGCGAGAGGATCTTCTGCGACGCCAGCAGCGCATTCCAGCCATAGGGCGTGCAGCAGCTCGCCGCCAGCGCGAGCGCGGCAAACCCGGCCCAGCGCAGCGCCAGGCCGGCGCGGACCGAGCGATCGGCATTCACCAGCGCGTCGAGCGCGGCGGGCGCGATGAAGAACAGGCCGAACACGAATCCGCCATGCAGATTGGCCCACAGCGCGATCAGCGGCACCAGCTGCCATGGCGGCGCGGCCCTGCGATCGGCCGCATCGACAAGTCCGGCGATCCAGGCGACCAGGATCGGAAACGCCAGCACATGCGGCCGCGCCAGCAGATGCGGCAGGCAGAGCAGGAACGCCGCGACCACGAACACCAATGTCGTGGCGTCGCGCAGATGCCGGCCGAGGGCGCGCGCGAACAGCGCGAAGGACAGCGCGGTCGCCGAGGCCGCCAGCACCACCGGCCCGGCCCAGCCGGCGAACGTGTAAGCGGCCGCATAGGCGACCTGCGCCAGCCACTGCGTGGAGATCCAAGGCGCGCCGCGCATGGTGAAGGAATAGACGTCGACCTCGGGGACCGCACGGTGGTCGACGATCCACTGCCCCACCGTGATCTGCCACAGCGTGTCGGGATCGTTGAGCAGCCGGTTGCCGGAGATCAGCAGCAGCGCATAGACGCCGGCGCCGACCCATAGTGGCAGCAGCGCCTGCGCGCGCCCGGCGGTCGCTTCGGTGTGGGTGACGGACAGCGTCATCGCGGCATGGCCCCGTTGGCGGAATTGCTCCGCCCAGCCAAGCATGCACGGCATAATTCGCGGTAAACCGCCGGCGCATCCGGACCCGGCCCGGCGTCTTCGCCCCATTGTTGCCACATTATCGCCCGGCGTTCGCGCCAATTACGGTGTGCAAAGTGTAAAGCGCGTGCTGGGGGGCTACTCGGCATGCGTGTGGTTCCCGGGGGATCCTGACACATGAGACGTCTTGTGCTGACGGCCTGCATCGCAGGCTTCGCAATGGCTGGTCCCGTGCCGTTCGCAATGGCTGCCGATGATGCGAGCACCGCATCGGACAGTGCAGCCAAACCGAAGGCCGGCAAGGTCAAGCTCGCCCATGTCCGCTCTGACGGCACCAGGGAGCTGGCGGCACGCAGCGCGGTGACGAAGGCCGCGCGCGAGGTCGAGGCGATCGAGGCCGTCAGCAGCGCCGACACGTCGCCGCCGATGGACGCCAATGCCTCAGCGTCCGCCGACACCGACGCCATCCCGGCCGCTGCGGCCGAGCCCCGCGAGGCCGAGCGCAGGGCGGCCGAGGCCAAGCCGCGCCACATCGACACCGGCCATCCGCACATCGACGCGCTGGTGGCGGTGCACGCCGCCGCCAACAACATTCCGGAATCGCTGATCCACCGCGTCATCGTGCGCGAGAGCAAATACCAGAAGGACCTGGTCGGCCGCTGCGGCTGCATCGGCCTGATGCAGATCAAGCTCGGCACCGCGCGCGGCCTGGGCTACACCGGCGACGCACAGGGCCTGCACGATCCGAACACCAATCTCACCTATGGCGTGCGCTATCTCGCCGGCGCCTACCGTGCCGCCCGCGGCGATCACGACCGCGCCGTGCTCTACTTCGCCAGGGGCTACTACGAGGAGGCCAAGCGGCAGCGCCTGGCCGACGCGCGGCCCGCCGGCCGCTCCGAGCGGACGAGCGGCCCGCTCGACATCACCCCGAAGATTGCAACCGGCCGCCACGCGCGGGCGCACTGATCGCCATTGGTTCCAAGGGCCACCGGCTTTGTCTTTCCGTGACACTCCGTTGACACGGGGGGATATCGGTCTATTTTAAGTGCGTTCCGAGGGGAGCTCCGAGGGGAGCTGAGATACCGCAGCGTGATGCGGTGACCCTTTGAACCTGATCCGGGTCATGCCGGCGAAGGGACAGGGATGCAGCAGACAACCACGCGCGGGGATGTCCCCGTTTCCATCATCGGTGCGGGCATCGCGGGTGCCTGGCAAGCCTTGCTGCTCGCGCGCGCGGGCCGCGAGGTCACGCTGCACGAGCGCAGCGACGCCGATCTGATGCTCTCCACCAGCCATTGGGCCGGCGGCATGCTGGCGCCTTATTGCGAGAGCGAGGTCGCCGAGCCGATCATCAGCCGGCTCGGGCTCGCCTCGCTCGACATCTGGCGGCGCGAGCTGCCGGACACGCCGTTCAACGGTTCGCTGGTGATCGCGCATGCCCGCGACCGCGCCGACTACGACCGCTTCGCCCGCCGCACCTCCGGCTATCAGCGGCTCGACGCGCAGCAGCTTGCGGCGTTGGAGCCGTCGCTGGAGGGCCGCTTCCGCGAGGGCCTGTTCTATCCGACCGAGGGCCATGTCGAGCCACGCCGCGTGCTGCCGAAGCTGCATCAGCGCATCGTCGAGGCTGGCGGCCGCGTGCTGTTCAACAGCGACGTCACGGCTGATGATCTCGACGGCCTCGTGATCGACTGCCGCGGGCTGGAGGCGCGCGACGCCGAGCCCGAGCTGCGCGGCGTCAAGGGCGAGATGATCCTGATCGAGACCGCCGAGGTGCAGCTCGCGCGGCCCGTGCGGCTGATGCATCCGCGCTTCCCGCTCTATCTGATCCCGCGCGAGGACAACCTGTTCATGCTGGGGGCGACTTCGCTCGAGGCCGAGGACACCGGCGTCAGCCTGCGCTCGGCGCTGGAATTGCTCGGTGCCGCCTACTCGGTGCATCCGGCGTTCGGCGAGGCGCGCATCCTCGAATTCGGCTCGGGGCTCAGGCCGGCCTATCCCGACAATCTGCCGCGCATCACCATCAAGGGCGAGCGCGAGATCCGCGTCAACGGCCTCTACCGCCACGGCTTCCTGATCGCGCCGGCGCTGGCGCAGGCGACCTTGAACTATCTCGCGCACGGCCAGATCGACAACGAGGTGATGCGATGCGCGTGACCGTCAACGGCGAGGCCCGCGACATCAGCGCGACCAGCGTCGCCGCGCTGCTCTCCGAGCTCGACTACGAAGGCACCCATTTCGCGATCGCGCTGAACTACGACGTGGTGCCGAAGAGCCGCTGGGCCGAGACGCAGCTCAAGACCGGCGACGAGATCGAGATCATCACCCCCCGGCAGGGAGGGTGATGCTCATGGAGCTCGCGCCACAACCACCACTGTCATCGCCCGCTTTCGCGGGGATGACAGGCTTCGTTGCGGCGACCACCGTCCGACATGACGGAGACCATTGATGCCCACCTTCTACGACAAGACTTTCGCCTCCCGCCTGCTGATCGGCACCGCGCTCTACCCATCGCCTGCGATCATGCAGGATGCGATCCGCGCCTCGGGCGCGCAGATCGTCACCGTGTCGCTGCGGCGCGAGTCGGCCGGCGGCAAGACCGGCGATGCGTTCTGGAAGCTGATCAACGCGCTCGATGTCACCGTGCTGCCGAACACCGCCGGCTGCCGCAGCGTGCGCGAGGCGGTGACGACGGCGAAGCTCGCGCGCGAATTGTTCGGCACGAGCTGGATCAAGCTCGAAGTGATCGGCGACAACGACACCCTGCAGCCCGACGTGGTTGGTCTCGTCGAAGCCGCTGATATCCTGATCAAGGACGGTTTCGAGGTGTTCCCCTACTGCACCGAGGATCTCACGGTCGCGATGCGGCTGGTCGATGCCGGCTGCAAGGTCGTGATGCCCTGGGCGGCGCCGATCGGCTCGGCCAAGGGCATCATCAACCGCGACGCGCTGAAGCTGCTGCGCGACCGCCTGCCCGATATCACCCTGGTGGTCGACGCCGGCCTGGGCGCGCCGAGCCACGCGGCGGAAGCACTCGAGCTCGGCTACGACGCCGTGCTGCTCAACACGGCGATTGCCAAGGCTGCCGACCCGGTGGCGATGGCGCGCGCCTTCCGGCTCGGGGTCGAAGCCGGCCGCACCGCCTACGAGGCCGGGCTGATGGACGCCCGCGATTTCGCCTCGCCCTCCACCCCTGTCGTTGGGACACCGTTCTGGCATGCCGTATCCTGATCGCTTCTATCCCGTCGTCGACAGCCTCGCCTGGGTCGAGCGCCTGACCAGGCTCGGCGTCGGCACCGTGCAGCTGCGCGCGAAGGACCTCAACGACGGCGAGGCGCTGCAGATCGTCACCGACGCGCTGGCGATCACCAAGGGCACGGCGACGAAGCTGATCGTCAACGACTACTGGCGCGCCGCGATCGTTGCCGGCGCGCAGCACCTCCATCTCGGCCAGGAGGACCTCGCCGACGCCGACGTCGCCGCGATCAAGGAGGCCGGCCTGACGCTCGGCCTCTCGACGCATGACGATGCCGAGCTGGAGACCGCGCTCGCCGCCAAGCCCGACTATGTCGCGTTGGGGCCGATCTTCCCGACGACGCTGAAGGCGATGCGCTTCGCCCCGCAGGGCATCGCGAAGATCGGCGAGTGGAAGAAGCGTGTCGGCACCATCCCGCTGGTCGCGATCGGCGGCATCAAGCTGGAGCAGGCCGCGGAGATCTTCGCCGCCGGCGCCGACTCCATCGCCGTCGTCAGCGACGTGACGCAGAACCCCGACCCCGACGCCCGCGTCCGCGCGTGGCTCGATGCGACCAAGGAGCCGGCATGATGCGCGCGGATTTTGCGAATGCGTCTGAGAATTGTTGCAGGAGATCACCTCCGCGAACGCGGTGTGCCCCCCTCCCCCTTGCGGGGAGGGGTCGGGGGTGGGGGTCCACGCGCACAGCTCTCCATGTGACGTCACGTCCGGCACGCTGCAGCTCTAAGGAATCGCCCACTCATCAGCATCGCATTCCGGGCACCCCCACCCCCAACCCCTCCCCGCAAGGGGGAGGGGGGCGCACTGCACTCGCCGCAAGACCTCCCGCCAACACATCGCCTCTGAACGCCGGGCGCTTTGGCCGGAATAACAACAATTGAGAAGGAGGATCCCATGAACATCCGCTCCAATCCCGACACCACCCTGCCCGCCGTCACCACCGGCCCGCTGCCGTCCTCGCGCAAGATCTACGCAACGCCGGACTCCGCGCCCGACCTGCGCGTGCCGCTGCGCGAGATCATCCTCTCGGAAGCGGCCTCCGAGCCGAACCTGCCGGTCTACGACACCTCCGGTCCCTACACCGATCCGACCGTGACGATCGACGTCAACGCCGGCCTGTCGCGCGCCCGCACCGCCTGGGTGCGCGAGCGTGGCGGCGTCGAGGAGTACGAAGGCCGCGACATCAAGCCCGAGGACAACGGCAATGTCGGCGCCGACAAGGCCGCAAAGTCGTTCACCGCGCATCACAAGCCGCTGCGCGGCCTCGACGGCCACAAGATCACCCAGCTCGAATTCGCCCGCGCCGGCATCGTCACCAAGGAGATGATCTACGTCGCCGAGCGCGAGAATCTCGGCCGCAAGACCCAGCTCGAGCGCGCCGAAGCTGCGCTTGCCGACGGCGAGAGTTTTGGCGCATCCGTGCCCGCCTTCATCACCCCGGAGTTCGTGCGCGACGAGATCGCGCGTGGCCGCGCCATCATTCCCTGCAACATCAACCATGCCGAGTTGGAGCCGATGATCATCGGCCGCAACTTCCTGACCAAGATCAACGCCAATATCGGCAACTCGGCGGTGACATCTTCCGTTGAAGAGGAAGTGGACAAGATGGTGTGGGCGATCCGCTGGGGCGCCGACACCGTGATGGACCTCTCGACGGGCCGCAACATCCACACCACCCGCGAATGGATCCTGCGCAACTCGCCGGTGCCGATCGGCACCGTGCCGATCTACCAGGCGCTGGAGAAGTGCAACGGCGATCCGGTCGCGCTGACCTGGGAGCTCTACAAGGACACCCTGATCGAGCAGTGCGAGCAGGGCGTCGACTACTTCACCATCCACGCCGGCGTGCGTCTCGCCTACATCCACCTCACCGCGAGCCGCGTCACTGGCATCGTCTCGCGCGGCGGCTCGATCATGGCGAAGTGGTGCCTCGCGCATCACAAGGAGAGCTTCCTCTATACGCATTTCGAGGAGATCTGCGACATCATGCGCAAGTATGACGTCTCGTTCTCGCTCGGCGACGGCCTGCGTCCCGGCTCGATCGCGGATGCCAACGACCGCGCCCAGTTCGCCGAATTGGAAACCCTCGGCGAGCTGACCAAGATCGCCTGGGACAAGGGCTGCCAGGTCATGATCGAGGGCCCCGGCCACGTGCCGATGCACAAGATCAAGATCAACATGGACAAGCAGCTCAAGGAGTGCGGCGAGGCGCCGTTCTATACGCTGGGGCCGCTGACCACCGACATCGCGCCGGGCTACGACCACATCACGTCAGGCATCGGTGCAGCCATGATCGGCTGGTTCGGCTGCGCCATGCTGTGCTACGTGACGCCGAAGGAGCATCTCGGCCTGCCCGATCGCAACGACGTCAAGACCGGCGTCATCACCTACAAGATCGCCGCCCACGCCGCCGATCTCGCCAAGGGCCATCCCGCAGCGCAACTGCGCGACGACGCCCTCTCCCGCGCCCGCTTCGAGTTCCGCTGGACCGACCAGTTCAACCTCGGCCTCGACCCGGACACGGCCAAGAGCTTCCACGACGAGACCTTGCCGAAGGAAGCCCACAAGGTCGCGCATTTCTGCTCGATGTGCGGCCCGAAATTCTGCTCGATGAAGATCACCCAGGACGTCCGCGACTACGCCGCGACGCTGAATGATCCAGCCACCGTCGGCATGACCATCAGCGGCACCATCGAGGACGGCATGGCCCAGATGAGCGCCAAGTTCAAGGAAATGGGCGGCAGCGTGTATCTGGATGCGGAGAAGGTGAAGGAGAGCAACAAGGCGTTGTCCTGAAGCCCGCTCAGTTCCACTCTCTCCGTCGTCATGGCCGGGCTTGACCCGGCCACCCATCGAAGCCGGGCGCAAGCCCGGCTTTCTTGTTTGAGATCTGCTCGGTCCTTCGATTTCGCAATTGATGCGTTGGTTGCCGCTTGTTGCGACAATGACGGAAGCTCGCTGATGTCCGCCTTCTCAATTTCAGCGACAAGGAACGGTCGACGAATGCAGAAACAGCCTCCTTCACGTTCCCAATCCACAACTATCCGCAAGGAACGCGAGTAAGTAAATCCAAGGGATTAGGTCAATTTCGGTTTAGTGGCCCGTTAAACCGACCGCCAACTAAGTTATTTCATCATTGTACTTTGTAGGAAAGGACATCACCTTCGCGGCGAAAGAAGCAGGAGAATCTGATGTCCGGACGGTCTTCCCGCGAGCCAAAGCAGCACTGGTTGTTCGGTCTAGCCGCCTGCCTGTGGCCGGTCGCCTTTGCACTAGTAGGAATTTTCGGTAGCCTGCCGAAATCCACTGCCCAGGTCCTAGCGCGTGCTTTGCGCCTCTTGTGAATAGTTACGAGATCGAAATGGACGTCCCATGCCCATCCACCACATCCTCGCCCCACCCCACATCAAAGCCCCGCCGCTGTCGTTTGGCACCCGGATCGGCGACCTCCTCTTCATCTCCGGCATTCCCGGCTTCGATGCCCACGGCAACCTGCCCGCCGAGTTCGACGCGCAGTTCGCCAATGTCGTGACCAACTTCACCCGCGTCCTGACCGAAGGCGGCGCGACCATCCGCGAGTTGGTCAAGGTCAACGTGCTGCTGACGCGAGCCGCTGACGTCGCGACCATGAACCGGCTCTATGCCGAGGCGTTCGGGCCGGCACCCTACCCCGCGCGCACCACCTGCGTGGTCGCAGCGCTGCCTGATTCGAAGATGCTGATCGAGATCGAGGGCGTCGCGGCGGTCGTGAAACGGTAGGGTGGGTTAGCGGACGGCAACCGACGATCTCTCCATGCTCGCACATGGCTGAAGGCCGTTCGCGTAACCCACCATTCCGCGCAGGCGGCGGGTTACGCGCCCTGGCAAACATTCCCCTGCGCGGTGAAATCGTCCCGCGGGCGCTAACCCGCCCTACGTTCTGCCCGATCCGAAGATGCTGATCGAGATCGAGGGTGTCGCGGCGCTCGTCGTAACGTGAGCTGGTCAGGCCGAGGGCTTTGCGCGATCCGCTTCGGAGCGCGCGAATGCCCCCGCACCCGACCGTCGACCGACCTACGGCACGTTGATCTGCTTCCTGCTCGTGGCGCCGATCACTTCGATCCCCTTCGTGCCGCGCACGTGTGTGATGTCGAGGACAACGTGATACGGCGCGGTCTGCGGCAAGCCGATGCCGCTTTGGCAGCCGACCACCTCGATGCCCCAATATTCGGGTTGCCGGATATAGATCAGCGGATGCAATTCGACCTTCATCGTGACCCAGGGCTTGGTGCCGGTGACGATCAGGAAATAGGTGTTCGGAACGATGCCAGGCACCACCGTCGCGCTGTCGAACGTGATGATCCTGCATGAGGTGGACTGAGGCAGAGCCTCGAATGACTTGATATGCGCTTCTTCCATGACAAGCTCCGTTGAAATGAAACTCAAAAATTGGCCGCGCTCAAACAATCGCGGATTTTAGACTTCAATTCCGCGATTTACAACCACTGATTGTCGCTCCATGTTGGTGACACCGACACCGTCGTGGACGCGCATTCACCCGTCGAGCGCCCGCACTCCAGAAGATGCTGATCGAGGGCGTCGCGGCGGCCGCGACACCGCAGGGTGGGCACGCGTCAGCCGACGCGCGGCGATGCAGCGAGACGTCGCTTTGCTCACCCTGCGGTTTTGCCGATGAGGCGACGGTCAATGACTATGATCGTCGTCCAGCGATCGTGCTGCCGATCAGCGGACGCCGCTCTGCCGTTCACGCGACCTCGACGAGCGGAAGATGCCGGTCGAGCAACACGCCGTTGCACTCCGCAGCAGCACCGCGAGTTTCCCTTCGCATCACCTGCACTGACGCCGCCGTTTGCCGCCACCGCGGCGGCCTGCCTCATTCCGCCGCAACCCTGCGTCGTGATGGCCCCCGTCCTGCTATTTCGTCTCTTGCGGTCGATTTAAATTTTAAATAAGATTTAATAGTCCGAAACATTATCTCCGAAAATTTCACGATAGATGTTTTATTCATTGCCGATCCATGCCCTGTTGCGCCTCGCAGGCACCGCCACGGCGCCGTTGCGGGAGGCGATCCGGGAGGCCTTCCAGGCCCAGGTCTATCCGCTCGGCTACGTTCCCTCGCATGACGGCATGCGCGGGCTGATGACGCTGGGCGTCGTCACGGCGCATGTCTCCCACAGCCTCGTGCCGGGCGCGGTGCTCTATATCGACCTGTTCTTCGTCGCCAGCGCCTATTACATCACCGGCCTGCTGCTGCGGGACATCGACAAGCACGGCCACATCAGGTTCCGGCAGTTCTATGCGCGGCGCTTCGCCCGGATCGTGCCGCCGCTGCTCCTGATGCTCGCGGCCTATCTGCTGTTCACCTGGCTGCTGCGGCCGCCATTGCTGCCGGCGGTCGAGCGTGCCGCGATCGCGCTCTCCTATATCGCCAACTACTGGTACGTGTTCGACCCGAAGACGATCGAGGACATCGGCCACACCTGGACCTTGTCGACCGAGGAGCAGTTCTATCTGCTGTGGCCGCTGACCTTCGCAATCCTGGTGAAGCGGTTCGGCGTGACCTGGCGGCTGGTCGGGGCCATCTGCGCCATCGCGGCCGCAATCTGGGCCTGGCGCGTGGCGCTGGTGATCGACGGGGCGGAGTGGCGTCGGCTCTACACCGCGTTCGATACCCGCGCCGATGCGCTGATGGCAGGCTGCGCCATGGCCGTCGTGCTCAGGCTGGTGCCGCAAGCCGCCTATCCCGCGCTCGATCGTCTGTGGCCTAAGCTCGCATGGCCGCTGCTGATCTACTGGATCACGGTCACCTTCCTGTTCTGGCCAGCGGACGGGCCGAGCATGAACTACTATCTGTTCGGCAGCATGGTGTGCGGCGTGCTTCCGGGCATCCTCGCGCTGACCATGCTGGGGCGGAGCCACGGCACGATCTGCCATCGCATCTTCGAATGGCCGGTGGCGATCTTCCTCGGCCGGATCTTCTACGGCATCTATCTCTGGCATCTGCCGATCCTGAACTTCCTCGACAGCTACAGCGTGTGGTGGCCGCTGCGGCTCGCGATCGGGCTGCCGCTGTCGATCGTGGCGGCGACGCTGTCCTACGCCTATCTCGAGCGCCACTTCCTGCGCCGGCGCGCGCAGCCGGTCACCTCGCCGCCGATCGTCACGGGCGCGTCTCCGGTGCTGGTTCCGGCAGCGAGCTTCGGCCCGGATCTCCGCTTCTCGTCGCATGCGAGCACCGAAGGCTTCCGCCCCTGAGCCGTGCGCCGAGGTCGCCGAAACGACCGCGCCAGCCCCGCAATCAAGTCGACGCGCCGAGCCTGCAAACCCGCCTCCCGTTCCGCCGAGATCATCAGGAGTGATCAGGTGACCACGATCGCGCGCTTTTGACGCACACGTTCCGCAGACTTGCCTTCAAAATGAACGAGACCGCTCCGACATAGGGCCACCCGCTGGCCGGGCCAGTTCGTTGCCGGAGTTGACGATGCCTCGTTTCACCACAATCTTTTTTGCTGCATCTCTCGCGGCCGCGCTGCTCGCCGCCGCGCCCGCCCAGGCCGGCTACTACATCATCCGCTGGGACAACACCGGCATCTGCCAGGTCTGGAGCGAGGCCTTCGCCTTCAAGCCGGTCGCATGGCCGTCGAGCTATCAGGTCATCAGCCGGCCGGAGCCGACGTTCAACGACGCCGTGACCCGGCAGATCAGGCTGCGCCAGCAGGGCCGCTGCACGCTGTGAGCCCGCGCGCGCCTTATGGCATCACGTGACGGCGGCAAGTCGTCGTTCACATCCAGGACATCGCTGTGAATGACGGCACGCGCGGCTTGCGTCGCGCGTGCTTTTGTCGCACCACTTTGGCCTTGGTCCGGCCGCAAGGCCGGTGGCCCGCGCGGGCGGGCGATTGTCGTTGTTTCGTTTGAGGAGATTGATGATGCGTCGCCTGACCACGCTCGCCGCCGCCGCGGCCATTGCAGCCGCCTCGATCGTGCCCGCCGCCTTCGCCGCGCCTGCGCCCAAGTCCGGCTACTACGTGATCCGCTGGGACAACACCGGCATCTGCCAGATCTGGAACACCGAGCTGCAATCGAAGCCGGTGGAGTGGCCGTCGACCTACAAGATCGTGTCCAAGCCGGTGCCGACCTTCGTCGAGGCGACCAACATCCAGCTCAAGCTGCGCGACGAGCGCCGCTGCTTCCTGTAAGCGGCGTTCGCACGCAGTCGTACATGGCGGCGGTCAGGCTGCGCTGACCGCGCTCGCCTGCATCGGCACGAAGCCGGGCAGATCGGCGATCCGCGCCAGCCATGCCTGCACGTTGGGGTACGGCGTCAGCGATACGCCGCCTTCGGGCGCATGCGCGGTGTAGCTATAGAGCGCGACGTCGGCGATGGTCGGCGTCGCGCCGGTCAGATAGGGTCGTGCGGCAAGTTCGCATTCCATCACCCCGAACAGGCTGTTGGCGAGCTGGTGCGCCCGCGCCATGTCCAGCGGCACGCCGAACAAGGTCGCAACCCGCGCCGCCGCCGGGCCGAACGCGAGCGGACCGGCCGCCGCCGACAGCCAGCGCTGGACCTGGGCCTGGCCGAGCGGATCGCGCGGCAGCCACGTGCTGGAGCCGTCATAGCGGCCGGCGAGATAGACCAGGATCGCATTGGAATCGGGGATCACGGCATCGCCGTCGACCAGCACCGGCACCTGGCCGAACGAATTGAGCGCGAGGAAGTCCGGCCGCTTGTGCGCGCCGCCCTTGAGGTCGACCTCGATGAGCTCGCAAGGCAGGCCGAGCAGGCTCAGCATCAGCCGCGCGCGATGCGCGTGGCCGGAGAGGGCGAAATGGTACAGACGACGTTGTGACATCAGGTGCTCCCGTGGCTCCACGTCACCTAGACCAGGGACGCCGCAGCAACAATGCAGTCTCCCGGCAACAGGCTGTTGCAGCGGCTGCAACAATGCGACAACGCCAGCCATGGACCGCCTCCCCGACCAGCTCCGGCCCGGCCTGCGCCTCGTCTTCGTCGGCACCGCCGCGAGCGAACGCTCGGCGGCGACCGGGCACTACTACGCCCATCCCGGCAACCGTTTCTGGCGCACGCTGTTCGCGGTCGGCCTGACACCGCGGCTGTACCAGCCGCAGGAATTTCCGGCGCTGCTGTCGCTCGGCATCGGCTTCACCGATCTGTGCAAGCTGGGCGCGGGCATGGACCATGTCGCGCTGAAGGCCGGCGTCGACGTCGCCGGTTTCGCCGCAAAGATCCGACACCATCGCCCGGCAACCGTCGCCTTCACCAGCAAGAAGGCCGCGAGCCTGTTTTATGGCCGGCCCACCAGTGCGATCACGCTCGGGCGACGGCCGAAGCAGGATGATTTCCCGGTCGTGTTCGTGCTCGCCTCGCCCTCCGGCGCGGCGTCGGGTGCGTGGACGCTCGATCCGTGGGAGGAGCTGGCGGCGCATGTCCTATCGGATTAGTAACGGCATCTTCGCGGCGAACAGCTCTCTCCGCCCCGTCATGGCCGGGTTTGTCCCATCCATCCACGTCGATTGTGCTCGGAGGATGACGTGAATGCCCGGGACAAGCCCAGGCATGGCACCACAACCAATTGCGACGATCCAGCCAGTGACAGTTCAGGCGGGCTGCAACGGCAGTGTTGGAAGCCATCAACATCGTCAAGCTCTGCCCGACGGGCAATCCGCGCATGCACACCATGCACGAACTGCCCGTCGTGTTAGTTTGCCGCAGGCATCAGCGCTTGCCATGTCGGGCAAATCAGGACGATGTTTCCGCTCAACCCGCCTCATGCAGAGGGACGTACGCGTCGTCACGATACGTGGAGGTGGGCCGCGGTGGACGTGATCGCTGCGCCCGACGAGCGCGGCTGTCACGTACGGCGAAATCGTGATGTCCTGATACCCCGAAGCTGGTATCACGTGCGTGCTCATGCGGAAGCGTGACGCGCGCAATGGCGGCCAACAAGCCGGCGCGCCAGGGAGACCACGTATAAGCCGTCAGACCATGCGCGCAGGGAAGGCCGGGATGTCTCCGCCGAACCTGTGGTTCTGCCGCGTGCTTATCTGTTGCACGCGGACCATGGGAGCGGCGAGCTCCCGGCCTTCCCTGCCCCTCTCAATTTTCGATGGGGCTCGCACGATGCATCCCTCGCGCACGCGGTGCGGCGAGAACGCGGACTTATGAGCAGGAGTGAGGGAGGGAGATGGTGTTGGCAGTGCTCAGCACGCAACGACGGTCCTCGCCCGCGCAGGCGGGCGATGACACCTGTTGTGAGTTGCTACGCAGCGACGACGATGACGCAACTACCTGATCGTGATCGCGAGCCCGGACAGATCGACGTTCGCCAAGAGGCCGATCTGTTCACCCGAGAGTTCCAGCACCGCGCCCTTCTGGTTGGTCAGCACGATGCCGCGCACGCCGCGGCCGACGGCGAGGCCCGCGCCGGCGGCGCCGTAGACGCCCTCGACGTCGGACGGACGCCAGATGTTGCTGACGCGGCCGCGCAGCACCGTGCGCGAGCCGCCGAACACCAGGCCCCAGTCGAGGCCGCCGGTCGACAGCGGATAGGCGCGGCCGTGGAAGTTCAACACGCCGCTGCCGCCGGAGCCGCCGATGATCCACCCCGCCTTGTAGATGGTCAGCGTGATGAAGCCGCCATCCGCGTGCGCCGTGGCCGGAATGACGGCGCCGCAAGCAGCCGTCAGTGCCACCAGCAGGCCGCGAAGCGAGGATGCAATTGTCATGGGTGAAGTCTCCAGCGAAGTGAATTTGGGCTTGAGGTCATTCGATGGCCGTGTGTGACGATCGTGCCCCACCAAGCGAATCGATCGGGCCGAATTTAGCCCTTTGCGCGGCACCACGCATGCGCCGCCGCCGGTGTGTTCGAAATGACGCGCTCTCACCGCAGGAATTTGGCAATGCAAACGGCCCGCCGCCGACATCGACGATGGCTGTCGGAGGGCATGCCGACCGGGCGGGCCGTGATGTGCCGCCGGCGAAATGGGTCGAGACCCGCGCAGAACCAAGGCGATTTCAGGGTATTTGGCGCGTGCAAGGCGGCCGGACGCCGGCGTTAAGGCCCCATTAACCTTGTCCGACCACGGTGATTTACGGGCTGGATGTTTAGTTGGTCTCGATGTTTACGCGTCGTTTCAGTGGCGGCGCGGGCGTTGATCGGGAGGAGTTATGTCGCAAGAGTTGTCATCCGAAGCCGCAAGTCCGTCACTCGTGCCGCTTGCCATGCCACCGTCGCGCTCCGCGGCGGAGGTCCTGCCGCTGTTGATCGGCACGCCCTTGTCCGAGATCGAGCGCGAGCTGATCGTGCAGACCCTGGCGCGCTGCAACGGCAATCGTACCCACGCCGCAAGGCTGCTCGGCATGCCCGTGCGTACCTTGCGCAACAAGATCCGCATCTACACGGCCGACGGCATCGCGGTGCCGGCCTATTCGGCCTGATCCGACGGCGGCCACGCGATATCCCATCGCGTGGAACTCATCAGGATGCGGCGCCGATTGATGTTGATCAATCGGCCTCGCAGCCCTGCTGCAATTGCTGCCGTCGTCGCGGCTCTGTTAGGCTTCGCTGCGAATCAAAGACGTGTAGCGGAGTTGCGGTAGTGGCAAGGAATCCGGCCGGACGCGGCCTGCAGGGCCCGGTGGGTCCACGTGGCCCGCAAGGGCAGCCCGGGCGGCGCGGACCGGATGGTCAGCGCGGCAAGCCCGGTCCCGACGGCAAGGCGGGTCCGCAAGGCAGGCCCGGTCCGCAGGGGCCCCGCGGCGAGGCCGGTCCGCCAGGCAAGCCGGGACCTGCCGGACCGCAAGGTCCGCAGGGCGAGCCGGGAGCGCCAGGCACGCTGCCGACGATCGATCAGCTGATGCCCTGGCTGGAGCAGATCTTCGCCGCCTATGACGACTACAAGCGCAACCGCGATCGCGAGGCGCATGAGCGCGAGGCCGAGCTGGTCGCGGTGCGCGACATCTTCGCCGCCACCACGCATGACGATGCACTGGACGAGGCCTTCGAGGACGACGATCCGCACGACATCGACCTCCCGAAGAAGAAGAAAAAGAAGAAGGGCAAGAAAAAGAAGAAGCACGACAAGCACGCCCAGGGGCGCGGCGACCACGACGACGAGGGTTTCTGAGCTTCGCCCTCCGTCAGGGCACGATAGGCCTCAGCGCGGGCCGAACCGGGCCGCCGAGCGTTCCCGCGCCTTGGCCGCCTCGATCTCGCGGTCGCGCGGCGGCGCCTGGGTCTGCAGCGAGGTCAGGAGCCGCCGCGCGGCGTCGGCCACCTCCTCGACCGCGCGGGCGAAGGCGGCCTCGTTGGCCTGGGAGGGCGCGTTGAAGCCGGACAGCTTGCGCACGAATTGCAGGGCCGAGGCCTGAATTTCAGCCTCCGTCGCCGGCGGCTCGAAATTGAACAGCGTCTTGATGTTGCGGCACATGATGAGTCCCATCAATCCGGTACTGAACCAGGTCGCAGACCGTGCTATCATGCCTCCGACGCGGCCGGAAGAGTCGCGCATGATCAGGGGGAGTCCATGTTTCGACCGCTTGCCGCCGTTCTTGCCGCCGTCGTCGTTGTTTGCGCGCCGGCCCGCGCCGCCGACTATCCCGCCCCGAAGCAGGGCGACTTCGTCGTCAAGGATTTCAAGTTCCACACCGGCGAGACGCTGCCGGAGCTGAGGCTGCACTATACGACCGTCGGCGAGCCGACCGGGCAGCCGGTGCTGGTGCTGCATGGCACCGGCGGCTCAGGCGGAAGCATGCTGGTGCCGACCTTCGCCGGCGAATTGTTCGGCAAGGACCAGCCGCTCGATGCGAGCAAGTACTACATCATCATTCCCGACAGCATCGGCCACGGCAAATCGTCAAAACCCTCCGACGGGCTGAAGACGAAATTTCCCGCCTATGACTATGCCGACATGGTCGACGCGCAGCACCGCCTGCTGACCGAGGGCCTCGGCATCAAGCACCTGCGGCTCGTGATCGGCAATTCGATGGGCGGCATGCACAGCTGGGTGTGGGCCACGCGCTATCCGGACTTCATGGACGTCGCGGTGCCGATGGCCTCGCAGCCGACCGAAATGGCGGCCCGCAACTGGATGCTGCGCCGGCTGATGCTGGAGACGATCCGCAACGATCCCGACTACAACGGCGGCAACTACACCGCACAGCCGCGCATGATGAAATACGCCGTCACGGCCTACGCCACCGCCTCGGCCGGCGGCACCATCGCCTACCAGCTCGCGGCACCGACCGCCGCCAAGGCCGACAAGCTGATCGAGGAGCGGCTCGCCACGCCGATCCCCACCGACGCCAACGACTTCATCTATCAGTGGGACTCCTCGCACGACTACAATCCGTCCGCCGATCTCGACAAGATCAAGGCAACCGTGATGCTGATCAACTCGGCCGACGACGAGCGCAATCCGCCGGAGACCGGCGTCACGGTCGACGCGATGAAGCGCGTCGCCAACGGCAAGCTCTTCCTCATCCCGACCTCGGCCGAAACGCGCGGCCACCTGACCACGGGAAACGCGAAGTTCTACGCCGAGCCGCTGCGCGAATTGCTGGCGACGGCGCCGCAGCGCGGCATGTAGATCGGCGGAGGGAGCGAACGAATGCGCAGGACGATGCTGGCCGCTGTCACGATCGGCTCGTTCGCCTGCGCGACCGTCGCGCCGGCCTTCGACAATGGGCAGTTCGACAACGTCCCGCCCGATATCCGCGCGTGGTTCAAGAGCGTGATCGCGCCGAACGGCGTGCCATGCTGCGATGTCTCCGACGGCCACCGCACCACCTATGACGTCCGTGACGGCACCTATTGGGTACCGATCGAAGGCCGGTGGATGCCAGTGCCGGAACGCGCCATCATCCGCGACCGCGGCAACCCGATCGGCGAAGCCGTGGTGTGGTACGTCCATCACCGCGGCGACATCATCATCAGCTGTTTCGTTCCCGCCGATGCGGTATGATGCGCATGTGCGCCATCTGACTGCGACTGCTGCGAGTCGTTGGCGACAAGACAGGTCTCAAGCGAGATTTTCAGCTCGGCTCGCGGGCTCGTGACCGGCCCCTGTTGACGCAGGTCAACAAATACGGAAATTGGCCGAAATAGTGTGCAGAATGCGTCATGCATGAACGCGAAGATTCCTGATCGAAATGCTCAAGCGATTGTTTTTCCGGTCCGCAGGCCGTCTGGCCCGCGCGTCTCTCGCGCTGGCTCTCATCGTCGCGCCCTGCGCCGCGTTGGCCGATGATGAGCTGAAGCTCACGCCAAGCCAGGCGCAGAACCTCGGCGTGCGCGTGACGCATCCGATCTCCAGCCGGATGGACAGGACCCTGCCTTATCCCGCGCAGATCGTCATTCCCACGCCTCAACTATGGGTCGTCAGCGCGCCGGTTGCGGGGATGATCACCAACCTCGCTGTTGCCCGCGGCGATCGCGTGACCGTCGGACAGCCGCTGCTCACGCTGGAGAGTCCGAGCTTCGTCTCGCTCCAGCGCGATTACCTGCACGCGCTGGCACAGGAGGGACTCGCGGCTCAGCAGTTGAAGCGCAACGCCGACCTGTTCGAAGGCAAAGCCATCCCGCAACGCGTGCTGGAGTCGAGCCAGGCCGAAGCGCGCCAGGCCAGCATCGTCGTCGCCGAACGACGGCAGATGCTGCACATCAGCGGGCTGTCGGACGAAGCCATCGCCCGGCTCAGCAATGAGGCGGCGATCAGCGCGACACTCACCGTGACGGCGCCACGCGCCGCGTCCGTGGTCGAGATCGCGGTATCGCCGGGCCAGCGCCTTGAGCAGGCCGCGTCCCTGGTAAAGCTTGCGCGGCTGTCGCCGCTATGGGCCGAGATCGCGATCCCCGCGACCAACATCGGCGCCATCAAGACCGGCGCCAAGGTCGACATCGAAGGCTATGCGACACCGGGCCAGGTCATCCTGGTGTCCGAGACGACAGATGCCGCCACGCAGACCATTCTCGTCCGCGCCGAGATTCCAAACAACGGTGAGCTGCATTCCGGACAGATGGCGGCCGCTCGCATCGGCTTCATCTCGGCAGGCGAAAGCGCATGGGAGATTCCCTATAGCGGCCTCGTCCGTCGCGGCGAGCAGACCTCGGTGTTCGTCGCCACGGAAGGCGGTTTCCGGCTCGTCCCCGTGACGCTGCTCGCGGAGGATCAGGATCACGTCGTCATCGCCGGCCCCCTCACGGACAAGGACGAGATCGCCATCGGCGGCATCTCGGCGCTGCGCGGCATCCTCTCGCGACTGGGGCAGTAGATGCTACAGCGGCTTGTCGCATTCGCGCTGTCGCAGCGGCTCTTCGTCATCCTGAGCACACTGCTGGTGATCGGCGCTGGCGCCGTCGTCCTGCCGAGCCTGCCGATCGATGCCTTTCCGGACGTCTCGCCGGTCCAGGTGAAGATCATCATGAAGGCCCCCGGTCTGACGCCGGAAGAGGTCGAGCAGCGCATCACGGTCCCGATCGAGCTGGAGCTGCTCGGATTGCCGAACAAGAAGATCCTGCGCTCGGCGACGAAATATGCGCTGGCCGACATCACCGTCGACTTCGAGGACGGCACCGACATCTACTGGGCCCGCAATCAGGTCTCGGAGCGGCTCTCCAACATTTCGCGCGACTTCCCCGAGGGCGTGAGCGGCGGCCTTGCGCCGATCACGAGTCCGCTCGGCGAGATGTTCATGTTCACGATCGACAGTCCCGATCTGTCGCTGGCCGAGCGCCGGACCTTGCTCGACTGGGTCATCCGCCCGGCCCTGCGCACCGTGCCCGGGGTTGCCGACGTCAACGCGCTCGGCGGCTATGTTCGCGCCTTCGAAATCGTGCCGCGGAACGATGCGCTGGCGGCGCGCGGCATCTCGTCCGAGCTGTTTCGCAAAGCCATCGAGGCCAACAGCCGCAACGACGGTGCCGGGCGGGTCAACCAGGGCGAGGACAGCGCGCTGGTCCGCATCGAGGGCAGCATCCGCGGCATCGACGACATCCGCGCGATCATCGTCGACACCCGCGACGGAATCCCGATCCGGGTCAGCGACGTCGCCCGGGTCAAGATCGGCGCCCTCACCCGCTATGGCGCCGTCACGAAAGACGGCAAGGGCGAGACCGTCGAGGGGCTCGTGCTCGGCTTGCGCGGCGCCAACGCCGGACAATTGGTGCGCGACGTTCGGGCGCGGCTGGATGAGCTGAAGCCGTCGCTGCCGAGCAGCGTCACCATCAACGTGTTCTACGACCGCAGCCGGCTGGTCAACCGCGCCGTCGGCACGGTGGTGCGGGCGCTGGGCGAAGCCACGGTGCTCGTCGTCGTGCTGCTGCTGCTGTTCCTCGGCAATTGGCGCGCCTCGCTGGTGATTGCGCTCAGCCTGCCGCTCGCGATCGTGATGGCGCTGATCGTGATGCGGGCTGTCGGCATGTCCGCCAACCTGATGAGTCTCGGCGGCCTTGCGATCGCCATCGGCATGCTGATCGACGCGCTGGTCGTGGTGGTCGAGAACATCGTCGGCAATCTCGCAAAGCACGATCACGCAAGCACCACGCCGCTGATCCACGTCGTCTACCGCTCGGTCTGCGAGGTTCTGCAGCCGGTCGCCTCGGGCGTCCTGATCATCATCATCGTGTTCGTTCCGCTGCTGACCTTGCAGGGGCTGGAGGGCAAGCTCTTCATTCCGGTCGCGCTGGCGATCATCTTCGCCCTGGCCGCGTCGCTGCTGCTGGCGCTGACGGTGCTTCCGGTCGCAACATCCTTCGTGCTCACATCCGCGTCGCATGACGATCCATTGCTGATCCGCGCAGCGCAGCGCGTCTATGCGCCCGCGCTCGACTGGGCGCTCGGCAACGAGCGCAAGGTGATCATCGCGGCGCTGGTCTGCCTCGTTGCCGCGGGATATGGCTACACCCGGCTGGGCAAGACCTTCATGCCGACGATGGACGAAGGCGACGTCATCGTCAGCGTGGAGACGCTGCCGTCCGTCAATCTCGACGAGTCCCTCGCCATCAATGCCCGGCTGCAGACGGCGTTGATGAAGGTGCCAGACGTCGCCGGCATCATCGCGCGCACCGGCTCGGACGAGCTCGGGCTCGATCCGATGGGACCCAATCAGACCGACACGTTCCTGGTGCTCAAGCCGGCAGACCAGCGGCAGACCAGCGACCGCGATGTCCTGCTCGAGACGCTTCGCGAGGTCCTGACCGGCTTCCCCGGCGTCTCGCTCAGCTTCACGCAGCCCATCGACATGCGCGTGCAGGAGATGATCAGCGGCGTGCGCGGCGACGTCGCGGTCAAGATCTTCGGCCCGGACATCACCAAGCTCAACGAGATCGCAGCGAAGCTGTCGGCGATTCTGTCCGAGATCGATGGAGCCCAGGACGTCTACACGACCCTCAACGAAGGCGCGCAGTACTACACGATCGTCGTCAACCGGATGGAGGCGGGCCGGCTCGGGCTCACGGTGGACTCGATCTCGGCCTCCCTGCGCACGCAGATCGAAGGCCGAACGATCGGCACCGCGCTCGAGGAGGGACGCCGGACGCCGATCCTGGTCCGCGGCGGCGAGGCCACGCGGCAGGCGCCGACGATGCTGGCGGCGCTGCCGCTGACGCTTGCGTCCGGCCAGCATGTTGCGCTCTCGCAGGTCGCACGCATCCAGCGGGTCGATGGCCCGGTGAAGATCGATCGTGAGGACGGCAACCGCATGAGCGTGGTTCGCAGCAATGTCCGCGGCCGCGACATGGTCGGTTTCGTCCAGGCGGCTCAGCAAAGGGTCGCAGCCGAGCTGCCGCTGCCGTCCGGCTATCGGCTGACATGGGGCGGGCAGTTCGAGAACCAGCAACGTGCGGCCGCGCGTCTATCGGTCGTGGTGCCGGTGGCGATCGGCTTGATCTTCGTGCTGCTCTTCACCACGTTCGGCTCGGTGCGCCAAGCCCTGCTCGTCCTCGTCAACATTCCGTTTGCGCTGATCGGCGGCGTGTTCGCGCTGGTCTCGACCGGCGAATACCTCTCCGTTCCAGCCTCTGTCGGCTTCATCGCACTACTCGGAATCGCCGTGCTCAATGGTGTCGTGCTGGTGTCTTATTTCAACCAGTTGCGCGCTCACGGGGTCCCCGAGCAGCGCATCGTGGTCGAAGGCGCCAAGCGCAGGCTGCGGCCTGTGCTGATGACGGCGAGCATCACGGCGCTGGGTTTGATCCCGCTGCTGTTTGCATCGGGGCCCGGATCGGAGGTCCAGCGTCCGCTCGCGATCGTCGTGATCGGCGGCCTGCTGTCGTCCACGCTGCTGACGCTGATCCTGTTGCCGATCCTGTATCGCCGCTACGGCGCTGCTGCGAAGGAAGCCACATGAGCAGCCAAGCCGTCTGCCTGACCCTGATCGTGCCGGATGCACTTCACAGCGAGGTACTCGACCATCTGAGCGAGCAGACCGATCTCGTGACGGGCTTTACCGCCTCGGAAGCAGCCGGACACGGTGCGCGCGTCCGGCTACGGAGCGCTGCAGAGCGGGTGAAAGGACATGCCGACGAGGTCGTCGTGCGGATCGTGTTGCCGGAAGAGGATCTCGAGCGGCTCCTCGAGCGGCTCAGAAGCGCGTTTGCGGGAACCCAGCTCGTCTATTGGGTCGTACCCGTCACCGCCTTCGGCATCATCGCGTGAGCGGGTTCGACGTCAGGGGCGGTCGATTCAAGGCTTGAAACACCAGCCCTGAATCGCCTCCCGTTCCGAAGCGGACTGCCGCCTCGCCGACGCCGTCAGTGCTCGCTCTCGAGGCCGCCGACGTGCTTCTGCGTGTAGAGTTCGAGACCGATGCGGTCGATGAGGTCGAGCTGGGTCTCGAGGAAGTCGATGTGATGCTCCTCGTCCTTCATCAGCTGCTCGAACAGGTCGCGCGACACGTAGTCCTTGACGCCATGACAATAGGTTGCGGCTTCCTGATACAGCGTCCGCGCACCGATCTCGGCGGCGAGATCGCATTCGATGATCTCCTTGACGTTCTGGCCGATGCGCAGGGGATCGAGCACCTGCATGTTGGGGAAGCCGTCGAGGAAGAGAATGCGGTCGGTGAACTTGTCGGCGTGCTCCATCTCCTCGATGGATTCCTTGCGCCAGACCTTCGCCATGTCGAGAAGGCCCCAATTGTTCAACAGACGATAGTGCAGCCAATATTGGTTGATGGCAGTCAGCTCGCTGCGCAATCCCTTGTTGAGATATTCGATGACCTTGGGGTCGCCCTGCATGGATAAGCTCCGAAAAAGTTAGAGGCCGCAGGCGCTCAATAACAGGTTCGAAGTGCGGAGACGACCCCCGTTCATGTGCATTTTTCGGGCGGAGAACGACGCGACTGACGGCAATGCCTGTCAGCAGGCAGCGAGCGCGAAACGGCTCTGAAGGTCGTCATCGATCGCCTTCACCGGTGTCGTCCCATGGTGGTGGCCGTGCTGACAGCCGGCCTGGCAGGCGCGAGCACAGGGACCCAGCGCCTCGTCGATGATCGTCTTGATCGTGCGCGCACAGCGGCCGCATTCCGCGCTGCACCCCAGGCAACCGTAGACCTGCTTGGGGTTCCGCGGCAGTTCGTCCGCGGACTTCACCGCGTTGCGGATATCGTGATCGCTGATGACGTTGCAGGAACAAACAATCATGAGAAACCGGCCAATCGTCCTTGGTCAGGTATCGATAGTCATCCGCAGCTACCCGCGCAAAGGGAAAACGGCGCTTTTGAAGCTATTCCAATTTCGCGATCAATCTAGAATGCCTCCAACTGTACGAGCTTGCCGCAGATCAAAGTTACCGCCGAATAACAATGGTGGGCGGCGATCGAGCAGGCGCAACTCAGTCGCCACCACCACCGTCCCCTCCACCACCGTCCCCACTGTCACCTCCGCCGTCGATCGGGTTTCCCATGACGTCCGACGAGGTATTGGAAAACCAACTTGCGAGACCGCCGCCCTGACTGGAGCTGGACCCCCCGTGGGAGTCGACGCTGGTGCTGTCCGCGGACGAACGGCGGCGGTTGGGCCTGCGGTCGACACGAACCAACAGCGCGTAGCAGACGGCCGAGGTCAATCCGATCGCCACGACCATCGCCATCGTGGGGGTCATGCCGGCTCCAATGCGGCAGTGAATTTTGTGCAATGCAGCATTGAACGTATCCTGGACTTGGGTCGTCCAATGGGACGCCCCCGTTCATTGATCATTCAAGCGGGATGTGTGAACCTGCCGTATCGCTTGATACGCGATCCGCCGACCTGGAGTGAGAGAGGTTAAGGTCATGAAGAAGACTCTTGCGGCCCTGGCCGCCGTCGCAACGCTGTCGACCGCAGCGCTGGCCCCTGCTCCTGCTGAAGCGCGCAATGGTCGTGTCGCCGCCGGTGTCGCTGCCGGCCTGCTCGGGGGTGCCCTCATCGGTGGCGCCATCGCTGCGGGCAGCAATCCCTATTATTATGGGCCCGGATATTCTTACGAACCGGGCTACTCCTATTACGGCGGGCCTGCCTACGTCGCCGATCCTGGCTACGCCTGCTATTGGCAGCGCCAGCGCTTCTGGGACGGCTACGGCTGGCGGATTCGCCGCGTCCGGGTTTGCGAGTGATCGTTCACCTTCATTAATTCCATGACCTTGCACCGGAATTTCGAGAACGGCGGCCGGCACGGCCAGAAAAAACCGTTTTTCCGTCGCATCAGGTCGAACAGAGTTTACGAAGGGTTGACGGATTGTCGTGTTTTCTCACGATGCTGACGGCCCAGATCGTGCGTGAATCACCAACCCGGCGCCTGCGAGGGCGCCTTCCAGGAGATCTCGGAACATGAAGAAGATCCTGACCGCAGTGCTTGCGGTTGCGACCATCGCCGGTTCGCTGAGCGTGACGGCACCGGCCGCCAAGGCTGGCGACGTGGGTGCCGGCGTGGCAGCCGGCCTGATCGGCGGCGCCCTGCTCGGCGGCGCGATCGCGTCCAGCCGTCCGGCCTATGGCGGTCCGGTCTACGTCGAAGCCCCTCCGCCGGGCCCGCCGCCGTGCGTGTGGCGCCGTGAGCGCTATTGGGACGGCTATGGCTGGGTGTCCCGCCCGGTTCGCGTCTGCTACTGATCCTGACGATACATCTCGATGCGAAAAGCCCGGCCTTGCGGCCGGGCTTTTTACTGCCGGCTCCGGCCTTCGCACCGAATCGGCCGCTCAGCGCGCGGCGTTGATCGCCTGCAGCACCGATTCGCTCGGCCAGCAGTCGACCTTCAGGCCCGCCTTCTTCTGAAATGCGCCGAGCGCGGCGCGGGTCTGCATGCCGGCCTTGCCGTCGAGCTTGTCGCCGTAGAGACCGAGCCGCGTCAGGCCCTTCTGCATCGCCTCGACGTCCTTGCTCCGAAGCTGCTTTGACGCCGACCATGGTGTCGCGAACGGAGCCGGGCTCGTCATACGGTCCGCGAGGTGACCGACGAACAGCACATAGAGATCGGAAAAATTGTATTCCTTGATGACGAAGTAGTTCGCCGTCGTCAGGAACGCCGGACCATAGATGCCCTCAGGCTGCAGCAGCGACGCGGGCTGCTGCTGCTCGGCTGCGCTGAGCCGCTGGCCGCGTACCGGGACAAAGCCGGCGCGCAGCCATTCGCCGATCGGCTTCTTCACCTCCGGCACGCCGATCGCGCAGTCGACAGTCGCCGGCGGCTTGACCTCGTAGGCCCAGCGCAGGCCGCGCTGCCACCCCTTGTTGGCAAGCTGCAGCGCCGCCGAGCCCAGCGCGTCCGGCACCGAATGCCAGAGATCGACCTTGCCGTCGCCATCGAGATCGACACCGTGCTTGTAGTACTCCGACGGCAGGAACTGGGTGAGCCCGACCGCCCCGCCCCATGACGCCCTGAGATCGCGGCGCGACACCACGCCGTCGCTCAGCATCTTCAGCGCCATGATGAACTCGGTGCGGTACTGGTCCTTGCGGCGGCCGACATAGGCCTGCGTCGCCAGCACGCGCAGCGCATCGTAGGGCAGCGCATAGCGGCCGAAATCGGTCTCCCGGCCCCAGATCGCAAGCACGACCGGCCCCGGCACGCCGAAGCGGCGCTCGATCTCGGCGAGTGCCGGACGATATTGCTGGATCAGCTTCTCGCCGTGCGCGGCCAGCCGCGCGATCGACGCTTCCTTGATGTAGTCGGCTGGCACCTGCACGAACTCGGCCTGCGCCGGCGCCCCCGTCGCGGGCCGGCCGGGCAGCAGCAGATCGGGAAGCTTGTAGTCAGGCTCCAACCCGCGCGTCTCCGCCTCGAACGTCGCACGGGAGACGCCCTGCTCCTTGGCTTCGGGCCAGAGCGAGTTGATGAACTGCGTGAAGGCGGCGTCAGCCGCGCTCGCTTGGCCATCGCCGAACATGCAGAGCGCCAGACCGACGAGAACGAGCCTGCGCAAACGGAGTAGCAGCTGCCGAACCATGCCTCAGGGCTACCATAGCCCGCGGCACTTGTGAACGTCAGCAGGCCACCGACGGAACCCGAGGCTGCCGCTCAATGCCCCGCCTGCTTCGTCTCTTCGATCGCGGCATTCGACAATTTGTCGACCACGGCGATGCCGATCGCGGAGAGGATGAAGACCGTGTGGATGATCGTCTGCCACATCACGCCGGTCTCGGTGTAGTTCGACTTGCCCGACGAAAGCGCGCCGGCCTCGATGAAGGTGCGCAGCAGGTGGATCGACGAGATGCCGATGATGGCCATCGCCAGCTTGATCTTCAGCACGCTGGCATTGACGTGGCTGAGCCATTCCGGCTCGTCGGGATGGCCCTGCAGATTGAGCCGCGACACGAACGTTTCGTAGCCGCCGACGATCACCATCACGAGCAGGTTCGAGATCATGACCACGTCGATCAGTCCGAGCACGGCGAGCATGATCTGCTGCTCGGAGAAATCGAACGCGTGCGCGAACAGGTGCCAGAGCTCCTTCAGGAACAGCACGACATAGACGCCCTGCGCGATGATCAGCCCGACATAGAGCGGCAGCTGCAGCCAGCGCGAGCCGAAGATCAGCATGGGAATGGGGCGCAGCGCTCCGCCCTTGGAGGACAGGGTCGCGTCGGAGGAAGACATGTGAAGAATCTCGCGGCTGGGAGGGATTGCGGATCATGTATCTACGCAATCGCAGCACGCGGAAAAGCGACAACTGGCCGCAGCCGGGGCGCGACGCTTTGTCTCGGAACAGAGACCGCGTCGCGCCTCGCGAGATCAGGGATCAGCGCGTCAGCTTCTTGTACTTGACCCGGTGCGGAATCACGCTGTCCTGGCCGAGCCGGCGCATCTTGTCCTTCTCGTAGTCCTGGAAGTTTCCTTCGAACCATTCGACATGGCTGTCGCCCTCGAAGGCCAGCATGTGGGTCGCGATGCGGTCGAGGAACCAGCGATCGTGGCTGATGATGACGGCGCAGCCGGCGAAATCCTCCAGCGCCTCTTCGAGCGCACGCAGGGTGTCGACGTCGAGATCGTTGGTCGGCTCGTCGAGCAGCAGCACGTTGGCGCCCGACTTCAACATCTTGGCGAGATGCACGCGATTGCGCTCGCCGCCGGACAGCGCCCCGACCTTCTTCTGCTGGTCGGCGCCCTTGAAGTTGAACGCCGAGCAATAGCCGCGCGAGTTCACTTCCTTCTTGCCGAGCAGGATCAGCTCGTTGCCGCCGGAGATCTCCTCCCACACGGTCTTGTTGCCATCGAGCGCGTCGCGCGACTGGTCGACATAGCCGAGATGCACGGTCTCACCGATGGTGATGGTGCCAGCGTCCGGCTTTTCCTGCCCGGTGATCATGCGGAACAGTGTGGTCTTGCCGGCGCCGTTCGGACCGATCACGCCGACGATGCCGCCCGGCGGCAACTTGAAGGTGAGATTGTCGATCAGCAGGCGGTCGCCGAAGCTCTTGGACAATCCGTCGAAATCGACGACGTTCTGGCCGAGCCGCTCGGCGACCGGAATGATGATCTGGGCGGTCTGGGTCTGCTTCTCGCTGGCCTTCTTGAGCAGCTCCTCATAGCGCTGGTAGCGCGCCTTGGACTTGGCCTGGCGGGCCTTCGGCGAGGCCGCGATCCACTCCTGCTCGCGCGCCAAAGTGCGCTGATGCGCGGCATCCTCGCGGCCCTCCTGCTCCAGCCGCTTCTGCTTCTGCTGCAGCCAGGAGGAATAATTGCCCTCGTAGGGGATGCCCTTGCCGCGATCGAGCTCCAGGATCCAGCTGGTGACGTTGTCGAGGAAGTAGCGATCGTGGGTCACGATCAGGATCGCGCCCGGATAATTGCGCAGGTGACCTTCGAGCCAGGACACCGATTCGGCGTCGAGATGGTTGGTCGGCTCGTCCAGCAGCAACAGCTCGGGCTGGTCGAGCAGCAGCTTGCACAACGCGACGCGGCGGCGCTCACCACCGGACAGCTTGGTGACGTCGGCATCGTCGGGCGGACAGCGCAGCGCATCCATCGCCTGGTCGACCTTGCTGTCGAGATCCCAAAGGCCCTGCGCCTCGATCTCGTCCTGCAGCTTGGTCATCTCGTCGGCGGTCTCTTCCGAGTAGTTCATCGCCAGCTCGTTGTAGCGATCGAGGATCGCCTTCTGCTTGCCGACGCCGAGCATGACGTTCTCGCGCACTGTGAGCTTCGGATCGAGCTGCGGCTCCTGCTCGAGATAGCCGACGCGGGCACCCTCGGCCACCCAGGCCTCGCCGGTATAGTCCTTGTCGATACCGGCCATGATCTTGAGCAGGGTCGACTTGCCCGAGCCGTTGACACCGAGCACGCCGATCTTGGCGTCCGGATAGAACGACAGGTGAATGTTATCGAGCACCTTGCGGGTCGGGTAGGTCTTGGACAGACCCTGCATGAAATAGACGAACTGGCGCGCCATCGCGTGTCCCTTGAAGCCTGCCGGAATTTTCGGAAAATGGTTGCCGCTGATGTAACCGCGCGGTCCCCAAAGGGCAACCGGCGAGCCGGTCTCGGCGGGAACAAATGCCGGGAGAATCACGGTCGTTCCTGCGCCGGCCCGGCCTGCCGCCCACGGACGAATACGGGTCCATCACCTTGTGTGTGGCGGATCACGACAATTGCAACCATCTTTTAATTAATTCGGCGGGACACTCGGTCTCGGCCCGCAAGACCCCGCGCGCCCAAGCGGCAAAAGCCGCGACCGACAACAGCGAGAGCCCGTCATGGCAGCCTTCACCTCAGCCTCCCTGCCCGCTCCGGCGGCACACCGCAAAGACCGATCTGGGATCGCGGACGACATCCGCGGCTTCTGGCGCGAATTCGTCGCGCGCGCCTTCAACCCGTACCGGCCAGAATTGCACTACATGCGCGGCCCCGGCCCCGCCTGGCGCGCCAAGTACGGCCATGACGCCGCGTTCAGGCTGAAGACCCGCCTCGACTGATGTCTCCTGGTTCCGCGTGAGAGCGTGACGATGCCTTGCGCAACCACCGCGTTGCGCGCAAGCATGGCTCCATTCCTGACGGCATTCACCATTGCCGCCGTCCCCCGATGAATGGACCCTGCCGATGACACGGCTGCGCTGTGCGATCCTCGACGACTATTACGATACGGCCCTCTCATTGGCCGACTGGCCCCGGCTGGCCGACAGAGTGGATGTGACGGCTTTCACACAGCCGTTCGGCAACGAGGAAGCGGCCGCCGGCGCGCTCACCGATGCCGACATCATCTGTGCGATGCGCGAGCGGACGCCATTGCCGCGCTCCCTGATCGAGCGGTTGCCGAAGCTGAAGCTCCTGATCACCTCCGGCATGCGCAACGCCGCCATCGACCTGGAGGCCGCCAAGGCGCGCGGCATCATGGTCTGCGGCACGCAATATGGCCGTGACCCCACCGCAGCGCTCACCATGGGCCTGATCCTGGAGCTGACCCGCAGGATCGGCCAGGAGAATGCTCTCATGCATGCCGGGCAGCCCTGGCAGACGCTGGGCGGCGTGGAGATCGAGGGCAAGACGCTGGGCGTGATCGGGCTGGGCAAGCTCGGCACCAAGGTCGCAGAGCTCGGCAAGGCGTTCGGCATGAACGTGATCGCCTGGAGCCCCAACCTGACCCCCGAACGCTGCAAGGCGGCAGGAGTAGGCTACGCGACCAAGGAGGAGCTGTTCACCGCCGCCGACGTCATCACCGTCCACGTCGTGCTCAGCGACCGCTCACGCGGGCTGGTGGGCGCGGCCGACATCGCGCGCATGAAGGCCACCGCCTATCTCGTCAACACCTCGCGCGCGCCGATCGTCGACGAGGCCGCACTGCTGCAGGCGCTGCGCGACAAGCGCATCGCCGGCGCCGGCCTTGACGTGTTCTCGGTGGAACCGCTGCCCGTCGCCCATCCGCTGCGCCGGCTCGGCAATGTCGTGCTCACGCCGCATCTCGGCTACGTCACCGAGGAGAGTTTTCGCGCCCATTACGGCCAGATGGTCGATTGTATCGCCACTTGGCTCGCAGGAGCCGAGCCGCCGCGCCGGCTGGCTTGAAGCAGGCGAGCGCGGCCCTCACAGCAAAACACCCTCCGCGAGGAGGGTGTTTTCAACGTAATCAGCGCGCACCACGCCCGCCTCAGCGGATCGTCACCGGCGGCGGCAGCGGCTGCATGTTGGCGGGCTGGCCAGCCGCCGGCACAGTCGCCTGGGCCTGGACGGGCGCCGGAGAGGCCGCGGCAGCAGCCATGTTCTTGCCGGAACCCGGAGGCGCACCGCCCGGCATCACGACCACGCGGGTGCCGACCTTGACCCGGTCGAACAGGTCGGCGACGTCGTCGTTCAGCATGCCGATGCAGCCGGAGGACACGAACTTGCCGATCGTCGACGGCTGGTTGGTGCCGTGGATGCGGTACACGGTCGAGCCGAGATACATCGCGCGGGCACCGAGCGGATTGCCCGGCCCGCCGGCCATGAAGCGCGGCAGATAGGGCTGCCGCTCGATCATCTCGCTCGGCGGATACCAGTCCGGCCACTCGGTCTTCTTGGTGATCTTCTGCACGCCGGTCCAGGTGAAGCCTTCGCGGCCGACGCGGACGCCGTAGCGCATCGCCCGGCCGTTGCCGAGCACCAGATAGAGGTAGGTGTTGGGCGTATCGACGACGATCGTTCCCGGCGGCTCCTTGGTGACGAAGTCGACCTCCTGGCGGCGCAGGTTCGCCGGCAGCGGCGCCGGCGCCGCATCGGGTTGTTCCTCAGGCGGCAGAGCTGCTACCGTCATCGGACGATCCCCGGCGGACGGGGCCTGCGCCGCGCCCGCGACGGCGGGAGCGCCACCGACGGCGCCGGGCGGCCGCGGCGCGCCTGCGTCGCCACCGGGAGCGCTGTTGCCATAAGCGCCACCATAGGCCTGTTGGCTGGAGGCGGGACGATCACCATAGATCACCGGGGGCGGACCAGCCGGGCGGCCATACCGCGGATCGTCCGGGGACATCACCGGGCCGGTCGGAGCGGCCCCATAGACCGTCGCACCGGCCGGACGTCCGTATCGGGGATCGTCGGGAGAAAGGATGGGACCGGTCGGAGCCGCAGCACCATAAACCGGCGCATTGGCTGGACGACCGTAGCGCGGATCGTCCGGCGAGATCACCGGGCCGGGCGGCGGCAACGCCGCGGAATTGCCGGGCGCATCCTCATCGTCGAGCGCGTCAAAATCCTGCCCCTGCCCGCGCGCGTCGGCCGGGTAAGGCGTCGGCGCCGGTGAATACGCTCCAGGCGCGGTCTGATAGACCTGCTGTGCCTCGGCAAACGAAGTTGCCGTCACGCCCGCTGCCGCGACCGCGCAAACCGTCAGGATTTGTCTGATCATCATCGCCCTTGCAGTATCCCCAAGCCGCCGATTGGGACCTTTGCTGTGCCAGATGGCCGAAGATAGCGGCGCATTCAAGACAATTCCGGCCAGAGCGGCCCGACTTCGGCAATTTGTGATCATGTCTGCGTCGTTGCACGGAAGTCTCACGCCGCCGAAAAAGTGCGGCGAAGCCCCCGCAGGCCCTATCGATGCCGTGATTTGCCGAGCGGGCGGGAACACTTCCGGTATTCTGACCTGAGCCTGATTCGCGATGCACGGCAGAAGCCGGCCTCGTCGCGAACGCGGCTATTCCCTGTGATCACCGCGTTCCCTACTGGCTCGAATGTCTCGGCAGTCCCCGCTGCCGTGGCGAGAGTTACCGTCAATGCTTCCCGGCTTTCGTTTTCTGGTCGCCGCGATCGTCTGTTCCATCTCTCTCACCATCTTCGGCATGGGCGCCGCGGCCCTGTTGCGCGCCGCCCACGAGCAGTTCGCCAGCAACGCGTCCTGGCGCACGACTCAGGCGTCGGGCTTCACGACGTTCCTACCGCCGGCCGAGCCCACGCCGGTGCTCGCAGTGCTGCGGGTGGATTCGATTCCGACACCGCCGGTGACGCCGCCGCCGGTCGTGGCCGATGCTGCCCCGGCAACGTCCGAACAGCCGAGCGCGCCGTCGACGGCGGCGCCGCTCACAGAAGCGCCCGAAGTGACACCCGTTGCGGTGGCCACCGACGTGCCGACGCCCTCGCTGCCCGCGGAAACGGTCGACACGTCCCGCACCTCCGCCATTGTCGCGACCGCGTCCGCGACGAACGACCGGATCGAGAGCACCAAGCCGGAGCGCCCCATTCCGGACACGACCGCTTCGATCGTCGCTCCGGTCGAAAAAGCGTCCGACAGGCCGAGCATGGACAGCTCGCCCGAGACTGCAGCGCCGGCCCCGCCGCGGGCGTCGAGCGAAACGGCGGCCGCCGTGGTCGCACCACCGCCGCCAGTTCCTCAGGTCATCGCCAGCGCCGATCCGATGATGACGACCGCAGCCGCCGCTTCAACCGCGCTCGCGCCCGTTCCGGCGGTGCTCGATCCGATCGCGGCCAAGCTCGCCGCGCTGGCCGAACAGCCGGCTCATCAGGAGCGGCCCGCCGCCAGCGAGCATCGTGCCTCGGTGAAGGTCGCGAGCGTTCAGTTGCGCCGGAGCATCCTCAAGAAGCGCCAGGCCCGGGAGAAGCAGATCGCTGCGCGCCGCGCCAAGCAGCGGCGCATCGCCCAGCGGCTCCGGTCGGCTCGGCAAGCCGCGGCCGCCCAGCAGCAACAGACTGCCTTCCCCGATCCATTCGGACAGCAGCCGTTTGGTCAACCGCAGGCGGTCGGCCAGCAGGCTGCCGGGCCGCGCACGCGATAGGCGGAGCCAGCCGATCAGGCCGGCCCCGTCGCAACCGGCGGACCGTTCTCGATGCCCCACTCCGACCACGAGCCGTCGTAGAGCGCGGTGTCGCGGATGCCGAGACGATAGAGCGCCAGCGTCAGCACCGCCGCCGACACCCCGGAGCCGCAGGAGGTGACGATCGGCTTGGCGAGATCGACGCCAGCGGCGCCGAATGCCTCGCGCAACCGGTCGAGCGGCTTCATCACGCCGGTCGCCGCGTCAAACAGCTCCGCATAAGGCAGATTTCGGCTGCCGGGGATATGGCCGGATCGGAGGCCGGGCCGCGGCTCGGCGACCTCGCCCGCGAAGCGCGGCGCCTGCCGTGCATCGATCACCTGCTCGGCATTGCCGGCGAGATTGGCAACCATCTGCTCGATCCGGCGCACGCGCGCGGCATCGAACTTCGCGCTGAACGTGCCGAGCGCCGGCGTGACCTGTCCGCTCTCGACCGGGCGCCCCTCCGCCATCCACTTCTTCAGCCCGCCGTCGAGCACGCGCACATCCGTGTGGCCGAATGACAGGAACATCCACCAGGCGCGCGGCGCGGCGACCCAGCCGCCGGAATCATAGACCACGACCGTATCGCCATTGCTGACGCCGAGCCGGCCCGCGTCGCGGCCGAACTGCTCGGCGCTCGGATACATGTGCGGCAGCGGATTGGAATGGTCGGAGACCTCGTCGACGTCGAAGAACACGGCGCCGGGGATGTGCGCCTTCAGATAATCGTCCTTCGGCAGCGGCAGCACACCCGGCATCTTGAAGGTCGCGTCGAGCACCTTCACCTTGGGATCGCACAGATGCGCAGCGAGCCAGTCGGTGGAGACGAGAGGGTCGTCGGGGATGGTCATGCGCAAGAGCTCCGGACTTCACATTCAGTCGTCATCGCCGGACTTGAGATCGGGCGATCCACCTTGTCGAAGCGATGGACACGCGGGTCAAGTCCGCGCGGGATGGGCAGCGATCAATCCTTCTTCTTCGGCGCCCAGGCCTCGACCGGCCCGCCGGCGTCGCGCCACGCCGCGAAGCCGCCGCCGATATGGGCGACCGGCGTCAGACCCATGTCCTGTGCGGTCTTGGCCGCGAGCGCCGAGCGCAGGCCGCCGGCGCAATGAAAGATGAACGTCTTGTCCTGCTGAAAGATCGGCTTGGCGTAGGGGCTCTGCGGGTCGATCCAGAACTCCAGCATGCCGCGGGTGCACGAGAACGCGCCGGGAATCCTGCCCTCGCGCTCGATCTCCCGGGGATCCCTGATATCGACGATCACGACATCGTCGCGCTTCGCCGCCGCGATCGCCTCAGCCGCCGAGAGCGTCTCGATCTCGGCGTTGGCTTCATCGAGCAGCGCCTTGATGCCGCGCGTGATGGTCTGGGGCATGCCTTCTTCCTTCGTCGTGTCCAGCCGTCGCGCGGCGCCGTTTCGACCTCGTCATTCGGGGTGGTCGGTCAGGACCGAACCGCCCGGAATGACGGGATTGCCTACCGGACCAGCTCCTTCATCGCCGCTTCCAATCCCTCAATCGTGATCGGATACATGCGCTCGGAGAAGATGCGGCGAATGATGGTGGTGGACTCGGAATAGTCCCAGTGCTTCTGCGCCACCGGATTGAGCCACACCGCGTGTGGATAGGTGCGGATGACGCGGTCGAGCCACACCGACCCCGGCTCTTCGTTGACGTGCTCGACCGAACCGCCGGGCACCATGATCTCATAAGGCGACATCGAGGCGTCGCCGACGAATACGACCTTGTAGTCGTGCGGGTACTTGTGCAGCACGTCCCAGGTCGGCGTGCGGTCGGTGAAACGCCGCTTGTTCTGCTTCCATACGCCCTCGTAGAGGCAGTTGTGGAAGTAGAAATATTCCATGTGCTTGAATTCGCTCTTGGCGGCCGAGAACAGCTCCTCGACCTGCGCGACGTGGGAATCCATCGAGCCGCCGATGTCGAAGAACACCAGCACCTTCACCGCATTGCGCCGCTCGGGACGCATGTGCACGTCGAGATAGCCGTGGTTGGCGGTTTCGCGGATCGTGGTGTCCAGATCGAGCTCGTCGGGCGCACCGGTGCGGGCGAACTTGCGCAGCCGGCGCAGCGCCACCTTGATGTTGCGGATGCCCAGCTCGACATTGCCGTCGAGATCCTTGAACTCGCGCCGGTCCCACACCTTCACGGCGCGGTTGTTGCGGTTCTTCTCCTGGCCGATGCGGACGCCCTCGGGGTTGTAGCCATAGGCGCCGAACGGCGAGGTGCCGGCGGTGCCGATCCACTTGTTGCCGCCCTGATGACGGCCCTTCTGCTCCTCCAGGCGCTTCTTCAAGGTCTCCATGAGCTTGTCCCAGCCCATGGCCTCGATCTCTTTCTTCTCCTCCTCGGTGAGGTATTTCTCGGCCAGCTTCCTCAGCCATTCCTCGGGAATCTCGGCCTTCTCCATCGCGTCGAGCAGGTTCTCCAGCCCCTTGAACACGGTGCCGAATACGCGATCGAACTTGTCGAGATTGCGCTCGTCCTTCACCAGCGCGGTGCGCGAGAGATAGTAGAAGTTCTCTACCGAATGCTCGGCGAGGTCGGCGTCGACGGCCTCCATCAGCGTGAGATATTCACGCAAGGAGACCGGGACCTGCGCATCGCGCAGTGCTGTGAAGAATTGCAGGAACATGCCCATTAGATCGCGCGGCTGGGAGGGCGCGTCAAGGGCCGCTCCACGCCCCACGCTGGACCCGCCGGCATTTTGCTCTACAATCCCTGGAACAACAGGTGGAATGGGGGCTTTGATGGGTATTATTGCAGCACTGATCATCGGCGCCGTCGCGGGCTGGCTGGCGGGGCTGATCGTGCGCGGCGCAGGTTTCGGCCTGATCGGCAACATGGTCATCGGCATCATCGGCGCGCTGGTCGCAAGCTACGTGCTGCCGGCGCTGCACATTGCGCTTGCCAGCGGCACGCTGGGGGCGATCCTGGACGCCACGATCGGCGCCGTCATCGTGCTCGTGATCCTCTCATTGATCAGGCGCGCTTGATTATTTCTGCTTCCGATGGCAGCCATCATCTTAAGGCCGCAGCGGCGTTGCCGCTGTGTAGCCACTCAACACAAGTTCGAACGATGAGCGAGACGCAATGAAATTTACCGGCACCCAGGACTACGTCGCCACCGACGACCTCAAAGTGGCCGTCAATGCGGCGATCGTGCTCGAGCGCCCGCTGCTGGTGAAGGGCGAGCCGGGGACGGGCAAGACCGTGCTGGCCGAGGAAGTCGCCAAGGCCGTCAACGCGCCGCTGCTCACCTGGCACATCAAGTCGACCACCAAGGCGCAGCAGGGCCTTTACGAATACGACGCCGTCTCGCGGCTACGCGACAGCCAGCTCGGCGACTCCAGGGTGTCCGACATCAAGAACTACATCAAGCGCGGCAAGCTGTGGGAGGCCTTCACGGCCGAGCAGCGACCGGTGCTCTTGATCGACGAGATCGACAAGGCCGACATCGAGTTTCCGAACGACCTGCTGCTCGAGCTCGACCGGATGGAATTCCACGTCTACGAGACCAACGAGACCATCAAGGCGAAGCTGCGCCCGATCGTCATCATCACGTCCAACAACGAGAAGGAGTTGCCGGATGCGTTCCTGCGCCGCTGCTTCTTCCACTACATCAAGTTCCCCGATCCGGATACGATGGGCCGCATCGTCGACGTGCACTTCCCGAACATCAAGAAGCGACTGGTCGAGGAGGCCCTGCGCATCTTCTTCGAGGTCCGCGACGTGCCCGGCCTGAAGAAGAAGCCGTCGACCTCCGAGCTGCTCGACTGGCTCAAGCTGCTGCTCAACGAGGACATCGGTCCTGAGCAGCTGCGCGAGCGCGACCCGCGCAAGCTGATCCCGCCGCTGCACGGTGCGCTGCTCAAGAACGAGCAGGACGTCCACCTGTTCGAGCGGCTCGCCTTCCTCAGCCGGCGCGAGGTGTGAGGCGCCCAGCTCCATCCGACCGGCGCGTCATTGCGGCGCCGTCTTCTTGATCAGGCGTCCGAGCGCGCGCATGATCCCATCGACGGCAATCGGCTTCTCGCAGCGGAGGATCTTCGAGAAGCGGTCCGGGATGACCGATTCGTCATAGCCGGTGGTGAAGACGAAGGGCACGCCGCGTTCGACCAGCAGATCGGCAACCGGAAACGCCATGTCGCCGCGCAGATTCACGTCGAGAACGGCGCCTTCGATCCGCCCCTCGCGTTTGATCAAGGCGAGCGCGTCGGGGACGGTTCCGACCGGGCCCAGGATCGTGCCGCCGGCGTCGCCGAAGGCGCAGCGCAGCTCGTCGGCAAGCATGTACTCGTCCTCGACGATGAGGATATGACGGTCGCGAAGCGAGCGTTCAGGCATGATCCTCGAGCTCCAGTGTGGCGAGCGAAACGGGAATCGATATCGTGCAACGGACACCGTCGGATTCGAAGGCGTACGAGGTCCTCGCGCTGAGCTGATAGGGCAAGGCCTGTTCGATCAGCTCGCGCCCCTGCCCCGTGCCGCTGGGCATCGTGTCTGGCGGCGGCATGTCGACGCCGCTTTCGCGCCACTCGATATGCAGCCAGGGCTGTCCCTCCGCGCCTTCGCGCTCGAGCGACCAGACCACGCAGAGCCGGCCCGACGGCTGCGCCAGCGCGCCATACTTGACCGCGTTGGTGGCGAGCTCGTGCAGCGCCATGGCAAGGGTCTGAACGGTCGACGACCGCAGCCTTACGCCGGACGGCCCCGACAGCCCGATGCGCTCCGAACCGCCGGCGACAGCCCACAGCTCGCTACGGATCAGATCGTCGAAGGTGACGCGATCATGCTCCTTGAGGCGGGACAGCAGGCCCTGGGCGCGTGACAGCGTATCCAGCCGATCACGGAAGCGAGCTCGAAAATCGCCGAGATCGGTGCTGGCGCGCGCCGTCTTGTCGGCCATCGAGCGGACCACGCCCAGCAGGTTGCGGGTGCGATGCTGCAGTTCGGCCACCAGCACCTTCTGCCGCTCCTCCCATTCACGCCGCTCGGTCACGTCGACCATGGCGCCGGTCATGCGGATCGGTCGTCCCGCGTCGTCATAGAAGAAGCGCCCACGGCCGTAGAGGTAGCGAATTGCGCCGCCCGGATGCACCACGCGAAACTCGCTGACATACTCTTGGTGCGCCTCCATCGCGCGGTGAAGCGCAGCTTCGGCTGCGGGACGATCGTCGGGATGGATGCGTGCCGCCCAGGCCTCGTAGCTCGGAGTCAGTTCGCCAACGCCATAGCCTTCCATGCGGAAGTGCTCGTCCGACCAGTAGACCTCGCCGGTCGCGACGTTCCAGTCCCACAGGCCGAGCCGACCGACCTCGACCGCGCTGCGCAGGCGCTCCTCGCTCTTGCGCAACTCCCGTTCGGCCTTGTTCTGCTCGGAGATGTCGCGCGCCGTCCCGAACCACTCGATGATCTCGCCGTCACGCCCGAGAATGGGGATGGCGCGCGAATGGATCCAACCGAGGCTGCCATCGATCCGGATGACACGGTGCTCCAGCTCGAACATGCTTTTCGTCGCGACCGCCCTGCTGATCGCCGCAGTCACCTGCGCCTGATCGTCCGGATGAATGTATTTCGCGAGCCAGCCTTGGCTCGGGTTCATTGTATCGGCGATGAAGTCCTTGCCCTGCAACTGGCGCATCTCCCGCCAGTCGGGGCTCATGCGATAGATGACGTCGGAACTCGCGGTTACGAAAGCGCGATAGCGCTCCTCGCTGGCGCGCAGCCGCTCCGTCGCTTCGGCACGCAGACGAGCCATCTTGAGATGCGCCTCGACGCGCGCCAGCAGTTCACGCGCACTGAACGGCTTGATGAGATAGTCATCCGCACCGGCCTCCATGCCTTCGACGCGGCTCTCTTCTCCGGCCCGGGCCGACACCAGGATCACCGGAATGGTGCCGACCCGTTCATCGGCGCGCAGCCGCGCAAGCAACTGCATGCCGTCGATGCGCGGCATCATCACATCAGACAGAACGAGGTCGGGCTTGTCGCGGGCGATGGCCGCGAGCGCGGCTTCACCATCGGCGACGGTCTCGACATCGTAGCGCGAGGCGAGCAGGCGGCGGACATAGTCGCGCATATCGGCATTGTCGTCGGCCAGCAGGATACGGGGGCGCGGCCCGGCCCTGTCAGCTGACGGGGTGGTGATGTCGATGTCCGGAACGGCGTGCGCGTCGAGCGTCGGCGGATCCGGCAGCCAGCGCAACGCCTCCTCGATGAAGGGCCGCGCACCGCGAAGGATCGGTTCCTGCGCTGGCGCCGCGTCGACCTGGTCGAACGGCAGATGACTTCGTCCCCTGGGAATCCTGACCGCGAACGTGCTGCCCTGCCCGGCTTCGCTGGTCGCTGCGACGGATCCGCCGTGCAGCTTGGCGAGCTCATGCACCAGCGCGAGCCCGATGCCCGAGCCTTCATGGGTGCGGCCGAACGCGCCGGCGACGCGATGGAAACGCTCGAACAGCCGCGGCAGCTCGTGCTGCGGGATGCCGGTCCCGGTGTCCTTCACGCTCAGTTCGAAATGACGATCGCAGGTGACGAGCCGGACCTCGATGTCGCCCGCAAAGGTGAATTTGAACGCGTTGGACAGCAGGTTGAGGACGATCTTCTCCCACATTTCGGGATCGACATAGGCCGGCTCCGGCAGCGGCGGGCAATCCACCATCAGCCTGAGGCCGGCGGCCTCGATCGCCGAGCGGAAGGTGCTGGCGATCTCCGCGGTCAGGCTCGCGAGGTCGACCGGCGCGTAGACTGCCTGCATCCTGCCGGCCTCGATCCGCGAGAAATCCAGCAGCGTGTTGACCAGCTTGAGCATCCGCAAGGCATTGCGCTCGGCGATCTCCAACCGGTCGCGATCCGCAGGCGGCAAGGCCTGCGACCGCAGCAGGACATCTTCGAGCGGACCGAGCATCAGCGTCAGCGGCGTACGGAATTCGTGGCTGACATTGGTGAAGAACGCGGTCTTGGCCCGATCGATCTCGGCGAGCGCCTCTGCGCGGCGCCGCTCCTGTTCATAGGCCAGCGTCTCCGCAAAGGAGCTGCCGAGCTGAGCGGCCATCAGATCGAAGAAGCCCTGGTGCTCGGCATCGAGGGCGCGGCGCGGATTGACGCCACAGATCAGGATCGCCGTCGCCTGCTCCCGGCCCGTCGCAACCGGCAGCACCAGCGCCAGCTGTGGCGGCTCGGGCCATGCGCCGGTCGGCACGCCGGCAAATTTCCCACGATCCAGCACGACGCGAATCGGCGCCACCGCGCGCGCCGCCGCCCGGATCGGCCACAGCCCGTCACTGTCGAGGGCAATCTGCGCCGGCGCGATTGCACTGTCCGGGTGTCCCCCCGCGGCGCTCAACAACCGTGCCGATCGCTGATCCTCGCTGAGTTGGTAGATCAGCGCAAACGGGACATCATGCGGATTCTCGGCGAGGACGTCGGTGGCTTCGCGACAAGCATGCGCCAGACTGTCGGCACGGCCGCGCGCGGCAAGATCGCGCAAGGTCCGCATACGGCGCTCGCCTACGACCCGGGCCGTCGTCTCGATGACGGGGGTGAAGACGCCGCCGACGCCGCCGGTCTCATCGCGAATCGGCGAATAGGAGAACGAAAAATAGGTCTCCTCCAGGTAGCCGTGGCGGTCGATGAACAGCGGCATGTCGCGTGAGCGGGTCGCTTCGCCAAGCCCAACGACGTGCCGCAGCATCGGGCCGATGACCTCCCAGATCTCGGACCATACCGCGCGCCCCGGCGCCCCCAGCGCCGCGGGATGCTTCTGCGAGCCGAGGATCAGGCGATACTCGTCATTGTAGAGCATGACGAGCTCCGGGCCCCACCAGATCAGGATCGGGAACGCGCAGTCCAGGCAGGTGCTGATCGAAGTGCGCAAGGACTGAGGCCAGCTCTCGGGCGGCCCCAACGGCGTCCGCGACCAATCATGGATGCGCATGAGCGCCCCCATCTCCCCGCCACCCTGCAGGAAGTCGGCTCCGCGCGCGAACGCCTTGAACGTCGCGTGACCGGCATCCGAATGCTCGTTCACTCCTGGCCCCTTTTTCGCCGCACAGTACCGTCAAATGCGCGCGGGCGCCAAGCACCGGCCCTCACGGCAAGAGGCGCGTCGACAGGGAACTGGGCAGCCCGCGATCGGGTTCCATCTGCGAACCATCCACAGCCCATCCCGCAATCTGGGACAGTCCATTGCAAACGCTCGACGTGCGCGCCCGCGCTTGTTAAGCGCCAGCCTCTGCGTGAAGCGGGCTTGAGTCGGGGCACATGACGGTTGCAATCGAGATGGGGCAGACGGCGGCGGGATCGCCTGCCGCCCTGGACCTCGAGGAACTGCTGGCGACCCGGCTCCTGGTGCAGGGCAATTCCGGCTCCGGCAAGTCGCATCTCCTGCGTCGCCTGCTGGAGCAGAGCGCGCCCTGGGTGCAGCAGACGATCATCGATCCGGAGGGCGACTTCGTCACGCTGGCCGAGCGATTCGGCCATCTCGTGATCGCGGCCGAGGACCACACCGAGCGCGCGCTGCAGGTCGCCGGCGAACGGGCGCGGATGCATCGCGTCTCGACGGTGCTCAACCTCGAAGGCCTCGACGCCGAGAATCAGATGCGGCGCGCGGCCGCCTTTCTCAACGGCCTGTTCGAGATCTCCCGCGACCACTGGTACCCGATGCTGGTCGTGGTCGACGAAGCCCAGCTGTTCGCACCGGCCGTCGCGGGCGAAGTCTCCGACGAGGCCCGCAAGGCCTCTCTCGGCGCGATGACCAACCTGATGTGCCGCGGCCGCAAGCGCGGGCTGGCGGGCGTGATCGCGACGCAACGACTGGCGAAGCTCGCCAAGAATGTCGCGGCCGAGGCCTCGAACTTCCTGATGGGCCGCACCTTCCTCGACATCGACATGGCCCGCGCCGCCGACCTGCTCGGCATGGAGCGGCGCCAGGCGGAGGCGTTCCGCGACCTCGAGCGCGGCCAGTTCATGGCCTTGGGGCCCGCGCTGTCGCGCCGTCCACTCGGCCTGCGCATCGGCCCGACCGATACCAAGCCGCGCAACGCAACGCCGCGGCTGATGCCGCTGCCGGAGGCTTCGCTCGAGGACGCCCGCGCGGTGATTCTCGCCGCACCGCCGCCCGAGACCAACGCGCGGCCGCAGCGCAAGCCGCAACCGGAGCTGCTCGACCAGCTCATGGCGGCGAAGTCCGCCGCGCTCGAGCTGCGCCCCGAACCGCCAGCACCCGCCGTCAGCGAGGAGGAGCTCGCCGAACGCAAAGCCCGCGTCGAGCGCGTGCTGCGCGCGGTCTTGGCCGAGCCCGACGCCGGCTTCCGCGCCGTCGGCGTGCTCTACCAGGAATTCGTCGTCCGCTGCCGCATCGAGGGGCTGGGCACGGCCGTGCCCGACCTCAACGAGTTCCGCCGCATGCTGACCCGCGCCCGCGCCGGGCTCGGCGGCGACGAGACGGCCGACGATGCCGGCTGGCAGGACGTCACGCTGCGCGCCTCGCTGCTGCCTGAGGACATGCAGGGCGTGTTCATGATGATCGCCCGCGCCGCCAAGGACGGCCGCCCCTGCCCGAGCGATGCGGCGATCGCCCGCGCCTATGGCTCGCATTCGCTGCGCCGGGCGCAGCGCCTGCTGACCTATATCGAGGACCAGGGGCTCATCGTGTGCCAGCTCGACGGCGCCGGCCGCCGCATCGTCACCCTGGTCGAACTTGCCTGGGCGACGGCGCCCGGCGATCCCAATGCCGACGACGCAGCACCCGAAGGTCTCGTCACCTCGTCATCTTGAGGATGCGCCCGAATCGCTCCGGGCGCATCCCGATATCGTTCGCGATCAGGTCGCGGCGATCCTGCCCATCGCCGGGTCGCTGATGCTGGGCCGGCCGTTCTCGACGTGACCCGCGAGCTGCCAGTTGAAGTCGGCATCGCTGTCCGTCGTGACCGTCAGGTCGTACCAGCCATGGGTCTGCTGCAGGCGAACCCGCGTCTCCAGCCGCTGGCCACGCTGCAGGCGGTGCCGCTCGCTGCGTCCCGTATAGTTGTCGGCCAGTGTCACGACACAGCTCGCCCCCTTGTTGGTGAGCGCGATCGCAAGGCTGCGCGAATCGTCGTCATCATCCCAATCACAGAGATGGACCGTATCGACGTCGACCAGCGCGGCGGTGGTGGCGACGCCGCCCTTGAAGTGGCGGAAGAAGCCGTTCGGGCCGTACACCGACAGATCGTACTGGCCGGCGCTGGCCGCGAGGTCCCACACGCCGTGCAGCGATTTCCCGGCTTCGACGGTGTAGCTCCACGGGCCGGTCGCGGTGTTGCCGGAGCGGACGTGGAAGCAGGCGCCCGCCTGCCCCGGATTGGCGAAGCGGATCGCGAACGTCTTGTGCGCAGCATCGGCGTCGCCATCGACCCTGAGATCGTAGGGCAGCGGGCGCGCCGGGCGAATGCCCGGCTCCTGCTGCGGCAACGCCTGCTTGGCCGGCGGCACCGGATGATAGTCGTCGAAGCGGGCACCGGAGGTGATGTCGGCGGCCGGCGGCTTGTAGCCGGCCGTGCTCGGCAGCGGCGCCATGCCTTCGTTGGGCGAAGTGAAGTTGAACGCCGAGGTGAGATCGCCGCACACCGCGCGCCGCCACGCCGGGATGTTGCTCTCGAACAGATCGGGCGCCTTGTGATGGAAGCGGCGCTCGATGAAGCGGATCACAGACGTGTGGTCGAACACTTCCGAGCACACGAAGCCGCCGCGCGACCACGGCGACACCACCAGCATCGGCACGCGGACGCCTAGTCCGTAGGGGCCGGCAACGTGGCTTCCGTCGCCAGCGAAGAGGTCCGTGCTCACGTCGACGGTCGACTGGCCCCAGGCCTGCGACATCGCCGGATACGGGCCGACGACATGGTCGAAGAATCCGCCGCCCTCGTCGTAGTTGATGATCAGCGCGGTCTTGCTCCACAGCTCCGGGTTCGCCGTCAGGATGTCGAGCACCTTGGAGATGTACCAGGCGCCCGGCCCGGGCAGCCAGTTCGGATGCTCGCTGAACGCCTCCGGTGCTGCGATCCACGACACCTGCGGCAGGGTGCCGTTGCGGACGTCGTTGCGCAGCCCGTCGAACAGATTCTCGAACGTGCCGCCATTGGCGATGTTGCTGCCGCGCAGCGCCTTCTCGTACAGCGGGCTGCCTGCTTGCGAATTCTGATACTGGTGGAAATACAGCAGCGAGTTGTCGCCGTAATTGCCGATCCACGGATTCTGGGTCCAGCCCCAGGAGCCTTCCGCCGTCAGGCCGAGACCGATGTCCTGGTAGACCCTCCAGGAGATGCCGGCCTTCTCCAGCCGCTCCGGAAACGTGGTCCAGTCGTAGCCGGCTTCCGCATTGGTGATGACCGGGCCGCCGCCCTTGCCGTCGTTGCCGTCCCAACCGGTCCACAAGTAGTAGCGATTCGGATCGGTCGGGCCCATCACCGAGCAGAAATAGGAATCGCACACCGTGAAGGCGTCGGCCAGCGCATAGTGCCAGGGCAGATCCTGCCGGTTCAAGCAGGTCATGGTCGTGGTGCCCTTGTTGGCGATCCACTTGTCGTAGTTGCCGTTGTTCCAGGCCTTCTGGCCGTCGTTCCAGCCATGGGCGACGTCCTCGACATAGACCTGGCCGGCATTGTCGACGCGGAACGGCATCACTGCCCCCGCGCCGTTCGGCTGCTGCCACACCGGATTGCCATTCGGCAGCTTCACGGCGCGCGGATCGTTGAAGCCGCGGACGCCGCGCATCGCGCCGAAATAATGATCGAAGGCGCGGTTCTCCTGCATCAGCACCACGATGTGCTTGACGTCCTCGATGCTGCCGTGGCGGTTGAACGCCGGAATGGCATGCGCGCGCTCGATGCTCTGGCCGAGGGCGGCGGTCGCAGCCGACGCTCCGAGCAGCCGCAGGAACTCGCGCCGGTTGTGCGCGATCGTGTTCGACATCTCGTTCATTCCCCATGGTGATGACGGTGTCGAGCGGCTTAGGTCGGCGCGTTAACAACCGCGTGACCGGGCGGTAAAGGATGTGTGGCAGGCTTTTGACGCCGCGCGGCGGAGCGGCATTCGCGGCGAGGGCGCCCTGCCGCGATGCGCGTCGAAGCCGCCATTGCCCTTGCGCCGGAGACGAAAAGCTGAATGATCCGTTCGGGTTGCGACGACGACCGGCCGGGCCGCCCCCGGATTTTGGCGCGTTGCGTTGTTGAGGATGATTTGCATATGCCGACGTTGACGGTGCAAGCGGCGGGTCTGCAGGGAGCGTCGGTATGGGCATGGCTGCAGGTCGTATCCAACGGACTGATCGCCAGCGCCTTCTTCACCATCGCCTTCGTCGTCGGCACGTTCCTGCGGCGGCGCTGGCGCGACGTCATGTTCCGCGGAATCGTCGGGGCGCTTGCGACCTTCGTGGCCGTCGTCGGGGTCACCCGCCTGCTTGCGATCGTCGATCTCTGGGTACCGACCTCGACCATCACGGACATCATCAACGTCTTTCTCGGCGTCACCTCGATCGGAATCATCGTCATCATGATCAAGATGCTGCCGCAGCTTCTGGTGCTGCCGACGCGCATCACCTTGCAGAAGGCCTATGCGCAGCTCGAGGAGGAGATCCGGCAGCGCCGCGCCGCGGAAGCGATGGTGCGGCGATTCCAGGAAATCGAGGCCAACGAGGCCCAGGTCCGTCAGGCGCAGAAGATGGAGGCGATCGGCCAGCTCACCGGCGGCGTCGCGCACGACTTCAACAACATCCTGACCGTCATCACCGGGACGATCGAGATCCTTGCCGATGCGGTCAAGGACAAGCCCCAGCTCGCCGGCATCGCCGGCATGATCAGCGCCGCCGCCGAGCGCGGCGCCGATCTGACCCGGCACCTGCTCGCCTTCTCGCGCCGCCAGCCGCTGCAGCCGCGCGCCACCGACATAAATGCGCTCATCGTCGAGGCCGGCCGTCTGCTGCGGCCGACGCTCGGCGAGCAGATCGAGATCGAATCGATGCTGGCCCATGACAGCGCGCCGGCGCTGATCGATCCGAGCCAATTGTCGACCGCGATCCTCAACCTCGCGCTCAATGCGCGCGACGCGATGCCGGACGGCGGCAAGCTGACCCTGGAGACCAAGAACGTCACGCTCGACGAGCACTACGCGCAACTGAACCGCGACGCCAAGCCCGGAAGCTACGTCATGATCGCGGTCAGCGACACCGGCCAGGGCATTCCGGCTCCACTGCTCGACAAGGTGTTCGAGCCGTTCTTCACCACCAAGGACGTCGGCAAGGGATCGGGCCTCGGGCTGAGCATGGTCTACGGCTTCGTCAAACAATCGAACGGCCACGTCAAGATCTACAGCGAGGAAGGCCACGGCACGACGGTCAAGCTCTATCTGCCGCGCGCCGCCGGACTGCCGGAGACGCCGGCCGCAGAGCCCGGCCGGCCGGCGGTCGCGCGCGGCGACGAGACCATCCTGATCGTCGAGGACGATGCGCTGGTGCGCGACTACGTCGTGGCTCAGGTGCGCCGTCTCGGCTATCGCACCCTGTCGGCCAGCAATGCCGCCGATGGGCTGACAATCATCGACAGCCAGGAACGCATCGACCTGCTGTTCACCGACGTCATCATTCCCGGCGGCATGAACGGCCGGCAGCTCGCCATCGAGGCCGAGAAGCGCCGCCCCGGGCTGAAGGTGCTCTACACATCTGGCTACACCGAGAACGCGATCGTGCATCATGGCCGGCTCGATGCCGACGTGCTGCTGCTGGCGAAGCCGTATGTCAGCGCCGACCTCGCGCGCATGATCAGGACGGCGCTGGAAGCGTAAGGCGAACCGCGATGGTGGCGCCGGTCGATGTCTCGTTTGCCAGAACTCGCGCGTCACGACCGGTGTCGTCCCGGCCTTGCGCCGGGACCCATGGCCACCGGCCATGGTGGCGCAGCGAAATCGATCCACCAGCGTGCCTCACACATCTTCCTGGGGTTATGGGTCCCGGCGCAAGGCCGGGACGACGGCTGAGGTTGCGGTTGGCGCCTTCCATCACACTGTGCCCGAGACATCCCATAAGACACGACACCGCCTTCCCGCCGCCCATGAGGCGCAGGTGATGCGGCAATCATGCCCCTCCTGAAAATCGAGAGGGCGCGAGGAAGGCCGGACCTCGGCTGAGGCCCGTGGCCCGCCTGCTCAAAAGAATGCAGGCGGCAGGTACCACAGGTACAGCCGGACAGACCGGCGGGCTCAAGCGGTGGTCGCAACACCAAGTGTTTTCATTCGTGACAGCAGCTCGTCAAGCGCTTCTGCTGGAGTTTTCCATCCTAGCGTCTTTCTCGGTCGGGAATTGAGCGCTGCGGCCACGGCGGCGATCTCGTCAGCATCGTAGACGCTCAGATCGGTACCTTTCGGGAAGTACTGCCGCAGCAGGCCATTCGTGTTCTCGTTCGTGCCACGTTGCCAGGGGCTTCTTGGATCGCAGAAGTAGATCTGAAGGTCTGTATCGATCTTGAGGTCACTGTGTTGAGCCATTTCGGTCCCCTGATCCCAGGTTAGCGAGCGGCGGAGTTCTTTGGGCAAGGTGACGATGGTGCGCGTGATCGCATCGCGTACCGCTTCAGCTCCGTGTCCGGAGAGCGCAGGCCCATCCTTCGTACGTGGGCCATCGTCAAACCCCGGCAGCCGTGGAAGGTGCAGGAGCATTGTAAACCGCGTGCTGCGTTCGACCAGCGTGCCGATTGCCGAGCTGGCGGAGCCGACGATCAGATCTCCTTCCCAATGTCCCGGCACAGCTCGATCCGCGACTTCGGCCGGACGCTCACTGATCATGATCTCTGGCGATATGAAGCCTTTGCTGCGCTTCCGCGTACGCGCTCGGGGCACGCGCAGCGCACGTCCCGTTCGCAAACAGGACGACAACTCGCGTTTCAGCGCTCCTCGGCCCTGAACAAAAAGCGCCTGGTAAATGGCTTCGTGGCTGATGCGCATCGCCTCGTCATCCGGGAAGTCGATCGGTAAGCGCCGGGCAATCTGCTCGGGACTCCACGCTTTCGTCCACCCCTGATCCTGGCTAGAGCCCGCACGACCGGCCTTCCGCCGAACGCCGCCTGGAGGTGCGACAAACCCTGCAAGCCGCTCTTCAACATAAGCGCGTAAGGCGGCGTTGCTTGCAAGCTTGCTCGGCTTAGGACGCCGGGCCGATCGATCTGCATGCCACTGGGCGGCCGTCGCCCGATAGGCCATCTTGCCGCCGTGCGTGGCCGCATTGCGATCGAGTTCACGGGAGATGGTCGAGGGAGATCGATTGAGACGCCGCGCTATCTCTCGTACAGAATGGCGCTGCGCATTCAGCAGCGCAATCTCTTCGCGCTCAGAAAAAGAGAGGTGCCGTCCGGAGAGCGGCTTCGCTGAAGGTCGGAACATTGCCGGTGCCACGCCGCCCGCTTTTCGAAATAATCGGGGGCCGACAGCATCCGATAATCCAGCAGCCAGCGCAGCATTCTCGCTGTTCAACCCAGCGGCAATCCCACGCCAAAATTTCTGCTGTTCCGCACGCCCCGCAACTGGTGGGCGCCCCAATGATCCCAGCTTGCCCCGCGTTGACCGTTTCTTTCGAATGCCCATCGCAACCTCCTCATCGAGTGTTGCGACGACCAATTGAATCCGCCACCCGGCCTTCCCCGCGCAACGGTTTTAACGGTGTCCTTCGTGCTCTCCCTGGGGATCGGCTCTCTTGCCCCCATCGCCCGCGCGTGCCGCCAAGCAACGCTCGCGAGCTTGACCTCAGCGTCGAGAGGTCAGGACCACACGACTTCGCCGTCCGCGCCGGCTACGCTCGTCCAGCGCAGCCGTCACGTCCATCGCAGCCCGCCTCCACGTTCGTGACGACGCGTACGTCCCTCTGCTCGAGGCGGGATGGGCAAGACTATCGGTCTGATTTGCCCGACGACGCAAGCCGGCGCGGCTGCGGCAAACTAACTCGACGGGCATTTCGCGCATACGAAGCATGCGGAGATTGCTCGTCGGGCACATCCGGCCGGTGCTCCATCCAGACGTGATGCCGTGAAGGTCGGCTGACGATCAGCGGACGGACGGAGCAGCGGCGGCTTCACCCCGCGCCGCCAGCGGCAATGACGCCTGCCTCAGACTTTCCGACGGGGTCTCACCATAGATCTTTCGATACTCCCTGGCGAAATGCCCCGGATTGCTGAAGCCACATCGCAGGGCGATCGACGTCACCGTGTCACCCGCTTTCGCATCATACAGCATGCGGTGCGCATGTTGGATTCGCGTCAGCTTGATCTTCTCGGCCAAGGACACGCCACTCTTCGCGAAGTACTGATAGACCGTGCGGGGGCTGACGCCGTAGCGAACCGCGAGTTGCTGGATCGATATCTTCTGATCCCAGTTCGTCTCAATGTGTTCCAGGATCCTGCGAATGGGCTCCGGCACGTGGCTATCGCGATCGAGATGATCCGCGGTGACGTCGATCGTCGCGCCGACGAGATGGGTTCGTCCGTCGGACGGGCTGTAGACGGAGGTCGCCATGCCACGGACCCAGCGCACCGCACCGGCTTTGCCAAGCACCCGGTAGTCGCGCGTGTAGCCGGTTCGCTTCATGATCGCACGACGGATGACCTGCGCGAGCCCGTTCCGATCCTCGGGATGCACATGGCACAACATGTCGCGCAGCGACGATGGCGACGCCGGCGGAAAATCTCCCTTGGAATCGTCTGCATCGACGATCAGGTTGAACGTCGACAGCCCAGCGAGCTTCTCCGCGGCCGCAAGCTGTTCTTCCAGGATCCTGGTTGTCGTGATGTCCTCGACCACGGCGCAGAACCACTTCAGGCGGCCCCTGGCGTCCCTGACGGGATTGACGGTCACGCGTCCCCACACGACGCTTCCGTCCGGCCGAAGATAGCGCTTGTCGAGCTGATAGGTCGCGATCTCGCCTGCAAGCAGCTTGTCGTGCTGCAGCCGATTGCGCTCCCGGTCCTCTGGATGCGTCAGATCGACAAAGGTCAGCCCACCGGTCTTGAGCTGCTCCAGCGTGTATCCGACGATCCGGCAGCATTCGGCGTTCGCAAACCGGATATGTCCCGTTGCACTGTCGATGATCGAGATGCCGATGCCGAGGCTGTCGAGAAACACCCTCGGCACCGCGATGACTTCGGCAATGTCCTTCTCTGGCATGTCGAAGCCGATACCATCCAATCCGAATGGAGCCTAGCGCCGAGGATCATGTCGATCTTGATCTAAGGCAATCCCGGCCCTGCGACACCTGAACACGCCCCGCAGATTCACGGCCATTCCTGCACAATCAGAACATCGCTGCAGATTGCTGCCTAACCGAATCTTACTGACGAGCTGTTAGATTGAATAAAGCCCCCCGGGGATTTACGGGGATCATCGAGTTCAGGAATGATCGCAGTCAGCGCCGTCTCCGGATCACAGCAACTACCGCGTGATCACGAGGATGTGCACATCGCTGGCGTGATCGTTTGCACAGGAGACCATCATGTTTGGCCGCAAGAACAACGCCGCATCCCTGACCGCCCTGGCCGCAAACGCGATCACCGCGAAGGTGATGGTCGCTGACGACAAGCTCAACATCGTCTACATGAACGAGGCGGTACGGGCGCTGATGCGTGAGGCGGAGGCCGATCTCAAGACGCAGTTGCCGAACTTCCGCGTCGACGGCCTCATCGGCACCAACATCGACGTCTTCCACAAGGACCCGACCCACCAGCGTCGCATGCTGCAGGCCCTCGCCTCCGAGCACCGGGCCACCATCAAGATCGGCAAGTGGACGTTCGATCTGATCGCGCAGCCCTTGAAGCACCCGGACGGAAGCCGCGCCGGAACGGTCGTCGAGTGGTCCGACGCCAGCGTGCGGCTGCAGAACCTCGACTACAGCGCTCAGGTCGCGGCCATCGGCCGATCACAGGCCGTGATCGAATTCAACCTGGACGGCACCATCGTCACCGCCAACGACAATTTTCTGAATGCGCTGGGCTACAGCCTTCCGGAGATCCAGGGCAAACATCACAGCATGTTCGTTTCGCCGGAGGAGCGCAACAGTGCCGCCTATCGCGAGTTCTGGGCCGCCCTGAACCGCGGCGAATATCAGGCCGCGGAATACAAGCGAATCGGAAAGGGCGGCAAGGAGGTATGGATTCAGGCGTCCTATAATCCGGTGTTCGATCAGAACGGAAAGCCCTTCAAGGTCGTCAAGTTCGCCACCGACGTGACCGCTCAGAAGCTTCGGAATGCCGATCTCGCCGGACAGATCGCCGCCATCAGCAAATCGCAGGCCGTGATCGAGTTCGAACTGGACGGCACCATCATCGACGCCAACAACAATTTCCTGCAGGCGCTCGGCTATACGCTGTCCGAGATCAAGGGCCGCCATCATTCGATGTTCGTCGATCCGTCAGAGCGCGACGGTGCGGCCTACCGCAACTTCTGGGCCGCCCTGAACCGCGGCGAATATCAGACCGCGGAATACAAGCGGATCGGAAAGGGCGGTCGCGAGGTCTGGATTCAGGCCTCCTACAATCCAATCCTCGACCTCAACGGCAAGCCGTTCAAGGTCGTGAAATACGCCACCGACGTCACCAAGCAAGTGCTGGTGCGGATGGGCAATGAGCGAGTCCGCGGTATGATGGAGTCCGTCGCCGCGGGTGCCGAGGAATTGAACGCCTCGGTGCGCGAGATTTCCGAGGCCATGACGAAGTCCCGCGAGACCGCGATGGGGGCGGCTGACCGGGTCGCCTCCGCCGATTCGCAGGCCAAGCGCCTGAGCGAGGCGACGCAGGCGATGAGCGGCATCGTCGAGCTGATCGGCAACATCACCGGGCAGATCAACCTGCTGGCACTCAATGCCACGATCGAATCGGCGCGCGCCGGCGATGCCGGCCGCGGCTTTGCCGTGGTCGCGTCGGAGGTCAAGAATCTCGCCACGCAGGCCAAGGCCGCCACCGACAAGATCGGCGCGGAGATCGCCGGACTGAACGGGATCTCCAGCGAGGTCGTGAATGCGCTGAACGCGATCAAGGTCGAGATCCAGAACGTCAGCGAATACGTCACCTCGACCGCCGCCGCCGTCGAGGAGCAGAGCACGGTCACCGGCGAGATGTCGTCCAGCATGCAGCGCGCAGCCGCAGAGGCGCAGGCGATCGCAGCAGGCAGGGCGTAGAGGCCGCCTGAGCACGGCGCCCCCCCGCAAGGGCCGCGGCGAGGATCAATCCTGCGTCGCGTCCCAGGTCACCGGCAGATTGAGCAGGCCGCGAAAGGCCCAGCCGCCGATGCGCACCGGCTCGGTGTCACGCAGGCGCAGGTTCTTGAGCCGCGCGAACAGCGTCGGGAGCGCGACGTCGGCGATCATCGCGCGCGAGGCCCAGGCGCCCGCACAGAAATGCGGGCCTGCGCCGAAGGCGATGCTCTTGGAGACGTCGCGGCGGATGTCGAAGCGATCGGGGTCGGTGAAATGCGCCTCGTCGCGATTGGCCGAGCCGAACATCAGGAACACGCGCTCCTCCGGTTCGAAGGCGACGTCGCGAATCGTCCAGGGCTTGGCGATGCGCCGGGGCGACATGCCGATCGGCGAGATCCAGCGGGCATATTCCTCGAACACCTGGAGCCAGCGCACCTCGCCATGGATGGCCAGCGCGAGCTGCTCGGGATGCGTCAGAAGCGCCCACACCGTGCCGGCGATCGCATCGCGCGGTTCGTTCTGGCCGCCCGAGATGGCGAGCTTGATGTTGGCGCGGATGCTCTCCATCGGCATTTGCGTGGCGAGCATCACGCCAAGCAGGCTCTGGTTCGGGGTCTTCTCCAGCACCGGCAGCATGTCGTCGATGGCAGCGTCGATGCCTGATGTCGCGGCGTTGCAACGCGCCTCGACCGCGGGATCCCCGGTGTAGTTGGCGATGCCGTCGATCATTGCCTGCGACCACGCATTCATGTCCTGGAAGCGCATGTTGGTGAGGCCGGTGATCAGCTTCAGGCACTCGGCCGAGAACGGCAGCGCGAAATCGCCGACGAGATCGACATCCCTCGCCGGGTCGAGCGCATCGAGCAGCCGGTCGGCGTGGGCCTGGAACTGCGCCAGCCAGTGCACGCGCACGGCGCGCGGCGACACCGCCGGCGCGATCGCCTGGCGCTCCGCCATGTGCGCCGCGCCGTCCTTGCGCATCATGTTGTGGCCCATCAGTCGGTTCATCAGGCCCTGCGGCTGATGCGAGCTGAAGACGTCGATCTGCTTCTCGGAGACGAAGATGTCGTCGCGACGGCACAACAGCGTGCTGCCGAGCTGCGGCACGAAGGCGATCGGCGCCTCCTGGCGCATGCGCGCCAGCGCCGGATAGGGATCGGTCCAGAAGGTGGCGGTGTCGATATCGAAGCGCGGTGCTGTGCTCACTCTCGGTCTCCGGTTCTGACGGCGCAGGCTAGCCGCACGCTCCGGCAACGTCTGTCCCGGCGATGGGTGACAGCAGGCGAGCCCCTCGCTCAGTTCAGCGGCCGCGGTGTCGTCATCAGGCGGAGGGCGATCGCGAACAGCTCGTTCTGCGAGGCGATGCCGAGCTTCTCATAGGCGCGCTTGCGATAGGTGAAGACGGAGTTGAGGGCGATGCCGAGAGCCCCGGCGATCGCCTCGGAGGTGAAGCCTTCGAGGATGCGACGGCAGACGTCCTTCTCCCGCGCGGTGAGGACCGACAGCGGTCCGCCGGCGGCGAACAACGAAGCAAATCTGTCGGCCGGATCCATCGCGGCAGCGCGATCCTGGCAATGACGCGCGACGATGGCCCCCACGATCGGGGCGACCGCGGCGATGCGCTGGCGCTCGTGGGGCGCAAAACCGCCTTGGGCAGCAGTGCGATAGAAGTTCACGTAGGTGCAGTGCTCGCCGACCCAGATCGCGGTGGCGGCCTTGTCGACGATCTCGGAGTCCTCGAAGAACAGCTTCCGGTAGCCCTTCGGGTACATGCGGCGCGCGAAGTTCGGCAGCAGGATGTGGCGCGCCTCCGCGCGCTCGCGAAAGATCGTATCCCGGTTCGGATCGGCGATGTGGAAGTGCTCCGAATAGGCCGCGCCGAGGTCGGGCCCGATCGCGATGTTCCCCGTGCTGAGCAGGCAGCGCGCCGAGCGCTGGTCCTCGAAGGCGAACACCATGCAGTGGCCGACATCGGCAACGATGCGCAACGTCTCGATCAGGACTTGCGGAAATGCGGGCTGTCCGATCGCGAGCACCATCGCGCCGACGGCACCGGCCGCCTCGATGCCAGGCTCCTGAGCCTCCATGCGTTCCTCCCGGATCTCTTTGTTCGCCGAAACCTAGCAGCAACCCGCCCTGGCTGGAAGCGCCGCCCCGCGTCACCAACCACGGGGACAGACACGAGGCCGCCGGTCCGGCTACGCTCATCGGCCAAAGTCTCGGCCAGTCAACGCGCCGAGCACGCTCAACGGGGAGGATATGCGATGAGAGCCGCGCTCACGGCGATCGGAATTGCTGCAACGATGGCTTTCGGCGCGCCCGCGCGCGCCGACATCAAGGTCGGTATCGTGGTGTCCGCAACCGGGCCCGGCTCGGCGCTCGGGCAGCCGCAGATCAAGGCGGTGGCCGCGCTGCCGAAGGAGATCGACGGCGAGAAGATCGTCTACATCGCGCTCGACGACGAATCCGACAGCGTGAAGGGACTGCAGAACGCGCGCCGCCTGGTGATCCAGGACGGTGTCGACGTCATCATCGGCTCCTCGCTGACGCCGGTCACCATGCCGATGCTCGACGTCGCGCTCGAAAGCAGGACGCCGCTGCTGTCGCTGGCGGCCTCGACCGCGATCGTGCAGCCGATGGACGACAAGCGCAAATGGGCATTCAAGGTCGTGCCCAATGACGACATCATGGCCGCGGCGATGCTCAAATACATCGCCAAGACCGGGGTGAAGACGCTCGGCTTCATCGGCGTGTCCGACGGCTATGGCGAGGGCTATTATCAGGAGGTGACGAAGCTGGCGCCGAAGCTCGGGCTCACGGTGACCACGCACGAGGTCTATGCGCGCGGCGACACCAGCGTCACCGGCCAGGCGCTCAAGGTGATCGCCACCAATCCGGATGCGGTGTTCATCGCGTCCGCCGGCACGCCGGCGGTGCTGCCGCAACAGGCGCTGCGCGAGCGCGGCTATGCGGGGAGGATTTTCCAGACCCATGGCGTCGCGACGCAGGAGTTCATCAAGCTCGGCAAGGAGAATGTCGAGGGCGCGGTGTTCGCCGGCGAAGCGTTCTCGATCGCCGACGATCTGGCGCCCGAGGATCCGTTCCGCCGCGCCAACGACGCGTTCGTCTCCGCCTATCAGGCCGCCAATGGCGACAAGCCCAACATCTTCGCCGCGCATCTGTGGGACACCGCAACCCTGCTCAAGGGCGCCATTCCCGGCGCGCTGAAGGCCGCCAAGCCCGGCACGCCGGAATTCCGCGCCGCGCTGCGCGACGAACTCGAGCGCGGCAAGGATATCTATCTCAACAACGGCCTCTCCAACATGAGCCCGACCGACCACAACGGCTACGACGAACGCTCGGCGTTCCTGATCAAGGTCGAGGGCGGGAGATTCAGGCTGGTGAAGTAGTCAAGCTCGTGATCGGAAGCATAGTCTGCCGCGCAGGCGGTGCACTCCCCTCCCCCTTGCGGGGAGGGGTCGGGGGTGGGGGTCCACGAGTCCCACTGTCAATGATGTGCGATTGAACGCGCGCGAGACAGACTAAATCGTAGAGGGCGAAGTCAATGCTCACGCCGAAGCCCATCTGCCGAACGTGAGCTTGCAACTTAGTTCAGCGCCCGGGGACCCCCGACCCCTCCCCGCAAGGGGGAGGGGGGCGCACTGGTCGTGCGGCACGACACGGGCTCGAACGATAAGCGGCGACGGCCCCAACTACGCCGACAAACTCTCCGCCACCGGCGCCTTGCCCAAAATCAGGTCCGCCGCCTTGTCGCCGATCATCAAGGTCGCGGCGTTGAGGTTGGCGGAGATCATGCGCGGCATGATCGAGGCGTCGGCGACGCGCAGGCCCTCGAGACCATGGACGCGGAGCTGGTCATCGACCGTTGCCCAGGTCGAGTCCGCTGGGCCCATCCGGCAGGAGCAGCCGGGATGGAAGGTGGTGGTGGCGCGCTGCGTCGCCGCGGCCAGGAACTCGTCGTCGCTGTTCACCTTCGGTCCCGGGAAATCCTCATAGGCGTAGTACGGCGCGAGCGGGGCCGAGGCCAGCAGCCGGCGCGCCAGCTTCATGCCGGCGACGACCACGCGGCGGTCGAGCTCGGCGGTGAGATAGTTGGTCTGGATCAGCGGCGGCGCGAACGGGTCGGCGGAGCGGATGCGGACGTAGCCGCGGCTCTCCGGGCGCTGCTGCCAGGAAGCGACCGTCATGCCGGGCTCGTCCTCGAGCTGGCCCTGCACGCCCTCCTTGTAGCTCGCCGGCGTGAAGGTGAGCTGCAGGTCGGAGCGCTCCGCGGTCTCGCCGGAGTGCCAGAAGCAGTAGACCATGGTCGGCGACAGCGACAGGATGCCGCGCCGCGTCACCGCCCATTTCAGCGCCTCGCCCCATAGATTGAGGCCGCGCGCGAGCTCGTTGACGGTCTTGATGTTCTTGACACGCGCCACCGTGCGCGGCGCGTAATGGTCCTGCAGGCCCTCGCCGACGCTGTTGAGCGCATGGCGCACCTCGATGCCATGCTCCTGCAGCAGCGCGGGCGCGCCGATGCCCGAGAGCTGCAAGAGCTGCGGCGAGTTGTAGGCACCGCCGGACAGGATCACCTCTTTTCGCGCGCGCACCTCGACCGGCGCCCCACCGCGCCCGCCGCGGCTGTAACGCACGCCGACCGCGCGTTTGCCTTCCAGCACAATGCCGGTGGCATGGGCGTGGGTGCGAACCTCGACGTTCGGCCGCTTGCTGGCCGGACGCAGGAATGCGGTCGCCGACGACACGCGGCGGCCGTTCTGGATGGTGCGCTGGACGTATGAGACGCCTTCCTGGATGGCGCCGTTGTAGTCCGGGTTGCGCGGGATACCGAGCGAGACAGCGCCATCCATGAAAGCCTCGCACAGCGTGTCCTTCCACTCCATGGTGGTCACGATGAGGTTGCCGTCGCGGCCGCGATACTGGTCCTCGCCGGCGCCGATGCGCTTCTCCATGCGCTTGAAATTCGGCAGCACGTCGGAATAGCTCCAGCCGCGATTGCCCATCTGCGCCCAGGTGTCAAAATCCTGGCGCTGGCCGCGATTGTAGACATGGCCGTTGATCGAGGAGGAGCCGCCGAGCGTCTTGCCGCGCGGCGCATAGATGCTGCGCCCCGCCGTGTACGGCCCCGGCTCCTGCTGATAGCCCCAGTTGATGCTCTTCATGTAGAAGGTCTTGATGAAGCCGGCGGGCAGATGGATGTAGGGATGCCAGTCGCGCGGCCCCGCCTCCAGCACGCACACCGTGACCTCAGGGTCCTCGCTGAGGCGGCTCGCCAGCACGCAGCCGGCGGAGCCGGCGCCCACGATCACATAGTCGAAGGTATCCATCTGGTCGTTCGTCCCGGTCTCGTCATCATCAGCCGCGCGAGGCGGCAAGCGGCCATAGCGCGGTCAGCGCGGCTTGTCATTCAATTGGTAGTCGAGATGCGCCTTCACGGTCGGCCATTCGGCCGCGGTGATGCTGTAGACGACGGTATCCCGCAGCGTGCCGTTCGGCGCGATCTGGTGGCTGCGCAAAATGCCGTCCTGCTTGGCGCCGAGCCGCTCGATGGCGCGCCGGCTCTGGTGGTTGAAGAAATGGGTGCGGAACTCGACGGCGATACAGTCCATCGCCTCGAAGGCGTGCGCCAGCAGCAGCCGCTTGCACTGCGTGTTGAGCGCGCTGCGCTGCACCCGCTTCGCATACCAGGTCGAGCCGATCTCGACGCGGCGGTTGGCGGCATCGACGTTCATGTAGGTGGTCATGCCGGCGACACGGCCGTCGGCATCGAGCACCGTGAACGGAAGCATGCTTCCCGTGGCGAACAGGCCGAGCCGCCGCTCGATCTCCTTGGTCATGGTCTCGGGTTTCGGAACTGCGGTGTACCACAGCTTCCACAATTCGCCGTCACTGACGGCCTCGACCAGCGCGTCGTGATGGTCCGCCGACAGCGGCACAAGGCTCGCATGCGGGCCGCGAAGGGTGACTGGTTCAAGAAAGGGCATCAGCAGTGTCCGTCATTGCGAGGAGAGCGAGCGACGAAGCAATCCAGAGTCGCATGTGCCGCTCCGGATGGCTTCGCTGACGCTCGCGATGACGGAACTATCACGTAGAGCGTCACTTGTTCAGAAAATTCAGCGCCAGGCCCGGTCGCGGCCAGTCCATCGCCACCAGCTCACCCCTGCCCGACAGCGTGATGTAGGCCGTCTTCAGCTCGGGACCACCGAAGGCGATGTTCGTCGTGACTCGGTCACCGGTCGGCACCTGCTCTACCAGCGTGCCGTCGGGCGCGATGACGCTGATGCAGCCGGTCACCAGCGTGGCGACGCAGACATTGCCGTTCGCCTCGACCGCGAGCGAATCGAACATCTGGTAGCCTCCGAGCCCCGCGATCGGGCGGCCGCGCTCGCCGCGATAGATCACCTCGCGCGGCTTCACGGTGCCGGGCTCGGCGAGATCGTAGGCCCAGAGACGTGCGGTCGGCGTCTCCGCGATGTAGACCGTCTTCTCGTCCGGCGATAGCCCGATGCCGTTGGCCGGCAGAATGCCGTGGACGGCCTCGATGATCTCGCTCATGCCGGGCTTGAGGTAATAGAACGCGCCGACGTCCATGTCGCGGGCGCGGCGCTTGCCGAGGTCCGAGAACCACAGGCCGCCGTGACGGTCGAACACCAGATCGTTCGGCCCGCGCAGCGCGTGCTCGCCGCAGCGGCTGACGACGGTCTCGATCTTGCCGCTCTGCAGATCGACGCGCTGGATCGAGCCGCCGAGATAGTCCTCGGGCTGTGGGCCCGGCATGATCATCTTGCCGGTCGGAATCCAGGAAAAGCCGCCATTGTTGCAGATGTAGATCTTGCCGTCGGGCCCGAGGGCTGCGCCGTTCGGCCCGCCCGGAATCTGCGCCACGATCTCCTTGCGGCCGTCGGGAAACACCCGCGTCAGGCGCTTGCCGCGGATCTCGACCAGCACCACCGAGCCGTCGGGGATCACCACGGGCCCTTCCGGAAATTCCAGATCTGTGGCGAGCACGCGCATGTCGGACATCGGACGACCTCCCGCTTTCGTCGCCGCGCTGCGGCGCATGGTTGTTAGGCGTGAGTTATCGCAAAGCCGGCACGGCTTGCCAAGCAAGCGGCTGAGCGCGAGACCGCAGAGCAGCCCTGCTGAGGGAGACGCTTGCAGCGTGTCGACGCAAGTTGGTACCGCGCGCGATGTTTAGCGGATCACCGGCAGCCAGATTTCCAGGCCGCCATTGCCGGTGAGCGGGTCGAAACGCCGATCATAGCGCTCGAAGTTCGGCGCATCGGCGACCTCATAGCCCGACTGGGGCAACCAGCGATTCCAGATCGTGTGTACAGTGCGGCGGATCGACGAGACGTGGCCGGCATGGGTGAACACGGCGAACGTCGCCGCCGGAACCCGCACGCGGCTGAAGGTCCGAAGCAGGTCGGAAAAATCGGCCACCTCGACGCCGGCGATATAGTCGAAATTGCCGGCATCGTCGCCGTTGCAGCACACGCCATAAGCCACCACGCCGCGGCGCGCCGGAACCTCGTCCACGATCTCGTTGAAGCGACGCCACAAGGCCGGGATGCCGGCGCCATTGTCGACGCTGACGCGGTCGCCGAGGCCGGCGACGAGCAGCGGCTGCGCGGTGACGAAGCGTGGGGCGGCGAGATCATCGAGCGGGGTCTGGTCCATCAGGATCGGCTCCTGCAGTGCGAGGCCGTCGAGGCGCGCACGGGCGCGCACCGCTTCCGGCGTGACGCCGAACTGGTCGCGGAACGCGCGCGTGAACGCTTCGTGGGAGCCGTAGTCAGCCTCGAGCGCGAGACTGAGAATGTCGGGTGCGCCAGAGGCCAGAGCCCGTGCCGCCTCGCTGAGACGGCGCAGCCTGACATAGCGCATCACCGAGACGCCGGTCGCCGCCGCGAACGCGCGCACGATGTGGAAGCGCGACACGCCGGCGATGGCCGCGACCTCATCCAGCGTCAATGGCGCCGACAGATGGCTCTCGATGAACCAGAGCGCTTTCTGGGCCGGGTTGGTGGACACGCCTCTCTCCTGTCGAAGCGCCCGATCCTGCGCGCGGAGATCCACATGCGCTTGATCGTTGTTGCGCTGCGGGCCGTACTATTTGCCGGCCGGCTTCGCCGGCGCCGCGTCCTTGGCGGCCGGCGCATCGGCCTTCTTCCTCAGCTCGTCCGCAAGTTTCGCCTGCGACGCCTTGAGTTCGTCGATCAGGCCCTGCTGCGAGATCAGCGCAGCCTTCAGCGCCTGGATCTGCCGATTCGCCGCATCGAGCTTCTGCTGCTGATCGAGCGATTGCTTGGTCATCGTCTTCTGCAGGAAATCGATATTGCTCTGCAGACATGATGTCCGTCGATCCATCGCCTTTTCTGCAGTGCAGATTTCGATGCCCGGAATATCCTGCGCATGTCCGGCAGAACTCACACCTGTCGCGAGCGCGCTCGCGGCAAAGATGATTCGCGCGGCAATGAATTTTCGCATCACAATTTTCTCATTGGCTTGCCCAACACATGATTTTGCGTGGAACTGACGGAGTTTCCTGATTGATACCATACTGAGACCTCAATCGCGCATTGAAGTTCCGGCTGGGACCCGTTTTTAGGGAGATGGACAGAATGGCTACGCGCGAAAAACGGCTGGCGCAATTCGACGGCAGCGGTGAGCCGCCGCCCGGACAGACGGTCGAGGTGCTGTGCGAGGATCACAGCGGCACCTATCAACTGCCGTTCCCCTGCTTCTACATTGATGGCAAATGGCACAACAAGGAATCCGGCGGCGCGCTCGAAGCCACCGTCATCGGCTGGCGGTTCCCGCGCGCGCGATTTGACGAGCGCAATGGACGCCGTCCGCAGCCGAGCTTCGTTGCCGATCGCGCTTCGTCTTATTGATCATGCCGGGCCCTGAGTTCTGCTCAGGGCCGGTCTTGCCGAAAATATGGTTTTGAACGCAGATTGAGCATCACGACCGGATAGGCCATCAGCAGCGAGCCGGCGACGATCGCGAGGGCAGCCGTTCCAACGTCGAGCACACCGTCACCCCACGCTCGCCGCCACATCGCAATTGCAATCGGAAAGAACAGAATCAGCGCCGTCGCCAGCCCCGGCGAGAATCTGCCTCCGCTGCGCAGGAACGGCAGGATGTGGAAGAAGACGGCGTTGATGATCATCAGCGCCGCGTAGGTGAGCGCGGCCGGCGGCCACGTCTCGGCAAGCTCTGCCTGCACCGCGCCGAGCACGACCACCAGCGCGTTCGTCACGTAGAAGTCGCTCCACTCGACCGGCAGCTTCATCACCGTCCGCGCCCAATTGCGCCAATCGAACGTGTATTCCTCGAGAATATGCGCGCCGTAGGCCGCGAGCGCGAGCCAAGCCAATGTGGTCAATGTCATGATCGATGCTCCCCTCGCGGGTGATGGACCGGCGCCAGACCGGTCGCAAGGGGCAATGTAGAGCACCAAGGCGCGAGACGGGCAGCGCGCGTGCCGTGTTTCAAAATGCGACGGCGCTTCCTTGCAGTCTTAATCCTTGGAACGCTGCTGGAACGAATCGCGTCCGAATCGGATGCCGCATCTGGTGCGCGATCTGTTCACGCTAGATGTCGGACACATCGGAGACGACCCACCACATCGTGAGAGGAAGCCTCCGGCCGCTTGCCGCAACCGGATGCCAAAGACTAACGGAGAGGCAGATCTGGCGCTCAGGTCCAGGGCGTGACCGGCGGCACGTTGTCGGTCGCCGGCGGCATCTCGACCGTCTTGAAGTCGGCCGGGCTGACGATCTCCATATATTCCATGTCAGGGGAATAATCGTAGAGGTAGTGCACGATGCCGGGACGCTGGTGCACGACGTCGCCGGCCTTCACCAGGGTCGGCTTGTCCTCGTACATGAAGCGGGCCCAGCCCTTCATCATGATGACGATCTGGAAATCGCAATCATGGCGATGCCAACCTGTGCCATCCACCGGCGGACAATCCGGATTGGCCTTGACGAGGTGGCAGATCACCTGGCCGCCGGTGGCGTCGGCGATGCCGAGATCGCGGTACAGGAAGAAGTCGCGCAACCCACCGCCCTTGTAGTCGGTGTCCTCGGGCTTCACGTGCGAGAACTTGGTCACCACTGCATGCTGGTTCATGACGGCCTCCACCGGTTGATCGCGACATCGGCGACCGTTGCGGCCCATCGATCGGCCACAGCGGCCACCACGTCCGAAAGCGGATTGTGCCATGCGAAAGCCACGCCACGCTCTGTCTGCAACGCAGAGATCGGTAGGCCAGGGCGGCATCGCGAGCCGAACTGATTGCCAACAACCGGGTTTTGGCCGACGCCACACGGCAATGGTGACGTGCTGACAGCTCGCGCCACGCGCCGAGAAGACGCAAATCCGGCTTCAAATTGAGCAGCCGCTGCCCGCGGCGTGAGCCGTTCTCGCTGGAGCCGCGGCTGCAAAGGGCCGCGGGCACGCGCCGCTGACGGCAGAACACCTAGTACTCGACCTCCAGCTCCTCGATCTCCTCGGGCTCGGCCTTGGCGGCCTCGATCCATTGCTGCATCTCCGGCATCGCCATGATCAGGTCGGCATAGGCCCTGAGCCGCGGCTCGAGCTTCACGTCATAAGTCACGAAGCGCGTCACCACCGGCGCATACATCGCATCCGCCATGCCACGCTGGCCGAACAGAAATGGGCCGCCGGATATGTCCAGGCAGTCGCGCCAGATCGCCCAGATGCGATCGATGTCGGCCTGCGCCCGCGTCCAGACCTTGAAGCCCGGAAAGTGGCCCTTGAGATTGACCGGCAGCGACGCCCGCAGGGTCGTGAAGCCAGAATGGATCTCGCCCGAAATCGAGCGGCAATGCGCGCGCTGGATGCGGTCGGCTGGCAGCAGGCCCGCCTCCGGAAAGGTCTCGTTGAGATACTCGCCGATCGCCAGCGTATCCCAGATCGTCGCACCATCGTGGCGCAGGCACGGCACCAGGATCGAGGACGACAGCAGCAGGATCTCGGCGCGAGCCGATGCGTCGTCCGGACCGACGATCACCTCGTCAAAATCCAGTCCGGCAAACCTGGCGAGCAGCCAGCCGCGCAGCGACCACGACGAGTAATTCTTGCTGCTGATGGTCAACGTCGCTTTGGCCATGTCGCCCTACCCTCTTGCCGCATTGTCGTTTGTCGTTCGCCCATCGTGCCGCTCGTGCGACCGGCATCATGCGCGGAGCCGGATACGTCGGAGATATCATCGAGCAAGCGACATGCCAGTTTTTCAGGCAAGACTCGGCCGTTCTGGCTCCGATATTGCATACAGCAATGCATGTAATGGATCGGACGCGATGGCGCTGCTGTACCAAGCCTATCAGAACCACATGGACCTGACCGAGCCGTGGCGCCAGAGCGCGGCAGCCGCCATGCGCTATCTCAACCTGATCCCATCAGGGCTATCCAGCCGCGCCATGCGGCGTCTGTCCGCCGCGCTCGAGCTGATCTCCCGCTCAGCCTTGACCTACGCCCGCCCGGCGTATGGCATCGATAGCGTAATGGTCGGCAACCGCGAACTCGCCGTCACCGAAGAGGTCACGTTCAAGACGCCGTTCGGCTCGCTCCTGCACTTCAAGAAGGACGCTGCGCCGGAGCAGCCCAAGGTGCTGCTTGTCGCGCCAATGTCCGGCCATTTCGCCACCCTGCTGCGCGGCACCGTGAAGACGCTACTGCAGGATCACGACGTATATATCACAGACTGGCACAATCCGCGAGACATCCCGCGCGATCACGGCCGCTTCGGTCTGGAAGATTACACCGATCATCTCATCAGTTTTCTCAGCCAGCTCGGTCCGCGGCCGCACATGGTCGCGATCTGCCAACCGTCGGTGTCGGCACTCGCGGCCACCGCCGTGATGTGCGAGGACGACCATCCGTCGCGCCCCGCCACCTTGACCTTGATGGCCGGACCGATCGACACGCGGATCCAGCCGACCAAGGTCAACGAGTTCGCCAAGAGCAAGCCGATCGACTGGTTCGAGGACAATCTGATCCACTACGTGCCCTTTCAATGCAGGGGCGCCTTCCGAAAGGTCTATCCGGGCTTCGTGCAGCTCACGGCCTTCGTCTCGATGAATCTCGAGCGCCACGTCAAGCAGCACATGGATCTCGCCAACCATCTCGCCAAAGGCGAGGTCGAGAAGGCCGAAACGATCAAGACCTTCTACGACGAGTACTTCGCGGTGATGGATCTGCCGGCGGAGTTCTACATCGAGACGGTGCGCGACGTTTTCCAAGAGCATCTGCTGCCGCAAGGCAGACTGATGCATCGCGGCCGTCCCGTCGACCCGAAGGCAGTCCGGCGCATCGGCCTGATGACGGTCGAGGGCGAGCGTGACGACATCTGCTCGATCGGCCAGACGCTCTCGGCGCAGGACATCTGCACCAATGTGCGCGCCTATCGCCGCGTCCATCACATGCAGGCCGGCGTCGGCCATTACGGCGTGTTCAGCGGCAAGAAGTGGAATAACGAGATCTATCCGCTGCTGCGGGATTTCGTGCACGTCAATTCGTGAAGCGACCGCGCTGCACGCGTTGCAGCGTGGCCGACGGCGCCTCCCCGAACTTGTTGCGATAGGCCCCCGCCATCCGCCCGAGATGGGTGAAGCCAAGGTCGAAGGCGATGTCGATGATCCGCGCCTCCGGTGGAGCCGCCATCAATTGCGCATTGAGCCGCGCCAGCCGGATGTCGAGCAGCATGTCGGAGATCGACATCCCGAAATGGCGGCGAAAGCCGCCCTGCAGCGCCCGGATCCCCACGCCTGACGACGCCGCAAGTTGCGCCAGATCGAGCGGTTCGGCTGCGTGCGCTGCCAGAAGATCACGCGCCCGGCGGACGGCCTGCGGCAATGTCTCGACCCGGCCGGAATGCAGCCTGATCGCTTCCGCCAGGCCATTGCCGGGCTGCTCGAACAGAATGTCCAGCAGCGTCTCGCGCCAATTGGCTGCCGCAACCGGTGGCAGGCCGCGCCCACCGCCGAGACGCTCGGCGAGGTCCGCGAGCCCGAGCATGTGAGCCCGGAGCCGCGAGCCAGGACATCCCGACAACGCGATTGCGGGATCGAATTCGATCGGTTGCACCGCGCGCCCGGACAGCGCTGCTGCGCGCTGTTCCACGAGACGGCGGTCGAGCAACAGGATCAACTGAGCGCAAGCGTCCCAGACCATCCGCGTGGGCAATGTCGGCGACAGCAGTGATGCCGCATGGTCTGGCGCCGTCGCGACCTCGCCGGCCCCGGCAAAGACCCGCGCGGTCCCCGCCAGCGGGAGCTGCAGCAGAAAGAAGCGGTCGAGACAGCCCGGATCGATGGTTACCGCACCGCCATAGGCGACGTAGTTGATGGAAAAGCCATCGAATGCCGCGCAATTATGCAGAGCGAGGAAATCGCGCGCAGTATCCGCCTCCGGTTGCAGCCCATGCGGACAGAAGATGCGGCCTATTTGTTCAGCCGCCTCATCGACATCGTGCGTTGCAACACGGCCATAGGCTGTAAGCCGCGGCACAGCCGGAGACTTCCAACTACGATCAGCGGCTGCATCTGCAGTCATGGCCTACGTCGCCCGTCGAGATCGTTTGAAACCTATAATAATTAGCAACTGACGTCGAGGGATTCGTTTTCTGGATAGACTCGGCGTCGCCCCGGCTTGATCCTCCCACGCGTGCAGCAAGGAGATCCGCCATGATCACACTCGAAAAAGGCATCACGCGCGCAGGTACCGGCTATGCCGGCAAGACCTGGAATATCCTGGGTCAGCTCTATTATCCGAAAGCCGTCACCGACTCCACGTTCGCCTTCGAGACCAACAGCGAGCCCGGGCAGTTCGTGCCGGTTCACGTTCATCCCACCCAGGACGAGTTCATCCTGGTGCAGGAAGGCGTCCTCGACCTCAAGCTCGACGGCGTCTGGGTCAAGGCGAATGCCGGCGACCTCGTGCGCATGCCGCGCGGCATTCCGCATGGCTACTTCAACAAATCCGACAAGCCGGCGCGCGCGCTGTTCTGGGTCTCCCCGATGCAGAAGCTGGAAGCGCTGTTCAACATGCTCGACAATCTCGCCGACCCAGCCGAAGTGGTGCGGATCTCGGCGGAACACGAGGTCGACTTCCTGCCCCCGGAGGCCAACGACTAGGCGGCAGCGCGGGCCCCAGCGGGCGCCCCCGCCCTTTTGTTGCGGTACGAACGGCGCGCGATCATCGCTATCGGCTCCGTGCGCCTGCGGCATGAGCAGCGGCTGCGCTCGAACGAGATGCGATCGGCGAGATCCTTCTCGCCCTGATTTCGATGCTGCCCCATCCGTCGGCATCGCACGCCTCGGTCGCGCCGGGCGACCTTCGTCACCATCAAACTCTCGCGGGCTTCTGCAGCGCGGCGGGCGAATGCCGCCCGAACGCGGCTGCGCGCTCGACAACAAGGAGGTCCCATGATCAGCCGAAAGAATGTCTGTGTGATCGGCGCCGGCGTCTCCGGCCTGGCTGCAGCCAAAGCATTCACCGCCCGCGGGCACGACGTCACCATCGTCGAGCGGAGCGTCGATCTCGGCGGCGTCTGGGAGCCCGCGCGGTCCTATCCCGACGTGCAGACGCAGAGCCCCAAGGAGCTCTATCGCTACACCGACAAGGCGATGCCGGATCACTACCCCGAATGGCCGAAGGGACCGCAGGTCCATGCCTATCTTGCCGACTACGCGAAATCCCACGACCTCATCCGCCTGATGCGGTTGAACACGACCGTGCTTGCGATGCAGCGCCGCAGTGACGGCAAGCCTGGATGGAGCCTCGACCTCAAAACAGGAGACCGGACGCGCCGGGAGGATTTCGATTTCGTCGCCGTCTGCACCGGTCAGTTCAACGAGCCGCAGACGTTGTCGCTTGGCGGCGAAGATCAATTCGCGGCCGCCGGCGGCTTGATCCTGCATTCCTCGAAATACAACGATGCCGCGCTCACGAAGGGGCGCGACGTGGTGGTCCTCGGCGGCTCGAAATCGGCAACCGACATCGCGGTCAACGCCGTGCGCTCCGGCGCGCGCTCGGTCACGATCGTGCTTCGTGAAGCGGTGTGGCGCATTCCCTACTTCATCGGCGGTCTGATCAACTTCAAGCGCATCCTCTATATCCGCGCCCAGGAGCAGATGTTCCCAAGCTGGGGCATGGGCCCGCTCTCGCGCCTTGCCCATCTGCTGGCCAAGCCGCTCGTCTGGGCCAATTGGCGCGGCCTGGAAAGCCTGCTCAAGATGCAGTTGAAGCTCGCCAAATGCAACATGGTGCCGAAGGGCAGGATCGAGGACGGCGTGAACTGCTCAGTCCCGATCGCGACGCCCGACTTCTTCCCGATGGTCGCAGACGGCCGGATCAAGGCCGTCTACGGCACCTTCGGCCATTACGAGCCGAACACCATCGTGACCAGCGGCGGCGAACGAATTCCGGCCGACGTCGCGATCCTCGCCATCGGCTACAAGCTCGGGGTCCCGTTTCTGTCGGATGCCGACCGCGCCAGACTGGTCGATCCGGACGGGCAGTACCGGCTCTATCGGCTGATCGCCAATCCCGATCTTCCCGACATGGGATTCGTCGGCTTCAATTCGAGCTTCTGCACCGTGCTCTGTGCGGACATGGCCGCCAACTGGCTGGTGCGGTATGCCGACAAACAGCTGGCGCATCAACCGAGCGAGCGCGAGATGCGCGACAACATCGAGATGATGCTGCATTTCAAGCGGATCGAGCGCCCTGCCGCGGGCGTGTATGGCGGACTTTGCGTCGCGCCCTATCACTTCAAGCATTTCGATGAACTGCTTGCCGACATCGGCGCTCAGCGCCGACGGCGCAATCCATTGGCCGAGATGTTCACGCCGCCCGATGCGGACGCGTATAACGACTTTCTCGCATCCGCGCCGGCCTATCAGGCCGGCTGAGGTGGCGGCGAACAGTCTCGCCGCGCTGCAGACACAGTGACGCCGCAAGCGCGACGCATTGCAGAGGGATGGCCGGCCCTGTGGAGCGCTGGCCTTCCCGACACAGTCGGGCTATCCAAGGCGCCCCGGCCTCCAGCCGTTCGCCTCGGAGCCTGCCATGATCCTCTCGACCCATCTCCGCACCATCGGTCTCGCCGCTTCGGCCGCGTTCCTCCTGACCACCGCGGCCCAAGCCGCAGAAGTCCACGTCATGATCTCCGGCGGCATGACCGCTGCGTTCAAATCCCTGGTGCCGGAATTCGAGCGGCGCTCGGGTCACAAGGTCACGATTGCCTACGGCCCGTCGATGGGAACAACCACGAATGCGATTCCCGTTCGCCTCGAGCGCGGCGAACCGGCCGATGTCCTCATCATGGTGGGCTACGCGCTCAGCGATCTCACCACCAAGGGCAAGGTGACGCCGGATAGCCGCGCGGACCTCGCCAACTCGCCGATCGGCGTCGCGGTCAAGTCGGGGACGCCGCATCCCGATATTTCGAACGCGGAAGCCGTGAGACGCATGCTGATCGCCGCCAAGACCATCGCCTATTCGGACAGCGCGAGCGGCGTCTACGTCTCCACCGAGATGTTCGACAAGCTTGGCATCAAGGACGAGATGAAAGGCAAGGCGCGGATGATTCCGGCCACTCCCGTCGGCGAGATCGTCGCCCAGGGCGAAGCGGAGATCGGCTTTCAGCAGATCAGCGAGCTCAAGCCGGTGAAGGGCATCGACATCGTCGGGCCGCTGCCGGCCGGACTGCAGAAGATCACCGTGTTCTCCGCCGGCATCGCTACGGCCGCCAAGGAGCCGGAGGCCGGCGAGGCGCTCATCAAGTTCCTACAATCACCGGACGCGCGTCACGTCATCGCGGAAAGCGGCCTCGATCCGATCGTGAGGCGGGCGCCGAACTGAGATGAAAGCGTGCCGGCTGAGACGATGGCTCTCCCCGCCGGGTGGCGTAGGAGAGTCCGCCAAGCAGCGTCGGTGCGCTCACTGGGTGAGCAAAGTCGACTCGCTCAGATTGTTGGCGCCGTAGGCCTTCTTGAGCAGACCGTTCGCCTTGGAATCCGTCATGAACTTGGTGACGAAGGCCAGCGATTGCGGATGCTTCAGCGGCACCGCGACCGCGGTGTCCGTCTTCTTGAAGGTCTCGGCGAGCACCTTGGTGCCGGAAATCTGCTTGGCGATGAGATTCAATTGATCGCGCGCCAGTGCGAGCGCGTCGATCTCGCCGGCGCTGAGCAGCGCATAGACTTCCTCGTAGGATTTGAAGCCGGTGACGGTCGCCTTCTTCAGGAAAGCCTTGGCACCGCGCAGCACGGTCGTGTCGTTGATGGCCGCAACCTCGGTGCCGGCCTGGTCCAGCGCGGCGATGTTGGCGACGTCGAGACCGGCGCGGATGATGAAGGTGGTTTCGACCGAATCGTAGACCGGACCGAACGAGACCTTGGTTTCGCGCTCCGCGTCCTTCGGCATGAAGGCCACATCCCAGACGCCCCGAGCAGCTTCATCGGTGATCGCATTGGAATTCGGATGCTCGACGAACTCGACGGGCACACCGACCTGCGCGGCCATGGCCTTGCCGAGTTCGACCGGAACGCCTGAATAGCCGCTGTCCGACTTGACGCACCAGAACGCACCGCCGGCGGGGCCAACGGCAATGGCGACACGAAGCTTGCCGGTCGGCGCGATTTCTTCCTTCAAGCCGGCTGCGCCGGCGGCGTTGCCAGCAAACGTGACTACCGCAGCTGCCAGGGCTGCGTCACGCAGCCAGCGCCAAAACGCCATGGCCCTCTCCCATTGGATTGCAAGTTGGATACGAGCCGCACCTTGCCGGGAGCACCGTTAAATACAGCTTACCTCGCTTACGCAAAGCAGCATGCGACGCGCAAAACTTGCGCGTCGCAATTACGGTTTCAAATAACTCGATACCGAAAACCGATTAAGCGTCGCTTAAACGCAGCGCCGAACCGCGACGCCATTGACGATGACCGTGCGGCACGCCGCAGCCGCCACCGGCGGCTTGCGAACCACCACGGCGCCCGCCGCACCGGCGCAGCCGGCCCGCACGACGCCCCGAGCGCAGACCACGGCGTTGGCATCCGACATCGACACGAACGGCATCGCCGCCAGGATGAACAATCCGCACAGCGTGGAAATAATGGCACGTGAGACAATGGCGCTCATCTTCAAACTCCTGATCATGATCTGATTGGTCAAATATCCACCCCGTCGCGACCTTGCCTGGGACTTCCCCGCCCGACAATTGTGACAATTTGGGTGGATCGCGCTCGTATGCATCTCGGACGGTAACCATGGACGGCAGCCGCTCCGCATCAGCGATTGGCCGCGAACTGCGCGAGCATGCCCTTGCAGCCAGGCGTCAGCGCGCCGGCATTGGCCGCGAGGCACTGCGCGATTCGACCGCCACCCGGCTCGATGCCGCTGCACAACGCCCGCGCATCGGCGCCGCAGGCGGCCCTGACGATGCGCAACTCCTCGAGCGGCCGCAGCGGTCGCAGCACCAGCGCCGGCGCCGCCGGTGCAGCAGTGGCTGTCACCGCGGGCGCGGCGACAGCCGCAGTTGCCGGCGCGGCGCCGCCGCGCGAAGACGCCATCGCCTGAGCGCAGGGAGCGGACAGCTTGGCCTTGTTCTGCTCCAGGCATTGCAGCGCCGCGGCGCCGCCCGGCGGCACGCTGCTGCAGACCTTGCGGTAATCGGAGCCGCAGGCACTCCGGATCGCGGCCACCTGCGCCTCGCTCGGTTTGGCTGCAGGCGCTGACGCCGCTGCAGCCGGCTTCGCTGCCGGGGACTGCGTGGGCACGGCCGCAACGGCCGCGGCCGGCTGCGCCGCTGCCTTCGGAGGCTCGGGAGGCTTGCTCGCCTCGGCGACGGCCGGCTTGGTCGGGGCGGACGGCGCCGAAGCCGGCTTGGCTTCCGCGGCAGGCTTGGTTTCCGCCGGCGGCTTGGCTTCCGCCGCGGGCCTGGTCTCTGCCGCGGGCTTGACCTCTGCCGCAGGCTTGGCCTCTGCCGCAGGCTTGGCCTCCGCGGCAGGCTTGGCCTCCGCGGCAGGCTCGAGCGCCTTGACCGCCGTCTGACAAGATGAGGACAGGCTCGCGATGTTCTTCTGCAGGCATTGGAACGCCGCCGTGCCGCCGGGCGGCACGCTCGCGCATTTCGCCATGTAGTCCGACCGGCACGCCGACTTGATCGCGTTGCGCTGCGCATCGCTCTGCGCCAGCGCCTGCGTTGCTGCAAGGCCGGCCGCCGCGGCCATCCCGAGCACCAGCATTCTCCTGAAGCGATTGATCATCGGTCGATCCTCAATGGTGTCGTGCTTCAATGACTTGTCGCCAGCGCAGCCGCCCGCATGGTGGCCAATCGGGTCTCATCAGTATGCGCACGTGCATATCGGCCCAGGCTGCGCCGGCGGCGGATGCCTGACAATTGGGAAAATTTGGGTGGATCGCATCCTCACTCCGCCGGCGCCGGCCGCAGCGCCGGCTGCGCCGCCGGAAGCTCCGGCGGCAGGATCAGCGCGGCGATGACCGCGACCAGGCAGAGCGCGGCGAAGGCCTGCAGCATGGTGACGAAGCCGCCGCGCTCATACAGCCAGGCGACGAGGCCGACGGAGGCGCCGGCCGCGGTGAAGCCGATGAAATAGCGCACCGCATAGGCGCGCGAACGCCATTCCTCGGCGGTGTACTTGCCGACCATGGCGTCGTTGACCGTGACCTGCCCGAACGCACCCATGACGATGCCGATCGAGGCCAGGATCAGCGCCCAGTCGCGCGCGTCGGCGGCGAGATACAGCAGCGGCGCCAGCACCAGCGACAGCGGCAGCGCGATCGTCTTCAGCGCGTGGCGATCGAGCAGCCGGCCGATCGTATACTGCGTCATCGCGCCGAACACGTAGACACCGGCCGCGATCACGCCGAGCAGTGCCGGGCTCTGCGTCAGCCCCGCCAGCCGTTCCGCGAACAGTTTTGGCAGCGCCACGGTGATCGCGTTGAACGTCGTCGAGATCGCGATCACCACCAGCAGCAGCGCCAGCACCACGCGCCACATCTGGTCGCGCGCGACGCGGGCCTGCGCCGCCGCCTGCTTCGATCCGCGGCGGTCCTCATGCACGACCGCCAGCGCGAATACCACGCCGATCGCCACCGTGATCACCCCGGGTACGACGAAGGCGAAGCGCCAGCCGAGATATTGCCCGACCACGCCGGTGACCAGCGCAGACGAGGCGACGCCGAGATTTCCGAACACGCCGTTCAGCCCCATGTCGCGGCCGAGCCGGTCGGCATAGGACACCAGCATCGCCGTTCCCACCGGATGATAGATCGAGGCGAACAGGCCGATCGAAAGCAGCGCCGCGCCGAGCTGCCACGGCGTCTGCACCAGGCCGACCGAGATCATCGACAAGCCGATGCCGAGATAGAAGATCAGCATCATGTGCCGCCGGCTCCAGCGGTCGCCGAGCCAGCCGGTCAGGAGCGACCCGGCGCCGAAGGCGATGAAGCCCGGCGTCGCATAGGGCAAGAGGTCCGCATAGGCCATGCCGAGCGCCGGGCCCATGATGATGACCGCGGCTGCGAAGATCAGCATCGCATAATGGTCGATGAAATGGGCCGCGTTGACGAAGCCGATGACGCGGCGGGCGCTGTTCATGGGAGCTGTCCTCGATTCCTGACGGATCGGTTATAGTCGACGCGACCAACGAGAAGCCGCCAATGACCATCGTGGACACGCCATTGAAGCCGCTCGGCGCCGACCGGGTGACGACCGAGCCCGGCGTCCATCTGATCGCGCGCCTCTATCAAAAAGGTGCGCGGCTCGATCCGCACATGCACCGTGAATCCCAGTTGATCTACGCCTCGCGCGGCACGATGCAGGTGACGACGCCGCGGGGACGCTGGCTGGTGCCACCGGACCGCGCGGTCTGGGTGCCGGCGCGCCATGGCCACGCCATCGACATGCTGGCCGACAGCCAGATGCGGACGCTGTATTTCGAGCTGGACTGGCTGAAGCGGGAGACACGGGGCGCGCGGCTCGACCGCGAATTCGTCGTGCAGGTGTCGCCGCTGCTGCATCAGGCGATCCTGGCGCTGTTCGCGGCGGACGGCGGGCCGGAGCGGACGGCGCTGCTGGTGCGGCTCGCTCTGCTCGAATTGCGCCGCGCCGAGGATTCCTCGACCTTCATCCCCTTGCCGCAGGATCCGCGCGCGAGACGTGCCGCCCAGCTCGTCCTCGCCTCTCCCGCGAGCGAGGAGGACCTGGCGACCCTGGCGGGCAAGGTCGGCAGCTCGGCCCGCACTTTGTCGCGGCTGTTCGCGGCGGAGACGCGGCTGAGCTTCAAGGCGTGGTGCCAGCGCGCCCGGATCGCCGCCGCGATCGAGCGGCTGTCCACCGACCGTCACCTCTCCATCAAGCAGCTCGCCGCCGATCTCGGCTATGCCAGCGTGCCGGCGTTTTCGCATGCCTTCAGGCAGGTCACCGGCCGCACTCCGACCGAATTCGCGGAGCAGACAGGTGCATGACGCGCCGGCCGCATATGCACGCCGCGACGGCGGCGTTGACGATTTGTTATGTTTGAATGTCGCCAGCTTTGCCATAAATCCATGTAACATCGCCCTCATCACGCTCCGGGATTCGACCGACATCAGATGGCCAATGCCTTTTTCACCGACCTGATCACCACAATTTCCGAGCGAGGCCGGACGCTGCTGCGCGGCGGCGGCGCCCCTGTCGACAAACATGATGCGAAAAGCCTGGCCGAGCTGTGCGAGGCGCTGGTGTCCGGCGCCGGCGAGGCCTCGGGCACGGCGATGGCCCGCGACGTTCTCGACGGCTATCACGATCTCGACCCCGAGGGCCGCAAGGCGTTCTTCACCGCGCTGGTGCATGATTTCGGGCCGGACAAGGCCAGGCTCGCCAAGGCGATCGACGACTGGCGCGCGACGCCTTCGGACGAAGGCGCGAGCGCGCTGCATTTCGCCTCCGAGCCGCGCCGGCAGGAGCTGATCCGCCGGCTCAACCGCGCGCCGGGCGGCACGCCCGAGCTGGTGGCGATGCGCACCGATCTCCTGGATCTCATCAAGGGCAATCCGGAACTCGCCGCGCTCGATCGCGACGTCGTGCATCTCTTGAGCTCATGGTTCAACAGGGGGTTTCTCGTGCTGCGTAAGATCGACTGGTCGACGCCGGCGAACATTCTGGAGCAGATCATCCGCTACGAGGCAGTGCACGAGATCCACGACTGGGACGATCTGCGCCGCCGCATCGATCCGGTCGATCGCCGCTGCTACGCCTTCTTCCATCCCGCGATGCCCGATGCGCCCTTGATCTTCGTCGAGATCGCGCTGACCGAGACCATCCCCGGCGCCATCGCGCCGCTGCTCGCCGTCGATCGTCCGCCGGTGCCGGCCGACCGCGCCCGCACCGCCGTATTCTATTCGATCTCCAACACCCAGCGCGGCCTCGGCGGCATCTCGTTCGGCAACTTCCTGATCAAGCAGGTGGTCGAGGAGCTGCGGCGCGAGCTGCCGAAGCTGGACACCTTCGTCACGCTGTCGCCGGTGCCCGGCTTCATGCACTGGCTGAAGTCGACGACCGATGCGACCGAAGAGGATCGCAACGTGCTCAAGCTGCTGAACGAGCCGCGCTGGGTCGAGGATGCCGAGATGACCGCCGAGCTGCGCCCGGTGATCGAGCCGCTCGCCGCGCACTACTTCCTGAAGGCGCGGACGTCGAAGGGCAAGGTGATCGATCCCGTCGCCCGCTTCCACCTCGGCAACGGCGCGAGACTCGAGCGCATCAACTGGCTCGGCGACCTCTCGTCCAAGGGCCAGCGCGAATCCGCGACCGTGATGGTGAACTACCTGTATCGGCTCGAGGACATCGAGAAGAACCACGAAGCCTATGCCAATGACGGCGAGGTCGTGGCCTCGAGCGCGGTCAAGAAGCTGCTGCGCGCCGAGGGCCGGCGGCTGCTGGATATGCGGTTGTCGTCGTAGGGCTTGCGGCAGACTGCAGCACTGTCTCACATCCACCTCGCGCCATTGCTGGGCACGCCGCCCACTCCAAACTCCGTCGTTGCGAGGAGCGAAGCGACGAAGCAATCCAGAGTCTTTCGCGTCGCCCTAGATTGCTTCGTTTCGCTCGCAATGACGCCGGTGAGAGACTGTGCTTACGCCACAGCCACCGTCGTCATCCCGGCGAACGCCGGGATCCATAACCACAGGTCGTCGTTTGAGGCAGGCCAGTCGTTAGACCTCGCCAAGCCACATCCGCCGCGGCGTATGGGTCCCGGCGTTCGCCGGGACGACGATGAGGTTGGACCGGTTTCACATTTCAAACAGCTTGGGGACGCGCGATCATAGCCTCGCGGCGCATGGCGCCCGAGTTGCTGCGAAGCATGTCCCTCCGACAAATACAGAGGGCGCAGGGAAGACCGGGGTGCTGGCCACACCCATGGCCCCCGTGCGTGAGAAAATGCACGGGGCAGGAACCACAGGTACGACCGGTGCATTCCGGCCTTCCCTGCGCGATGGTTTGAACGGTGTCCTTCGTGCTCTCCCTGGGGATCGGCGTTCTTGCCCCCATTTTGCGACAACGCGCCTTTGGCGCGTTGCGCAGACCTCAGCGTCGAGAGGCCAGGACCACACGACTTCTCCGTCCGTAGCGACGCCGGTCGTCCACCGTCGCCGCCACCGCATCCCTGCCCCGACGTTCGTGACGACGCGTACGCCCCTCTGCGAAAAGGACAGGACATGCGCATCATTGCTGATTTTCGGAATTTGTCAAGGTGAAAGATTCGGGCACCGCTCGCGGCGCCCGCCGGGACCTCGGCCCCCTCGCCCTCACGACGCCTTGCGTTTCGCTTCCACATGGCGCGCGAAGCTGTCGAGAATGGCCTGCCAGCCGCCCTGCTGCTGCTCGACCGAATGGGTCGTTTCGGCATCGAAGGCGACACGAACGACAACGCCATTCGGGCCGGGCTCGAAGTGGACCTCGGCCTTCCGGTCGCCGAAGGCATATTCGATCAGCTTGTGCTCGACGATCTTCGTGTAGGTCCCGGCAAAGTCGAAGCCCATGCTGCCGTCCTTGGCCTCCATCCGCGACGAGAACGCGCCGCCCTCTCTCAGGTCGACCGTGGCCTTGGTCGTATGCCAATCGTCGGAGGCCGCGTTCCATCTCACGATGTCGGCCGGCGTCGTATAGGCACGCCAGACCTGATCGATCGGGGCTGCGACGTTGGTTTGGACGGTGATCCTCATGAACATTGCTCCTAGTTCGATTTTGACGTCCCACTGCAGCTGTGCAGGAGTTGTGTCCGCCCAAGGACGATCCAGACTGGCCGATCCCGACAAGCCTTAGCGTTCGATGCGTCGCTGCACCGGCCGTCAGACCGACCTTCACCGGAAGGCGCCCGGCTGATATAAGCCGACATCCCGGTGAGGACGTTGTCGCAGTGCCCACTCGTCGCCAGATCCTGTCAGCCATAGGAGCCGCCGCCATGGGATCGCCGATCATGCCGGCGCGCGGGCACCAGGCTGCATTCGATTCCGACACATTCGCAGCCGGCGTCACCCAGCGACTCGATCAGGCGCTCGCTGAGCGGCGCGTGTGGAACATCCACGGCCTTGTCGTTCTGCAGAACGGCACGCTGATCGTCGAGCGCTATTTTGAAGGCCAGGATCGCGAGAGAGGCGTTGGCGATCTCGGGACGGTCAAGTTTACGGCGGAGACGCTCCACGACCTGCGATCCTGCTCGAAGAGCATCGTGGCCTTGCTTTATGGAATCGCTCTTCAGCAAGGCAAGGTCCCGGCGCCGGAGGCGAGCCTGCTGTCCGGATTCCCGGAATATCGTGATCTCGTCAACGAGGATCGCTCGCGCTTGACCGTGCATCACGCGCTCTCAATGACCATGGGAACGGATTGGGATGAGAGCAGCTTGCCTTACGCCGATCCCCGCAACAGCGAAATCGCTATGGACGACGCCCCCGACCGCTATCGCTACATTCTGGAGCGGCCGATCGTCGACAGGCCCGGTGCGCACTGGACCTATTGCGGCGGAACAACCGCGTTGCTCGCCCGTTTGATCGCCAAGGGGTCGGGCAAGTCACTGCATGACTTTGCACGCGAGTTTCTTTTCGATCCGCTGGGCATGGGGCCGACACAATGGGCAGCCGGACCAGACGGCGAGCCATTCGCGGCGTCAGGCGCGCGGATGTCGGTCCGCGACTTCTCGCGGATCGGAACGTTGATGCTCTCCGGCGGGCAGTGCGATGGCCGACAGATCGTTCCCGCCGAATGGATCACGCGTTGCACGACGCCGGTGGTCAGCTCCGACGAGCTTCGCCGTTACGGCTATCAATGGTTTCTTCTCGATGTAGCTTTCGGAAAGCCGAAGGGATGGGCGGTCGGGCGCCTGGAGCGCATGTGGATGGCACAGGGCGAAGGCGGCCAGCGCCTGTTCATCATCCCTGCGCTGCAGCTCGTCATCGCCCTCACGGCAGGAAACTACGGCAGCGACGATCAGTGGATTCCGCCGACTCGCGTGCTCCGGGAAATCGTTCTGGCGAGCGTAGGCTAGCCTCGTACGCATCGACATTTCGAGTTGTAGCAGCGCGGCCCCAAACTCACGGCGCTGGACGACGTCCGGGCCGGTAGGTGACCCGCAGCACCTCGACCTCGCCGCCTGCGCGCGCGTTGAAATCATGCTCATGCCAGAACGCGCTCGCGGCGCATTTAAAGGCGATGGCGCCTGACGCCTCCGGACAGGGCTTGCCGCGCACCCAGCCATAGGGCGCAAAGCCTTCGGGCGTGAGCGGCTCCGTCGTGACGTCTGTGCCAGTCGGCATGATCAATAGTCCTTACTCATGAAATGGACGTCCAGGACGGCAACAGGCTGACGCGAAGCAAGGACCGCGGGGGAGCGCGGCCACATCGCCGTCCTCGACGAACAGTTTTATGCAGCGTCACCGTAACCGCGAAATCCCAGTCTTTCGATTTAAGGCTCAACGTTTAGCGAAACTTCATTATATGATTTCGCCTTATTCAACCGACCGCCAAGCCGCTTCGTTTGCGCGCAAAAACACGTATAACATGACCAGCATACGTTCGATTGCAGGTAGCCCCTCTTGGGTTCGCAGATCGGGCAGCATCTGAGAAACGCTAATGATCCCCTGGTTCTCCATTCTGCTGCAAATTTGGATTTTGGTTGGAACGCTTGTGTTTGCATGGCGGTTTCGCATTTTGGTTCAGGAGGAGAAGCAGACATCCAATCCGGACCATTCCTTCTACCGGCGCAATGACAACGACCTTCTTAGACTGATCTTTTATTTTTTCGTCTGGTGTTCGACACCGGCCGTTCTGTACGGCCTTTGGTCCCGTGGCTTAGGGTAACTCCACATGAATGGGCACTCCGTGTGGCTCTTGCACTCGGGACATTCACTGCAATTCGGAACATGTGAGGAATTCTGCAGGCCGCATCTGGTGTAGAACGACCCCGGAGCCGCAAAATGCGCACTATTTTTTGGAGTGTAGTCGCCCTGCTGGCGTGGTGCGGCGGGATGTGGAGCAACGTCAGGACCGCGAAGCAACTTGAGGCCGCGGGCCACAGCGTTTGGACTCTAAATCTGCGAGCGCGACTGATTGCCTGGAAGGGAGCCAACATTGCGATCTTCCTGATCTCTTCGACAATATTCGTCTCGGCAGTCCTGATCGCAGCTTTCACACCGTAGTCGCGACTCCCTTCCAAATAAGGGCTAGATGCCAGGAGAACCGTTCAATGGGTAGCGTTTTCCTGCTCTGGCATATGCGGCCAACTGCCGACCGTCTCGATGACGACTGCGCTGATAACAAACTGATCGGGGCTTACAGCAGCGCTGCCGAAGCGGATGCCGCAAGAAAGCGCAAGATTCAATTCGAAGGCTTTCGTGACTATCCAAACTACTTTCATGTCGACGAATATGAACTCGACAAAGATGCTCGGAGCGAAGGGTTCATCGTAGCAACAGCACGGTGAACTTCGTCGAGGTCCGCTCGCGGCGCAAGTTGCGCGTGCTAGGGCCTCATGGTTCGAGACGCGCCGCGAGCGGCGCTCCTCACCATGAGGGTTTATGCTGTCGCTGCCGATACGGACCTCGTCCCGAGGAGCCCGCCGACGGTGGGCGTCTCGAAGGACGGTGGCGCGCTCAGAGGCGTCCAAGCGTTATTCCACCGCGCCCTGCGGCCTGAGCCGCAGCACCGCCGGCGGCAGATTGGCTGCCAGCCATTCCGCAATCACCTTCTGCTTTCGGTGATACGCCAGTCCCACCGCGACCACCGCGACGCCGATCAGCGACAGTGCGAACGGGAACAGCAGCGAGTCCTTGAAGACGACGTCGGCGAGGTGGCCGAGATACATGGTGATGCCGATGGCGCCGAACACGGCGTAGGCGCGGCGGACGATGATGACGGCGATCGCGAGCAGGCCGACGTTCAGCAGGCAGTAGATCGCCTTGCCCAGCTCGGTCGCGCCTTCCGTGGCGCTGACGCCGCCCCAGAAGGCCATCAGGCCGAACAAGTGCAGCCAAAAGCCGAAGTCGCGGCTGTGGCTGGTGTAGTCGACGATCCACGCCACCGCGAGAATGCCGAGGCCGAACCAGATCGACACGACGCGGCGCATCTCCCAGTCGAAATGGCTGACGTTGAAGATCCAGGGCGTGAGGTCCATCGACATGAACCACAGCGCGACCGACATGATCGCGACGATGAAGGGTACGCGATAGAAGCGCAGCGCGATCGCGCCCGCCGCGATGGTGGCGATCTCCATGAACAGCCAACTGCCCTTGATCCAGACGTAGAAGTCATGAACCGTGCCGGGCTTGCCGAACTTGCCCCACCAGCCGAATTCGGCCTGGACGCCGTAGACGGCGAGCGGTGCCATCGACACGGCGATGGCGATCAGCAGGCCGCCGGGGACGCGCAAGCTCCGGCGCCAGAGGTGGTCGCCGGCGAAGCCGAACGCGGCGGCATAGGCGAGCGCGCAGGCCGTCAGGGCGCGGCCCCCCATCTGCGAGAAGGCCACCGTCGAGAACAGGCCCATGGCGCCGATCACGATCAGCGCGCCGGCGTACCAGAGCAGATGCGCGGCATCGAATTTGGCGTGCGCCGCCGGACCCGCCTTCGCCTGTTGCTCGAGGTAGGTCAGCAACCGCTGCAACTCGTCGGGCCCGATCGCGCCTGCCCCGGCGGCGGCGCGCAGATCTTGTTCCGAATAGGCCATCGTCATCACCCTCTGTGACCCCGCCGGGAGACGGCACGCAGGGGTCCGATCGCGCAAACGCCTGGGGACGTCGCGCCTCGGGACCGGTGCCGACGGGGCGGATATGGGTGAGTGTAGCGGATTGTGAGCGACGTTCAATATAATTTTGAACGACGCTCAAATATCTACGACCAACGTTCTAAAATACCCATCGCGACGCGGGGGCTAAAGCTGCTTCGACCCCGCCCTTCTCCACACCGTCATGGCCGGGCTTGTCCCGGCCATCCATGTCGTGCACCTGGAATGACGACGGGGATGCCCGGGACAGGCCCGGGCATGACGAGTCCTGGGTTGGCGGTTTGCCTCATCGCTGAGGGCAGAGGTTGGCGGATACGACCACCACAGGCCCGCGGCGCAGTCGCCTCAATCCTTGAAATACGGCTCGACCGGGCCGTGGACCTTGATGGTCAGCGGGTTGCCGTGGCGGTCCTTGGCATTCCCTGCGGCGACGCGGATCCAGCCTTCGCTGATGCAGTATTCCTCGACATTGGTCTTCTCGGCGCCCTTGAAGCGGATGCCGACGTCGCGCGACAGGATCTCCGCATTGTAATAGGGGCTCTTCGGATCGACCGACAGCCGGTCAGGAAATGGGGTCGCAGTCGTCTCGTTGTCGCTCACAGCAGTGCCTCGATCTCTTTCTTCAACGCCTCGGGCGTGGTGGTCGGCGCATGGCGCGACACCACATTCCCACGGCGATCGACCAGGAATTTGGTGAAATTCCATTTGATCGCCGACCCCAAGAGGCCGGTCTTCTCGCCCTTCAGGAACTTGTAGAGCGGATGTGCATCGGTACCGTTGACGTCGATCTTCGCAAACAGCGGGAAGGTGACGTCGTACTTGCCGGCGCAGAACGCGCCGATCTCCTCGGCCGTGCCGGGCTCCTGGGCGCCGAACTGGTTACAGGGAAATCCGAGCACGGCAAAGCCCCTGTCCGCATAGGCGCGGTGCAGCGCCTCGAGGCCGCGATATTGCGGCGTGAAGCCGCAGGCGCTGGCGGTGTTGACGATCAGCAGCACCTGGCCTGCGAAGCGCTTCAGCGGCACCTCCTCGCCCTTCAGCGAGGTCGCGGTGAAATCATAGATGCTGGCCATCAGCCCAGCACCGGATCGATCGGCGAAGCCGGGGTACCGCCAGCCTCGATCGCTTCGCCAGCGAGAAGGCACGCGTCCTCGCGAAAGCGCTGGCCGACAAGCTGGACGCCGACCGGGACGCGGCCGACCATGCCGGTCGAGACCGTCAGGCCCGGCAGGCCGAAGAACGGAATCGCGATCTGCGTGAGCTGCGCGTGCCAGACCTGCTGGAAGGACTCCTCGTCCTTGCGGTCGAGCTGATCGGCGAACGGCAGCATGCCCGACACCGGCATCAGCAGCAGCGGATGCTGCTCCATGAACAGGAGCCATTGCCGGGTCAGCGCGGCGCGGCGCGCGAGCGTCTGCGACAGGTCGAATGGGTGAACCTTGTCACTGACGCCGCGCAGGCAGGCCAGCGCGCCCGGGTCGCCCTCCTTCTCGGCCGCTGCGAGTTGCGCCTCGTAGCCGTCGCCGAGCCAGAGACGGGTCTGCAGCAGCGCGGCCTCCTGCATCGGCGGCGTGTCCGCGATCTCCTCGACGGTCCAGCCGGCGGCTTCGAGCCGCCTGGCGGCATCGCGCAAGGCGGCCACGACCTCCGGCACCGGGTTCAGCCCGTCCGGGTTGACGCAGAGGGTGACGCGCTTCGGCAGCGGCGGGCCCTCGAGCGGCACCGGCATCCACCAGACATCGCGGACGTCGCGCGCCGACATCGCGGCCAGCGCGATCCTGACGTCGTTGACCGTGCGGGCGAGCGGGCCGGAGACGGCGCTGATCTGCGGGCCGATCGGGCGCTCGGGGAACTGTGTATTGAAGGCCGGGATGCGGCCGACCGTCGGGCGCAGGCCGTGGATGCCGCAGGCATAGGCGGGATAGCGGACGGAGCCGGCGATGTCGGTGCCATGCCCGATATGGCCGATGCCCGCCGCGGTGGCCGATCCTGCGCCGCCCGAGGAGCCGCCCGGCGTGATGCCGGGGTCGCGTGGGTTCTTGGTGTGGCCGTGGATAAGGTTACTGGTGAACCAGCGATAGGACACCGCCGGGGTGTTGGTGCGGCCGAGCAGCACGGCACCGGCCTTGACCAGGTTGTTGACGACCGGATTGTGCGCCGAGGCGATCGCGTCCTTCTGCAGATTGAGGCCGTTGGTGGTGGCGAAGCCGGCCTGGTCGACATTGACCTTGATCGTCACCGGCACGCCGGCGAGCGGCCCCGGATCCTCGCCGCGCGCCAGCCGGGAGTCGATGGCGTCGGCCTGTTGCAGCACGTCCTCGGGGCGATGGTCGACCACGGCGTTGATCGCGGGGTTCACCGCATCGAGCCGCGCCAGCGCCGCGGTCGCGGCATCGCGGGCGGAGACCTGCTTCGACTTGATGAGGGCGGCGAGGTCGGCAGCCGGCAGGCGCCAGAGATCGGTCATGGGGAGCTCCGTGGTGTCGGGGCTTGTTCTAGCGCGAGCACTTGTCGGGAGAAAGCCGTCGCGGCGCGGCACTCCAGCATAGCTTCGGCAGCAAACCGCATGGGTCTTGTTGCACTCGCCCTCGCCTCCTCGTCATGGCCGGGCTTGTCCCGGCATCCACGTCGTGCAGCGCGCGTGGACCGACGTGGATGCCCGGGACAAGCCCGGGCATGACGGAGAGCCAAACTGGCCGCGTGTTAGGGGTGCGAAGTGCGGTCGCGATCAATACCCATCCTGCATCGATCGATCCGGAATCAGGCTTGGTCAAGCTTCACGTTCGACTTTAAGAGCTGAAGCAAGCACATCACAAAAGGGGGAAACCACATGATCAGACCGGGCACCATCATGGCCGCAACATTCGTTCTCGCCGCTGCAGCAACGCTGGCGCCGCGCGCGGGCCACGCCGAGACCTACGCCTATGTCGGCAACGCCGACAGCAACGACATCAGCGTCTTCAAGTTCGATGCTTCCACCGGCGAGATGACCCCGGCGCAGACGGCTTCCTTCGTCGGCGTCGACAAGCCGGGCTCGTCGACCCCGCTCGCGGTCAGCCCGGACAAGACGGTGCTGATCGCCGGCATCCGGTCGCAACCGTTCCAGGCCGAGAGCTTTGCGATCAATGCCAAGACCGGTCAGCTCAGCCACCTCGGCAACGGCCCGCTCGCCGACAGCATGGCCAACATCGCCTTCGACCGCACCGGCAAGGTGCTGTTCAGCGCCTCCTATGGCGGCAACAAGGTGGCGGTGAATCCGATCCAGGCCAATGGCGTCGTCGCGGCGCCGAGCCAGGTGATCCCGACCGGCCTGAACGCCCACGCCTTCCTGCCCTCGCCCGACAACCGCTTCGTGTTCGCGACCAATCTCGGCTCCGACCAGGTGCTCGGCTTCGCCTTCGACGCCGCGACGGGCACGCTGACGGCCAAGGAGGCGCTGACGGTGAAGACGCCGGAGAAGTCAGGGCCGCGCCACTTCATCTTCCACCCGAACGGCAAGTTCATCTACCTTCTGCACGAGCTCAACGCGGATCTCGCGGTCTATGCCTATGACGCGGAGAACGGCACCTGGAGCGAGCAGCAGCGCACCACCGCCCTGCCCTCAGGCTTCACCGGCAAGCCCTGGGCGGCCGATCTGCACGTGACGCCGGATGGCAAGTTCCTCTACGCCTCGGAGCGCGGCTCGAACACCATTGCCGGCTTCAAGGTCGATGCGGCCAGCGGGCGCGTGAGCCTGATCGGCAGCGTGCCGACCGAGACCCAGCCACGCGGCTTCGCCATCGATCCCACCGGGCGCTATCTCGCCGCCGTCGGCGAAGTGTCGAACGGGATGACGGTGTATCGGATCGACCCGGCCAGCGGCGCGCTCACGAGCCTGAAATCCTACGCCGTGGGCAAGAAGCCGAACTGGGTGGAGTTCGTCAGCCTGCCGTGAGCGAACGACAGGGCCGCCACAAGATCGGACGTGGCGGCCCGGCGTTTCCATCGGCGCTGCGAGTGCCTATATACAACGCCATGACGATGCCTGCCGCCCAGCCTGACCGCCATCCCCTCGCAGTTCAACATCCGGAACTCGACGACGCCTCGATCCGCCTGCTGGTCGAGACCTTCTACGGGCGCGCAAGGGAGGACGAGCTGATCGGCCCGATCTTCAACCGTACCGTGGAGGATTGGGACGACCATATCGGCAGGATCAGCGATTTCTGGTCGTCGATGTTCCTGAAGACCGGCCGCTACAGCGGCGCGCCGATGCGGCCGCATCTGTTGCTATCGTTGCAGGGGCCGCATTTCGACCGCTGGCTGCAACTGTTCGAGGCGACGGCGAAGGACCTGTTCGCGCCGGAGCTCGCGGAGCTCTTCATCGTCCGCGCCCGCCGCATCGCCGACAGTTTCGAGATGGGCATCGCCAGCACGCGCGGCGACATCGCGCGCCCGCGCCATTCGGTCTGATCTCGGCCGCAAGCACGCGGGCGTTCGGGAAACGGCCATGCGGCCGTTCTGCGCTCAATGGCGCGTCATCGATTGCGCCGGCATGTTGAAGATCGCTTCGGAGAACGGGAACTCCAGCACGATCTCACCGTCCTCGTCGGTCACCTCGATGACGGCCGTCATCAGCGCCGCGTTGCCGCCTTCGGTCCGCAGCAGTTCCTTGATCATGTCGCGCGCGACTTCCCAGGCGCGGTCGGGACTGCGCAGCACCTCGCCGTCGGTGTCGGAGACCAGTTCCTCGCCGATCCGTGTGTTGAAGAAATATCTAGGCATCATCAGCTTCCAATGGGGTCGCGCGCTGGGGTTTTGAAGTCTCGAACATCTCACGACTGCTTTATCCGGCCAGCTCAGTCCCCCAAGCTAGGGACCGAATTGAACGGTGTTGCGAAGCCATCGATCACGAATTCGTTGTTTTCACGGCTCGTTCCGACGAAAACGGCAGCAACTCGCATCTGCAACTTCGCACTGCAATAAACAGGCCTGAGAGGCTCAAACAAAAAGATTCCACTGGCGAACTTTTCGTAGCACGGTAGTTTATTGCTGAGGACGATAACCGTCCCGACTTGAAGGAGAGGACAATGGCCTGGAAAGCACCGAAGATCGTTGAAGTGCCGGTCGGCATGGAAATCAACATGTACGCCTGCGCGGCCCGCAAATAATTCGCGGGTGTGACGTCCAGGTCTCGGCGATCGGGACGTCGACGCTTGAGGGTGGGGATCAGCGACCGCGTATGTGCCAGCCCGTACGCTGGTCGGATGTCCCACCCTCGTCACCTTCCCTGCGGGCGGTCCTGACCATTGGTCAGCCTGCCTGTCGGTGATCCTGCCGCTGGTAATCGCGTGCGCCACCACAGCTGAATTCCAGGAGACGGCTCATGCTTCGCCTCGTCGTCCTGGGCGCCGCCGCAGGCGGTGGAGTGCCACAGTGGAATTGCGGCTGCGCCGTGTGCCATGCCGCGCGCACCGATCATCCCGAGATCAGCAACAGCCAGGCCTCGGTCGCGGTCAGCGCTGATGGCGCCAACTGGTTCCTGATCAACGCCTCGCCCGATCTGCGCCAGCAGGTTACCCGCACGCCGCAACTGCATCCGAAGCCCGGCGCCCTGCGCCACAGTCCGATCGCCGGCGTGATCCTGACCAATGGCGAGATCGACGCGGTCACGGGGCTGCTGTCGATGCGCGAGAGTTCACCTTTCTCGATCCATGCGCACCCCAAGGTGCTTGCGATCCTCAGATCGAACAACATCTTCGATGTGCTGAAGGACGAGACCGTCAAGCGCGTGCCGATCGTGATCGACGTACCGTTCCGGCCGCTGCTGCAGGACGGCCGGCCCTCGGGCCTGGAGATCACGGCCTTCGCCGTCTCGGGAACGAGCGCGTGGTATCTGCGCGACAAGCAGCATCCCGGCGGCAGCTCCTCGACCGGCGACACGCTGGGCCTGAAGATCGCCGATCTCGAAGGCGGGCAATATTGCTACGTCATCGCCGCCTGTGCCGGCGTGGACGATGATCTGAGAACGAGATTGAGGGGCGCGCCCTTGGTGCTGTTCGACGGCACGGTGTGGCGCGACGACGAGATGATCCAGGCCGGACTCGGCAACAAGACCGGGCAGAGCATGGGACATATCGCGATGTCCGGAGAAAGCGGCGCGATCAAGCAGCTGGCGGACCTCGCGATCGGTAGGAAGGTCTTCCTGCACATCAACAACTCCAATCCGGCGTGGCTGCACGCCTCCCCCGAGCGGCAAACGTTGGAACGCGAGGGATGGGAAATCCCCGCTGAAGGGATGGAGATCGTACTGTGAATGAGGTCAATCTGAGCGGAATGACGGCGCTGTCGATCGGACGCGGCGTGACGCTGAACAGTGCAAGCGAATTGGAAGCAGCACTTCGCCATATCGGCGCGACGCGCTATCACAACCACCACCCGTTTCATAAGCTGCTGCACGGCGGCAAGCTCAACAAGGGCCAGGTGCAGGCCTGGGCGCTCAACCGCTACTACTACCAGTCGACGATCCCGCTGAAGGACGCGATGGTGATGACGCGCTTCCGCGACCGCGCCACGCGGCTGGAATGGCGGCACCGCATCGAGGATCATGATGGCGATGTCGGCAGCGAGGGCGGCATCGAGCGCTGGATCAAACTGACCGAAGGCCTCGGCCTCGACACGGCCTACGTCGAATCGACCGAAGGCATCCTGCCGGCCACCCGCTTCGCGGTCGAAGCCTATGTGCATTTCTGCCGCGACCGCTCGCCGCTGGAGGCGATCGCCTCGTCGCTGACCGAGCTGTTCGCGCCGAGCATCCATGAAGAGCGCATCTCGGGCATGCTCGAGCACTACGATTTCGTCAACAACGACACCATGAGCTACTTCAAGCGCCGTCTCACCCAGGCGCCGCGCGACGCGAACTTCGCGCTGCATTACGTCAAGGAGCACGCCACCACGCCGGAGCAGCGCGCCGCCGTGTGCAACGCGCTGATCTTCAAGACCAACGTGCTGTGGGTGCAGCTCGACGCGCTGTATCATGCCTATGTCGAGGGCCACATCCCGCCCGGCGCCTTCGTGCCGAAGGAGGGCTGAGCGTGGTCTTCGCGGCTCTCTCAAGGGTACCGGTGCCACCCTCCCCTGGAGGGGGAGGGTCGGCTCGCGCAAAGCGCGAGGCGGGGTGGGGTGAAGCCACCTGCCGCGGTGCGTATGGAGAGATCACCCCACCCCGTTGCGCATCGCGGGCGATGCGCAACGACCCTCCCCCTCCAGGGGAGGGTGGGCACCGCCGATGCCGCGGCATCGGACAGAACGCAACAATCATCGGCTAGAGACCCGCCATGGCCCCGCGTCACATCCAAGTTGCCGAGACCAGCCGCGTGGTGCTGCCGCGGCATGCCAAGCTGAAGTTCGACGAGACCCGGCAGGTCTGGGTGATCCTGGCGCCGGAGCGCGTGCTGGCGCCGGACGAGATCTCAGTCGAGGTGCTCAAGCTGTGCGATGGCGCGCGCAGCGTTGCTGATATCATCGACGAGCTCGCGGCGAAATATGCCGCGCCTCGCGACGTCATCGCGACCGATGTGGTTGCCATGCTGCAGGATCTCGCCGACAAGGGATTCCTGACCGAGGTTCGGGAGACGACATCATGACCGAGCTGACCGACACCTCACCGCCCGTCGACAGCAATGACGGCCTCGCCGTGCTGGAGCGACGCGGTTCCGTGGCCGAAACCTACGGCATTCCGCTCGCCGTACTGCTCGAACTCACGCATCGCTGTCCGCTGCAATGCCCCTATTGCTCCAACCCGCTGGAGCTAGATCGCGCCGGACAGGAGCTGACCACCACGGAATGGAAGAAGGTGCTGTCCGAGCTCGCCGAGATCGGCGTGCTGCAGATCCACTTCTCCGGCGGCGAGCCGACCGCGCGCAAGGATCTGGTCGAGCTGGTGCAGCATGCCAACGACGTCGGCCTCTACACCAACCTGATCACCTCGGCCGTGCTGCTGACGCGGGAGCGGCTGAAGGAGCTGGCCGATGCCGGGCTGTCCCATGTCCAGATCAGCTTCCAGGGCAGCGAGGCCGGCATCGCCGACCGCGTCGGCGGCTACAAGGGCGGCCACGTCAAGAAGCTCGAGGTCGCGCGCTGGACCCGCGAGCTCGACCTGCCGCTGACGGTCAACGCCGTGATGCACCGGCAGAACCTGCATCAGCTGCCCGACATCATCCAGATGGCGGTCGATCTCGATGCCGACCGGCTCGAGGTCGCCAACGTGCAATATTACGGCTGGGCGCTGAAGAATCGCGCCAGCCTGATGCCGACCTATGCCCAGTTGGAGGAGACCGACCGTCTGGTCGAAGAGGCGCGCGAGCGGCTGAAGGGCACGCTGACGATCGACTACGTCGTGCCGGACTACTACGCGCTGCGGCCGAAGAAGTGCATGGGCGGCTGGGGCCGGCAGTTCTTCAACATCTCTCCCTCGGGCAAGATCCTGCCCTGCCACGCTGCCGAGAGCATCACCGGGCTCGACTTCATGTCCGTGCGGTCGAACCATTCGATCGCCTGGATCTGGCAGAACTCCGAGGCCTTCAACCGCTACCGTGGCACCGGCTGGATGAAGGAGCCGTGCAAATCCTGCGAGTTCCGCGAGATCGATTTCGGCGGCTGCCGCTGCCAGGCGTTCGCGCTGACCGGCGATGCGGGGAATACCGATCCGGCCTGCACGCTGTCGCCGCTGCACGAGAGCATCTTCAAGCAGGCCGAGCGTGACGCGGCCTCGGGCAAGGACCGCTTCCTCTATCGCAACTTCGCCGGCGGCACGCCCGAGAGCAATGATGCCTGACGCCGAAGCCGGCCGCGCCTCCGCGCGCCGCAGCGATCCGTTCGCGCCGCTGACGTCGGAATGGCTAGATGTCTCCGGCGGTCACCAGATCTACGTCGAGAGCAGCGGCTGCGCCGCCGGCATCCCCGCCGTCTATCTGCATGGTGGGCCGGGCTCCGGATGCCAGCCGGATCACCGCCGGCTGTTCGATCCCGAGCGCTTCCATGCCGTGCTGTTCGACCAGCGCGGCGCCGGCCGCTCGCGTCCTGCGCGCAGCCGCGACAACAACACCCTGCCCGACCTGATCGCCGACATGGAGGCGATCCGCGAAAAGTTCGGTTTCGACCGCTGGATCGTCGCCGGCGGCTCCTGGGGCGCCACCTTGGCGCTGGCCTATACGCAGGCGCACCCGACGCGCGTCACGGGGCTGGTGCTGCGGGCGACGTTCCTCGGCACCCGTGCGGAAGTGGAGACGGCATTCGGCGAGACGCTGGCGCGCTTTCACCCTGCCCTGCACCGCGACTTCCTGGAGATGCTGCCGGAGAACGAACGCGCCAACCCGTGCGACGCCTATTTCCGCCGCATCCTCGATCCCGATCCGGCGATTCATGGCCCGGCTGCGCGCGCCTGGCACGACACCGAGCGGGCGCTGTCCGAGATCAAACCCGCCCGCGCCCATCTGGATCGGCTCGCCATCCGCTCCGGCACCGCCTTGCCGGCGACGCCGTTCATGGAGGCGCATTACTTCTCGCAGGACAGCTTCATGGCGAAAGGCCAGTTGCTGCGTGATGCGAGCAGGCTCAGCGGGATTCCCGGAATCATCGTGCAGGGCCGCTATGACCTGCTCTGTCCGCCCTCCACCTCCGCGCGCCTGGCCGAAATCTGGCGCGACGCCGAAATCCGTGTCGTCGAAGCCGCAGGTCACAATCTTTATGATCCCGGCATCCGCGATGCGGTCATGAAAGCCATCTGCGATATGGCGACGCGCACGACTGCGCCTTAAACACATGGTCATCTCTCCTCATCCTGAGGAGCCATGCGCGGCATGGCGTCTCAAAGGATGAGGCCCCAGACATCCCCCGCCTCATGGTTCACCAGGCAATGCGCAGCATTGTCCGGGAGACGCGCCAAGTGACGCCCTCACCATGAGGAATTGGCCGCTGAACAAGGACATCTGCAATGCCCATCGCCGGGAAAGGCATGCTTTTGACATCGATGAACATCGATGCTGAGCATGAAGCCGATTTCAACCATTGGTATGACAGCGAGCATCTCGAAGAGCGCGTGGCCATCCCCGGCTTCATCGAGGCGCGACGCTATGTCGCCGAGCAGGGCAGCCCGAAATATCTCTGCCTGTATTCGACCGAAACGATCGACGTGCTCGACAGCGCGGCCTACCGCGCCCGGCTGGAGTCGCCGACGGAATGGTCGAAGGCGGTGATGGCGCGGTTCAAGAACATGATCCGCAGCGTCGCGCGCATCACGATCTCGATCGGCGCCGGTCGCGGCGCCGTGCTGGGCATCATCCGCCTGCGGCCCAAACCCGGGCAGGACAAAGCGTTGCGCGACGCGCTGCAGGTCGAGCTCGACCCAAGCAAGCTGAGGGGCATCATCTCAATGCATCTGCTCGAAGGCGATGCCGACCTCTCCGGTCCCGCGGCCGGAGTTCCTGCGAGCTCGCGCGATGCCGACTGGTTCATCCTCATCGACGGTACCGACAGTCATGCCATCGCCACCTTGATGACCACCCGCTTCGCGGCGATCGACGGTCCGCTGGCGACGCAGATCTCGGCCGGCATCTATCGCCTGATGTGGGACTTGAGCCGCGCCGACATCGCGGCGGCGAAGTGAGTTAGATCCCGCCTCTCTCCACATCGTCATGGCCGGGCTCGTCCCGGCCATCCACGTTGTGCGGCATCCTGGGAACGACGTGGATGCCCGGGACAAGCCCGGGCATGACGGCGGAGTGCGTGGCAACCCGCGTGCTCCACCCTCCATTCTTTAATTTATCATCATCCTCGCAATCTATCGTCACCGAAAATGCCGCATCGCAACACGTGGCAGCATCAGGCCGGCAATGCGGCGCCGCACACTGTGCATGAGGGGCAGCTTTGCAAATTTGCCTTTGTGCGCGCCTTGGAATGGCTCTAGTCTGATAAGACTATTCAATTGAGCCATTCAAAAAACAGAAGGGCGACGAACAGGACCTGCTCCGGACCCACATCGATCCCTAGCCGATCCTGAACAAGCAGTCGTCCTCACGTCAGGAAGGCCGCGCGCTCATGGTTCGCCGCGCGGACAGGGTATGAATGAGAGCGACTGATATCTCGGCCCCCGACTACTTTCACAAAGTGGTCGACTGCCAATGGGCTTGTCCCGCACACACTCCGGTCCCTGAATACATCCGCCTGATCGCTGAGGGTCGCTACAGCGACGCCTACATGATCAATTGGAAATCGAATGTATTCCCGGGCATTCTCGGACGCACCTGCGATCGCCCTTGCGAGCCCGCCTGCCGACGGGGGCGTGTCGAGGAAAGCCCGGTCGCGATCTGCCGCCTGAAGCGCGTTGCGGCCGATTTCAAGGACGACATCCATCAGCGCCTGCCGCGCCCTGCCCCGAAGAACGGCCGGCGCATCGCGCTGGTCGGCGGCGGCCCGGCCTCGCTGACGGTGGCGCGCGATCTCGCGCCGCTCGGCTATCACTGCACCGTGTTCGATGCCGACCCAAAGCCCGGCGGCATGATGCGCTCGCAGATCCCCAAATTCCGCCTGCCCGACAGCGTCATCGACGAGGAGACGGGCTACGTGCTCGGCCTCGGCGTCGACTACAAGGCCGGACATCGCGTCGACAGCCTCAAGACGCTGCTGGCCGAGAACTATGATGCCATCTTCATCGGCTCCGGCGCGCCGCGCGGCCGGGAGCTGAACATTCCCGGACGCAAGGAAGCCGCCGCGAACATCCATCTCGGCATCGACTGGCTCTCCAGCGTCTCGTTCGGACACACCGACAAGATCGGCAAGCGCGTGATCGTGCTCGGCGGCGGCAACACCGCGATGGATTGCTGCCGCACCGCGCGACGGCTCGGCGGCGAGGACGTCAAGGTCATCGTGCGCTCCGGCTTCGAGGAGATGAAGGCGTCGCCCTGGGAGAAGGAGGACGCGCTGCACGAGGACATTCCGATCCTCAACTATCTCGTGCCGGTCGCCTTCAATCACGACAATGGCAGGCTCACCGGCGTCACCTTCCAGAAGGTGAAGGCCGAATATGACGCCAGCGGCCGTCGCTCGCTGGTGCCGTCGGGCGAGCCCGATGTGACCTATGACTGCGACGACGTGCTGGTCGCCGTCGGCCAGGAGAACGCGTTCCCCTGGATCGAGGCCGATTGCGACATCGCGTTCGACAAATGGCACATGCCGGTGGTCGATCCGACAACCTTCGTCTCGACCAACCCGAAAGTGTTCTTCGGCGGCGATGCGGCGTTCGGTCCGAAGAACATCATCTGGGCGGTCGCCCAGGGCCACGAGGCCGCGCTGTCGATCCACCGCCTGCTGTCCGGCGAGGACATCACCGAGCGGCCGCTGCCCGAGGTGCATGTCTCCTCGCAGAAGATGGGCATCCATGAATGGAGCTATGACAACGACGTTTCGTCCGAGAAGCGCTTCAAGGTGCCGCACCGCGACAAGGTGGTCGCGCTGAAGGACATCCGCGCCGAGGTCGAGCTCGGCTACGACGTCAAGCTTGCGCTCGGCGAGGCGCATCGCTGCCTGAATTGCGACGTGCAGACGGTATTCTCCGACACGCTGTGCATCGAATGCGACGCCTGCGCCGACATCTGTCCGATGGACTGCATCACCTTCACCGACAACGGCGAAGAGGCGGATCTGCGTTCGCGCCTGAAGGCGCCGGCGCCGCATCCCGACCAGAGCCTCTACGTGTCCTCGGATCTGAAGACCGGGCGGGTGATGGTGAAGGACGAGGACGTCTGCCTCCATTGCGGCCTGTGCGCCGAGCGCTGTCCCACCGGTGCGTGGGACATGCAGAAATACTTCATCGAGACGACTCACGCAGGTAACGCATGTCCCAGCAAGCGCCGCTCAGCAGCGTAAACGACTTCGTCGTCCGCTTCGCCAACGTCAACGGCTCCGGCTCGGCCAGCGCGAACGAACTCTTCGCGCGCGCCGTGCTCCGCCACGGCGTGCCGGTCAGCCCGCGCAACATCTTCCCGTCGAACATCCAGGGCCTGCCGACCTGGTACGAGGTGCGCGTCACCGAAGCGGGCCATCTCGGCGCCCGCGGCGGCGGCACTGATCTGATGGTGGCGATGAACCCGCAGACCTGGGACAAGGACGTCGCCGGTATCGCGCCGGGTGGCTATCTGTTCTACGATTCCACCAAGCCGATGCCGGCAACCAAGTTCCGCGACGACATCACCGTCATCGGCGTCCCGCTGACCGCGATCACCAACTCGACCTATTCGGATCCGCGCCAGCGCCAGCTGTTCAAGAACATCATCTATCTCGGCGCGCTCTCAGCGCTGCTCGACATGGATCCGAAGCTGATCGAGCAATTGATCGGTGAGCAGTACAAGGGCAAGGAGAAGCTGCTCTCCTCCAACGTCCACGCGCTGCATCTCGGCCGCGACTGGGCGCTGCAGAATTTGAAGTGCCCGATCGGCCTGCGCATCAAGAAGGCCGACAAGGTCGGCGACCGCATCTTCATCGAGGGCAACAACGCCGCCGCGCTCGGCGCCGTCTATGGCGGCGCCACGGTCTGCGCCTGGTACCCGATCACGCCGTCGTCGTCGCTGGCCGAAGCGTTCAGCAACCACTGCAAGAAACTGCGGCACGATCCGGAAACCGGGCAGGCCAAATACGCGATCGTGCAGGCCGAGGACGAGCTCGCCTCGATCGGCATGGTGGTTGGCGCGTCCTGGAACGGCGCCCGCGCCTTTACCACGACATCGGGCCCCGGCGTGTCGCTGATGACCGAGTTCATCGGCCTCTCCTACTTTGCCGAGATCCCGGCCGTGATCATGAACGTGCAGCGCGCCGGCCCCTCGACCGGCATGCCGACGCGGACGCAGCAATGCGACCTGATCGCCTGCGGCTATGCCTCGCACGGCGATACCAAGCATGTGATGCTGTTCCCCGAAGATCCGGCGGAGGCGTTTGAGTTTGCCGCTGCGGCGTTCGACCTCGCCGAGCGGCTACAGACCACGATCTTCCTGATGCTCGATCTCGACATCGGCATGAACCAGCGGCTGTCCCGGCCGCTGAAGTGGGACGACGCCAAGCAGTATGACCGCGGCAAGGTGATGACGGCGGAAATGCTCGACGAAGGCCGCGACTTCGGCCGCTATCTCGACGTCGACGGCGACGGCATTCCGTTCCGCACCTACCCCGGCACGCATCCGACGAAGGGCTCCTACTTCACCCGCGGCACCTCGCGTGACCGCTACGCGCGCTATTCCGAGGAAGGCGCCGTCTATGCCGACAACGTGCAGCGCCTGCTGCGCAAGTTCCAGACCGCGCAGGACATGGTGCCGCGGCCGCTGCAGGCCAATGCGAGCAAGCCGACCAGATATGGCGTGATCTATTTCGGCTCGACCGCGCCGGCGATGGACGAGGCAATCGGACTGCTAGAGGCGCGCGGCTGTCAGCTCGACCGCCTGCGCATCCGCGCCTTCCCGTTCCATTCGAGCGTGGCGAGCTTCATCGCCGAGCACGACTTCGTCTATGTGGTCGAGCAGAACCGCGACGCGCAGCTGCGCCAGCTGATCGTCACCGAGAACGGCATCGACCCGGTCCGGCTGGTGCCGATTCTGCATTATGACGGCACGCCGATCACGGCGCGCTTCATCGCCGATGCGATCGGCGACCACCAGGACCACATCAAGGTCACACCGCTGCGCAAGGCGGTGTCATGACTTTACAGCCACTCTCTCCACGGTCATGCCCGGGCTTGTCCCGGGCATCCACGCCTCTCTTTCCTCGGACTCCCACGTGGATGGCCGGGACAAGCCCGGCCATGACGGCACTGGGCGACAGGGTGCTCTCATGACCTACATCGCAAAGCCGAAATTCCAGCATCCCGGCATCAAGAAGAACGCACTCGGCTACAGCCATCGCGACTACGAGGGCAAGATCTCGACCTTGTGCGCCGGCTGCGGCCACGATTCGATCACGGCCTCGATCATCGAGGCCTGCTTCGAGCTGTCGATCGAGCCGCATCGGGTGGCAAAAATCTCCGGCATCGGCTGCTCGTCGAAGACACCGGACTACTTTCTCGGCAATTCGCACGGCTTCAACACCGTGCACGGCCGCATGCCCTCGGTGCTGACCGGCGCCAACCTCGCCAACCGCGAGCTGATCTATCTCGGCGTCTCCGGCGACGGCGATTCCGCCTCGATCGGCTTCGGCCAGTTCGCCCACGCGATCCGGCGCGGCGTGAACATGACCTATATCGTCGAGAACAACGGCGTCTACGGCCTGACCAAGGGCCAATTCTCGGCGACCGCCGACCGCGGGTCGAAGTCGAAGAAGGGCGTCACCAACACCGACAATCCGATCGACCTGGTCGGCATCGCGCTGCAGCTCGGGGCCACCTATGTGGCGCGGTCGTTCTCCGGCGACAAGAAGCAGCTGGTGCCGATCATCGAGGGCGCCATCCGGCACAAGGGCGCGGCGTTCATCGACGTCATCAGCCCGTGCATCGCGTTCAACAATCACGCCGGCTCAACCAAGAGCTTCGACTATGTCCGCGAGCACAACGATGCCGTGAACCGGTTGGACGTGCTGACCGGGCGCGATCCGATCGAGATCGACCAGGATCCGGGCACGGTGCAGATCGTCGAGCAGCACGACGGCTCCAGGCTGGCGCTGCGCAAGATCGACGCCGACTACGACCCGCACGACCGGCTCGGCGCCATGACCTTCCTCCAGAAACATGCCGCGCAAGGCCAGATCGTGACCGGCCTGCTCTATGTCGACCCTGAGGCCGACGATCTGCACAGCCACCTCAACACGGTGGAGCGACCGCTCAACCGGCTGGAGGCAGCGGATCTGTGCCCTGGGCAGGCCGCGCTCGACAAAATCAATGCGAGTCTGCGCTAGGCAGACCGCTGCGTGGAAAGCGTGTGCTCTGTAGCCGTCCATCGAGACGCCCGCCTCCGGCGGGCTCCTCAGGACAAAGGTGGAGTGCATTGCGCCCGCTTCTGGCGGGGCTATCGCATTTCACAATCGGAGTTTTGCGCTTGTCTATCTCCACGTCATGGCCGGGCTTGTCCCGGCCATCCACGTCGTTCGGCACGCTGATAACCACGTGGATGCCCGGGACAAGCCCGGCCATGACGGAGTAACTAACTGTCAGATCGTTCGTTGCGACAGCTCGGCATATCCTGGTGAGCCGCGCCCTCGCTCCTCATCATGAGGAGCGCCGCAGGCGCGTCTTGAACCATGAGGCCCGTCATCGTTGATGACGATTACGCCCGCAACGCGCTTGCCCAGACGCGATCGAGCTGCGCGATCGCCTCGCGCAGCGGCAGCGCGGACAGCGCGTCATCTCCGCCGGTCACAAGGCCGAACTCCCACAGCCTGATCAAGGCCTCCTCGACATTGAACGCGCGGCTCAATCCAAACATCTGCTGCAGCAACTCCTCGACATGGCTGCACAATGCTGCACGCGAGAGCGGCACCGACGCCAGCAGCAGGCCGCCATAGGCCAGCATCGCTTCCTTCCAGTCCTGGTCCTCGGCCTCGCCGATCAAATAGTTGAAGATGCCGGAATTGTTGTTGACGTTGCGGAAGTAGATGTTGTCGGTGACCTGCTTCTGATGGATCAGCGACTGGCGATGGAAGTTGCCCCATTGCCGCAGGATGAAGGCGCCGAGCGCGAACAGGCCCGACAGCGCCGCCAGCGCCTGCTCCGTATCGTTGTCGTGCACGGTGCCGCTGAGGCCGAGATAAAAGCCGGCGACGATGAACAGCACGGTGAGCGTCGAAGCCAGCTTGAGCAGGATCGGTACGCCGCCGACCAGCGCCGGCACGCCCAGCGTCAGTTGCTCGCGCAGGCCCATGACGACGCGGACGTTCGGCAGCAGCGCCTCGAGGTCGAAGCGCGCGATGTGGCGGAAATATTTGAACAGCACCGCGCCGCCGCGGATCTTGTTGCGGCCACGCCAGGCGGCGGTCTTGCGCTTCTTCTGAGACGGCTCGTCTGGCCTGGTCGCGACCATCAGGATGATGTCGTCGTAGACCTCGATCTCCTGCTTGCGCCTCCGCAGGCCATACAGCATGGGGACCTCGATGGTCTCTTGATGCGTGCCGCGCCGGAACATGCGGACGGCGCGAAAGTCGGAGACCGGCGCCCTCAGCTTGACCCTGACAAGCGCGTGCTCGGCGAAGGCGCGCTCGATCTCATCGTGGCTGATCTCGATGAAGTTCGCTTCGCTCAGCACCCGGACGAATTCGTCGGTGAGGTTGCAATAGGCGGTGTCGAGCTCCTGAGCGGAGCGATGGCGGCCGGCGGGGACCTCGGGATCGAAGTCGAAATAGACGTCGCGCAGCCGATCGAGCTCGTCGAAATATTCGTGGTGCAGGATGGCGCCGAGCATGTGCGCCAGCTGGCGCAGGTCGGCCGCCAGGGCGTCATCCAGGCCGCCATGCGAAATGACGGTGTCCAGGACGTCGGACTTGCGTATCGGAATGAACCGGTCCCGCCGATCCGTTGCCGCCGTCTCCTTTGGTCCAACCACGCGCCTTACGCCCGAGCTTTGATCATCGTCCGCAACGGCCGGCTGCAACCACCCGGCCAACGGCGGGCACCATAGCGGGCTCATCAGCCTTGCGCCACTCGACGCGGGATGGAAAAGCTTGGTGAGGCCGGCCGGGAGGGAGAGATCGTGACCAATGATGTAAAGAGGGTGTCCGCATTTCGCGCCATTCGCGCCATCGACTACACGGTGATCCTCGCCCGCGACTGGGACGTCATGCGGCAGTTCTACGAGGAGGTCCTGGGCTTTCCGCTGCTCCGGGAACTGTCGCAGGGGTGGATCGAATTTCAGATCGGCTCCAACACGCTCGCGCTCGCTCGGCCGCAGCGGCTGACATCGCACCAGCCGACACCGCCGGGAAGCGCGGCGCTTCAACTCGCCTTCAAGGTGGGACGCGTCGACGTCGACCGCTGCGCGGCCGAGCTGACGGAGAAGGGCGTCGCGCTCCTGGAGCAGCCGAGGGACCAGCCCTTCGGCCATCGGACGCTGTTCTTCAGGGATCCCGACGGCAATCTGCTGGAGATCTTCGCGGAAATCTGACGTCGCTCAGGGCTTGGCGGCCGCGCTAGGCGGCCGCCGGTTGTATCCGGGGATTGAGCACGTACTCCTTCAGCACCTTGTCGGTGGCGGCGTCGACTTCGACCAGCGACACGTCGTAGCTCCAGAGATCGGCGAGATGCTGCAGCACGCGCTTGGTGTCGGTCTCGTTGAGCTGGGCGCCCTTGACCACCGTATGTCGCAGCATCAGGCGGCGATCGCCGGCGAGATCGACATCGACCACCTCGATGTTCGGGTCGATGTAGCCGACATCGTACTGTTTCGACAGCTCGCGCCGGATGCGACGATAGCCGCGCTCGTCATGGATGGCGTCGACCAGGATGCCGGCGCGTTCGGCCGGATCGTCATGCAAATGGAACAGCTTGAAGCGCCGGATCAGGTTGGGGCTGAGGAACTGGCTGATGAAGCTCTCGTCGCGATAATTCGCCCAGACGTCACGCAGCACCGCCATTTCGTCGCCGGTGCCGGCGATGTCCGGAAACCATTCGCGATCCTCGTCGGTCGGGTCCTTCACGATGCGCTCGATGTCCTGCATGATCGCAAAGCCGAGCGCATATGGGTTGAAGCCGGAGAAGCGCGGATCGTCGAACTCCGGCTGGAACACGACGTTGGTGTGCGACTGCAGGAACTCCAGGAAGTTGCCGTCGGTGAGGCGGCCGTCCTGGTGCAGCCGGTTCATGATGCGATAGTGCACATAGGTCGCCGTGCCCTCGTTCATGACCTTGGTCTGGCCCTGCGGATAGAAATACTGCGCGATGTGGCGAACGATGCGCAGCAACTCGCGCTGCCAGGGCGCCAGCCGCGGCGCGGTCTTCTCCAGGAAATAGAGCAGGTTCTCCTGCGGGAGGCCGAGCAGCGCGCGGCGCCGCTCGACGTTCAGCATCGCATTGGTCTTGACCGGGCCGGTCGGCACCGTGCGCCAGAGATCGTTGAACTGGCCCTCCTCGTAGAGCCTGCGCTTGCCGGCGCGCTTCTCCTCCTCGCGGAAGTCGAGCTTCTTCTTGCCCGGATAGCGGTCGACGCCGTGCGACATCAGCGCATGCGCCGCGTCGAGCGTATGCTCGACCGCGAGCCGGCCATAACGCTCCTCGCATTGCGCGATGTAGCCGCGGGCGAAATCGAGATAGTCGAGGATGCCGTCGGCGTCGGTCCACTGCTTGAACAGATAGTTGTTCTTGAAGAAATGGTTGTGGCCGAACGCCGCGTGCGCGATCACCAAGGTCTGCATCGTCGCCGTGTTCTCCTCCATCAGATAGGAGATACAGGGCGAGGAGTTGATCACGATCTCATAGGCGAGGCCCATCAGGCCCTTGCGGTACGAGGCCTCGTGATAGGCGAAGTGCTTGCCAAACGACCAGTGTTTGTAGAACAGGGGCATGCCGACCGAGGAATAGGCGTCGAGCATCTGCTCGGCCGTGATCACCTCGATCTGGTTGGGATAGGTGTCGAGCCCGAGCTCCTTCTCGGCGACGGCTTCGCAGGCATCGTGGATGCGCTGCAGGGTGAGGAAATTCCAGTCTGCGCCCTCGAACAGCAACCCGCTCATGACGCCGCCCTCTCCTGCGTGGTGCCGCGACGCTGAAACAGGTCGTGGAACACCGGGAAGATCTCGCTGCGGTCGCGGACCTTGCGCATCGACAGCGGCTCGCCATTGGCGCGCAGCCGCTCATACAGCGACCACAGCGCCGAGTCGGGCATCTCGAACGAATAGGTGCCGGATTCGCCGACCTCGAGATAGGCGAAGAACTGCGACACCGGCAGGATGTTGTCGGTCAAGAGCCGCGCGACGTTCTCGGAATCCGAGGTGGCGTTGTCGCCGTCGGAGGCCTGCGCCGCGTAGATGTTCCAGTCCGACGGGCGGAAGCGCGAGCGGACGATGTCGTGCATGCATTGCAAGGCGCTCGACACCAAGGTGCCGCCGGACGCCGGTCCGTAGAAGAACGTCTGCTCGTCGACCTCCTCGGCGCGATCGGTATGGCGGATGAAGACGATCTCGACATGGCGGTAGCGCCGGGTCAGGAACACGTAGAGCAGCATGTAGAATCGCTTGGCGAGGTCCTTCATGTGCTCCGACATCGAGCCGGACACGTCCATCAGGCAGAACATCACGGCCTGTGCGATCGGCTTCGGCACGGCCTCGAAGCGCCGGTAGCGGATGTCGATCGGGTCGATGAAGGGGATGCGCTTGGCCTTCGCCTTCAGCGCCTCGATCTCGGCCAGAAGCGCGGCGCGCTTGTCGTCGTCGGTCTCCTGCTCCAGCTGGGCTTCGAGCTCGGCAATCGCCTCCGGCCGCGGACGGCGCAGCGCGACGCGGCGGGCCAAGGCGCGGGTGACGGTGCGGCTGATCGAGATATTGGCCGGCGAACCCGAGGTCGAATAGCCCGCGCGTACCAGCCCCTCGCTCTCGGCCTCGGCGAATTTGCGCTTGGCGAGATCGGGCAGTTCGAGATCGTCGAGGAAGAGGTTGACGAACTCCTCCTTGCTCAGCACGAAGCGGAACGCGTCCTCGCTGTCGCCTTGTCCGGGCGCCGACTTGCGGCCGCTGCCGTCGCCGGAGCGCGGCAGGATGTCGCCTTCGACGAACTTCTTGTTGCCGGGCAACACCATGTCGCGGGTGCCGCCCTCGCGGCGGAAGCGAGGCTCGTCCATGCCGTCGAGCGGGATCGAGACCTCGCCGCCCTCCAGCACGTCCTTGATGTCGCGGTCCTGCGAGGTCTTCTTGACCGCTCCCTGAACCAGGGCCTTGGCGCGGCGCAAAAATCGCTGGCGATTTTCGAGACTTTTGCCGCCCGGATTCAGGCGCCGATCAATGATGTGCATGACCACGTTCCATACGCCTCCTGCTGCAGCGGCTTCGACTCCTGCTCTCCCCCGCCGCGATGCCGCGGTGCAGTATCGGACCCGACACTGCAACGGCACCCTCTGCCTGTCCGACGCCTCCCAGCGAAGCTCCGCGTCGAACGTTTCGCTCGTTTCGTAGCCCTGGCGCCGACGTCAGACCGATGGCCTGCCGCACCTGCAGTGAACATCGGCGCCGGACCACGATCAACCCGCCTGCTTCACGCGCATGTACCACTCGACCAGCCGGCGGACCTGCCGCTCGGTGTAGCCGCGTTCGACCATGCGCGCGACGAAGTCGTCGTGCTTCTTCTCGGTCTCGCCGTCCTTCTTGGTACCGAACGAGATGACCGGAAGCAGATCCTCGACCTGCGAGAATATCCTCTTTTCGATGACTTCGCGGATCTTTTCGTAGGAGGTCCAGGACGGATTTTTGCCACCATTCTGGGCCCGGAAGCGCAGCGAGAACTTGACAACCTCGTTGCGGAAATCCTTCGGGTTGGCGATCCCGGCCGGCTTCTCGATCTTGGTCAGCTCCTGGTTCAACAGCTCGCGATTGAGCAGCTGTCCCGTATCGGGATCCTTGAAGTCCTGATCTTCGATCCAGGCGTCGGCGTAGTCGACGTAGCGGTCGAACAGGTTCTGGCCGTAATCGGAGTAGGATTCCAGATAGGCCTTCTGGATCTCGTGACCGATGAACTCGGCGTAGCGCGGCGCCAGATCCGCCTTGATGAATTCGAGGTAGCGCTTCTCGATCTCCTCGGGCAGTTGCTCGCGCTTGATCGACTGTTCCAGCACGTACATCAGATGCACGGCATCGGCCGACACTTCCGCCGTGTCGTGATTGTAGGTCGCAGCCAGCACCTTGAAGGCAAAGCGGGTGGAGATGCCGTCCATGCCCTCGTCGACGCCGGCGGCGTCGCGATATTCCTGCACGCTGCGCGCCTTCGGATCGGACTCCTTGAGGCTCTCGCCGTCATAGACCCGCATCTTGGCGTACAACGTCGAATTCTCGTGCTTGCGCAGGCGCGACATCACCGAGAATCTGGCGAGCGTGTCCAAGGTCGCGGGCGCGCACGGCGCGGCGGAGAGCTCGGAGCCCTGGATCAGCTTCTCATAGATCTTGCGCTCCTCGGTGACGCGCAGGCAGTACGGCACCTTGATGACGCAGATGCGGTCGATGAAGGCCTCGTTGTTCTTGTTGGTCTTGAAGCTCTGCCACTCCGCCTCGTTGGAGTGGGCGAGGATCACGCCATTGTAGGGAATCGCGCCGATGTTCTCGGTGCCGATATAGTTGCCCTCCTGCGTCGCCGTCAGCAGCGGATGCAGCATCTTGATCGGCGCCTTGAACATCTCGACGAATTCGAGGATGCCCTGGTTGGCGCGGTTGAGGCCGCCCGAATAGGAGTAGGCGTCGGGATCGTTCTGGGCGTAGGTTTCGAGCTTGCGGATGTCGACCTTGCCGACCAGCGAGGAGATGTCCTGGTTGTTCTCGTCGCCGGGCTCGGTCTTGGCGATGCCGATCTGGCGCAGCCGCGACGGCTGGATCTTGGCGACGCGGAACTGCGAGATGTCGCCGCCGAAGGCTTCGAGCCGCTTGTAGCACCACGGGCTCATCAGGCCCGACAGGCGGCGGCGCGGAATGCCGTATTTCTCCTCGAGCATCGGGCCCAGCGTGTCGGGATCGAACAGGCCGAGCGGCGACTCGAACACGGGGCTCAACTCATCTCCCGCCTTGAGCACGTAGATCGGATGAGTTTCCATCAACTGCTTCAACCGTTCGGCGAGCGACGACTTGCCGCCGCCGACCGGTCCGAGCAGATAGAGGATCTGCTTGCGCTCTTCGAGACCCTGCGCGGCGTGACGGAAGAATCCGACGATGCGCTCGATCGTGTCTTCCATGCCGTAGAAGCCGGCGAACGCGGGATACAGCCGAACCGTCCGGTTCAAAAAAATACGGCCAAGGCGTGGGTCCTTGGCCGTATCGATCATCTGAGGCTCACCGATCGCAGCTAGTAGTCGTTCAGCGGCGTTCGCGTATCGCATCGGGTCGGTTCGACACGATTCTAGATATTCCTGCATCGACATGTCGGTCTGGCTGCGTGCCTCGAACGACCTTGCGAACGCGTTGAACAACGAATCGTTGTACATGATCCCTCTCCACGTAGGTTCCGCTGCACTGCTGCAACGGGCCGAGATCCAAGTACGTTCCTGCTGATCCCGAACCGACTCAGAGTGAAGCGCGCTAGCCCCCATTGGGCACCGTCTTCGTCCTTTTCCGCAACGCAAAGTGCATGCAGCATATGCCCTATCAACATGCACTTCGCTCAATAGTTCGGCAAAAGCCGGCCGACTCTCCCCATTTGTACCCCATTGTCTCTGCTTCGCAACATCCGCAATACCCCGGCACCGTAGTCTTCCTGCGCCGCACAAGGTGTTGTGAAGCCACGTGAACTGGTGGCGTGACAGCTCCGGGATCAGTCTGTCTTCCGGAAGTGAACCGCGAGTGAACGCCAACGGTCGCGCAGCTGCGCCAGGCAGCGAATGTCTCATTCGTGGCGCGACATGATGCGCGCCGGCCACTGTGGTCGAACCAATGGCCCCGCTGCGAGCACGTCAGCCATCGCTCACGCGACGCCATCGTGATCAGGCGAGCGATGAACGCGCGCATCTCACAGCCATCCGCACACATGTTCACCGCTAGAACCGAATGTCGTGACGTAACGCGCGGCCGAACCCGGACGGATCACTCGATGCTGATCATTGCCATGATCAGCTTGCGGCTCGCCACCGAATGTCTGCAAGCAGAAAGCATCATGGGTTATCCGCCGATCACGAGCCGCAGCCGACGCGACAATCGCATGACGCTCGCCTTGATCCGTGACGTGAGGCACCATTACCCAGAACACATGTGGCCGCTTTCCGGCATTGCAAGGCGGAGAAGGTTTGATCGACGGCATTTGCTCGCCACGATGGGAGACCTCCGGCGCGCGGGTGTCGCGGAGGCCGACGCGAGCCGAACGCTGGCCGCGCTTGGCGAACCTTCGCCACGCCTTGGTCGAACGGTCGGCAGCAGGCTTCAGGCTGCCTGCACGTCTCCCGCGGGGCGCGCGCCGCCGGCACGTCGAGCCCGGCGCGAAGCTCTTGGGATTCCAGAGGGATCAATCCATTATGAATGGCGTTCTCCTGTGGGCTGGCGCATAGTTGTTCATGTGAGGTCCACGACCTGGCAGGCCGCCAGGCGGGAACCCGAAAAAGCAAGCCGACGCACATAGATAGGCATCATGAATCCGGTCAAAGCTCTCGAAGAACACGGCCAGGCGGTCTGGCTCGATTTCCTCGCACGCGGCTTCGTCGCCAAAGGCGACCTGAAGCGGCTGATCGATGAGGATGGCGTCAAGGGCGTCACCTCGAATCCCGCGATTTTCGAGAAGGCGATCGGCAGCTCCGATGAATATGACGCGCCGATCGCCACGGCGCTGAAGAACGGCGATCGATCGCCGACGCAGCTGTTCGAGGCCGTCGCCGTCGAGGACATCCAGAATGCTGCCGACGTGCTGCGGCCGGTCTACGACCGCTTCGATGGCAATGACGGCTTCGTCAGCCTCGAAGTCTCGCCCTATCTGGCGATGGACAGCAAAGCGACCATCACCGAGGCCGAACAGCTCTGGAAGGCGGTCGACCGCAGGAATCTGATGATCAAGGTGCCGGCGACCGACGCCTGCCTGCCGGCCATCCAGCACCTGATCTCCAAGGGCATCAGCGTCAACATCACCTTGCTGTTTTCGCAAGACGTCTACCGGCAGGTCGCCGAAGCCTACATTGCCGGCCTCGAGGCCTACGTCGGCGCCGGCGGCGATCCGTCGCATGTCGCCAGCGTGGCGTCGTTCTTCGTCAGCCGCATCGACAGCGTGGTCGACAAGCAACTGGACGAGAAGATCGCCCAGGCCAACGATCCCTCGGAGAAGGAGCGGCTGGCGGCGCTCAAGGGCAGGATCGCCATCGCCAACGCCAAGATGGCGTATCAGGATTACAAGCGGCTGTTCGCAGGCGCGCGCTGGGAGCGGCTGGCCGAGCAAGGCGCCAAGCCGCAGCGGCTGCTCTGGGCCTCCACAGGTACCAAGAACAAGGATTACAGCGATGTCCTCTATGTCGAGGAGCTGATCGGGCCGAACACCGTCAACACTGTGCCGCCGGCCACGCTGGACGCCTTCCGCGATCACGGAGAGGTGCGCGACAGCCTGGAGGAAGACGTCGATGCCGCCCAGGCCGCCCTGGAGGATCTGGCGAAGACCGGCATCTCGCTCGACGACATCACCGCAGATCTCGTGGTCGACGGCGTCAGGCAGTTCGCGGACGCCGCCGACAAGCTCTACGGCGCGGTTGCGCACAAGCGCGCCGTCGTGCTGGGGACAGGACTTGGGCAGCAGACGATCGCCGTTGCTGCTGATCTCGAGAAGAAGGTCGCCTCCGCGACCGAGGACTGGCGCAAGGACGCCAGGATCCGCCGGCTCTGGCACAAGGATGCGACGGTCTGGACCGGCCATGACGAGCACAAATGGCTGGGCTGGCTGACCAGCGCGGAGAAAGCCGATATCGCCGATTATGAGGACTATGCGCAACGGGTGAAGGGACAGAAGTTTTCCGACGCCGTGGTCCTCGGCATGGGCGGCTCCAGCCTCGGGCCGGAAGTGCTCGCCGAGACGTTCCCGCGCAGGGCCGGCTTCCCCAGGCTGCACGTGCTCGATTCCACCGATCCCGCGCAGGTGCGCGCGATGGAGAAGGCGATCGACATCACCCGTACGGTGTTCATCGTCTCCTCGAAGTCGGGCGGCACCACCGAGCCGAACGCGATGAAGGACTACTTCTTCGCGCGCGTCTCCGAGGCGATCGGGCCGAAGAAGGCCGGCCATCGCTTCATTGCCGTGACCGATCCCGGCTCGTCGCTGGAGAAGGCGGCCAAGGCGCAAGGCTTCGCCCGCATCTTCCACGGCGAGCCGACCATCGGCGGCCGCTATTCGGTGCTGTCGCCGTTCGGCCTGGTGCCGGCCGCCACCGCCGGCATCGACGTGCGCAGGCTGATTACGCAGGCGCTGTCAATGGTGCGCTCCTGCGGGCCCGACGTGCCGCCGCTGCAGAACCCGGGCGTTCAGCTCGGCTTGGCGATGGGTCTCGCCGGCCTCGAAGGCCGCGACAAGATAACGATCTTCGCCTCGCCCAAGATCGCCGATTTCGGTGCCTGGGCCGAGCAGTTGATCGCGGAGTCCACGGGCAAGGAAGGCAAGGGCCTCATCCCGATCGATGGCGAGCCAGTCGCCTCGCCCGAGGTCTACGGTCATGATCGCTTCTTCATCGACATCAGGATCGGCGGCGACGACGTGGCCGGCCATGATGCAAAGCTCGCCGCGCTCGAGGAGGCCGGCCATCCGGTCGTGCGCATCGTCATGAAGTCGATCGACCAGCTCGGCCAGGAATTCTTCCGCTTCGAAATGGCGACCGCCGTTGCCGGCGCCGTGCTCGGCATCAACCCGTTCGACCAGCCCGACGTCGAATCGGCCAAGATCAAGACCCGCGAACTGACGGCGGCGTTCGAGCAGAGCGGCGCGCTGCCGGCCGAGGAGCCGGTGGTCTCGATCAAGGGCTGCGAGCTCTACACGGATGCACAGAACGTCGAGAGCCTGCGCGAGCATGGCGCCGACGGCACGCTCGCGTCCTGGCTGAAGGCGCATCTCGGCCGCGCCGGCGACGGCGACTACATCGCCCTGCTCGGCTATATCGACCGCAACGCAGGCAATATCGACACGCTGCAGCGGATCCGGCTGAGGCTGCGCGATGCCAAGCACCTCGCCACCTGCGCCGAGTTCGGTCCGCGCTTCCTGCACTCGACCGGCCAGGCCTACAAGGGCGGCCCGGACAGCGGCGTGTTTCTCCAGATCACGGCCGACGATGCCCAGGATCTGCCGATCCCCGGGCAGAAGGCGAGCTTCGGCGTGATCAAGGCGGCGCAGGCGCGCGGCGACTTCGACGTACTCACCGAGCGCGGGCGTAGGGCTCTTCGGGTCCATCTCAAGGGCAATCTGAAATCGGGCCTGAAGATGCTCGACAGCGCGATCAGTGAAGCGCTGAGCTAGGAAGGGCATCGTCGATGCAATTGGGAATGATCGGTCTCGGGCGGATGGGCGGCAACATCGTGCGCCGCCTGATGCGCGCCGGACACGCCTGCGTGGTCTATGATCGCGACGCAAAGGCCGTCGCCGCGCTGGTTTCCGAGGGCGCCACCGGCGCCGCGAGCCTCGAGGAGTTCGTCGGCAAACTCGCCCTCCCGCGGCACGCCTGGGTCATGCTGCCGGCCGGCAAGATCACGGAAGCCACCGTCGAGCAGCTCACCAAGCTGATGAGCCGAGACGACGTCGTCATCGACGGCGGCAACAGTTTCTGGCAGGACGACGTCCGCCGCGGCAAGGCGCTCAAGGAGCGCGGTCTGCACTACGTCGACGTCGGCACCTCCGGCGGAGTCTGGGGCCTCGACCGCGGCTACTGCATGATGATCGGCGGCGACAAGCCGGTCGTCGACCGGCTCGATCCGATCTTCGCGACGCTAGCGCCAGGCATCGGCGACATCCCGCGCACACCGGGCCGTGACGGCCGCGACCCGCGCGTCGAACAGGGCTACATCCATGCGGGGCCGACTGGCGCCGGCCATTTCGTCAAGATGATCCACAACGGCATCGAATATGGCCTGATGCAGGCCTATGCCGAGGGCTTCGACATCCTCAGGAATGCGAACAGCGCGGCGCTGCCCGAGGCGCATCGCTTCGACTTCGATCTCGCTGACATCGCCGAGGTGTGGCGCCGCGGCAGCGTCATTCCGTCCTGGCTGCTCGACCTCACCGCCAGCGCGCTCGCGCGGCAGCCCGGTCTGGAGAAATATTCCGGCTATGTCGAGGATTCCGGCGAGGGCCGCTGGACCGTGAATGCGGCGATCGACGAAGCGGTGCCGGCCGAGGTGTTGACCGCCGCCTTGTTCGCCCGTTTCCGCTCGCGCCAGGAGCACACCTTCGCGGAAAAGATTCTCTCGGCGATGCGCGAAGGCTTTGGCGGGCACAAGGAGCCTGAACAGCACCCAGACCCGGCGCGCCAGAGCGCGCCCGAGATCGTCAAGCCCAGGGACGACCGCGCGTGACCCCGCTGCATCCGCACCAGCCGCAACATCAGAAGCCTGACGCTTGCGCCTTCGTGATCTTCGGTGTGACCGGCGATCTGACCCATCGGCTCGTCTTGCCATCGCTTTACAATCTCGCGGCCAATCATCTGCTGCCGGACAGGTTCTGCATCGTCGGCATTGCCCGCAAGGGCATGTCGAGCGAGCAACTGCGCGACAATCTCATGGAAGGCCTACGCAAATACGCCACACGCCCGATCGAGGATGAGATCGCGCAGCGCCTGTTGCAATGCGTGACTGCGATCGAGGCCGATCCGAAGGAGCCGGAAAGCTTCGATCAGTTGAAGGCGAAGCTGGAAAAGCTGGAAGCCGCGCGGGAGACCCACGGCAATCGGCTGTTCTATCTCGCGACGCCGCCGAGCGCCTTTGCGCCGATCGCGCAACAGCTCGGGCGCGTCGGGTTGCTGCGCGAGGACGGCAAGGCTTGGCGCCGCCTCGTGGTGGAAAAGCCGTTCGGCACCGACCTCGCCTCGGCCAAGAAGCTGAACGACGAGCTTCTGCAGCTCGTGACCGAGCACCAGATCTACCGGATCGATCATTACCTCGGCAAGGAGACGGTGCAGAACATCCTGGTGCTGCGTTTCGCCAATGGCATGTTCGAGCCGATCTGGAACAGGCATCACATCGACCACGTGCAGATCACCGTCGAGGAGAAGCTCGGCGTCGGCACGCGCGGCAGCTTCTACGACGCGACCGGCGCGCTGCGCGACATGGTCCCCAACCATCTCTTCCAATTGCTGTCGCTGGTGGCGATGGAGCCGCCGGCACGGTTCGATGCGCATACCGTCCGCTCCGAGAAGGCGGAGGTGCTGTCGGCGATCCAGCCGTTGAGCGAACGGGAGGCGCTGCTCAATTCGGTGCGCGGCCAGTACACGGCTGGCATGATCGGCGACGCCGAGCTGCCCGACTATCTGAGGAGCAAGGACGTCCGCCCCAACAGCACCACCGAGACCTATGCCGCCTTCAAGCTCACGATCGACAATTGGCGCTGGGCCGGCGTTCCGTTCTATCTGCGCACCGGCAAGGCGCTCGGCGCCAAGCGCACCGAGGTCGCGATCAAGTTCCGCCAGGCGCCGTTCGCGATGTTCAGTTGCACGCCGATCGAGACCTTGGCCGAGAACTATCTGGTCATCGGCATCGAGCCGACCCAGAGCATCACGCTGCAGTTCAACACCAAGGTGCCCGGCCCCACCATCCGCACCGATGGCGTGCAGATGAAGTTCAATTACAAGGACTATTTCCAGGCCGAGCCCGCCACCGGCTACGAGACGCTGATCTATGACTGCATGATCGGCGACAACATCCTGTTCCAGCGCGCCGACAGCGTCGAGGCCGGCTGGAAGGCCGTCGAGCCGTTCATCGGGGCGTGGAAGAAGGCCGGCCGCGATGGCCTGCATTCCTACGCGGCCGGCAGCGAGGGACCTGAGGCGGCGGCCGATCTCCTGGCCCGCGACGGCCGCAGCTGGCGCAAGCTGGTTTAGCCGTGGTCGGGCCGCAGAACCGCAAACTCGTGCGAGTCGCGGACCAGGCGACGATGGCGAGGGTCGCGGCCGAACATCTCCTGGCCCGCATCGACGCAAATCCGGGGACCATAGCCGTCTGCCTCACCGGGGGATCGAGCCCGAGGCAGCTTTATCAGCTGCTGGCGACGGACGCCTATCGCGAGCGGATTGCATGGCCGCGCGTGCACTGGTTCATCGGCGACGAGCGCTATGTTCCGGCCGGAGATCCCCTGCACAACATGACCATGGCCCGCCACGCGTTCCTCGATGCCTGCGCGCCGGCCGCCAACATCCACCCGATCGCGACCGATAGGTCGGACCCGGAGGCCAGTGCCCGCGACTATCAGCGCACGCTGGAAGCGTTCTACGGCGCCGGGCGGCTCGCCCCCGCGCGGCCGCTGTTCGACCTTGTGCTGCTCGGCATCGGCCCCGACGGCCATGTCGCGTCGCTATTCCCCGGTTTTCCCGCCGTTGATGTCGCCGATCGCTGGGTCGTCGGCGTCGACAAGGCTCACGTCGCTCCCTTCGTGCCGCGGATCAGCCTGACCTTGCCTGCGCTCGCCTCCTGCCGAACCATGCTGTTTGAGATCGCCGGTACCGACAAGCGCGCGATCATGACGCGGGTGCTGGCCGGTGAGGACCTGCCGGCCAATCGCGCCCGCTCAAATCGGGAGACGATCCTGCTCATCGACAGCGAGGCCTGGCCGGAGGGGCGAAGTGGCGACATCTGACCTGCCCCATGCGCTCGTCATCATGGGCGTGTCCGGCTCCGGCAAGAGCACGATCGGGAAAACATTGGGGCAACGCCTCGGCTGGCGCTTCGAGGATGGCGACAGCTTTCACCCGCCCGCAAACGTCGCCAAGATGAGCGCCGGCCACCCGCTCACGGACGAGGATCGCTGGCCCTGGCTGCAGGCGATTGCCCAGGAGATCGCGCGTTGCCGTACTGCGGGCCAGCACATCATCATCGCCTGCTCTGCACTCAAGAAGGCCTATCGCGATATCCTGGTCGGCGGCTGTAACGATGTCCGCATGGTCTATCTCCAAGGCAGTCAGGAGCTGATCGGCAGACGGATGAGCCATCGCAAGGGGCACTTCATGCCGCCGGGCCTGCTCGCCAGCCAATTCGCCACCCTGGAACCACCTGACGCCGCCGAGCGTCCCATTACAGTCTCGGTCGACGCGCCAGTCGCGGCGATCGTGGACGACATCATGCAACAGCTTCACGCCGGTCGGGGCTGCGCCTGACCCGCGAACAGGAAGGGCTCATGACCCGCATCGCTCTCGTCGTATCCGACGTCGACGGCACGCTGCTGACCAAGGACAAGGTTCTGACCGAGCGGGCCGCGAAGGTGGCGCGACGGCTGCACGAATGTGGCGTCGCCTTCACGCTCACCTCGAGCCGCCCAGCGATCGGAATGCGCTTTCTGATCGAGCCGCTGCAGATCAGCCTTCCGGTCGGCCCGTTCAACGGCAGCTCGATCATCGACGCCGATATGCGCCCGCTCGAGCAGAGCCTGATCCCGCCCGCCGCCGCCGCGCGCTGCGTCGATCTTCTCCAACAATCCAGGGTCGACATCTGGGTCTTCACCAATGATGCCTGGCTGACGCGCAATCCGGACGGCGAATACGTCCCGAACGAGCGGCGCGCGATACGCGCGGAGCCGACGATCGTCGACGATTTCTCCCCCTATCTGTCGAACGCCTGCAAGATCGTCGGCGCCAGCAGCGATTTCGAGCTGCTGGCGCACTGCGAGAGCCAGATGCAGCAGACGCTGGGGACCGAGGCGACGGCGGTCCGCTCGCAGAGCTACTATCTCGACATCACTCCGCCCGGGCGCAACAAGGGCACCTTCGTCACGGCGATGGCCAAGCGGCTCGGCGTTCCGCTCGACCAGGTCGCGACCATCGGCGACATGCACAATGATGTCGCGATGTTCGAGGTGAGCGGATTGTCGATCGCCATGGGCAATGCCAGCGACGAGGTGAAGAGCAAGGCCAAGCGCATCACCACGTCCAATCAGGACGAAGGCTTTGCCAATGCCATGGAGATGATCCTGGCGGAAAACGCGCAAGGCTCATCCGCAAGCTGACGCGCGGCAGCTCAGGCTCCCGACCGCTGCCTTGCGGGTTTGTCGCTGGCCTTCTTGGCGCTGCTCAGATTTTGCGCCGTGTTGATCAGCGCGATATGGGTCAGCGCCTGGGGAAAGTTGCCGGTCTGCCGCCGTGCCTCGGTGTCGTATTCTTCGGCCAGCAGTCCAACGTCGTTGGCGATGTTCACCACGCGGCGGAACAGCGTCTCGGCCTTCTCCGTATCGCCCGCCAGGACATGGGCGTCGGCCAGCCACAGCGTGCAGGCCAGGAACGCGCCTTCGATCGGCTGCTGCTCGTCCGGCGGGACCTCGCGCGGATCGTGCCGGAGCACGAAGCCGTCCCGCAGCAGATGCTCCTCGATCGCGTCGACCGTGCCGCGAATGCGCGAATCGGAGCACGGCAGGAAGCCGACCGCCGGCAACAGCAGCAGGCTGGCATCGAGCAGCCGCGAGCCATAGGACTCGACGAAGCTGCCGAGGCTTTCGTCGTAGCCCTTGGCGCAGACATCGCGATGAATCGTCTCGCGCAGCCGCCGCCAGCGCTCCAGCGGCGCCTTGAACCCGAATTTCTCCGCGCTCTTGATCGCGCGATCGAACGCCACCCAGGTCATCACCTTGGAGAACACGTAGTGACGGCCATCGCCGCGGCGTTCCCAGATGCCGTGGTCGGGCTGGTCCCAGACGTCGGTGAGATGGTCGAGCACCGCGCATTCCAGGTCCCAGGTGCCGTCGTCCAGCTTGAGCTTGGTCATGCGGGCCTGATGGAAGGCATCCATCAGCTCGCCGTAGACGTCGAGCTGGAGCTGCGCATGCGCGGCATTGCCGATCCGCACCGGCTGGGCACCCTCGTAGCCCGGCAGCCACTCGGCCTCCCACTCCATCAGCCGCCGCTGGCCCATGATGCCATACATGATCTGCATGTAGGCGGGAGCGCCCGCCGCGGCGCGCAGCAGCCAGTTGTGCCAGGCCAGCGCTTCCTCGGTGTAGCCTGAGTTCATCAACGCGAGCAGCGTGAACGTCGCGTCACGCAGCCAGCAGAATCGGTAGTCCCAGTTGCGCCGGCCGCCGAGCTTCTCCGGCAGCGAGGTGGTCGGCGCCGCGACGATGCCGCCGGTCGGCGCGTAGGTGAGCGCCTTCAAGGTGATCAGCGAGCGCATCACGAGTGCGCGATGCTCGCCCTGATGGGTGCAGCGCCGCGACCAGTCGGCCCAGAACGTTTCGGTGTCATCCAGCGCCTGATCCGGATCGATCGCCTTGGGCGCCGGCAGATGCGACGGACCGTAGGTGAGCACGAAAGGCACGGTTTCGCCGGCAGCGACCTCGAACTCCGCCACCGTGGTCATGTCCGCGCCGCGGGTCGCGACGGGCGTATGCAGCACCGCCATGTCCTGGCCGCAGATGGCGAGCAGCGCGGAGCGATCCTCGGAACGCTTGACCCAGGGAATCTCGATGCCGAACCCGAAGCGGATGATCAGCTCCATCCGCATGGCGACCCGGCCGGAGACGCCGCGGACCAGCCGAACGACATCGGAGGCCCTGCCCCGCGGCGGCATGAAATCGATCATCTCGACGGTGCCGGTCGCAGTTTCGTATCGTGTCTCAAGGATGAGGCTGTCGCCGCGATAACGTCGAGACGTCGATCGGACGACGCCGCGCGGCTCGATCAGCCAGCGGCCGTGGCTGCGATCACCCAGCAGGCCGGCGAAACAGGCGTCGGAATCGAACGCCGGCCAGCACAGCCAGTCGATCGACCCGTTCCGGCTCACCAGGGCAGCCGTCTCACAATCGCCAATCAGGGCGTAGTCTTCGATCCTGCAGGACATTTGGCATCCGCGTGCAACTGCCCCCCAGCAATCCCCCCGTTCTAAACGCCGGCCGGGCTGATCCGTTCGGCGGTCGCCGCCTTCAACGCCGCGACGCTGGTCGCACCGGCGATGTCCTCGAGCTTGATCGGCATCTTGCGGCGCCAGTTCGGATGCTCGTCGATCGTGCCGGGAATATTGGGCTGATCGACCACCTCCAGCAGATCCTCCAGGGAAATCACCAGCAGCCGGGACCGCGTCCGCGACAGGAAGGCGATCGCTGAGTGGACGTCGTTGGCTTGAATGCCGTGTTGGCGGAGCACCTCGTCCCAGAGCCCCAACGCATCCCAGCGATCCTGGTCGCTTTCACCGGGATCGATGCCCAGCCCGCGTTTGGTCTTGAGATCGCCGAACGAGCGCCAGCCGGCGTAGGTCGAGAGGTCGTGGGTATTCAGCGTCACCAGCGCGTTCGGCGGATAGAAGTCGACATCGCGGAAGCGGCCGTTGTCGTCGCGTTCGAAGATCATCACCTTGTAGGACCACAATCCCCAATCGGCCATCTGTTCGCGAAAGCCCTCCGGCACGGTGCCGAGATCCTCGCCGATGACGATGCATTCATTGGCGACGCTCTCGATGACGGTCGCGGCCAACAGCGCCTCGAACGGCATCTGCACGTACGCGCCCTGCTTGGCCGGAAATCCGTGCGGCACCAGATAGAGTCGCTTCAAACCGAGCACATGGTCGAGCCGGATCGCGCCGGCATGCCGCATCGACGCCCGAACCATCTCCCGGAACGGCTCGAAATTCTTCAGCGCCAGTCCGGGCGCGTTGAACCCGGCGAGCCCCCAGTTCTGCCCGACCGTGTTCAAGGGATCGGGGGGCGCCCCAACCGAGAGCGTGCGCGAAATGGCGCCCTGCTCGTTCCAGGCATCGAAGCCGTCGGATTGAACGCCGACCGCGACGTCGAGATACAAGCCGACCTTCATTCCCAGCCGATGCGCGAGATCCCGGCAATGGCGCAATTGTCGCTCGGCGAGCCATTGCACATAGGCGATGAACTCGGCCTCCCTCCGGTCGGGGCCGCTGAGCAGCGCCGCGCAGCGCGCAGCATCGGGCTGCCGCCACTCCTCGGGCCAGTCCCACCAGGGCTTCTGGAAGCGATGCCGCAACACCTCGAAGCAGGTGAAGCGGGCCAGCAGCTCGCCACGCTCGGCCCGATAGGCCTTGAACTCCGCAGCGGCCGCGGCGTCGGGCGCAGCCATGAAAGCGTCGAAGGCGGCACGCAGGGCCGGCCATTTCAACGCCGCCACACCCTTGTAGTCCACCAGCTCGGCCTGCCGCAGCGGCTCCAGCACCTTGCTGCCGGGCCCCTTCGCGAAGCCCGGGGCCTGCTCGACATCGACATAGAGCGCATTCAGGAACAGCCGGCTGTTCGGCGCATAAGGGCTGAAATCGCCCGGCCGATCGTCGAACAGCGCGTGCAACGGATTGAGGCCGACGCCATCGGCGCCGAGTTCGGCGCAAAGCGTGATGAGATTGGCAAGGTCGGTGAAATCGCCCATGCCCCAGTTGCGGCCGGATCGAATGCCGTAGAGCTGGACCGCCAGCAGCCAGACGCGGTCGAAATCACCGGCGAAGGCCTTCGCCGGTGCGACGAGCAGCGGCAGCTCCTCGCGGTACGACGACGCATCCACCAGCTCGAGGCGGTAGCTGCCGACCGGCAGATCACCCGGCCACTCGACCAGGGCCTCGCCGGCGTCTCCCTTCGCGATCTCAGCGTCGCCACGCCTGATGGTCCACCTGACCGGCAGCTTCGCCGCCTCGGTCAGGCGGCTGCGCGCGGGCTGCCCAGAGCGAATCACCACCGCATCGCTCAGCAGCCGATGCGGCGTGGGCCGGGGAAAGGCCTCCACGATGATCTTGAGGGCCGCTTCGTCGGTCACACGACGGTGCCCCTGACCATCGTAGAATTCTGTCAGGATTCCGAGACTATGGGCTTCGCTGTAGAGATCCATTCGGCACGCGATCTGGACGTAACGGCAAGTCGTACGTCGTAAAATTGTTGTGGGACGGCAAGAGGATAAGCCCCTAACGCCGCGGCAAGGCCGTCGTTCCCCGGGGAACAAAACGAGCCTTGCGGCTTTGTAATTGGGGTCGTCTCGGTTTCTAGCGAACCGGGACGCCGTTTTATTGTCAATGGCATCACCGTGAACAAATTTGCGCACACGTTCGAGAGCGTCGCCCTCAAAGACGCTTTCTCCCCTATTCTGCCCTCTTTTGAGGAGAGCCGCATCTGTCGAGGCCGAGACATCTTTCGAGACGCCTCCGATCGCAGCCGCATCATCATCCTCTCTCCTAGGTGAGGGCCTCATGAACCTGATGTCATCCCTGGATTCGCCCAGCCTGCAGACCGAGCCCGACGGCGACGGTCTCTGGTACAAGGACGCGATCATCTATCAGCTGCACGTCAAGGCGTTCGCCGACAGCAACAATGACGGCGTCGGCGACTTCGCCGGCCTGACCGACAAGCTGGACTATCTGCAGGACCTCGGCGTCACCACGCTGTGGCTGTTGCCGTTCTACCCCTCGCCCGGCCGCGACGACGGTTACGACATCGCCGATTACGGCAGCATCAATCCCGATTTCGGGACGATGAAGGAGTTCAAGCGCTTCATCCAGGAAGCCAAGCGGCGCGGCCTGCGGGTGATCACCGAACTCGTCGTCAACCACACCTCCGACCAGCATCACTGGTTCAAGCGCGCCCGGCGCAGCCCGCCCGGCTCCAGCGCCCGCAACTGGTACGTCTGGAGCGACACCGACCAGAAATATCTCGGCACCCGAATCATCTTCACCGATACCGAGAAGTCCAACTGGACCTGGGATCCGGAGGCCGGCCAGTTCTACTGGCACCGCTTCTTCTCGCACCAGCCGGACCTCAACTTCGACAATCCACGCGTGGTCAACGCGATCGTCCAGGTGATGAAGCGCTGGCTCGATGCCGGCGTCGACGGCTTCCGGCTCGACGCCATTCCCTATCTCTGCGAACGCGACGGCACCAACAACGAGAACCTCCCGGAGACGCATGCGATCATCAAGCGCCTGCGTGTCGAGCTCGACAGTTACGCCAAGGATAAGCTGCTGCTGGCCGAGGCCAACCAGTGGCCCGAGGACGTGCAGGAGTATTTCGGCCAGGGCGACGAGTGCCACATGGCCTACCACTTCCCGCTGATGCCGCGCATCTACATGGCGATCGCCCAGGAGGACCGCTTCCCGATCACCGACATCCTGCGCCAGACGCCCGACATTCCCGCGACCTGCCAATGGGCGCTGTTCCTGCGCAATCATGACGAGCTGACGCTGGAGATGGTGACCGACGTCGAGCGCGACTATCTGTGGTCGACCTACGCCAACGATCCGCGTGCGCGCATCAATGTCGGCATCCGCCGCCGCCTCGCGCCGCTGATGGACAACGACCGGCGCAAGATCGAGCTGATGAACTCGCTGCTGATGTCGTTCCCCGGCACGCCGATCATCTATTACGGCGACGAGATCGGGATGGGTGACAACATCTATCTCGGCGACCGCAACGGCGTACGAACGCCGATGCAATGGACGCCCGACCGCAATGGGGGCTTCTCGCGCGCCGACCCGGCGCGGCTCTACGCGCCGATGATCATGGACCCGGTGTACGGCTACGAGGCGGTCAATGTCGAGGCGCAGTCGCGCAGCCTGTCGTCGCTTTTGAACGCCACCAAGAAGCTGATCTCGGTGCGCAAGTCGACGCTGGCCTTCGGCAGGGGCACCATGACCTTCATCCGCCCGGCCAACCGGTCGGTTCTGGCCTATGTCCGCCAATACAAGGACGAGGTCATCCTCTGCGTCGCCAACCTGTCGCGCTCGGCGCAGGCGACCGAGCTCGATCTCTCGCCGTTCAAGGATCGCGTCCCGATCGAAATGCTCGGCCGCTCGCGCTTTCCCGCCATCGGCGAGCTGCCTTACATGATCACGCTCGCGCCCTACGGATTCTACTGGTTCCAGCTCAAGGAGCGCGAGAAGTCGGAGCCCATCATCCAGCGCGCGGTACCGGAGTTCGAGACGCTGGTCGTGCCGCTCGGCTCGACCTGGGTATCGCTGGCTCGCACTCGCAGCGTGTTCGAACGCGACGTTCTGCCCGGTCATCTGGCGCGCGCACGATGGTACCCCGAGCGCTCGGCGGACGCGATCCATCCGACGCTGACCTCGGCGATCCCGTTCTGCGACATCGGCGACAACCGGCCCTGGCTGATCTTCTTCAAGGCCGCCGAGCGCGACGAGAAGCGGCGCTATCTGCTGCCGATGCAGATCGAGTGGGTGCGTTTCGATCGCGATCGCTACAATCCGCAGGCCTTCGCCGCCGTGCGCCAGGGCGCCCGCGAGGGAACGCTGCTCGATGCAGCGACGAGCCCGATCTTTCTTGCGCTGCTCCTGCACAATCTGAAGCAAGCGTTGACGGTCGAGGAAAACGGGGTGCGCCTCGAATTCCGGCCGACGTCGCGGTTTCCCGACAAGCAGATCCGCGAATCGGAACAGGTGCGCGTGGTCGAGACCGACCGCTGCAGCAGCAAGGCGGTGGTCAACAACGAGTTCTTCATCAAGCTCCGCCGCGAGCTGGAGGCTGGTCCGCACCCGGAGATCGAGATCGGCGGTTTCCTCACGGAAACCGTAGGCTTCGCCAATGTCCCGCCGCTGCTCGGCAGTGTCGAGGTGATCCAGGAGGGCGAGCGGCAGACCGTCGGCTGCGTCCACGGCTTCGTCGAGAACCAGGGCGACGGCTGGACCGTCAGCGCCGCCTATCTCGATCGCTACGTCGACGACCAGCGCGTGTTCGCCGCGAGCGGCGACGAGCGGCAGAGCGAGGAGCTGTCGCCCTATCTGCGCTACATGGCGCAGGCAGGCCGTCGCGTCGGCGAGTTGCATGCGGCGCTCGCCTCGCGCAGCGACATCGTCGATTTCGCGCCCGAGCCCACGAACGCAGATCATCTCGATCACTGGATCGACCGGCTGCGCGGCCAGGCTGACCGGATCCTCACGGGCCTGAGCGAGCGCCGCGATCACCTCAAGGATCCGGAACGAGGGCTGGTCGACCAGGTGCTCGCCAGGCGCGGCGAGCTGTCGGAGCGCCTCAGCAGCCTGATCCCGCACTATATCGGCGGCTGCGACATCCGGCTGCATGGCGATTTCCATCTCGGCCAGATCCTCATCGTCAAGGACGACATTTTCATCATCGACTTCGACGGTGACGAGGAGCAGCCGCTTGCCGAGCGTCGGCGCAAGGCGCCGCCGGCGCGCGACATCGCAGGCTTCCTGCGCTCGATCGATTGCTCGGTCCGCGTCGCCCAGGAGCGCGCCCTGAGGGCGAGCCAGGACGATCACGGCCGTATCGCCGCCGCGCTGTCGGAATGGCGCGACCAGGCCGCGACCGCCTTCTTGGCTGGCTATCGCGAGATCAAGGCCAGTCAGCGCCTCTGGCCGGACGATCCGCATACGGCGGAGGCGCTCCTTAACTTTTTCATGCTGGAAAAAGCCCTCGGAGCGCTCGAATATGATCTGGCTCACCGGCCGGACTGGTTGCGCATCGCATTGAGCAACCTGCTTCGCGTCCTGTCCGAGCCAGCATCAGCCAGCGAGTCCTCATGACCCATCTTTCTCCCGAGGCGTTTGCGATAATCGAAGGTCGGCATGCCGACCCGTTTCGCTATCTCGGTCAGCACAATGTCGACGGGCGGGCCGTCGTGCGCGCGTTCCTGCCCGAGGCCTCCCGCGTCGAGGTGGTCGGGGAGCACGGCGACGTCGTCGCGCTGACGCGCATCCATGATGCCGGCCTGTTCACCGGGACCATGCCCTCGCTGCAGCGCTATCGGCTTCGGGCGACATTCGGCGACCACGTCACCGACCTCGAGGATCCTTATCGTTTCCTGCCGATCCTGAGCGACTTCGACCTGCATCTGCTCGGCGAAGGCAATCATGAGCGGCTCTATGACAAGCTCGGCGCGCATCCAATGGTGCTCGACGGCGTCGACGGCGTCGGATTCGTCGTGCTCGCGCCGAACGCGCGTCGCGTCAGCGTGGTCGGCGATTTCAACTTCTGGAATGCGCGGCGCCACCCGATGCGGGTCCGCGGCAACGGCTACTGGGAGCTGTTCATTCCCCGCGCCAGGGCCGGCGACCACTACAAGTTCGACATCATCGGCCCGCAGGGCGAGCACCTGCCGCTGAAATCGGACCCGATGGCCTTCGCGGCCGAGATGCGTCCCAAGACCGCATCGATCGTGGTCGACGAGTCCAGCCTGCCGCGACCTCGGCCCGCGCCGCATGACATCAACAAGCTGAACAGGCCGGTCTCGATCTATGAGGTGCATCTCGGCTCGTGGCGGCGCAAGGACAATAACCAGTGGCTGACCTATCGCGAACTCGCCGAGCAACTGCCGGCCTATGCACGCGACATGGGCTTCACGCACATCGAATTCCTGCCGGTCAGCGAGCATCCGTTCGACGGCTCCTGGGGCTATCAGCCGACCGGCCTGTTCGCGCCGACCAGCCGCTTCGGCAGTCCTGAGGACTTCTGTGCGCTGGTTGATGCGTGCCACCGCGAGGGCCTCGCGGTGTGGCTCGACTGGGTGCCGGGCCATTTCCCGGATGATCCGCACGGCCTCGGCCATTTCGACGGCACCGCGCTGTACGAGCACGCCAACCCGATGCAGGGCCGGCATCTCGACTGGGGCACGCTGATCTACAATTACGGCCGCACCGAAGTCGCCAATTTCCTGCGCTCGAACGCGCTGTTCTGGCTGGAGCGCTACGGCATCGACGGTCTGCGCGTCGACGCCGTAGCCTCGATGCTCTATCTCGACTACAGCCGTCCGTCCGGTGGCTGGATTCCGAACAAATATGGCGGGCGCGAGAACCTCGAGGCCATCGAGTTTCTGCGCCGGACCAATATCGACGTGTTCGGCCATTTCCCGCAGGCGACGACGGCTGCCGAGGAATCCACGGCGTGGCCGCAGGTGTCTCGCCCGGTCGACATGGGCGGGCTCGGTTTCGGCTACAAGTGGAACATGGGCTGGATGCACGACACCTTGCGCTACATCAGCAAGGACCCGATCCACCGCAAATATCACCACGGCGAGATCCTGTTCGGCCTGCACTACGCCTTTTCGGAAAACTTCATCCTGCCGCTGTCGCATGACGAGGTCGTGCACGGCAAGCGCTCCATCCTTGGCCGGATGCCGGGCGACGACTGGCAGCGTTTTGCCAACCTGCGTGCGTACTACAGCTTCATGTTCGGGCATCCCGGCAAGAAGCTCCTGTTCATGGGCTGCGAGCTCGCCCAGGAGCGCGAGTGGAATCACGATGCCTCGCTCGACTGGCATCTGCTCGGCGACGCCAAATATGCCGGCATCCAGGCCCTGATCCGCGACCTCAACCACCTCTACCGCAACGTGCCGGCGCTGCATGAGCGGGACTGCGAGCCGGACGGCTTCGAGTGGTTGATGACCGACGACTCCGACCGAAACGTCTTCGCCTGGGTGCGCAAGGGCTTCGATGAGCACGCGCGCTGCGTCGTGGTCGTGAACTTTTCGCCCAACGTGTATTACAATTACCGGGTCCGCGTGCCGTTCGGCGGCAGATGGAGGGAAGCTTTCAATTCCGACTCCCTGCATTATGGCGGCAGCAATGTCGGCAACGTCGGCCAGGTCCATGCCTCTGAAGAACACCAGCTCAACCTCATCCTCCCGCCCATGGCAGCGGTATTTCTCCTCCCGGAAGCCTGACGCAATGCGCCTGGCCGCTGGAAGCCACGCCCGTCTCGGAGCAACCTGGGACGGACGGGGGACCAATTTTGCCCTGTTCTCCGCCAATGCCGAGAAGGTCGAGCTCTGCCTGTTCGACAGCCAGGGCCGGCGCGAGATCGAGCGCATCGAACTGCCGGAGCGGACGGAGGATGTCTGGCACGGCTATCTCAACGATGTCTCGCCGGGGCAGCTCTATGGCTACCGTGTCTACGGTCCTTACGAGCCGGAGCAGGGCCACCGCTTCAATGCCAACAAGCTGCTGCTCGACCCCTATGCCAAGCGGCTCGCCGGCCGGCTGGTCTGGAGCGACGCCCATTTCGCCTACCGCGCCGGCTCGCCGCGCGAGGATCTCTCGTTCGACCGGCGCGACAACGCCCGCGGCATGCCCAAGGCTGTCGTCATCGACGAGACCTTCAACTGGGGCCGGCGCGAAATGCGGCCGCAGATCCCGTGGGAGGACACGATCATCTACGAGGCCCATGTCAAGGGCCTGACCAACAAGCGCGACGACGTCCCACCCAATCTGCGCGGCACCTATGGCGGGCTGTCGTCGCCGGCGATGATCAAGCATCTGAAGCGGCTCGGCGTCACGACGATCGAGCTGCTTCCCATCCACGCCTTCATCGACGACCGCATGCTGGTCGAGAAGAAGCTGGTCAACTACTGGGGCTACAACACGATCTCGTTCTTCGCGCCGGAGCTTCGCTACGCGCAGGACAATCCGCTCGATGCCTTCCGGACGACGGTGGCAAGGCTGCACGATGCCAGCATAGAGGTCATGCTCGACGTCGTCTACAACCATACCGCCGAGGGCAACCATCTCGGACCCACCCTGTGCTATCGCGGCATCGACAACGCGTCCTACTACTGGCTGAAGCCCGACAATCCGCGCTTCTACGACGATTTCACCGGCTGCGGCTCGTCCGTTAACCTGACGCATCCGCGTGTGCTCCAGATGGTGATGGACTCGCTGCGCTACTGGGTCGAGGTCTGCCACGTCGACGGCTTCCGCTTCGACCTTGCCACCACCCTGGCGCGCGAGAAGCACGGCTTCGACCGGCGCAGCGGCTTTCTCACCGCGATCCGCCAGGACCCGGTGCTGGCGAGCGTCAAGCTGGTCGCTGAGCCCTGGGACGTCGGTCTCGGCGGCTATCAGGTCGGCGCATTCCCCTCGCAATGGTCCGAATGGAACGACCGCTATCGTAGCGCCATGCGTCGCTACTGGAGTGGCGAAGGCAGCCTGATCGGCGAGGTGTCGAGCCGCATGACCGGCTCGTCCGACATCTTCAACCATGACGGCCGCACCCAGCGCGCCAGCGTTAATCACGTCACCGTCCATGACGGGTTCACGCTGGCCGATCTCTTCAGCTACAACAGCAAGCACAATGAAGCGAACGGCGAGGACAATCGCGACGGCTCCAACGACAACCACAGCAACAATTTCGGTCATGAGGGGCCGACCGACGACGTGACGATCACGGCGCTGCGGCGGCAGTCGCGCAAGAACCAGCTCGCCTGTCTGTTCCTCGCACAGGGCCTGCCGCTGCTGCTCGCAGGCGACGAGGTCGGCAACTCGCAGCATGGCAACAACAACGCCTATTGCCAGGACAACGAGGTCGGCTGGGTGGACTGGAGCGGCATGGGCCGCGAGGGCGATGATCTCATCGACTTCATCGCGCACATGACCGAGCTGCGCCGCCGCTTCGGCCAGATTCGCGCACGCCGCTGGCTCGATGGCCGCCGCCCGGACGGCAGCTTCGGCGTGCTGTGGCTGACGCCTTCGGCGGAGGAGATGACGCAAACCGACTGGACCTTTCCCGACGGACGATTTCTCGCCTATGTGCTCGCTCCGGTGGAACAGGAACAGGCTCCGATCTTTATCGTTCTGAACGCGGCCCCCGAAGAGATCGGATTCAAATTGCCCAAGCTTGCCGAGTACAAGACGTGGCAACAGGTCCTGAACACCACCGAAGCCCAGCAGACGCCGATCGATTTCGCGTCCGGTGCGGACCTCAAGGCCCCGTCCCGCTCCGTGCTGGCGTATGCGGGCCAGTCATGAACGGCCGTCAATTCGGACCTCGGCTCACGCAGGACGGCACGACGTTCCGGCTGTGGGCGCCCGCCGCCAGGCGCGTCGATCTGATCCTCGACGTCAAGCATGAGATGCAACGCGGGGATGGCGGTTGGTATTCGCTCGACGTCGCCGGCGCCGGCGCCGGCACGCGGTATAAGTTCCGTATTGACGATGAGCTCGACGTTCCAGATCCCGGCTCGGATTTCCAGCCGGAGGATGTCTCCGGCCCGAGCGAAATCATCGACCACCGTGCCTACACCTGGCGCTCCGAAAACTGGCGCGGTCGTCCATGGCAGGATGCCGTGTTCCTCGAAAGCCATGTCGGCACCTTCACGACGGAAGGCACCTACCGCGCAATGATCGACAAGCTCGATCATCTCGTTGAAACCGGCATCACCGCGCTCGAACTGATGCCGCTGGCGGACTTCGCCGGCTCCCGCAACTGGGGCTATGACGGCGTGCTGCTCTACGCGCCGGACAGCGTCTATGGGCGTCCCGATGATCTGCGCGCGCTGATCGACGAGGCGCATCTGCGTGGCATCATGGTGTTTCTCGACGTCGTCTACAATCACTTCGGCCCGGAGGGAAACTACATCGGCCGCTATGCGCCGACCTTCTTCACCGACGCGCATACGCCGTGGGGCAGCGCAATCGACTACCGGCTCTCCGAAGTGCGCGCCTTCGCGATTCAGAACGCGTTGCATTGGCTGACGGACTATCGCTTCGACGGCCTGCGCTTCGACGCCGTGAATCACATCCTGTCCAACGAGGGTGAGATTCCGATGCTGCACGATCTCAGTGCCGCCGTGGGCAAGCTGGTCGAAGCAACCGGGCGGCACATCCATCTCGTGCTCGAAAACGGCGACAACCGCGCCAGCATGTTGGATTCCGCAGAGGAGCCGCCGCGCGGCAAATTTCGCGCGCAGTGGAACGACGACTATCATCACGCCTGGCACGTGATCCTGACCGGCGAGAGCGGCGGCTATTACGGCGACTACCAGCAGGCGCCGCGCCGCGATCTCGCTCGCGCGCTCGCCTCCGGCTTCGTCTACCAAGGCGAACCCGCGGCATTCTGGGGCGGCGATCCGCGGGGCGAGCCGAGCGGTCATCTGGCCCCCGGCGCGTTCGTCAACTTCCTGCAGAACCACGACCAGATCGGCAACCGCGTGTTCGGCGACCGCCTGGAGGCGCTGGCGTCGCCGGAAGGGATCGCGGCGGCACTCGCGGTGACGCTGCTCGCGCCCACCGTCCCGATGCTGTACATGGGCGAGGAATGGGGCTCGAAGCAGCCGTTCCCGTTCTTCTGCGACTTCCAGGGCGACCTCGCGCATGCCGTGCGCAACGGACGCCGCAGGGAGTACGAGTGGGCGTACGCCAAATATGGCGACGAGGTTCCCGATCCGCTCGACATCGAAACCTTCCAGTCCGCAATCATCGACTGGGACTCCCGCAATGAGTCGCCGGGGCGCGAGCGTCTCGCGCTGGTGCGCGCGCTCCTTGCGGTGCGTCACAAGGAGGTTGCGCCGCGGCTTCCGGGAGCGAAATTCGGCGAGGCGGACGTGACCGATGACGGTCGCCTGAGCGCGCATTGGCTGATGGGCGATGGCAGCCGGCTAAATCTGCTTGCCAACGTCTCCGACAAGGAGCTCGCGGCTTCGCCGACCGGCGTCCCGGGCACCCCGATCTGGGGCGACACGCCTGGAGACCGCCTGCCGCCGTGGTCGGTGTTCTGGAGCATCGGGGGATAGCATGCCTCCGGCCATTCCCCTCGCGACCTATCGCCTGCAGCTCACGGGTGATTTCAACTTCGAATCGGCCGCACGCGTCTTGCCATATCTGAAGGCGCTGGGCATCAGCCACGTCTACGCTTCGCCCTTCATGACGGCGCGGAAGGGCTCGACGCATGGCTACGACATCACCGATCATTCCAAGCTCAATCCCGAGCTCGGCGGCGAGGACGGCTTTGCGAAACTGAGCGCGGCGCTGAAGCAGTACGATCTCGGCCTCATCCTCGACTTCGTGCCGAACCATGTCGGCGTGCATTTCGACGACAATCCGTGGTGGCTCGACGTGCTCGAATGGGGCCAGGCTTCGCCGCACGCCGCCTCGTTCGACATCGACTGGGACCAGTTGCCGTACCGCGCGCGCGGCGGCGTGCTGCTGCCGATCATCGGCACCTCCTACGGCCACGCGCTCGAACATGGCGACATCGAGCTGCGCTATGACCCGGACGAAGGCTCGTTCTCCTGCTGGTACTTCGAGCATCGGTTGCCGATCGCGCCGGAGCGCTACGGCGAGGTATTGCGCATCATCGTCAAGGAGGCCGGTGAGGAGAGCAGCGAGGCCGGCAAGGCGATTCTCGACCTGGCGTCGCGCTATCGCGGCTTGCGCCATCCGAACCGCAAGGAAGCGCCGGCGTTCAAGGCGGCCCTCAAGGCCATTCCCGGCGCGGCCGACGTCATTGCCCAGGGGATCGCGGCCTATAAGGCCGGCCCCGACCGTGGTGCGCAGACGCTCGCTCTGCATCATCTGCTGGAGCGACAGCACTACAAGCTCGGCCATTGGCGGCTTGCGTCCAGCGACATCAACTACCGCCGCTTCTTCGACGTCAACACGCTGGCGGGCCTGCGCGTCGAGGACGCCGGCACGTTCGAGGCTATCCACCGGCTGGTCAAGAAGCTGATCGCGGATGGTCAGTTGCAGGGTCTGCGGCTCGACCATATCGATGGCCTGCGCGATCCCGCACAATATTTTCAGCGCCTGCGCCGGCTGATCCGCGACGCTCGGGGGCCCGCAGCCGGGCCGTTCTACGTCGTCATCGAGAAGATTCTCTGCGAGCACGAGAAGCTGCCGGGTTTTGCCGGCGTGCACGGCACCACCGGCTACGAGTGGATGAACGTCATCACCCAGGTGCTGATCGACGGCAAAGGTCTGGAGCCCTTGGACGAGATCTGGCGCCAGATCAGCAACAAGCCGCCGAAGCTCGCGCCTGTGATCAAGGAGGCCAAGCGGCGCGTGCTGGAGACGCTGCTGACCAGCGAGTTCACCGTGCTGACCCGCCTGCTGGCGCGCATCGCCAACGGCCACTACTCGACGCGCGACTATTCGGAAGACATCCTGCGCCAGGCGCTCGAGCTGTATGTTCTTCACTTCCCGGTCTATCGCACCTATCTCACCACAGCCGGCCCGACCGAGACCGACCGCAAGCTGATCGACCACGCCATCGCAGGCGCCCGGGCCGAATGGTTCGCCTCCGACGGCTCGATCTTCGAGTTCCTGCGCGATGCGCTGACCATGGATCTCATCAAGCGCGACCGCAGCACCAACCACAGCGTCCCGCGTGTGCGCCGCTTCGCCCTCAAGGTGCAGCAGCTCACCGGGCCGATGATGGCGAAGTCGCTGGAGGACACCGCCTTCTACCGCTTCCACCGACTGCTCGCGCTCAACGAGGTCGGTGGCGATCCAGCGGCGCATGCTCTGGCGATCGCCGACTTCCACAAGCTGATGCGGGACCGCGGCAGGCATTGGCCGCACGGCATGACCGCCACTGCTACCCACGACACCAAGCGCGGCGAGGATGCGCGCACGCGGCTCGCCGCCATCACCGAGCTGCCCAACGATTGGACGTCCGCAATGGCGCGCTGGAAGACCTTGAACGCGCCGCACGTCATCACGGATGGCAAGATGCGCGCGCCCTCGGCGGCGTTCGAATACATGCTGTATCAGACACTCGTCGGCATCTGGCCGGCAAGCGGCACCGATGGCACCCTGCCCGAGCGGCTGCAGGCCTATGCGCTGAAGGCCGCGCGCGAGGGCAAGGAGGAGACCAGCTGGCTCAATCCGAACGAGGCCTATGAGAACGGCCTGCGCGCCTTCATCGACCGCATCCTGGATCGCGAGCGCTCGCCCGAGTTCCTGCAGTCGCTGGAGACGCTTTCCAGGCGACTCGCTTTGCTCGGCGCGCTGAACTCGCTGACCCAGCTCACGCTGAAGGCGACGATGCCCGGCGTGCCGGATTTCTATCAGGGCACCGAGTTCTGGGACCTTTCGATGGTCGATCCGGACAACCGCCGCCCGGTCGATTTCGCCGCGCGTGAGCACGCGCTGCGTGCGTGCGAGACTCCCGACTGGGCCCACCTCGCGGACCATTGGCCGGACGGCCGCATCAAGCTCGCCTGGACGCGGGAGCTGCTGAAGCTTCGCAACCAGATGCCCGCCGTGTTCACCGACGGCTCCTACGAGCCGCTCGAGGTGAGCGGACGTCATGCCGATCACGTCATTGCCTTCGCACGGCGGCGTGGGCGGGACGCCGTCGTCGTCGTCACTGTGCGCAACTTTGCACCCTTCACCGACGGTGGCCGGGTGTGGCCCCACGCAGATGGTTTCGACGCCGAGGTTCATGCCCGCGGCTACATACCGGCAGACATGCAGGACGGCATCCTGGCGGTGTCCTCCATCTTCACGCATTTGCCTGCAGCGGCGATCCCGGCGCGGACCGACGCGGCAGCCCACCCGCCTGGTCGACGTCGGACAGCAGCGGCGCCGACCTGATCAGCTCTTCTTCGTCAACAGCAGCTGGCCGCGGCTGCGGATCGCGGATTGCGCCACCTCGGCAAAGCGCTGCAGCAGCCAGGGCAGCACGACCTCGACACGCACGTGATCGTCGGCGACGTCGACATGGCCCGAGGCCGCCTGACCGAGCGCGCGAACGCGAAAGATCATCTTGTCGCCCTCCCAGCGCTCTTCGTCGACCTTCAGGACCGGAACGCTGGTCGCGGCGCGGCTGAGACCGGCCTGGAGCCGGCGCACGGCCTCGTCCTTGCCGAGGCGATGCGGAATGGAAACGACAAGCGGTCTTGACATCGCGATCTCCTGACTAACAACCCTCTCTACGTAGTCATCGGTGACTACGACCGCAAAGACACACGCTGCATTTTACTTGTTCCCACGCGGAACTTTCGAAGTTCCAACCAGTTTCCTCGGCGAAGGCAGAGCACGTTGTCGCCCCGCTGCCGGGCACTGGAGGGAAGCACATGTCCATCGGAACTATCATCCTCATCATTCTCATCATCGCCCTGCTCGGCGGCTTTTCCGGCATCGGCGGCGGTCCGTTCTACGGCACCGGCTACTACGGCGGCGGCGGCCTCGGCCTGATCATCGTCATCGTGCTGATTCTCGTCCTGCTCGGACGCATCTGATCCGATCGATCTCATAGCCATCCAACTGATCAGCTCGGGCTGACGTGGCCGCGCCACGTCGGCCTGGCCTTGATTGCGCCCCCGCATCGTATCCCTTACACTTCGTTCGCGAGCTTCCTCATCGCCGGCTTGATCGCTCCGGCCGCGTCGTCATAGCCCTCCCACGCCTTGGTCTTGGGCAAGAGCGCCGGCGCGGTTCGGACCGTGTACCGCTCGGGTTCGAGCCCGTTCTTCACCTGCGCCCAGGTCAGCGGCATCGACACGGTGGCGCCTTCGCGAGCGCGCGGCGACAGCACGGCGACCGCCGTCGACATCCGGTCGTTGCGCAGATAGTCGAGGAAGATCTTCCCCTTGCGCAGCTTCTTCGACATGTTGAGCAGGTACTGCTCCGGGCGGTCGTTCGCCATCCATTGGCACACGCCCTGTGCAAACGCCTTCGCTTCGGGCCAGCTCACCTTGTCGCGCGCGCCGTGCAGCAACGGCGTCACCACATGCAGACCCTTGCCGCCCGTGGTCTTGCAGAAGCTCTCGAGTCCGAGGCTCTTCAAGCGCTGGCGCATCTCCTTGGCGGCCGCGATCACCTCCTCGAACGCGACGTTCGGCGCCGGATCGAGATCGAACACCAGCCGACCCGGGACGTCATAGGCGTCCGGCGCGCAATTCCATGGATGCAGCTCGACGGCGGCGACCTGGGCCACCGCGATCAATCCCTCGACGCGGTCGATCTGCAGATACGGTTTGCGGTCGCCCGAGACCTTGACCAGCTCCAGCAGGTCCGACATGCCCTGCATGCCGTGCCGCTGGAAGAATTTTTCGCCACCGATGCCATCAGGCGCACGCACGATCGAGCACGGCCGCCCCCTCAGATGCCCGATCATCCAGTTGCCGACGGCTTCCAGATAGGTCGCAAGATCAAGCTTGGTGACGGGCTCGCCGTCGCCGGCGTCCGGCCACAGCGCCTTGTCGGGCTTGGAGATTGCAACGCCCATCACGGTCGCCGAGCCCTTCGTGCGTGACGGCGTCTTGTGCAGCGTGGTGCCGACGGTCGCGACGCTCGCGGCGGCCCGCGCCACCGGCCTGGCAACCTTCGTCGTCACCACCGGCGCCTCGGCAACGACCTCGCGGGCTGGCTTGTCCTCGCGCAGTCCCTTGAACGAGGCCTGCCTGACATTGCCGTCGCCGGTGAAGCCGGCAAACTCGATCTCGGCGACCAGCTCGGGCTTGAGCCAATGCACGTCACGCGTCTTACGCGGCGCGTTCTTGCCGCTGAACGGGCTCTTGTCGGATGCCGCCGCCTTCAGCGCCGGCATGATCGCCTTCACCGTGTCCTGGCCGAAGCCGGTGCCGACGATCCCGACATAAGCGAGATGATCGTCCTTGTTGACGCCGACCATCAACGATCGGAATTTGCCGTTGGTCGTCTTCCAGCCGCCGATGACGACCTCGTGGCCGGGCCTGGTCTTGGCTTTGGTCCAGCTCTCCGTCCGTCCCGAATGATAGGCCGAGTCCAACTTCTTCGAGACGATGCCTTCGAGGTTCAGCTTGCGCGCCGACTCCAGCACGGCTTCGCCGTCGCTCTCGAAATGCTCGACGTAGCGGATCCGCGGTGTCTTGCCCTTGATATGCGCCTTCAGCAGCTTCGCCAGCCGTGCCTTGCGCTCGCGCAAAGGCTGGCGGCGCAGGTCGAACTCCTCGGCGAACATCAGGTCGAAGGCGAAGAAGATCAGCTCGTCGGTTTCACCCGCCGAGATCGCCGCCTGCAGGGCGGAGAAGTTCGGATTGCCGTCCTTGTCGAGCGCGACGATCTCGCCGTCGATGATCGCGTCCGGCAGCTTCGCAGCCTCCTCCGCAATCGCGCCGAACTTGGCGGTCCAGTCCAGGCCCTTGCGGGTCTTCAGGGTTGCCTCGCCGCCCTCGACCCTGATCTGCACGCGGTAGCCGTCGAACTTGATCTCATGCCCCCAGCCCTCGCCGCTCGGCGGTTGCGCGACCGACGTGCAAAGCTCGGGCGGCACGAAATCGGGCAGCGACGATACCGTCTTCGGCGCAACGCGGGCCTTGGTGCCGTTTGCCTTCGCGGCCCTCGCTTTCGGCGATGAGGCCTTCGTAGTCGGCTTGGTTTCGCTGTCACTGCGGTTGGAGTGCCACACCGCATCCGCGTTCATGCGCTGCGTCTTGGCGAGCATGAACGGCTTCGGCGCCTTGCCCTTGCCGGCCGCGATCTGCTCCATCGTGCGGCCCGAGGCGACCGACTTGTCGGCATCCAGGATATCGTTGGCCTCGCCTTCCCGGGCAAACTCGTCGCGATGCTTGATCAGCAGCCAATTGGTCCGCTTGCCGCCGGTGCGATCATGGCGCATCCGCACCAGCACCCAGCTGCCATGCAGCTTTTCGCCCTCGAGAGTGAATTTGAGATCGCCCTTCTTGAACCCGCGCTCCGGGTCCTCGCTGTCCCAATAGCCGCGGTCCCACAGCATGACGGTGCCGCCGCCATACTCGCCTTCCGGGATCGTACCTTCGAAATCGCCGTAGTCGAGCGGATGATCCTCGACCTCGACCGCCAGCCGCTTGTCGTGCGGATCGAGCGACGGCCCCTTGGTGACGGCCCACGACTTGAAGACGCCGTCGAATTCGAGCCGCAGGTCGTAGTGCAGGCGCGTTGCATCATGCTTCTGGATGACGAAGCGCGGCCGCGCCGTACGCGCGACCTTGGCGTCGCCGGACGGCTCCGCCGTCTTGTCGAAATCGCGCTTCTTGCGATAGGTGGAAAGCTTCCCGAGCGCCACGGTGATCCCTCGCGTTGAGTGGTAGCGTAGCAAAGCCGGCGAACTCGTGGAACCGGCCGCATCGGCAGGATAACTTCGGGCAAAGTTCCGCGTTCCCGCGGCTCATGGAGGGCCCAGGCTGTGCTGGCGTCCGCCCTCTGCCAGTCGAGAGGGCGCAGGGAAGGCCGGGAGCTCGCCGCCCCCATGGCCCGCCTGCAGAAAGAAATGCAGGCGGCAGGTACCACAGGTGCAGCCGAGACATCCCGGCCCTCCCTGCGCGACGGCTTTAACGGCTGCTTCGCGTTCTCCCCGGTGCGCCGGGCTTGTTGGCCACCGTGTCGCGACAATGCGCCTGCGCGCATTGCGCTGGATACCAGCATCGGGGTATCAGGACCGTGCGACTTGACCGTGCATGCCGGATTGTTCGTCGGCGCGACTGAATCACGCTGCAACCCGGCACACCCATCGCATTCCGCTGCCGACGTCCGTGACGACCGCGATACGTCCCCTCCGACGCAACGGAACGGGTCGGACCATAATGCTGATTTTACGAAGTCGTCAAGCGAATTATTTTTTCCCGAAGCGACCTTCGCCGGGCCCATGGAACCCACACCGATGCTTGCCCGTTGCAGCCTCGTCCGGATTGTCCAAGGAGACCACGATGGCCCCCCGCGCCTACTGGAAAGGCTCGCTCAAACTCTCGCTCGTCAGCTGCCCCGTCGTGCTCTATCCGGCGTCGACGTCGGTCGAGAAGACGCGCTTCCATCTGATCAACCGCGAGACCGGCAACCGGCTCAAGCAGCAGATGGTGGACGCCGAGACCGGCGACATCGTCGAGGGCGACCAGAAGGGCCGCGGCTATGAACTCGCCAAGGGACAGTATGTCGAGATCGAGCCGGAGGAGCTCGAGGCGGTCCAGATCGAGAGCAACCATACGATCGACATCGACAGCTTCGTGCCGCGCGACGAGATCGACCAGCGCTATCTCAACCACCCCTACTACATCGCCCCCGACGGCAAGGCGGCGCTCGACGCCTTCGCGGTTATCCGCGACGCCATGAAGGACCAGGAGCGCGTGGCGCTGGCGCGGATCGTGCTGACCAACCGTGAGCACGTCATCGCCATCGAGCCGATGGGCAAGGGCATGCTCGGCACCACGCTGCGCTTTCCCTATGAGCTGCGCGACGAAGCCGAGTTCTTCGACGACATCAAGGCGCCGAAGATCAGCAAGGACATGGTCGAGCTGGCCGGCCACATCTTGCAGACCAAGGCAGCCCATTTCGACCCCTCGGAGTTCAAGGATCAGTACGAGACCGCGCTGAAGGCGCTGGTGAAGCGCAAGGCCTCGGGCAAGCCGATCAAGCTGCCAGAGCCGGCGGAGCGGCCCGACAACGTCGTCAGCCTGATGGATGCGCTGAAGCAGAGCCTGAACGGCAAGAGCCGAAAAAAGACAGCGCGTGCGGCGTCGCGGCGGACGCGCACGCATCGACGCCCGGCGAAGAAGGCGCATCGGTCGGCGGCGCGGCAGAGGAAGGCAGGGTGAAAGCCAGCAGCTGCCTGCGTGGCGCAAGCGGCCTCCACACCCACCGCCGTCGTCCCGGCGAACGCCGGGACCCATACTCCGCGGCGGGTGTTGTAAGACTTGTCCCACATCCCGCGCAATAACATCTCCCTGGGGTTATGGGTCCCGGCGTTCGCCGGGACGACAGCGGAGAATTTTACGACGGCTGCGGGTCATGGCGTGCGCGATGATCGTAGCCCGAATGATCGCCTCGTCAGCTCTTCTTCGACTTCTTCTTCGTCGTTTTCTTGGTAGTCTTCTTCGTGCTCTTCTTGCTCGCCTTCTTGGCCGTCTTCTTCGCTGAGGCCCTCGCGCTCTTTTTCGCGGGCACCTTCTTGCCTTCGCGGCGCGCCTCCGACAGGCCGATCGCGATGGCCTGCTTGCGGCTCTTGACCTTGCGACCGGAACCGCCGCTGCGCAGCGTGCCGGCCTTGCGCTTCTTCATGGCCCGGCCGACCTTGGCCGATGCCTTGCGCGAGTATTGTCGTGCCATGAACATCCTCCCGATTGCGACACGTAAACCGCGTCGGCGAGACGAAAGTTCCAAAGCGCAAGCTGATGCCGCGTACCTCCACCCATGCTTTCACGATCGCGGGAATCGAAGCCCGTCGATACATCGAGATTCCAATGCAGCTTCGCGCTCATCGTTTCGATGACGGATAGACCGAGAAGCCAATCAGACGTTCTGATCCGCCGCATGAGGCGCAACTGGACAAGGCGACGGTCCGAATGATGCGTCCCTGGCCTCTTCCTCAGTCAGCAATTTCAGGAGCACCGTCCGCTTGGACTCATCGTTGAATTCAGCGAGACGTTTCCTGAACAGGATGAGGTTCTGCAGATGAATGTATTCTTCCATGACCGACCTCACTGATGGGAGCCAAGAACGACGTCGATGGACGAACGGCAAACGAAATCCAGGTGTGCAATATCTTTGATCTCATCGGGTCTTCCGAACCCGTCAAGGTCTGGATCTTGTGCTGCGATCTCGAACAGTCCCTGCAGGCTGAAAGATCGAACGCGCAGAACCCCTCACCGGGACATAGGCCGGCCTTCATGCCAAAGCGGCACCGCAACGCGTCGGGCTGACCTTGATTGAGATGAATTTCGGGCATGATGCTCTTCCCAGTATCGCCGATGACAATCTCTGCGCCGCAGTCGGCAGCCTCGCCCCCCCAAATTCAGATCGTGTTCTGACAAGCCGAGACATGGCACGTCCCGTGTTTACACCGTCGTGCATGCAAACGCACGATCAGCTGCGCCGATGAGGTGGCACGACCGCGGTCTCGATCATCCGTTGATCCAGAGAACGGGCGCCTGCGGACGTACTGTGCCGCAGCGCGAGATGACCGGCTGGTCAAAATTGCTCGAAAATATAACGAAACGAGCTGATGCCGCCCGCGGGACACGCAAGCTCGCCCATCGAATGGCGATGCCAACGCCCCTGACACACAGGACCAGTCGGCCGATACGGCCAAAGCTCAGTCCGGCGCGCGCAGCCGATAGCCGATGCCGGTCTCGGTCAATACGAATTGCGGGCGCTCGGGATCGGCCTCGATCTTCTGCCGCAGCTGACGCACATAGACGCGCAGATATTGCGCGTCGGTCAATTCGTCCCACAGCTCCTTGAGCAGGAAGCGGTGCGTCAGCACCTTGCCGGCGTGCTGCACCAGGACGCGGAGCAGATCGTACTCCTTGGGCGACAGCTTGATCTCGCGCTCGCCGACCTTGACGATGCGGCGCACCAGATCGACGGAGAGATCGCCGGTGCGGAACACCGGACGCTCGCCCTGCACCTGCAACTGATGCCGCAACGCCGCGCGCAGCCGCGCCAGCAGCTCATCCATGCCGAACGGCTTGGTGATGTAGTCGTCGGCGCCGAGATCGAGCGCCTGGACCTTGCCCGCCTCGTCGCCGCGGCTGGACAGCACCACGACCGGCACGGCCTCGTTGCGGCCACGGATGGTTCGCAGCAGCTCGAGCCCGCCGACGTCGGGCAGGCCAAGGTCGAGAATGATCAGCGCCGGCTCCTGGCCCAACAGCTCCAGCGCGATCCTGCCGTTCGAGGCTTCGAGAATCTCGTAGCCCTGCGTGGTCAGGCCCATCCGCAGCAGCTTGCGGATCGGCGGCTCGTCGTCGATCACGAGCACCTTGATCGGAGCGCCGGTCATGCGGCCGTATCCAGCGGTCTGGCCTGCGCCGGCACGGGCAGGCGGATGGTGAGGACCGCGCCGGGCCGATCGGTGCGGTTGCCGGCGAAGATGCGGCCATGCATCGCCTCGATGAAGCCGCGCGAGATCGCGAGCCCCAGACCGGTGCCGGGCCGCACCTGGTCGCCCTTCTGCACGCGATAGAACTTGTCGAACACGTGCTCGACCTCCGCGGCGGGAATGCCGTCGCCTTCGTCACGGATCTCGAGCATGACCCAGTTGTTGTCGCGGGCCGCGCGGATCGCGATCGAGGTCTCGGGAGGCGCATATTTGGCGGCGTTGTCGAGCAGATTGAACAGCACCTGCTCGAACAGCACCGCGTCGACCTCGACCATCGGCAGATCGGGGGCCAGCTCGAGCGAGACATGATGACCGGCGAGGATCTTGCTCGCGCGCCGCAGCGCGCTGCCGACGATCTCGCCGACGTCGTGGCGCGCGGCGTTCGGCACGATTGCGCCCGATTCCAGCCTGGTCATGTCCAGGAGATTGGCGATGAAGCGGTTGAGCCGTTCGGATTCGTCGATGACGGTGGCGAGCAGGTCGAGCTTCTCCTTGTCGGACAGCCGGGCCGCGAGATCGCGCATCGTCGAGGCCGCGCCGAGCACGGAGGCGAGTGGCGTCTTCAGATCGTGCGAGATCGAGGTGAGCAGCGCCGAGCGCAGCCGGTCCTGCTCCATGGTGCGCTTGACCTTGTCCATGTCTTCGACCAGCAGCACGCGCTCGATCGCGAGCGCGCCCTGGTCGACCAGGGCATCGAGCAGCCGGCGCTGGTCCGGCGTCAGCAGCGGCCCGGTGCGATCGTCATCAATGCCGATGACGCCGATCGAGCCGCGCCCGGTGCGCATCGGCAGGAACAGCCGCTTGGCGCCCGGCAGCGTGTCGGAGCCGCGGCCGGCGGCGCGGTCGTTGCTCCAGGCCCAGCTCGCGGCGGCGAGGTCGGCGTCGTCGAGCTGATCCTCCGGCGGGTAGCCGGTCATGACCGTGAGCTTGCCGTCCTGCGGCAGCAGCAGCACGACCCGTACCTTCAGCATCAACGCCGCCTGATAGGCCGTGGCCCACAGCACGTCATCGAGGGTCGCGGTGCCCGCAAGCTTGCGGCTGAAGGCATAGAGCTGCTCGGTGGTCCGGACGCGGTGGGTGGCGGCGTCAGCCTGAACGCGAACGCGCGCGGCGACGTTGGACACCAGGATCGCGATCAACATGAAGAAGAAGAACGCGCCGATGTTGGTCGGATCGGTGATCGTGAACGTATACAGCGGCGGCAGGAAGAAGAAGTTGTAGCAGAGCGAGGCGGCGAGGCTCGCCAGCAGTGACGGCCACAGGCCGTAGCGTGCGGCGACGCCGACCACGGCCGTGAGGAACACCAGATCGACGTTCTCGATGCCGAAGACGGGCTGGATCAGCTCGGCGAGGCCAAGGCCGACAGCCGTGATCAGCAGCGCCTTCAGATAGGGCTTCGGCTGCAGCGGCTCGCTGCGCGCTCGCGTCTGCACCGAGCTGCTCGTGGTGTCCGGCGCCTCCTCGCCGGCGATGACGTGGATGCTGATGTTGCCGGCGCCCCTGACGAGGTCGTGGACCACGGAGCCCCTGATGATCTCGAACAGGCGCGAGCGGCTCGACTTGCCGATGATGATCTGGGTGACGTTGTTGGCCTGCGCGAAGTTGATGAGGTCATCCGCGATACGCCGGCCGACGCCCGGAATCGTCAGCGCCTCGCCGCCGAGAGTCTCGGCCAGCCGCAGCGTATCGGCGAGCCGGTCGCGCTGCTTGTCCGTGAGCTGCAGGTTGCGCCGGGTCTCGATGGTAACGGCGGTCCACGGCGCGTGGACGCGGTCGGCGAGCCGCTTGGTGTAGCGCACCAGCCCTGTCGCTCGCGGGTCCTCCGACACGCAGACGAGGATGCGCTCGCCGGCTGCCCAGGGGCCGGCGATGGCATTGGCCTGCATGTGGGTGAGTAGTTGCTCGTCGACGCGCTCGGCCGTCCGGCGCAGCGCGAGCTCGCGCAGCGCGGTCAGGTTGCCGGGCGAGAAATAATGCTCCAGCGCCCGCTCTGCCTGCTTGGGCACATAAACCTTGCCCTCCTTCAGTCGCTGGATCAGATCGTCGGGCGTGAGGTCGATCAGTTCGATGGCGTCGGCGCGGTCGAGGACCGAGTCCGGGACGGTCTCGCGCACGCGCACATGGGTGATCTGGGCGACGACGTCGTTGAGGCTCTCGATGTGCTGGACGTTGACCGCCGTGTAGACGTCGATGCCGTGCGACAGCAGCTCCTCGACGTCGAGATAGCGCTTGGGGTGGCGGCTGCCCGCCGCATTGGTATGCGCGAGCTCGTCGACGATCGCGAGCTTGGGGCGGCGCGCGATCACGGCATCCAGATCCATCTCCTCGACGATCTGGTCCTTGTAGGAAATACGTTTGCGCGGGACGACCTCCAGGCCGCGCACCAGCGCCTCGGTTTCGGCGCGGCCATGCGTCTCGACGAAGCCGATCACGACGTCGACGCCGGCCCTCAGCTTGGCATGCGCGCTCGACAGCATCTCATAGGTCTTGCCGACGCCGGGGGCGGCGCCGACGAAGATCTTGAGCTTGCCGGCAGGACTGTCCTCCCGCCGGGCCGCTTCGAGCAGGGCCTCCGGCGAGGGACGTTGGTCAGGATCGCGGCGTTGACTGGCCATGCGGCATTATAGACGGAGGGACCTCGGCGCCAAGGCCAAGACCTTCAAGGCCAAGACCTTCAGGGCGTCATTGCGGTTTGGCAGCATCGAGTGCCAGGTTGAGCGCAAGCACGTTAACGCGGGGTTCGCCGAGCAGTCCGAGCAGACGGCCCTGGGTCTGCCGGGCGATCACGGCCTGGACGCTCGCCTCCGGCAAGCCGCGTGCCTTGGCCACCCGCGGCACCTGGAACAGCGCCGCCTCCGGAGAGATGTCCGGATCGAGCCCGCTCGCCGAGGTCGTCACCAGATCGACCGGCACGGCCTGCGCGGGATTCTCCGCCTTCAGCTTGTCGACGTCCTCCTTGACGCGGTCGGCCAGCGCCTTGCTGGTCGGGCCGAGATTGGAGCCGGACGAGTTGGCGGCGTTGTAGGGCGCAGAAACCGTCTTGGTGGAGTCGTTCGGATCGGCGGCCGAGGTCGCCGACGGACGGCCGTGGAAATATTTGTCGTCCTTGAACTCCTGACCGATCAGCGCCGATCCGATCACCTTGCCGTTGCGCGTGATCAGGCTGCCCTCGGCCTGCGCCGGAAAGATGGTGCCGGCGACGACGGTCATGGCGAGCGGGTAGAGCAGCCCGGTAATCAGGGTCAGCGCGACCAGGACCAAGATGGCGGGACGGATTTCTTTGAGCATGGGAATCTCCTGTGTCTCTCCCGTCATTGCGAGGAGCGAAGCGACGAAGCAATCCAGAGTCGCGTGGCCCGAGACAGTCCTGGATTGCTTCGCTTCGCTCGCAATGACGGCGGTTGGGGCTTTAAGCCAGATGCAAGGCGGTCACGATCAGGTCGATCGCCTTGATGCCGATGAAGGGGATGATGATGCCGCCCAGCCCGTAGATCATCAGGTTACGGCCGAGCAGCGCGCCGGCGCCGATGGCGCGGTAGGCGACGCCCTTCAGCGCCAGCGGGATCAGCGCGATGATGACGAGCGCGTTGAAGATGATCGCCGACAGGATCGCGCTCTGCGGGCTCGCCAGGTTCATGACGTTCAGCACGTTGAGCTGCGGGTAGAACGCCAGGAACATCGCCGGGATGATCGCGAAATATTTGGCGACGTCGTTGGCGATCGAGAACGTCGTCAGCGCGCCGCGCGTCATCAAGAGCTGCTTGCCGATCTCGACCACCTCGATCAGTTTGGTCGGGTTGGAGTCGAGATCGACCATGTTGCCGGCTTCGCGCGCGGCCTGCGTGCCGGTGTTCATGGCAACGCCGACATCGGCCTGCGCCAGCGCGGGCGCATCGTTGGTGCCGTCGCCGCACATCGCCACCAGCTTGCCCTTGGCCTGCTCGTCGCGGATCAGCTTGAGCTTGTCCTCAGGCGTCGCCTGCGCCAGGAAATCATCGACGCCGGCTTCGGCGGCGATCGCCGCCGCGGTCATCGGGTTGTCGCCGGTGATCATGATGGTGCGGATGCCCATCCGGCGCAGCTCGGCGAAGCGTTCGCGGATGCCGCCCTTGACGATGTCCTTGAGCTGGACGACGCCGAGCAGGCGCCCGTCCCTGGCGACCGCGAGCGGCGTGCCGCCGGATTTGGCGATGTCGTCGGAGATTGCACGGATCTCGCGGACAAGCTCGCTCTCGACCGGCTGAACCGCGCGCACCGTGTTGCCGGAGACGGGCTGGGTGGGGCCGCCGCCGATGGAGTTGAGGATGGCGTCGACCGCACCCTTGCGCACCGAGGAGCCGCCGGCATCGACGCCGCTCATGCGGGTCTGCGCCGTGAACGGCACGAAGGTGGCGCCGAGCTCGGCCATGTCGCGGCCGCGGATGCCGTATTTGTCCTTCGCGAGCACCACGATCGAGCGGCCCTCCGGTGTCTCGTCGGCGAGCGATGCGAGCTGCGCCGCGTCGGCGAGCTCCTGCTCGCTCACGCCCTTGACGGGACGGAATGCAGTCGCCTGGCGATTGCCGAGCGTGATGGTGCCGGTCTTGTCGAGCAGGAGCGTATCGACGTCGCCAGCGGCCTCGACCGCGCGGCCCGACATCGCCAGCACGTTGAAGCGCACCAGGCGGTCCATGCCAGCGATGCCGATCGCCGACAGCAGCGCGCCGATCGTGGTCGGGATCAAGGTCACGAACAGCGCCACCAGCACCACCACCGAGATCGAGCCGCCGGCATAGGCCGCGTAGCTCGGGATCGTCACCGTCGCGAACACGAAGATGATGGTGAGGCCGGCGAGCAGGATGTTGAGCGCGATCTCGTTCGGCGTCTTCTGCCGCTCCGCGCCCTCGACCAGCTTGATCATGCGGTCGATGAAGGTCGAGCCTTGCGCGGCCGTGATCCTGACGCGGATCCAGTCCGACAGCACCTGCGTGCCGCCGGTCACCGCCGAGCGGTCGCCGCCGGATTCGCGGATGACGGGCGCGGATTCGCCGGTGATGGCAGCCTCGTTGACCGAGGCGACGCCCTCGATCACCTCGCCGTCGGAAGGGATGGTGTCGCCGGCCTCGACCAGCACGAGATCGCCGACCTTCAGGCTGGTGCCGGGCACGAGCTTGTAGGTGTGATCGGCCGGGTTCGTGCCCGTCAGCAGCTTGGCCTGGCTCTCGGTGCGCGTCTTGCGCAGCGAATCCGCCTGCGCCTTGCCGCGGCCTTCGGCGACGGCTTCGGCGAAATTGGCGAACAGCACGGTGAACCACAGCCAGAGAATGATCTGGAAGGTGAAGCCGAGATCCGCTCCGCCGGTCACGACGTCGCGCAGGAAGATCACCGTGGTCAGCGCGGCGACGACCTCGACCACGAACATCACCGGATTTCTGATCATCAGCCGCGGGTCGAGCTTGACAACCGCGGCCTTGATGGCCGGCAGCACGATCTTCGGGTCGAGCATCGTCGACATCGACGAGCGCTTCTGCAGTTTCATGGTGTCCATGGAGGTTGCTCCGAGATCAAAACACGGTGCCGGCGGCCATCGCGAGATGCTCGACGATCGGACCGAGGGCGAGAGCCGGGAAGAAGGTGAGGCCGCCGATGATCAGGATGACGCCGACCACGAGGCCGACGAACAGGCCGCCCGTGGTCGGGAACGTGCCGGCCGAGGGCGGGATCGACTTCTTCCCGGCGAGCGAGCCCGCGATCGCCATCGCCGGAATGATCATGAAGAAGCGGCCGACGAACATCGAGGACGCGAGCGTGAGGTTGTAGAAGAAGGTGTTGCCCGTGAGTCCTGCGAATGCCGAGCCGTTGTTGGCGGTCGCGGAAGTGTAGGCGTAGAGCACCTCGGTGAAGCCGTGCGGACCGGCATTGGCCATCGACGCGACGGCCGACGGCAGCACCACCGCGACCGCGGTCCAGCCGAGATACATCAGCGGCAGCACCAGGATTGCCAGCATCGCCATCTTGACCTCGCGCGCCTCGATCTTCTTGCCGACATATTCCGGCGTGCGCCCGACCATCAGGCCGGCGACGAAGATCGCGAGCACGACGAACAGCAGTATGCCGTAGAGCCCGGCGCCGACGCCGCCTATGATGATCTCGCCGAGCTGCATGTTGATCAGCGGGATCATGCCGCCCAGCGCGGTGAAGCTGTCATGCATGGCATTGACCGCGCCGCAGGAGGCGGCCGTCGTGATCACGGCGAACAGTGACGACGCGACGATGCCGAAGCGGACCTCCTTGCCTTCCATGTTGCCGCCCGTCAGTCCGAGCGCGTTCAACGTGGTCGTACCGTTGGCCTCGGCCCAGTAGGTGATGGCGACGCCGGCGATGAACAGGACGCCCATCACGGCGAGGAGCGCCCAGCCCTGGCGCTGGTTGCCGACCATGCGGCCGAACACGTTGGTCAGCGCGGCACCGAGCGCGAAGATCGAGAGCATCTGGATGAAGTTCGACAGCGCGTTCGGGTTCTCGAACGGATGCGCGGCGTTGGCATTGAAGAAGCCGCCGCCATTGGTGCCGAGCATTTTGATCGCGACCTGCGAAGCCACCGGGCCGACCGCGATGGTCTGCTTCGCCCCTTCCAGCGTCGTGGCCTCGACATAGGGCCCGAGCGTCTGCGGGATGCCCTGCCAGACCAGGAACAGCGTGTAGACGATGCAGAGCGGCAGCAGCACATAGAGCGTGCATCTGACGACGTCGACCCAGAAATTGCCGACGGTCCGCGCCGAGGCGCGTGAGAAGCCGCGGATCAGCGCGATCGCGAGCACGATGCCGGTCGCGGCCGACAGGAAGTTCTGGTGCGTGAGCCCGAGCATCTGCACGAGATAGGAGAGCGTGCTCTCGCCGCCGTAGTTCTGCCAATTGGTGTTGGTCAGGAAGCTGATCGCGGTGTTGAAGGAGAGATCCTCGGCGACCGCAGACTGTCCCGCGGGATTGAACGGCAGCACGGCCTGCAGCCGCATCACGCCGTAGATGATCAGGAAGCCGCCGACATGGAACAGCAGCATCGCGACCGTGTAGGTCAGCCAATGCTGCTCGCGGCGCTCGTCGACGCCGCCGATCCAGTAGATTGCGGACTCGACCGGCCGCAGCACCGGCGACAGGAAGGTGCGCTCGCCATTGAAGACGCGCGTCATGTACCAGCCGAGCGGCTTGGCAAGCGCGACGATGACGGCGCAGTAGAGCAGGATCTGGATCCAGCCGATCACAGTCATGGGGATGTTGTCCTTGAAGGTGCGACGGTGGCGGTCAGAACCGCTCGGGCCGCAACAGCGCGTAGGTGAGGTAGATCAGAAGGCCGAGCGATACCGCGCCGGCGAGCGAATAGTCGAAGATCATGGCTCGTCTCCTAGAGCCGCTCGCAGGCGTAGGTGTAGCCGATCGCCAGGGCGAACAAGCCGGCGGCCAGCGCCAGCATCAGGATGTCCAGCATGGTGTGCTCCTCATGCGCGCGAAAGACGCGCAACGCTTGGAGCGGCCGGGAGCGCCGGTGCGGCCACGGTCCGTTCCATGGCGGACAGATGGCATCCGGCCTCATAGGTTTTCGAGACAGCACTGCCGACAGAGTTATAGGAAACTCATAAAGACCGCGGCGTTCTCGCGCCCCCCGGCAGAACCGCGCGGCCGCAGCCGCATATGAACCGGCCATGCCGCCGCGGCGTCTTTATGCGCCGGCTATTTCTTCCCGCCTTCGCCCCTCTCGCATTCCTACGCCGCCGTCGACCACATTGCCGATCAAGGCCCATCGGGCCATCGCTCACTGACGACGGGAGGCCGGCATGGCTGCCTTGACGACACGACCGGATGTGCCCGAGCGGGTACAACTCGCGCAGACCACGACGGCGATGCTGACGGCCCTGCTTGGCGAAGACGAGGGCGTCTCACCGTTGTCGGCGCGAGGGCGACGCCGGCTGCGGATCGCACGATTGCTGGAGACCGACGCGCGGATCGATGCCGCGCTGGAGCTGGCCGCGCTGCAATTGCCACGATGGCAGCTCCGGCGCATCGCCTATGATGACGGCGAATGGCACTGCGCATTGTCGCAACAGCGCGAATTGCCGGACTGGCTCGATCATTGCGTCGAAGCCCGCCACGCCGATCTCGCCCTCGCCATTCTCCACGCAGCCGCCGAGGCCCGCCGTCTCGAGCCCGGCGTCTCGCAGACTGACGCAAGGCGCGGCGTCCAGGCCGAACCCGGGCTTGCCGACCTGCTCTGCTGCGACAACTTCTGAGCCGGTATTACCTGCGCGATGCTCATCCCCACCGACAGGCCCGCTGAGCTTCCGGCGGCCAGGGTCCTGCTGCGATTTGTGCTGCGACTAGCAATCCTCATCCTGTTCGCCACGTTCGGCCGCATCGGCTTCGGTCGCAGCCTCGCCGCCCTGCTCTGGATGACCATGATCCTGTGTGCCATGCTTGCGGTGCTGCGCCGCGAGGGCGTGTTCGCCGCAGGCCTGAACCATTGGGACGAGATGATCGGCTACACCGCGCTCTTTTGCGCGGCGATGGCGCTGATTCAGTCGTCCGGAAACCAAGCCCCTGCGCCGCAAAAAAAGGAGCGGCCGATCCGGCCGCCCCGCTTGTCTCATCGTCGATCGGTCAGAAGATCTTGACCGCGCTTTCCAACGTCTTCCAGACACCCCATGCCAGCGGCACGCCGACGAAGGCCCAGAACAGGGCGGCCTTGACGTCGAGACCGCCCTTGCCGATGCCGAACGACCCGTGCTGGATCGCCGACTCGTTCTTGGCGAGCTCCGCCTGGTACTTCGCGACTTCGTCCGCGCTCATGTTCCACTTGTCATCGACGGGCTTGATCAAGAAGTTGCAGATCAGGCCGGCGAGCAGCATGGCGCAGAGAATATACATCGTCGTGTTGTACAGCTGGTCGCGCGGCACGCCGGCGGCAAGCTGGAACTCGCGGATGTAGTTGACGACCACCGGACCGATGATGCCGGCCGTCGCCCAGGCCGTCAGCAGACGGCCGTGGATGGCGCCCACGAACTGGGTGCCGAACAGGTCGGCCAGATAGGCAGGCACCGTCGCGAAGCCGCCGCCATACATCGAGAGGATGATGGCGAAGGCCGCCACGAACAACAGCTTCGAACCCATCGCTGCGAAGGTCGGCGCCAGCGCATAGAGCACGATGCCGATCAGGAAGAAGCAGTAATAGGTGTTCTTGCGGCCGATGTGGTCCGACAGCGACGCCCAGAAGAAGCGGCCGCCGATGTTGAACAACGACAACAGGCCGGCAAAGCCTGCCGCGATGCCCGCGATCGCGGCCTTCTGGCCGGCGTCGAGCTGGTTGAAGCTGACGTCGGGCAGACCGATCAGCTTGCCGGCGAAGATCTCCTGCAGCATCGGCGAGGCCATGCCGATCACGCCGATACCGGCCGACACGTTCAAGCAGAGCACCCACCAGACCAGCCAGAACTGCGGAGTCTTGTGCGCGTTGTCGAGGTGCACATGGTGCTCCGAGATCATCGCCTTCTTGACCGCCGGCGGCGTCCAGCCTTCGGGCTGCCAGCCGACCGGAGCGACGCGATAGGCAAAGGCACCGATCATCATGAAGACGAAGTAGATCACGCCCATCGTGACGAAAGTCTCCCAGACACCCACCGAGGTCGGGGTCTTGAAGTAGTTCATCAGCAGGTTGGCGAGCGGAGCACCGATCATCGCGCCGCCGCCGAAGCCCATGATGGCCATGCCGGTCGCCATGCCGCGCCGGTCCGGGAACCATTTCACCAGGGTCGACACCGGCGAGATGTAGCCGAGGCCGAGGCCGATGCCGCCGATGACGCCGGCACCGAGCCACATCATCCAGAGCTGGTGAACATAGATGCCGAGCGCCGCGATCAAGAGGCCACCGCCCCAGCAGCAGGCTGCGACGGCACCCGCCTTGCGCGGTCCGGCCCGCTCGAGCCAGCCGCCCCAGACGGCAGCGGAGCCGCCCAGCAGCACGAAGAACAGGGTGTACATCCAGCCGAGGCTCGCGACCTTCCAGTCGCAGCTCGTCGTGAACAGCTCCTGCACCAGGGTCATGTCCGGGCAGGCCTGGGTCTTGGTCACGCCGATCGCGCGCGACAACGGCAGCCAGAACACCGAGAAGCCATAGGCCATGCCGATGCAGAGATGGATGCACAGCGCAGCCGGAGGAACCAGCCAGCGGTTGAACCCCGCCTTGGCGACCGTGTGCTCACGATCGAAGATCCCCGCCTGCGCGCCCGGGAGCGTGCCCGCGCTTTCAATGGTAGCCATGCATCCCTCCCCTACGGACTCTCGTCCAACGCAACAACGTCATGTTCTGTCCCCTTGATCAGAATCAATACGCCCACTCACCCCGCCCGCTATCGCGTACCAGAGCAGTCTTGCAACGCACAAACGCTCATCACTGCCTCGATGCGCATAACACCCCACCCGAGACGTTATGCCCTCACCATTCTTGTGCCGCTGGTCTGCCTGGCCCGCTCCCCAGCGGGCATGACTCGTCTCCCGCAACCTCCGCGGAAAGCGCCCCAATTGGTGCAGAACCGAGGCAAATTGTCGATAGTAAAATGGTAATAATCGGTCAATCTTGGTGGATTGATCGCACTGCAGCGCGAATGTGTTGCTAACACACACACAAATTCACGTGCAACCAACGCGACCGCCACTCCCGGCTGTAGTCATGTTGCTCTCGATTACTTTCTCGACGCGTCACGACCATCCCTGATGAAATCAACTAATGAGATGTACCGACCGTCAGCGACGGACACGCTCATAGCCGCATGCGCGCGCTCGCGGAAACGTGAAGAAGGAACAACTTGTCCTTGCCTTGCAACAGCGTCGCAAGCCTGGACTGAGAACGCGGCATTGTTGTGAGCTCGGGTTGGCGCCGCTGCGACGATAGGAAGCAGCGCAATCTCTTGACAGTCCGACCAAGACAGCGCGCGAACTACGTAGTTCGAGCAGCCCGCAGCAGAGGATGTTCACCGCCGCACGGATCCGGCCGGTTCCGCGGCCTTCTCGATCCGAAACAGAATGCCGTGCTCGGTGCGATCGACGCTCTCGACCCGATCTCCGGTCTCCCGCACCAGATTCGGGATGTCGATCACGGCAAGCGGGTCGGTACAGCACACTTCGAGCCGCTCTCCCGCCTTGAGCGTCTGCAGCGCCTTCCGGGTCTTCAGCACCGGCAATGGGCACTTCAGGCCCGTCAGATCCAGCCTCGTCATCATCATGCGCGCGACCATGGAGAAGCGGTTCCGGGACGTCAACCGGGGCGGCAGCCTCCTATGGAACTCGGAGCCGGGTTCCTGGGATGCCAGAAGATACAGGTGCGAGCTCGCGCGAGCTCCATCACGGAACACCAGGTTTGTCGCACAGCGCGAGAACGTCCGCCCGCGGCGTCGCCAGATGTAGGACGAGCGCCGCGATCGCCGGAATGTCGTCGAGATGAACGCGCGGCAGCGCCGTCTCGACATCGCCGTCGCTGGCGAGCCCGACAATGCCTGGATCGTCGGGAAACAGCAGCGGCTTGCCATTGGCCGCGCGATGCACCTCGATACGGCGATGCGGCCCGGCCTTGTACCCTTCGATGACGACCAGATCGACGGGAGACAATTTCGCCAGAAGCTCCGCGAGTGCGGGCTCCCTTGCTCCGCGCAGCTCGTGCATCAGCGCCCAGCGCGTGCCCGACGCGACGAGGACCTCCTCGGCCCCGGCCTCGCGATGCCGCCACGAATCCTTACCCGGGACGTCGACGTCGAACTTGTGATGGGCGTGCTTGATCACCGAGACGCGCACTCCCTGCCCCCTGAGATGAGGAATCAGCCGCGTCAGCAGCGTGGTCTTGCCGGCGCCGCTCCAGCCGGCGAGGCCGATGACTTTCATCGCGGTCTCCAGAAAGGCCCCGGCGTTTTTCGCACAGCCAGGAGCGCGGGATCGATCGATGGCCCGAAGGCCCCGTGGAACGCCACGTCCACGCTTGGCGATGTCATGCCAGCAGCCCCATGGACCAGGCAAGGGCCCGTGGGGAGGGCCATGCCGGCATGGCCGCCGGGCAGGCGCAAATGGTGGATCGCGCGCGGCGCAACGCTGACGCCCTGGCAGCAGTCGTGGTAACGAACCCGCGATGACAGCCATGACCTCGACTTCGATCCCCGGCGTGCTGCTCGCCGGCGGTCGCGCGCAGCGGATGGGCGGCGGCGACAAGCCGTTGCGCATGGTCGACGGCCGCACCATCCTCGAGCGCGCGATCGCGCGGCTGGCGCCGCAGTGCAGCCGGCTGATCCTCAACGCCAATGGCGACCCCGCGCGGTTCGCAGGCAACGGTCTGCCCGTCGTGCCGGATGGCGTCGCAGGCTTCCCGGGCCCGCTCGCCGGCATTCTCGCCGGCCTCGACTGGGTTGCGGCGCACATGCCGGAGGCCCGGTGGATGCTGAGCGCCGCCGGCGACTGCCCATTCCTGCCGCGTGATCTCGTCGCGCGGCTGGCAACAGCGCAGGCGGCCGAGCAGGCCAAGCTGGCGTTGGCGGCGTCCGGCGGACAGATCCACCCGGTGATCGGACTGTGGCCGGTCGGGCTGCGCGAGGATCTCCGGCACGCCCTGGTCGCGGAGGACATCCGGAAGGTCACCCGCTTCACGGCGCGCTACAAGGTCGCGATCGTGAGCTGGCCGACGGTGCCGCTGGATCCGTTCTTCAATGCCAATACCGCAGTCGACCTCGCCGAGGCGGAGCGGCTCGCAGCTCTCGAGGATTGAGGACGCCTGATGGACGCGACAACCATCGTTCGCCGCGCCGTGCTTGCCGTTGCCGCGCTCAATCTCGGATATTTCGGCATCGAGTTCGCCGTGGCGCTGGCGATCGGCTCGGTGTCGCTGTTCGCCGACAGCGTCGACTTTCTGGAGGACGCCTCGGTCAACATCCTGATTGCGCTGGCGCTGCGCTGGAGCGCCCCGCGGCGGGCGCTACTCGGCAAGGTGCTGGCGCTGATCCTGCTGGCGCCGGCGGTCGCCGGACTGTGGACCGCCGGCGAGAAGTTCTTCACGCCGATCGTACCCGCACCGCTGCCGCTCACCGTGACCGGCCTCGGCGCGCTGATCGTCAATCTCGGCTGCGCGTTGATCCTGGCGCGGGTCAGGGACCACCAGGGCAGCCTCACCCGCGCCGCCTTCCTGTCCGCACGCAACGACGCCTTCGCCAACATCGCGATCATCGCGGTCGGTCTCGTGACCGCCTTTGTGTGGCCCTCGATCTGGCCCGACCTGATCGTGGGGGTCGGTATCGCGCTCATGAATGCGGACGCCGCGCGCGAGGTGTGGGAGGCTGCGCACGAGGAGCAAAAGACCGCCAAGGCCTGAACGGCCGAGAATCCTGCGCGCGTGCGCGACGACCTCACTGCTTGCGGCATTGCAGCGCACGGGATCGCTCCACCGCTCCGCCGTCCGGCATGATTGACGGCCGCCCTGGATTGATTGCAGATAGGCGGACCGGCCGGCAGAGCCGGAACAAACAACGGCGTCACGCCGCTACCGGTGGAGGACTGATTGCAACTCAGCTGTTTGAAGCGGGCGGCGTGGGCCGCAGCCGCGCTGCTGGTCACGACCGCCGCGCAGGCCGAGATCTCCGACAACGTCGTCAAGATCGGCGTGCTCAGCGACATGAACGGCCCGGCCTCGACGCCGACCGGACAAGGCTCCGTCACCGCGGCGCAGATGGCGGTCGATGATTTCGGCGGCAAGGTGCTGGACAAGCCGATCAGCGTCATCGTCGGCGATCATCAGCTCAAGCCCGACATCGGCGCCGCGATCGCGCGCCGCTGGTACGACACCGAGCAGGTCGATCTCATCGTCGACGTGCCGGTCTCCGCGGTGGGCCTCGCCGTGCAGACCATCGCCACCGAGAAGAAGAAGCTGTTCATCACCCAGTCGACCGGTGCCGCCGATTTTCACGGCAAGTTCTGCTCGCCCTACGCGATGCAATGGGTGTTCGACACCCGCGCACTCGCCACCGGCACGGCGAAGGAGGTCGTCAAGCGCGGCGGCGACAGCTGGTTCTTCATCACCGACGACTACGCCTTCGGCCATTCGCTGGAGCGCGACGCCTCCAGCGTCGTCACCGCCAATGGCGGCAAGGTCGTGGGCGCGGTGCGGCCGCCATTCGCGACGCCCGATCTGTCGTCCTTCATCCTGCAGGCGCAGGCCTCCAAGGCCAAGATCATCGGCATCGCCGCCGGCCCGCCCAACAACATGAACGAGATCAAGACCGCATCCGAGTTCGGCCTGCTCAAGGGAGGCCAGCAGATGGCGGCGCTGCTCGCGCTGGTCACCGACATCCATTCGCTCGGCCTGCCGGCGGCGCAGGGGCTCCTGCTCACCACCTCGTTCTACTGGGACATGGACGACAAGACGCGCGAATGGTCGAAGCGCTATTTCGCCAAGATGAACCGGATGCCGACGATGTGGCAGGCCGGCGTCTACTCCGCCGTCATGCACTATCTCAACGCCATCAAGGCGGCGGGCAGCGACGATCCCCTCGCGGTCGCCGCGAAGATGCGGGACACGCCGGTCGAGGACTTCTTCGCCCGCAACGGCAAGCTGCGAGCCGACAATCTGATGGTGCATGATCTCGTGCTGGCGCAGGTCAAATCGCCGGAGGAGAGCAAATATCCCTGGGACTACTACAAGATCCTCGCGACCATCAAAGGCGATGACGCGTTCGGCCCGCCGGATCCGGCGTGCCCGCTGATCAAGAAGTGACGGCGCACTGAACGATCGGCGGCCGGGGCGACCGGGCCGCCGCATGCGAGCTGAACGACAACAATCAATGGGGGAAGACGAGCATGAAGCTGGCGCGCGCGCTGCTGTTCGGGTTGATCGTCGCGGCGGGACTCGCCGCCAAACCGGGACCGGCGCTCGCCGCCTATCCGGACCGTCCCATCCGCTGGCTGATCGGCTTCGCCCCCGGCGGGCCCGTCGACATCGTCGCCCGCATCATGGCGCAGTGGCTGTCCGACCACCTGGGCCAGCAGGTCGTGGTCGAGAACCGCACCGGCTCGGGCGGCAACATCGCGGCCGCCGCCGCGATCAACTCGCCGCCCGACGGCTATACGCTGCTGTTCGTCGCGCCCAACAACGCGATCAGCACCTCGCTCTACAAGAAGCTGCCCTATGACTTCATCCGTGACACCGTGCCGGTCGCCAGCATCATGCAGCTCACCAACATGCTGGTGGTGAGCAACGACGTACCGGCCAAGACCGTCAAGGAGTTCATCGACTACTGCAAGGCCAACCCGGGCAAGATCGCCTTCGCGTCCTCCGGCAACGGCACCTCGGTGCACATGGCGGCCGAGCTGTTCAAGGCGATGACCAAATGCGACATGCTGCACGTGCCCTATCGCGGCTCGGCGCTGGCCTTTCCCGACATCATCTCCAACAAGGTGCAGTTGATTTTCGACAACCTCCCGACGGCGCTGGAACAGTCGCGCGGCGGCAGCGTCCGCGCGCTCGGCGTCACCTCGCCGCAGCGCTGGCCGACGGTGCCGGACGTGCCCGCGATCGCCGAGACCGTGCCGGGCTACGAATCGGTCGGCTTCTACGGCATCTCGGCGCCCAAGGGCACGCCGCCCGACATCGTCGAGATCCTCAACAAGGCGGTCGGCGAGGCGCTGAAGGACCCCAAGCTGGTGGCGCGTCTCACCGAGACCGGCGGCATCCCGCGCGCGATGACACCGGCGGAGTTCGGCAAGCTGGTCGTCGACGAGACCGAGAAGTGGCGCAAGGTGGTGGAATTCGCCGGGGTTTCGGTGGACTAGCGTCGCGGCGCGCCGGGACGGACCGGCGTCGACGGAAGCGCGCCAAAACAATCGGGCAGCGGCATTGCCGGATGGCTGGCCAGGCTGTAAACGGAGCCCGAGCCGTCGTTGGGGTTCCGACGCCGCGCCGGACAGGCCCGCTCCTGCCCGCCGCCGGCAAGACCTCAGCGTCGCGGGGCCTGTAGCTCAATGGTTAGAGCCGACCGCTCATAACGGTCTGGTTGCAGGTTCGAGTCCTGCCGGGCCCACCAATGAGCTCAAGAGTTTACGGCTCACGCGCCAAGTGTTTTTCGAGGTGAACCACCGTTTCGACCACCGATACGTTCTGCTTGCGATCCCTCGAGGTAATCGCGGCCGCGGCCTCGCGCATGCAGTCCGGGATGATGATGGCCGAAGGTGTCGAGCAGCACCTTGACCGACATTCCGAGAAGGCCTGAGACCTGCCCCGGATAGCGTGCCGCTGCATGAGCCACGTCGCCGCCGTGTGGCGCAGCGTGTGCGGCGAGATCTTCCCCTCCTTCGGCAACAGCCCTGACAGCCGCACGCGTCTGTATGGCACGGTTGGCTTCACGTGCGGCGAGGACGCAGAGCCGGTCGTTAAGCTGGTTGGCCCGCACGGCAGCTGTACCACGCTGCCGGGCTGGACGCGCACTTCAGGCTCTATCCTGACGTGCGCCACGAGATGGAAATGACGCCGGCAATGTGGAACGATGTCTTGGACGTGTTCCGAGGCGCACCTGGTGCCGATTGACGTGTTGAGCCCGCCGCATGCGCCGCAAGGCCTGCGATGCACCTGTGAGCGCGGCACCCGGCGGCGCACCTCGCGCAAGACCGCTTCGTATGTCCCTGCACTTCAACCTGCGATCCACTGAACGATCAGCGGATCGATACTGCATACGGTTGCCTCAAGAAGCTGGCCCAGCAGGACTCTTATTTCCGGCAACAGGAACACCGTGCAGCGGCGCGTAGTTGGCTGCGAAATCCGAGCAGAGCTTGTTCTGGTACTCGATAGGTAACGACGCAAGCACCGATGCGGCCGCCACCGCCCTTGCATCGTCCTTTGATTTCACGGTGATGTAGGCGATCATTCGGTGAAGTGTCAGAAAAATCGAGAAAAAGTTCCGTGTATTGACGTAGAAGCAATGATTGCTTTCGAGCTTTGTGCCCGGCCGGTCCTGCCAATGCCGCTGCACGATTGCGGTCCCCGCATCGAAATCTGTAACGGCAAAATTGCCGTAGCCGAGCCGAGTAAATAGCGGACGATTGCTGAGAAACTTGGCAAGGTCGAGCTCCTGTCCACGCACGGCCCCGATCAGCAGCATCTGATCCGCTACAGGAATGTTCTCACGGATCTGAAATCCTTTCGACAGTTCAAGCGCGCAGACTACGTAGCGCGGAAGGCGGGTCGTTTCCATCGCCTTTCCCTGTGCGGCCGGCGTGCACAGATCCTGCCTGACGAGTTGGGAGAGATGAGCGAGCGCGCCTGATACCCCGACCGCCTTCCCCTTCAAGAGCAAAGGCGCCGGGTCTTTCTCACGCAACGCGATTCCAATATCCAGCAGGCCGTCAAATTCATCGTCTGCAGGCAGGTCGATCTCGAGCGTGGAAGACCAGCCGAACGGCCACAGCCAGATGGTTGACCGCACTTTCCCCGTCGTGTGCCACACGGCCTCGTTCAGCGTTAAGTCGAGATTCTTGGGCCTGCAGCGTAGAGGCCACACGAGATCGCAGGCATCTCCAAACGAGGTTATGGTCCCCGGGATATTGCTAGCGACCGCCTGATAGCGCGGCCAGAAGTGATTCCGGCGCAGGTCGAATTCATCATTCAGTGGAAGAAGGACAAGGTTCGCGAGCTCGATCCTGGCCCCCTGGCTGCGCATCTCGCGATAATCACGAGAGGACCAAAGGAAGTGAACCCGTGGATCAAAATCGGCCGCAACGAACGGCTGCGACCAGAGGTGAACGTCAAAAACACAATAGACAGCGCGCGCCATTATCGATTTCCTCACAAGATCGATTTCCTCACAAGCGCAGCATCCCCGGCATCTCGCTTCGCCGGTCATCCGCAAACCATTGTCTTCTCGCGCTTTGCGCGCTATTCTCAACGAGCTGTACAGCTGGGCGACTGCCCAAATATGTCGCCAGTGCTTACCGACCAGGCGAGCAAGGCGGCAGCGATCTCCTGGGACCGGCCGCAAGGCCGGTCCCGGCCGGCTCTTCAGGTTAAGGTGAGCGGTTTCATTTGTGCAAGATCCTCGCGCCCGGCCGGCAACCGCGCTGCCTTTTCGTCAAAGTACATCCAGAGAAATTCGGTCGGCTCAAGATTGCCGGCTCTTGATTCCTTGATCGGGTCGAACATGGTCGGTTCGACTCCCCATCGGGCTGCTGCATCAATGGGTTTGATGAACTCGTCTTTATCGAACCATTCTTTCATTTCCGATCGGCACTTCGCATCAGGCGCCTTGAGCTGAAACCAGCCGAGCAAAATCCTGCCGCCATTGCTTGCAGGCACGACAAGCGAGCCGAAATATTGCTTGCCATCCGCGATCATCATAACCGGATCGAGCTTGCCCCCGGCCGCACGCACGGCTTTCTGAATGATCGGGCCGACCCTGTCGGTTTCCTGGACAATGCGCGCGTTGCGCTCCCGGGCGCCGATCATCGAAATACCTTGCAAGACGGCAGCCAAGATTCCGCCAAGCACAATTGCAGCGCCACACAGCGCGAGAAACGCGATCGCGCTCACAGTCGATCCGATCCCCGCAAAATGCAGCTGCAAGGAAGGAATGAGGTACGCCGTCCCAAGGAACAAAAGAGTCGAGATAAAGATGCTGAGTGTAACGGACTCGGTCGCGCCCAGTTCAACTCTTGACTCCTTGGGGGCGAATAGCCGCAAAATCATCAAGAAGAACGTGCCGGGAATGACGTACGACGCGAGGCGGAGCGAAACACCGCCCACGCTCTCAGTCCCGAAAAGACCGATGCTCATCTTCTTTTCCGCAACAGATGCGCCGGCGATCGTTTTGTTGTCCTTCACGTTTTGGAGCGAATAACTGACACTGAACGCCAGGTTCTCGTCCCGCTCTGCGATGCTGGAATCGGCTTTGAGGCACATTCTGCTGCGCACCAAAGTCGAACCGGGCTCAACGGTGCCGAGACCGATGGTGTCTTTCACGTCGCATGTGCCGTCTGGCCCGAGGCTTCCGATCTTCAAAGAAGGAGGACCAAACAAGCTAAGACCCGCGTCCATGATCCTGGCTTCGGTCGCATTCTCGATCCATATGCTGAAGCCCATCGTCTGGCCGGCGAGGATTTCATTGCGCGCGAGAATAACCGTCAACGCCGGCTTGCCGGGAGCATCGGCCCAGGTGAGGCCGGGAAGCAAGCAGGCCATCAGTTGAAGGACGATGGTCCAAAAAGCCCCATTGAGCCGAGGAATTGGAATAGAGCGCACGTCCCGCTCCCAATGAATTTCGCAGCGCAAGCTGCGCGGCGCGTTACCGCAGCAAAGCTGTTTTCTACTAAAGCTTGCAACAGCGTAGGCTTGCTCGGTGGGCAATGCAAGACCACTCGGCATCCGACCGGCGAGTTGCTCCCAGGCCTAGGCTTGATCAGGATCAAGCGTCCAAAACGGCGTCACTTCTATCTTGATCTGATGAAAGCCGTCCTTCTGAGGAGCGATTGATGCCTCACAAGCAGGTGCTGTTTCATTCCGCGGCCCGTGAAAAGATCCTGCGCGGAGCCTCGCTGCTTGCGGACGCCGTGCGCGTGACGCTCGGCCCCAAATCAAAATCAGTGTTGATCCAGAAGAGCTGGGGCACCCCGATCGTATGCAACGACGGCGTCACGATCGCCAAGGAATTTGACCTCAAGGATCCGGAGGAGAATCTCGGAGCGCAGGTGCTGCGTCAGGCCGCGGAGAAGACCGGCGATCTCGTTGGCGACGGAACAAGCACCTCGACGATCCTGGCACATGCGATTCTTGCCGACGGCGTCAGGAACGTGGTCGCCGGCGCCAGTGCCATCGATCTGAAGCGGGGCCTCGACCGCGCTGCCCACGCGACGATAGCGGCCCTCCATGCCATGGCGCGCCCCGTCAAGACAAAGGCGGAAAGAGCTCAGGTCGCCACCATTTCGGCTCACAATGATCCATCGATTGGCGCGCTGGTCGCCGACGCGCTCGAGAAAGTCGGCAGCGATGGAGTGATCTCGGTGGAGGAATCCAAGACCACCGAAACGTCGCTCGACGTGGTGGAAGGGATGAAATTCGACCGCGGCTTCCTGTCGCCCTACTTCGTGACCGATGCCGATCGCATGGAAGCGGTTCTTGAAGAGCCATTCATCCTGTTGTGCGACCACAAGATCAGCGCTCTGCGCGACCTCATTCCGCTGCTCGAACAGATCGCAAAGTCGGCACAACCGCTCCTGATCATCGCCGAAGACATTGAAGGCGAGGCGTTGGCCACGCTCATCGTCAATCAGCTTCGCGGCGTGCTCAAAGGCTGCGCCGTCAAGGCGCCCGGTTTTGGTGAGCGACGCAAGGCGATGTTGCAGGATATTGCAATCCTCACTGGCGCCCAGGTCATCTCCGACGATCTCGGTTCGAAGCTCGAAAACACCACTTTGCAGCAGTTGGGACATGTCGCCCGTGTGGTTGCCGACAAGGAAAACACCACGCTGATCGGCAGCAAGGGCGAACGCAGCCAGATCGATGCGCGGCTGCAACAACTCCGCCGCGAGATCGAGAAAACGACCAGCGAGTACGACAAGGAGAAGCTTGAGGAGCGGCTCGCCAAGCTGTCGGGCGGGGTTGCCGTTATCCGTGTCGGAGCGCCGACTGAAGCTGAGATGAAATCACGAAAAGAGGCGCTTGACGACGCCATCAGTTCGACGAAGGCGGCCGTTGCAGAAGGTATCGTGCCGGGCGGCGGGCTTGCCTTGCTTCGATGCATCGAAGCCGTCGGCAAGGAGGAAGCACTCTGCGAAGGCGACGAAAAGACCGGTGTACAGATCTTGAAGCGCGCGCTCGAGGCCCCCGCTCGCCAGATCGCGGAGAACTCGGCAACGGATGGCGGCGTGGTCGTGGCGCGCATGCTGAGTGGCGTCGGCAGTTTCGGGTTTGACGCCGCGCGCAAGCAATATGTCGATCTCGTCGAGGCCGGCATTGTCGATCCCGCGAAGGTCGTTCGGACAGCCCTCGAGAACGCGGTGTCGGTTGCCGGCATCCTCCTGCTCACCGAGGCGACGATGACCGAAATCGCGGAGCCAAAGCGCGAACGGTTAGCGGAACCCGAAATTCCGGTGTGACGCTAGACCACGAAACGGGGCCGTGCCCCCTCCCCCGAGCGGAGCACAACTTTGCGGCGGACCGGTTAGTGACGGCCGGCCATTGACTGTTGATTCAAGTCAACATGCCGCTTCATCCGACGGAGAGTATGGAGTGGGTCCCGGAGGGAGGTCGTCGTGATCAATATCAACGACATTCTCGTGCATATTCCGACCGAGCAGCCACCGCAGCCTGTCGTTGATGCCGCCGTCTCGTTGGCTGCCCGGTTCGACGCCCATCTCGATGCGATTGCAGTCGGATACATCCCGCCCAGTAGCGCGTATGTGGTCGATGGAGGCGCGGGCGCAGCAGTCGCCGCTTCAGAGATCTTCGAAATGGAGCGGCAACGCGCCGCCCAACGCAGCGCGGCTGCACTCGCCATTTTCGAGACGGAAGCCCGGAATGCGAACATCTCTCACGCAAGCCGCTCGGTCGAGGACCTGCCCGGTGAAGCCGCGTCCGCGCTCGGCGCTGCGGCCAGGCTCTATGGACTGACGGTGGTCCTGCAGACGGACGCAACACAGGACAGCTACGACACTAGGACTGCGACGGAGATCCTGCTCCAGGCGGGCGGACCCGTCCTGTTCGTGCCGCATATCTTCCGCGGCACCTTCAGGGCCAACCGTATCGGCATCTGCTGGGATGGAAGCCGCCTTGCCGCCCGCGCTTTCAAGGACGCAAGACCGTTTCTTTCTCAAGCAGAAGCGCTGGTCACGATTTCGATCAATGAGGCGCAGGTTGCTCCCACCGAGGCCTCAGCGCGGAAATTGACTGAACACATGGCTCGCGCCGGACTTACGACAACGCTGCTCGAGCTGACGGCAGAGCATTCCGAAATTCAGCCGTCCATCCTGTCCCTGGCCGCCGACGAAAGTCTCGACATGCTGGTGATGGGGGCATATGGGCATTCCCGCCTGCGGGAAGGCATTTTCGGCGGCGTCACCCATGAAATGCTGAGGACGATGACGATCCCGACCCTGCTGTCGCATTGAATCGAGGCCGGCATCCGTGCTCGCCGGATCATGACAACGGACGTGATTGCGGTGACGCCGTCGATCCGGGATGCCGCTGTTCTGATGTGGCCAATCCAGGAGAACGCATCATGGGCGTAACAGGTGTTGCCGCGCTGGATCACACCATTCAGGAGACCAATCTCTGGCTCAAGGCGATCGAGGAGAAGCTGGAGCTCGGTAGTCGTCAACAGGCCTACAACGCGCTCCGGGCTGTTCTGCATGCGTTGCGCGATCGCGTACCTCCGGAGGTGGCGATCAAGCTTGGCGCCCAGCTGCCTGCGCGGGATCTACTACGAGAACTGGCACGCGGCGGGAACGCCGACCAAGGAGCGACATGCCAGCGACTTCGCGGATCACGTCGCCATGGAGCTGCCCCAGCAGTTTCCCATCGCGCCGCTGACCGTCATTCGCGGGGTGTTCGAGATCGCGTGGGAGAAGCTCGATCCCGGTGAATTTGAGAAACTGATGCACCATCTGCCGGTGCAGCTCCGCGAATTGAAATCCTAATCCGGTCATCTGGCCCCGCCCGGCACGTCCGCCGCGCACTCAGCGACGGGACGCCTTCGTACCGGCCCAATCGCGTGTCGCCAGACCAGCGGCGATGCCGTCAGACCGTCGAATGGACCGCGCAGCCGGCCAAGTGAGCTTCCCAAGTGAGCTTCGATGTGCAGGGATCAGCGCTTTCCTGAGCAGCGAGCATTCATTTCCTGACTGCAAGAATGTAGAGGTAGCTCATGATCGCGTAGACGTCCTCGTCGGAAAATTCGATTTGCGGCATGTCCCTGTGCTTCGACACCATGCCTTCCGACAGCTCCGCCTGCAACTCGCGCCGATTGAACCGGGCGTAGATATCGCGCATCGGCGGAGCATTCTCGAGCGGGCTTTCGCCAACCGATTTGATCGCATGACAGCGCCCGCATCTTTCCTGCAGGATGGTCCTGCCTCGTTGCGCGGCCTTGCTGAGGTTCGCGGCATCCACGTTTGTCGGCCAACACGAGAGCAGTCCGACGAAGAGGCCCAGAGCCCGAAACTTGAAACGCCCCGACATGCGTCTGGCTCTCCGCGGCAATATAACAGCCCCGCCCGTTGCTCGAGTGCAAGCGGATTTAATAGCAGACCCGCACGTAATGCACATGCCGCCTGTGCCGGACAGCTCGGACATAGCAGTCGCCGTATCCGTACGGTCCCCAGAACGGACCTGGCCCCCAATACGGTGCCGGTGGGTAGTAATAGGCTGGCCCCGGATAGCCGTAATAGGGATCCGGCCCCCAATAGCCGCCGCCGAGGGCCGCGCCGAACAGCGCGCCGGCAGCCAGGCCGCCGACGATTCCCGCGGCAATGCGCCCGTTGCGAGCGTCGGCACCCGTGGGTGCAAGCAGCGCGAGGGTCAGGACGGCCGCGGTCGCAACCGTGCCAATCTTCTTCCCGAAGCTCATTTCACCCTCCTGTGCTGTCATCTAAGATGAGCGCAACTTCGCGTGCGCCACGTTGCGAAGGATCAAGCAATCCGGCTAGCGCTTCAGCATTTTCTTCGTCCGCGACAAGGGTTGAGTGTTGATGACGTCTGCGGCTTCGAGCCAGCCTCGGCGCGCCTGATCGACGCCGAAACGCATGTTGGCGAATCCAGCGGTCGAATGTGCGTCCGTCGAGATCGCCAGCTTGACGCCCGCGGACTTGGCGGCATGAACATGGATATCGTTGAGATCGAGCCGGTCCGGGTCGGCGTTGAGCTCGAGATGACAGCCGCGCTCGCCCGCCGCCGCAATGACGGCTTCCATGTCGATCTCGTAAGGCTCGCGGTCCCCGATCAACCGTCCGGTCGGATGACCGATAATCGAGACATGGCGATTGTCCATCGCCCGGATGATGCGCTCGGTCTGCATCTTGCGCGAGAGCTCGAACTTGTAGTGAACGGAAGCAACGACCAGATCGAGCCGCGACCGGATCTTGTCGGGCAGATCAAGCCGTCCGCCCGCCAGAATATCGACTTCGGCGCCTTTCAGCACCGTAAATCCATCCAGCCGGTCGTTCAAACGGTCGATCTCGTCGATCTGACGCGACAGACGTCCGGCATCGAGACCATGGGCGACAGTGACGTGTTGGCTATGGTCGGTCAGAGCCATATAGGCATAGCCTCTTGCCTTGGCGGCCGTCGCCATCTCGGCGATCGCGGCGGTGCCGTCGGTCCATTTGGAATGGACGTGCAGGTCGCCTCGAATATCGGACAGCGTAATCAGTTTCGGGAGCTTTTTTGCTTTTGCGAGCGCGATCTCGCCGCGATCCTCGCGCATCTCGGGCGGAATCAGGGGCAGCCCGAGCTTGCCATAGATCTCCTCCTCGGTTGCTCCGGCGATGCGCCGCTTGCCGGCGAACAGGCCATATTCGTTCAGCTTCCAGCCGTGATCGTTAGCGAGTCCGCGCAAGGAGATGTTGTGCGCCTTGGATCCGGTGAAATACATCAGCGCGGCGCCGTAGCTGGCCTCAGAAACAACGCGCAGGTCGACGTGCAGCCCGGAGCGCAGCACCACTGCCGTCCGCGTATCGCCATGAGCGAGCACATTGGCGACATTGTCGTATCGAGAGAGTCTCCCGCCGGCGGCGTGGCCGTCACGTGCCACCATCAAGATATCAAGATCACCGACGGTATCGCGCCTGCGACGGTAGCTTCCGGCGACGATCACCTTTCCATCGGTCGCGTCTGGCCTCAGATAGCTGAGGAGTGCTTCCGCTTCGGCTTCGGCCTCGGATAGTCTGAAGCGCCTCTCGGCTCGAGGCTTGGCCAACGCCGCGGTGAGCTTTTCCTCGCTCTTGGCACCGAAGCCCCGAAGCTCTCTCAGCCGACCCGACCTCACCGCGCGCCTGAGGTCCGCGAGTGACCGCACGCCCAGCTTGTCGTAGAGCAGTTTGACGCGTTTCGGACCCAAGCCCGGGAGTGCCGCGATCTCTCCGAGATCGCCGGGCAGTTCACGCTTGAGCTTGTCCAGCACATCGAAATGATGGGTTGCGACGATCGTTTCGATCTTTCCTGCCAGATCCTTGCCGATACCTGGCAGCTCGGAAAGATCCTCACCCGCCTTCAAGAGGTTGGTGATGCTCCTGGGCAGACGTTCAATCACCCGCGCAGCATTGCGATAGGCCCGCGAACGAAACGGATTGTCGCCTTTGATCTCGAGAAGTTCGGCGGTCTGGTCGAACATCTCTGCAATTTCGGCATTCTGTACCGGCATCGATGCACCTCCGTCGCTTGACAGGCTAGAGAGGGATCGAGCCGCTTCCCTTGATGCAGATCAGAATTCAGGGACGCGAGCCTATCCGGTCGGCGACAGCTGCCAGCTGTTCAAGATGGCTTGAAATCTGCACCGGATAGGGCGCGACCGCTTTGGAGGTTCTCAGCTCCGGAGGCAGCAGATCGAGCTGCCGGCGCGCGTGAGCCCGGATGTCGTGAAGTGAAGGTTGAGAGGCGATAGGGCGTCCGCCGAGCATCACCGCCTGGATCAGCGTTTCCCCCTCTTGTTGGTCCTCCTCGGTCGAAAGAATGTCTGCGAGCATGCGGCCCTTCCTGTCATACCGGCGCCAAACCTGCTTGCGGCCGGGCCAGGTGGCCTTTCCCGTCGAGCGCTTGCGACGGGGCAAGCCCGCATACTCCTGCAGCTTATAGGCACAGTCGAGTGCTGGCGCATCGGACGACGTGACGAGGCCCGTGCCGATGCCGATACCGTCGATCGGCGCCGCATCCCGAGCGAAGGCAATCAGGGTACCCTCCTCTATCCCGCCACTGACGAAGATGCCGGTGTCCTTGAGTCCGCCGGAATCCAGAATGCAGCGCACCTTCTTGGCGAGCGCAGACAGATCCCCGCTGTCAAGCCGCACGGCGCTGACCGCAATTCCAAGTTCCTTCAATCGGGGCGCCAGCATGACGACCTTCCTCGCGGCCGCCTCGGTGTCATAAGTGTCGATCAGCAGGACGAGATTCTCTGGCCTGGCGCGCGCAAACGCCTCGAATGCTGTAGCTTCGTCATCAAAGGATTGAACAAACGAATGCGCCATGGTGCCATAGGTCGGAATGCCGAATGACTTCTCGGCCAGGAGGGTTGCCGTACCGGAGAATCCAGCGACATAGCTCGCGCGGGCGGCCAGCAGCCCTGCCTCGGCACCATGGGAGCGACGCAAGCCAAAATCGACCAGGAGCTTGTCTGGCGCGAGTAAGACCATGCGCGCGGCCTTGGAGGCAATCAGCGTCTGAAAATGCAGGATGTTGATCAGGCGCGTCTCGACAAGCTGCGCCTCCGGTAAAGGAGCCGTAACCCTAAGGATCGGTTCGTTGCCAAAGAACACGGTGCCTTCCGGCATCGCATGAACCTCGCCGGTGAAGCGGAAATTGGCGAGATAGTCGATCAACGACTTGCTGAACTTTTCCGTTCGCTCAAGCCAGCCGAGTTCGTCTTGCGAGAACCGTATGTTTTGCAGGAAGTCGAGCGCCTGCTCCAGTCCGGCCGCCATCAGGAAGCTGCGCTGAGGCGGCAGCTTGCGCACAAAGAACTCAAATACCGCTGTATCAGTCTGGCCCGATTCAAGGTACGCTTCGATCATGGTCATCTGATACAGATCGGTTAGCAGCGCGCTCGGTAACGGGTCCATCGATGTCCTCGGCGCTCACATGACGTCAGCCATCCCTTCGATGTCTGCGCATCCCTATTTGACGCCGGTCAAGAGGCGGAAGCAAGTTGCCTCTATCCTCTTTGGTGGAAACGCCGCGGCGTCGCGAGCAAGGCGCGGCAGTGAGCGTCCGAGGCAAGAGCCATGCCCTATCGCACAAACATCGATCTTCCCCCTGCTGTTCGCGCTCACCTCCCATCGCACGCGCAGGACATCTATCGGGAAGCATTCAACCACGCCTTTGCCTCCCATGCGGAAGACGAACGGCAGGAAGAGATTGCTCACCGCACAGCCTGGGCAGCGGTGAAGCGATCCTACGTGAAGGTCGGCGACCGCTGGGAGCCGCTGCCCCACGACCATTAGGCGCCGGCTCGTCAGGAGGCGTGCATGGATCTGCTTGATGGAAACTGCCTCAAAGTGGCAATCACCTCGTCGTCGCTGACCTGATGAAAGTCGCGATAGAAATAGCCGATCGCGCCAAACTCCTGAGGCTCATGCAGACAGACGACGGCATCGACTTCCGCATGCAATTTCCTGATGGCGTCCGGCGGCGCGACCGGGACCGCAAGCACGAGCTCTTTCGGTTCCTGCTTCCGAACAGCCTTGATGGCGGCAAGCGTGGTTGCGCCTGTCGCAACGCCGTCATCGACGATGATCGCAACCTGCCCCTTGACTTCGGCGCGAGCCCGATCGCCCAGATAGCGCTTGCGGCGCCGTTCGATCTCAGCACGTTCCTCCCTGCAGACGACCTCAAATTCTTCGGAGGTGACGCCGGATAGCTCGATCACGTCCTGGTTACGTATGGTGGTCATGCCCTCACCATCCGCGATGGCGCCCATTGCGAGCTCCGGCTGCCCCGGCAGCCCGATCTTGCGGACCAGCAGCAGATCGAGTGGCGCATTGAGGGCTGCTGCGACTTCCGCCGCAACCGGCACGCCGCCGCGTGGCAGCGCAAGAACGACCGGGTGCCGCCCCTTGTATTTGAGCAGCGCCTCGGCGAGTTGCCGGCCGGCATCGGTTCGGTTCTGGAACAGCATGGCAGACCTCATGCGGAAGAGGGGCAGGATATGAGCCGGACAACCACTGCTATTGATCCGTATCAAGCTGCCGGCTGCCTCGATTGGCGATAGGCATCATATGCCCGGATGGCAGAATGAACCCTGGGGCGAGGACGCTGAGAATGGCAGCGCGACCGCTCTTGCTCGCAAGGTGGCGTTTCTCAGCCGGCCGGACAGTTATGTCCCGGCGCCCGACGCTGTGATCACGCGGGAGACCCACATGTCCTGGGTCTTCATGGTTGACGAGCGCGTCTACAAGCTCAAGAAGCCGGTTCATTTTCCATATCTCGATTTCTCCAGCCTTGAGCGCCGCGCAGAGGCCTGCCGCGCTGAGGTTTCGCTGAACCGAAGGCTGGCGCCCGACGTCTATCACGGCCTGGTGCCGCTGACGGCTGCGCCGGGTGGTTACGCCATCAGAGGAGGCGGACACATCGTTGATTGGCTCGTCGTCATGCGCCGGCTCGACGAAGGCCAAACACTCGAAGTCGGGCTTCGCAATCGCAAGGTCTCCCAGGCCCAGATCGATGGTTTGGCCAGTCGCTTGAGCCGCTTCTATTCGCATGCGCGCCGGATCATGATCAATCCGGAGAGCTACATGGTGACCCTGCAAAAGGCAGTTCTGGCGGATCGGCGAGGTTTGCTCGAGTCGGCCTTCGACCTGCCCCGCGGCACCATCGAGCGCATCGCCAACCTGCAATGCCGTTTCCTGCGGCAGCGGACCGATCTACTGGCGCAGCGGGTGCATCACCGGCTCGTCCTCGACGGCCATGGCGATCTGCGGCCGGAACATATCTGGTTGAGCCCTCCCTTCCCCATCATCGACTGCCTGGAGTTCAATGCCCGCTTGCGGACGTCGGATGCACTGGACGAAATTGCCTTCCTGCACTTGGAATGCGCTCGACTGGGAGGACCGTGGGTCGGTGAGAGGCTTCGGCGATATCTGGCCGTCCAGCTCAATGATGACCCGGCCAGCGGACTGTTCTTGTTCTATCGGATTGGCCGCGCCATGCTGCGCGCCAGGCTATCCATCGCTCATCTCGCCGACGCCCATCCACGGACGCCGGAAAAATGGCCGCGGCTGGCGCGCACCTATCTCAAACTTGCCAAGGCGGACGCAGCGCAGCTTGAGCGGCAGCTCACGGCGTGAGCCAGAATTTGAATTGCGGGGATCAATCCTGATACGGAAGCAGCTCCGTCAGCGGCTCGTTGTGGTGCAGCCGACGAATGGTCTCTCCGAGAAGGGGCGCCGCCGAGACAATCTCGAGCTTATCGCGAACCGCGCCCGGCGGAAGCCTGAACGGTGGCACGCTGTCGGTCGCGATGATGCGGCCGATCGCAGGGTCGGCGAGCGTCGTTGCCGCGCCCGGCATGAACAAGCCGTGCGCCACGCAAGCTATCACCTCTTCGGCCCCATGGGCACGGGCCGCCTTCGCCGCCCGCACCAGGGTTCCACCGCTGCTGATGAGATCATCCACGATCACGCACAGCGCGTTCGCCACCTCTCCGGCGAACAAGTCGCCCGAAACGACGCCGGAGCTGCGATGCTTCTCCACGAATGCCTTGCCGATCGGACGGCCGAGCGCTTTCCCCAGAACCTCGCGGAGCAGGTCCGCGCGCTTGCCGCCTCCGAGATCCGGCGAAACCACGGCAATCGGCCGATCAGCCGCGATCGCCTTGATCCTGCCGATCAAGAGCGGCGCCGTGCTCAGCGCTACCGATGGGCAACGGAACGCGTTCTCGAACGCGGCCTCGTTGTGAACTTCGAGGGTCACCACTGCATCAACACCGATCGCCTCGAACATGGTCGCAAGATAACGGATCGTGACGGGGTCATTGGCCTTGGTGCGCCGATCCTTTCGCGCATAACACAGATACGGTGCGACCGCCGTCACCCGCGCAGCACCGGCATCCTTCAACGCTCCGACCAGGAACAGCAGCCGGCACAGCTTGTCGTTCGGACTCTCGTCAGGACCGCCATGGAGGCTATGCAGAACGTAGACGTCGCAGCCGGCGACAACTTCCAGCGGCCGCACCTTGTGTTCGCCGTCCTCGAAGCTGCGTTCTTCGACAGCGGCGAGACGGCATCCGAGCGCGTGAGCGATTTTTTCGCCAAGCCCTTCCGTGCCATGAAGACAGAACAAACGCAGGCGATCACCAATCATCGGTTACCTCCAACGTCAAACCTGCTCGCCGCTCGCGTCTCGGCCGCCGATCTAAGCCCGCAGCCCATGTTTCCCGAGCAATCTGACCGTGCTCGCCTGCGGTCCTTTTTCTCCGATCTCCTCGACGTAGCTTACGCGGGCGCCGGGCACGATGCTTGGTCCACCATCAACGACACTATTACAGTTGAAATAGACTTCGTGGCCGTCGGCGGCTTCCAGAAAGCCGAACTGGCCGCTTGGATCGATACGCGCAACGGTTCCGATCGGTTGAGGCTCGTGCGTCTTGACATCGCCACGCATCAGTCGCGCCCGGTCCTGCAGTTGTCGACGCGCGCGTTTGAATGCGTTGTCTACGGCGAAGGTCAAGTCGACGTACCGTTCATCCAGCTTCGGGGTACGTCCAACGTGGACTTCCCGACCGTCGGGCAGTGCCAGCCGAACGCTCACCAGATATTGACCGCCGGTTTGGTGATGACCACCCGGACCTTTGACCATGACGCGCGCCGCAGTGATCCGGCCAAAGCGGCTCTCCAGTTCCGCGACATGTTGCTCAACGGCAGCCCGGATTTCAGCGGAGACGCGAATCCCTTCAAATTCGATTTGAACTGGTGTTTGCATTTCCGGCTCCTCTCCCGTGTCGAACTTATTGGACCACGGGAGCGAGGAGCAGCTTTGAGCAAGATCAACTTGCCTTCAGCGTTTTGGCTGCCACGCGATCACGATCAGCTCGCAGCAAACACGAAATCGTCTGCGCGATCGCTCGCGCAGACGACAGGGCATCCGGAACCAATCAGCCGATCTCACCAGGGGCCGCCCCACGGACCGCCCCAGCCATAATAGCGATGCCGCCAATACGGGCGGGCATAATAGGGACGGCCGTAATACGGCCCGTAGCCGACGCCGACATAGCCGTAGGGCGGACCATAATAATAGGGATCGTCGTAGTAATAAGGCGATGCCGTCGCCGCGATCCCGGCGCCGAGAAGCGCACCGGCCGCGAGCGCGCCTGCTCCCCAGCCCCAGCCGCCGCCACGCCAACCGCCGCCATGCCAGCCGCCGCCATGCCAGCCGCCATAGCGGACCTGAACCGTGCTGAGCGGCGCAACGTCGGCCTTCGCCGCGGCCGACAGCGCAGTAACGGGTGCAGACAAGGCCGGAGCGCTCGCTCCGGCCAGCAGCGCGCCGGACAGGGCCAGCGCTCCCACATAGTTCAAGCTTCGCATCGCAAGGACTCCTCGACCAAGGTCATCACGCATGACTGCCGCGAAGGTCATCCGGCGCAGTCCTCCGCCGCGATCGCGGCGACGAGCAAATGAGTTGCTCGTCGCTACGAACCACCTGTCGGCGCGACCGTTCCATTGCAAAAGCGCGATCGCCGGCGAACATCCCTTCAATGCCGGCCGAGATTGCTCGAGCTGCCGGAATTGTCGGCGCCGGTGCTCGGGCTGTTGTTGTCGAGCAAGCCGGGGGCGTCATTCGGCGCCGGTGGCGTGCGCCCCGATCTGTTCCCCGCCGCAGCGGTGGCTCCCGCCGCGCCCGATCCCATTCCGGTCGTCCCCGTCGCGTTTCCGGGTCCGCCCGGCGTTGAGGTTGTCGCGTCGCGGGAGGCGCCGGCGCTGCTGCCACCCGTGCCGCTGCTATCAGCCAAGGCGAGCTGGCTCGACAACGCGAGCGCAGCAGCGGATGCGATCAAGGCCAATTTCGTGGAGGATGTCCTTCCTTAAGGAAGGACAAGGCCGCCTCGGACGGGATGGTCCCGAAGGATCAGCTTCGCCGTTTGCGGCCCTGCGCTGCCGCGGCCTGCTTGCGCAGACCCTCGGCCGCGCTGCCGACGATCTCGGAAATCTGCATCAGTTGCTTGGCGAGCGGGCTGGTCTTGCGCCAGACCATGCCGACCGTACGCTGCGGCTGCGGATCGGCGAAACGCGCGAGCGACACCGACGCCGACCGCGTCTCGACGCCGACCGCCATCTCCGGAATCAACGTCACGCCCATGCCGGCGCCGACCATCTGCACCAGGGTCGACAGCGAGGAGGCATCGAGCATCTCGCGCGGCGCCTGCATGTTGCAGAACGACAGCGCCTGGTCGCGGAAGCAGTGCCCCTCCTCCAGCAACAGCAGCCGCATCTCGCGCAGCATCTCGCTGCTCGGCACCGCCGCGCCTTCATATTCCGGCGGCCGCACCAGCAGGAAGCTCTCCGCGAACAGCGCGACCTCGGTCAGCGACGGCTCCGACACCGGCAGCGCGACGATCGCGGCATCGAGGCGGCCCTCGACCAGTTCCTCGATCAGCTTCGGCGTCTTGGACTCGCGGACGTGGATGTCGATCTCGGGATGTCTGCGCGTCAGGTTCCCAATCACCTTGGGCAGCAGATAGGGCGCGATCGTCGGGATCATGCCGAGCCGCAGCCGGCCCGTGAGCTTGTCGCGCGAGGCGCGGGCGAAGTCGCCGAGCTCATCGACCGAGCGCAGGATCTCGCGCACGCGCTCGGCGAGCTGCTCGCCGAATCGCGTCAGCACCACCTGGCGCGCATTGCGCTCCAGCAGCACGCCGCCAAGCGCGTCCTCCATCTCCTTGATCTGCATCGACAGCGCCGGCTGCGAGATCGCGCAGGCCTCCGCGGCGCGGCCGAAATGGCCGAGACGCGCCAGCGCATCGAAATAGCGAAGCTGCCGCATCGTCAAATGTATCATCAGTTTATCTTATCGTTCACCGCCGCGGAGTCAATTTTCCCTGACCACAATCTTGAGATGCAGCGGTCATGCACCGTGTCCATATGCGTTTGAATGGCGTCAGACCAGGTTCATCAGATAATCTTATCGTTGCGATCACCAATCTCAATTTCCCCTGATCGAAGCAGCCGCGTAGGGTCCCGGCTCCCACCCCAGGGGGGAACCATGACGATCACGTCAGGAGAGAAACATGGATGACGTCAGCAAGTGCCCGTTCTCGGGCGGCTTGAAGGGATTTTCGAACAAGGATTGGTGGCCGAACCAGCTCAATCTGTCGGTGCTGCATCAGCACTCGAACCTCTCCGATCCGCTCGGTGAGGCGTTCGATTATTCCAAGGAATTCAAGAGCCTCGATCTCGACGCGCTGGTCAAGGACCTGCACGCGCTGATGACCGATTCGCAGGACTGGTGGCCGGCCGATTTCGGCCATTACGGTCCGCTGTTCATCCGCATGGCCTGGCACGCCGCCGGCACCTATCGCATTGGCGACGGCCGTGGCGGTGCCGGCACCGGCCAGCAGCGCTTCGCGCCGCTGAACAGCTGGCCTGACAACGCCAACCTCGACAAGGCCCGCCGCCTGCTGTGGCCGATCAAGCAGAAGTACGGCCAGAAGATCTCCTGGGCCGACCTGTTCGTGCTGACCGGCAACGTCGCGCTGGAATCGATGGGGTTCAAGACCTTCGGCTTCGGCGGCGGCCGCGCCGATACCTGGGAGCCCGAGCAGGACATCTATTGGGGCCCCGAGGGCAAGTGGCTCGCCGACGAGCGCTACAGCGGCGACCGCGAGCTCGCAGGCTCGCTCGCTGCCGTGCAGATGGGCCTCATCTACGTCAACCCGGAAGGCCCGAACGGCAATCCCGATCCGCTGGCTGCCGCGCGCGACATCCGCGAGACCTTCGCCCGCATGGCGATGAACGACGAAGAGACGGTGGCGCTGATCGCCGGCGGTCACACCTTCGGCAAGACCCACGGCGCGGGTGATGCGTCGCTGGTCGGGGCCGAGCCGGAAGGCGCCGACATCGCGCAGCAGGGTCTCGGCTGGGCCAGCAAATACGGCTCGGGCAAGGGCGGCGATACCATCACCTCCGGCCTCGAAGTGATCTGGACGACGACGCCGACCAAGTGGAGCAACAACTTCTTCTGGAATCTGTTCGGCTACGAATGGGAGCTGACCAAGAGCCCGGCCGGCGCGCATCAGTGGAAGCCGAAGCACGGCGCCGGCGCCAACACGGTGCCGGACGCGCATGACAAGTCGAAGCGGCATGCGCCGTCGATGCTCACCACCGACCTCGCGCTGCGCTTCGATCCGGCCTACGAGAAGATCTCGCGCCGCTTCCTGGAGAACCCGGATCAGTTCGCCGACGCCTTCGCCCGCGCCTGGTTCAAGCTGACCCATCGCGACATGGGTCCGAAGGTGCGTTACCTTGGCCCGCTGGTGCCGAAGGAGGATCTGATCTGGCAGGATCCGGTGCCGGCCCTCGATCATCCCGTTGTCGACGACAAGGACGTCGCGGCGCTCAAGGCGAAGATCCTCGCCTCGGGTCTGTCGGTGTCGCAACTGGTGTCGACGGCCTGGGCCTCAGCCTCGACCTTCCGCGGCTCGGACAAGCGCGGCGGCGCCAATGGCGCGCGCATTCGCCTGGCTCCGCAGAAGGACTGGGCGGTCAACAACCCGGCCGAACTCGCCAAGGTGCTCTCGACGCTCGAGGCCATCCAGAAGGAGTTCAACGCGCAGGCCTCCGGCGGCAAGAAGATCTCGCTCGCCGACCTGATCGTGCTGGCCGGCAATGCCGGCGTCGAGGCGGCCGCCAAGAAGGCCGGCGTCGAGGTGACCGTGCCGTTCGCGCCCGGCCGCACCGATGCCTCGCAGGAGCAGACCGACGTCGAGTCGTTCGCGGTGCTCGAACCGACCCATGACGGCTTCCGCAACTATCTCAGCGGCAAGCAGTGGCTGTCGGGCGAGGAGCTGCTGGTCGACAAGGCGCAACTGCTCACCTTGACCGCGCCGGAGATGACCGTGCTGGTCGGCGGCCTGCGCGTGCTCGGCGCCAACGCCAACGGCTCCAAGCATGGCGTGTTCACCGAGCAGACCGAGACGCTCTCCAACGACTTCTTCGCCAACCTGCTCGACATGGGCGTGGCCTGGCGTCCGGTCGATCAGGGCGAGCACACCTTCGAGGGCCGCGACCGCAAGTCCGGCGCGATCAAGTGGACGGCGACCCGCGCCGACCTGATCTTCGGCTCGCACTCGCAGTTGCGCGCGCTGGCCGAGGTCTATGCCAGCTCGGATGCCAAGCAGAAGTTCGTCAAGGACTTCGTCGCCGCCTGGACCAAGGTGATGAACCTCGACCGGTTCGATCTGAAGGCCTGAGGCGACAAGCCGACTGACCGACACCAAAGAGAAGCGGCGCTTCAGTGATGAAGCGCCGCTTCTTTCATTGGACATGTCTATCAGTCGCGGGCCCGTCAGCGCGCCGCGGCCGAGCCGCCGCCGTCGATCTGGCGGCCCATCAGCGCGATCGCCTTCTGATAGACGCCGGCGGCGTTCCAGGCCTCGATGGCGGCGAAGTTCGGCTCGCCCGGCTGATAGCCGGCGCCTGCCTTCCAGCCGTTGGCGCGCAGGAAGTTCGCGGTCGAGGCCAGCGCGTTGGCGGCGACGTCGAGATTGCCGACGCCGTAAGCGAGGATGTTCTTCGGCATGAATTGCGTCTGCCCGACCTCGCCATGCATCGAGCCGCGGGTGTTGCCCGAGAGCACGCCGCGGTCGATCAGCTTGAGCGCGGCATAGAGCTGGTCGGTGAAGAACTCCGGACGGCGGCAGTCATAGGCGAGCGTCGCGATCGACGACAGCATGTGCTGATTGCCGCGCTGGCTGCCGAACGCGCTCTCCATGCCCCAGATCGCGATCAGCGGTCCGGGCGGCACGCCGTAACGCTGCTCGATCGAGGCGAACATCGCCGCCTGCGACTGCTTGAGCTGGCGGCCGCGCGCGACGATCGCAGCAGCCCCGCGCTTGGCGAGGAACTGATCGAGCGACAGCGAGAAGCTGCGCTGGCCGCGATCGGCGGCGATCGTCGCGGAGGCGTAGTTGGTCTGCATCAGCGCGGCGATCGCGGCGCCGCCGACGCCCTTCGCCCGCGCCTCCTCGCTGAATTCGCGCTTCCACGCCTCGAACCCCGCCGGCGACGAACCGCACTGCGCCGCTTGCGCAACGCCGCCGCAGGCTGCGAGCAGCGTCGCGACGGTGAACGTGAAGGTGATCATGGCCCGGCGCTTAATCATTCAGACTCCTCTGGTCGCGTCCGCCGATGCGGCCTGCATCGTGACCCCTATCGGGACATCGGACGCCGCTGCGCGGCAATATCGGCCGCTCCCGGTTGAAACGGCGACAACCTATCGGAAATGGAAGAAAATCATAGCCGGCGGCGTATTAGCCGCAGATGAACGCGCCGAGCACCCGTGATTGCGCAGCCGCCCATCGACATCCGTGGCCGTGCGGGTTCCAAGGATGCAGCTCCCGCAATCGTGATCAGCGCCATCGACATCATCATAAACGGCGGACGTCCACCGATTTCCAGCCGGTCGAAAACAGCGCCAAGGCGATCGCGATCCGCTCGCTGGCCATGAAGAGCAAACGCGAGATCCAGAGCTATCTCCCGCCACCTTATCAGTTCGCCAGGCACAATGGCTTGGCCTTCAACATAACGGCGATCGCCCCTCCATCCCCGAGGGCCACGGCGTCGGCTTCGACACCGACTACATGACGCCGCCGATACCGTAACCTTGACATATACGCTGCCCTTAATTATAAAACGATACAGTTTCGTTTTACCACAACCGTTTTCCGAGGGAATGCTCTACAAGCACCGACCGAGATCGGAGACAGCAGGCCGTCATGAAACGAATCATTCTGTTGACCTTGATCCTGCTGTCATGGGCGCCCCTGGCGCACGCGGTCGCCGGGACCGGCTCCGGCATGCAGACCGAGAGGGATCCGTCAGCCTCCACCGATCCGGCACTGAGCCAGGAGACGATCGATCGCGAGCTCGACAAGTTCCGGCGGACGGAGGTGTCACTGCACCAGGCGCTGCGGATCGCCGAAAGGATTCATCCGGGCTCCAAGACCGCGGACATCAGCTTCGAGGGTGGGCTCGACGCGCCCGTCTACAAGGTCCGAACCCTGCAGAGCGGACGGATCTGGGAATCCGACATCGACGGCACCACGGCGAAGGTGCGCAACAGCGTGCTGTTCTCCACCGTGGATGGACTGAGCGAAAGCGATCGTAACAGCCTGGCTGCCCTCACCACGGTCCGGCTCAAGATGTCGGATGCGATTCGGATCGCCGAGCGCTCGGCGGCCGGCCGGGCGATCAGTGGCGGCCTGATGAACAAGGACGGCAAGCTCGCCTTCGTCGTGGTCGTCGTCAGCGGCAACGATCTCAAGCAGGTGACGCTCGAACCGTCATCGCTCCGGCGACGCTGATCGCGCTGCTCAGACCTTCGGCTGCAGCGCCAGGAACGTCTTGACCCGGTCACGGACGAAGCCGGGCAGCTCCCTGCGGATCGTCCTCTCGCTCTCGCCCATGAGCGAGCGCATGATCACCGGCATGACGATCAGATCGATGAAGATCTCGGCAGAAACGGCCGACGCCTTCGACGGCGTCCGGCGAGCGGTCGTGGCCGAGGCGCCGATCGTCTCGCCGAGCAGCACCGCCACAGCATGGGTGGCCCGCTTGCGCGAGACGTCATGAAACTGACAACTGAGATCGGGAAACCGGTAAGCCTCCCCGATCGTGACCCGTAACAATCCCAGCGAGTCCTTCAGCGCGCGATCGACGATGGCGATGGCCAGTCCAACCAGCTTTTCCTGTGCGGTGCCGGCCACCGGCGTGTAGGACCCGAGATTCATCACGTCGTTGATGGAGCGCGCGACGACGGCGGCAAACAAGGCGGCCTTGCCGGTGTATCGGGCATAAATCGTCGGCTTGCTGGCGGGGGCGCGCTCGGCGATCTCGTCGATGCTGGCGCCGTCAAAGCCGCGCTCGAGAAACACCGCGCGCGCAGCGTCCAGAATACGTTCCTCGATATTTCCAGCCAGCGCCTTCGGCGGCCGTCCCACCCGCCCGCGAAACGCTTCCGTGCGTGCAACGTCCGTACGTTTCAATTTGGCCTGCGTGCGGGCCATACTCAACGACCTCGACTCGACATGAAGATATGTCGTCAAGGGATTACACGTTCTTGTCGAGACGGCAATAGAACGACCACGCCACGCGGCTATGCGCATGGTGGCGTACATAATCGGCAACGCATCAGCACAAACACCTCAAAATACCTCAGGTAACAAGCTCCCCGAGATCGTCGAACACGGCGAGCGCACCGTCGAACGCGTCGTCATGAAAGTAGAGGCTGCGCGTGATCAGCACGGGAACGCCGGCGCGGGTCGCAGCCATCAACCCGTTACCGGAGTCCTCGATCGCGATGCAACTGGCCGCGGGTAGATCGAGCTGCGACAAGACCTCCAGGTAGACATCGGGCGCAGGCTTCTTGCGCACGACATCGTCGGCCGCCACGACGGCGGCAAATCCTGCCTCCCAGTTCGCGCCCAGCGCGGGCGCCAACAGGGCATCGATATTGGCGCGCGTGGTCGTCGTCGCGATCGCGAGCCGCTGCCCGCGGGCCGAGGCAGCCTCCAGCAATGCTTGCACGCCCGGGCGCAACGGGCAGCCCTTGTCGGCCATCAGCGCGGCAAACCGCTCCGTCTTGATGCGATGAAGCCGGGCAACGACGGCGTCGCTGAGCGGCGGACCCGTGCGCCGCATCTGGTCGAACGCACGGACGCGCTCCTTGCCACCGGTGACACGCAGCAGCTCCTTGTAGATGCGGCGGCCCCAGTGCCAGTCGATGCCCACCGCGACGAACGCCTCGTTGAAGGCCTCGCGATGGATTTCCTCGGTCTCGGCCATCGTGCCGTCGACGTCGAAGATCAGTGCGCCGGCGTCGGCGATGCGGCGCCGGAGGTCGTCGAGCGGCGCGTTCCTCACCAGAGCCAGACTCATGATTGCGCCTCCGCCCTGCCGTCGCCCGCGTCGGCCCCCTTGGCGAACACGCGGCTTGCCAGCACGTCGCTGGCTTCGATCGACATCACGTCATCGGACGTCAGCACGCGGTCGAGCCGCGACACCAGCCGGTTGGCCTGGCGCAGGCGGATCCGATCCAGCGCATTGCGGATCGAGCGCGCGTTGGAGAACATGGGCTGAGTGCGCCGGACGGCGATGTATCTTTCGAAAGCGGCGCGGGCCTCCGGCGTGAAGCGATAATTCTGCCCTTCCAGCATCATCTCGGAGATCGTCAGCAGCTCGGCCTCCGAATAGTCGGGGAAGTCGATGTGGTGGGCGATGCGCGAGCGGAAGCCGGGATTGCTCTGGAAGAACTTCTCCATCCGGTCGGCATAGCCGGCAAGAATGACCACGAGATCCTCGCGCTGCGACTCCATGATCTGCAGCAGGATCTCGATCGACTCCTGGCCGTAGTCGCGCTCGTTCTCGGGACGGTAGAGATAATACGCCTCGTCGATGAACAGGACGCCCCCCATCGCCTTCTTCAGCACCTCCTTGGTCTTCGGCGCGGTGTGGCCGATATACTGGCCGACGAGGTCGTCGCGGGTGACGCTGATGACGTGGCCGCGGCGCACGAAGCCGAGCCGGTGCAGGATGCCGGCCATGCGCAGCGCGACAGTGGTCTTGCCGGTGCCGGGATTGCCGGTGAACGACATGTGCAGGGTCGGAAACGTCGTCGCCAGCCCCATCTTGCGGCGGATCCGCTCCATCATCAGCAGCGACGCGATCTCGCGGATTCGCGTCTTGACCGGGGTGAGCCCGACCAGCTCGCGGTCGAGCTGCTCCAGCACCGGCGCAATATCGACGCTCTCGAACTCGCGGCGCAGGTCGACGGTGTCGACCGGCGTCGCCTCGGTGGTGTCCGTCTGCGTGGCCTGCATCATCGACTGGTGCTCCGTTCTGGACGTTCGCATCAGATCGCCGTGCGTTCGATTGCGAACCTGGCAACAACGAAGCAACGGCAAATAGAAGGTGATATGGCCGCTCCGGGCGGAGATCCCTGCCACGCCGCAGACCCGCAGACGCAGCAGCGACCTCCGCCCGCCAGGGATCAGTAACGCTGGCCTTCCGGGCGCTCGGCCGCGTAGGACCGCGTCGAATAACGCTGATTGCGCCCGACGGTTTCCTGCCGGTCGAGCCGGAAGCCCGGCTCGTTCTGCGGCCGGTTGACGATGAAGGACAACCGGGTCGATTCCCAGCCATGGCTGGAATCGAAGGCCGAGATGCGGATGTAGCGGTCGCCGTAGATCTTCCGGCACTCGGTCAGCTCGTGCATGATGCCGGCGGCGTCACGCAGGTCGAACATCGGCAGGCCCCACATCTCCCAATAGGTGTTGCGGGGATGCGGATCGTCGGTGAACTCGATGTTCACGGCCCAATTCTTCTCGAGGCAATACTGGATCTGAGCGGAGATCTGCTCGTCGGTCAGATCGGGCAGGAAAGAAAAGCAACCCTGGGTCACGCGCATGTTGATGTCTCCTGATATCGCTGAAACGGGCGAGCCGGTGTCCGGCTCGCATCGCGGCGTCGCATCGAACGATTGTTAGGCGGCAGGCGTCACTGTCGGGACGAAGTCCGGCGAATCGGTCGATTCGTAGTTGAAGGTGACGTCCTTCCAGATCTCCAGCGCCTCGCGCAGCGGCGTGCAGGTCTGTGCCGCCTTGGCCAGGATCTCCGGACCTTCATGCACGTAGTCGCGGCCCTCATTGCGGGCGAGGATCATCGCTTCCAGCGCGACGCGGTTGGCGGTCGCACCGGCGGCGATGCCGCGCGGATGGCCGATCGTGCCGCCGCCGAACTGCAGCACGACGTCCTCGCCGAGCAGGTCGAGCAACTGGTGCATCTGGCCGGCATGGATGCCGCCGGAGGCCACCGGCATCAGCTTGTTCAGGCTGGCCCAGTTCTGGTCGAAGAACACGCCATGCTCCAGCCGCATCGGATTGAAGTCCTCGCGGCAGATGTCGTAATAGCCGCGCGTGGTGTTCGGATCGCCTTCGAGCTTGCCGACCACGGTACCGGCATGGATGTGGTCGACGCCGGCGAGCCTCATCCATTTGGCGATGACGCGGAACGACACGCCGTGCGCGCGCTGCCGCGTGTAGGTCGAGTGACCGGCACGATGCAGATGCAGGATCATGTCGTTCCGGCGCGCCCATTTCGCCATCGACTGGATCGCGGTGTAGCCGATCACGAGGTCGATCATGACGATCGTCGAGCCGAGCTCCTTGGCGAACTCGGCGCGCTCATACATGTCCTCCATCGTCGCCGCGGTGACGTTGAGGTAGGTGCCCTTGATCTCGCCGGTCGCCGCCTGCGCCTTGTTGACCGCCTCCATGCAGTACAGAAAGCGCTCGCGCCAATGCATGAACGGCTGCGAGTTGATGTTCTCGTCGTCCTTGGTGAAGTCGAGCCCGCCCTTCAGCGCCTCGTAGACGACGCGTCCGTAGTTGCGGCCGGACAGGCCGAGCTTCGGCTTGACGGTGGCGCCCAGTAGCGGCCGGCCGAACTTGTCGAGCCGCTCGCGCTCGACGACGATGCCGGTCGCCGGCCCCTGGAACGTCTTCACATAGGCCACCGGCAGCCGCATGTCCTCCAGCCGCAGCGCCTTCAGCGGCTTGAAGCCGAACACATTGCCGATGATCGAGGCGGTCAGATTGGAGATCGAGCCGGGCTCGAACAGATCGAGGTCATAGGCGATATAGGCGAAATAGCTGCCGGGCGAGCCCGGCACCGGCTCGACGCGGTAGCACTTGGCGCGATACTTCTCGGCTGCGGTCAGACGGTCGGTCCACACCACGGTCCAGGTCGCGGTCGAGGATTCGCCGGCGACCGCGGCGCAGGCCTCGGTCGGATCGACACCGTCCTGCGGCGTGACGCGGAACAGCGCGATGACGTCGGTGTCCTTGGGCTGATAGGACGGCTCCCAATAGCCCATCTTCTTGTATTCCATCACGCCGGACTTGTAGCGATCCTTGCCGCGCACCGTGATCGATTGGTCGTTCATGTGTTCCTCCTGGATTTTCGTTGTGGCTGTGGACGTCACGCAGCTTCGGTCATTCCCCCAATTCGTGGATCGAGCGCGCCGGAGCGATAGCGCTTGGCCATCTCCGACAGCGGCAGCACCTTGATCCTGGATGCATTGCCGGCGGCGCCGAACTGCTCGAACCGCTCGCGGCAGAGCTCGCGCATCGAATCCATCGCGGGCTTCAGGAATTTGCGCGGATCGAACTCGCTCTTCGACGACGCGCCGACTTTTCGGAAGATGGCGGTCATTGCCAGCCGGCAGTCGGTGTCGATGTTGACCTTGCGCACGCCGTGACGGATGCCGCGCACGATCTCCTCGACCGGGACGCCCCAGGTCTGCGGCATCTCGCCGCCGAACTGGTTGAACATGTCCTGCAGGCTCTGCGGCACCGAGGACGAGCCGTGCATGACGAGATGCGTATTCGGCAGCCGGCGATGGATCTCCTCGATCACGTTCATGGCGAGAATCTCGCCGTCCGGCTTGCGCGAGAATTTGTAGGCGCCGTGCGAGGTGCCCATCGCGATCGCCAGCGCATCGACCTTGGTGGCGCGGACGAAGTCGACCGCCTGGTCGGGATCGGTCAGCAGCTGCTCGCGGCTGACCTTGCCCTCGAGGCCGTGACCATCCTCCTGCTCGCCGCCACCATGTTCGAGCGAGCCGAGCACGCCGAGCTCGCCCTCGACCGAGGCGCCGACCCAGTGCGCCATGTCGGTGACGCGGCGGGTGATGTCGACGTTGTAGTCGTAGTCGGCCGCGGTCTTGGCATCGGCCCTGAGCGAGCCGTCCATCATCACGGACGTAAAGCCGTACTTGATCGCGGTGGCGCAGGTCGCCTCGTCATTGCCGTGGTCCTGGTGCAGGCAGAGCGGGATCTGCGGATACATCTCCTCCAGCGCGTCGATCATCTTGGACAGCATGATGTCGCCGGCATAGGAGCGCGCGCCGCGCGAGGCCTGGATGATCACGGGGGCATCGACGGCCGCGGCCGCCTCCATGATCGCCAGCCCCTGCTCCATGTTGTTGATGTTGAACGCCGGCACGCCGTAGCCGCGCTCGGCCGCATGGTCCAGCAATTGTCTGAGCGTGATCCGCGCCATGTTGGTCTCCGTCCCTGGTTCGATGTTCTGCTTGGTGGCGCGGCTCAGGAAGCCCGCGCCCGGATGATGTTGCGCATCGCCGCATCGGCCACCGCCGCAGGCGTGATGCCGAATTCGCGGTACAGCACCTCGGCCGGCGCCGAGGCGCCGAAGCCGTGCATGCCGACGAACTCGCCGGCATCGCCGAGCCAGCGCGCCCAGTCGCCCTCGATCGCGGCCTCCACGCCGATGCGCGGCACGTGGCCGAGCACCGCGGCGCGATACTCTGCCGACTGCTTGCGAAACAACTCGAAGCACGGCGCCGACACCACCGCCGCCTGGACGCCCTCGGCCGCCAGCAGCTTGGCCGCCTCCAGCGCGATCGCCACCTCCGAGCCGGTCGCAATCAAGGTCACATCGCGCCCAGCCTCGGGCTCGATGACCACGTAAGCGCCGCGCGCGACCTTGTTGTGATCCGATGCCTCGGTGCGGAAGGCCGGCAGGGCTTGCCGAGACAGGCACAGCACCGACGGCGAGGTCTCCGCGCGCAGCGCGCAGTCCCAGGCTTCCGCCGTCTCGACCGCGTCGGCCGGGCGGAAGACCAGGAGGTTCGGAATGGCGCGCAAGCTCGCGACATGCTCGACTGGCTGATGCGTCGGGCCGTCCTCGCCGAGGCCGATGGAATCGTGGGTCATCACGTGGATAACGCGGATGCCCATCAGCGCGGCCAGCCGAATCGCCGGCCGGCTGTAGTCGGCGAACGCGAGGAAGGTGCCGCCATAGGGAATGAAACCGCCATGCAGCGCGATGCCGTTCATGGCCGCAGCCATCGCGTGTTCGCGCACACCATAGTGCACGTAGTTGCCATCCATTGCGGCCGGTGTGACGGATTTGTGCGTCTTTGCCTTGGTCAGGTTGGAATGAGTCAGGTCCGCCGAGCCGCCGAGCAGATTTGGCAGCACTGTCGCAATGACATCGATGACGTTCTGCGAGGCCTGGCGGGTGGCGATCTTCGGCCGCTCGGCCGTGAGCTGCGCGATGAACTGCGCCATGCGCTCGGTATAGGCGGCCGGCAGCTTCTTGTTCAGCGCGTCATGGCACGGCGATCGGTCCGCGGTGCACAGCTTGCGCGCACGCTCCTTCCAGGCCTGGCGCACGCTGCGGCCGCGCGCGCCGATCTCGCGCCAGCTCACCAACACATCGGCTGGCACCTCGAACGGACGGTGCGGCCAGTGCAGTGCCGCGCGGGTCTTCTCGACCTCCTCCGGCCCGAGCGGCGCGCCATGCGCCTTCTCCGAGCCCTGCCGTCCGGGTGAGCCGAAGCCGATCGTCGTCCGGCACGCAATCATGCTCGGGCGGTTGCTCTGCCGCGCCGCCGCGATAGCAGCCTCGATGGCTTCGGGATCATGGCCGTCAATGCGGGACGTCGCCCAGCCCGACGCCGCGAAGCGTGCGAGCTGATCGTCGGAGCAGGCAAGACCCGTCGAGCCGTCGATCGAGATGCCGTTGTCGTCGAACAGCACGATCAAGCGATTCAGCTTGAGATGGCCCGCGAGCGAGATCGCCTCGTGGCTGATGCCCTCCATCAGGCAGCCGTCGCCGGCGATCACGTAGGTATAGTGATCGACCAGATCGTCGCCGTAGCGCGCGTTCATCAGGCGCTCGGCGAGCGCCATGCCGACCGCCGTCGCGATGCCCTGCCCGAGCGGACCGGTGGTGGTCTCGACACCAGGCGTGTGGCCATACTCAGGATGCCCCGGCGTCTTGGCGCCCCATTGCCGGAACCGCTTCAGCTCATCGATCGTGACGGCCTCGTAGCCAGTCAGATGCAGCAGCGCATAGAGCAGCATCGAGCCGTGTCCGGCCGACAGCACGAAACGGTCGCGATCGGGCCAGGCCGGATCGGCGGGATCGAATTTCATGAAGCGTGAGAAAAGGACGGTTGCCACGTCGGCCATGCCCATCGGCATGCCCGGATGACCCGATTTCGCCTTTTCGACTGCGTCGATGGCCAGGAAGCGGATGGCATTCGCCATCTCGGCATGGCTGGGATCGGCTTTCGGAGCCAGCGTTTGCACGGCGGTGGCGGTCATAGCGTGCGCCTCTTTCGGTCCATCAGTTGCATGATCATGGGGGTGAGAATGAGCTGCATCGCGAGATCGAGCTTGGCGCCGTGGATCACGATCGAATTGGCGCGCGACATGAAGCTCTGCGGAATCATCGAGAGCAGATAGGGGAAGTCGATGCCGCGCGGGTTCTTCAGCCGGATCACGACCATCGATTCATCGGGCGTCGGGATCCAGCGGGCGACGAACGGGTTCGAGGTGTCGACCGTCGGCACGCGCTGGAAGTTGATGTCGGTCTCGGAGAACTGCGGGATGATGTAGTTCACGTAGTCCGGCATACGGCGCAGGATCGTGTCGGTGACCGCCTCGGTGGTGTAGCCGCGCGACGCGCGGTCGCGGTGCAGCTTCTGGATCCACTCCAGGTTCATCACCGGAACAACGCCGATCTTCAGATCGGCGTGCTGCGCGATGTTGACCTTGTCCGTGACAACGGCGCCGTGCAGGCCTTCGTAGAACAGCAGATCGGAATCCTCCGGCAGCCGGCTCCACTCGGTGAAGTTGCCGGGCCTTGTGTCGTAGAGCCGCGCCTCCTCCTCATCGTGAACGTAGTGGCGCGTCATGCCGGTGCCGGTCTCGGAATAATCGCGAAAAGTCTTCTCGAGCTCCTCGAACAGATTGGTGTCGGGGCTGAAATGGCTGAAGTGCTTGTTGCCGATCTCGGCCTCCTCGACCATCTTGCGGCGCATCTCCTCGCGATTGTAGCGATGGAAGGCGTCGCCCTCGATATAGGCCGCCTTGACGTTCTCGCGGCGGAAGATGTTCTCGAAGGTCTTCTTGACGGACGTGGTGCCGGCGCCCGACGAGCCGGTGATCGAGATGATGGGATGACGACGTGACATGAACTTTCTCCGGAAGGCGCGTTCGGCAGGCGGGCTCAGCGGAACAGGCCGCGCCGCGCGAACAGGGGCGCATCGCTGGTTTCGAACAGCGGCTCGATGCCCTCATGCAACTGGTCGACGTCGCGGACAAGGCGGACGTCGCCCATGATCAGCGGCGCGCGCTGATGCGGCGAGCGCGCCGACAGTTCGAGGATGCGCGAACGGCCGCTCGAGGCCGAGCCGCCGGCCCATTCCATGATCAGCGCCATCGGATGCGCTTCGTAGACCAGCCGCAGCCGGCCCTCGCGATAGCCGGGGCGGGAGTCGGCCGGATAGAGGAACACGCCGCCGCGCATCAGGATACGATAGGCCTCGGCGACCAGCGAGGCGATCCAGCGCATGTTGAAGTCGCGGCCGCGCGGGCCGGCCGCGCCCGACAGGCATTCGTCGACATAGTTGCGCACGGTCCCGCTCCAGTGCCGGCGGTTCGACGCGTTGATGGCGAACTCCGGCGTATCCTGCGGGATGCGGATGCCAGACTTGGCGAGCATGAACTCGTGCAAGGTCGGATGCAGGACGTAGAGATCGACGCGATGGTCGATCGCGAGCACCAGGCAGGTCTGTGGTCCATAGACAAAGAAGCCGGCGGCAAGCTGTGCCGTGCCGGGCTCGAAGAAGCTGGAGAGCACGTCGCGGCCCCGCGGGCGGATCGAGAAGATGGTGCCGACGGAGATGTTGTTCTGCAGGTTCGACGAGCCGTCGAGCGGGTCGATCGCCACGCAAAGTGGGGCAGCAGCATTGACCGTTTCCGGCCGGTCGACCTCCTCGGACAGGATGCCAGCGACCGGAGCCCGGCGCAGCGCATCCCGCATCAGATTGTCGGCGACGATGTCGAGCGCCTTCTGGACGTCGCCGTCGGCGTTCACGGTGGCGGCGCCTTCGTCGACGCCAGACAGCGGTGCGACCGCGATCTGCCGCGCGAGTTCGCGCGCCGCCCCGGCCAGAGCCTCGATGACCGCGGCGCAATCGGCGTCGGCACCCTGCGCCGCCAGATGTGCCTGCAATGTCTGATGTTGATCCATTTGGTGATTCATGGGCCACTCCCTCGCCATCAGCTCCTCTGCCGGGAACTTGATGAAGCCGCACGAATGCGTCGTGCCGCGCTGCTATCAACACTCGATTTGCCTAATTAGGGAAATTTCATTATCTTTGGATAGACCAAAGTTTTCCTTATACTGGCGATCTCATCGAGGGTTCCATGAGCCGGCACTTCTCTCGCGATCTCACCATCCGCCAGCTTCGGGCGCTGGCTGCCGTGCAAAACTCGGGGTCGGTGACGTCTGCGGCCGGCCGTTTGAACCTCACTCAGCCTGCCGTGACCCTGCAGATTCGCAATCTTCAGGAGCTCGCCGGGCTGCCGCTGATCCAGCGCACCACCGACGGCATGATCCTGACCGAGGCCGGCCGCAGCGTCCTGGCACTCGCCGAGCGCGTCGAAGCCGCGCTGCAGGACTGCGAGCAGGCGCTCGACATTCTGGCGGGACGCAGCGGCGGCCGCGTGGCGATCGGCGCGGTCAGCACCGCGAAATATTTCGTGCCGTTTGCGATCGCGGAATTTTCGCGGCGCTTCCCCAAGATCGACGTCACCTTGCGGATCGGCAATCGCGACAGCCTGCGCGAGGCACTGCGCGGCTATGATCTCGACATCGCCATCATGGGCCGGCCACCGGCCGACGTTCCCGTGGATATGCGGCCGTTCGGAAAGCACCCGCACATCATCATCGCCCCAGCCAACCACCGGCTGGCGCGCCGCAAGCGGATCGCGGCCGAGGATCTCGCCGGCGAGGTGTTCATCACCCGGGAGCCGGGATCGGGCACCCGGCTGCTGATGGAGACATTCTTCGAGAAGCATGGTCTGAAGCCGAAGACCAGCATGGAGATGGACAGCAACGAGACCATCAAGCAGGCCGTGATCGCCGGCCTCGGCATCGCCTTCATCTCGCAGCACACCGTCGCCCATGAGCTCAGCGAGGGGCGGCTGGTGACGTTGAAGGTCGCGGGATTGCCGATCATCCGCCAGTGGCACGCGGTGCGGCGCGCCGACAAGCTGCTGCTGCCGCCGGCGCAGGCGATGCTGGACTTCTTCGGCAAGGAAGGAGCGCGGTTTCTGCCGAGCTGAGCGCGACAACCGATGCCATTGCGGTGTCACGTCTCGCATGGCGCCGTCTCACCAGCCGATCTCGAACCGGCAGGCCTCGTCACCCCAGGCTTCGCAGGCAATCTCGCGCGCATGGGCGTCGGGATGCACGAGCCTTGCGAACAGCGTCTCGAACGTCCCAGCGTAGAAGTCGCAGATGGCGTGATCGCCGTGATGGCCGCGGCACAGCGGACAATGGCTGATCTGGTAGATGGTGGGCCGACCTGGGCGTACGGTGAAGGTGCCGGTCCCGGCAAACGTCCAGGCATGCGCGGATATCGCCCGCGTCAGCACGCCGCTCGCGAGCCGGGCCGGCAGCAGCCGGAGCACGCGGTGCGCCGCGGAGGGGATGCGATGCGCGAGCAGATAGGCCGCCGTCAGCCGCCCTGCCCTGGTGCTGACGGCGCGCGCAGCATCGTCGTCGAGCTCGGTCCGAAGCGCACGATGGAGCCGCGTGACCTCGGCTTCGTCGACCATCGCCGCCGGAGGCGTCGCGAGATAGGTGTCGAGCCGCGCGGCCGCGAAGACGCGGCGCGCCGCCTCCTCGCCGTGCAGCTGACGCAAGGCCTCCGCGGTCTGGATGATCGCGTTGGGACCGATGCGGCCGGCGATGTGGCCTTCAGCAACGCCGTCCTGATGGTCAGGCGCGGCGTCAGCACGCGGCAGCGGAACGTGCCGGGCGCACGTGCCGTGCATCTCAATGCACCCGCGTCTCGGTCTCGTCGCTCATCTGCCCGGCGCCGCCGCCACAGGCCATCACCTGCGCCTGCTGCGGTCCGCTCAGCTTGCGATTATGGCTCGTCTTCCATTCGATCTTGCCGGGATCGGCGCGCCTGCGCGACGTATCGAAGCCGAAATCGACCTTGCCCTTGGACTGCGGCCCCCAGTAATTAACGCGGCCGAGATCGTAGAATTTCCGCTCGAAGCCCGACTTCAGGAACGCCTTGAGGCAGCCGAGCAGATAGCGGCGGCGCTCGCCGGAGCCGGCCCAGGGATAGGAGAACAGCGCCTTTAGGATGTAGAAGCGGCGATAGTTGTTCATGACGCCGTCGAGCAGCTCGCCGCGGTCCATCGCGTCCGGCTTCATGATCGGGGTGACGAAATTGTACTTCTCGTAGTCGAAGATCTCGACCTTGTCGCCGAGGTCGCGGAACAGATCGGAGAACGGCCAGGGCGTGTACATCGCCCAGTTGGCGAGATCCGGCTTCCAGTCGCGCGCCATCTGGTAGGTCTCTTCCAGGGTCTCGCGGGTCTCGTTCTCGAGGCCAACGATGAACTGGGCCTCGACGACGATGCCGGCGTCGCGCAAGAGCTGGATCGCCTTCTTGTTCTGCGCGACCGTGGTCTCCTTGTTGAAGCGGTCGAGCTTCATCTGCGCCGCGGCTTCCGTCCCCAGCGAGACGTGGATCAGGCCGGCCTTGCGGTACAGCGGCAGCAGCGCCTCGTCGCGCAGGATGTCGGTGACGCGGGTGTTGATGCCCCAGAGGATCTTGAGGTCGCGGCGGATCAGCTCCTCGCAGAAGGCTATGAACTTCTTCTTGTTGATGGTCGGCTCCTCGTCGGCGAGGATGAAGAAGCCGACATCGTGCTCGCGCATCAATGTCTCGATCTCATCAACCACCTTCTTCGGGTCGCGGATGCGATAGTCGCGCCAGAATTTCCATTGCGAGCAGAAGCTGCAGGTGAACGGGCAGCCGCGCGCCATGTTGGGGATGGCGACCCGCTTGTTCATCGGGATGTAGATGTACTTGCTCCATTCGAGCACGCTCCAATCCGGCGTGATCGCATCGAGGTTCTTCACCGTCGGCGCCGCCACCGTCGCCACGACCTCGCTGCCGTCGCGATAGGCGATGCCCTTGATGCTGCGGCGGTCCGTCGCCCAGCGGCCGTCCTCGCGGGCGCGCATCAGGTCGACGATGATCTCCTCGCCCTCGCCGCGCACGATGGCGTCGATCCACGGCGCCTCGGTCAGCACCTGCTGATACATGAAGGTGGCGTGGATGCCGCCGAGCACGGTCAGTGCGTCCGGGTGCTCCTCCCGAGCGATCTCCAGAAGACGCTCGGCCTTGTAGATGGAGGGCGTGATCGCGGTGCACCCGATCACGTCAGGCTTTTCGCTGCGCAGGATGGCGCGGACCTGATCCTCGGAGAGATCGTTGGTCATCGCGTCGATGAAGCGGAGGTCGGTGAAGCCGGCCGCCTTCAGCGCGCCAGAGATATAGGCCGCCCAGGCGGGCGGCCAGTTGCCGGCGATCTCGGCGCCGCCGGAGTGATAATTCGGATGCAGCAACAAGATCCGCACGGCGTTCTCCCCGACTATCAATTTGTCTATCAATCTTAACGTCAAGATCGATTGACAATTTGATCTGACTCAAACGCCGCGCGAAGCGTCACCTCATGCCGCTTGCGCGAGACCCATCTCGGCCCAGATCTCCGAGAGTGCCGCAACGAGATGCTCGATATCCGCATCGGAATGATAGGGCGACGGCGTGATGCGCAGCCGTTCGGTGCCGCGCGGCACCGTCGGATAGTTGATCGGCTGCACATAGATGCCATAGCGCTCGAGCAGGATGTCGCTGATCCGCTTGCACAGCACAGGATCCCGCACCATCACCGGCACGATGTGACTGGGATTGTCGAGATGGCTGACGCCGGCCTCGTCGAGCCGGCGGCGCAGCCGAGCGACGCGGTCCTGGTGCCGGGCGCGCTCGGCATTGCTGGCCTTCAGATGCCGGATGCTGGTCAGCGCCCCCGCCGCCACCGCCGGCGGCAGCGAGCTGGAGAAGATGAAGCCGGAGGCAAAGCTGCGAACGAAGTCGCAGACCGTGTTGGAGGCCGTGATATAGCCGCCGATCACGCCGAACGCCTTGGCCAGGGTACCCTCGATCACGGTCAGGCGATCGGCCACGCCGTCGCGCTCCGAGATGCCGCCGCCGCGCGGACCGTACAGGCCGACGGCGTGGACCTCGTCGAGATAGGTCATGGCGTTGAACTCGTCGGCGACGTCGCAGACGTCCGAGATCGGCGAGATGTCGCCGTCCATCGAATAGACGCTCTCGAACGCGATCAGCTTCGGCGCCTTGGGATCGAGACCCGACAGCTTGTCGCGGAGATCGGCGACGTCGTTGTGGCGCCAGATCCGGGTGTCGCAGCGGCTGTGGCGGATGCCCTCGATCATCGAGGCGTGGTTGAGCTCGTCGGACAGGATCACGCAGCCGGGCATGCGCGAAGCCAAGGTCGACAGCGACGTCCAGTTCGAGACATAGCCGGAGTTGAACAAGAGCGCAGCCTGCTTGCCGTGGAGATCGGCGAGCTCCTCCTCCAGCAGGACATGATAGTGGTTGGTGCCGCTGATGTTGCGGGTGCCGCCGGCGCCGGCACCGCAGCGGTCGAGCGCCTCGTGCATCACCTCCAGAACCTTGGGGTGCTGGCCCATGCCGAGATAGTCGTTGGAACACCACACCGCGACATCGCGCTCGCCATGGGGGCCACGATAGGTCGCACGCGGGAAGGCGCCGGCCTTGCGCTCGAGGTCGGCGAACACGCGATAGCGTCCTTCGCGCCTGAGACCGTCGAGCTGGCGGCGGAAATAGTCTTCGTAGTTCATGGTACTCCCCCCTGTGCTGTCGTGTTCGGATCGACCGGCGGCGTGACCGGCACCGCGGCCAGTCCGGTGATGGTTTGCGCCTGCGCGTCAGCGCGGGCCTGGCGATAGGCTTGGCGGAATTGCTCTTCGAGCCGCTGCCGTGCTGCGGCTGCTGCATTCTTCTGAACAGAGACGGGACGCTCGGCCTGCGGCGCAGGAGAGACTACCGCGAGCACCGGCCGGACCAAAGGCGTCGCGGGCACTGGTGCGGGAGCGGCAGCCACGACCGCCATCGCTGGCACGGCAGGCTCGACTGGCGCGCTCCAGCGCCACAGATTGATCACCGGCATCGGCAGCGCCATGAAGCCATGCTCGAGCAGGCCGAGCGCGATCAACGATGCGAGCAGTGACAGCGCGACGCCGTCGAACGATGACGTAGCGCCGATCGCGGCAGCGGCGACCATCACGGTCGCGGTGGTCGCCGCGGCAATCGAGAACGGGAACAACGGGTTGGTGGACTTCTTTGCAAAATAGCTGCGCATGAAGCGGACCTGCTGCGGCAGCAGCTCGTCGTTCAGGGTGCGCACGCCAAGGAACAAATTGATCTTGGCGCTTTGCCGCAGCACCAGCAGTGCCGCGAAGGTCCACCAGCTCAGCCGGTTCGGCGCGCCCGATGTCACCGCGAAGACGAGGCCCGCGGTCGCGATCAGCGCCAACTCGTGATAGGCGATCGCCTGCAGCGCGAAGCCGACGCGCGAGGCCGGCGTGCAGTCCCGCGGGCACGACTCGGGCCGCGGGCCGGTGATCCAGCCGGCGAGCAGCGACATCTCGACCGTGCCCCACAGGAGAATGGCGCAGGTGAAGGCGCAATAGGCGTTGGCATCCTCCGCCGCCTGGCTCGACACCGCGACGCCCGACAGGGCCGCGACGAACGCCGCGGCCGTGCCCCATTTGAACGCGGCCGGATGGCGGGCGGCGAGCCCGACCAGCACCAGCACGGCGCCGGTCGAGAACCACCAGACGAACACGACGTAGGGAATGGCAATCGCGGTCGCGCCCATGGCCGGCTCCTTGTCACCAGGCGGGTTGCAGCCTGATCTCCCGTGGCAGTTCGTTGCTCTTGGCCGGCAGCATGTACAGCCGGCCGAAGGTCAGCGCCGCCTTGAGCGGCAGCACGGCGCGCTTGAGCGTGCCCATGATGCCCCCCTGTGCCTTTGCATCGGCAATCGCCTCCGATACCTGGCGCAGCTGCCTCAAGCCGGCCCAGAAGCGCGGATTATCGATGTCCAGCATGACCGGGAACACCTGGCGCGAGATCTCCGAGGTGATCCGGAACACGCGCATGTCGTACTCGTCCACCGGCATGCCGAGCGCCTCGTAGAAGGCGGGGCGCATGTGGTCGCGGACATGCATCGTCGCGAACACCGCGAGCAGGAAGAACTTGATCCACAGCTTGTTGAGGCCGCTGAGCAGCTTCGGATCGGCGCGCATGAGAAGCGCGAACGCCTCGCCGTGCCGGAACTCGTCGTTGCACCACCGCTCGAACCACTTGAAGATCGGGTGGAACTGGCGCTCCGGATGCCGCTCCATCTGGCGATAGATGGTGATGTAGCGGGCGTAGCCGATCTTCTCGGACAGATAGGTCGCGTAGAAGATGAACTTCGGCTTGAAGTAGGTGTACTTCTTCGTCTTGGTGAGGAAGCTGAGGTCGACGCCGATGCCGTGATCCTTGAGGATCTCGTTGATGAAGCCGGCATGGCGCGCCTCGTCGCGGCTCATGAACTGGAACAGCTCGCGGATATCGGGATTGGTGATCCGCTTCTTGATCTCGGCATAGAGCACGCAGCCGGAGAACTCGGCGGTCAAGGACGACACCAGGAAGTCCTTGAACTCCACGCGAAGCGCCTCGGGCAGCTCGTTCAGATCCTTCTCGAATTCCGGCGTGCGCACGAAGTGCTTGCGGTTGTGGTCGGCGCGCAGCTCGGCCATGACCGCATCCCATTCGCGGCGCACCAGGTCGACGTTGAGCCGGTCCATCGCCGCAAAGTCGGTGGTGTAGAAGCGCGGCGTGAGGATCGTGTCCTCCAATGCCATCTTGGTGGAGATGTTGCCGCTTCCGCCTTCCATCGCGATCATCTGACCCTCCCGTCCGAAAAGCTGACGTCGTACAATTCCGTGAGCTCGAGATAGCCCGCGACATGCATCATCAGGCGCTTCAAGGGACCTGCCCGCACCACCGTGGCGGTGCGGCGCAGGTTGAGCTGCTCGCCGAACTTCACCACGATCGGCGCGCCCTGGATCAGCACTTCGTCGCCCGGACGAATGTTGACGTCGCGGTCGAGCGTGACATGGGCATGCAAGGTCTCGGAGGTCTGCTCGATCTCGATGCTGCAGCCGATGTCGAAGCGGCGCGGCCCGGCGGCCCATAATCCTCTCATCGCGGCTCTCCCATCGCCATCAATCCCGTGAACCGGCGCATGTTGTCGGCGCCGAACGGCGCGAGATCGATCCGCCGGCCGGTGGCGGGATCGTCCAGTGTCAGATGGCCGTCGGACCAGCGGTTGATCGTGAACGCCGGGCCCGATCCGATCGCGTGACGCTGGCGGTCGAAGGCCATGCTGCGCAGCACGGTGCGCAGGAAGCCATCGCCGCCGGCCTCGACCACGGTCACGAGCTTGCCGCTGTCGGGCGACACCACCGCAATGCCGCCATCGGCACGGTCCTCGAACCGCAGCGCCGTCGACTGCACCGCCGTGACGTGGTCGTTGCGCACCGTGCCGATACCCGTGACCCGGCCGACGCCGGCCGCGAGCAGGGCAAAGGCGACCAGCGCGAAGGCCGCGCGGAGCGCGCCCTTCGGAATGATGATCTCGGCTTCGGCATGGCTATCGGCGTTGCTCATCGCGCCCTCCTCCCGATCACGCCGCGCTGGCGACCGCCGCCGGCGGTGCGCCTTGCGACTGACCATTGGCTGTCGGCAGCGGCTGCGCGGCGACGGCGCCATCCGACGCCGCAACCAGCGCCTTGGCAAGAATCTCGGCGACGTTGCGGGCGTCCGGAACGCCGCGCAGCATCGGCTCGACCTCGTTCAGCCGCCACGGCCGCGCATGCGGCCACAGCAGCAGATACGACAGCCGCTGCTGCGCGGTGACGCCGAGCGGCAGATCGCCGGAGCCATCGGAGAACAGCTTCGCATCCGCCCGTGCCACCTGCTTGAACGGCACGTTCAGGGTCATCGGCAACACGGCGCCGAACTGCAGCAGTACGCGCCGGCTGGTAATGGTATAGCGCGTGGTGCGGCTGTAGAGCACCGCGAGCCCGGTGAGCAGCAGCGTCGCCAGTGCCACCGGCGTCACCAGCGACGAGGCGCCGGCGACCGAGGCCGCGAGCGGCTGATGATCGAGCACGCCCGCCACAACGCGCGCGCCGAACAGCGCCGCGAAATAAGCCAGCACCAGGCGCAGGTGGAACACCCGCAGCAGCAGCGCCTTCACCGTGGGCCGTCCCTGCCAAAGCAGCCGCTCGCCCTCCGGCAGCATCAGCGTGTCCATCTCCCTGCGCGTACTCACAGCAGCGGCTCCTGCCGTGCAGCAGTCGCGTAGAGATGACCGCCGCCATAGTAGCCGACGATCTTGTCTTCCTCGAGCTTGGTGACCTGGTCGGGGTTGGCAAGGCCCGGCACGCTGGCGAATTGCGAGCCGAGGATGGCATCGACCAGCACCGCCTTGCGCGACCTGTCGACGATGGCCATGGTCATCGGCAGCAGCACGTGACGTCCGACGATGCCGTCGACCTCGACCTCGAGGTATCGGATCAGCATCTCGGCGCGGTCGACCCAGACCTCCCGAACCTTGCCGCCGAGCCTGCCGTCGCAACCCAGCACTGGCATGCCGCGCGGATCCGGATCTTCGGAGGCGATGAAGATGCTGCCGTCGACGCGCAGCGGCACGATCGCAGGGATGTTGTCGATGGTCAGCTCCGGCTCGTCCTTGCGCGCGGCAAAGGAGCCCGGACCGACACCGTCGAGCATCGGATTGCCGGTCGGCAGGTAGGGCGTGCCCGGCCAGGGATACATCGGCGTCACCGGCGCATCGGCGCGGTCGTTGTCCCAGTTCGGCAGGGTCGCGGTGCGGCCGCCATGCATGTGGTAGGTCTTCGGGCTCGGCGGGGTCGGGAAGCCGTGACCGCTCGAGGCGGTCCGGCGGCCGACGCGGCCCTCGAACTGCAGCGGATAGCCTTCGCGCTTGTCCTCGGTGCGCAGGTAGAAGATCAGGGCTGCGAAGAACACCCAGAACCCGTAAAGCACCACCTGGGCGACATCGATGTAGCTCGTGAAAGACGTCTGCATGGTTTCCTCCCCGACCGGGCTAACCTGGAAATTCAGCGATTCCGAATTGTAGTTGCTGCGGCTCCGCCGCTCGCCGCCGCACCAGCGGTCCGATGACCGCAAGCGTGACGAACAGCAGCGCGATTTCGACGTGGTAGACGATGCTGTAGCCGGTCGCGGGACCGGCAAGGGCGACGCCGAGGCGGCCATCCAGCGCGAGCTGCGACATCACATCGCGAATGGCGCCGCCTCCGGCGATCGCGAGCCCCGCCGCCGTCGCCTGCACCGCGCCCCAGGCACCGAGCGCAAGCCCGCTCTCGCCGTTCTGCACCAGTGCCATCGCCGCCGTCAGCGTGCCCACGGCGAACAGCCCGCCGCCGAACCCGATCAGCGTGGTGCCGATCCGGAACAACAAGGGTGAGGCCAGCGGCGCCGAGAAGATGACAGCAGAGAAGGCGAACAGCCCGACCAGTCCGCCGACGGCGGCGATCCGATAGGGATCGGAGCCCTTGCCGAGGCGGCGCGCGGAGAGACCGAAGCCGGCCAGCGTGCCCGCAGCGAACAAGGCGGTCAGCGCCGTGGTCTCGCCGACGGTCAGATGCAGGATCTCAGCCCCGTAAGGCTCCAGCAGGATGTCCTGCATGGTGAAGCCGGCGGTGCCGAGCCCGACCGCGAGCAGCACGCGTGCCGAGCCACCCGCCTCCCGGAAGTGTCGCCAGGAGTCGCCGAAGCGCGGCCGCTCGCGGGCCGCCGACGTGCGCGACGGATCACGCGCCTCCTGCTTCCACAGCGCGATGACGTTGAGCACCATCTCGGTCAGCGCCGCGCCCTGGATCACCTGGATCAGCCGCATCTCGCTGAACTCGGCGAGCAGCCCACCGAAGGTCAGCGCGCTCGCCATCATGCCGAACATCAGCATCACGTAGAGAAAGGCGACGACGCGCGGACGCGAATGCTCCGGCGCGATGTCGGTCGCGAGTGACAGGCCTGCCGTCTGCGTGGTGTGCAACCCGGCGCCGACCAGCAGGAAGGCGAGCGCCGCACCGAGACGGCCGGCAATCACCTGGCCCGGCGCATCGGCCGACGACAGCAGCAGCAGCGCGAACGGCATGATCGCGAGGCCGCCGAACTGCAACAGGGTGCCCATCCAGATGTAGGGCACCCGGCGCCAGCCGAGTACCGAGCGGTGATGATCGGACTTGAAGCCGATCAGCACCCGCAGCGGTGCGAACACCAGCGGCAGCGCCACCATGGTCGCGACCAGCCAGGAGGGCACGCCGAGCTCCACGATCATGACGCGGTTGAGCGTGCCGTTGAGCAGCACCACCGATATGCCGATCGAGACCTGGAACAGCGACAGCCGCATCAGGCGCGACAGCGGCAGCTCGGTCGAGGCGGCATCCGCAAACGGCAGATAGCGCGACGACAGCCGCATCCACGCCTGCATGATCGATGGTGCGCGTGCGCTCATGCCGGGCGGAGCTCCAGCGCCTGCGAGATATAGAAGCCGTTGGCGATGCGGCGGCTGCGGGCGCAGCGCCAGTCGGCGAGATCGTGATGGTCGGCGATCAGGCGATACAGCTTCTGCTCGGCGACCGGCTCGATCGACGGCGCGCGGTTGCCGCGCGGGAACACGCCACCGACGGCATGCATGACGGCGAGCATCGGCGTGCGCGGCGCGTAGGTCATCAGGATCGCGTCGGAGGTGCGAGCGGCCACACCGGCGACAATCCGCACGGCATCCTCGGCGCGGTAGTGGATGAACGAGTCCATCGCGACGACGAAGTTGAAGCCGCCGTACCTGGGATCGAGCATGTCGCCGGCGACGAACTGAATGGCGTTGCGGCTGATGTCGTCGGGCAGCCGGCGCTGGGCGATCTCGATCAGGGTCGGCGAGATGTCGACGGCGACGACGTCGGCGCCGCGGCGCGCCGCTTCGATCGAGAAGCTGCCGGTGCCGCAGCCGGCGTCGAGAATGCGCGCGCCGCGCAGATCGAGCGGGAGCCATGACAGCAGCGTCCGCCGCATCTCGTCACGGCCGGCCCGCACCGTGGCGCGGATGCGGCCGACCGGCGCATCCGACGTCAGCCGTGTCCAGGCGGCGACCGCGGTGCGGTCGAAATAGGTCTCCACTTCACTGCGGCGGGCGAGATATTGCGCTGAGGTCATCGGAGAGAGCCCTACTCAATCGAAACCAAGGAGATCGAAGATGTCGCGGTCCTTGAGCGGCACCGCCTGCATCGGCTCGCTGCCGGCGAGCAGCGAGGCGGCGAGGCGCAGATACTCGTTCTGGGCGCGCTCGACGTCGGGCGAGGCCTCCATCTCGAACAGCGTGCACTTCTTCAGCCGGCTCTTTCTGATGACGTCGAGATCGGGGAAGTGCGCCACCGTCCTCAATCCGGCCCGCTCGTTGAACTTGTCGATCTGGTCCGTCGCGGCGCTACGGTTGGCGATCACGCCGCCGAGCCGCACCGGATAGTTGCGCGACTTGGCCTGGATCGCGGCGACGATGCGGTTCATCGCGAAGATCGAGTCGAAGTCGTTCGCAGCCACGATCAGCGCACGGTCGGCGTGCTGCAAGGGCGCTGCGAAGCCGCCGCAGACGACGTCGCCGAGCACGTCGAAGATCACGACGTCGGTGTCTTCGAGCAGATGGTGTTCCTTGAGCAGCTTGACGGTCTGGCCGACGACGTAGCCGCCGCAGCCGGTGCCGGCCGGCGGCCCGCCCGCCTCGACGCACATCACGCCGTTATAACCCTGGTAGACGAAGTCCTCCGGGCGCAGCTCCTCGGCGTGGAAATTGACCTGCTCGAGAATGTCGATGACCGTCGGTACCAGCCGCTTGGTCAAAGTGAAGGTGGAGTCGTGCTTGGGATCGCAGCCGATCTGCAGCACGCGCTTGCCGAGCTTGGACAGCGCGACCGAGAGGTTCGACGACGTCGTGCTCTTGCCGATGCCGCCCTTGCCATACACCGAGAACACCTTCGCGGTGTCGATGACGACGTTCGGATCGAGCTGCACCTGCACGCTGCCGGCCCCGTCGGGGCGTCGCGGCGCGGTCGTCAGCGGCGGTCGTAATGTCACGTTCATGCGGCAACTCCCACGCCTTCGAGGCGATCTTCGAGCTCTTCCCCCGCCTTGCGCAGCACGTCGAGCATGTCAGGGTCCGGGGTCCAGTAATTGCGCTCATGCGCCTCGATCAGTCGGTTGGCGATCTTCGCCGACGCGGCCGGATTGAGCGAGGCAAGCCGCTCGCGCATCGCGGGGTCGAGCACGAAGGTCGTCGTGATCTGCTGATAGACCCAGGGCGCGACCTGGCCCGTGGTGGCCGACCAGCCGACGGTGTTGGTCACATGCGACTCGATCTGGCGCACGCCCTCATAGCCGTGGGCGAGCAGCGCCTCGTACCATTTCGGATTGAGCGTGCGGGTACGGGTCTCCAGCGCCACCTGCTCTGACAGCGTGCGCACCGTGCCTTCGCCGCGGGTCTGGTCGCCGATATAGACCGGCGCCGCCTCGCCCTTGGCGCGCTTCACCGCGCGGCTGATGCCGCCGAGCGTATCGAAATAGTGATCGATGGTGGTGACGCCGAGCTCGACCGAGTCGACGTTCTGATACGCCGCATCGACGCCGGCCAGCACATGGCCGAGCAACGCGTCGCGCCGGACAGGGCGTCCGTCGGTGCCGTAGGCAAAGCCCTTGCGCCGTGTGTAGACGTCGGCGAGTTCGTCCTCATCGGTCCAGGCGCCGCAATCGATCAGATGATTGACGTTGGCGCCATAGGCACCCTCGGCATTGCCGAACACACGCAGCGACGCATCCGCCAGCTCGCCGCCATGCGCGGCCTGGAACGCGACCGCGTGCTTGCGCACGTAATTCATGTCGGCCGGCTCGTCGGCGGACGCCGCAAGCAGCGCTGCTTCGGCGAGCAACTTGGTCTGCAACGGCATCAGGTCGCGGAAGATGCCCGAGAGAGTGATGACGACATCGATGCGCGGGCGGCCCAACTGCTCCAGCGGGATCAGCTTCGCGCCGCAGAGGCGGCCATAGCTGTCATGGCGTGGCTCGGCGCCCATCAGCCACAGCGCCTGCGCGATCGGCCCGCCCTCGGTCTTGAGATTGTCGGTGCCCCACAGCACCAGCGCGATTGTCTCGGGCAGCTTGTGGCCTTCACCTGCATGGCGGGCGAGCAGCCGCGCGACCTGGCGCTCGGCATCCTTGAGCGCGAAGGCGCTGGGAATGCGGAAGGGATCGAAGCCATGGAGATTGCGGCCGGTGGGCAGCACGTCGGTGTTGCGCAGCAGATCGCCGCCGGGCACGGGGCGGATGTAGCCGCCGTCGAGCGCGTGCAGGATCGCGGGCGTCTCGCCGTCGGTGGCGAGCATCCTGTCGAGCTCGGCACGCTTGGCCGGATCGGCGATGCCGGCGAGGTCGAGCAGCTCGGTCCGCTGCCCCTCGGGCGGCGGCGCGCCGACGACATGCAGGCCATGCGGGATCAGCGAGTATTCCAGCTCCAGCACGCTCGCGGACAGCGCGCCGATGCTGGCATCGCGCTCGTCACCCCACAGCGGCTCGGCCGCGGCAAGATCGACCGCCGCCGCCTGCGCCTGGATCAGCGCCGCGCTGTCGCCCCTCACCTGCTCGGTCGCGTCCGGCGACAGATTGCGCCAGGCGTCGAGCGAGGATTTCAGATCGGCGAGCCCCTTGTAGAGGCCGGCGCGCGTGATCGAGGGCGTGAGATAACTGATCAGGGTGGCACCGCCGCGCCGCTTGGCGAGCGCGCCCTCGGACGGGTTGTTGGACGCGTAGATGTAGAAGTTCGGCAGGTCGCCGATCAGACGCTCCGGCCAGCATTCCGCGGACAGCCCGGCCTGCTTGCCCGGCATGAATTCGAGCGCGCCATGGGTGCCGAAATGCAGCACGGCGTGGGCAAGGAAATCCTCGCGCAGCCAGCGATAGAACGCCGCAAACGCATGCGTCGGCGCAAAGCTGCGCTCGAACAGCAGCCGCATCGGATCGCCTTCGTAGCCGAACGCCGGCTGCAGGCCGACGAACAGATTGCCGAACTGCTCGCCCAGCACGAGGAGGCTGGCGCCATCGGTCTGGTGACGGCCGGGCGCCGGCCCCCACTGCTTCTCGATCTCGGCGAGGTGGCGCTCGCGCCGGACATGCTGATCCACCGGGATGCGCGCCGCGACGTTGGCGGCGGTGCCGAAGCGCTCGGCGTTGCCCTTGAGCACACGCGCACGCAGCGCGTCCACGGTGTCGGGGACGTCGATCGTGTAGCCCGCCGCGCGCAGCGATGTCATTACATTGTGCAGCGACTCGAACACCGAGAGATAGGCGGCGGTGCCGGCGCTGCCGCCGTTCGGCGGGAAGTTGAACAACACCACGCCGAGCTTCCGCTCGGCGCGCGCGGAGCGGCGCAGCTCGACGAGCCTGGCCACACGCGCGGCGAGTTGCGCCGCGCGCTCCGGCAGCGAGGCCATGTCGCGGCCGGCATCGGCCATCGCCGAGCGGCCGCCGAACACGGTCGGGCCGACGGCGCCGTCGAGCTCGGGAATCGCGACCATCATCGTCGCTTCAACCGGCGTCAGCCCGCGCGCGTCATCGCGCCACTGCTCGACGGTCTGGAATTCGAGCGGATGCGCCGCGATCAGCGGCACGTCGAGGCCGGCCATCACCTCTTCCGCGGCGCGCGCGTCATTGTAGGCGGGGCCGCCGACCAGCGAGAAACCGGTGAGCGAGATCACGGCATCGACGGTGGCAACGCCGTCCTTCTGGAAATAGCGCTCGATCGCAGGGCGCGAGTCCAGCCCGCAGGCGAACACCGGAATGACCGCAAGCCCGCGCGCCTCCAGCGCTGCGATCACGCCGTCATAATGCGCGGTGTTGGCGGCGAGCAGATAGGAGCGCATCAAGATCACGCCGACGCGGCCGGCCGGCTTCGCCAGGGCCGGCAACTGGTCGGCGCGCTCTATCATCCGCGGCGACAGCCGCGGATGATAGAGGCCGACATCCGGATAGGTCACCGGCTCGGCCGCGTTGGTCTTGCCACGCAGCGCGGCGCGCGGGCCGTCGGCGTAGCGGCCGACCAGGAAGCGCACCATGTTCGCAAAATTCTGCTCGGAGCCGGCGAGCCAATATTGCAGCGTGAGGAAGTAGGCGCGCAGGTCCTGTGCGGTGCCGGGGATGTAGCGCAGCAGGCGCGGCATCCGCTGCAGCATCTTCATCTGGCCCTGGCCGCTGGAATTGCCGGAGCGGTTGCTGCCGCGCAGCCGCTTCAACAGGCCGAGCACGCCGGTGGCGGAGCCCGACATCGTCAGCTTGCCGAGCCGGGTCAGGCGCACCACCTCGCCGGCCGAGAGGCAGCCGATCATGGCGTCGCATTGGTCGCGGCGCGCCTGCAACGCCGGCAGCACCGGCTGGATGTGATCCTCCATGAACAGCATCGTGGCGACGACGATGTCGCCGGTGGCGATATCGGCAAGGCAATGTTCGAGCGCGGTCGGATTGCAGCCCCACTCGTCGGCCGCATGCACCTTCAGATCGAGCCCGGGCAGCTCCGCCTGCAACGCCGTGCGCGCGCGCACGGCAGCCGAGGCGAGATGGCTGTCCATCGTCACGATCACCACCCGGATGGGTGTGACGTCAGCGACCGAAATGCGCTTTGGCATCGTACAAGGTCTCGAGCGTGATCAGGTTGACGTTGCGCTCGCGCGCGAATCGTTCGGTGTTGCGGCGGGCCTTGCCGCGCACGAAGAAGGGGATCTTGGTCAGCTCGCGCTCGGCGTCGGACGCCCAGGCAAGCTCGGTGGTGACGTTGGTTTCGACGACGCGCAGCTGCGGCTGCTGCGGCGGCGCGGCCGGTGCTGCGCCGAGATGCGACGGCGCGTGATCGGCGAATTCATGGTCCTCGCGGAACATGCCGAGCAGATGCTCCTCCAGGCCCATCATCAAAGGATGCACCCAGGTGTCGAACAGCACGTTGGCGCCTTCGAAGCCCATCTGCGGCGAATAGCGCGCGGGAAAATCCTGCACGTGGCACGGCGAGGAGATCACGGCGCAGGGAATGCCGAGCCGCTTGGCGATGTGACGCTCCATCTGCGTGCCAAGCACGAGCTCGGGCCGCAGCTCGCCGACGCGGGCCTCGACCTCCAGGTAATCATCCGTGATCAGCGGCTCCACGCCGTAGATCGCGGCGGCTTCGCGGATCTCGCGGGCGAACTCGCGGGCATAGGTGCCGAGGCCGACGACCTCGAAGCCGAGCTCCTGCGTCGCGACGCGCGCCGCGGCGACCGCATGGGTCGCGTCGCCGAAGATGAAGACGCGCTTGCCGGTGAGATAGGTCGAATCGACCGAGCGCGAGTACCACGGCAGCCGGCTCTCGCTGCGCGCCAGCACCGGCGCGGCATCGACGCCGGCGAGGCCTGCGACCTCCGCAATGAAGTCGCGCGTCGCGCCGACGCCGATCGGGATCGTGCGCGTGAAAGGCTGGCCGAACTGGCGATTGAGCCATTGCGCCGTCGTCAGCGCGATCTCGAGATACAGCACGATGTTGAAATCGGCGTCGGGAAGGCGGGCGAGATCGGCCGGCGTCGCGTTCCACGGCGCGACGACGTTGATCTCGATGCCGAGCTCCACAACCTGCCTGGTCACTTCCGCGAGGTCGTCGCGGTGACGGAAGCCGAGCGCCGTCGGACCAAGCAGGTTGCAGACTGGACGGGCGCCTGTTTTCCTTTCACGGCGGGGGGAACCATCAGCGGAAGACGCAGCTAACGCCCGTACAATCCGGTAGAGCGTTTCCGAGGCGCCCCAATTCTCCTTGCGCTGATAGGCCGGCAGCTCGAGCGGGATCACCGGAATGGGAAGCTTCAAGGCCTGCGCGAGCCCGCCGGGATCATCCTGGATCAGCTCGGCCGTGCAGGACGCGCCGACCAGCATCGCCTGCGGCTGGAAGCGCTCGTAAGCGGCGCGCACCGCGCTCTGAAGCAGATCCGCAGTGTCGCCGCCGAGATCGCGCGCCTGGAACGTGGTGTAGGTGACCGGCGGGCGGCGGTCGCGGCGCTCGATCATCGTGAACAGGAGATCGGCGTAGGTGTCGCCCTGCGGCGCGTGCAGCACGTAGTGCACGTCGCGCATCGCGGTCGCGATGCGCATCGCGCCAATGTGCGGAGGTCCTTCATAGGTCCAGACCGACAGCTGCATCTCACACCGCCAGTCTGGTTTGACGCAGCAAGGGCCGCGCGAACAGCTCGGCGAGATCGCCGGCCTGCTCAAAACCCTGAATCGGCGTGAAGATCAGCTCGATCGACCATTTGGTCGTGAGACCCTCGGCCTCCAGCGGATTGGCGAGGCCGAGCCCGCACACGACGAAATCGGGCCGCGCGGCGCGGCAACGGTCGAGCTGGCGCTCGACGTCCTGGCCTTCGCTGAGCAGGACGCCCTGGGGCAGGAGGTTCAGCTCGAAGGCGAGATGATCGCGGTGCAGATAGGGCGTGCCGACCTCGACCAGCTCCATGCCGATCTCGCGCGCCAGGAAACGCGCCAGCGGGATCTCGATCTGGGAGTCCGGAAACAGGAAGACGCGCTTGCCGGCGAGCTGCGCGCGGTAGCGCGCCAGCGCGCGCTCGGCCCGCGCCTTCAGCGGCGCGAGGGTCCGCTCGACATGGGGGCGAGAGACACCGAAGGCGTCGGCGGCGGCTGCGAGCCACAGCGCGGTGCCTTCGCCGCCGAGCGGAAATGGCGCAGCGATGCGGCGGCAACCGCGCTCCTCGAGCGCACGTGCGGTGTCGCCGAGGAAGGGCTGCGCCAGCAGCACGCGCGTCTCGGGGCCGATCGCGGGCAGCTCCGAGGAGCGGCGCGGCGGCAGGAAGGAGACCTGGTCGACGCCGATTGCCGCCAAGGTCCGCCTGAACTGGTCCTCGACGACATCGGCGAGCGCGCCGACCACCAGCAGCGATGGCCGCGCAGCCCGATCGGCTGCGGGGAGCACCGGCACCAGCGACGCGAGGCAGGCATCCTCGCCTTGCGTGAACGTCGTCTCGATGCCGCTGCCGGAGTAGTTGAGCACGCGCACATCAGGTGAGAAGCGCTGCGACAGCCGCAGCGCCGCGCGTGACAGGTCGAGCTTGATCACTTCCGACGGGCAGGAGCCGACCAGAAACAGCAGCTTGATCTCGGGCCGACGCGCCAGCAGCTGTGCGACGATGCGGTCGAGCTCGTCATTGGCGTCGACGAGGCCGGCGAGATCGCGCTCCTCCATGATGGCGGTGGCGAAGCGCGGCTCGGCGAAGATCATGACGCCGGCGGCCGACTGGATCAGATGCGCGCAGGTGCGCGAGCCGACGACGAGGAAGAACGCGTCCTGGATCTTCCTATGCAGCCAGACGATGCCGGTGAGGCCGCAGAACACCTCGCGCTGTCCGCGCTCGCGCAGCACGCCATCCGGTGACGATGCAGCTGAAACGGTGCAGGCTTGCGCGGGAATGGTCATGACGCGCGCTCCACGCTGGTGACGGCGGCCGGCGCCATCGCCTCGTCCTGCAGCCGTGCCGCGCGCAGCTTGAGCAGGAATTGCGCGGCGTTGATCGCGTAGGCGGCGTAGGCGGCGAGCACGAGCAGCATCTGCTGCTGGGCGCCGCCGATATGACCGATGATCGCGGCCAGATAGGCCGTATGCAGCGCGATCACCAGCATCGAGAACACGTCCTCCCAGAAGAAGGCCGGTGCGAACAGATAACGCCCGAACACGACCCGCTCCCAGATCGAGCCGGTGATCATGATGGTGTAGAGCAGCGCTGTTTTCAGAACGACCGAGGCGGTCGCGAGCCAGAGTCCCTCGCCGGTCGCGAGATAGCGCGCCACGAGTCCGAGGCTGATCAGGAAGACGAGGAATTGCAGCGGCGCCAGAATGCCCTGCACCAGGGTCCATGGCGTGGCGTCGCGCCGGCGCTTTTCCTCAGGCGTGTAAAGCGCTTGCCGCTTTGCACGCGGCGCCGATTCAGGCGCGAAGCAGAGCTGGTTCCAGAGCGACGGATCGGTGGCGGATGTGAACTGGGCGTCACACCATGTGTAAAGATGATTTGACAACATCGGTGCCCAGTGATGCGATGACGACAACCACAGGGGGATTTGTGGTGCACCGCACTCGGTCTGATCAGCGCTACGTTGTGCAGTTCGCAGGTGGCGCATCGCAAATCCCCGAGTGCGAGCCCGATGGGGAAACGCTAGACCTGGGCAGGAAGAGTGTCAATCAAAATTGACGTCAAATAATATTGACGCAACGAGTGACGTGCGCTCATATGGAGGGGAGGCGCTTATGACCGAGCTCAATGAGACAGCCCGATTTCCGCGAGCCCGCTTTCGGACGAAGCGTGGGCAGCCCGGCTTTCATGCGCCTGCATCGCCGCGCATCATCGCGCCGCTGCGCAACACACGTCACCCCCAACTCAACGACGCGATCGAAGCCGAGATCATTCCGCGGCTCGTGATGGCCCATGCCTCCGCGCTCGAACGCGTCCCGGCAATCATCACGGCCTCGGCGCAGGAGGCGGCCGATTTCGCCGAACTCGTGCTGGATGCGGACGATGTTGGCGCGGTGGCCTGCATCCAGGCGCATCGCGATCACGGCGAGACCCTGGAACGCATCTATCTCGATCTCCTGGTCCCCACCGCGAACCATCTGCGCCATCTGTGGGCCGACGACGAGCGCGACTTCGCCGACGTCACGCTCGCGCTGTGGCGGCTGCAGCAGCTGCTGCGGCATTTCAGCTCGGCCTTCTGCGCCGAGCTCTCGGTCGCGCCCGCGGGGCTGCGCGTGCTGCTGACCACGGCGCCGGGCGACAGGCGCGAGCTGGGCCACATGATGTTCGGTCTCGTGCTGGCCGGCGAGTTCTTCCGTCGCGACGGCTTCGAGACCTGGATCGAGCCGGACACGGCCGATCGCGGCTTCGTCGAGACGCTTCGCTCGCAGTGGTTCAACGTCGTCGAGTTCTTCGCCAACAGCGACAAGAAGCTTGACGATCTTGCCTCGAACATAAGGATGGTCCGGCGCGAGTCCTCCAACCAGGATGTCGGCGTGCTGGTCTGCGGTCCTGCTTTTATTGAACGGCCTGAACTCGTTCTCCTGGTCGGCGGCGACGGTGTCGTCTCCGATCCGAGCAGAGAGGCTTCGCAAGCCCGGCACGTCGTGAGTCTTCTGACCGAACGGCAATAGCTGAGGGTGCAGTGAAGATGAATGCTGGAACGAGACTTGCCGCGCGAAGGCTCCTTGACTGGGAGGACAACGGCGTTGGTGAGGGCGTTCAGAGCTCCGAAAGAGTCGCTTGGCGACCTCAATGCGGATGTTGCGGGCATGCTGGTGGCCGCAGCGTCCGACATTGCGCTCGCGCTCGACGCCGACGGCAACATTCAGGACCTGGCTTTTCAACAAGCCGGCCTGCCGCTTGAATTGAGAAACACAGACGCGTGGATCGGCCGATCCTGGCAAGCAACAGTGTCCGAGGAAAGCCAGACCAAGCCAGAGCTGCTGCTCGCCGAAGCCTCCCAGCGCAAGGTGTCGCGCTGGCGCGAGGTGCGTTATCCGGCCGCGCGCGGACCGGACATCCCGATCCTGTTCGCGGTGGTGGCGATCAAGGGCGCGGCGCGCTTCATCGCGGTCGGCCGCGACGTGCGCGCCACCGCCGCGCTCCAGCAGAAGCTGATCGAGGCGCAAGTTGCCATCGAGCGCGACTACTCGCGCATGCGCAACGCCGAATCGCGCTACCGGATCCTGTTTCAGATCACGGCCGAGCCGGTGCTGATCGTCGATGCGGTGAGCCATCGCATCGTCGAGGCCAATCCGGCCGCGGCCGCCCTGCTCGACCATGGCGCCGCCAATCTGATCGGCAAGCTGTTTCCCGACGTGCTGCTGCTCGACGACATGGCGATGTCGCAATCCCTGTCGCTGGCGATCCGCTCGCAGGGCAAGATCGAACGCGCCAAGATCCGGCTCGACGGTGGCCGCGACTATCTGCTCGACGGCACCTTCTTCCGGCAGGACAACTCGTCGCTGTTCCTGCTGCGGTTCTCGCCGCAGACGTCGCAGCCTGCGCTCCCCAGGACGTCCGACGTCAACACCCAGCTCGTGCAGTTCGTCGAATCGGCGCCCGACGGCTTCGTCATCACCGACATGGACGGCCGCCTGCTGCACGCCAACGCCACCTTCCTCCAGCTTGCCCAGATCGAGAACATGCACCAGATCATGGGCGAGACGATCGACCGCTGGATCGGCAAGTCGGCGATCGATTTCTCGGTCATGCTGACCAATCTGCGCCAGCATGGCAGCGTGAAGCTGTTCTCCAGCGTCGTCCGCGGCGAGCACGGCTCGCCGGTCGATGTCGAGATCTCCGCCAGCACGGTCGGGGCGCCCGGCCAGACCCGGCTCGGCTTCACCATCCGCAATGTCGGCCCGCGCATCTCCGGCGACGGCGGCGACCACGGCTATATTCCACGCTCCCGTGAGCAGCTCGCCGAGCTGATCGGCCGCGTGCCGCTCAAGGAGCTGGTGCGCGAGACCACCGACGTGATCGAGCGGATGTGCATCGAGACGGCGCTCAAGCTGACCGGCGACAACCGCGCGACCGCGGCCGAAATGCTCGGCCTCAGCCGACAGAGCCTCTACGTCAAGCTGCGGCGCTATGGCCTTGCCGAGCCGAGCGAAGAAGACAGCCAGTTGGAATAGGTGGAACAGTTGCAATGACCGAGATCGCGCCCGTCCCGATCGCTCCAAGGATTCCTTCAAGGCTTCAGCCCTCGGCCGTTCTCGAGCTGTTGAAGCCGATCACCTGGTTTCCGCCGATCTGGGCGTTCGGCTGCGGTGTGGTGTCGTCAGGCGCGCCGCTGACGACGCGCTGGCCGATCGTGATCGCGGGCCTCGTGCTCGCCGGGCCGATGGTGTGCGCCACCAGCCAGGCCGTCAACGACTGGTTCGACCGTCATGTCGATGCGCTCAACGAACCGGACCGCCCGATCCCGTCGGGCCGCATTCCCGGACGCTGGGGCCTTTATATCGCGCTGATCTGGACGGTGCTGTCGCTCGGCGTCGCCACCCTGCTCGGCACCTGGGGCTTTGCCGCGGCAGCGCTCGGCCTTGCGCTCGCCTGGGCCTACAGCGCGCCGCCGATCCGCCTGAAGCAGAACGGCTGGTGGGGCAACAGCGCTGTCGGCCTCTGCTACGAAGGGCTGCCCTGGATCACGGCGGCGGCGATCATGAGCGCGCAGGCGCCGTCGTGGCCGGTGCTTTCGATCGCCCTGTTGTACAGCGCCGGCGCGCACGGCATCATGACCCTGAACGACTTCAAGTCGATCAATGGCGATCGCGTCAGCGGCGTCAACTCGCTGCCTGTGCTGCTCGGGCCCGAGCGCGCCGCGCGCCTCGCCTGCATCACGATGGCGCTGGCGCAGGTCGCGGTGCTCGTGCTGCTGGTCGTCTGGAGCCGACCGGCCCATGCCGCGATCGTCGCAGCGCTGATCGCGGCCCAGCTGGTGCTGATGCGGCGGCTGATGACGAACCCGCGCGAGCTCGCGCCCTGGTACAACGGCACGGGCGTGCTGCTCTACGTGCTGGGCATGCTGGTCACGGCGTTCGCGCTGGCGGGGTTGTCGGCATGAGCAGCGCTGCGTCCGCTCCTCTGTCCTGGTTCGGCATCGTCAGGCTCGGCCTGGTGCAGACCGCGCTCGGCGCGGTCGTGGTGCTGACGACTTCGACGCTCAACCGCGTCATGGTCATCGAACTGGCGCTGCCGGCGATGATCCCCGGCCTGCTGGTCGCGATCCACTATGCGATGCAGGTGCTCAGGCCCTGGCTCGGCCACGGCTCCGATGTCGGCGGGCGTCGTTTCGCCTGGATCGTCGGCGGCATGGCCGTGCTCGCGGCTGGCGGCCTGCTGGCCGCAGCGGCCACTGCGCTGATGGCGACCCACCTCGCCCTCGGCCTGACGCTCGCCGTGATCGCGTTCATCATGATCGGCATCGGCGTCGGCGCCGCCGGCACGTCGCTCTTGGTGCTGCTCGCCAAGCGTACCGCGCCAGAGCGGCGCAGCGCCGCCGCCTCGATCGCCTGGATCATGATGATCGCAGGCTTCATCGTCACCACGGCGGTGGCCGGCAAGGCGCTCGATCCGTTCTCCGGCGAGCGGCTGATGCTGGTGTCGGGCACGGTCTCGGCGGTCGCCATAGTTCTGACCCTGCTCGGCGTCTGGGGCATCGAGCAGCCGGAGATCTCCGTGACGCCGACATCGGCCACCACCGAGCGCGGCGGCTTCATGGAGGATTTCCGCGAGATCTGCCGGGAGCCGCAGGCGCGGCGCTTCGCCATCTTCATCTTCGTGTCGATGCTGGCCTACAGCGCCCAGGACCTCATCCTGGAGCCGTTCGCCGGCAGCGTGTTCGGCATGACGCCGGGCCAGACCACGCAGCTGTCCTCGGTCCAGCACATGGGTGCGCTGATCGGCATGATCCTGATGCCGGCGATGGCGAGCCTGCGTGCCGACTGGCGGACGCGGCCGCAACCCTGGATCATCGGCGGCTGCCTCGCCTCGGCGCTGGCGCTGCTCAGCCTCGTCGCAGCCGCGACCGTCGGCCCGGCGTGGCCGCTGCGCGCCTCCGTGCTCTTGCTCGGCGTCACCAACGGCGTCTACGCGATCGCGGCGATCGGCGCGATGATGAACATGGTCAGCGAAGGACGCGACAACCGCGAGGGCACGCGGATGGGCCTATGGGGCGCCTCGCAGGCGATCTCGTTCGGCATCGGCGGCTTCGTCGGCACCGCCGCGGCGGACGCCGCGCGCCATTTCATGCCCACCACCGCCTCGGCCTATGCGGCGGTGTTCGCCGCCGAGGCCGCACTGTTCGTCTTCGCCGCCTGGCTCGCAATCTGGATCAAGAGCCCACGCGAAGCTCAACCGAGCCTTGCGCCACAGCCGGCCAACATCGGAGCCTGAGCGATGACTTCCTCTTCCAGCCCGGAAACCTTCGACGTCGTGGTCATCGGCGGCGGCCCCGCCGGCGCGACCGCCGCCAATGATCTCGCCCGCAAGGGCCAGCGTGTGCTGCTGCTCGACAAGGCCGGCCGCATCAAGCCCTGCGGCGGTGCGATTCCGCCGCGGCTGATCGCCGAGTTCGAGATCCCCGACCAACTCCTGGTGGCGCGCATCTCCTCCGCCCGCATGGTGTCGCCGAGCAACCGGGACGTCGACATGCCGATCGATGGCGGCTTCGTCGGCATGGTCGATCGCGAACATTTCGACAAATGGCTGCGCGCGCGCGCCGCCGCAAACGGCGCGATCCGCCGCACCGGGACCTTCAGCCATATCGCGCGCGACGACGACGGCAAGTCGGTGGTGCACTATGTCAGGCGCATGGACGACGGCAGCGTGCGCGAGGACAGCGTGCGGACGCGCGCCGTGATCGGCGCCGACGGGGCGGTCTCGGCCGTGGCGCGCCAGTGCATCCCCGAAGCCAGCGAGATGCGCTACGTGTTCGCGTATCACGAGATCATCCGCTCGCCGGACCTTAGCCATCCGGTGTTCGATGCCGCGCGGTGCGATGTCGTCTATCGCGGCCGGCTGTCGCCGGACTTCTACAGCTGGGTGTTTCCGCACGGACCGACCACCAGCATCGGCACCGGCAGCGCGCATAAGGGCTTTTCGCTGCGGGGCTCAGTCGCCGAATTCCGCAAGGCCGCCGCGCTCGACGATCTCGAAACCGTCCGCCGCGAAGGCGCGCCGATCCCGCTGAAGCCGCTGTCGCGGTGGGACAATGGCCGCGACGTCGTGCTGGCCGGCGATGCGTCGGGCGTGGTGGCCCCGGCCTCCGGTGAAGGCATCTACTACGCAATGGCCGGCGGCCGCGCGGCCGCCGACGCCGTTGCCCTGTTCCTCAAGACCGGCGACGCAGCCGCCCTGGCCACCGCCCGCAAATCCTTCATGCGCAAGCATGGCGCCGTGTTCTTCATCCTCGGCATGATGCAGCGCTACTGGTACACGAACGACGCCCGCCGCGAGCGCTTCGTCGCGATCTGCCGTGACAAGGACGTCCAGCAGCTGACCTGGGACGCCTACATGAACAAGGAACTGGTGAAGGCGAAACCGCTGTCGCATGTGCGGATCTTCTTCAAGAACATCGCGCACCTCACCGGACTCGCGAGGGCCGCCTAGCGGCTCGCGCAATGGGTGAGCTGTTTCGCAGCCCGCATCTGGTCGACCTGATCCTCGCGGTGGTCGCCGTGGAGTTCGCCGCCGTGGCGTGGATCTGGCAGCGGCACCGCCGCGGCATCAGCCCGCTTGGACTGCTGCCCAACCTGCTCGCCGGCGTGTTCCTGCTGCTGGCGCTGCGCTGCGCGCTGATCGGGGCGCCTTGGTTCTGGCTCGCAGGCTGTCTGGCGGCCTCGGGTCTCGCCAACGCCGCCGATCTGCGGCAGCGCTGGCGATGAGGGGTCGGCAGATACCGATCACTTCTTCTCGGAGAATGTCTTCAGATACGCGATGACGTCCTTGCGCTGCTGCTCGTTGGCGAGCTTGAACACCATCTTGGTCGATCCAGTGGCCTGATCCGCTTTGCCCTTGTCGGTGAGGAACTTCTTCAGGAAGGCGTTGGGATCTGGGAGGTATGCGAAGATGTTGTCCTCGGTCCAGACCAGCCCGGCCTCGCCGGCATGCTTGTTCAGCTCAGAATAGGCGAAGCCCGGATAGGTCCCGGTAGGCCGGCCGACCACGCCGGTGAGCACGGGACCGACCGCGTTCTTCGCCTCCGGTCCGATCCGATGGCAGGTCATGCACTGCTTGAAGACCTGTTCGCCCTTCGCAGCGTCGCCGCCGTCCAGCGCCAATGCGGCGCCTCCCGACGTTGCAACCACGACTGCCGCAACCAAACCCGCCTTGAGCATGTGCATCCTCCCAATTTGTCGTTCCGTTAGCCCATGTGACCTCATCGTTACATTTATCAGTGTCATGATATCTTGTCATTCTCACCCGAGTGATTAAGTCGCAGCTCGAACATGCAATAGGCGCAGGGATACCAACGAAAGCTGGATGCTCCGAAATAAGCCTTGACAGCGAGCGCCCTGCATGGGCTAACGACATTCTCAAGACTCTCAATACGTTAGCGGGATGGGGCGCAACACCTTCAAAATGCGCGCCAAATGAACTGGCCGCGATCCCCCGAGCGTCTCAAGAGGGTGCCAAGATAACGGGTGCCAAGACCATGGCCGAGTTTCACGGTCCACGACCCGACGTGACATTGCTGCTGGACATGGACGGCGTGATCCGTGAGGCGACGCTGTCGCCGAACATGTCAGCCGAGAATGTCGACATCTGGCTCGGCCGTCCCTGGTCCGAGATCGTCGATGATGCGAGCGAGAAGATCGAGCGCATCATGCAGGACACCAGGCGGACCGGCATTTCCGCGTTCCGACAGATCACGCAGCGATTCCCGAGCGGTCTCGAGCTGCCGATGGAATTCACGACCGTGCTGCTCGGCGGCCGGGCCGGCATGCTGGCGATCGGCAAGAATCTGCAGGCGGTCGCGGAGCTCCAGGCCCGGCTGATCTCGGCCCAGCAGACCATCGAGCGCGACTACTGGAAGCTGCGCGAGATCGAGACGCGCTACCGCTTGGTCATCGAGGATTCCAACGAGGCTGTGCTGCTGACGAAGGTGTCAGATCTGCGCATCGTCGAAGCGAATCGGACGGCGGCAGCCGCGCTCGGCGTTTCAAGCCGGCGCCGGGACAATCTGGTGGGCCGCGAGTTCCTGCAGGAGATCCCGCAAAAGGATCGCGAGCCGGTGGAGCTGATGCTGAGGCGCGTCCGCGACCAGGGCAAGGCGCCGGGCATCGTGATTCACCTCGGCCAGGACACCGCCCCCTGGATGCTCCGGGGATCGCTGATGAGCAGCGACACCGCCCCGATGTTCCTGCTGCAGATGGCGCCGATCGGCAAGGCCGCGCAGCCCGGTCCGCTGCCCGACGATCCCGAGGCGCTGATCGACAATCTTCCCGATGCCGTCATCAGCATCGATGGCACCGGTGCCGTCAAGCGCGCCAATCGGGCCTTCCTGGAGCTGGTCGAGGTCGGATCGAAAGAGGCGCTGATCGGCGAGAAGCTCAGCCGGTGGCTGACGCGCCCCGGCGCCGACCTTTCGGTGCTGATCTCCAACGTCGAGCGCCATGGAGCCGTCCGACTGCTGTCGACCACGATCCAGGGCGAGCTCGGAACCGAGACCGAGGTCGAGATCTCGGCCGCCGCCCATGGCCTCGACGGCCAGCGCCGGATCGGCCTGGTGTTGCGCAACATCGCCAGGCGGTTGTCGCCCACGGCGGAGCATGACAATCTGCGGGTCGCCCTCGCGGGCATCAACGAATCGGTCGGCAAAACACCATTGCGCGACCTGGTGAGGAGCACGGTCGAAGTCGTCGAGCAGCATTACGTCCGCGCTGCGCTCGAGCTCGCCAACGGAAACCGGACGTCGGCTGCCGAAATTCTCGGCCTCAGCCGCCAGAGTCTTTACGCCAAGCTCGATCGGTATAATCTGAGCCAGCTCGAAGAAAGCGACGAGGAAACCGAAAAGGGGAGATAGTTGCCCGTTCCGCTGACAACGCCGGCCTTCGGCCACGCTACTCTTGCGGATTGCGAGCGTGAACAGATTCATCTCGCAGGCTCGATCCAGCCGCACGGCATTCTCCTGGCGGTCAAGGAGCCCGACAACATCGTCATCCAGGCCAGCACCAACGCGGCCGCCTTCCTCAACACCGGCTCCGTGGTCGGACGTCCGTTACGCGATCTTGGCGGCGATCTCGCGCTGCAGATCCTGCCGCATCTCAACAGCCCGCTCCATCTGGCTCCGATGACCCTGCGATGCACCGCCGGGGCGCCGCCGCGCCGGGTCGACTGCACGCTTCACCGGCCCTCGAATGGCGGGCTGATCGTCGAGCTGGAGCCGGCGACGAAGACGACCAACATCGCGCCTGCGCTCGACGGCGCCTTCCACCGCATCACCTCGGCCTCATCGCTGCTCGGCCTGTGCGACGAGACGGCGACCATCTTCAGGGAGATCGCCGGCTACGACCGCGTCATGGTCTATCGCTTCGACGAAGATGGCCATGGCGAGGTGTTGTCGGAGCGGCGGCGGCCGGATCTGGAGGCCTTTCTCGGCAACCGCTATCCGGCGTCCGACATTCCGCAGATCGCGCGCCGGCTCTACGAGCGCAACCGGGTGCGCCTCCTGGTCGACGTCAACTACAGGCCGGTGCCGCTGCAGCCGCGCATCTCGCCGCTCAACGGCCGCGATCTCGACATGTCCCTGAGCTGCCTGCGCAGCATGTCGCCGATCCACCAGAAATATCTGCAGAACATGGGTGTCGGCGCGACACTGGTGTGCTCGCTGATGGTCAGCGGAAGGCTGTGGGGACTGATCGCCTGCCATCACTATGAGCCGCGCTTCGTGCCGTTCGACATTCGCGCGGCAGGCGAGGCGCTGGCCGAGACCTGCGCGATCCGGATCGCGGCGCTGGAGAGCTTTGCCCAAAGCCAGTCCGAGCTGGTCGTGCGCCGGCTGGAGCAGCGGCTGGTCGAAGCGGTGTCGCGCGACGGCGAATGGCAGGCCGCGCTGTTCGACGGCTCGCAGTCGCTGCTGCAGCCGCTCGGTGCCAGCGGCGCGGCGCTGCTGTTCGAGGGCCAGGTCACGACCGCCGGCGACGTCCCGTCGACGCAGCGCATCCGCGACCTCGCCGCCTGGCTCGATCGCCGGCGCAACACTCCGGGAGCAGCCCCCGAGGGCTTGACGGCGACCAGCTCGCTGACGCTCGATGAGCCGTCCTTTGCCGACATCCGCTCGATCGCCAGCGGCTTGATCGCCGCTCCGCTGTCGGCGAGCGAGGGCGAGTATCTGTTGTGGTTCCGGCCGGAGCAGGTCCGGACGGTGACCTGGGGCGGCGATCCGCTCAAGGCCGTCATCATCGGCGACGATCCGTCGGATCTGTCGCCGCGGCGCTCGTTTGCGAAATGGCATCAGCTGGTCGAAGGCAAGTCCGAGCCGTGGTCGAGCGCCGAGCTCGCCTCCGCCCGCGCGGTGAGCGAAACGGTCGCCGACGTGGCGCTGCAGCTGCGTTCGGTCCGCATGGTGATCGCGCAGGACCAGCTCGCCACGATCAGCGCTCAGGTGCTGCGCTCGGAGCAGCCGGTCATCATCGCCGATGTCGAGGGCCGCATCCTGCTGATGAACGAAGCGTTCGAGCAGCAGCTGCGCGCCCCGCATCCGCACATCCCGCATCTGCGCGATCTCGGCAGCTACTGCACGGCGCCGGCGGAATTCCGCGCCAATCTCGACGACCTCATGCGCAACAAGCGGAGCTGGCGCGGCGAGCTGACACTGACGGGCGGCGCCTCGCCGCAACGGCCGTTGATGGTGCGCGCCGACCCGGTGATCGCACCGTATGATCGCGTGCTCGGCTTCGTGCTGATCTTCTCGGACTTGACCGAGCGCAAGACCGCCGAGGCGGCCCGCGCGCGCTTCCAGGAAGAGATCGACGGCGCCCGCCGGCCGACGCTGCGGCTCGATCAGAGCGCAAGCCTGATCTACAAGGAGCTCGCTGCCTCCACCGTGGAGAACGCGCAGCTCGCGGCGCTCGAGGTGACGCACGGAGCACAGGCCAGCAGCATGCCGGAGATGCTGGAGAGCATCCGCAATTCGACCACGCGGACACTGGAGATCCTCGAGCACCTGGTGTGGTACCGCTCGCAGAGCGAAGAGTGACGGCGGGCCGCAGCTCTCGTCCGGGCGACCTCGACTGCCTTGTCCGTCCTGCCTCCGGAGAGCCAATCTGGATTCGAAAATCTCCCGACGTCGGCCTCTGCGATCCAAGTTGCGGCTGGGCCGAATTGGAAGGGCATATGCGATTGCCCTGCCGGAAAGGAGGAGCGGAGCCCACCGCCCCCGGGGGAGGACGCGGGGTCTCACGCGATCGTATTCGACCAAACCGATGGCGAAGGATCAATCAGGCCTCCGCACATCACGTTCTCAGCCCGGCCGCCTCCTGCAGCGCTTGCGACAGCGTGATGTTCATCTCGAACGCCAATGCCGCCTCCTCGACGACGGTCTCATGCTCCGCCATCGCCGCGCCGGCCTGCTCCAGCACGTCGCGGTAGTCGTCCTTGAACCGCGGGATATCAGCGATCTCGGGGAATTCGTAGAACGACGTCGCCTCGGGCCGTAGCTCGAGCGAACGCGCGAGAATCTTCTTGATGATCTGGCCGCCGCTGAGATCACCGAGATAGCGCGTATAGGCATGGGCCAGCAGCCGATGGGCGGAGCCGGCTCCCGCTTCCTGGATGACCCGGACATAGGCGATGGCCTCGGGCAGCAGCGGCAGAGGGCTCGCGTCGAACCACGCAAGATCAAGCTTGATCGCAGCACTGCGATGCAGCTCCGGCCGCACGATGCGGCCCATCACCGGCGTTCCCTGATGGCGGAGCAGCTCCGCTTCGAGCGTCTCGTAGACCGGCAGCAGATTGCGCAACAACAACGCGTAGGCCTGCCGCGTGCCGCGCCCCCGCAGCAGCTCGGCGACGATCCCGGTCCGCTCCGCGGTGACGTGCAGCGTCTTGGTACGCTCGCGCATCGCCTGCAAGAGACTGGCCGGGCGCGCGCTGCGTCCGGCCGTCTCGATCCGATCCAATTCGACTCTGTCCAACATGCCTCGACCTGCAGGAGTCAGCGCGGCGGCGCCAGCCCGTGTTTCACGCCCCAGTCGAACCAGCTGTCGACGACGGTGCCCGACAGTAGGATACCGATGCCGCCGGTCAAGGGACAAAGCACGGCGAACCACCAGGCCCAGCGATGGATCGATTCGGCCGTGGCATTGAAGCCCATCGTCCAGCGCCAGAACAGCGCACCGCGTTCGAAGGCCGTGCCGCGGTCGACGATCTGCTCGAGCTCACGCTCGCCGCCGTAGCGGCTGATCGCGAGCACCGTCGCGCCATGCATCGCGAACAGCAGCGCCGATCCGTACAGGAAGGCGATCGAGAGCATGTGGAACGGGTTGTAGAACAAATTGCCGTGGGTGATGGAGAAGTTGTTGGTCCAGTCGAGATGCGGGAAGATGCCGAACGGCACCGCCTCGCTCCAGCTCCCCATGAAGATCGGCCGGATGAAGCCGAGCACCAGATAGAGCCAGATCGCCGCCGCGAACGCCCACGACACATGCGTGCCGAGGCCGAGCGCCCGGGCGCGGCGATAGGTGCGCGCCCACCACAGCAGGATCGACGTCGTCAGGAAGAAGCCGGCCATCAGCCACCAGCCGCCCTCCTGCAGCGGCGGGAAGATCTGCAGGCCATATTCCGGCGCCGGCGGCTGCAGCGCCAGCCACGGGAACTGTCGAATGAACTCGAGCGGGCTCCAGTTCACCGACGCCAGCATGTTGAGACCGATGATCTCGATCGCGACGAAGCCGGACATCAGCGAGGCGAGGCCAAGGAAGCCGAGATAGACCGGCCCCACCTGGGCGTCGCCGACCTTGCCGAACCAGTAGTTGAAGCTGCCCTTGCCGAGCCGCTCCCAGATTCCGGGCTCGATCGGGATGCCCGGGTAGATCGCACTGCGAACTTGGATCTGCGTGAAGATGTTCTGGTATTGGGCCATGGTGACCTCTCCTTGAACTCATTGCGGCGGCGACCAGATCGGGACCCTGCGCCACCACTCCCACCAGTCCGACCAGGCATTGCCTTCCGGCAGCAGCCAGGCGGGACCGGAGATGACGATGCACACCGCGCTGAAGAACACGGCCGACAACGCCAGGAACAGGCCGACCCGGTGGATGCCGAGCGTGCCGACCGAATAGCCGATCAGATCTCGGAACATCGTGTTCTCGTGCTCCGGCGACTTCATCTCCTCACCCCGGCCCGGATTGCTCGCCGAGAGGATCAGTCCGCCGTGCAGCGCGAGCGCGAGACACGTCGTGAAGAAGAACGTGATCGCGATCATGTGCGCGGGGTTGTAGTGGAAGTTGCCGAACTGATAGCCGGTGTTCGACACCCAATCGAGATGGGTGATGATGCCGTAGGGGAAGGCGTAGCTCCACGAGCCCATCAGCACCGGACGGATCACCTCCAGCGTGAAATAGGCGAAGATCGCAAAGCCGAAGGCGAACGGTACGTGATAGCCGATCGCGAGCTTGCGGCAGATCTCGACCTCCCGCAGCGCCCAGGAGACGAATGCGCCATGCGCGCACACCGTGATGAGCTGCCAGAAGCCGCCCTCCGTGAGGGGCGCGAACGACAGCCCGTATTTGGCATCGGGCGGGTTGATGCTGATCTGCCAGAGATTCCACGTCGGTCCGAGCGCCGTGGCGTAGAGGATCAGCGCCACGCCGACGAAGGTGAAGAAGATCGTCGTCACGCCGAAGAAGCCGACATAAAACGGTCCGACCCAGAAATCGAAGAGGTCACCGCCGATCAACGTGCCGCCGCGGACGCGGTATTTTCGTTCAAAGCTGAGCATTGCCATCGGTCCTGCCTCCGCTGCCCGTCGCTCGATATGCTGCGTGTCGTGTCGTCGTGTCGTGAATTCGTGGACAAGAGGATTTGGGAAGCGGGCGAACGGGGTCTGCCGCCGTCGCACGTCCGCTTCCCTCTGGTCGTCGAGCTGTTAGCTGAGCTTCAGCGGGGTCGCCGGCTCGGAGATCGACGACGTCTTCGCTGCACGCGGTCCCTCCAGCCAGTTGAACCGGTTGGTGCTGAGCAGGATGAAGTGAATCACCAATGCCAGCCCGAACAGGAACACGCCGAGAGCCACGAGAACCCTGCGGGGATCGAACAACAACCACAAGCGCCACATAGTTTTCTCCTTTCGATCAGGTCAGGTAGGAGAGCACGATATTGGCGTAATGGGTCGCCCCATCCAGCGCCGCCGCCTTGTAGCCAGTCGGCCCGGGCAGCCAGGGACGCCACATCCAGGCGAGAATGTGGGCGACGATCGCAACCGCCGTGAAGACCACAAAGCTCGTCATGAAGATGCTATGGAATTCCCTCGCCTCCGCTTCGGTCAGCCCCGACAGAGAGCCTCCCTTGTTTGGTACGTCCACCATAGTGGTACCTCCTGGTGTTGGCCTTTCGGCCGGATGCCACTCACCGAGATGAGCGGCGTCGAAGCGCCATCCCGTCGCCGGGATGGCATCCATGCGGCGAGCCGCACGAATTCCTAGCAAGCCTTGGAGAGCGAACTCATAGCTCTCGAACTCAAAGTCCCATGAAGGACGAGGTCGCGCAGTTCGCGGCCTTGATCCTTGCTTCACCGACGATCGCGCCGAGCGGCGCGGGCCGGTGGCCGGTGATGATGGAGCCGATCCGGCGCAGCACGCCCTCGACCATCAGCACGGCGAAGCACACCGCGTAGACCAGGAGATAGTCGATGCGCTCGCGCGATCTCGGTGCGACGTCACGATCCATGCGTTCGTATAACGACATCGTCCTCTCCCTGTCCGCTATCCTCGTGCCCTACGCGGCCTGGCCCGTTGCGAGCTGCGACCGCGCATGCGCGAGAACGTCCTCCGTCACCTTGTCCAACCCGGCCTGGCGCGCGCCGCGCTCGGCCGCGTCGCGCAGCCGCTTGGCCGCCGAAATCCGCACCAGCACCGGCTGCGTCTCGATGATCTGATCCAGCGCGAGCTTGGCGCCGTCATCCCACGGCAATTCACGCTCGAGTCGCGCCGGCGTCGCCGCGATCTGGTCGAGCTGGTTGGCGAGCGGCAGGATGTTGAACAGCGCATCGAACAGCGCGTTGCAGACCTCCTGCACGACATAGGTCGCGCCGGAGTAGCCCATGAACGGCGTGCCGGTGTGGCGGCGGATCACCGTCCCCGGGAACGAGGCCGGGATGTAGATCGACCGGTTGCCGGCTTCCGCCGCATACATGCGCTCGTTATAGCTGCCGAACAGCACCAGCGGCGGCCGCTCATGGATGGCCTTGCGGATGGCGTCGTTGTCGGTCTTGGCGCCGGCGCAGCGCGAGATCGCGAAGCTGCAGGGCAGCCCGAGCTCGGTCTCCAGGAAATTGCGCAGGCCCCGCGCGTAGGTCTCGGACGCGACGATGCCGAAGCTCGCGGTGCCGAAGAAGTCCTGCGTCACCGAGCGCCACAGGTCCCACAGCGGCTTGATCGTCGTATGCTTCTCCCGGGTGATGAACGGCTCGGGATCGAGGCCGAGCATCTCGCCCAGGGAGCGCAGGAATTTCGTCGTCGAATGCAGCCCGATCGGCGCCTGCAGATAAGGCCGCTCCAAGGTCTCGCACAACAGCCGCCCGAACTCGCGATACATGCAGACGTTGACGTCGGCATCGACCAGCTTTCCGACATCGGCGAGATGGCTGCCGAGCGGAAACACCATGTTGATCTCGGCGCCGATGCCTTCGAGCAGGCGACGGATCTCGGCGACATCCGACGGCGTGTTGAAGGTGCCGTAGATCGGGCCGATGATGTTGACGCGCGGCTTCTCGCCGTCCTTGCGAGGCCTGCGCTCCGGGATCTTGCGCAGGCCGTATTCGCTCCACAGCCAGCTCAACGCGCGGTTGGCGCTCTGCCACTGGTCCTCGTCGATCGTGCGGGGCAGGAAGCGCTTGATGTTGGAGCCTTCCGGCGTGACGCCGCCGCCGATCATCTCGGCGATCGAGCCGGTGACGACCACCGCCGGCAGATCCGGATCGAGCGCGGCGCGGGCGCGCTTCATCGCCTGCTCGGTGCCCTTCTGGCCGAGCTCGTCCTCGCCAAGCCCTGTCACGACGATCGGCAGCTCGTGCGGCGGCAGGCCGTCGGTGTAGTGCAGCACCGAGGTCACCGGCAAATTCTCGCAGCCCACGGGGCCGTCGATGATGACCTGCAGGCCCTTGATCGCGGTGAACGCGTAGACCGCCCCCCAATAGCCGCCGGCGCGATCGTGGTCGAGGATCAGCATCACACCATCTCCTCGGACGTGCGCTTCCTGGCCTGCGCCGCGACCGCCTTGCGGAACTTGTCGCGGAATTCGGGACGTTCGACCGGTGTGCCCTGCCACACGCCAGCATTGTCGCCCTCGCCGACACCTTCGAAGAAGTCGCGCATCTCGTCGAAGCGCGCCTTGCCTGCGATCGCCGCGTTGACGACCTGCGCCAGCGAGCCGGCTCCGGACACGCCGAACAGCGGCCGCGCCGAGATCAGATTGGTGAAGTAGAGCGACGGGATCGCGCGCGCCTTGGCCTTCTGCACGACCGGCGTGGTGCCGATGGCGAGATCCGGCGCGAACTCATCGACCGCCGCGAGATCCTGCTCCAGCGAGGCCCGGTACTGCACGCGCACACCGCGGCTCTCGAGCCAGGCACAATCGGCCTCCGACCAGCGCGTGCGCGGACAGGCGGTGCCAACATAGCGCAGATCGGCGCCGCTCTCGGCCAGCAGACGCCCGACCAGCAGCTCCGATCCCTCATATCCCGACAGCGTGATGCGGCCGCGGATCGGCGTGGCCGCAAGCGCCGCGCGAATTGCCGGCAGCACCGCGGTCTTGGCCGCATCGATCTGCGCGCGCCCGACGCCGCAGGTCTTGCCGACAGCTTCCAGCCAATCCGCGGTGCCATCGCAGCCGACCGGCGCCGAGCCGATGATCGGACGGCCCGCCGTCTCGAACTCGCGGATCGAAGCCGTATAGAACGGGTGGATCGCCGCCACCGCCGCGCAATCCAGCGCGCCATAGAGCTCGCGCCATTCGCGCGTCGGCACGGTGGGGCCTGCGGCGAGGCCGAGCGGCGCCAGCATCATGCCGATGCCGACGGGATCGGCGGGAAACATCTCACCTAACAGCGCGATGGTCGGCCGATCGCCGCGTGGCGCGCGCGGCGCCTGCACCGGGCCCTGCTCCGCCTCGCGGCGTGCGTAGCTCAGCATCGCGCCGGCGAGCACGTCCTTGGCCTCGGCATGGGTCGGCACGCCAAACCCGGGCACGTCGATGCCGATCACGCGGACGCCGTTGATCTCCTTCGGCAGGATCTGCAGCGGCACGCCCGAGGCGGTGGGGACGCAGAGATTGATGATGACGACGCAGTCGTAGTTGGCGGGATCGGCCAGCTTGAAGACCGCCTCACGGATGTCCTCGAACAGTTTTCCGGTGACCAGCGTCTCCGAGTTGAACGGGACGTAGCCGACGCTGCGCCGCGCGCCGTAGAAGTGGGAGGTGAAGGTCAGGCCGTAGACGCAGCAGGCCGAGCCCGACAGCACGGTCGCGGTGCGCCGCATCCGCAGGCCGACGCGCAGCGAGCCGAACGCCGGACACATGCTCTGCGGCTGGTCGTGCGGTCCCGCCGGATAATCCGCGGCATAGCGCGCCAGCACCTCGCTCTTGCCGGCGGCATCCGCCGCCTTCTTGAGCTCGGCTTTGCCGGCATGACAGCCGAGCGCCTCGGGCTGCACCGGCAGGAGGCCTGCCTCTGCGCCGCTCTGCGCGCTCATTGCCTGATGGACCACAGGATCGCTCATTGCATTACATTCCGCTCGTCGGCCGATCCCATCACAAATTGTCGTAGATCACTTCGAGCGACGGCTTGGTCACCGCGGCGCTGCCACACATGTCTTCGAGCGTCGCCTGCTCCAGCACGACGCCGCGTCCCACATCCGAGCCCTTGAACAAACCGAGCAGGCCGTCATGCGTCAGGGGGTGCGGATGCTGCGGCGGCGCCTCGGCGACGTTCTTGGCGAGATGCTCGAACAGCGGCGCCCAGGGCGTTCCAGGCCGGCCGATGATCTGATAGCTCGCGCTCTTGCGGCGGATGTCGTCGTCGGCCGGAATCGAGGCCAGCACCGGGATGCCAACCGCATTCGCAAAAGCCTGCGCCTCGCCGGTGCCGTCATCCTTGTTGATGACGATGCCGGCGACCCCGACATTGCCGCCGAGCTTGCGGAAATACTCCACCGCCGAGCAGACATTGTTGGCGACGTAGAGCGACTGCAGATCGTTGGAGCCGACGATGATCACCTTCTGGCACATGTCGCGCGCGATCGGCAGGCCGAAGCCGCCGCAGACGACGTCGCCGAGGAAGTCGAGCAGCACGTAGTCGAAGCCCCAATCGTGGAAGCCGAGCTTCTCGATCAGCTCGAAGCCGTGGATGATGCCGCGTCCGCCGCAGCCGCGACCGACTTCGGGGCCGCCGAGCTCCATCGCGAACACGCCGTCGCGCTTGAAGCAGACGTCCCCGATCTTGACCTCTTCGCCGGCGAGCTTCTTCTTCGACGAGGTTTCCAGGATGGTCGGACAGGCGCGGCCGCCGAACAGCAGCGACGTGGTATCGCTCTTCGGATCGCAGCCGATCAGCAGCACCTTCTTGCCCTGCTGCGCCATCATGTAGGACAGGTTGGCCAGCGTGAAGCTCTTGCCGATGCCGCCCTTGCCGTAGATCGCGATGATCTGCGTGGTCTTCTTCGGCGCGGCCGTCACCGGCGCGTCCGGCTCGATCGCGGCTTCGGCCCGCAGGGCATCCGTCATCGCGCTGATCTCGGCGCTGATCTTGGTCGGGGCATTCATGCGGCAGCTCTCCAGTCCAGGACCATCTTGAGACATGACGGATCGTCGAACGCGGTCCGGTAGGCGCTCTCAGCCGACGTGGCCTCGGCGTGATGCGTGATCAGCCCGTCCAGCGACAGCCGGCCGGTATCGATGAGATTGCGGACCGCGAGCAGATCCTCGTGCTTCCATTCGGCAGCGACGCGGATCGCCGCCTCGCGCATGAAGGCCGGCGGATAGGAGAAGGTCAGCGGCGCGCTGTAGAAGCCGGCGAGGATGATCTCGCCCCTGGGCGCCAGACGAGCAATGAGACTGTCGAGCAGACCGGCATCGCCGCTGGCATCGAAGATCAGGCGGTAGTCGCGCCTGGTATCATCAGCGGGATCGATGACGCGGTAGCCCACAGCGCCGGCGGCGCGTCCCGGATTGCTCTCCCACACCACAGGCGGATCGCCGCCCATGGCCATGATGAGTCGCGCCAGCAGGCGGCCGAGCACGCCATGGCCGACCACACATTCGGCGCGGCCATCGCCGCCGATCGCAAGCGCATGATAGGCGGTGGCCGCCAGCGCCAGCAGCACGCCCTGCTCGCCGATGGATTCGTCGATCGCGACGACGCGCTGCGCGGGAACGTTGAGGCGCGAGGCAGCGGCGCCGAACAGGCTCTTGACCTCGCCGAAGCAGCGCGCCGCGCCCGGAACGAACACGCGCTCGCCTTTCCGGAAACCGGAATTGCGGTCCGTGCGTGCGACACGGCCCACCGCCTCGTAGCCCGGCACGAGCGGATAGCCCATGCCCGGGAAGGACGGCATCCGCCCTTCGTACAGCAACCGTTCGGTGCCGGTGCTGATCGCGCTCCATTCGATGTCGACGGTCAGGCAGTCCGGGACGTCTGCGAGCACCAGGTGCTGCAGCGACAATTGCCTCGGCCTCCCCAGTACGACGGCGATCGCGTCCATAGCCCAACTCCCCGGCGACGCCCGCTTAGTTACGGGTGTCAGGTTAGCCTGACTGAAAGAAGTGTCAATATTTATTTACAGTCCGGGTGTCAGCTTTTCGCGACAATCACGCTTGCGATCAGCGGAATTCGCGTACGAAGTACTCGCACCTGTGAAAAACCCGCCGCCTGGAGCAGGTCGCGCAAGCGGGCGGCGCTGCGCGGCCGCCCCTGTCCCATCGCGCGGAGATAGATCTCGAAATAGGCGCTGACGCCGTCGGCCCCGCCGGCCGCCTCGCGCATCGGCTCGCCCAGCAGCAGCACGCCATCGTCAGGCAAGGCAGCGCGCACCTTCGCGAGCAACCGCGCCACGGCGTCGTCGTCGTGATCGTGCACGACACGAATCAGCGAGATCACGTCCGCGCCGGTCGGGAGCGCATCATCGTAGAAGCTGCCGGCCGTGATCGTGACGCGATCGGCCAGGCCGGCCTTGGCGAGACGCTCCTTCGCGATCGCGGCGACCTCCGGCAGATCGAACAGCTTGAGCTGCAGCTGCGGCGCAGCCCGCGCGGCGGCGGCGAGGAAGCTGCCGTCACCACCGCCGACATCGAGCAGGCAACGGTGGCCGCTCAGGGGATAGGCTGCGAGGACGATGTCCGCGATCATCGGCTGCGACGCCGCCATCAGCGCCGTGTAGGGCGCGACGCTGTCGGGTGTCAGCGAATCGCCGGTCTTGTCCAGCGCATACGGCCAGTACTGTGCGAGCCGGCGCTGGCGGTCATGTCCGCGCAGCAGCGCCACGGGATCGGTGAGATCGGCATACAGCGCGGCGTGATGTCGAACCATGGCGGCGATGCCGGGATTGCCGACCAGCGCCGCGCCGAGCGGCCCGAGCCCGTAGCGCGCCGCACCGCGGCGCTCGAGCAGCTGAAGCGCGGACGCCGCCTCGCACAGGCTGAGCATCGCGTCGGGGGCCATCGCCGCGCGCGACGCCAATGTCGCGACATCGCGGGGGCTGGAACGCAAGCCTTCGAACAGATCGAGCTGCACGCAGGCCGCCAAGGTCTGCGAATAGACGAAGCCGGCGCAGAGATCGAACAGCTGCGCGGCACGCTTGCGCGCGATCGGCCGCGTCAACGGAAACGCCGCCGCCCAGCGTTGGAACGCCGCACTCGCCAGCAGCCCGTCCCGCCAGCCGCGCCAGCGATCGCCGAAGCTGACCGGCGCCGGCGCGTTGTGGCGGATGGCCCCAGGCATGGCGCTAGGGCTCCAACCACGAAGGTTGCGCTGGCTGACGCAGTTGATTGGTCCGAATGGCTCGACACACGCAGGTGCCCACCCTCCCCTGGAGGGGGAGGGTCGCCGCGCGCGAAGCGCGCGGCGGGGTGGGGTGGGCTCGGAAATTGGTGCTTATGAGTCCCGATGCTCTTCGCTGCGCCTGCCTAAGCCTGCGGGGTATCACCGGCACTGCGCGCGCGGATGGGCTGTCACCCCACCCCGCCGCGCGCTTCGCGCGCGTCGACCCTCCCCCTCCAGGGGAGGGTGAGCAACGCTCGTGTGGTGAGACCGTCGCCATCCCATGCGGCCGAACAATCACGCCGCCGACGCCGCCAGGCGGCGCGGCACGAGGCGCTTGGCTTCCTGCTCCATCAGCAAACGCAGCTCGTGCGCGTGGGCGCAGGGCGGCATGGTGCGGATGCCGTCGGCGACGAGATCGTGCAGATAGCTGACGGCGCCAGTGAGCCCATAGATCAGCACGGCGTTGGGCCGCCCATGCGCGGCGTCCTGGCCAACGGGCTTGCCCGCCTCCTCTTCGTCACTGGCGGCATCGCGAATGTCGTCGGCGACCTGATAGGCCTCGCCAATGGTCTCGCCGAGCGTGCGCCACGCTTCCGGATTCTCATGCCCTGCCGCAGCGGCACCCGACACGGTGGCCGCCGCAAACAGCGCGCCGGTCTTCGAGCGGTGATAGCGCGACAGATCGATCTGCGGCTCGCATTCCCAGGCTTGTCCAGCCGAGATGCCATGCGGTACGCCGACGGCATCGCCGATGGTCGCGATCAGCTGCGCCAGCCGCAGCGGCGAGCAGCGCGACTTGGCCAGCGTCTGGAACGCGAGCACGATCAGCGCGTCGCCCGCGAGCACCGCGAGCGGCTCGCCGAACGCGGCATGCACCGAGGGCCGCCCGCGTCGCAGCGCCGCGTTGTCGAAACACGGCAGATCGTCATGCACCAGCGAGGCGCAGTGCAGCAGCTCGATCGCCGACCCGGCCGCGTCGGTCGCCGCGGGCTCGTCGTCGCCACAGGCCGCGGCCACGGCATGACAGAGCCGGGGCCGGACCCGCGCGCCCTTGGGAAACACTGCGGCCTGCATTGCCGCCGACAGCCGCGGCGGACATCCGGGCCGGTCGGCCAAAGCGACCGCTGCGACGAGGGATTTCTCGATCCGGGCCACCACATCCATGTCCGCCTCCCCTGCCGCGAGGTCCACCCGGTCCTCGCTTATGTAAATTACAACTTACACCCATAATGTAAATCATGCTAGACATTTCCCGTGTCAGGTCCTGCGGACGGGAGGTGCGAGGAAATGGCCGATCCCCGCCTGATCGTGGTCGGCGCCGGCATCGCCGGGCTGGCCGCTGCGCTCACGCTCGCCGCGCACGGCGCCGAGGTGACGGTGCTGGAGCGCGCGCCCGCGCCCGGCGGCAAGATGCGCCAGATCGCGATCGGACCTGTCAGCATCGACTCCGGTCCTACGGTGTTCACGATGCGCTGGGTGTTCGACGAGCTATTTGCCGAGATCGGCACCGCACTCGACGATCATCTCACCCTGACGCCGCTCGACGTTCTCGCTCGCCACGCCTGGACCGATCGCCGCACGCTCGATCTGTTCGCCGATGAGGAGCAATCGGCCGACGCCATCGGCCATTTCGCCGGACGCAGCGAGGCCGAGGGCTATCGCGCCTTTTGCCGCGACGCCCGCCGCATCTTCGAGGTGCTCAAGGATCCCTTCATCCGCACGCCGGCGCCGAGCATGACGCATCTCCTGCGCACCGCCGGCTTCCGCGACCTCACTGCAATCCGCCCGTTCCAGACGCTGTGGAAGGCGCTCGGCGGCTATTTCCGCGATGCCCGACTGCAGCAATTGTTCGGCCGCTACGCGACCTATTGCGGCTCGTCGCCGTTCCATGCTCCGGCGACGCTGATGCTGGTCGCTCATGTCGAGCAGTCCGGCGTCTGGCTGATCGACGGCGGCATGCACGAGCTCGCCGCGTGCCTCGCGGCGCTGGCGCGGCGCCACGGTGTCACCATCCGCTATGACGCCGAGGTCGCGGGCATCGCGACGAACGCCGGCCGCGCTGCGGGCGTGCGGCTCGCCAATGGCGAGCAGATCGACGCCGACGCCGTCATCGCCACCGCCGATGTCGCGGCATTGGCGCAGGGCCTGTTCGGACCCGAGGCGGCGCGAGCCCTCCCCGCAATCCCGGAATCGGCGCGCTCGCTCTCGGCGATGACCTGGAGCTGCATGGCGCGCGCCGACGGCTTTCCGCTGTTGCGTCACAACGTGTTCTTCTCGCGCGACTCCCGCGCCGAGTTCGAGCAGTTGATCGACCGTCGCACGATGCCGCAGGAGCCGACCGTCTATGTCTGCGCGCAGGCGCGCGACGACCAGCCGCACGAGGCTGCGACGAGCGAGCCGCTGTTCGTGCTGATCAACGCCCCCGCCACCGGTGACCATCACAGCTTTGCTCCCTCGGAGATCAGCCAATGTGCCCGCCAGACCTTCGACCTGTTGCAGCGCTGCGGCCTCAGCATCGCGACGACGCCGGAATTGACCCGCGTGACGACGCCGACGGACTTCAACCGGATGTTTCCGGGCACGGGGGGCGCGCTGTACGGCCGCAGCTCGCACGGCTGGATGGCATCGTTCCAGCGGCCGGGCGCACCGACGAAGCTGCCGGGGCTCTACGTGGCGGGGGGCAGCGCGCATCCGGGACCGGGCGTGCCGATGGCGGCGCTGTCGGGCCGGATGGCCGCTGCACGGGCGATCGCGGACCTCGCTTCGACCGCCTTGTCCCGGAACACGGCTATGCGTGGTGGTATGTCGACGCGCTGAGCGATGACGGCCGCTTCGGCATTACGCTCATTGCCTTCGTCGGCAGCGTGTTCTCACCGTACTACGCGTGGGCGCGGCGGCGGGGAGCGGCTGATCCCGAAAATCACTGTGCGCTCAACGTCGCGCTCTATGGCGCGCGCGCGCGGCGCTGGGCCATGACCGAGCGCGGACGCGGCGCGCTCACGCGTGAGCCTGCGAGCCTCAGGCTCGGTCCGAGCAGCCTCGCCTGGAACGGCCGCGAACTCACCATCGAGATCAGCGAGGTCAGCGTGCCCTGGCCGCTGCCGCTGCGCGGTCGCGTCCGCGTCGTGCCGACGGCGCTGAACGAGATCGCGTTCACGCTCGATGCCGAGGGACGCCACCGCTGGCAGCCGATCGCGCCATGCTGCCGCGTGTCGGTCGATTTCGATCATCCCGATCTGCGCTGGCGTGGCGACGGCTATTTCGACATCAACCATGGCGACGCGCCGCTGGAGCGCGACTTCCAGAGCTGGCAATGGTCGCGCGCGGCGACGCGCACCGGCACCGTGATCTCGTATGACACGGTCGCGCGCGACGGCGCCAATACGTCGCTCGCGCTGCACGTCGACCCCGCGGGCCGTTTGGAATCGATCACGCCGCTCACGGAGGCGCCTTTGCGCAAGACCCTGTGGCGGGTCGACCGCAGCGCCCGCGCCGACGCCGACGCACCGGTGCGCGTCGTGAACACGCTGGAGGACGCCCCGTTCTACGCGCGCTCCCATCTCGCTGCCCGTCTGCACGGCGAGGATGTCGAGGTGATGCATGAGAGCCTGTCGCTCGACCGCTTCCAGATGCCGATCGTCCAGGCCATGCTGCCGTTCCGGATGCCGCGGTGGTGAGGATGGGACAGGGGCGACGTTGGCTGCAGTCGCTGGCGAGCGCAGCGGACCTGCAATGGTCGCGGAACGACGGCGGAATGCGGCGAGACAGATTCCGATAATAATAAATCTCTTGCTATTTATCTGAAATCATGATTGTCTACGCGCATCCCGCCTCACCGCAGAGGGGCGTAGCGCGCGATCGTCACGACACGCGAGGTGGGGATGCGATGGCCGAGAGAGATCGCAGCATTCTCTTCGACGAGGGTGCCGACGAACGATGTCTTGCGGACGTGAAGTCGCAGCGTCCTGATACCCCGACGCTGGTATCAAGCCGCGATGGCGCTCATGTGCCGCGTGGTGATGGTGGCCAACAAGCCCGGCGCACCAGGGAGACTGCGTATAAGCGTGAAGACCGTCGCGCAGGGAATGCCGGTTGAATCGGCTTTGCCTGTGGTACCTGCCGCCTGCATTTTTTCTGCAGGCGGGCCATGGGTGAGGCCTTCACCCGGCATTCCCTGCGCCCTCTGCACTGTTTGCGAGGGACAAGATCATCGCAGACTCGGGCAACCTCTGCCGCGAGAACGCGAAGCCATGTCGATCGCTGTTTGAGACGTGAATCCGCCTCCCCCACCCTACCGCTTCTCCGCCTCGCGCTCCCTGGCCTCGCGCTCGGCGCGCTGGCGGTCGAGGCGGCGGCCTTGCCATTCGAGCACGAGCCAGCCGAGCACACACATGGTGACGACGACGAATTCGAGCAGGCCGCCCATCTCGCTCATGGCGCGTCACTCATCGCGTCTCACCTGGTGTCCAGCTCATGACTTCGCGTGTCATGACATCGCAGCCGAGCCACACTGGTCGCGCCAACGCGGTCGTACCGTCGTACGCGAGTCGTCTCATACGTGATGGCGACGACCTCGCCTCGCTACGACATCCGCCCCGAGCGCAGCAACTGATCGCGTCGCTCCAGGCGCTCGAACAGATCGAGCACCCACAGCGCGCGATCGTGAACAGTCCGGCGCGGCGGCGCGATCGCGTGCGGGCGCTGCGCATCGGCCGCGACGACCGCCTCGATCAAAATGCGCGCCTCCGGCCGCGGCGGCGCCAGCGACGGCTGCTCCTGCAGCAGCGACATCACCGCCGCCTTGCCGAGAAGCTGCAGCTTGCGCGGCATCGAGACGAATGCGCGCCGCGACAGCGAATCGAATTCGGCACGTGCGACCTCGCGGCCGATCTCGGCATAGATCAGCCGCGCCGCATGGATGCCGGGCCGGCAGGTCCACGGCAGATCGGCGATGCCCGCAGCAGCGCGCGCATAGAACACGTCGGCGACCGCGAGCAGTCGCGCGGTGACCCGCCCGATGCGGTCGTCGAAGAACGGCGCGGCACGCCAGGTCTCGATATCGAGACCCGCCTCGCGCAGCCATTGCCGCGGCAGATAGAGCCGGCCGGCGCGCGCGTCCTCGCCGACGTCGCGGGCAATGTTGGTGAGCTGCATGGCGATGCCGAGGTCGCAGGCGCGTCCGATCGTCTCGGCCTCACGCCGGTTCATCAGCAGCGACATCATCACACCGACCGTGCCGGCGACGCGCACGGCATAGGCGAGCACGTCGCTCAGGGTCTCATAGCGGCGCCCCTGCGCATCCCAGGCGAGACCTTCGAGCAGCGCCTCCGGCAGCGTGCGCGGAATCGTGAACTGCGCCACGACGCCGGCCAGCGCACGATCGACGGGACTGTCGTCCGGCGTGCCATGATAGATCCGGTCGAGCCGTTCGTGCAGCAGCTCGACGGCGTCGACGCGGCGGCGGGGCCCGTCGATCGCATCATCGGCCTCGCGGCAGAACGCGTAGAGCGCGACGGCGGGATCGCCGACCGCGCGAGGCAGCACTTTCGAGGCGGCAAAGAACGTCTTCGATCCGCCCCGCAACATCCGCCGACAGATCGCAATGTCCGTTTGCCAGCTCATCGCCGCTCCAGCTCATGCGGCGCGGGCACGAGATCATCGAGCACACGCGCCGAGGACAGCACGCCCGGCAGGCCGGCGCCGGGATGGGTGCCCGCGCCGACCAGATAGAGCCGCTCGACCTCTTCGCTCTTGTTGTGTGGCCGGAACCAGGCGCTCTGCATCAGCACCGGCTCGAGCCCGAACGCCGCGCCGCGATAGGACGACAGGCGATGCTCGAAATCATCCGGCGTCAGCAGCCGCGACGTAACGAGCTGGCCGGCAAGGTCCGGCAGCAGCGTGTCGCTCAGCGCGGCCTCGATCCGCTTGCGGAACGGCTCCGCGGCGGAAGCCCAGTCGATGCCGCTCTGCTGATGCGGCACCGGCGACAGCACGTAGAAAGCATCGCAGCCATCGGGCGCCAGTGACGGATCGGTCGCGGTGGGGCGATGCAGATAAAGGCTGAAATCATCCGCCAGCACCTTGCGGCGGAAGATGTCGTCGAGCAGGCCGCGATAGCGCGGGCCGAGCAGGATGGTGTGATGCTGAACGTCATCATAGCGGCGCTTCGTGCCGAAATACCAGACGAACAGGCTCATCGAGTAGCGCGCACGGTCGATGCGCGCATCGGTCCAGCGCCGGCGCGGCACGCTCGGCAGCAGATGCTTGTAGGTCCAGGCCGCGCAGCCGTTGGAGACGACTGCATCGGCGGCGATCGTCTCACCGGATGCGAGCCGCACGCCGGTCGCAACGCCGTTCTTCGTGGTGATCTCGGCCACGGGCGCCGAGCAGCGCACCTGGCCGCCCTGCCCCTCGATCAGGCTGACGAGCCCTGTCACCAGCGCGCCGGTGCCGCCCATCGCAAAGTGCACGCCCCAGCGACGCTCGAGATAGGCGATCAGGCAGTAGATCGACGTGGTCGTAAACGGGTTGCCGCCGATCAGCAGCGGATGGAAGCTGAGGATGACGCGCAGCCGCTCGTCGCGGACGTAGCGTGAGACGAGACCGTAGACCGAGCGAAAGCTCCGCAGCTTGATCATCGCCGGCGCGATCTTGGCCATGTCGAGCAGCGACGAGAACGGCACGTCGCCGAGCTCCTCGAAGCCGACCTTGAAGATCGCCTCGCTCGCCTTCATGAAGCGCTCATAGCCATCGACGTCGCCGGGTGCCAGCCGCGCCACCTCGGCGCGCATCTCGGCCGGGTCGCCCGAGCAGTCGAACATGGTGCCGTCGTCGAAGCGGATGCGATAGAATGGCGAGATCGGCTTGAGCGTGACGTCGTCGGACATCTTCCGACCGCACAGCTGCCACAGCTCCTCGAACAGGAACGGCGCGGTGACGATGGTCGGGCCGGCATCGAAGGTGAAGCCATCCTGGCGATGCACATAGGCGCGGCCGCCGGGCGCATCGAGCTGCTCGTAGACCGTGACGCGAAAACCGCGCGCACCGAGCCGGACCGCTGCGGCGAGGCCGCCGAAGCCGGAGCCGATCACGACCGCATGCGGCCGGTCTCCGAGCACAGCCGGGACAGCGGCCTTGATGGTGGAGACGTCGAGCATGGAGGAAAGCGTAAATCTAAATTGACGTTTTCGCCAGCCAAAAATGTCAACTTAACTGGACGTTTCCTGTTGCGCTGCAAGGACGCCCGCGCGCTCGGCGGCGTTGACGATCAGGCCCGCGATCCTGGCCGGCTGCTCCTCATGGGCCAAATGACCAAGGCCCTCAATGAGTTCGAGCTGCGCCTGGGGCACCAATCGCTGGACGCGACGCGCGACGTCTGGCGGGATGGCGCGGTCATTCGCGGCCGCGACCAGAAGCAGCGCGGTCTTCAACCGCGGCAGCTCGCGCCCAAGCGGATGCAGGTCCCAGTTCGCCATCATCTCGAGCGCGGCGCCGACATGGCCGGGGCTGCCGACCAGCCGCCGATACAGCCGCTCGCCTGTCGCGTCGATCGTCGAGCCCGTGCCCTTCAGCAGCCGATGCACCGCCGCCGGATCGCGGCCCCGCCAGGCGAACAGCCGCGGCACCAGCGGATTGAGCGCCATCATCTTGGCGAGCGGCGACAGGAACTGCGCGGCCGCGCCGCCGAACGGCAGATAGGCGCCATTGAGGCTGACGATCAGCTTCGGCCTGATGAGATTGTCGAGCGTCATGCGCGTCAGGATCGCCGCGCCCGCGGAATGGCCGATCGCGATTTCAGGCGCGATCGCAAGCTTCTCGCAGAGGCCAGCGAGATCGCGCGACATGCCGTCGAGCGACAGCCGCCGCCCATGCGGCGTGGAGGTGAAGCCGTGGCCGGAGAGATCCGGCGCGACGACGGTGAAGTGCCTGGCGAGCAGCGGCGCGAGATCGCGCCAGGAATGGGTCGCGGCTCCCGTGCCATGGGCGAGCAGCGCAACGGGCCCCTCGCCCATGATCTGAACATGCCAGCGCAGGCCCGCGGCCTCGACGAAGCGGCTGGCTGCGCGGTTGGGCCAGTCGCTGCCGTCGACGCTCCAGTTCGGCTTGTCGCTCATGCCGGCCCACGCGGTTGGACGCCGCCGGCATCGTCAACGATCGGCCGCGCGCGTCAGGAAATCATCGTAGCTGGCGACGACTTTATCAAGCTGTTCGAAATGCGGCATCGCGCCGGTCTGCATCACCTCGATCTGCCAGTTGGGCAGAGCCTCGACGGCGTGCTTGCCGTGATAGTCGACGAAATCGCCGCGCACGCCATGCACCATCCAGACCGGCATCGCCAGTGCCTGGTAGAGCTTCAGGGCATTGGTGCTGAACAGATAGCCGGAGACGAAGGAATACGGCGCGTTCTCGGCGCCGGGCTGATGGGTCGTGATGTAGTCATACTCCAGCAGGCCCTCGTCGATGTCCTTGCGGCCGAAGGTCTTCTGCAGGAAAAAACGAATGCTGGCGCGCGAGGTCAGCAGGGTGAAGAAGCCGTGCTTCCACAGCGGGACGTTGAGGATGTTGCGGAGCCACGGCATGGCGCGGGTCGTGTCCTTGGTGCCCGCCGACTCGGCCGCGGCCTCGGCGCGGCGATCGAAGCCGGTCGGGCTGAGCAGCGCCAAGGTGCGAAACAGGTTCGGCGCCTCGGTGCCGGCGCGCGCGGCGAACTCGCAGCCGAGCGACAACGCGATGGCGTCGATCGCGACGTCGCCATGACGGCGGCGAATTTCGTTCGTGGCGAGCAGAATCGCATCGGTCATGATGCGCGGCGTATAGATGCGGTCGGCGCGGTCCGACAGGCCGAAGCCCGGCAGGTCGAGCGCATAGACCGGACGCGTCTGGCGGTAGTGCTCGAACAGCGGCTTCATCTCGTAGGCCGTCGCCGCGGCGTTGACGCTGTGAATCAAGAGCAGCGGCCGCTGCTCCGCCGGGGTGGCGGGGCCGTCGCCATAGCAGGTGATGCGGCCCGTACGCGGATTGGCGAGTTCGAAGCTTGGCGCTGCAAGCGGCGGCGGCATCGTCACAGCGCGCGTGTCAGCCGCATGATCACTCTGTGTAGTCGAGGCGACCTGCATGGCGTGCTCCTGTGTGACGATATCGGGCGACGGCAGGCAAGCGCTGCCATACGAGTGGGTGAGCATAGCGATGACCGATCCTCTTGTCAGTCGCCGTTGGGAACGCAGCTTGACGCCGGGGGTTCCACCGCCATCAGCCGCGGCCGGCTTGCGCCATAACGGCCTGCGACAACCGTACGGCATCGGCATGAGGCAGCGCGACGTAACGCGCCTGCATCGCACCGGCGAGCTGCGCGGCCTTGTCCTGCGGGCGCGGCGAGGAATCGACCAGCACGACCGGAATGCCGGTCAACGCGAGCTGCCGTGCGGCCACCAGCGCCTCCGCCTCGGCCTCGCTGCGGCCGCCGCCATCGCGCGCGACATTCGCCCGGCCGTCGGTCATCAAAACGATCGTCGGCGTCTGGCCCTTGGCCTTCACGGCGAGCGCGAGCTCGGTTGCGGCGAAGATCGCCGCCGACAGCGGCGTGCCGCCGCCGCCGGGCAGCGCCGCGAGGCTGCGCTTGGCGCGCGTCAGCGAGCGCGTCGGCGGCAGCAGCAGCTCGGCGCCCCTGACGCGGAACGCGATCAGCGCGACCTCGTCGCGGCGAATGTAGCATTCGGCCAGCAGCAGCTCGACGGCGCCCTTCACTTCCGCAAGCCGCTGCAAGGCCGAGGAGCCGGAAGCATCGACGACGAAGATGGTCGTGGTGCCCGAGCGCTGCTTGAAGCGGGTGATCCGAATGTCGTCCTTGTGCACGATCAGCCGGCCACTCTTGCCCGAATGTTGCGTCCGCCGCCGCAGCGGCTGCCACGGCGCTGCCGCGCGCAAGGTCTCGAGCACGTTCAGCTGCGCGCCGGCGCGCCATTCGCCACGACGCGCGCCGATCGGACGGCCGCGCTTCGGCACCTTCTGAGCGGTGCCCTGCTTGCTGACGCTGCTGCTGCGGACGCGGGTCGCGCGTTCCTCCTGCAGCCGCTTCAGCAGGTCGGCTGGGATGGCCGCCTGCGCCGCTTCGACCACGCGATCCTCGAGCGGACCGTCCTCGCTGCGGTCGTCGTCCTCACTCTCGGCCGACTCATTCTCGGGCTCCGGCGCCTCGCTGTTCTCAGTCTCGTCATCCGCTGCGGGCAGCCGGGTGGCGCGCGGCGCCAGCACCAGCCGCGCGGCGCAGGCGATGTGCGCTTCGGCGACTTCGACCTCACCATCAAGGGCCGCTGCGATGCGCGCGACGCGACAGGCGAGCAGCGGCGCGCGCAGCGAGTCGATGCCGAGCGCGCCGGCCGTCATCGTCAGCGCCGCGATCGCCTCGTCCGACGAACGGACCCGCGGCAGCAGCGCACGCGCTGCTGCGATGTCGGACGATTTGAACAGGCTCTCGCCGAGATCGACGCGCGCAACTTTGCTGAGATCGAGATGGCAGGCCAGGCGGTCGGCCAAGGCAGGCGACACGCGCTCATCACCGATGCCCTCGTCGAGCGCAATCAGTCCGAGCCGAGCCGGTGCGCGCAGCGACATGCCATCGCGCTCGATGCTGATAGCCCCGGTGTCGACGGCAACACAGAGATGTGCGACCGTCGACCGCGACATGCGCTCGGCCATCACGGCGATCAGCCCGCCGCCATCGGCATCGGCGAGCAGCCCACGTTGCAGCACCGGCCGCCCCGCCTGCAACGTCGCGGCGAGATCGAGGCCGCCAAGCAGGCGATCGTCCGAGATCGACGGCGGCAGCTTGCGCAAGGGTGTCGACGGCGGCATCAGCTCGTGCAACAGCTCCAGCCACTGCTCGCGCACGGGACCTGCGCCCGCACGCAGCAGCACCGATGCGGACGGGTCGATCGCGGCCAGAGCGGCCGCGATCATCGCATCGGCCCAGATCGCGGCGCCATCGCTCACGGCGCGAACAGCTCGTCGAGCGCGCGCTCGACCCGCACCGACGAGCCGGAATCGTCGAGCGGATTGCGCCTGAGACGGTGCCGCAACGCCATCGGCGCGACCGTCTTCAGATGGCGGTCATCGACCGCCTTTGCGCCCTCCAGCGCCGCTACCGCGCGCGCCGCCCGCATCAAGGTGAGTTCGCCACGCAGGCCATCGGTGCCGAGCGCCATGCAGAGGCGTGCGGCCTGCTCGAGCTCACGATCGGCGACCTTGACCGCTCCGATGTGCTCACGGCCCGCGAGGATACGCTTGCGCTGCTTCGCCTCCTCCTTCTCCCAATGCGCAACGAAGGCGCTGGGATCGGTCTCGAAGGCATCGCGCCGCTTGACCACCTCGATGCGCGTCGGCAGATCATTGGGCGTCTTGACCTCGACCGAGAGGCCAAAACGATCGAGCAATTGCGGCCGCAACTCGCCCTCCTCCGGATTGCCGGTGCCGACCAGCACGATGCGGGCGGGATGGCGGATGCTGAGACCGTCGCGCTCGACCACGTTCTCGCCTGACGCGGCGACGTCGAGCAGGAGATCGACGAGATGATCCTCCAGCAGATTGACCTCGTCGATATAGAGAAAGCCGCGATTGGCGCGCGCGAGCAGCCCCGGCTCGAACGATTTCTCGCCATGAGCCAGCGCACGCTCGAGATCGAGCGCGCCGACGACGCGATCCTCGGTGGCGCCGAGCGGCAGGTCGATGACCGGAACCGGCACCTGGTGCGCCTTCAACGCCGCCGGCTTCTTTGTCTTGCCGCTCGGCTTGGAGCGCGCGCGACACGCGGCACATTGCGCAGCGACGTCGGCCGGATCGCATTGATAGGGACAGCCGATCACGGCGCTCATCGGCGGCAAGAGCGCGGCGAGCGCCCGCACCGCGGTGGATTTTCCGGCGCCGCGATCGCCAAAGGCCAGCACGCCACCGACCTTGGGATCGACAGCAGCGATCATCAGCGCCAGCTTCATCTCGTCCTGGCCGACGATGGCCGAGAACGGAAAGGCGATTCCCATGAGCGTCCCCTGCGCCGCGACGCGTTCCCGCCGCGTTGCCAGCATGAGACCACAATCAGGGGCCGCTCTTCAACCCATCAGCGCTTAACGGACGAGGCTCGGCAGATCGAGACCATTGGCCTCGGCGCAGGCGATGGCGTCCTCATAGCCGGCATCGGCGTGGCGCATCACGCCGGTCGCCGGGTCGTTCCACAGCACGCGTTCCAGCCGCCGCGCAGCGTCCGCCGTGCCGTCGGCGACGATCACCATGCCGGCATGCTGCGAATAGCCGATGCCGACGCCGCCGCCATGATGCAACGACACCCATGTGGCGCCGCTCGCACAATTGAGCAGTGCGTTGAGCAGCGGCCAGTCCGACACTGCGTCCGAGCCATCCTTCATCGCCTCGGTCTCGCGGTTCGGGCTCGCCACCGAGCCGGAATCGAGATGGTCACGGCCGATCACGATCGGCGCCTTCACTTCGCCGCGGGCGACCATCTCGTTGAAGGCAAGCCCAAGGCGATGGCGATCGCCGAGCCCGACCCAGCAGATCCGCGCCGGCAGGCCCTGGAACTTGATGCGCTGCCTCGCCATGTCGAGCCAGTTGTGCAGGTGCTTGTTGTCCGGCAACAGCTCCTTCACCTTGGCGTCGGTCTTGTAGATGTCCTCCGGATCGCCCGACAGCGCCGCCCAGCGGAACGGGCCGATGCCGCGGCAGAACAACGGACGGATATACGCCGGCACGAAGCCCGGAAAATCGAAGGCATTCGCGAGGCCCATGTCCTTCGCCATCTGGCGGATGTTGTTGCCATAGTCGAGCGTCGGAATGCCCATGGCGTGGAAGTCGAGCATCGCCTGGACGTGGCCGACCATCGACGTCTTCGACGCCTGCTCGACCGCCTTCGGCTCCGAAGCACGCTTGGCTTCCCACTCTGCGAGAGTCCAGCCCTTCGGCAGATAGCCGTTGATCGGATCATGCGCGCTGGTCTGGTCGGTGACGATATCCGGCCGCACGCCACGACGCACGAGCTCGGGGAAGATCTCGGCGGCATTGCCGAGCAGGCCGACCGACACCGCCTTCTTGGTCGTCGCGGCGTCGGCCATCAGCGCCAGCGCCTCGTCGAGCGTCGTGGCCTGGCGATCGAGATAGCCGGTGCGCAGCCGCATCTCGATGCGGCTCGGCTGGCATTCAACGGCGAGCATCGAGGCGCCGGCCATGGTCGCCGCAAGCGGCTGCGCGCCGCCCATGCCGCCGAGGCCCGCGGTCAGAATCCACTTGCCGGAGAGATCACCGTTGTAGTGACGGCGGCCGACTTCGACGAATGTCTCGTAGGTGCCCTGCACGATGCCCTGGCTGCCGATATAGATCCAGGAGCCGGCCGTCATCTGGCCGTACATCATCAGGCCCATTCTATCGAGCGCATTGAAGTGATCGAGCGTCGCCCAATGCGGCACGATGTTGGAGTTGGCGATCAGGACGCGCGGCGCATCCGGATGGGTGCGGAAGATGCCGACCGGCTTGCCCGACTGCACGACCAGCGTCTGATCCGCCTCGAGCTTGCGCAAGGATGCGACGATGCGATCAAAGCTGTCCCAGTCGCGCGCGGCGCGGCCGATGCCGCCATAGACGATCAGTTCGCTCGGCTTCTCCGCCACATCAGGATCGAGATTGTTCATCAGCATGCGCAAGGGCGCTTCGGTGAGCCAGCTCTTGGCGCTGATGTCGCTGCCACGGGGAGCGCGGATCACCCGTTCGTTGTCCAGGCGTCGGTTCATGGGTCCCTCTCATCCAAGCTTGGGAAACGGATCGCGTCCGAGTGCATGCGTTGCAACCGTGGCCAGCACACCGCCACCGACGAGCGCGGCCGCCTTGGCGAGATCGTCGGCCATGTAGCGGTCGTGCACCAGCGCCGGCACATGCGCGCGAAGCGCGGCAATGACAGCAGACAGCGCCGCGCTGGTGCCGTGCGGCGCTCGCAGCTCGATGCCTTGGGCGGCGACCAGGAGTTCAATGCCGATGATGTGTGCGAGATTGTCGGCCATGTCGTGCAGCCGCCGCGCCGCATGCGCGGCCATCGAGACGTGGTCTTCCTGGTTGGCGCTGGTCGGCGTCGAGTCGATCGAGCACGGCAGCGCGCGCTGCTTGTTCTCGGCGAACAGCGCCGCGGCTGTGACCTCCGCGATCATGAAACCGGAATTGAGTCCTGGCTCCGGCGTGAGGAACGGCGGCAGGCCGAAATTCAGCGCGGGGTCGACAAGCGTAGCGATGCGCCGCTCGCTGATCGCGCCGAGTTCCGACAGCGCCAGCGCGATCTGGTCCGCCGCGAACGCCACCGGCTCGGCGTGAAAATTGCCACCGGAGATGATCTCGCCGGCGTCGGCCAGCACCAGCGGATTGTCGGTGACGGCATTGGCCTCGGTCACCAGCGTGCGCGCGGCCTGTATCAGCAGATCGAGCGCAGCGCCGGCGACCTGCGGCTGGCAGCGCAGGCAATACGGATCCTGCACGCGTTCATCCCCTTCGAGATGCGACAGCCGGATGGCGCTGCCGTCGAGCAGTTCGGTGAGCACGCGGCCGGCTGCGATCTGGCCGGGATGACCGCGCAGCGCCTGAATTTCGGGCCGGAACGGCGCCGTCGAAGCCATCGCCGCATCGACCGACAGTGCGCCCGTCACCAGGGCAGCGTTGAGCAGATCATGTGCGCGGAACAGACCGGCGAGCGCATAGGCCGTCGAGAACTGCGTGCCGTTGATCAGCGCCAGCCCTTCCTTCGGCCCGAGCGTAACCGGCGTGAGGCCGGCGCGCGCCAGCGCCTCGCGGCCCGGCACGAGCCGGCCGTCGACGAAGGCCTGGCCTTCGCCGATCATGACGGCGGTCATATGCGCGAGCGGCGCGAGATCGCCCGAGGCGCCGACCGAGCCCTGCTGCGGCACGAACGGCAACACACCTTGCGCCAGCATCGCCTGCAACTGTTCGATGATCTCACAGCGCACGCCGGAGGCGCCGCGACCGAGCGAGATGATCTTCAACGCCATCATCAGCCGCACCACCGGCTCAGGCGTCGCGGGGCCGACGCCGCAGCAATGCGAGAGAATGAGATTGCGCTGGAGCTGGGCCGTCTGGTCAGGCGGGATGCGCTTCGAGGCCAGCTTTCCGAAGCCGGTGTTGATGCCATAGACCGGCTCGGCGCCCTGCGCCGCCTTCGCCACGATCCCTGCTGCCGCTTCGACACGCGGCCAATACGCCGAATCCAGCGTGAGCGACGCGCCGGTGTAGACGCGCACAAGATCATCGACGCTGACGTGGCCGGGCTCTGCGATGATCGCGCTCATTGGCCTCTCCACACGCGCCGGTGCAGCGGGTTGAAGCCCATGCGGTAGACCAACTCCGCGGGACGGCCGATGTCCCAGATCGCAAGATCGCACCACTTGCCGGCCTCCAGCGTGCCGGTCTCGGCCAGCAAGCCCAAGGCCCGGGCGCCTTCGCGCGTGACGCCGGCGATGCATTCATCGACCGTCATCCGGAACAAGGTCGCCGCCATGTTCATGGTCAGCAGCAACGAGGTCAGCGGCGACGAGCCCGGATTGCAGTCGGTCGCCAGCGCGAGCTTTACGCCGTGCTTGCGAAACAGCTCGACCGGCGGCTTCTGCGTCTCGCGAATGAAGTAGAACGCGCCAGGCAGGAGCACCGCCACCGTGCCGCTCCGCACCATCGCAACAGCACCCGCTTCGTCGGTGTGCTCGAGATGATCGGCCGACAGCGCGCCGAACTCGGCCGCGAGCGCGGCGCCGCCGAGGTTCGACAACTGATCGGCATGCAGCTTGACCCGCAGGCCGAGCGCCTTGGCCGCAGCGAACACGCGCGATGTCTGCGCAGCGGAGAAAGCGATATTTTCCATGAATGCGTCGACCGCATCGGCGAGGCCTGACCTGGCAACCGCCGGCAGCATCTCGTTGCAGACGAGGTCGATGTAGCGGTCCTTGTCGCCACCGGCTTCGACCGGCAACGCATGCGCGCCGAGAAAGCTGGTGCGCACGCTGACCGGCCGCTGGCTGCCGAGCGCGCGGGCTGCGGACAATTGTCGCAGCTCTGTCGCGGCCTCCAGGCCATAGCCGGATTTGATCTCGATCGTCGTGACGCCTTCGGCGAGTAGCGCATCGAGCCGCGGCAGCGCGCGGGCGATCAATTCCTGTTCGCTGGCGGCGCGCGTCGCCGCGACGGTGGACACGATGCCACCGCCGGCACGCGCGATCTCCTCATAGCTCGCGCCGGCGAGCCGCAGCTCGAACTCGTGCGCACGGTCGCCTCCAAAGACAAGATGGGTGTGGCAGTCGACGAGACCCGGCGTGATCCAGCGTCCCTCGCAATCGATGCGCTCGGGCGCATCTCCATCTGCCGGAAACTCCGATTGCGGACCGGCAAAGGCGATGCGGCCATCGCGTGCAGCGATCACGCCCTGCTCGATCACGCCGAGGCCCGGCTGCCCCTCGCACAAGGTCGCGAGCCGCGCATTCTGCCAGATCCGGTCGAAACGCTGGGCCATGCTGCCTCCCCCTTCACGAAAGCTTGACGGGCGATATGTCTATACATAAACTTAGCTCCGCCGTCCTGTCCAGCGGGCTTATCGATCATGGCGTCACTGCACTTCGCATCCGCGCTTCTGCCCAGGGGGTGGGCCGAGGACGTGCAGGTCGTCATCAGCAATGGCGCAATCGAGTCGGTATCCGCCGGCGTGCCTCCGACCTCCGACGACGAGCAACATGAGGTCGCGATCCCCGGCATCGCCAGCCTGCACAGCCACGCGTTCCAGCGCGGCATGGCCGGGCTTGCCGAGATCAGCGGCCACTCGACGGATACGTTCTGGACCTGGCGCGAGACGATGTACCGTTTCGCCCTGTCGATGCGCCCCGAGGATGTCGAGGCGGTCGCGGTCCTGCTCTATGTCGAGATGCTGGAGCGCGGCTTCACGCGGGTCGGTGAATTCCATTATCTGCACCACGATCGCGACGGTACGCCTTACGCCGATGTCGCCGAGATGGCGGTGCGCATCGCCGCGGCGGCCCAGACATCCGGCATCGGCCTGACCCTGCTACCGACCTTTTACGCGCATGGCGGCTTTGGCGGCGCGGCGCCGCATGACGGCCAGCGGCGCTTCATCTGCGATATCGATCAGTTCGCCAAACTGCTGACGGCCTCCCGCAAGGCAATCAGCTCGCTTCATGGCGCCAATCTCGGCATCGCGCCGCACAGCCTGCGCGCGGTGGCGCCGGATGAACTGGCCGCGCTGCTGCCGCTCGCCGATGGTGGCCCTATCCACATTCACGCCGCCGAACAGGTGAAGGAGGTCGAGGACTGCCTCGCCTGGTCCGGCCAGCGCCCGGTGCAATGGCTGCTGGATCATCACGACCTCAACGATCGCTGGTGCCTGATCCACGCGACGCATATGACGGCGGATGAAACGGCGGCGCTTGCGAGGAGCGGCGCGACGGCGGGCCTTTGTCCGGTCACCGAAGCCAGCCTCGGCGACGGCATCTTCCCGGCACGCGACTATCTGCGCGCGCGTGGGCGCATCGGCGTCGGGACCGACTCGAACGTGCTGGTCGGCGTGAGCGACGAGTTGCGCCAGCTCGAATACGGCCAGCGGCTGACGCATCGTGAGCGCAACGTGCTGACGTCAGGTCCGGATGCGTCGACAGGCCGCACGCTCTTGGATGCCGCTCTTGCTGGCGGCGCACAGGCGCTGGCGCAACCGCTCGCCGGCCTGCAGGTCGGCGGCCGCGCCGACATCCTCACGCTCGATCTGTCGCATCCGTCGCTCGCAGGGCGAACGCGCGATGCGCTGCTCGACGGCTGGATCTTCGCGACGTCGCACGGCGCCATCGATTGTGTCTGGGCCGGCGGCGCCAAGGTCGTGCAGGGAGGCCATCATCGGTCGCGCGAGGCGGCAAGGCGCGGCTTTAACACGGCGGTGCGGAGGCTGCTCGCATGAGCCTCGCCGATGACAGCGCCAAGCCGGGAGCCGGCACGCTCTACAAGACGATCCGGCAGGACATCGAGCGCCGCATCCTCACCGGCGAATGGCCGCCCGGCCACCGCATCCCGTTCGAGCACGAGATCATGGAGCATTACGGCTGCTCACGCATGACCGTGAACAAGGCACTATCGGAGCTCGCCCAGGCCGACCTGATCGAGCGGCGTCGCCGTGCCGGAACGTTCGTGCGGCGTCCGCAGTTCCTGTCGGCGGTGCTGAAGATCCCCGACATCCGCGCCGAGATCAGCGCGCTCGGCCGCGCCTATGGCTATGAACTGATCTCATCGACGCGCCGCACCGCCAACGCCGCCGATCGTGAGCGCCTCGGCGTCAAGACACCGTGCAAGGTCATCGCGATCCGCTGCCGGCACAGCGCCGACAACGTCCCGTTCGCGATCGAGGACCGGCTGATCGATCTCGACGCCGTACCCGATGCCGCGAAGGCGAATTTCAAGATCGATCCACCGGGCTCCTGGCTGCTGCATCACGTGCCCTGGACCGAGGCGGAGCACGCGATCAGCGCCATCGTCGCCGACGACGCAATCGCCGAAGGCCTCGACATCGCGGTCGGCGCACCCTGCCTCGTGATCGAGCGCCACACCTGGCGCAAGGGACAGCCGCTCACGGCTGTCAGGCTGCTCTATCCCGGCGAGCAGCATCGTCTCGTGGCGCGGTTCAGGGGCAGCGAATGAGACAGCTCACCCGCGCCCGAACTGAGCATGGGATTTGCAAGCACGCTTGCAGAGATGAGCGGAGATCGCAGCCGTCACGGCTGCGAGCCGCACGAAGGGCTTTCTTCTCACAGCAAAGGACGATGACGATGCGCAGATTTGGGCTACTCGCAGTAACTGCCGCGCTCCTGGCCTCGACGACCGCCTATGCCGACGACGTCAAGGTCGGTATCGGCATTTCCGGCTGGACCGGTTTTGCGCCGCTGACCTTGGCGAAGGAAGCCGGCATCTTCAAGAAGAACGGCCTCGACGTCACCATCAAGAAGATCCCGCAGAAGGATCGCCACCTCGCCATCGCCGCTGGAGACGTGCAGTGCGCGGCGACCACGGTCGAGACCTGGATCTCCTGGAACGCCAACGGCGTCGCCACCAAGCAGATCTTCCAGCTCGACAAGAGCTACGGCGCCGACGGCATGGCCGTGCGCAACGACATCGCCTCCATCAAGGACCTCAAGGGCAAGACCGTCGCAGCATCCGCGCCCGGCACCTCGCCCTATTTCGGGCTGGCCTGGATGCTCAAGAAGAACGGCCTCACGGTGAAGGACGTCACCATCGTGAACCTGGAGCCGGCCGCGGCCGCGCAGGCCTTCGTCTCCGGCCAGAACGACGCGGCGATGACCTACGAGCCGTATCTGTCGACGGTGCGCGCCGCTCCCGACAAGGGCAAGATCATCGCCACCACCCTGGATTATCCGATGGTGATGGACACCTTCGGCTGCACGCCGAAATTCCTCACCGAGAACCCCAAGGCCGCCAAGGCGCTCGCCGACAGCTACTACGAGGCGCTCGACATGATCGCCAAGGACCAGGCCAAGGCCTATGAGATCATGGGTGCCGACGTGAAGCAGACGGCTGAGCAGTTCGGCAACTCCGCGAAGTATCTGCGCTGGCAGGACAAGGCCGCGAGCCAGAAGTTCTTCGAGACGGAGTTCAAGACCTTCAACAAGGAGGCGGCCGAGCTCCTGCTCGAGGTCGGCATCATCAAGCAGATCCCGAAGATCGAGGATCTGTATGATGCGAGCTTCATCAAGTAGGCGCTGAAGCGTGCCCCGCACGATCCGTCATTGCGAGCGAAGCGAAGCAATCCAGGACCCGGCGTGAGACTCTGGATTGCTTCGTCGCTTCGCTCCTCGCAATGACGGTGTTGAGGCATCCCGCCCGATATTGAGCAGCGTATTCCGAAGCCAACTCAACATCAGCGGCCCGCGCCCCCTCGCGGGCCGCACCCAACACGAAAGCCCGATCCGTGATCCGTCCTCTCGATCCCGTCAGCGCCAGGTCAAGAACAGCGCTCGGCCTCGCCTTCTTCGTCGTGTTCGTCGCGGCGTGGTCGCTGGCGACGTTTGGCGGCTATGTACCGAAGACGTTCCTGGCAGATCCCCTGACCATGCTGCGCGAGGGCTGGGACCTGCTTGTCAAGTTCGGCTTCCTCACCGACATCGGCATGACCGTGTGGCGCGTCGTCGGCGGTTTCGTGCTCGCGGCCGTCATCGCCGTTCCGCTCGGCCTGTTGATGGGCGCCTACAAGCCGATCGAGGCGTTCCTCGAGCCGTTCGTCTCCTTCGCGCGCTACCTGCCTGCCTCCGCCTTCATCCCGCTCCTGATCCTGTGGGCCGGCATCGGCGAGTTGCAGAAGCTCCTGATCATCTTCATCGGCTCGGTGTTCCAGATCATCCTGATGATCACCGTCACCGTCGGCAACACGCGGCGCGACCTCGTCGAAGCCGCCTATACGCTCGGCGCCAGCGATCGCGGCATCATCGGCCGCGTGCTGCTGCCCTCGGCGGCGCCCGACATAGCCGAGATCCTGCGGCTGGTGCTCGGCTGGGCCTGGACCTACGTCATCGTCGCCGAGCTGATCGGCTCGTCCTCCGGCATCGGCCACATGATCACCGACAGCCAGGCGCTACTCAACACCGGGCAAATCATCTTCGGCATCATCATCATCGGCCTGATCGGGCTGATCTCGGATTTCCTGTTCAAGGCATTCAACGCCTGGCTGTTCCCGTGGAAGCTCGCATGACCACGCTCGTCATCGATCAGGTCACCCGAATTTTCCCGGCCCGCCAGGGCCACGCGCCGACGCGCGCGCTGGAGCCGGTCGCGCTCACGATCGGCAACAACGATTTCGTCACCATCCTCGGCCCCTCCGGCTGCGGCAAGTCGACCCTGCTGCGCATCGTCGCCGGGCTCGACCATCCGACGAGCGGCAAGGTGCTGCTCGACGGCCGCGAGGTCGAAGGCCCCGGCGCCGATCGCGGCATGGTGTTCCAGTCCTACACGCTGTTTCCCTGGCTCACCGTGCGTGAGAACATCGCCTTCGGCCTGCGCGAGCGCGGCGTGCCTGAGGACAAGCGCAACGCCGTCGCCGACCGCTTCATCCAGCAGATCGGCCTTGAGGGTTTCGAGAACCACTGGCCCAAGCAGCTCTCCGGCGGCATGCAGCAGCGCTGCGCGATCGCGCGCGCGCTCGCCAATGATCCGAAGATTCTGCTGCTCGACGAGCCGTTCGGCGCGCTCGACAACCAGACCCGCGTGCTGATGCAGGAGATGCTGCTCGGCATCTGGGAGCGCGACCAAAAGACGGTGCTGTTCGTCACCCACGACATCGAGGAGGCGATCTTCCTCGGCAGCCGCGTGCTGGTGATGAGCGCCCGCCCGGGCCGCATCAAGGCCGACATCAAGATCGAGCTGCCGCATCCCCGCTCCTACAAGATCAAGACCTCGCCGGAGTTCATCGCGCTGAAGGAGCGGCTGGTCGAGGAGATCCGCGCCGAGGCGCTGAAGGTGGCCGCGGAGGCGTGACGCCGCGCTGTCGCGGTGCGCGGTGTTTAACTGTGCGCTCAAACTGGCGGTGATGCTTGCGGAAACATACCCCTCACCCAAGTGAGTGTGCCGCGCTGTCTTACATGCCCTCTCCCACAAGGGGAGAGGGCGCAGTAACTGGCCCTGCGCTGGCTCGAATGGCGAGCAGTACTTTCCCAACGGTCGCCGCGACAAGACTGCCCGATACAGCGCCCTCGCCCCTTGTAGGAGAGGGCATCGCCGGCCCACCCGCGGGCTCGCTCAGGTGAGGGGTCTCTCTCGGCAACCAACGCTGGTCGACGCCGAACTAACTCAAAGGCTGCTGCGATCGAGCCCCGGCGGACCTCGCCCTCGGCAGGCTCCGCCGCATCCGCTTCAGCCACGGCACCAAGTGAAACGCGCTCATCAGCAGATACATGACCGTCATGTCGCCGAGCGGCGCGCCCGCTGGCATCGCCGAGCAGATCATATCTGCCCGGCCGTCGCGGGCCATGGCGTTCAGCACCGCCATCAACGCGAAGGTCGGCGCCGCAGCAAAGCGGAGTGCCTCAGCGAGGTCCGGCATCACGCGCCGCTTGGACGGGACGAACGCCATGGCTTCGCTCCCTGCTCTCAGCGTGCCGCGTATTCGTCGCGGCGGCGCCACCACACGCCCTGCTCGTTGCGGCCCTTCGGCGCGCGGTCGAGCCACTGATAGGCGCCCCACAGCCCATCGAGGCCACGGGCGTAGCTCGAATAGGTGTGGTAGACGACGCCGTCTTCGACAATGAAGGCACTCATGCCCGGGCGGTCGCGCATGAAGGTGGCGCCGTCCGTGCCCGTGCCGGCGGCGACTTCCGCCACCATGGCCGGGACGTCGGACGGCTTCATCGGCGGGCTGGTGCGGTAGTTGTACTCGCTGCCCCCCTGGCGCTGCTGCTCCTCGGTGATCGCGACATTGAAGTCGAAGTTGAAATCGCTGCTCGCCGACGACGCCCAGGGGAAGCTCCAGCCCATGCGGCTCTTGTAGGCCCTGAGCTTCGCCAGCGGCGCGCGCGACACCGCCCACAGCATCACGTCGTGATTGGCGAGATGGACCTGGAAGCCGTTGAAGCCGTCGGAGATCATCGAGCAGGACGGGCAGCCGGCCTGGAAGTCGGGGCCGAACATGAAGTGATAGACGAGCAGCTGCGAGCGGCCCTGGAACAGATCGGGCAAGCTGGCAGGCCCCTCCTCGGTATCGAAGCGATAGGCCTTATCGACGCGCACCCAGGGCAAGGCCTGGCGACGCTGCGCCAGTTCATCGCCGCGGCGGGTGAACTCCTTCTCGGCCTGCAGCAAATCGAGGCGTGCCTTGAGCCAGTCTTCGCGAGTTCCGGTGAGATGCATGGTCATGTCGGTGTTCCTTTTGCGTGTTGACCGCATCTGAGACTAGGATCGCCGCGGGAGGAATGCGGAGTGACAAGTGTGGCGGGATTTGCATGGACTCGCTGATCTCGGCGGCGGCACAGGCGCTGGCCGCGGGTGATCCGCTCGGCGCGCTCAATCGCGTCGCGCTGCGCGACGATCCGCCGGCGCTGGCGCTGCGCGGCATCGCGATGGCCAGGCTCGGCGATGTCATCAGGGCGAAGGCGCTGCTGCGCCAGGCCGCGCGCAGCTTCGGCCCGAAGGCGGCCATGGCGCGCGCCCGCTGCGCCGTGGCGGAGGCCGAGATCGCGCTGGCGGCGCGCGATCTGTCATGGCCGACGAAGGCGCTGGCCGAGGCGCGCGCAACGCTGGAGCAGCACGGCGACCGCACCAATGCCGCCTATGCGCGGAGCCTCGAAATCCGGCGCATGGTCCTCATCGGCCACCTCGATGACGCCGAGCGGGGGCTCGCCGATCTCGATCCCTCACCGCTGCAGCCGGCGGCGCGCACCATCTATGAACTGATCGTCGCCGGCCTGGCGCTGCGCCGCCTGCAGACCAAGGCGGCGCAGGCGGCGCTCGAGCGGGCCGGAGCCATGGCCTGGCGGACGCGGAGTCCGGAGCTGCAAGCCGAGGTCGAGCGGCTCGCGGCCACGCTGTCCGCGCCGGCCGCTCGCTTGATCCGAGGAGGCGAGCAACGGCTGCTGCAGCTCGATGAGGTCGAAGCGCTCTTCCGATCCGACGGCCTGATCGTCGATGCCTGCCGGCTCGTGGTGCGCCAGGGCAGCCTCGTCGTGCCGTTGGCGCGGCGTCCGGTGTTGTTTGCTCTCGCCCGCAGGCTGGCGGAGGCGACGCCCGATGATGTCTCGCGATCGGAGCTGATCGCCGCGGCTTTCCGCGGCAAGGAAGCCGATGAGTCGCATCGCGCCCGCTTGCGTGTCGAGATCGGGCGCTTGCGCCGGCTCTTGAAAGACATGGCCGACGTCAATGCGACGCGCGACGGCTTTGCCCTGCTGCCGCGCGATGGCCGCCGCGTCGTCGTACTGGCACAGCCGATCGAGGACGAGAATGCGCCCGTGCTCGCCTGCCTCGCCGACGGCGAGGCGTGGTCGAGCTCCGGCCTTGCGCTGGCGCTCGGCGCCAGCCAGCGCACGATGCAGCGCGCGCTCGACGCGCTCGCTCTGTCCGGCAAGGTCCAGTCGTTCGGCCGCGGCCGCGCGCAGCGCTGGACCTGTCCGGTGGTGCCGGCATTCGCGACCAGCTTGTTACTCCCGGCGTGGTCGTCGCTCGATTAGCGTTCGGCCGTCAGCAATGGAGAAGATCATGACACGCGCACCTGCAGAGATCATCCGCGAATACGGCCCGTTCGACGGCACCGACCGCGTCAACGGCGTCAGCTATGACGGCAAGCAGGTGTGGATTGCGACCGGCGCCAGCATCAAGGCGTTCGATCCTGCCGACGGCGCGGTCCGCAAGTCGCTCGACGTGCCCTCGCATGCCGGGACCGCCTTCGATGGCAAGCATCTCTATCAGATCGCCGAAGATCGCATCCACAAGGTCGATCCCGACAGTGGCCGCGTGCTCGCGACGATCCCGGCGCCCTCGGGCGGTGGCGATTCCGGGCTGGCCTGGGCTGAAGGGGCGCTCTGGGTTGGTGCCTATCGCGACCGCAAGATCCACCAGATCGACCCGGCAACTGGGCAGATCCTGCGCAGCATTTCCTGCACGCGCTTCGTCACCGGCGTGACCTGGGTGGATGGCGAGCTCTGGCACGGCACCTGGGAGGACGATGTCAGCGACATCAGGCGCATCGATCCCGCGACCGGCGAGGTGCTCGATCAGCTCGACATGCCGGTCGGCACCGGCGTCTCCGGCATGGAGTCCGACGGGAGCGAGACGCTGTATTGCGGCGGCGGCGGCAGCGGCAAGGTGCGTGCGGTCAGGCGGCCGAAGCAGGCACGGGGGTAACACGCAAATGAGCCACGGCAGGCTCAGCGAGCGGAGGCAGCCTACTTCGCGATGGATGTGAACGCCGCCTTGCGAAAGTTGGCGTTGGCTTCCTCGCGCGTCTGCAACTGCTGGCCGCCGCCGCTGACCGGCTTGGTCGGCGTGATCACGGAGAACAGGACGAAGCCGCCCGCCTTGCGCGGGAAGATGAAGTACTCGGCGATGTCCGACTTCTCGCTGTCCTCGCAGGACGACATGCCGCGGAACACCACCGCGCTGTCGACCAGCTCGCTGTTGCGGGCGGAGATGAACTTGCCTTTGCAGTCGCGGGCGTCGTTGCCGATGATCGTGGCAGCGACCTCGAGGCCGTCCAGGTTGCGCTGCGGCGGCACGATCCGAACGAAGCCGGTGGCATTGTCCGCCTTCCAGGCGACGCCGCCTGCGGTCAGCCACACCGGCCGTTCGCCGCCGCCGAGGATCGCCGGATGCGACAGCGCCGCCTTCAGAATGAAGTTGGAGGCGATCTGCATCGCCTCGAGCTGCAGCTCGGGCGAATCCTCGGACGCACGTGCCGGCTGCACGCTCGCCGTCGCGGCCGGCGTGGTCGCGACGGGGGGCGCGGCCTGACGCTGCGCCGAAGCGGCGCCGGGCTGCACCGTGAAGTTCGTCGCCGCGGCCATCCCACCGGCATTGATCATGCGCACACAGTTCGCCAGCGAGGGCAACAGCACGGAGGTGCCGTTGAGATCGAACTGGAACAGGTTGCCCTGTGCGAAGGCGGACATCGTCCGCGCCGCCCGGAACGCCTTGATCAGGCTGGAATCGTTCGGCATCGGAACCACGACCATGTTGGCCGACCAGACCGAGCCCTCGACGTTGTACGAATTGCGGCCGTCGAAGCTGAGCACGATGGGAAACTTCTGCCCCTGCGACAGCGACCAGCTCGGATGAATGAAGGCGAGCGCCCAATTGTAGGTCGGCAGCGCGAGCACGCCGAAATTGATGCCGCTCTTGTAGCTCGCCGAGGCAATGCAGCTGGAGAACTTGCCGGTGTTGTCGTCAGTATAGGCGCCGCCCGACCATCCGGCGACCGAGATCGTGCCATACGGTCCCTTCGCGTAGGCAGCCGCTATCAAGGACGCCTCGATCAGCGCCACTGAGGTCAGTATCAGGACCGACAGCATCGCGCCAAGGATTGCCCGCCGCACCGTCATCGCACATCCCCTTTTTTGCCGCATTGTTGCAATTCCCGCGGCTACGTCAAGTAGATCCCGAGCGCGTTCGTCTACCCCAGGAATAGAACGACTGCGGCCTGCCGCGGGCTCAACCACACAAGATGTCGCGGTCGCCATCCACAGCCCTTCATGGGGGCGTCATCGAACTCCGCTAGCGCTCACGAGGTCTCAAGAAGGGATCTCGCCAAATGTCCGCCACGCTGCCTGTCCTGGGCGCCGCCCTCTCCGTCAAATCGATTCCGGCCCACACCGACTGGCTGCTCGAGCGCCAGCGGGATCTCGAGATCCAGGACTTCTTCCGCGCCGACCTGCTCGACAGCGACTGGCGCGGCACCGCCAAGGATATCAAGTCGATGCTGTCGGGCCATACCGGCCGGCTCGGCATCCACGGCCCGTTCTGGGGCTTCACCATCGCCAGCCACGATCCGATGATCCGCCGCGCGGTGACCAAGCGGCTGCTGCAGGGCCTGGAAGTCGCAGAGTTCCTCGGCGCCACCCAGATGGTGATCCACTCGCCCTACACGACCTGGGACTACAACAACATCGACATGCTGCCGGACAATCGCGAGGCGCTGATCGAGCGTGTCCGTGCGACGCTGTCCGACGTCATCGCCTCGGCCGAGCAGGCCAATTGCGAGCTGGTGATCGAGAACATCGAGGACAAGGATCCGCTGGATCGCGTCACGCTTGCCAAGGCGCTGGGCAGCAGCAAAGTGCGCGTGTCGCTCGACACCGGCCATGCCAACTACGCGCATCATTCCACCGGCGCGCCGCCGGTCGACTACTATGTCGATGCCGCCGGCGACATGCTGACCCATGTGCATCTGCAGGACACCGACGGCTATGCCGACCGACACTGGGCGCCCGGCGAAGGCAACATTCGCTGGATCGCCGTGTTCCGCGCTTTGGCGAAGCTCAGCTCCAATCCGCGCCTGATCCTCGAATTGCGCAACCACGATCACGTCAAAGCCGGCGCAGCGCACCTCGCCGCGCTCGGCCTCGCTCAGTAAGCCAACGACCGTCATTTCCTGACAACCTCGCACCCTAGAGAGATTGCCATGACCAAGCTCACCCGCCGCGGCCTGCTCGGCGCCGGCGCCGCGATCGGCGGCAGCTTCATCCTGCCGCGCGTGTCGATCGCGCAGGGAGACAACCGACCCTCGGTCACCATCGCCGTGCAGAAGGTGACCAATTCGAACGTGCTCGACGTGCTGCGCGAGCAGTCCAATGTCGGCGAGCGCGTGTTCTACTCGTCGCTGTGGGAAAGCCTGATCTCGAAGAACTTCCGCGGCAATCTCGAAGCCGTCCCCGGCCTCGCCACCGAGTGGAAGCGCATCGACGACCAGACCGTCGAATTGAAGCTGCGCCAGGGCGTCAAGTTCCACAATGGCGACGAGATGACGTCCGAGGACGTCGTGTTCTCGTTCAGCCGCGAGCGCATGTTCGGCGACAGCGAGGCCAAGAGCCGCACCACCATCAAGGCCTTCGAGAAGATCCCGACGCCGCGCCCGGGCAAGGAGCTGCCGCCGGACGTGATTGGCGTCGCGCGCCGGATGTGGCCGGATCTGGTTCGCGTCGACGCCGTCGACAAATACACCGTGCGCTTCGTCAACGCGACGCCCGACGTGACCATCGAAGGCCGCCTGATGCGCTATGGCTCCGACATCATGAGCCGGCGCGGCTGGGAGGAAGCGGCGAGCTATCTCGACTGGGCGCGCAAGCCGATCACGACGGGTCCCTACAAGATCGTCGAGTTCAAGCCGGACGTGTCGCTGACGCTCGAAGCCCATGACGAATATTGGGGCGGCCGTCCGCCGCTGAAGCGCATCCGATTCCTGGAAGTGCCGGAGGTCGCGAGCCGCATCAACGGGCTTCTGTCTGGCGAATATCAGTTCGCCTGCGACATCCCGCCGGACCAGATCGCCGGCATCGAGAAGAACGCGGCGTTCGAGGTCCAGGGCGGCACCATCCTCAATCACCGTCTCACCGTGTTCGACAAGAACCACCCGCAGCTCGCCAATCCGCTGGTGCGCCGCGCCTTCACCCATGCGATCGACCGCCAGGCCATCGTCGACAGCCTGTGGGCCGGCCGCACCCGGGTGCCGAAGGGCCTGCAGTGGGAATTCTACGGCGACATGTTCATCGCCGACTGGAGCGTGCCGGCATTCGATCCGAAGCTGGCACAGGACCTGCTCAAGCAGGCCGGCTACAAGGGTGACCCGATCCCGTATCGACTGCTCAACAACTACTACACCAACCAGGTCGCGACCGCGCAGGTGCTGGTCGAGATGTGGCAGGCGGTCGGCCTCAACGTTCAGATCGAGACCAAGGAGAACTGGTCCCAGATTCTCGAGCGCGCTCCGACCCGCGCGGTGCGCGACTGGTCCAACTCGGCCGCGTTCAACGATCCCGTCTCCTCGCTCGTCGCCCAGCATGGCCCCAACGGCCAGCAGCAGCAGGTCGGCGAATGGAGCAATGACGAGCTCAATCGTCTTTCCGAATTCCTGGAGACCTCGACCGATCGCGAGGCGCGCAAGAAGGCGTTCCGCCGCATGCTGGAGATCGCCGAGCGCGAGGACCCCGCCTACACGGTGCTGCACCAGAACGCGACCTTCACCGCCAAGCCGAAGTCGATCAAGTGGAAGGCCTCGCCGGCCTTCGCGATGGACTTCCGCACCGGCAACTACGGTGCGTGACGCCGTGGCGCCGCTGGTCAGCATCTCCGAACTGAAGGTCGCCTTCGACGGCACGCCGGTGCTGCACGGCATCGATCTCGACGTCGGCAGGGGCGAGGCCATCGGCCTCGTCGGCGAGTCCGGATCCGGCAAGTCGGTGACGTGGCTCGCGGCGCTGGGTCTCCTGCCCTGCAAGGCGAAAGTATCAGGCTCGGCCAGGCTCGAAGGCCGCGAACTGCTCGGCGCTGACGGCAAGGTGCTCGACCAGGTGCGCGGCCGCCGCATCGCGATGATCTTCCAGGATCCCGCCAGCGCGCTCAATCCGGTGCTCACGATCCGGCGCCAGTTGTGCGAAAGCCTCGCGCTGCACCGCGGGCTGCGCGGCGAGGCTGCGCGGGCCGAGGCGCTCAGGCTGCTCGATCTCGTCGGCATCCCCGATGCGGCACGCCGGCTGTCCGCCTATCCGCACGAGTTCTCCGGCGGCCAAGTCCAGCGCATCATGATCGCAATGGCGCTGGCCGGACAGCCCGAGCTGCTGATCGCCGACGAGCCCACCACCGCGCTCGACGCCACCATCCAGGCGCAGATCCTCGATCTGCTGTCGGCCATCCGGCGCGAGTTCAACATGGCGATGGTCCTGATCAGCCATGACCTCGGCGTCGTCGCGGAGAATTGCGACCGCGTCTGCGTGATGTATGCCGGCCGCATCGTCGAGCGCGCGCCCGCGGCGCGGCTGTTCGATGATCCCTGGCACCCTTATGCGCAGGGCCTGATCGGCGCGCTGCCGCCGCTCGATGGCATCAGGCGGCGGCTGCAGGCCATTCCCGGAACGGTGCCTGATCCGCGCGCGCTGCCCAGCGGCTGCGCCTTCGCGCCGCGCTGCACGTTTGCCGGCGACGGCTGCCATGCCGGCGTGCCGCCGCTGGCGCCGGTCGAGCCGGACCGCGCGGTGGCCTGCCTGCGGCCGCAGCGCCTGCCGATGGAGCTCGCCGCCGAATGACAGCGCCGCTGGTCGAGGTCCAGGCGATCTCGCGCACCTATCGGATGAGGACCGGCCTGTTCGGACGCGCCGCATCCGTCCACGCCGTCGACGGCCTGAGCTTCTCGATCCAGAAGGGCGAGACGCTCGGTATCGTCGGCGAGTCCGGCTCCGGCAAATCCACCACCGGACGCATGGTGCTCGGTCTCGAGCCGCCCGACCGCGGCAGTGTGCGCTTCGACGGCGCCCCGATCGCAGCACCAGGCTCGGCGGCGTGGCGCGCCCAGCGCGCGCGCATGCAGATGATCTTCCAGGATCCGCTCGGCGCGCTCGATCGACGACTTCCCGTTGCCGCGCAGATCCGCGAGCCGCTCGACATCCACGACATCGGCACGGCCGCCGAGCGCGACGCGCGCGTGCATGAGCTGCTCCAGGCTGTCGATCTCAACGACGGCCATGGCGCCCGCTATCCCGGCGCGCTGTCGGGCGGTCAGCGCCAGCGCATCGTGCTCGCCCGTGCGCTGGCGACCAAGCCCGACTTCCTCGTCTGCGACGAACCGGTCAGCGCGCTCGACGTCTCGATCCAGGCGCAGGTGGTGAACCTGCTGGTCGATCTCCAGGCCCGGCTCGGTCTGACGATGCTGTTCATCAGCCATGATCTGCGCGTCGTCCGGCAGATCAGCAGCAAGGTGGCCGTGATGTATCTCGGCCGCATCGTCGAATATGGCGATGCCGACGACCTGTTCGCGCGGCCGCAACATCCCTACACGCAGGCGCTGGTGTCCGCTTCCCCTGCTCCGGGACGCCGCAGCACCAGCCGCATCGTACTGACGGGCGACCCGCCGAATCCGGCGGCGCGCCCCGCCGGCTGTGCCTTCCACCCGCGCTGCAGCCACGCGACCGCCCGCTGCGCCAACGAGTTGCCCGCGCTCGCCGCCCTGGATCGGCAGCGCCAGGTGGCCTGTCATCTCGTTTCGGGGCCGCAGTCGCAGACCGAGGTCGCCGCGTGATGCTGCGCTATTTCGCCATCCGCCTGGCGCGCGCGCTGCTGACCATCGCGCTCGTCGTCACCTTCGCCTTCATCGTGCTCCGGCTGTCGGGCGATCCCGCGCTGATGATCATGGGGCCCGAGGCGCCGCCCGAGGTCATCGCCGCCTTCCGCAAGGCGTGGGGTCTCGATCATCCGATCTGGATGCAGTATCTCGACTACTTCAAGGCGATCGGCCAGGGCGAGCTCGGACGCTCGATGCGCGACGGCCGGCCCGCGATCCAGCTCGTCATCGAGCGCATCCCCGCGACCTTGGCGCTGACCATTCCGGCGTTCCTGCTGAAAGTGCTGCTCGGCATTCCCGCCGGCATCTACGCCGCGCTGCATCGGGGATCGGCGATCGACCGCGCCGTGATGATCACGGCGGTGGCGGGCTTCACGGTGCCGAGCTTCGTGCTGGCCCTGATCCTGGTGCTGATCTTCGCCGTGCAGCTCGGCTGGCTGCCGTCGGGCGGACAGGACTCGTGGCGGCACGCCATCCTGCCGATCGTGACGCTCGGCTTCGGCGGCGCCGCGGTGCTGGCGCGGTTCACGCGCAGCGCCATGCTGGAAATTCTCGGCCAGCCCTACATCAGAACGGCGTCGGCCAAGGGCGTGCCGTGGCGCCGGGTGATCACGGATCACGCGCTGCCCAACGCGGCGATCCCCACCGTCACCATTCTCGGCTTCATGGTCGGCAGCCTGATCGCCGGCGCGGTCGTCGTCGAGAGCGTGTTCTCCTGGCCCGGCGTCGGCCGTCTCCTGGTCGTCGCCGTCGCCAACCGCGACCTCGCGGTCGTGCAATGCATCCTGCTGCTGGTGGCGATGACCATGGTCACGTCGAACCTGATGGTGGATTTCCTCTACGGCCTGCTGGATCCGCGGCTGCGTAGCAAGGGAGCCGAGGCATGACCGACCTTGCATTGAAATCGCCTGCCGCGCGGCGGCTGTGCTGGCCGAACATTCCCGTCTCCGTGACCATCGCAGTCGGCTGGATCGTCGCGATGCTGCTGCTGGCGATCTTCGCCGATCAGCTCGCGCCGCATGGCTTCACCAAATTCGATCTGCGCAATCGCCTGTCGCTGCCGGGCAGCCCGGCGCATTGGCTCGGCACCGACGAGCTCGGTCGCGACGTGCTGTCGCGTCTGATCGTGTCGATCCGGATTTCGCTCTTGATCGCGTTCGGCGCGACCGCGATCTCCGCCATCGCCGGCACCACGCTCGGCTTTCTCGCCGCGCATTTCCGCGGCCTGGTCGAGCAGGCCGTGCTGATGCTGGCGGACTTCCAGGCCAGCATGCCGTTCCTGATTCTGGCGCTCGCCGTGCTCGCCTTCTTCGGCAACTCGCTGCCGCTCTTGATCGGGTTGATGGGCCTGTTCGGCTGGGAGCGCTATGCGCGCATCGCGCGCGGCCTCGCCATCTCCGCCAATGCACAAGGCTATGCCGCCGCCGTCCGACAGCTCGGCGCAACGCCGCAGCGCGTCTATCTCAGGCACATCCTGCCGAACATCGCCTCGACCCTCATCGTGTCGATGACGCTGGTGTTTCCCGAAGTCATCCTGCTGGAGTCCGGTCTCTCCTTCCTCGGCCTCGGCGTGCAGCCGCCGATGACGAGCCTTGGCAACATGGTCGGCTATGGCCGCGAATATCTGACGCGTGCACCATGGATCATGCTGGCACCGGCGATCACCATCGTGGTGACGACGCTCGCCGTCTCGGTGATCGGCGACTGGCTGCGCGACCGGCTCGATCCGACGCTGCAATAGCCTCGATCAGCGACGAGCCTCGTGACTCGCCGCGGCACTATGCTCGCAGATGATCAGGGCATGCCCCGCCTGCTCGCCCGCCAGCGCCATCCATCTCGACGCCTGCTGCAACCAAAGATCGCGGCGAGCCGGATCGCGTTCGGCCTCCTCGCGACAGCTCAATGCCGCAGTCATGCACGCCGATCTTCTGTCCATGAATCATGGTCCGACACATCAACGAAAACGGCACCTACATATGATATCGCGACTTCCGGTTGTGATCAATTCCAGGCCTGCCTTACCCCGATGGATCCGCATGACGCATCGGCAATGAATGATGCGCGTGACAGGCGGCGACCGCGGCGTGGCCGAATGCCACCGCGATCTGATGCAGGTCGGTGACGACGTCGCCGATGCCATAGAGTCCCGCCACGCCGCAGCGCTGCTTGGCATCGACCTCGAGAAAGCCATCGGATGTATGCCGCGCGCCGAGCTTGATGGCGAGCTCGGAGCGGACATCGGCGCCCATCGCAGGATACACGATCTCGAACCGTTCGCTGCTGCCGTCGACGAATGACGCCTCGATCGCACCGTTTCGGCGCTGCAACGCATGAAGTTGCGGCGTCACCCGGACGCCGGCGGCGGCAAGCTCCTGCCGCTTCGCCGCATCCTGCTCATCATCGATCGGGATCAAGGTGACGTCCGAACTGTAGACGCGCATGAACAGCGCCTTACCAGCGGCGTGACCGAGCGCGCCCACGATCGCGATCTTGTGGTCGATGGTTTCAAAGCCGTCGCAGACCGGACAATAGCGCAGCTCGCCGTCACGGACCGCCACTCTCCAATCGGCGAGCGGCGTCTGCTTGTCGACGATACCCGTCGCGAGGATGACGCGCTGTGCCGCGACCGTACCGCGCTCGTGAGTGGCGACCAGATCTCCATCATGCGTCTCGAGAGCGCTCACCGTCCTCCGGACGATAGGAACGTGAAGTTCCTCGACCTGCCGCTGCATTCGTGCGAGCAGCTCGCTTCCGGGCACGCCGTTCGGGAACCCCGGCAGGTTGTGGCTCCGCGGAATCAGCGCTGCCCGCGATGCGCCGCCATCGACGACCACGACCTCACGCCGGAACCGGGCCAGGTAAATCGCGGCCATCAGTCCAGCTGGCCCGCCGCCTATGACGAGGACTTCGGTGCGCATTGCCGCCCTGCTCCAGTCTTGGCTCAAGCTGCATCGGAGCAGAAAGTTCTCGCGCGGAAAACATTTCGGCAAACGTATCGATGAAATCGACCCGGAACTCTCTGGAACACAAGTGGAACTTTTGCCACCGAGGGACGTTAACCTATGTCGCTGCCGCGGCGGAAAAGCCGTGCAAACTTGGCAGCGAGGGGATTTGTTGCGAGGGCGCGTGGATGCGATTTGTAAATTCGACTGATGAAAGCTTGATGGCGTACTACGAAAGTGTCCGAAAGCAGGTGGCCGCCGACAGCCGGATCGGAGGCCCCTACCGTTTGATCGGCGATCGGGCCAAGCAGTACGCGCAGGAGCTCCAGGCCGAGATGCGGCGGCGGCAGTTGCGCTTCACGCCGATCGATTGGCCGAACTGACTGGGCAAGGATCGTGGGGCTCACCTCAGCGCTCAAGTTGAAGTATTGCGTTCGACCAGACAGCGCGGCGGTCGTTATTGCGCCCTCTTCCCTTATGGGAGAGGGCAAGTAGGACAGAGTTTGCGGACAGGCTTGCGATGCCCTCTCCCACAAGGGGAGAGGGCGCTGTATTCTGCAGTGTCACCGCAAAGCCGTGCGAAACGGGGTCGTCATCATTCCCACGACCAGCTCGAGAAATCATTCTCGAACTGCGGCACGTCCTTCCAGACACCCTTGAGCTTCTTGTTGATGATTGTGATCCACTGCGGCTGGAACAGGAAGCCCGCAGCGGCATCGGTCGCCAGCATGCGCTGGGCATCGCCGAGCAGCTTGGCGCGCTCGGTCTCGTTCGGCGTATCGACGATCGACTGGTAGAGCTTGTCAAAGGCCTCGGACTGATAGCCGAAGTAGTAATTCTTGTCGGTGAACTTCACGAGATCGAACGGCTCGACATGCGAGACGATGGTCAGGTCGAAATCATGCGGTCCGTTGAAGACCTGTGACAGCCACGCCGCCCATTCGAGATTCTCGATCTTGGCGACGATGCCGACCTTGGCCAATTGAGCCGCGAGCACCTCACCGCCCTGGCGCGCATAGGCCGGCGGCGGCAGCCGCAGCGACAGTTGCAGCGGCGTGGTCACGCCGGCTTCGGCGAGCAGCTTCTTGGCCTTCTCCGGGTCGTAGGGATTGATGTCGGTGGTGTCGACATAGCCGAGCGAGCCCGGCACGTAGAAGCTGCCGATCGGCGTACCCAGGCCGTCGACGGCGCCTTCGACCATCGCCTTGCGATCGATCGCAGCAAGGATCGCGCGGCGGACGCGGACGTCGTCGAGCGGCTTCTTCTTGTTGTTGATGGTGACGATCGTCTTCGCCTTTGAGCCGCCGATCAGCACGGTGAAGCGCGGGTCGGACTTGAACTGCGCGATGGTGCGCGCCGTGGTGCCGCGCGGGAAGGCATCGACGTCACCCGACAACAGCGCAGCGACCTGCGCCGCCGGATCGGAGATGAAGCGGATCGTCACCTTGGACAGCTTCACGGCTGCGGCGTTGCGATAATCGGGCCATTTGTTCAAGGTCAGGGACGAGCCCTTGGCCCAGCTACCCAGCGTGTACGGCCCAGTACCGACCGGCTGCGTCGCGTTGGTCGGCGCGCTCTTCGGCTCGACGATCGAGGCGGTGGCCTGTCCGAGCAGGAACGGCAGGTTGGGCTCAGAATATTTCAGCTTGACGACGATGGTCTCCGCGTCGGGAGCCGTCACGGACTCCATCGACTGGAACAGCGCCTTGTCCTTGTTGGTGCTGTTGGCGGCGCCGGCGCGCTCGAACGAGAACTTCACCGCGGCGGAATCGAACGCCTCGCCGTTCTGGAATTTCACGCCCTTGGCGAGCTTGAACGTGTAGCTCTTCAGATCGGACGAGGCCTGCCAGCTCGAGGCCAGCAGCGGCGAGACCGAGCCGTCCTCGTTGATCTTGGTCAGCGTCTCATAGACGTTGTAGAGCGTCACCTCGGCGATGGCCGCCGCGGCCGCGCTGGTCGGATCGAGCCCCGGCGGCTCCAAGGTCATGCCGACAACGACGCTATCCTTCTTGCTCTGCGCGAGAGCCGGCGCGACGGCCGCAACGAGCGCGGCCATGGCGATGATCGATAGTTTCTTGAACATTGTTTGTTTCTCCCTGAGGAAGCCAAATTACGCGTCAAAGCGGCTTCGAGACAAGTGGCTGCAGTTCCGTTGCGACGAGCGCCGGCAGCGCCATTACGCTTTCCGCCCGATGGCAGGCAGCGGAATGCTGTCCGGTGAGCGCTCGCAACGCGGGGGCCGTCGCGCGGCACTGGGCATCGGCGAGCAGACAGCGCGGCGCGTAGGCGCATCCGGCCGCGCCGAGGGATTGCGAAGCGATCGCAACGCTCTCGCGACGGCGCCGGACCGCGCCGGCCTGGGCCCGCGGCACGGCGTCGAGGAGCGCCCGCGTGTAGGGATGCGCGCAACTTCCGAACAAGTCCTCCGGCCGCCCGCGCTCGACGATGCGGCCGAGATACATCACCGCAACCTCGTCGCAGAGATAGTCGACGACCGCGAGATCATGACTGATCAGCACGTAGCTCAGGCCGAACTGCTCCTGCAGATCCTGCATCAGGTTGAGAACCTGCGCCTGCACGGAGACATCCAGCGCCGACACCGGCTCGTCGGCGACGATCAGCTTCGGCTGGGTGATCAGGGCCCGCGCGATCGCGATGCGCTGGCGCTGCCCCCCGGAAAATTCATGCGGATATTTGTCCATGTCGGCATCGCGCAATCCGACCTGCCGCAGCACGCTCGCGACGCGCCTGCGGAGAGAATCGCGATCCGGGTGTTCGAGAGCGGTCAGCGGCTCGGCGACGATGCGCGCAATGGTCTGGCGCGGATCGAGTGATCCGTACGGATCCTGAAATACCATCTGGAAATCGCGGCGCGCCCGCCGCAGCTCATCCACCGGGAGGCGGTTGAGGTCGCGGCCCACCATCAGCACCGATCCCGCTGACGGCCGCTCCAGCGCCATGATCAGCCGCGCCAGGGTCGACTTGCCAGAGCCGGACTCGCCGACGATGCCGAGGCTCTTGCCCGCCTTCAACGACAGTGACACGCCGTTCAGCGCGAGCACCTCGCCGGGCGGCCGCAGCAGACTCTCGCGCGGCAGCGCGTAGCGCTGTACGAGATCCCTGACCTCGAGCAGCGGCGTCTCTGCAACTCCTTGCGCGGCGGTGCTCAAGCGACCACTCCCGCCGGATCACACGCGAGCGCGACGCCGGTCCGGATGCACCGGACGCCGTGCCCGGCGCCGATCTCGATCGACGGCGGCAGCGCCGTGCGACAGGCGTCGATCGCCAGCCCGCAGCGATCTGCGAACGGACAACCGGCCGGCAGATCGGCGAGCTCCGGCACGGTACCGGCGATGGTCGCAAGGCGCGTGCCCTTGCGGGCCCCGAGCCGCGGCCGCGCGCGGAACAGGCCCTGCGTGTAGGGATGCCCCATGCGCGAGAACACGGCGTCCGTGGTGCCGCTCTCGACCACCGTGCCGCCATACATCACGATCATGCGCTGGACGTTCTCGGCGATGACGCCAAGATCATGCGAGATCAAGATCATCGCCATGCCGCGCTCGGCGACCAGATCGGCGATGAGGTCGAGGATCTGGCGCTGGATGGTGACGTCGAGCGCAGTGGTCGGCTCGTCGGCGATCAGCACGTCGGGCTTGCAGGCGAGCGCCATCGCGATGGTGATGCGCTGGCGCTGGCCGCCGGAGAACTGGTGCGGATAGGCGCCGTAGCGTCGGGCGGGATCCGGCAGACCGACGCGGTCGAGGAGCGCGATCGCCTGTCGTTTCGCCTCGGTCGCCGTGCAGCCGATATGCCGCAGCAGCGGCTCGGCCACCTGATGACCGATCGTATGCATCGGGTTGAGCGCGGTCATCGGCTCCTGAAAGATCATGCTGATGCGGTTGCCGCGCAGCTTGCAGTAATCGGCATCACCGAGACCGACCAGCTCGCGGCCGTCGAGCGTGATGCTGCCGCTGACGACGGCGCTGTCAGGCAGAAGGCCAAGCAGAGCGAGCGCCGTGATCGACTTGCCGCAACCGGACTCGCCGACGATGCCGAGCGTCTCGCCGCGCCGGAGCGTGAAGGAGACCTCGCGCACGGCTTGCGCCGAGCCGCGGCTGGTATTGAGGCGGATGCCGAGACCCGACACATCGAGCAGAGGCTGATCGCCTACCGTCATCGCTGCCTCGCCAGCCGTGGGTCGAGCAGATCGCGCAGGCCGTCGCCGAGCAGGTTGAGGCCGAGCACCGCGAGCGCGATGGCGGCACCGGGATACACGGCGAGGCTCGGCGACTGGAACAACAGGGTCTGCGCATCGTTCAGCATGCGTCCCCAGGACGGCTGCGGCGGCTGCGTGCCGAGGCCCAGATAGGACAGCGCCGCTTCCGCCAGGATCGCCAGCGCGAACTGGATCGTCGCCTGCACGATCAGAATCGACAAGATGTTCGGCAGCACGTGCTCGATGGTGATGCGGAAGCGGCCCTTGCCGGCGGCGCGCGCAGCCAGGATGAACTCGCGCGCCCAGACCGCACCGGCGGAGCCGCGGGTGACGCGCACGAACACCGGGATCTGGAAGATGCCGATCGCGGTGATCGACGTCACCATGCCCGGCCCGATCACCGCCGCCAGCATGATCGCCGACAGCACCGCGGGAAAGGCGAAGGTGAAGTCGCTGAAGCGCATGATCAGTTCCTCGCTCCAGCCGCGCTGCGCGGCTGCGACCAGGCCAAGGCAGACGCCGCAGGTGAGACCGATGCCGACGGCGATGATGCCGACCAGAATGGTCGCGCGCGCACCCACCAGCAATAGCGAGACGATGTCGCGGCCGAGCACGTCGGTGCCCAGCCAATGCGCTGCTGATGGCGGCCGCAATTTGGACGCGACATCGATCTCATAGGCCGACCATGGCGTCCAGAGCAGCGACAGCAGCGCGGCGCCGAGCACCAGCAGACAGAGCAGCGCGCCGATCGTGAAGCTGCGATGGCGCAGCGCGCGGCGCCAGAACGCGTTGGACGCAGGCGCAGCGCCCGTTTGAACGACCACGGCGGAACTCACAGCTCGTGCACCTTGATGCGCGGATCGATCACCGCATACAGGACATCGACCACGAAGTTGACGATGATCACCATGGCCGCCAGCAGCATCACGCAGTTGCGCACCACGATCAGGTCGCGATTGGCGATCGACTGTAAGATGAGGCGCCCCAGGCCCGGGAGATAGAACACGTTCTCGATCACGATGGTGCCGGCGAGCAGGTTGGCGAATTGCAGCCCCATCACGGTGAGCACCGGGATCATGGCGTTGCGCAGCACGTGCTGCCACAGCACCTCGCGCTTCGTCAGGCCCTTGGCGCGCGCGGTGCGGACGAAATCCTCGCGCAGAACGTCGAGCACGGCCGAACGCGTCACCCGCGCCAGGATCGCGGCCTGCACCACTGCCAGCGCCACAGCGGGCAACAGCAGCGCGCGCAGACCGGGCCAGATGCCGTCCTCCCAGCCGGGAAAGCCGCCGGCCGACAGCCATTGCAGCTTCACCGCGAACAGGAGGATCAGCAGGATCGCGAACCAGAAGTTCGGCAAGGCGATGCCGATCTGGGTCAGCGACATGACGCCGACATCGCCGAGGCGGTTGTGATTGGCGGCCGTGTAGATGCCGGCCGCGAGCGCCAGCACGGTCGTGAGCCCCATCGCCAGGATCGCGAGCGGAATGGTCATCGCCAGCCGCTCGCGGATCAGTTCGGCCACCGGCGTGCCATAGGCGTAGCTGTTGCCGAGATCGCCGCTCAGCAGGCCGCCGATCCAGTGCAGGTAACGCAACGCCAGCGGCTGATCCAGCCCGAGCTTGACGGTCAGCGCCCTGACCGCATCCGGCGAGGCATCCGCGCCCATCAGCATCTGGGCGGCATTGCCCGGCAGCGCGTCGAGCACCAGGAATATGATCAGCGACGCGCCGACGAGGGTCGCCAGCAAGGTCAGGAAGCGCCGCAGCAGAAAAACGCTCATTCGCGCCGGGACTCCAGTTTTCGGCGGCCGCACGTTCCACAGCTTTCGGCTCCGATGCAAGCCCATTGCCTGCATGATTGCCATTGCCGGGCGGAGGCACCTTCGCACACCGCACCCGCCGGGGTATCGCCGGCTTGATCCCGGTCAACGGCGGAGCGCCGGCGACCGTCATCATGCGGCTGATCGCAACAACGCAAGGGCCCATCTCGATCATGACCATCCGTCCGAGCTTTCTCTGGGGCGCCTCGACCTCGGCCTTCCAGATCGAGGGCGCGGCGCACCTCGACGGCCGCGCCGACAGCATCTGGGATGTCTATCTGCGCGCCCCCGGCCGGGTGAGCCACAACGACACCGCCGAGACCGCCTGCGATCACTATCATCGCTACGCGGAGGACGTGGCGCTGATGCGCGATCTCGGCCTCAATGCCTATCGGTTCTCGATCGCCTGGCCGCGGCTGCTACCGCAAGGCCGCGGCGCGGCCAACGAAGCCGGCCTCGCCTTCTACGACCGCCTCATCGACGCCCTGCTTGCCGCTGAGATAGAGCCGTGGCTCTGTCTCTACCACTGGGACCTGCCGCAGGCGCTGGAGGCGCTCGGCGGCTGGCAGAACCGCGACATCGTCGGCTGGTTCGCCGACTATGCCGCGCTGGTCGCGCGGCGCTATGGCGACCGGGTCAAGCGCTTCGCCACCTTCAACGAGCCCTGCGTGTTCACGCTGTTCGGCTACGGCCTCGGCTGGCACGCGCCGGGGATCGCCGACGGAGCGGCCCTGCACAAGGCCATTCATCACGTCAATCTCAGCCATGGCCGCACCGTCGACGTGCTGCGCAGGGACGTGGCCGGCGCCTCGATCGGCGCCATCCACAATCGGCAGCCCTGCTACCCTGCGAGCGACGGTGCGGAGGACGCCGCGGCCGCCTTGCGGCTCGCCGCCTATTGGAACGATGCCTTCCCGTTTCCGCAGGCCTTTGCCTGCTACCCGCCGGAGCTCCAGGACGCCGTCGCGCCCTATATCGCACCCGGCGACATGGCGCAGATCGCGCGCCCCGTCGACTGGTTCGGGCTCAATCACTATTCGCCGCATTACATCAAGGCGGGCAGCAACCTGATGGGCGCCAGCTTCGGAGCGCCTCCCGCGGCAGTGCCGCGCAGCGCAATCGGCTGGCCCGTCGTGCCCGAGGCGTTCCGCGATACGCTCCTGGACATCCACAGCCGGTTCCGGCTTCCGATCTACGTGCTGGAGAACGGAACGGCGGCCAATGACACCGTCGATGCATCCGGCTGCATCCAGGACGACGGCAGGATCGGCTATCTCAAGGCCTATACGACCGCGATGGAACAGGCGATCGCGGCGGGCGCCGACGTGCGCGGCTATTTCGTCTGGTCGCTCCTGGATAATTTTGAATGGGGAGCGGGCTATTCGCAGCGCTTCGGCATTGTCTATGTCGATCGCGCCACCCAGCGCCGCATTCCCAAGGCGTCGGCGCGGTGGTATTCGAACATGATTGCCGCTCACCGGGTATCCGACGATCCCGCCGGGCGGCACAACCGGGCGGAAGAGTGAGGATGAGCGAACGCGTTCTTCTGGGTGACATCGGCGGCACCAATGCGCGGTTCGCGCTGCTTGACGGCCACGTCATCAGCGAGGTCGCGCATCTCAAGGTCGCCGACTTCCCGACCATCACGGACGCGATCACCGACTTCCTATTGCGACACGCCGCCGGCGGCCCGCCCACCGCAGCCGTGCTCGACATCGCCGGCCCGATCGAGCGCAATCGCGGCATGCTCACCAACTCGACCTGGGTGATCGACGGCGCCGAGCTGGCGGAGCGGTTCAAGCTGCGCTCGGCCAAGCTCCTGAACGATTTCGAGGCGGTCGGCTGGTCGCTGCCGGCGCTGCATCCCGACGACCTGTTTCCGCTTGGCGGAAGCGCCGCGGTCGACGGCGCGCCGATGCTGGTGATCGGCCCCGGCACCGGCTTCGGCGCCGCGTGCTATCTCCCGGCAGAAGGCCGTCCCACGGTTGCCGTGACCGAGGCCGGCCATGCCACGCTGCCGGCGACGACGGCGCGCGAGGCCGCCGTGCTCGCCAAGATGCGCGAGCGCTTCGGCCATGTCTCGATCGAGCGTGCGCTGTCGGGCATGGGCCTTTCGAACGTCTATCAGGCCATTGCCGCGGTCGACGGGGTCACGGTGCCGCCGCGCGATGCCGCAGCGATCACCCACGCCGCGCTGGACGGCAGTTGCGCCACCAGCCGCGCGACTCTCGACATGTTCTGCGCCTGGCTCGGTGCCGTCGCCGGCAACCTCGCGCTCACCTTCTGCGCCCGCGGCGGCGTCTACATCGCCGGCGGCATCCCGCCGCGGTTTCCCGACTACTTTGCCAGATCCGATTTCCGCCGGCAGTTCGAGGGCAAGGGGCGCTATGACAGCTATCTGCGTCCGATCCCGGTTCATCTCGTTATCAAGCCCGACATCAGCTTCCTCGGTCTCAAATCGTTCTTCGAGGCCGGCATCACCGCGAGCGGCGGCTCCCCGACCCACTGAGATCGAATGAGCGACATCGTCACGATCACGCCGAACCCGGCCGTCGACATCTCGACGACCGTCGAGAAAATCGTGCCGGTGGCCAAGCTGCGCGGCACGACGCAACAGCGAGATCCCGGTGGTGGCGGCATCAACGTCGCCCGTGTCATCGCCCGCCTCGGCGGCGACGTCACCGCGCTCTATCCGGTCGGCGGTCCGACCGGCCTGCTGCTGAAGCAGCTCGTCGAGAAGGAAGGCGTCGCCAGCCGCACCTGGGCGACGGCCGAGGACACGCGCGAGGACTTCTTCGTCCAGGAGCGCGTCAGCGGCCAGCCCTATCGCTTCATCCTGCCGGGTCCGACGCTGACCGAGGCCGAATGGCAGGCCGGCCTTGCCTTGCTCGCAGCCCAGGATCCGTTTCCCCGCTTCGTCGTCGGCAGCGGCAGCCTGCCGCGCGGCGTGCCGACCGACTTCTATGCGCGCGTTGCGACGCTTGCACGGTCACGCGGCGCGCAATTCGTGCTCGACACCTCGGGGCCAGCTTTGGCCGCGGCGGTAGCCGGCGGCATCGACCTGATGAAGCCGTCGCTGCACGAGATGCAAGAGCTGGTCGGCGGCGCGCTGCCCGATGCCACGGCGTGGGAGAAAGCCGCCCACGCGCTGGTCGCGAGCGGCAAGGCCGGCACCGTCGCGCTGACCATGGGTCATCTCGGCGCCCTGCTGGTCACCCGCGACCGCGTGCTGCGCGCTCAGCCGCTGACGATGGTGCCGGTCAACGCAGTCGGCGCCGGTGACAGTTTTCTCGGCGCATTGGTCGCGAAGCTCGCCGCGGGCGAGTTGCTGGACGACGCGTTTCGCTTTGCGGTCGCCGCAGGTGCCGCGGCGCTGCTGCGCACCGGCACCGCGCTGTCCGATCCCGCCGACGTCAGCCGTCTGCAGGCTGACGTGCGGCTTGAGACGGCGTGACATCGCTCGCCGCATCACCGTTGAGCCGATCGAGCGAGAGCAGCAACCCGCCGACGCGCTCCAGCGACGACATCCACTCTGCGAGGCGGTTGAAATTGTCCACCATCCAATTGAACGACCCCTGCACCAGCGTGAACGCAGCGGCTGCCTGGGTGAGTTCGCCCAGGGTCATCTGATCGCCGAGGAACTTCGGCGCGCACAGCACGAGGCCGATGATCGGCGCGAGCAGCGTATTCAGATGAGACACCAGGGTGTTGCGCATCAGCTGCCAGCACAGCCGCTTCCATTGCTGGATCGTGCGGTCGAGCGCCATCCACAGCCCGGCAACGACGCTGCGTTCTTCCTGCTTGGGCGCGATGCCTTCGCCGATGTCGCGCAAGTGATGGGCTGCGGTGATCAGCTCCGACTCGGCCTGGTTCTTGGTCTGGATGACGCGCGTGAGTGGCGAACCGACCCACAGCATGGCCCCGGTCACCAGCCCGGAATAGATGACGACGCTGACCACCAGGTAGCCTGGAATCCACAATTGGTGCCCGGCCACGGCAAAGCCGATGGATCCGCCGACCTGCCACAGCACCTGGACGAACACGACCGCCGTCAGCAGCGAGGAGATCACACTGACCACGAAGTCGATCGGTGCATCGGTGGCGATGCGGACATCCTCGGCAATACGATACTCCGGAATCTTCAGATCGCCCTGCACCGTCGCGAGCCGCGCATAGCGATCGTTCTCGACCCAGTAGTTGATCACCTTGGCGCTCAACCATTGCCGCCAGTTGCGTTGCATCACCATGCGGCCCCACACCGAGACGATCGCCAGCACGACGCTCGCCAGACAAAGCGGAATGAGCAGAACGGCCTGCTGCCGCAGCCGCGTCGGATCGCGGCCCTCCAATGCGTCGAAGAAATCCCTGTTCCAGTAATTGAACCGAAACTGCACGTAGAGCTGAAGCACCACGAGGACGATCAGGGCGACGCAGAGCAGCCAGACCCGCCATGCCGTCGATCCGAGCCAGAATTGCCGCGCCGTGAGCCAGAACCGCGACCATTCGCGATTGCCGTCCTCGTTCTCGTCGTCGGAGATCATTGGTGATCCGGATGGGTACGATTGATGGGTCTTAACAAACATCCTCGCCTATGGTGGAACCGTTGTCATCCCGCGATTTAAGGGGCTCGCGAAGCGCCTTGCTTGATCTTGCGCAAGGCAGTCGCCGCCCGCCGCGACAAACTGAAGTTCGCGCTGCGATGCGGGAGATCACCGATGACGGCACCCGGCTACATCCGCTGGTTCAAGGACCTTCGTATCGAGGACGTGCCCGGCGTCGGCGGCAAGACGGCCTCGCTCGGAGAGCTGTATTCGGCGCTGGCGTCGCAAGGCGTGCGCGTACCCAACGGCTTCGCACTGACGGCCGCCGCCTATCGCGACGCCTTGCGCGCGACCGGCGCCGACGACGCGCTGCGCAAGCTGCTCGCCGGCCTCGACAAGCGCCGCATCGCCGATCTCGCCAAACGCGCGGCGAAGGCGCGCGCGATCGTGTTCGCGGCGACCGACCGTGACGATCTACGCCACGAGGTCGCAGAGGCTTACAAGCAGCTGGAGCAGGAGTATGGCCGCGGCGTCGCGGTTGCCGTGCGCAGCTCGGCCACCGCCGAGGACCTGCCGAATGCGAGCTTCGCAGGCCAGCACGAGAGCTTTCTCAACATTCGCGGCGCCAAGGACCTGTTCGAGGCGTGCCGCCACTGCTTCGCCTCGCTCTATACGGACCGCGCGATCTCCTACCGCATCGACAACGGCTTCGACCACGACAAGGTCGCGCTGTCGGTGGCCGTGATGAAGATGGTGCGCTCGGACCGCGCCGCGAGCGGCGTGATGTTCTCGTTGGACACCGAGAGCGGCTTTCGCGACGTCGCCTTCATCACCGGGGTCTACGGCCTCGGCGAGACCATCGTGCAGGGCACGGTCGATCCGGACGAGTTCTACGTCCACAAGCCCACCTTCGCGGCCGGCTTCCGCAGCGTGCTGTCGCGCCGGCTCGGCGCCAAGGACAAGCGGATGGTCTATGCCAAAGCCAGCGCAAAGGCCGGCGCGCGCAGCCGTGGCCCGACGACGCGCACCGAGGCGACGCCGCCGGCTGACAGGGCGAAATTCTGCATCAGCGATGCCGACGTGCTGGAGCTCGCGCAGGCCACCATCGTAGTCGAGGAGCACTACTCGCAGAAGGCCGGCAGGCCGACGCCGATGGACATCGAATGGGCCAAGGACGGTCGCGACGGTGCGCTCTACATCATCCAGGCGCGGCCGGAGACGGTGGCCTCGCAGCGGCGGCCCGAGGCGATCGAGACCTACGTTCTGAAGAAGACCGGCAGAACGCTGGCAACCGGCCGCGCCGTGGGCGAAAAGATCGCCACCGGCAAGATCCGCTTGATCCGCACTCCCAAGGATCTGAACGCGTTCCGCCCCGGCGAGGTGCTGGTCGCCGCGTCGACCAGTCCGGACTGGGAGCCGGTGATGAAGACCGCGGCGGCGATCGTCACCGATCATGGCGGCCGCACCTGCCATGCCGCGATCGTCGCTCGCGAGCTCGGCGTGCCGGCCGTGGTCGGCACGGAGGATTTCAGCAAGCGCGCGAAGACCGGAACGACGGTCACTGTCTGCTGCGCGGAGGGCGACGCCGGCCATGTCTACGACGGCGCACTGCCGTTCGATGTCGAGCGCCTGGCGATCGACAGATTGGAGAAGCCGCGCACCGAGATCATGGTCAATCTCGGCAATCCCGAACTGGCCTTCAAGACCGCGCTGCTGCCGAACGATGGCGTCGGCCTCGCCCGCATGGAGTTCATCATCAACCAGGCGATCGGCATCCACCCGATGGCGCTGGCGACGCCCGCAAAGGTGACCGCGGCAAAGGACCGCGCGACGATCAAGCGCCTGACCGCGCGCTACAAGAAGCCCGCCGACTTCTTCGTCGAGCGGCTGTCGGAAGGCGTCGGCACCATCGCCGCGGCATTCTACCCGCGGCCGGTGATCGTGCGCCTCTCGGACTTCAAGACCAACGAATATGCCAGCCTGATCGGCGGCTCCGATTTCGAGCCGAAGGAAGAGAACCCCATGCTCGGCTTCCGCGGCGCCTCGCGCTATGCGCATCCCGCCTACGCCGCCGGTTTCGCGCTGGAATGCGCGGCGATGAAGCGCGTGCGCGACACGATGGGGCTCTCCAATCTGAAGATCATGATCCCGTTCTGCCGCCGGGTCGAGGAGGCACGCAAGGTGATCGCGGCGATGGCCGGGCATGGCCTCGTCAGAGGCGAAAACGGGCTCGAAATCTACATGATGTGCGAGATCCCGAACAACGTGATCCTGATCGATGAGTTCGCCAAACATTTCGACGGCTTCTCGATCGGCTCCAACGATCTCACCCAGCTCACGCTCGGCGTCGACCGCGACTCCGACATCGTCGCGTTCGATTTCGACGAGCGCGATCCCGGCCTGCTGGCGATGCTGCGGATGGCGGTGGAGGGCGCGCACCGCAACCATCGCCATGTCGGCATCTGCGGCGAGGCGCCGGCAAACTATCCGGAAGTCGCGCGCTATCTGGCCGAACTCGGCATCGATTCGATCAGCGTCAATCCGGCGAGCATCGTGCGCACCATGGAGATCGTCCGTACCGCTGAGCGGGAGCTCGCCTCGCGCACGCCGCAGGCGCTGGCGAGCTGATCATGGCCGAAGCTCAGGAGCTGGCCTTGAAGAAGTCCAGCACGGTCGAAGCGCCGCCGGTGACGTCGCCGCCGCCATACAGGCTTGCCAGGAACGTGCCGCGATGGCTGGCGCCGGTGACCGCGATGCCTTGCGCAAAGCGGCCGTCGGCCGCCAGCGGCATCTTGACGAGGCTCGGCGGCAGCGCCTCGTCGAGAAGACCGTAATAGAACCGCATCGGGGCGTCATAGTCCCAATAGGTCGAGCTATTGCCGGCCAGACGACGGAGGAAGCGGCTGTTGGTCTCGTGGGTGAAGCGCTCGAAGAAGCCGTCGACCAGCAGGTCCGAGGGCTGCGGCACCGACTTGCTGAACGCCTCGTCCATGCTGTAGTCGGCCCAGTATTTCTCGGCCAGCGCGAGGTGCTGCGGCTTGATCGCAGTCTTGAACAGGTCGCCGAGCCGGTAATACTGGCGATAGCTGCCCAGGAGGACGATGACGCAGGGCGTTATCCAGATCGGCTGCTTCGGATAGGTGCTGTCGGTCGACGCGCTGCCCGGTTGGGCCGACACCCAATAGCGCATCGAATCCGCAAGATTGTTGAACGGACTCTGCGTGGCGCTCGCCGCCACCGCGACGCGCCGCCGCTGCAGTTCCTGGCGCAGCCATTGCGTGTTCAAGGCACCCTGCGACCAGCCGTTCAGGAACAGCCCGGACTTTCGCAGGCGGAGATGATCGAGCGCGAGCAGACCCGCGCTCAGCACGTCCAGGCAGCACTGCACGGTCGCGTCCTTCACCGCATAGGCCTCGCCTCGCCCCTGGCGATACGGTCCCTTGCCGAGATAGTCGGCCGCGATCAACGCAAAGCCGTTGCCGACAAGGCGCTGGACGTTGAACAGCGTCTCGATCGAATCGACATTGTCGCGCGGCTCGTAGTTCGGATCGGCCAGCTTGACGAGATTGGACGGGACCTGGTCGAACGACAGGATGGTGCCGTGCTGCCACGACACGACCGGCAGTGCGCCCTTGTGATCGGCGGGCAGCGCGAGCAAGCCGCTGACCTTGACGCGCTCACCGGTGCCGGGAATGCGCGTGTAGGTCGTCAGCCGACGCAGTTCGACGTCGACCCGCGCCCCGTGCTTGTCGGCCGAGAATGGCGGCAAGATATTGTGCTCATTGAAGACGGCGTGGAGCTTCGCTGCGAGCGCATCGAGCCGATCCTTGCTGATGCGCACCGGCTGGCCGAGGCTTGCGCCGTCACGTGGCTGCGCGACAGCCGGGCCGGCGGAGAACGACAATGCCGCAGCGCCGAAGCCAAGGCCGGCTGAGGCCAGCAGCCTTCGGCGGGATGGCCGGCCGGCCGAGGCTGCAGAGCTGAGCTCCGGCCCGGTCGGCTTGGACTTCGGCGGAGCCAACGCCTCTTCGGATCCCGTGACCAGGGTCTCCAGGCCGATCATTCGCCGCTTCATCACGTCCCTCCGAGCCGCCTACAGCCGAGGGTAGTTCACAAAGCCTAGCACTTGCTAAATGGTGCAGCAATTGGAGCCGGATGTTTCGACGGTCGCCTGCACCGTCGAGCCTCGAGTGGTCGCGTCGCGGCTCGCCTCCACACGTCAGATGCCGCCATGCGAATGATTTGCGATGGCGTTCTGGGGTACACACCAAGAAGAGATCGCGAGGAAGAGATGATGGCCTACCGCGCGGCCTCGAAACCTCCGAGCACTGCGGTCAGGTTCTGCCCAAGAATGTCCGAGAGATAGCCGCCCTCCTGCACGAACACCGTGGGAAGGCCGAGCCGCGCGATCGCGCCGCCGATGCGACGGAAACCCGGCGTCGTCACGGAGAGCCCCTTGAGCGGATCGTGCTCGGAGGCATCGAGACCGAGCGCCACCACGAGCGCGCCGGGCGCGAACGCATGAATCGTCTTGGCCGCGGTCTCGAACGCCTTGAGATAGGTGTCGTCGCCGCTCTTCAGCGGCAGCGGAATGTTGAGGTTGGCGCCAAGCCCCGCGCCTGCGCCGCGCTCATACGCATAGCCCCAGACGAACGGGTAGTAATGCGTGGGGTCGGCGTGGATCGAGATGGTGAGCACGTCGGGCCGCTCGTAGAAGATGCCCTGCGTGCCGTTGCCGTGATGGACGTCGACGTCGAGGATGGCGACGCGCTCGTAGCGCTGACGCAGATGCGCGGCCGCGATGGCGGAGTTGTTCAAGAAGCAGAAGCCCGAGGCCATGTCTCGATAGGCATGGTGGCCCGGCGGCCGGCACAGCGCGTACACCGCATCCTCGCCATCGAGCAGCAGTTGCGCCGCGGTCGCAGCCACGTCGGTCGCGGCGCAGGCGCCTTCCCACGTCCCCGGCCCGATCGGCGCCGAGGTATCGGTCGTGTGCCAGCCCAGCCGCCCGACGATGTGCGTCGGATAGGTGGCGGCATTGCGAACGGGATGGATGTTCGGGATCATCTCCGCACCGGCATCGCCGAGCGCGGCCCAAGCGTCCCAAGCCTCTTCCAGGAAACTGAGGTATTCCGGACTGTGCACGCGCGCGCGAGCTTCCTGGCCGAAATGAAGCGGCGCGACCACCTCGTGATGGCCGGCCTTCAATCCCGCAAGCAGACGATCCGCCCGCTCGGGCTGCTCGGTGGTGCGCTTGACGACGCCGCGCACCAGATAGAATTGCGGATCATGGCTGCGATGCAGCTCGGTGTAGACGGCCTTCACGCGCAGTGGCTCCTGTTCGCTTGCACCGACGATTGTGCACGCAGTCGCAGCCGATACAAGCACAGATGGTTCGCACGTCCGTTGGTCCGTGCCCGCAGCTTCCAACCGGCGGAACGGAACGCTGCGCCTCGCATCTTGCCGGCAGCGGGTTCGCCGGGATCCGGGCGATCTGGCGCGAAGCGCGGTGGACGTGAGGAGAGATCCGCATGCTGGCGATTGCCGCGACGGCCGTCGGAATGCGCGACGAAATCTGCAAAACCTCGACGTGCAAGCCTGATCGGCTCATGCGTCGCACGCCGCGGCTGCTCAGGAAAGAGCGCCTTTGTCCGGCATGGAGACCCCGGGATTGATCCAAAATTTGGATCGATCGATACAGGCTTCGGTTTGGACCCCGGCCCTCCCTCTCCTCTAGGACAGTCATCGAGGAACGTGACAAGAGAGGTGGAGCGCATGAGCGCAATCGTAACCACGGCCGAATTGCGCCGATCGCGCGTGCGGCTATTCATCGTGACCATGCTGTTCCTGGTCACGACCGTGAACTACGCCGACCGGGCGACCTTGTCGATCGCAGGACCTTCGCTGTCCAAGGAGCTGCATCTCGATCCCGTCGCGATGGGCTATGTGTTCTCCGCCTTCGGCTGGTCCTATGTGCTCGCGCAGGTGCCGGGCGGCTGGCTGCTCGACCGCTTCGGTTCGCGCTGGGTCTATGCCTGCAGCATCGTGATCTGGTCGATCTTCACCATGATGCAGGGCTGGATCGGCTTCTTCTCCGGCGCCGCCGCGGTCACCGCGCTGTTCGCGCTGCGCTTCCTGGTCGGTCTCGCCGAAGCGCCGAGCTTCCCGGCCAATGCCCGCATCGTCGCCGCCTGGTTTCCGAGCAACGAGCGCGGCACGGCGTCGGCGTTCTTCAACTCGGGCCAGTATTTCGCGACAGTGATCTTCGCACCGCTGATGGGCTGGATCGCGCATGAATTCGGCTGGCGCCACGTCTTCACCGTGATGGGCGCGCTCGGCATTCTCATGGGCCTAATGTGGATCAGGACCATGTACGGACCGAAGGAGCACGCGAGCGTCAACCAGGCCGAGCTCGACTACATCAAGGACGGCGGCGCGCTGGTCGACATGGAAGGCGCGAAAGACGCCAAGGCCAGCTCCGGTGGTCCGACCTGGTCGCATATCGGGCAGTTGCTGTCGAACCGCATGATGCTCGGCGTCTATATCGGCCAGTACTGCATCAACACGCTGACCTATTTCTTCCTGACCTGGTTCCCGGTCTATCTCGTCAAGGAGCGCGGCCTCTCGATCCTGCAGGCCGGCTTCGTCGCCACCCTGCCGGCGCTGTGCGGCTTCATCGGCGGCGTGCTCGGCGGTTTCATCTCCGACGCCATCCTGCGCAAGACGGGATCGCTGACACTCGCCCGCAAGATCCCGATTGTCGGCGGCATGCTGCTGTCGATGGCGATCATCGGCTGCAACTATGTCGACGGCCAGGCGCTGGTGGTCGGCCTGATGGCGCTGGCGTTCTTCGGCAAGGGCATCGGCGCGCTCGGCTGGGCGGTCGTCTCCGACACCTCGCCGAAGGAAGCCGGCGGCGTCTCCGGCGGCCTGTTCAACACCTTCGGCAACCTCTCCAGCATCACGACGCCGATCGTGATCGGCTACATCCTGTCGGCCACCGGCTCCTTCAACGGCGCGCTGGTGTTCGTCGGCCTCAACGCCCTGGTCGCGGCGTGTGCCTACTTGCTGATCGTCGGCAAGATCCAGCGCGTCCAGCTCCGAACCTCCTGAGCACCACGATCAGCGTCGCGTGGTCTCGACTCCAACGGCGGCCCCCCGGCCGCCGTTTTTTTGTCGGCGCCTCGCCGCCATTCCAGGGCGACGCGCGACAGCCATCAGAAGCAACCCGGACCCGTGGAAACGGACACGGTCTCACCATCTCAACCCGCCGATCAGCGGACAGACATGTCGAGCCCAGCAAAAAGGGAACGCGGGGAACATTGATAGCAGGGGTCCGCGACATCGCTAGACCCACTATTTCGGAAGCCCTGTTTTCTTATCGGCGGGTAGCCCAAATGCCGATGGACAAGTCCAAATCCCGGGGCCCGCGACACCAATTCTTGCGATCGGTGGAACGGTTTCCCGGGCTCGTCGGAGCGTCACGCTTGGTTAAGGCAAATGCATGAGGCCGCCGCCTCAAGGCGTTCACATCGCCTTGGCGAGCGCGAACAACCGGAAATCCTCGAGCGCCGCGTGCCGATGCGGAGCGACTTCGCGCTGGTAGGTCTCGGTGTCGACGATCGAGCGGAAGGCGGCGAAATCGCCGTATTCATTGATCGCCGCTTCGTCCCAGCGTTCGCCTTGCGGGCCGACCAGGCTCGCCAGAACCGGCCCGGAAAACATCCGCACCAGCGGCTTACCGGCTGCGAGACGCCGGAAGGCCGGTCTATAGCGTTCGTTAAAGGCTTCGCGGCCCGAACAGGGCGCGGCGTCGAAGCCGTCCTCGTAACGCGCATACGCGCGGTAGCGCAACAGATTGAGCATGTAGACCGGCTGGCCGGGGGGAATCGCGCGCTCGGCGACGTCGAGGGCTTGCAGCGTGATTTCGATGGGGTGCATGGGACTTCTCGCGGTTTCTAGCGGCGCAGCATGCGCGCTGACGCTCCCCATTTGGCCCATCGGAACGGTCTCTTGTAGCGACCACGCCGCCATGACTATGTGGACTGGATGTCCACAACGGCCTTGCCTCCCGACCTCTCGCGCCTCCTCGCCTTCGTCCGCGTCGTCGAGGCGGGCTCCTTCGCCGAAGCCGCGCGGCGGGCGGGGACGACCACCTCGGCGATGTCCAAGGCGGTCGCCCGCCTCGAACAGGCTCGCGGAATACGGCTTTTGCATCGCACGACCCACTCGCTGGCGCTGACCGAAGAGGGCGAGCGGCTGATGGCAGCGGGACGCGCGCTGGCCGACAGTCTCGATCGCGTCCAATCCGCGCTCAGCGAAGCCGCGCGTAACGATGGCGGACGGGTGCGAGTGACCGCCCCCGCCTCGTTCGCGCGTGCCTGCATCCTGCCGCGACTGCCTGCGTTCCTGCGGGAGCGGCCCGAAATCGAGATCGAGATCAAATTCCGCAACGAGATTCTTGATCTCGCGGCGGAAGGCGTCGACATCGCCATCCGCTCAGGACCCCTCGATCGCGCGCCCGGTCATCTGGCGCGGCGGCTTTGCACGTTCTCCTGGATCGCTTGCGCCTCGCCCGCCTATCTGAACGCGCGCGGTGCGCCGGCGACTCCATACGAGCTTTCCGAACATGACCACGTCGGCTTCCGCAATCCCGCGAGCGGGCAGATCCTGACCTGGCGCTTCACCGACCCGCGCGGCAAAAAACTCGTTCGCGTCGCGCCCAAGCCCAAGCACATTTGTGACGACGCGCACGCTTCGGTCGCTTTGATCGCGAATGGGTTCGGCATTGGCTGGGGCCCGGCATGGCTCGTCCACGACGACTTGCGCACAGGTCGGCTCGTCGAAGTGCTTGAGCCGTGGCGCGCGCCGGCGGAGCCCCTATGGATGCTGCGCACCTCGAACCGCCGGCCGCCGCTGCGCACGCAGCGCGTCATGGCGTTCCTCGCTACGCTTCCCGCCGCGTTCAGCGACAAATCGGGATGAGGCGTCGGCCGTCAGCTGGGCTCTGCGGTCGGCGCGTCGGACGCCAGCCGGCTTGGGAGGGGAAATCGGGGACAGACCACGATTTCCCCGGCTTCCTGGGCTTCCGCCTTGGCGCGGTCAGCAATCTGCAGCACGCCGGCAAGAACGGCTGCGCGCCGTCTCTCAACGTCGTCCATCCGTGGTCAGTCAATTTGAGATGGGTCGACATGCACACTGAGCATATCCGAGTTCACCTCGACAGAAGGACACGGCAGTACCTACCCCGAGACGTAGGAGGCACCGGGGGCGCCGTGCAAGAAGCCGTTGGCGAATGGAACGTCCGGATAGATCTCGCGCAAGCGGTCCCTGGCGGCCCCAGCTTCCACGCGGCCCGCCAGGACCGCCTGAAATTGCTCGGACACCGCGACCATGTCGCAGGCCTGAGGTGACAGCCGCAGCGATCTCACGCCGCTCTGCGTCAGACGATCGAGATCGCCGAGCAGATTGCAGCAACCATGCGACAACGTCTGCACGCCATTCATGGTGAGGAACGCTTCATTGTCCAGCGTCGTCACGACGAGGCCGTCCGGATCCTGCTCGCACACGAAGCGGCAATTGTCCTTGGCGAGCTTGTGCAGGCGGGCGTGATAGCAGCGCGCGGAGATCGCGAGCGGCACACGGCCGAAGGCGAACACTTCGATCGCCACCTGCGGCACGGCGCCGGCGATCGCGGCAACCGAGGACAGCGGCAGCTCCGGCGGGAGGCAGATCCGGGAAGCGCCCTGGGCGGCATGAAACGCGGCGCTGGCCTCGTTGTAGATGTTGACGAATGGCCCGATGGCATGCGGCCGACCGGCGATCGATTTGAGGCAGGTGAGGTCGTTGACCTCCACCAGACCGTGGCCATACTCGGCGAGGCTTGCCGTCTGCCGGCGCTCGCGTCGCAACGACACCAGGACCAGCGAACCCAGCAGCACCTGCTTGCCGGCAGCCATAAGCCGCTCGATGACTTCAGGCAAATGGGGTTCGAAGAACGGCGCGCGCTTCGAGCAGACGACCTCGCCGACCACGACGCGGTCGAGCGGGGCCTCGTCGGCCATGCGAAAGTAAAAATCACGCCAGCGCTCGGGCTGCCAATTGTAGAGCACGGGCCCCAGAGTGAGCTGCATTCGGCCTGCGCCTTGTTCCGCCATTGTCATGTGGTCCTAGCGCCAGGTCTTGCGGTAGGCGCCCTGCGTGGTGGCCTGCCCTTCAGTGAACGGCGTGAGGTCGGACGCGTCGGCGGACCGGCCGGCATCGAGCGCTGCCAGCACGCTGCGGAAATGCCGCACGACCCCGTCGACATAGGCGCGGCCGCGCTGGCGGCCCTCGATCTTGAGCGCGGTGACGCCGGCTTCGCGCAAGCCTGCGAGCAGGGTCGTGGCATCGAGGCTGACCGGATCCTCAAAGATGTAGCCAGAGCCCTGTGCGGTCGAGAAACGCCCCTTGCACAGCGTTGGATAGCCGGCAGGTTCGTTGCGTCCGAATCGGTTGATTGTGAAAGCACCAAGCCGCGAGGTCGTGCCCAGTATCGTCTCCTGATAGACGACATGACTGGCCGGCGAGCATACCCCCTGCATGTTCGGCGACTTGCCGGTGGCGTAGGAGGACAGCGAGCAGCGCCCCTCGGCCATAACGCATAGTCCGCCAAACACGAACACTTCGGTCTCGCATGCCGTCTCACGGGTGATCTCGGCGATCTCGGGTACGCTCAGCACGCGCGGCAGCACCACGCGGCGGGCGCCGAAATTCTCGACATAGAACGCGATCGCGTCGACATTCGCCGCCGCCGCCTGCACCGAGACATGCAGTCGCTGTTCGGGATGGCGCCGCGCGGCATAGTGCATCAGCCCGACATCGGCAAGGATCAGCGCGTCGGCCCCGGCCTCGACGGCATCGTCGACCGCGCGACGCCACAGCTCGACGGCGCCGGCGCGCGGGAAGGTGTTGATCGCAACCAGCACCTTGGCGCCGCGCCGATGCGCGAACGTTACTCCTTCGCGCATCTGCTCGCGGCTGAAATTCAGCCCAGGAAAGTTGCGGGCATTGGTCTCGTCGGCGAAGCCGCAATAGACGGCATCGGCACCGGCTTCGACCGCGCTCTTCAGCGCCGCCGGCGTCCCTGCCGGACAGATCAACTCCATCGTCGCATCCCGCTTTCGTTCGTCGTTGATCTCAGCAGCGAGTCACGCGCGGCCGCCAGCAGGCGTTGCGCGGGCACGCCGAACGGTCCCGAAAGCGCTGCGATCTCGCCGACCAGATCCAGACCGGCATCGTCGATCGCATTGCGGAGCGCCAGCACCGCCTCGATATCGCCTTCGACGACGAGCTGACGCGAAAACATCAGCGCATCGCCGTCGAGCCGGCCCTCGACCAGCGCCAACAGGCTCACGATCGACGCGGAGATGGAGGCATCGAGGCCGGTGGGCAGCTCGCGCACCGCCGCGAGTTGCGGCTGCTGTGGACCCGCCTGAATCACGAATGCGAACGGCAGATCGGTCGGCTTGATGCCAAAGCGCTTTCCGCGATGCGACCCGAGCCGGTCGAGCAGATGCGGATGCCGGCGCAAGAGCCCACGCAGGAAAGCGCCGAGCGCGATCTGCAGGGGCAGCAACGGCAACGGACGCAGCACCTGCCTGAGCAGTGGCGGCAACAGGGGCAGTGAGGTCGAAGACGCGTCCTGAAGAGAGCTCATGGCACAAGCTCTGGCCGGATCGGCGGCGGAAGTATTTGACCCGGAACAAAGATCACACTGATTGTTCCAGCTACGAGGCGTTTTTTGAACGGAGCCTATCGTTGCGACGTGATGTCCCTCGCTTCCGCGAGCTGTCGGATTTCCTGCGCTTTCTCGACGAGCGGGGACAGCTGCGACGCATTCGCGACAACGTCTCGGTCGTCCACGAGATCACCGAGATCCATCGCCGCGTCATCTCCGCCGAAGGGCCCGTGCTGCTGTTCGAACGGCCGATCAAGGCATGCGGATCGCTCTCGGCAATGCCGCTCGTCACCAATCTTTTCGGCACCGTGGAGCGGGTGGCCTGGGGCATGGGCGTGCAGCCGGAACGATTGGCGGAGCTCGGCGAGATGATGGCGGAGTTGCGCGCCCCGCAGCCGCCGCGCGACATCAGGGAAGCGCTGCAGAAGCTGCCGCTGGCACGCGCAGCACTGTCGACCCGGCCGAGGCTGCGATCAGCCGCGCCGGTGCATGAACGTGTCACGATGGGCGATGACATCGACCTGACCACCTTGCCGGCCCAGATCTGCTGGCCGGGCGAGCCGGCGCCGCTGTTGACGTGGCCGCTCGTCATCACCGTGCCGCCGGACGCGTCCGCCGGCGAGCAGGAAAATGTCGGCGTCTACCGCATGCAGGTGCTCGGCCGCGATCGCGCCATCATGCGCTGGCTCGCCCATCGCGGCGGCGCCCGCCACCACCAGCAGTGGCAGGCGCAGGGGCGCGACATGCCGATTGCGGTCGTGATCGGGGCCGATCCCGCCACCATCCTCAGCGCCGTGTTGCCATTGCCCGAGACCATCTCCGAGCTGCGCTTCGCCGGCGTCCTGCGCGGCGACCGTCCCGAGCTGGTCGAATGCCTCACCGTGCCCCTGACGGTGCCGGCGGCCGCCGAGATCGTGATCGAGGGCATCGTGTCGGCCACGGAGACCGCGCCGGAGGGGCCCTATGGCGATCACACCGGCTACTACAACGCCGTCGAGAGCTTTCCGGTGCTTCAGGTCACCGCGATCACCACGCGTCGAAGTCCGCTCTATCTGTCGACGTTCACGGGACGCGCGCCGGACGAGCCGTCTCGAATTGGCGAGGCGCTGAACACGCTGTTCGTCCCCTTGATCCGACGACAATTCCCGGAGGTCGTCGACTGCTATCTGCCGCCGGAGGCCTGTTCCTACAGGATCGCCGTGGTGGCGATCAAGAAGCGCTATCCGGGCCAAGCAAGGCGCATCATGCTCGGCCTTTGGTCGATGCTGCCGCAGTTCAGCTACACCAAGCTCCTCATCGTGGTCGACCAAGACATCGACGTCCGCGACTGGCGCGCGGTAATGTGGGCCGTCGCGACGCGCAGCGACTCCTCGCGCGACCTCGTGCCGCTTGCCGACACGCCGATCGACTATCTCGACTTCGCCTCGCCAAAATCCGGCCTCGGCGGGAAGCTCGGCATCGACGCCACAACCAAGCTCGGGGTCGAGACCGAACGCGCCTGGGGCGAGGTGCTGGCGATGGACCCTGCTGTAGCCGCGCGCATCGACGCGATGTGGCCGAGCCTCGGCCTCGGCGACGCCATGGCCGACCGAACGGCCTCGACATGAATGGGCGGCATCACGTCATCGTCGGCATCAGCGGCGCCTCGGGCGCCGCGATCGGTGCGCGCATCGTCGAACGGCTCGCGGAGCAGCCGCAATGCGCGGTCCATCTCGTGGTGTCCGGCGCTGCCGTGCGCACCTTGCACGAGGAGGTCGGCCAGGGCGGCCTCGCGCGGCTGCGTGATCTGGCGGCGCATGCTCATGATGTCGCCGACATCGGTGCGAGCATCGCCAGCGGCTCGTTTTCTGCAGCCGGCATGATCGTGGCGCCCTGCTCGATCCGCACCCTCTCGGCGATCGCCTGGGGCCAGCTCGACAACCTGCTGGTCCGCGCCGCCGACGTTCAACTCAAGGAGCGCCGCCGGCTGATACTGTTGGTGCGGGAGAGCCCGCTGCATCTCGGTCATCTCCGAGCGATGACGCAGGCCACCGAGATCGGCGCGATCATCGCGCCGCCAATGCCGGCGTTCTACCTGAAGCCCCAGTCGCTCGATGACGTCATCGAGCAGATCGCCTGTCGCGCGATCAACCTGCTCGGCGTCCCCGGGCTCCACGCCAACGCGCGTGAGTGGCTTCCGGACCGGACGACCGAAGCAGGCAACCTTGTTGAGATAGGGAAGCAAGACAGGCGATAGGATTTGAAGACAGAACACGACAGACGCACTCGGGCGATGGGCCGAAGGCGTCCACGGCGGTTGACGTGTTCTTCGACGAGCGGGCGTAACGACGCCGCCTCTCCGGCCGAGCCGCTGCCAGCTTTTCGCTTTCGTTCAGTCAATTGACGTTGTCGAAACCCAGCGCAGCACGAACGGCCGGATCAATTCTGGATGGGGTCCACGGCGGATCGAATGTCATCGTCACGTCCACGGCTTCGACGCCCGCAATCTCCGCAATGCTGCTTGCGACCCCTTCCTTGAGAAAACCTGTTGCGGGGCACCCGGGCGTTGTGGCCGTCATCGTGACATGCACGACGCCATCCGTCGCCGTGATCTCATAGATGAAGCCGAGATCGACCACGTTTTCCCCCAGTTCCGGATCGATGACCACGCGCATTGCGTCGCGGATGCGGTCGATGACATCGCGGCTCATAGCGGAGCCCTCACCGACAGTTCGTAGGTCGATCCATCCGGCGTAAACCCGCCGAGCCAGCGAAAGCCGCGCTTCTCAAGTTCAGGGAACAGGAAGACCGGCTCGCGGCCCAGAAGTGCCGACAAGGTCTCTCCAGGGCCCAGCTCCTCCGCAGCCGCGAGGATGCGCACCATCGGCTCGGGTGGGTCGAGCTCTCGGTTGTCGAGCGTGACTACGGGATCTGGCCATTGCTCGAAGGCGAGGCCGGCACCAGCGTCTTCCTGACCGGCGTCCTCGGCAGCCAGCGGCGAAAACAGCACTTCCCAATCGCCATCGTCGAGCGGTCGATCGGTGTGGGCGAAGCCCTTTCTTGCCATGACGGAGAGCAGCGGAACCGGCCTGAAGCTCGCGATCAGCCGCACACCCTGGCCTGGCGCCAGCCGGTCGACCGCGTCCATGATGATGGAGAACGGTTCGCCTCCGGCCCTGAGAATCGGTCGGACGTCGACGTCAATGTACGCGGTCATGGCTCTCCTCCTAGTTTCTGGCGAACAACAGGCTTGGCGCGATGGCTCCAGCCGGAAGCCTACGGGAGCCCGCAACGTCGGAAAGACGTCGGACTCGCACAAGCTCGTGTATGATTCCAATACTGCCCACGGCCATGACCGCCGCGGCGCCGCGAAACGCCTGGCCCTCGCCCATCATCAACATGATGGTCGCCGCCCAGACGCCTAGAAAATAGATGATGAACCACTTCTCGGACCGACGTTCCACCGCCAGGTCCTGAACCCGTGGCGTCTGGGCGCGCCCCATCACGGGACCGTAGGTTTCGAGCCAGGTCAGAAAGGCGACAATCTTGTAGAGCTTCGCGAATATGAGACCAGACAGCCAGCCGAACACGGCCAAGAACGCGAACGCGCCGACATGAACGCCGACCTTTCCGCTGACGATGATGACGGTCCCGAGCGTCACCGTCGCCGCCAGGTTGGCGAAAGACACGGTTGCCATCCGCATGTTCAACTCGAGCTGGCGCCGTTTGCGCGAGCGATAGATCGTCGCGATGTCCCGTCCATAGAGCGCAAGCGAGATCACCCCAAGAACGGCGGCGACGATGAGCACGGCTCCGAGCCCGGCCTCGAGGCCGATCGCGAACAATCCGCCCACGACAGCGACCGATAGCGCGAGCGCACCAAATTTCAGCGCGGATGTGCTCTGTCGCTCGCCGAGGTCCGCCGAGAGCATGAACATGGCCAGCAGGCGATAGCTCACCCCCATGGCGGTCAGGGTCAGCCAGCCTCCCAGCCCGGCAATCGCATGGATCGGAATCGCCGCGGCCAGGAGCGCGTCGCCGAAGGCGCCCGCCGATCCGGCGAGAGCAAACGCGAACACGGCGCCGAGTGCGACAGTTGCGCATAGCGCGCCAAGTCCGGCGATGACAAAGAGAGCAGATCCCTTCGGCTGGCTGAAGAGGGTCAGGCCCAGATCGAGCGCGACCATCGCCAGACCCGCGCCGAGCACCACGCTGCCGGCCGGCAGAAGCCAAACGGCTGGAGCAATTCGTCCGGCCAGTGAGAGGAAGCCCAATATCAAGCAGACCAGACCGACGTTGATGAGGAACAAGGCCGGCAAGGCCCATTTGTCGAAGGGGAGCGGCCTTGCGACGAGAACGGGAACGAACTGGAACAAGGCGCCGCATACCGAGAGACTGAGCCAACCGATACAGACCGCATGCACAACGACAAGCGTATCGGGAGCGCCGAGCTCTGCGGCGGGGTAACCGAGTCCGCCGACCAGCATTGCCAAGGCAACGAGCAGCCACCCCAGCGCTGCCGCGAAATAGCTCATCGTCCAGCGCGAGATTTTCGCCCCAATCATGAGCGGCTCCAGTTCTTGATCGCGGACGCAGCACTCGCCACGACGATGCGCCATTCGGCAGTTGCCGTGGCGCCCGGAGGAACGCAGCCAAGGGGGCGCGAACAATGAGCTTGCGCCATACAATCCCGATCGGAAAGATGCTAAACTGGCCCGACCGGCCATTCTTTGTCGGAGCGCAACATTCCGCGTCATCAGCGTCGTGATGACCACTCCAGCTCGACCGGCGGGTTTCCTGTCGCGTCGAGGAACATCCATGTCAGCCGGCAGACATCTTCGACGGTCTGGCTTGGCGGTTCTGTGTCCCCGACCTCTCGATTGCTCGCAATCGCAATCAGCGCAGCTGGCTGGCTGAGTCTATGGTTCGATCCTGCCGAACACTTTCCAGCCACCGCTCCACGTCTCCGCGGGCTTCGAACTCAACCCCCATATCTCCGGCGAAACCTCTCCAGGCATCGATATTGCTGCGCGGCACGCCGACAATCGTCGGTATCGCAAGGTCCAACGCCCGGGCAATCAGATCAAGCGTTCCGCCTCCCCCGCACTCTGCCTTACCAAATTTGTTCAGCACCAGGATGTTTGGACGCGCATCCAGGCTGGCGAGGACTCGAACTGTCACCTCTGCCAGCGCCGATTCATCCAGCCGGCAACCTCTCGCTCCCGATCCACGATCCTCGAAGATCGGGGTCTGATTTGCCGTGTCGATCTCCTCGAGCAGGACGTCGCACCTGCGATTTTCGTCGAGGAACAGCCTTCGCTGCAGTGCGCCGGCGACCTTCAATCGCGCTCGACGCGAGTGATCCACGAGGTGATTGAACGTCTCGTAGGGATATTTCCCGTCGTCGTATACGAGCGCCACCAGCGGCGCGGCCGCAACGCCGACTTTCTCTACCATCTCATCGTGCATGCGAATCCCAACATCAATTTGACGCTTCGACATTTTTGACCCGCCCCTCCAGCACGGATAGCCTGCGGTGGATCCGTTCTAGGAGAGCTCGATTTCATCCCTCTGCAGCGACCACTTGATCATGGACGTCAGACAGACGATCGCGGGGTCGGCGGCGCGGTCGATAGCGCTCATCAACCCGAGCCAATCCTCGTTCTCTGCGAGATTTGCAAAACGCCGGACAGCAGCCGACGCATACTCACCGACATCCTCGCCGAGGCGATCCGCGACAGAGCTGATGCGCACCAGGAGCGTGAGGTCGCCGCACCCCTGCAACACCGCACTCGACTTCGCGTCGTCACTGAGATCGTGAATGAGATCCCCGAGCAGCATGATCGCCCCCCTACTGCGGCAGTACCGATTGCGGCGCCGGCAACGTCACGCCAACGATCTCCGCGCGGTCTGCCAGATTGGCTACATATTGCGCGAGCGCCTGATGCCGCACACGCTCGGTGAGATATTGCGAAATGCGCGACCTTGCCATGTCGAACGGCAGGACTTGTCCGAGGGCCCGTCGGTCGAGGCGCACGACATGGATACCAAAGCGTGTCTCAATCAGACCGACCTCTCCAACCGACATCCGGGCCAGCGCGGCGTCGAACTCTGCGGTCGTCTGCCCACGCGACAGCTGCCCGAGCCTGCCACCATTCTCCGCCGAGACCCTGCAATCGGAGCGATCGCGCGCGATGGTCTCGAACAGTTCCGGGCTTCTCTGCACGGCCTCCACGATCGTCCGCCCCTCGTCTCGCGCAGCCGACCGAGCCAGCGAATCGCTGCTCGGCGCGATCAGCAGGATGTGAGACGCTTCGTAGAGTTCTCCGACCAGGAACCGCTGCCTGTTCTGATCGTAGAAGCGACGGCACGTCGATTCGTCCGGCTCGTGTATCAGAACCTCACGTGCGATCAGCGCCCGCATCGCCGCCTCTTCCTCGGTTTCGCTGCGACCTTCGGCATCGCGCAGGGGAGCGGCCGTTATGCCGAGCCGCATGACCTCCTGTCTCAGCAATTCGCGCACCGCAAGCGCGCGCGCCGCCGCCTGCCAGGCGAGGATCGGCTTGTCCGACGGATGGTTCTGAACTTCCCGGGCAATGACGTCGCGTTCGATCACGACCCCGTTCACACTGACCGGCTTCGGCTTTGGAAGCGCCGCGCCCAATGAACAGTCCATCGGCTACTCCGCGGGCTGAATTGGTTGCACAAGATGACGGCGCCCGTCGCGGCTGCGCACCACCTGATAGCCGCGGCGGCCGAGATACCACACCGGCGCACTCCAGATGTGGACAAGGCGGGTGAAGGGGAAGAGCAGGAAGATAGTCATTCCCAGGACCAGATGCGCCTTGAAGATCGGATGGACGTCGACAATGTTGGCGGCGATTCCGGGCTGCAACGTGAGAATGCCCTGCGCCCAGGCCATGAACTTGACCATTTCATGACCATCGAGATGACCGAGCGACACGGGGATGGTCGCCAAGCCAAGCAGCAACTGGACGAACAGCACCAGAAGGATACCCGTGTCAGCAAAAGACGACGTCGCGCGAATCCTGGGATCGAAAAGCCTGCGATGCGCGAGGAGTGAAATGCCGACCAGACACATCAGTCCGGCACCGCCACCGGCGACGATCGCGAGCATCTGCTTGAAGCCGTGGGACACGCCGAGCATGTCAAACACCCAGATCGGCGTCAGCAGCCCGACGAAATGACCCGCAAAAATGAAGAGGATCCCAACATGGAAAAGGTTCGAGCCCCAGATCAATTGGCGCCGCCGAAGCAGCTGACTCGAGCCTGAGCGCCACGTGTATTGCTCGCGGTCGAACCGAATCAGACTGCCGACCAGAAAGACTGTCAGGCAGAGATAGGGATACCAGCCGAAGACGATGGCATTGAGCGTTTGCATGGCCAATCCCTCATTGCAACTGTGACGGCGGCGCGTTGACCGCACGTTTGGCGTGGCGCAGTTTTGCGATCAGATGGTCGTGCCCACAGGCTGCCTGGTCGCCCCCTCCCGGGCCGAACCTGACCTCTTCATCCTCCCAGGCCGCGTCGAGCGCGTGCAGGTCCATCGGATCCACGTCCGCCGCCTTCAGCAGCTCATCGACGATCTCCGCGCGGGGCTGATCCGCGGCGATCTGGAGCAGCGCATCGAACACCGCCCGATAGCTCGACTGCCGACGCCCCAATCGTTCCGCGAGCGCGGCGATGATGTGGCTGGTCTGGCCAAGCAACTCGCGCGCGTCCGCAAGCTCCCGGGTGGCGAGAAATTCGAGGAACAGCGGCAGATAATCCGGCAGCTCGTTGCCGGCGATGACGAGGTTCGCACGGTCATACATGGCCCGCAGGTCGACCATGGCCTGGCCGCGGTCGCGGCCTTCGCCATGGACGTGCTCGAACAGATGCAGCGCCAGGGTCTTGCTGCGGTCGAACAGCAGGCCGTAGCGCTCCTGCAGGTCGTAGACGTCGCCCGTGGCGATCTCCTGCAGCAGCACATCGAGCTCCCGGCGAATGCCGGGCTGGACGAGGCCTTCCTGGTCGAGCACCCGCGCGAGCTCCGGGATGGCCGTGATCAATTCCCCGCTCGGATAGTTCAGCAATGCCGACAGCACCTTGAACGTCTTCATCAGGCGACCTCCATCGGGTTCTTGGCCTTACGCGGCGATCCGAACAGGTTGACTTCGCTTTCGCCCCCGGAGCAGCCGTTGCCGAACGAGAAGCCGCACGAGCCGCGGATATCAAACGCGTCGGCACCGAGCTCGCGGTGCGCGGTCGGGATCACGAAGCGGTCCTCGTAGTTGGCGATCGCCATGATGTGGTACATGTCGTCGATCTGCGGGCCGCTCAGGCCGACGCGCCTCGCGATCGCCTCGTCGACCACGCCGTCGATGGTCTTGGCCCGCATATAGGCACGCATGGCCAGCATTCGCTCGAGCGCCAACGTTACCGGCTTCTCGTCGCCCGCAGTCAGCAGATTGGCGAGGTACCGCATCGGAATGCGCAAGGATTTGACGTCGGGCATCTCGCCATCGTGCCCGATCTTGCCGGACGAGGCCGCCGACGTGATCGGCGACAGCGGCGGCACATACCAGACCATCGGCAGGGTCCGATATTCCGGGTGCAAGGGGAAGGCGACCTTCCATTCCATCGCCATCTTCCAGATCGGCGACCGTATCGCCGCCTCCAGCCATGCATGAGGGATGCCCTGGCGCTCGGCTTCCGCAAGCACGTTCGGATCGTTCGGATCGAGAAAGATGTCGAGCTGGGCCTGGTAGAGATCGCCCTCGTCGGGCTTGGCCGCGGCCTCTGCGATGCGGTCCGCGTCATACAGCACGACACCGAGATAGCGAATGCGCCCGACACAGGTCTCGGAGCACACGGTCGGCTGCCCCGCCTCGATCCGAGGATAGCAGAAGATGCACTTCTCCGATTTTCCCGAGGACCAGTTATAATAGATCTTCTTGTATGGACAGCCGGAGACGCACATTCTCCAGCCGCGGCACTTGTCCTGATCGATGAGGACGATGCCGTCCTCCTCGCGCTTGTAGATCGCGCCGGACGGGCAGGATGCGACGCATGCCGGATTGAGGCAATGCTCGCACAGCCGCGGCAGATACATCATGAAGGTGTTCTCGAACTGGCCGTAGATCTCCTTCTGCACGCCGTCGAAATTGATGTCCTGAGAGCGCTTGGCGAATTCGCCGCCCAGGATCTCTTCCCAGTTCGGTCCCCACTCGATCTTTTCCATCCGCTCTCCAGACACCAGCGAGCGCGGCCGTGCCGTGGGCATCGCAGATACCTCGGGCGCACTTTGCAGGTGCTGATAGTCGAAGGTGAACGGCTCGTAGTAGTCATCGATCTCGGGGAGGTCGGGATTGGCGAAGATATTCGCCAGAACCCGCCACTTGCCGCCGATCCGCGGCTGGATCGACCCGTCGCGATTGCGCGACCAGCCTCCCTTCCAGCGGGACTGGTTCTCCCAATCCTTGGGATAGCCAACGCCTGGTTTGGTCTCGACGTTGTTGAACCACGCGTATTCCATCCCCTCGCGGCTGGTCCAGACGTTCTTGCAGGTCACGCTGCAGGTGTGGCAGCCGATGCACTTGTCGAGATTGAGCACCATTGCGATCTGAGCACGGATCTTCATTCTGCAGCCTCCGAGGGGGTCGTGGCCGACCGGTCAGCAGTCGGCTGGTCCAGCCAATCAATCTTCGACATCTTCCGGACGATGACGAACTCGTCGCGGTTGGCGCCGACCGTGCCGTAGTAGTTGAAGCCATAGGCCTGCTGAGCGTAGCCCCCGATCATGTGCGTCGGCTTCGGAACGACACGCGTGACCGAATTGTGGATGCCGCCGCGCAGCCCCGTCTGCTCGGAGCCCGGCACGTTCACGATCTTTTCCTGAGCATGATACATCATGCACATGCCCTGCTTGACCCGCTGGGAGACCACAGCGCGCGCAACCAGCGCGCCATTGGTGTTGTAGGCCTCGATCCAGTCATTGTCGGCGATACCGGCAGCCTTTGCGTCGATCTCGCTGATCCACACGATGGGACCGCCGCGCGACAGGGTCAGCATCAGGAGATTGTCGGTATAGGTGGAGTGGATGCCCCACTTCTGGTGGGGCGTAATGAAGTTCAGGATGACGGACGCATTGCCATTCGGCTTGCGATCGATCACCGGCTTGACGGTCTTGGTATCGATCGGCGGCCGGTAGACGCAGAAGCCCTCGCCGAAGGCCCTCATCCATAGGTGATCCTGATAGAGCTGCTGCCTGCCGGTCAGCGTCCGCCAGGGGATCAGCTCGTGGACATTGGTGTAGCCGGCGTTGTAGCAGACCTTCTCCGACTCGAGCCCCGACCAGATCGGCGACGAGATGATCTTGCGCGGCTGCGCGACGACGTCGCGGAATCGGATCTTCTCGTCTTCCTTCGGAATGGCGAGATGAGCATGGTCGCGGCCGGTGAATTGCTCCAGGGACGACCACGCCTTGACCGCGACCTCGCCATTGGTTTCCGGCGCCAGGCTGAGGATCACCTCGCAAGCGTCGACCGCACTGTCGATGCGAGCCAGCCCCTGGGTCGGTCCGTCGTCAGCGACGACGCCGTTGAGGCGCTTCAGAAGCTCGACCTCATGGTCGGTGTTCCAGGCCATCCCCTTGCCGCCATTGCCGAGCTTGTTCATCAACGGTCCAAGCGAGGTGAAGCGCTTGTAGAGATTCGGATAGTCACGTTCGACCACGGTGACCGCTGGCATGGTCTTGCCGGGGATCGGATCGATCTCGCCCTGCTTCCAGTCCTTGACGTCGAACGCCTGCGCGATTTCGCCCGGACTGTCATGCATGATCGGCGTCAGCACGACGTCCTTCTCGACCCCGAGCACTTCGGGCGCGACCCTGGAGAAGGCCTCGGCGATCCCCTTGTAGATGTCCCAATCGCTGCGCGATTCCCACACCGGATCGATCGCCGCCGAGAGCGGATGGATGAATGGATGCATGTCGGACGTATTGAGGTCGTTCTTCTCGTACCAAGTGGCCGTCGGCAGCACGACGTCCGAATACATGCACGTGGTCGACATCCGGAAGTCGAGCGTGACCAGCAGATCGAGCTTTCCTTCCGGGGCCTCTTCGTGCCAAGCGACCTCGACCGGTCTATTGTGGCCCTGGTCGCCGAGATCCTTGCCGATCACGCCATGCTTGGTGCCGAGCAGATGCTTGAGGAAGTATTCGTGGCCCTTGCCTGAGGCGCCGAGCAGATTGGAGCGCCAGACGAACAGGTTGCGGGGCCAGTTCTTCGGATGGTCGGGATCCTCGCAGGCGAGCTTCAGCTCGCCCGACTTCAAGGCCTTCGCGACGTAGTCCTTCGGCTCCAGGCCCGCGGCGGCGGAGCGCTTCGATACCTCGATCGGATTGGCCTGCAGTTGCGGCGCGGACGGCAGCCATCCCATGCGCTCCGCGCGGACATTGTAGTCGATCAGCGCTCCCTCCCAAGAACCGGCCGGTGCGGTCGGTGAGAGAATCTCGCTGACATTGACCGTCTCGTAGCGCCATTGGTCGGTGTGAGCGTAGAACGCCGAAGTCGAATTCATCTGCCTCGGCGGGCGCCCCCAATCGAGCGCAAAGGCGAGCGGCGTCCAGCCCGACTGCGGCCGCAGCTTTTCCTGCCCCACATAATGCGACCAGCCACCGCCGGACTGGCCGACACAGCCGCACATCACCAGCATGTTGATGATGCCGCGATAGTTCATGTCCATGTGGTACCAGTGGTTCAGACCGGCCCCGACGATGACCATCGAGCGCCCCCGGGTCTTGGACGCGTTCGAGGCAAACTCGCGGGCAACCGCGATGATCTGGCCGCGCGGCACGCCGCAGATCGCCTCGGCCCATGCCGGAGTGTACGGTTCCAGATCGTCGTAGCTCCTGCCGAGGTGGTCGCCGCCGAAGCCGCGATCGACGCCATAATTGGCGGCGAACAGATCGAACACAGTGGCCACGACCGCCTCGCCATCGGCAAGACGAAGTCGCTTCACCGGCACGTTGCGGGTCAGCACATCCGGATGATTGGTGCCGCTGAAGTGATCGTGCTGACGGTTGCCGAAATAGGGGAATCCCACCGGTGCGATGTCGTCCTCGATGCCGGCCAGAGACAGCCGCAGCCGGGTGTCGTTGTTCGCCGAGCTCTTCTCTTCCAGGCTCCACTTGCCTTTTTCGCCCCAGCGGAAGCCGACCGATCCCTTGGGCACGACAATGGCCCCGCTGATCTCATCATAGGCGACGGTCTTCCATTCGGGATTGTTGGCCTCGTCGAGAGATGTGGCGAAATCCGAGGCGCGCACGAACCGCTCAGGAACGAGCCGTCCCTCGGATTTCACCAGCCGCACCAGAAATGGCATATCCGTATACTGGCGCACATAGTCGTTGAAGTACGGCGTCTGCCGGTCGATGTGAAACTCCTTGAGGATCACGTGACCCATCGCCATCGCGAGCGCCGCGTCGGTGCCCTGCTTCGGCGACAGCCAGAGATCGGCGAATTTCGCAGCCTCGGAATAATCCGGGCAGACAATGACGCTCTTGGTCCCCTTGTAGCGTACCTCCGTGTAGAAGTGCGCATCCGGCGTACGCGTCTGTGGCACGTTGGAGCCCCACAGCATCAGGAAGCCTGAATTGTACCAGTCCGCGCTTTCAGGTACGTCGGTCTGCTCGCCCCAGGTCTGTGGCGAGGCCGGCGGCAGGTCGCAATACCAATCGTAGAACGACATGCAGACGCCGCCGAGCAGCGACAGATAGCGCGCGCCGGCCGCGTAGCTCACCATGGACATCGCCGGGATCGGCGAAAATCCGAACACGCGGTCCGGACCATGGGCTCTGACCGTATAGGCATTGGCTGCCGCGATCAGCTCATTGACCTCGGCCCAACTCGCCCGCACGAAGCCGCCCAGTCCGCGCTTCTGCACATAGTCCGAGCGCTTGCCCGGATTCTCGACGATCGACTTCCAGGCTGCGACCGGCGTCATCCGCGCTCGCGCCTCGCGCCACAGCCTGAGCAGCCGCGAGCGCACCAGCGGATATTTCACCCGGTTTCCGGAATAGAGGTACCAGCTGTAGCTCGCGCCGCGGGCGCAGCCGCGCGGCTCATGATTGGGAAGATCAGGGCGCGTCCGGGGGTAGTCGGTCTGCTGGGTCTCCCAGGTGACGATGCCGCCCTTGACGTAGACCTTCCACGAGCAGGAGCCGGTGCAGTTCACGCCGTGCGTCGAGCGCACGATCTTGTCGTGCTGCCAGCGCTTGCGATAGCCCTCCTCCCAGGAACGGTCCTCGGTCGTCGTCACGCCGTGTCCGCCTGCGAACTCCTCCTTGGCCCGGGTGAAGAAGGTCAGCCTATCGAGAAAATGGCTCATCTTTTACGTCCTCATTCAGCGGGTTGGGCAGCGGCCGCGATCGCCCGGCGCCGTTCGACATCGTGCAGGACGCCGCCCTTGCGGGTGTAGACGGCCCAGGTGATCAGCACGCAGGTGACGTAGAAGCCGAAGAAGCCCCATAGGGCGGCCTGCACGCCGCCGGTGAGGTCGATCGAGGTGCCGTAGGATTTGGGAATGAAGAATGCGCCAAAGGCGGCAATCGCGGAGGTGAAGCCGGTGATGGCGGCGGATTCCTTTTCGGCCTGGCGCAGCCGCGTCTCCGCGTCCGCGGTCGGCATGAGCCGGGTCATTTCCTGGCGCATGATGTTGGGGATCATCTGGAAGGTCGATGCATTGCCGACGCCGGTCGCGAAGAACAGCAGCAGGAACATCGCGAAGAAGCCCCAGAATGCACCGGGCTGATCCTTGATGCCGAGGAAGTAGAGCACCCCGAGCACGCCGGCCATCATCAGCAGGAACACCCCGACGGTCACGCGCCCGCCGCCCCATTTGTCGGCCATCCAGCCCGTCGCGGACCGCGACAAGGCACCCACCAGCGGCCCGAGGAATGCGAACTGCAACGCGTCGACGGCCGGGAACTGGGTCTTCGCCAGCAGCGGGAAGCCCGCAGAATAGCCGATGAACGAGCCGAACGTGCCGGTGTAGAGCCAGCACATGATCCAGTTGTGCCGCCGCTGGAAGATGACGGCCTGATCAGCGAAGGACGCTTTCGCGGAGGCGATGTCGTTCATCCCGAACCAGGCGGCGAAAGCACTGGCGACGATGAACGGCACCCAGACGAAGCCGGCGTTCTGAAGCCAGATCGGCATCGGCTGCGACCCGCTCGTTGCCATCGCCGGATCTCCGCCGAACCAGCCGAACACGCCGACCGTGATGACGATTGGCACCACGAACTGGACCACGCTGACGCCGAGATTGCCGAGGCCGGCATTGAGCGCGAGCGCGTTGCCCTTCTCGGCGCGGGGAAAGAAGAAGGAGATGTTAGCCATCGACGAGGCGAAATTGCCGCCGCCAAAGCCGCACAACAGCGCCAGTATCAGGAACACCGGATAGGGCGTTGCGGGATTCTGCACCGCATAGCCGATTCCGATCGCGGGTATCAGCAGCGACCACGTGGCCAGCGTGGTCCACAGCCGGCCGCCGAAGATCGGCACCATGAAGGAGTAGAAGATGCGCAGAACTGCACCGGAGATCCCAGGCAGCGACGCCAGCCAGAACAGCTCATCGGTCGTGAACTTGAAGCCGACCGAAGGCAGCTTCGCAACCACGACAGACCAGACCTGCCAGACCGCGAAGGACAACAGCAGCGCCGGAATGGAGATCCAGAGATTGCGTCGCGCGATGGCTCGGCCCTGCTCCCTCCAGAACGTGTCGTCCTCAGGCCGCCAGTCGGTGAGAACCGCGCCGGACAGGGCTCCGATGTGCTCGGGCCGGTGGATCTCCTCCATTTCGGGCAGCTCCGGCAGCCGCTTCAGCGCCTCGCCGGCAACGCCGCGCTCCATCTGCCGGATCGAGAGATGCATCCAGACCAGCGCGACCCCGACGAGCAGGAAGAGCAGCATGAAGCAGCTGGTTCGCAGACCGGTGAGATCGACCAGCGCGCCGAACGCGATCGGGAGCACGAATCCGCCGAGCCCGCCGATCATGCCGACCAGGCCGCCGACGGCTCCGACATTGTTCGGATAGTAGACGGGGATGTGCTTGTAGACGGCGGCCTTGCCGAGCGCCATGAAGAAGCCGAGCACGAAGACGATGACGACGAACGGGACGAGCCCCATCTCCAGATGAAAGCCGACCTTTCCGTTGACGGTCGTCACGACGTAGTCCGTCGGCGGGTAGGACAACAGGAAGGTCGCCGCGACACCGACCAGAAATGTCCAGTACATCACGCGACGGGCACCGAAGCGATCGGACAAGTGTCCGCCATAGGCGCGAAACACGCTGGCCGGAAACGAGAACATGGCGGCCATCATGCCGGCCGACTGGATTCCGACGCCGTAGACCTTGATCAGGTATTGCGGCAGCCACAGCGACAGCGCGACGAAGGCGCCGAAAACGAAGAGGTAGTACAGCGCGAAGCGCCAGACCTGGATGTTCTTGAGCGGCGCGAGCTCGAGCCAGGCGCTGCCGGCCTTCTGCTTGCGCTGCCTTCGCGAGCGGACCACCGGGTCCTCCTCGGAGAACAGCCAGAAGACGATCGCCATGACGCCGATCGCGAGCGCCCATATCTGGGCCACGGTCTGCCAGCCATAGGCGACCAGCACGAACGGCGCGACGAACTTGGTAACGGCGGCGCCCACATTGCCGGCGCCGAAGATTCCCAGCGCAGTGCCCTGCTTGGCCGTCGGATAGAACCGCGACACATAGGCGACGCCGACCGCGAACGAGCCACCGGCGATTCCTACGAAGAGCGCGGCGACGAGAAATTGCGGATAGGTATGCGCCCAGGTCAGGAGATAGGTCGCGACCGCCGCGGCGAGCATCACGACGGTGTAGACGCGGCGCCCGCCATACTGATCGGTCCAGATGCCGAGCACCAGCCGGATCAGCGAGCCGCTCAGGATCGGGGTGCCGATCAGGAGACCGAACTCGGTTTCGTTCAGATCCAGCTCTTGCTTGATCCGGATGCCGATGATCGAGAAGATCGTCCACACCGCAAAGCAGATCGTGAACGAGATTGTTGAGAGCCAGAGTGCTCGCGTTCGGTGCTCAGGGCTGAAATCTACGGCGTCCATGGTGGCCTCGACGTATGGCTTCGACGCCACAGCAGTTATTCGGGGCACCGGGAAAAGGTTTTGCGATGCATCAACCGGACGGTCCGGTCGGCCACAATCTGCCAAATGTCCCAGATCGAATTGTCAGACTGCACGTATGCAATTGACTTTTGTCACAGTTCGGCGCGATAGCGGATGAGTGACTCTTGGAGCTTCGCTTGCGCCCCGACGAACTCGCCCAGTTGAAGACGCTGCCGCTGTTTGCGGACCTCAGCGAGGAGAACCTGAAGCGGCTGCTCGGCGCGGCTCTGCTGCAGCAATTTCCGCCCGGGGTGCGGTTGGCTCGCGAGGGAGATCAGGCCGACTTCCTGCATGTGCTGATTGGCGGGTTGGTGGAAATCTACACCGAGCTCGACGAGGCCGAGTGGGGCATCTCACTGCTGCGTCCCGTGTCGACCTTCATACTTGCTGCAGTCGTCGTCGATCAGGCGTATCTCAATTCAGCCCGCACGCTGACGGAGTCGCGGGTGCTGCTGATCCCCGCCCGCGATGTAAGGGCGCTCTTCGACGAAGACATCGCATTCGCACGGATTGTTGCTCAGGAGCTGGCGTATGCCTATCGCGCTTCTGTCAAGAAGCTGAAGGGCACCCTGGCCCGGTCGAGCATCGAGCGCCTCGCCAACTGGATCCTCGCCGAGGCCCAGCGCGAGCCGGGGCATGCGAATATCGTCATCCCATTCGACCGCGGCACGCTGGCCTCCCACATCGGCACGACGCGCGAAAACCTGTCACGCAGTCTCGCCCAACTTACGAGCCATGGGGTTCGCGTCCGCGGACGAGAGATCGTCATCGACCACAAGGAGCGGTTGGAGCTGTTTGCCCGGCCAAAGCCCCTGATCGACGATCCCGGCTCGTAGGCTTCTTTTGCGATCGGTCCTGCCCCTCTGTTGGGAACGGCAAATCAGCAGAGTACGGAAACGGAGCCGTCGATATAGTTCTTCTCCGCCGCACACCCACCCCGCGTGGCAGTCGCTGGGACGCCCCGAAACCGATGGGCCCTGGAACGTGCGGCCGGCAAAGCCGTGATCGCGGGCGATGCCGAGGAAAGCAAACCGGACCCGGTGGAAACGGTCACAGCCTCACCGCTTGGCGGAGAGGCGTATCCGAGCCGAATGAAGCGAGTGCAGGGAAAGGTGGTCGCGGGGGAGCGCTACCGCCTTTCCCCACAGCCGGCGGACCTACGATACTTCCTGCAATCCTACGCACAACGAGGCTCCTTGGTGCTGGCTCGGTCAGCACCTCATGCTGGACCATCGCTTCCGGCCTCGGACCCGCGTTCCAGGCGAGGCTCGGGCCGCCGTTGGATTTCTGCGCTAAGCGGTCCATGAAGCGTTCCGACATCGGCAGAGGTGATTGCGATGCGCACAGAAAGGTTTGGCGCCTACTAGACGGGAGCACCTTCAGGACCGTCTTTTGGCGATCTTCGGCGTTGCGCCCTCTTCGCGCACGTATCGAATTGACCGCCCGCTTCGCCAGCGAGGATCTGCGCGACGGCTTTGGACAGGCGACTATGACCGCACTTTGGGAATTCCAGCTCTCAGGGCTCCGCGCCGAGGAACGCGCGGGTCGCCCGTAGGATTTCGTCCGACAGTTCTTCTGAATCGGAGATGCGCGCGAGCAACATCGCCCCAATCATCGCTGCCCAACTGCCGATCGCCGCGACACGCTTCTGGTGCGGATCGTCACCTGGCGCCGAGGCCATGAATTGTTCGATCTGCCGTCGCATCTCCTCGGTCAGGACGCGGCGTGTGGGCGCCGGCGCCCGCGACATCTCGGGCCCGAGCGCCGCGAAGACGCATCCCGCCCCCGCCGCATCCCGATGTTCTGGCCGCAGATACGCGCGGGCGAAGCCACGGACATCCGTCGGCAGCAGGGGTTGACGCCTGCTGGCCTCGAAAACGTCCGCCAGGGCCTCGGTCACGAGCTCCTGTTTGCTCGCAAAGTGCCTTGGAAAGCCGCCGTGCGTCAGCCCCGCTGCGTCCATGATCTCGGCGACGGTAACACCGTCAATTCCCTTCTCCCGGAACAACTTAGCGGCCGAGTTCACGATCGCCCGCCTGCTCTCCGCCTTCTGCTCCCGGCTTCTTGCCAAAATAAATCTCCCTCAGTTCAAAAATGTAGATGACAAACATCATCTTTGCAAGTAGATGATGATTGTCATCTACATTTTGGGGACAGATTGGCCCCTCCCACGGAGAAGAAGACATGTCTACTGCACTCATTACTGGCGCCTCCAGCGGCATCGGCGCCGTCTATGCGCGGCGCCTCGCCGCGCGCGGCCATGACCTCGTCCTCGTCGCTCGCGCGACGGAGCGAATGGCGGCCCTGGCCGCGGAACTGCGCAAGGCGCACGGGATTGCCGTCGAAGTCCTGACAGCGGATTTGACGGATGCCGCGCAGCTGCAAATGGTGGCGAACCGGCTCCATTTGGGCAGCCCAGTCGAGATTCTGGTCAACAACGCTGGCGCGGCGCTGCTCGGCCCGTTCGAGGCGGCGGATCCCGCCGCCATGGAGCAACTGCTCAAGCTCAATGTGACTGCGCCGACGCTGCTGGCTTCGGCGGCGATCGGGGGCATGGTGAAACGCGGAAGCGGCGCCATCATCAATCTCGGTTCGGTGGTGTCGTTCATGCCCGCGTTTTTTCCGGGGATTTATTCGGCGACCAAGTCTTACGTGCTCACGTTCTCGCAGGGGCTGGCGGCCGAGGTCGGGCCCAAGGGCGTCTACGTCCAGGCCGTGGTACCGGCGGCAACCAGGACCGAAATCTGGGAACGGGCGGGTGCCGATCTCTCGAAAATTCCCAATCTCATGGGCGTCGAGGACCTGGTCGACGCGGCGCTGGTCGGCTTCGATCGCCGCGAAGCCGTGACGATACCGCCCCTTTCGGACCTGGGCCTCTGGGAGGCGTTCGAGGGCGCACGAGCGGTTCTGCCCTCAGGTTTGGGGGCGCAGCCCGCCGAGCGCTACCGCGCGCGCGCCAGCGCCTAGTCACAACGCTCCGATCGGCCGGCGATACCGGCCGATCGGTACTCCCGCTCCTCATCTCGAAACGCGTAGCCATCCCTTCGATCCAGCGTGCAGCCTCAATGCTGCCTCATCAGGAATTGCGGACATGAACTCTCAATCTCGTCGCACGATGATCACCGCCGGAGCGCTGGGCGCTGCGGCACTTGCGCTACCGCTGAAGGCGCAGGCCGCCGCCAGTTCGGCGACCGCCTCCACCCAGTTCGTCGACGTTGGCGGACGCCGCCTCGCCTATCGATCCGTCGGCACGGGCAAGCCGCTGGTCCTGTGCAACCGTTTTCGAGGCGTCCTCGATCTTTGGGATCCCGCCTTCATCGACGGATTGGCCGCTCAGGGCTTTCAGGTCGTAACCTTCGACTATTCAGGTCTCGGCCAGTCGACTGGCGAAAAATCCTACAATCCGATGTCGCTCGCGAAGGATGGTAAGGATCTCATCGAGGCACTCGGCCTCAAGGACGTCGCGATCGGTGGATGGTCGATCGGTGGGATCGCCGCGCAGATCTTGCTGGCAATGACCGGGCCGATGGCAACTCATGTGGTTCTGTTGGCCACGACACCTCCGGGCCCGCTGGTCAAGACGGGCGAACAACTCTTCTATGATACCGCGGCAATCCCCGGCATCGCATTGGAGCAGTTCACGACTGTGTTCTTCGAACCTGCGGACGCAGGCAGCCGGGCGGCTTCAAAGCGCTCGTTCGATCGCATCATGGCGCGAAAGAAAGACCGCAGCCCCGACGTTCCGGCCGACTGGGCCATGGCGCAGATCGGCAACACGCCGCGTAACCCGGTGTTTCCATCAGACCAGATTTTGCAGCTCTTGAAGACGACGTCGGTTCCGATCCTGCACCTGGGAGCCGACCACGACATCGTGTTCCCGATCGAGAACTGGTATGCGTTGAATCGACAGCTGCCGACCCTTCATCTGATCACCTATGCGCGAGCCGGGCACGGGCCGCATCATCAATATCCGGACGAGGCTTCCGCCCAAATCGGCGCTTTCATCAAGGCCACCAGCAAGGGCTGAACATTTTCGAGGGCGCGGAGCGAGGGGCAGTTGGACAAAAGAGATAACCGCTAACTGCTCCCTCTCTTCCGCGGCAGACCTTGCGAGCAGAGCATAATGTTCGCGGCTCTTCTTCGCTATGTCGACCGGACGCAGGTGGAAAGTATCCGCGGCAAATTAGACGACGACTGCTTCGGCGAAATAGGCCACTCCGAGCCATTCGGCGATCAACGCGGGTTTTTGCGCCCCCTCGATCTCAACAGAGACCTCCAACTTGGTGGCCACCTCCTTCGGATTGCGAGCCGTCATATCCAGAAGTTTGAATCTGGCCCGCACCCGACCTCCGGATCGTACGGCGGACACAAATCGTATCCTGTCGAAACCATAGTTGACCGCCATGACTCTCCCCGAAAGCTTCGGAAGCGCGTCAAACGCCATCGGCGCAAGCAAAGAAAGCGTCAGGAAGCCGTGAGCGACGGTTCCGGCAAACGGCGTCTCGGCGGCCTTCACCGGATCTATGTGGATGAATTGCCAATCCTCCGTAATGTCGGCGAATTGGTCGATGCGAGATTGGTCAATCTCGAACCAGCGTGACACGCCGACCTCCTTGCCCACCATTGCCGCATATTCCTTCGGCGAAATGTCAGGCAGGCTCGATCCTTTCATTGCCCTCTTCCTCGTTAGAGACCGATGATTTATTCCGCGTGAGCCGAGTCTGCGCCGCACCGACCATCGGCTCTCCTCTGATGAGGTCGACTGTCCGGCGCCGACGAGCGTCTCAACTTCAGCCGATGGCTTCGCCGCGACGACAACGTCTGAGATGGACGGACCTTGCTCAGAGCCGGTTCAGCGCCACCTCGGACCCTCACTTCCAGGAGCACTCCTTGCGAAGTTGGGGCACTCAGATGAAGGTCACATCTTCAGCAGGTGACCCGGCATACAATTCCTCAACGCTATGCGCTCGGTGGCCGAGTACAGCCCGCTGATTTACATAGGCCTTGTCGGTGATTTCACCAGCGGCAAGCGACGGAAGCTCCTTCAGCAACTTGAATGAGCGGATTCGTTCGCTGCTTCCGACTGTTTCGTTGTGTGCCCGAAAGCACTCTCTCAGGAATGCCAGCACGCCTGGATCTCGCTCGAGATCGCCAACGGGCGCGGAGGCGTGTTGTTTGGCTTGGCTGGGATTTAGCCAGGCGAGAACCGCGCATTGGTCCCGGTTTTCGCCCGCAATGACGACGTCCTGAAGAACGCCACGCGTTGCGCCCAGGATGGTCGCCCTGAGGTTCCCGACAACCACCCAGGTCCCGTTCGTGAGCTTGAAGTTTTCGGAAAGACGTCCCGTGAATCTCAATCCGAGATGCGGCTGCTTCGGATCGAGGAAAGCCACGGTGTCTCCGACCCGGTAGTAGCCCTCCTCGTCGAATGCACTTTCCGTGAGATCGGATCTGCCGAAGTATCCCGGCGTGACGTTCGGCCCCTTTACGCGAACCTCGTAACTGTCTCCCGCAGGCAGCAGCTTGAGCCTGAGACCAGGTCCCGGAAGACCGACCTCTCCCGGTTCCTCGGTGGCCCAGTGCGTCGTGCTGATCGTTGGCGCCGTTTCGGTCGTGCCGTACCCAGACATGACGGGAATGCGGCGGCCGGTCGCACGAAACGACAGGTCATAGAGCTTGTCCAGCGTGGACTGCGGAATTGCCGCTCCGGCGTAGGTCATTCGCTCCATGCGGTTGAAGAATGTATTTCTGAAATGCTCGTCCGCTTCGAGAACATCACACAGGAGCGTGTAGCCGCCGGGCACGTTGAACATCGCTGTGGGGGAAATTTCCCTCAGGTTGGCGATGGTCTTATGGAAGAGTTGTGGGACGGGGCGTCCGTCGTCGATGTAGAGCGTCCCCCCATTCTTCAGGGTGCCCTGCAGAATGACATTGCCCCCCATCGTGTGATGCCAGGGCAACCACTCGACCTGAACCGGAGCTTGGTTTGCCGGAGCCAGCAGACTGCCCATTTCGAGGGCGCATGCCATCATGCGATGCGTGTTGATGACGCCCTTCGGCAGGCCGGTCGAGCCCGACGTGAACAGAATTTTTGCGATGGCGTCACGATCGAGGTTTCCGAACCGCCGCTGAAACTCCGAGGTTGGTCGTCCCTCGTACAGGGCCTCAAGCGGCAGAAGCCCGTCGGATCCACCGCATGCGATCCAAGTCGCCTCCTCCAGCCCACTAACTGATCGGGCTGCCGCAAAGGCGCTGCCGTCCTGGACGAATACAAATGATGGCCTGAGCAGCCGAGCGATGTCCGTCAAGCGGGACAGCCCGCCCGGCATCAATGTATAGTTGGGCGAAATGGGAGCGACGGCCATCCCGATCGACATGGCCGCGAACATGACGATTGCATGCTCGATCGAATTCCCCGAGAGAATTGCAATCCTTTCGCCCGGCTGAGCTCCGCGATCGATCAACCCCTGACCTACGGACTGAGTCCGTAGCCACATCTGCCGATACGATATCTTTTGCCACCCGGCAGCTTCGCGTTGCGCCAGAAAGACGCGATCGGGCTCCTGCATCGCCCATACGGGTAGAAAGTCGGTGACCGACCAGCTCGGCTCGACGAAGTTGATCGGCGACCTCAGGATGAGGCTTCCATCGGGATGCGCTTCGATACTGACCTCGCGTGGAGCGAAGTTGACGTCAGACGTGGCGCGCGCGGCAACATTCGTCGTCATGGATTTCCTCCGCTCCCATTCACGAGCGACTTGAACACTCTGCAATTTTCTCGCCTTCCGTTCGGCCGGTCTATCCGATTGAAATAGACGAGCTTTGTACCGACCGTACGGCCCACCGCATCCCTGGCCGCCGGGCTGACACGCGCTAAGCGGCCATCCGGAGAATCTTAACGATGTCTTCGGGGCCTTTGATTGGACGCGGGTTTGCGCGCGTGAAAACCGAAAGCATTGCGTTCCGTCCGATCAGATCGAATTTGTCCTCGGTCACGCCAACTTCAGACAATCGACGCGGGAGCTCCAACTGTCGTATAAATTCGGCGAACGTCTCGCTTGCTTTCGCCCCCGGCACTCCCCAAGCTTCGGCGAGCTTGTCTTGTGCTCCAGCCGTATCCGGGCGATTGAACTCCAACACGCTGGGCATCATGACCGCGGTGCAAAAGTAATGCGGCACATCGCATGTACCGCCAAGTACGTGCCCGATAGCATGGCTCGCCCCCATCGGAACCCGACACTGCAGCCCGAAGGCGGACAGCCACGACCCGAGTTGGCAGGATTGCCGGGCCTCAAGATCGTCCGGATTCATTTTTGTCGCGAGCAGCCCGTCATAGAGATAGCGCAGTCCCCGCAGGCAAACGCTTTCGACGAGGGGATTGCCTCTCGGCGAGCAGACGGCTTCGATCCCGTGGTCCATCGCGCGCGTTCCGGAGCCGAGCCACAAGTTTTGGGGCGTGTGAACCGTAATCGCGGGATCGAGGATGATCGAACGAGGCATCATCAAGGGATGGTGAAAGATCTGCTTCAGTTTCCGCCGTGTATCGGTAACGAGGCTACCGGCGTTGTATTCGCCGCCGGACAATGTACTCGGGATGGCGATCATCCTGACGCGCGGGGCTCGAAACGGACCAGGGCGCGGGCCCTCCGGGGTCGAGACTACTTCAAACCCGTCGAGGCCGCCCTCATCGGTGATCTTGTGCTCAATGCACATCAGAACGATTTTTGCCGCGTCGACGACAGAACCACCGCCGACGGCCACGATCAGGTCGGCGCCCGCCCCGACCGCCCTTGCGGCTGCAGCTACGGCAGACGTACGGGTGGTGTGCTGCGGGACCCCATCAAACGTCCCCGCATACCTGGAACCTAATGCTTTGCGGATTTTTTCGATCTCGTCGGTTTTCGTATTCAACGTATGGCTGGCAATCAGAAACACCCTGTGCGCGTTGAGCCGCTCCGCCTCCTCGGCCAGCGCTTGCCCGGCAGGCTTTCCGAAGATCACCTGATCCATCGGGGGATATTGATGAAGTCCAACCTTGATCATGGGCTCTCTCCTAAAAAGAGGTTGTCGTCGCACCAACCGGGAGTTGGCTGTTTCCTCCCGATCAGTCAGGCGGGCTGCCCGATGGCGGTTCAGATGTGGAGCGCGGCGCCAACACCGCGAACGACGACGGACCGCTCGCCCCGGGTCTACCAGGGTTCGCGGTACGGTCGCACTTCCGCGAGGAAAGACCACGCCGAGCGGTCCTGATGCGCGATGTGGTAGATTTCCTCGGCGATCGCCGCGGGTTTGATGAAGAAATCGTCGGGCGCGTCCTTCATTCGCTCCCGCTGCCACGGCACGTCAATGACCGCATCGATGACCAGATAAGCCACGTGAATCCCCTGCGGGCCGAGGTCGCGCGCGATCGACTCGGCGAGGATACGCTGGGCTGCCTTCGTCGGCGCAAAACCCGCGAAGTTCGCCTTTCCTCGCAGAGCCGACGTGTTGCCCGTTACGAGGAGCGCTCCGCCGCCAGCCGCTATCATTGGGGGCGCGACGTGCCGCGCGAGATGGAGCAGTGCCATCACGTTTGTCTCGAAATTGGCTCGGAGAACCTCGGGACCTACCTCCTGAAACTTTCCGAACGCCCCGCCAACCGCATTATGGACAACGACCTTCGGCGGGCCGGACCGCCGGTCGATCTCGTCGAGCACCCGCGCGAGCGCTGCCGAGTCCGAGACGTCACACGCCATCGGAATACTCGACGGAATCTCCGCCGATAGCGCGTCCAGGCGCGCCTTGTCGCGCGCGAGCATCGCGACGCGATACCCTCCGGCCGCGAACCGCCTGACGATAGCAGAGCCGGTACCAGGTCCGACTCCGGTGACAATTGCCAGCGGCTGCGCATCAATCTTGCTCATGCTGCCCTCAGTGCTTCGCGAATGAATTCAAGGCGGTCATTGTCGAAAAACATTTCGTCGTTCACGATGAAGGTCGGCGCGCCGGTGACGCCACGCGCTCCCGCCGCTTCACTTCTCTGCGTCAACCGATCATCCAATTCTCTGCCTATCGGCTCTGGAAGCAACTTGGGGGTCACGTATTCCGGAAGCTTCAAGGATCCGCACCAGATCCCCGGCTGTGCTCCGCGGCAAGCCATGTCGCCAGAACGCCGGAAAGATCGCCGCAACGACCTCCTTGGCGAGACCGCAATCTTCCGCCGCGAGCACCGCGCGCTGCAGCCTGCGGCCGTCGATCGATTTTATGTCCTTATGCCGGCTCAGCGGTACGCCGTATCTCTTCGCCCAGCGCTGTAGATCTGCGCCGGCGTATTTGCCTTTGGCCGGACAGGTCAAGGTCGTCGGCGTGTTACCGCCCTGCTTCATGGCTGCGACGATATCTACAGGATGGTAGCTCAGCTCAGCATCCAGCGTGCCGAGCTGAGAGTGGGCGAGATAGGAATAAGGACTGCGAAAGTCGAAATAGAAGTCGATGCTGGTCATTGCGCTCGTCATCCAACTCCCCGGCAGAAGCAGCGGAGCCTGCCAAGACGGAATGTTAAGACGCCTTGAGTCTGGGCCAGACGAATTCGACCGCCCCGGTCGCCTTGAGCTTGCCGCCCCCTGATGCGCGGACAACCTCCAAATTCCAAAAATTGGGGTCGAGCGCCCATTTTCCCTCCTGAAACAGTGGCTTCGGCGCAGACGACAGCCATCAGTCTCTTCTTGTGATTGACCCGACTTTAGCTGCCACAGAACGCTCGTCAATTCCTTTTTAGAATTGATATTCGATCTAATCGAGCGCCCGGTCGTTCTAATCCCTCCAAGCGATGGTCGACTGTCCGATCGACCGGCATCCTTCGTGGACTCTGCGGAAAATAATAGCTACCGCGCCTTAGCGCGAGGCCGGCCAAGCAGGCTTCAAGGCAATTTTGCTCTTTTCTGGCCCGACCATTAAGTGCTAAATTCGAACTGATGCGACGGACAGATGGAGAGACCAACATGAGCGTTGCGCAGTTCATTCGCAGTGAGGTGGAGTCCAACGAGATCGTCCTGTTCATGAAAGGTACGCCCTCGTCGCCGGCCTGCGGGTTCTCGGCGCAGGTAGTTCGCATCCTCGATCATCTGGGAGTTTCGTTCAAATCGCACAACATCTACGAGTCGGAGGAGTTGCGGCAGGGTATCAAGGACTACTCGGACTGGCCGACCATTCCACAGCTGTATGTACGGGGCGAATTCGTAGGTGGCTGCGATATCGTGACGGAGATGTTCCGGTCTGGAGAGCTGCAGGCCATTCTCTCGGAGCCGCAGGAAGCGGCGCGATCATGAACCACGGCTGGGCTCTCTGTCGATGGCCTACCCCGTCATCAGAGGGCGCCGATGTCGCGAAAACACATGAGCGTCCGCGCAATGTTTGGTCATTTGCAGTGTGATGTGCAGGGCCAAGCGCTATCGAGGATGGGGCAGCGCCTGGTGGCAGTCTCAGCATTCTTTCGTTGCATCAATAGCCGGTCGCTTCGCAGTCGGAATGAAACTCGACGCATCCGAGGAGACGAAAATTGACCATTGAGGATCATCCGACGGTAAAGGCCTTTCGGTCGCGCAGCCTGGCCCGGACCGACGCGGCGCCGCTGTCGGCGGAGCTCTTCAAGAGGATCGCGATAAGCTGTGGAGCGGACGATGTCGGGCTGGTCGAGATTGGCCGTCCGGCAATCAGTCCCCAAGTCGACTACATCCGAAAGGTCTATGGCCGCACGAAGTCCTTGATGGCGATCGCATATCATATGAATCGCGAGCCGGTACGCTCTCCCACTCGCTCGGTGGCTAATGAGGAATTTCATGGAACCTATGACCATGTGAACGAGACTTCGCGCGCAATTGTCCGCGCCCTGGCGGAGCACGGCATCGCGGCCTGCAATTCGGTTGCCGCATTTCCCATGGAGATGGACCAGGCACGCATCATGATGGTGCAGCACAAGCCGGTCGCCGTCGAGGCCGGGCTGGGTCGCATGGGGATTCATCGCAACATCATCCACCCGAAATTTGGCAGCTTCATCCTGCTTGGAACGATCTTGCTGGCGGACGAGATCGATGCCTATGACCAGCCGATCGACTATAATCCTTGCTTGGAATGCCGACTATGTGTCGGAGCTTGCCCCGTCGGCGCGATAAAGCACGATGGGTACTTCGATTTTCAGACCTGCTTCACGCACAACTACCACGATTTTCTCGGAAACTTTACCAAATGGGTCGAAGAGGTTGCGGACTCGCGTGACGCGAAGGACTACAGGTCCCGCGTGAGCCCTTCCGAGACTCAGAGCATTTGGCAATCTCTCTCATTCAAGCCCGGGTACAAGGCTGCATATTGCGTATCGGTCTGCCCGGCTGGCGAGGATGTAATCGGACCATATCTTGATGACCGGGTGTCCTATGTGAATGATGTGGTCAAACCTCTGCTCGAGAAAGAAGAGACGCTGTTCGTGATTCCTGGATCGGACGCCGAGGAGAGTGCGCCACGACGGTTCCCGAATAAGACGATCCGGCATGTGCGCGCAGGACGTCCGATCGGAAGCGTTCAGGCGTACCTCTTTACACTGAGGCTCGGCTTCCAGCGTGGAAAGGCAAAGAAGCTCGATCTGGTCACTCATTGGACCTTTACGGGAAAAACTCCGTTCCAAGGGACAGTGCGCATCAACGACAAGATTCTGGATGTAACGCCCGGAACCCATGCCGGCGACGCCCGGCTTTCGATCACGGCCGATAGCGAGGCATGGCTTCGAGTGCTTAGCCGCGATCTCGAGCTTGCGGAGGCGATCGAGTCGCGGCTCATCGTTCCAAGCGATGCAGATCTGTTCGCCGCCTATATGCGCTGCTTTCCATTCTAGGGCTTTCAGGTCCGGAGTTTTGAGCGAGGCAAGGCCGCTATGCCTGCAAGACACGGGTCGGGTTCAGATCCTTCACTTCGCGGTGCTGCAGATGGTTTGGCGTCCCCCTCTCGAAGCGCCACGCCTCCTTTTCAATGACCTTCCTGAATGTGGTGGCCGGCCGGCCGAGCAGCTTCTCGACGTCCTGCGTTACCTCGGCAATATACCGATCACCGCCATTTTGCATGCACAGGTTTTCCAGATGCAACGCAGGATGCTCAGCGATATGAGGCATGAGCTTACGCATACGTTGCCGAAACTCTTCCATCGTCGTCGGCAGGTATTCGATCTTTCGACCGAGCGCCGCCGAGTAATCCTCGGCAAACCCGTACATGTCCTTTCGTTCCGGCCCCGTCAACTCGTAGGACTTCCCAGCGTGGCCGGCTGGGTCAGCTAACACCTCAATACAGACATCAGCGACGTCGGCCGTTGCCACCGGCGCGGTCTTTCCCAGGCCGAATGGCAGACGGATCGTGCCGTCCTCCTTGATGGTCATAGCCGGCACCCACAGTGTGATTGGGTTCTCGACGAACATCGCCGCCTGGATATGAACGATCGGCAGGCCTGACCAATCGAGGGCTCGCTCGCCCGCCCAATGCGCCCTTTGCTGGGGCGACCACTGGACGTCCACGCCCAGCACGGCGATGCGCTCCGCGTCCGGCGCCGACATGGTCTCGAGCGTCATGTAACATTGCTCATAGTCCGACATGTTGACGAATATCTCGGTGCCTCCTTCCTTCTTGGCCGCTGCGGCCATTAAGATGGTGGCATCGGCGTAGGACGGGTTCAGGCTCATGCTGAAATAGATGCGCCGCACACCCTTGACGGCCTGCGTGACGTCACGCGGATTTAGGAGATCGCCCACGAACACCTCGGCTCCCATGTCGCGCAAACTCTGCGCCCGCTCGTCATTTTTCCGCACGAACGCACGGACGGGAAGGCCGCGCTGCAGCAGGCCGCGAACAATGGTTCGGCCAACCGAGCCGGTTTGTCCACCGGCGCTCGTCACCAGAATTGGCGCCTTGCTCTTCATACTCGTGTCCTCCCTGATCTCGATCGTTTACTTGGTCTGATTATCTGAAAGCCGGACGAGACAAGCTCAGCGCTCTTGTTGAGGTACGAGCGCGAGCGCATTTGCTGCATGAATGCCAGCCGCAAGTATCGCATCCGACATCGACGAGTCTTCGGCGGCACGAGCAAGCTGGAGAGAGCCGACGAGTACAGCGAAAATTCCGATTGCGGCCTCTTGCGCGGCGCGGCTGGACGTTTTCCGCGGCAATCGCCTCTTTAGCTGCTCGAATATTTCGCGCAATCTAGCTGTGTAGGCCTTTCGGACGGATCGAGGTTGGCGACCGATCTCTGGAAGCAGTGCAGCCGAGGCGCATCCAACGTCCGGCCGATCGCGATGCTCCGCAGACAGGTAAGACCGGATCAGCGTGCTCAGTTCCCCGGGGACAACGTCGGCTTCACTCAGTCGCCGCAACTGCTCGTCCAGCGCCCGCTCAAGCCCTTCCCGAACGAGATCGCTTTTCGAGCCGAAGTGAGAATAGAAGCCGCCATTCGTAAGGCCCGCCTCGGACATAATTCCCGTCATTCCAGTCGCCGCAATGCCTTGTCGCCGGAATTTCCTTGCGGCGACCTTCAGTATCCGTTCGTGCGAACTATCCTTGTGCCCCTTGGCATACCGCATGCAGGCCCTCCGAACGAACAGCCTATTGTATGATGTAAATCATGTGATATGTATATCTTAATCTAATCTAGGGTTCAACTGCGTCAACGGAGAGCTTCTGTGCGACAGGACGGAAAAGTGGCGATCGTGACCGGGGCTTCGACGGGAATCGGGCTGTCCTCCGCAAGAGCATTGCGCGAGGCGGGATTCCGGGTGTTCGGGACCAGCCGACGAGCTGCCGCGAGCGATCCTGAGATGCTAAGCTGCGATGTGACGGACGACGCCTCGGTGAAAGCGGCCGTCGACAAGGTACTGGCTGCGACCGGCAGGATCGATGTTCTGGTGAACAACGCAGGCTTCGGCTTGCTGGGCGGGGCCGAAGAATCCTCGGCCGATCAGGCCAAGGCCTTGTTCGACGTGAACGTCTTCGGAGTGATGCGCATGACAAATGCGGTCCTCCCGACCATGCGAGATCGAAAAGCCGGACGGATCATCAACATTAGTTCTGTCCTGGGATTGATACCTGCGCCGTTTTCCGCCCTCTATTCTTCTACGAAGCATGCCATCGAGGGTTACTCCGAATCTCTCGACCACGAAGTGCGGATCTTTGGCGTTCGCGTTTGCCTGCTTGAGCCGGCCTATACCCGCACCTCGTTTGAGCAGAACATGGTGCTTCCGGACCGGAACCTGAAGGAATATGTGTCGGCGCGAACCCGAGCCAGCGCGCTGCTACGCGATGTGATGAATACAGCCGAGAGTCCCGAGGTTGTTGCCGAGAAGGTGATTTTGGCCGCGACAACGCCATCACCTCGTCGGCGATACACCTGCGGAAAGGTTGCGCGCCAGGTGAGCATCCTTCGTCGTTTTGTGCCTGAAGGAATGTTCGACAAAAGCCTTCGCAAGCAGATGGGGCTGCCGGGGTGATCCCGTCGAAACAGTCGATCGCGAGCGATTTCCACGATCGCCGCGACAGGATGTTTGAACCTCCCGATCAACAACTTCGCGCGAACGCCTTGCAACCGTATTCCGGAGGCTAAATGCCGTCGCTGTTTGACCCCGTAACTATTGGCGATCTGCATCTGCCGAACCGGGTCATCATGGCCCCGCTGACCAGGCTACGCGCAGGCCAGAGCCGGATCCCCAATGCGATCATGGCGGAGTATTACGCGCAGAGGGCTTCGGCGGGTCTGATCATCACAGAAGGTGTTCCTGTTTCGCCTCAGGCAGTGGGCTATGCCGGCGTTCCCGGCATTTGGTCGGCAGACCACGTCGAGGGCTGGAAAGCCGTTACACGCGCGGTGAAGGCACGTGGGGGGCGGATTTTCATGCAGATCTGTCACGTCGGCCGGATCTCCGATCCAATATTCCTGGATGGTCAGGCGCCGGTCGGCCCCAGCCCCATCGCCGCGAAAGGCAACGTCAGCCTTGTCCGTCCGGAACGGGCTTTCAGCGTGCCGCGCCCGCTTACGACAGAAGAAGTCTTGGACGTTGTCGAAGCATTTCGCAATGCTGCCAAGTTTGCCCAGATAGCTGGCTTCGATGGCGTGGAGCTCCACGGCGCGAATGGGTATTTGCTGGACCAATTCCTCCAAGATAGCTCCAACCAAAGGACGGATCGGTACGGAGGCTCAATCGAAAGCCGCGCCAGGCTCTTGCTCGAGGCCACAGATGCTGCAGTGTCGGTATGGGGACCCGACCGGGTGGGAATGCATCTTGCGCCTCGGGCTGACGTGCATTCCATGGGCGACTCCGACCGTGCCTCGACGTTCGGATACGTGGCAGCTGAACTCGGACGGCGCGGCATCGCCTTCATCTGCGCTCGCGAGCGCTTGGGACCCGACAGCTTGGGACCGTCTCTCAAGGCCGCCTTCGGCGGAAAGTACATTGCAAATGAAGGTTTCACTGCGGAAACCGCCCAGGCGGTTCTCGATGCGGGTTGGGCCGATGCGGTTGCCTTCGGAAAGGCATTCATTGCCAATCCGGATCTGCCTAAGCGCTTGGCGCTCGGCGCGCCGCTCAATCAGCCCCGCCCCGAAACTTTCTACGGTCCGGATGCCCACGGTTATACCGACTATCCTACACTGCCGAAATCTCCGGAGAACGTGGGGCGCGAAGATCCGGCGAAAACATAGGAGCGGGCCTCACCGAACACCTCGGTGTGGAACAGAAGCGCCATCACGATCACTTTTTCGAACTAAGCTGCTGGCCGCGCGGTCGGACCGTCGAGCACCAAGTTCACCAACGATCTCTCGACCGGCCCCAAGAATATGGTCAGAAGCTGCTTTGCTGTTGACAGCACGGGCGAGCAGAATTGAACCTACCATGGTCGAGATGATGCCTGTGGCGATCTGGCGTGCCTCTTGAGAAGAACCGCCGGAATTTAGCTCAGCTAGGACGTCGACCATTTGATCCAGCTTACGCTCAAAGCTCCGGCGTGCCCGCGCTTCTGATCGCCCGATGTCGGCGGCGAGCGCCGGAAGCGCGCAACCGTGCGTGGAATCGTCACGGTGGCGAGGACTGAGGTAATCGGCAACGATCGCATCAACGCACGTCGGGACAGCGCTCCCATTCGTCAGCCGCTTCCAGCGCTCGATCGTCTGATCCATTGCAAAGCCAGTTGCTTCAGCAACGAGAGCCGCACGGGACGCGAAATAGTTATAGAAGCCGCCATGTGTCAGACCGACGAGCTGCATAAAATCGACAACGCTGAGCGCTTCGGCACCTTTCTTGCGCAGACCGTAGGAGGCATTCTCGACGATCCGGTCGCGGGTCTGACGCTTATGATCTCTCACGTAACGCATCGTGCTTCATCCGATTTGCAGAAGATCTGTTGGGCGGCTCATCAGACGCCAAACGCCCCATGGCCGGCCGCTCCGATTCCAGCCGACATCTAAGCATCGGCGACGGCGTTTCAGTCCTGGATTTTGCGCCATGCCTCCCCGCAACATTTCATTGCAAGATGAGCCAAGTTATATGATTATCGTCATACAAACAACACCGCTTGTCGGGGAGATTTCATCATGTCCGCAGTCACCGATCCCGTTGTCATTCTTTCGGCCGTACGCACGCCTTTGGGACGTTTCATGGGTGAGTTGTCGCCGCTCTCGGCACATAAGCTCGGCTCTCACGCGATCGCGGCAGCGCTGGAGCGTGCCAAGCTCGCGCCGGAGCGGATCGACGAGGTCTTCATGGGTAACGTGCTGCCGGCCGGCCAGGGTCAGGCGCCGGCCCGCCAGGCTGCGCGCGGCGCCCGGCTGCCTGATGCGACCGGGGCCACCACGATCAACAAGGTTTGCGGCTCCGGCATGAAGGCGACCATGCTCGGCCACGACATCATCAATGCGGGCTCTGCCGCCATCGTGCTGTCCGGTGGCATGGAGAGCATGAGCAACGCGCCATATCTGCTGGCAAAGGCGCGCGCCGGCTATCGGGCCGGCCACGACCGGATCATCGACCACATGTTGATGGACGGCCTGGAAGATGCCTATGAGACCGGCCGTTCGATGGGGGACTTCGGCGAGGCCACGGCCGAAGCCTATCAGTTCACCCGCAAGGACCAAGACGCCTATGCGATGGAGACGCTGATCCGAGCACGCAAGGCCGTGGAAAGCGGCGCGTTCAAGGCCGAGATCGCACCGATCACTCTGACCGAAAAAGCAGGGCCGCGCGTCATCGCCAATGACGAGCATCCGCTGAAGGTAGACCCTGCCAAGATCCCAGGCTTGAAGGCGGCGTTCCGCGCCAACGGCACCATCACGCCTGCCGCTTCCTCGGCGAACGCCGACGGAGCCGCCGCCCTGATCCTGGCGAAGCGCTCGCTCGTCGATCGCGAGGGACTGCCGGCACTGGCGGAAATCAGGGGCCATGCCACCCATAGCCAAGAACCGCAATGGTTCACCACCGCGCCGATCCCGGCGATCCGCAAGCTCCTGGACAAGGTCGGCTGGAGCGTCGGCGACGTCGACCTGTTTGAAATCAACGAAGCCTTTGCGGTGGTGGCGATGGCCGCGCAGAAGGACCTCGGCATTCCCCGCGAAAAGCTCAACGTCCATGGTGGCGCCTGCGCGCTCGGCCACCCGATCGGCGCCACCGGCGCGCGATTGATCGTGACGCTGCTGCATGCGCTGGAAGCGCAGAACCTCAAACGCGGCGTCGCCGCACTCTGCATCGGCGGCGGTGAAGCCACTGCAATCGCCGTCCAGCGTATCGTTCGCTAGTCGAGGCCAGCTCGCAAAAAGCACTTGGCAAGCGGCCCAAATGGTGTCGCTTGCCGATTTTCTATCGGGAAGCTCAGCCCCGGTCCACCTTCTGCAATCCGAATCATCGCTGGTCGAACTTGGCGAGCCGCCACCGAACAAGGTCGTCAGCCCCTGGTCCGGCCAGCGGCCGGACATCCCTCATGCGTACCAATTCGCCCGACTTGTCATCGACAAGAGCGAGCTTAACCGGACGTCCGCTGTTCTTGTTGATGAATTTGAGCGGCGGACCCGCATCCCCCGTAATCGCCCACTTGTCCCCGACCTGGGCAAGCGCCTGGATCACCAGGATAATGTCCCTGCCCTTTCGGGTCAGAAGGTATTCGTAGCGTTCAGGGCCGGTCTGATACCGACGCCGCTCGAGCAGTTCATTTTCTTCGAGATGCTTGAGCCGATCGGACAGGGTGGCATGTGTGACGCCGGTCGACTTCCTCAACTCCTCATATCTGCTCAATCCCAGTGACAGATCGCGCAGGATGAGCATGGCCCAGCGGTCACCGACAGCGTTCAATACGCCGGCGATCGAGCACGCCATTCCTTCAAAGCCCTTCGAGCGCATCATCCCTCCTAACAACACTTCTCAGCAGAATAATCATGCTCGGGACGCCATCCAAGCGCCAAGCCGCGAACATCGACAAGAAATGTCTTGCATTTTTGTCACTCTTATTATTAGAGTGGCTATTGGATAACAAAAACCGCGCGCCGATCCCAGGAGGATAAATGCCCGACCCTCACAGCCGGCACTTGGTGACATTCGAGATAAACGGATCGCGCAAGACGGTTTTCGTTGAAGCGCGAAAGTTGCTGGTCCATCTGATCCGGGAGGATCTTGGCCTCACCGGCACCCATGTCGGCTGCGACACCTCCCAATGCGGTGCCTGCACCGTCGAAATCGATGGACTGGCGGTCAAATCCTGCACGGTACTGGCCGTGACGGCGGACGGCGCGTCGATCACCACAGTCGAGGGATTGACCGATCCCGGTGGCGAACTCAGCGCTGTTCAGGCCGCCTTTCACGAACATCACGCGCTGCAATGCGGCTTCTGTACGCCGGGCATGGTGATGAGCGTACGGCAGCTCCTGAGGGATCATCCCAATCCCGGCGAGCACGACATCCGCCATGGACTTGCCGGCAATATCTGCCGCTGCACCGGCTATCACAACATTGTCCGCGCCGTTGAAAGCCTCGCAGCGAAGGAGCAGCAGCCTTGAACGACACGCCTGCGATCCGCCATATCGGTCGGCCCTTAAAGCGGCGCGAAGATTTCAAGCTGCTCGCTGGCAAGGGCCGCTACGTCGATGACGTCAGGCTGCCGGGCATGCTGCACATGGCGGTACTGCGATCGCCGCACGCCCACGCCGAGATTAGAAGCGTCGATCTCTCTGCAGCAAAAGCCGCACCAGGGGTTCGCTTGGTCCTTTCCGGGATGGCGCTCGCCGGCAAGATTGGCCCGATTGTTCCGAACTGGGTTCTTCCGGGCAGCAAGGTGCCGTTCCGCCCTGTAGTCGCGACCGACCGCGTCCGCTTTGTCGGCGAATGCGTCGCGTTGGTAGTGGCGGAAACGTTGGCCGAAGCCTACGACGCCGTCGGGCTGATCGACGTCGGTTACGAAGTGCTGCCTGCCGTGATCGACGAAGAGACCGCTATCCGGCAGGACGTGCCGCAACTTCATGACAACGTTCCCGGCAACATCACTACGATCTACAAGGTGCGTGGCGGCGACTACCAGAAGGCCGCCAACGAGGCCGATCAGGTCATCGGACTGCGCGTCGTCAACAACCGCCTGATCCCGACCTGCATGGAAACGCGCGCGATCGTTGCCACGCCGGAGCCAGACGGGACGCTGACGGTCTATATTGGCAGCCAAGTTCCGCACATGCACCGGCGCTGGATCGCCGAGACGGTTCGCATTCCCGAGCATCAGTTGCGGGTGATCGCGCCTGATATCGGAGGTGGGTTTGGCGCCAAAATGCACCTCTACCCTGAAGACTTGCTCTGCCCCTATCTCGCACGCGAGCTCGGCGTGCCAGTCAAATGGTGGGAAAGCCGCTCCGAAAGCCATCAATCGACCAGCCACGGTCGCGCGCACACGGAAAATATCGAGATCGCGTTCAAAAACGACGGCAAGATCCTAGGCCTGAAAGTCGAGACCCTTGGTAATGTCGGCGCCTATCTATCGAACATGGCGAGCGGCGGTCCCACCGTGAACACCGTCAACTTCGGTACCGGAACCTATAAGATCGATAACTACGAGGCGATATCCCGAGTCGTTGTCACCAATACGGTGCCGGTGGATGCCTATCGCGGCTATGGACGACCAGAGGGCGCCTATATCGCCGAGCGGGCGATCGATGCGGTCGCGCGCCACCTTCATCTCGACCAGGTCGAGGTGCGGCGGAAGAATTTCGTTCAAGCAGCGGAATTTCCGTATCGACCGTATGGCAGCACGGGCGTGATGTACGACAGCGGCAATTATCAGGGACTGCTCGACAAGGCGCTTGCCGCCTTCGACTACGAAGGGCGCCGAAAGGAATGTGATGCCTTGCGTGCCAGCGGTGTCTATCGCGGCGTCGGCATCGCCGCCTATACGCATATGTGTGGCATGGCGCCGTCGCGGCGGCTGGCGCTCAGCGGATTTGATCGCGGCGGCTGGGAAAGTGCGCGGGTCAGCATCGATTCCAGCGGCCGGGCTACGATCTATTCAGGCTCGATGAGCCAGGGTCAGGGCCATATCACGTCGCTGTCGCAGATTGCCGCGGACGTGCTGCAGATTCCCGTTGAGGACATCGACATCGTGCAGGGGGACACGCGGCAAGTGCAGGCCGGCCACGGCACGTTCAATTCCCGCTCGATGGCGGTCGGCGGATCCAGTGTGCATGTGTGCTCGCAGCGCGTCGTGGCCAAAGCAAAGAAGATCGCGGCGAGCATGCTGGAAGTGGATGAGAAGGACGTTTCCTATTCCGCCGGTGCGTTCAGCGTGCCTGGCACGGATATCGCGCCGTTAACGTTCTCGAAGGTGGCCCGCATGGCTTATGTCGGCCACAAGCTGCCGGATGGCGTTACACCGGGCCTGGACGAAACGGAGTTTTACGACCCAACCGGTATGGGCTCGCCGTCAGGCGTCCACCTCACCTACGTCGAGGTCGATCCTGAGACTGGCATCGTCGACATTCTCGACTATGTCGCGGTTGACGACGTCGGCACCCTGATCAATCCACGTCTCGCGGCGGGCCAGATTCATGGTGGCGTCGTGCAGGGCATCGCGCAGGCGCTCTATGAAGAGGTCAGCTACGATCCAGACAATGGACAACTCCTGACCGGCTCGCTGCTCGACTATGCCGTTCCGCGCGCCGAGCACGTGCCGAACATCCGTTCGCAGTTCCAGGAGACGCCCTCGCCGACCAATCCGATTGGCGTCAAGGGCATCGGCGAGAGTGGCTCGATCGCGGCGCCCCCCTGCATGGTCCACGCCGTACTCGATGCGTTGTCACCGTTCGGTATCAAACATCTCGATATGCCGCTGACGCCGCCGCGAATCTGGAAGGCGGTACAAGAGGCGCGCTCGGGAGAACTCCAATGATCCCGGCAGCCTTCAACTATGTCCGCGCGGCTTCGCTCGCCCAGGCCATCGATCTGCTGCGGGAAGATCCCGACGGGACGAAGCTCCTGGCCGGTGGCCATACCTTGCTTCCGGCCCTGAAGCTGCGGCTGGCGTCGCCCGAACTTCTGATCGATATCGGAGGCATCACCGAGCTCAAGGGCATCGAGATCGGCAAAGCCGGAGTCAGGATCGGCGCGCTGACGCGGCATGCCGACCTGCTTGCATCAGAGACGCTGTTCGAGGAATTGCCCATCTTTCGCCAGGCGGCGAGTCTGATAGCCGATCCCCAGGTGCGCAACCGTGGCACGATCGGCGGCTCGCTTGCGAATGCCGATCCGGCGGCTGACTGGCCGGCGGTCGTCGTCGCGCTGAAGGCAGAGATCGAGATCGCCGGCGCGAACGGCCACAGACGGGTCGCGGCGCAGGATTTCTTTGTCGATATCTTTTCTACTGTGCTGGAACCGGACGAGGTTCTCACCAGCATTCATATCCCGCGGCCGACAGCCGGCATGCGCTTCATATACCGAAAGATCCGGCATCCCGCGAGCGGCTTTGCTGTCGTGGGCATTGCGGTCGGCGTGCGCATGCGAGACGGCGTGGTGGCCGAGGTCTCCCTCGGCGTGACAGGCGCGGCGAACCACGCTTTCGCCGGCCAGGCCGCTGCCGATTTCCTGACCGGAAAGACGTTGTCGCGGGAGAATATCGACCAGGCGGCCACATTGCTGAGCGAGACCACCGAATGCCTCTCGGATCGCTACGCTTCGGCGGAGTATCGGGCGAATCTGATCCGGACCGAGACCAGACGCGCGCTACTTGCGCTTTCCTCGTGAGACGGAATCCGTGATGCGCCGAGTCGTCGTTACGGGATTGGGATTGGTATCGCCGGTGGGTTGCGGCAGCGAGCTGGCGTGGTCACGGCTGCTCGCGGCCCGTTCGGGGCTTGCCGCCCTTCCCGAGTGGGCGGCGGCCCTGCCGGCGCGGGTCGCAGGAATGGTGCCGACAAGGGCCAAAGATCAAGAGGGCGGATTCGATCCGGATCTGACCGTCGCGCCTAAGGATCAGCGAAGGATGGATCGCTTCATCCTGTTCGCGCTTGCCGCCGCGGCCGAGGCCATTGCCCAGGCGGAATGGACTCCGTCCGATGCGCATTCGCTCGAGCGCACGGCGACAGTGATCGCTTCCGGCATCGGAGGCTTTCCGGCGATCGTGGAAGCGGTCCGCACCACAGACCAGCGCGGGGTCCGGCGTCTCTCGCCTTTCACCGTGCCGTCCTTTCTCGCAAATCTCGCGGCTGGCCACATCTCGATCCGCTACGGCTTCAAGGGTCCCATCGGCGCGCCGGTCACCGCCTGCGCCGCGAGCGTGCAGGCAATCGGCGATGCCGCACGCCTGATCCGATCTGGAGAAGCCGACGCCGCGGTTTGCGGCGGTTCGGAAGCCTGCATCGATCTCGTGAGCCTGGGCGGGTTCGCCGCTGCGCGTGCGCTTTCGACCGGCTTCAATGAAACGCCCGCCCGCGCTTCCCGTCCCTTCGACCGTGATCGCGACGGCTTTGTCATGGGCGAAGGCGCGGGCGTCCTGGTCATAGAAGATCTGGAGCATGCGATCCGCCGCGGCGCAAAGCCGATTGCGGAAATCGTCGGCTACGGAACGACGGCAGATGCGTACCACATCACGTCAGGGCCCGAGGACGGCGACGGTGCGCGCCGCGCCATGGAAGGCGCATTGCGGCAGGCCGGCCTCAAACCCGGTGACGTCCAGCACCTCAACGCGCATTCCACGTCAACGCCAGTTGGCGATGTATCCGAACTGGAGGCGATCAAGGCGGTCTTCGGCCGCGAGGGGCAGATTGCCGTGAGTGCCACCAAATCCGCAACTGGCCATCTGCTCGGAGCGGCCGGCGGAGCGGAAGCAATCTTCACGATTCTGGCGCTGCGCGATCAAGTCGCGCCACCTACTCTCAATCTCGAAACTTGCGATGCCGCCGCGGCAGGTGTCGACCTTGTCGCCGGTCAGGCCCGGCCCATGACGATGGAGCATGCGATCTCCAACGGTTTCGGCTTTGGAGGCGTCAACGCGAGCATCATTTTTCGGCGCTGGCAGTAGAGCGGGGCTCAGCTCCAGCAAAAGCGGAGCGGGCCACGGCTGCTGCGTTCTCCCGGCCGCTTTAGCTACATCTTGGCAAGCCGTTACTTCCGCTTTCGTCTTTGGGCGCTTGCCCTCACACCAGCCGAGGCTTCCGCGGAAGCCGTGCCACCAAATCGCTTGCGATTGAAGGGAACGGCGCCCGAGCCCGGCACCACTTCGACGTCCTCGAGCCGCAGAGGCTTGCCGCTGGACGTCCGCAGTACGGGAAATTCAATCGGGCGCCCAGCGACACGATCGCGGAAGACGACCTGCGGTCCCTCAGGCTCTGCGAGCCAATCATCGCCCCACTTCTTGAGAGCCAGGTAGGCCGGAAAGAAAGCGCGCCCCTTCTCGGTCAGTACGTACTCGTATCGTCCGGAATGTTCGGGCAGCGGCACGCGCGTCATCACACCAGCATCGACGAACTTCTTCAAGCGATTGCTCAAGATATTGGGAGCAATGCCAATGTAGTGTTCGAACTCATCGAACCGCTTCACGCCATAATAGGCTTCACGGAGAATCAGGATGGACCAGCGGTCGCCGACCACCTCCATGGCACGAGCCATGGAGCATTCCTTATTGGCAAGACGGCTCTGCTTCGCACCGGACATAGTTTTCCTAGCTTCGAATTCAGCTCATACCATATTGAGCGGAATCCCAGTATGTCCAGTGCCAGCTAGCGGGTTGCAAACCTTCGCAGCCGAATGGTTCTCTCGGATCTCATGCCGCATAGCCCGACTCGGCCGGCGGTTTGACGCCAATCTCGGGCTCCAGAGCGCGGGGATGCGTGACCAGCACACCCGCTTCGCTCAAGCGTCTCAGTTCCTCCTGGCTCACGCCCAGCTCGCTGAACACCTCGAAATTGTGCTCTCCCTGGAACGCAGGTGCTCCGATCGGCTTCAACTCCTCCGCCGAGAACCGCCACGGCCGACCCGGCAGTCGATATTCGCCGCCGCTGCGGTCCGGCACGTGCTGCACTGCGCCCCAATAATCGCTCCATTCCGACGCGCTCAGTTCCTTGATCGAGCGGATCTCGCCCATCGCGATCTTGGCTTCGTCGAATTGGGCATCGAGCGTCGCCATGTCGGGGAAGGTCAAGATCCACGACTGGATCATCTGGTGCAGCACACCGAAATTCAAGCGACGCGCGGCCGCGCTCGCAAAGCGCGGGTCGTCCATCAAATCCACGCGACGCATCGCGCGCAGCCAGGATGGGAAGGTCCGGCTGCCGATAATGCTCGTCGCAACCGTGAAATGCTCTCCATTAGGTCCGGTAAAGAATGAGCAGTCCGTCGCGCCGAGCACGGCGGGCTCGGCTCCAATATCATCGTCGGAAAGATCGACATGTGCACGTTCGTTGACCGCGAGCAGTGTCGCAGCCATCGCGACATCGATATATTGGCCCTGACCTGTCCTTTGGCGGCTATTCAGCGCGCCAAGAATCGCGATGGTGGCCTGCAGGCCGGCGTAGACGTCCGCGTGCGAGAGGCTGTCCGTGCGCGGTTCAGTCAACGCCTCTCCATAGTGACGAATGCTGTTTTCGGTGAAGCCGGCCTCGGCCTGCACGGTCGGCGCATAGGCCATCCGGCTGCGCCAGGGTCCGCCCTGGCCATAGCCAGTGATCGAGGCATATACCAATCGCGGATTGCGCTTGGACAGGGTTTCATAATCAAGGCCGAAGAAACCAAGCGTGCCCGCGCGGAAGTTTTCCACGACGACATCGGCGGTATCGCAGAGCTTCAGTGCGAGTTCATAAGCACCGGGAACATTGAGATTGATGCTGACGTTGCGTTTACCGGCGTTCTGCTGCGCGTAATAGCCCGACATCCCGTCGGTTGAGGGAAAGGCGAAGCGTGAGACGTCCGGGCTTGGCGGCTCCACCTTGATGACCTCGGCACCGAGATCCTGCAAGGTTCGCGCGCATAAGGGGCCTGCCAACACACGGGAGAAGTCGACGACACGGATTCCGTTGAGAGGACCGCCCATGTCAGCGCCCCGCGAACTTGGCGAGACCCGGGCCGTTCTTGCGGAATGACGCAAGACCGGTTTTCAGATCTTCCGATGCCCAGATCGGCGCCTGCACTCTTGCCATCGCCTCGTCTGCCGCCACCACACCGTCGTTGACCGCAATATGCACTAGCTCCTTGGTCGCCGCGTGCGCTACCGTCGGCCCCTGCGCGAACTCCTCCGCGATAGACATCGTCGCCTTTTCCAAGGATTCCTCGGGCACGGTAAGATTAATCAGGCCCCACTTCTCCAATGTCGGCGCATCGTAGCGCCGTGCCAACATCGACATCTCTTTGGCTCGCTGTGCCCCGATCCGCTGAACTTGCCGCTGGATTCCGCCAAGTAGCGGATGCAACCCAAGCGTCGCCTCGACCGAGCCGATCTTTGCTGACGAAGCTGCGATGACATAGTCGCATGACAGCGCGAGCTCGAGCCCGCCGCCGAGGCAAACGCCATGAACGCTGGCGATCAACGGAATCGGCAATAATTCCATGAAGCGGAGGAACTCGACCCCGCTCAGCAGCCGATTTTCACCGCTCTGATCAGATGTGCCCTCCGCTACGCGCTTGTCAAAGATGTCCAGGTCGGCGCCGGCAGAAAAGTGGCGCAATCCGCTCCGGATCACGATGGCACGGCTACCCGCCTTTCGCGATGCTTCCACCTGCTCCACGATAGCGTTGATGAGCTTCGGGCCGAGCAGATTGTACGGCCGGTAAACCATCGTCAAAACGGAGATATTGCCACGCTCCTCGCGCGCAACCATCGCTTCCTCGGACAAAGTTGCCTCCTGTTTTCCGGCCCCGCACCTGCAGATGCACACTCCGGCCCTTGCAGGCACAATACATGATGACTTGCGTTTTGCAAGTCGTCATCGATATCAACCAGTCCGGCGTTCCACGCGGTTCTTCAGGATGCCGATCTTCTCGACTTCGAGCTCAATGCTCTCTCCATGCTCGAGGTACCAGCCGAGTTCGAGGCCGCAGCCATTGCCAACCGTGTCGGACTCGATGAACTCGCCGGGCATCAACGTCTCATCCAGGGTGACGTGTGCAATGATTTCCTCGAACGAGAAAAGCACGCCTTCGCTGGTACCTTGAGAACGTAGTTCTCAGTTCACGCGAGCTTCCATCCTGAGTTTGTCGGAGTCGTCAATTTCGTCAGGCGTGACGATCCAGGGTCCCAGCACATTGCCCCCATCAAAGCTTTTACCCTTGGCCGGCCCGAGCCGGCCTGCCATCTCTATGAGCTGGGCATCTCGCGCGGAAAAACCATTGAAAATCGTTTAGCCAAATATGTGATCGCGCGCCTTCGCAGCCGAAATGTTCGCGCCTTTACCCTTGGTGACGATTCCAAACGCCAGTTCGTAGTCCATCACCTTCCTGCACCGTGAAGCGGAGCATAGGCCACGGATTGCAATTCGCACGTCATGACGCTGAGAAATTTCAGGCGGCCACGGGCCCGCCTCCCATGAATGACGCACCGGCCTGACGGCGATCACCACCTTTCCTGGGAGGTACGGACATCAACTTCAAACGACCATGCTCGCGGTGATTGCCGGTAGAGGAACGCAAATGCGTCGACTATGCCCTCGATACTGACCAGGCTGTTCTCCCGCTGGGCTGCGTCGGGTATGCGCTTGAAGATCTTGTCACCGGCGATGGCTCCGTCGACAACGACGTGCCCTACATGGATCCCTTCGCTGGCATATTCCTTTGCCATGGCCTGCGCGAGAATCCGCAGGCCAGCTTTCGCCGAATTGAACGCGCCATACCCCGCTTTTCCGCGCAGCGAAGCACTGGCGCCGGTAAACAAAAGCGTGCCGGCCTTGTTCGGCAGCATGCGGCGAACGGCCTCGCGGCCAAACAGGAACCCACCGAAGCAGACGACACGCCAGCTTTGCTCGAAGTACCCCGCTTCCATCTCCAGAATACGCCCGGGTGTGTTGTTGCCCGCATTATAGATCGCCAGATCGAGTTCATCGCCGGCTCTGTCGAACATTGCTACTACATCGGCTTCGTTCGTCGCATCCGCCACTATCGGGAGAGCCTGTCCGCCCGATGAGGTAATGTCATTTGCGATCGTCTCGAGCGCGAGTTTCGTACGGCCGGCGACTATCACCCTCAAACCTTCAGCGGCGAATCTCTTGCACAACTGGGCCCCAGTCCCCGCTCTGGGCCCACTCCGATGACAATTGCTGTCTTCATGGAATGCCTCGAAAATCAGGCGCGCGCTTCTCGATGAACGCCTTTACGGCTTCAGCATGCTGTGCAGTCTCCGCCGCCATGACCATGTTTTTGGCTTCATGGTCCAGCGATGTCACAAAATCTGTCGACAGCGCCAGATCGAGATTGTCTTTGATCGCTGCATACGCATGGGCCGGACCATTCGCGAGTGTTCTTGCGATGACAAACGCTTCGCTTAGCAGATCTGCATCGGGTACTACACGGTTGACAAGGCCAAACGCCTCGCAGCGGCGGGCATCGATCCGTTCTGACAAATACATCAGCTCTCTCGCGCGCGCCGTCCCGGCCAACCGGGTCAGCAGCCAGGAAATTCCGTAGTCTCCGGTCAATGCAATCTTGGCATAACCAGTAGTCATTAAGGCAGATTCGGAGGCAATCCGGATATCGCAAGCAAGCGCGATGGCAAGGCCGGCGCCGGCGGCCGGCCCCGGAAGCGCCGCGATCGTTGGCTTGCGGAGAGAAACAAGCGCCCCGGTCAGCGTCCGCTGCCCTTCCATCAGGCCTACGACCTTGTCTCCATAGGCCATGGGCCTCGTGGACGACTTTGTGCCCATACCCTTGACATCACCGCCGGAGCAAAACGCGGTGCCGGCGCCGGTGATCAGCAGAGCGCCGACATCAGGATCGCTGCCAGTCTGCCTGATCATCCGGCGCAGCGCCGGCGTCAAATGGTCCGATAGTGAATTCCGCGCTTCGGGCCGGTTCAGCGTGATAATGGCAACGCGATCTCGGACCGAACAGAGTAGTTCGTTCGTTCCGGTGTCGATCGAAATTGATCCATCGGTCATGATACGCAGCCTCCCGGCCCAGGACCATCAGCAATCCGCCACCTCGTTAGCGGACGTCTGTCGCCTCAAGCCCCCTTTCGGACGGAATTTTCGTCGGCATCGAGGAAGCCGGTTAGTCGCTGACGGATGATCGCATCCGCATCGGTCATGATGCGATCGATCAGTTCCTTCACCGTTGGAATGTCATGGATGAGGCCGACGACCATGCCGCAGCTCCAGGCCCCGGCATCCATGTCGCCATCGATCATGACCCTGGGGTAGACGCCCGCGACCTGGTCGAGGATGTCCTCGATCTTCAGGCTCTTGCCCTTTTCACGCTCGATCTCTAGCAGGCGATCGACGCCCTTGTTCTTCAACACACGCTCGGTGTTGCGCAAGTTGCGCATTACAAGGCGGGTGTCGAGTTCGGTAGCTTCCAACAGCGCGTTCTTGACGTTGTCGTGCACCGGCGCTTCCTTGGTAGCGATGAAACGCGTGCCCATATTGATGCCTGCCGCGCCCATCGCCAGCGCCGCGACTAGGCTGCGGGCATCCGCCATGCCGCCCGACGCCACGAATGGGATCGACAGCTCATCGGCGGCGCGCGGCAACAGGATCATGTTGGGCATGTCGTCTTCGCCGGGATGACCGCCGCATTCGAAACCGTCGACGCTGACGGCGTCGCACCCGATTTCCTGGGCTTTGAGCGAATGCCGGACGGACGTGCACTTGTGGATCACCTTGATGCCGGCCGCCTTGAGCGCTGGCATGTATTGCTCGGGACTGCGGCCCGCGGTCTCGACGGCCCTGACGCCGCCTTCGGCGATGGCTTGAATGTATTCGGGATAGGGTGGCGCCGAAAAGGTCGGCAGGAAGGTGAGGTTTACGCCGAACGGCTTGTCCGTCATATCGCGGCAGCGCGCGATCTCCTTGGCCAACAGCTCCGGCGTCTTCTGCGTCAAGCCGGTGATGATGCCAAGGCCGCCGGCGTTGGACACCGCTGCAGCCAGTTCGGCAAAGCCGACATAATGCATGCCGCCCTGAATAATCGGATGCTGGATGCCAAATAGTTCAGTGATAGCTGTCTTCACGTAAGCCTCCAGTTTCCGATCAGTGCACGATCTCGAAAAGCCCGGCCGCGCCCATGCCGCCGCCGATGCACATCGTCACCACGCCGAATTTCGCTTTGCGGCGCCGGCCCTCGATCAGGATATGGCCGGCCAGTCGCGAGCCCGTCATGCCATAGGGGTGGCCGATGGCGATCGCCCCACCATTGACGTTCAATTTGTCCGGATCAATGCCCAGCTTGTCGCGGCAGTAGATCACCTGAACCGCATAGGCCTCGTTCAGCTCCCACAGATCGATATCGTCGATTCGCAAGCCGTGCCGTTTCAGCAAGCGAGGGATCGCGGCCACCGGCCCGACCCCCATCTCGTCGGGCTCGACACCCGCGGCGACGAAGCCGCGGAAAATGCCAAGCGGTTGGATTCCCTTCTTTGCAGCAATCTTGTCGCTCATGATTACGCAAGCCGACGCGCCATCGGAGAGCTGGCTGGCATTGCCGGCGCTGATGGTCTTGCCTTCGAACACCGGCTTGATTTTGGCCAAGCCCTCGGCCGTGGTCTCCGGGCGCGGACCTTCGTCTTGTGCCAGGGTAACCTCCTGGTAGGAGATCTCCTTGGTGTCCTTGTCGACGACAGCCATTTTCGTCGTGATCGGAACGATCTCGTCACTGAAGCGCCCACCCTGCAGCGCGGCTCCGACGCGACGCTGGCATTCGAGCGAATATTCATCCTGGCGGTCGCGCCCGATCTTGTAGCGCTCGGCGACCACTTCGGCGGTCTCCAGCATCGACATGTACATTTCCGGCTTCATCGCCATCAAATCGGCGTCGACAGCGTGAAACTTGTTCATATACTCGTTCTGGACGAGGCTGATGGATTCGATGCCGCCTCCGATGGCGACATCGACGCCGTCAAGCATGATCGAGCGCGCGGCGACCGCGATGGCCTGCAAGCCGGATGCGCATTGCCGATCAATGGTCGTGCCGGCAACCGTCACCGGCAATCCGGCACGGATCGCGCCTTTGCGAGCGACGTTCATAACCATGGTGCCCTGCTGCATCGCGCAACCCATCACGATGTCCTCGACTTCGCCGGGCTCGATCTTGGCGCGCCTGACGGCTTCCGCGATCACATGGCCCGCCATGGTCGGTCCGTCGGTGTTGTTCAACGCCCCGCGGTAGGCCTTCCCGACCCCGGTGCGCGCGGTCGATACGATGACTGCTTCTGTCATATTTTGCCTCTGATTTAAGCGGCCGCATCGGTCTGCGCATAGCGCAGAACATGGAATGCGGGATCGCCGTACTGGATGTTGATGGAAGAAATCCGCTTGAAGTAGTGGCCGACATTGAGCTCGTCGCTCATGCCCATGCCGCCATGCAGTTGCACGGCCTGATCGGCCACGAATCTAGCGGCGTAGCCGACCTTTGCCTTGGCTCCCGACGCCAGTCTCGATAGGCCCGATTCGTTTGCCGCCAGACCTAAGTTGAGATGCTGCATCAGGGACACCGCTTCCTGATGCGCGATGAACATGTCTACCATCCGATGCTGCAAAACCTGGAAGGTGCCGAGCGCCACGCCGAACTGCTTTCGCGTCTTGGTGTATTCCAGCGTCGCCGAGTTCAATTCGGCCATCGCGCCGACGGCCTCGGCACACAGCGCGCCAATGACGCGTTCGGAAATCGCTTCTAGCGCGGCGGCGCCCCCTCCTTCTTCGCCTAGCAAGCTATCGTTGCCGACGCGCACGTCCTTGAGGCTGACCTCGGCCGCTCGGCGGCCGTCGATCGTCTTGAAGCCTTGCAGGTGAAGATTGGCGGCGCGACGATCAACGATGAACAGACTGACGCCTTCCGAATCGAGACGGTGGCCCGAGGTGCGTGCTGAGACGATCAGGTAATCCGCCCAGGGGGCCGCGATCGCGACCGCCTTTTCGCCGTTCAGGACATAGTCAGTACCTTCGCGGCGCGCCGTTGTGGTGACGTCAGCGAAATCGTAGCGCGAGCTCTTTTCTGCCCAGGCCAGCGCCCAGATTGATTTCCCGGAGATGATGTTGGGAATGAACTGATCCCTCTGTGCAGGCGAGGCTTCACTCTCGATCAGGCCGCCGGCCAGAACGACCGTCTCCAAAAATGGCTCGACCACGAGGTGACGGCCGAATTCCCGCATCACGATCATGGTCGCCAGGGGACCACCGCCGAGGCCGCCCGCATCCTCCGAAAAAGGTGCGGCAAGCAGGCCGAGTTCGGCGAACGAGGCCCAGTGCTTGCGACTGAAGCCTTCTTCGCTGGCTACGATCTTGCGACGCGCTTCAAAGTCGTATCGATCCCGCAGAAGCCGCTGCACGCTGGACCGCAATAGTTCCTGCTCTTCCGTGAACTGAATATCCATCCGATCCCCCGTACTCCGCTCGGCCTAAAGTCCGAGCACGGCCTTGGCGATGATGTTGCGCTGGATCTCGTTCGATCCGCCGTAGATCGAGAGCTTGCGTGAGTTCAGGTACTTCTCGGACGCAGTGTGACCGTAGGCCGGGCCCGGCATGAAGTGGTTGGCACTGACGGGATGCTCCCGGATCGCCAGACCGAAATTACCGATTGCCCGGTGCGTCAGCTCGGTGATGTTCTGGAAGATCTCCGTACCCCAAATCTTGAACAACGACGCGGCGGCGCCTGGATCGATCCCGCGGGCCATTTGTGCCACCACGCGAAGCTCGGTTGCTTCCAAGGCCAACACGTCCAGCTCGATCCGTGCGATATCCCGCACGAATTCGAGATACGTCGGATCTTCTTCGGGAATCTCGGCCTTCACGATTTGCTTCAGCCGATCCAGGTAGCGCGTCGAACGGCCGATGCCAGCCATACTGGTGCGCTCGTTTCCGAGCAGGAATTTTGCGTAGGTCCAGCCCTTATTCTCCTCACCGATCAGGTTTTCGATCGGAACGCGGACATTTTCCAGGAAGACGTCATTGACCTCGTGGCTGCCGTCGATGGTGATGATCGGGCGCACGGTCACGCCGGGCGATTTCATATCGATCAGGAGAAAGGATATGCCGGCCTGCGGTTTGGCCGCCGGGTCGGTCCGCACCAGGCAAAAGATCCAGTCGGCGTGCTGCGCCAGCGTCGTCCAGGTCTTGTGGCCGTTGACGACGTAATGGTCGCCATCACGTACGGCCTTGGTTCTGACCGACGCAAGGTCCGATCCTGAGCCGGGCTCCGAATAGCCCTGACACCACCAGTCCTCGCCGGAGAGAATGCGCGGCAGGAATTTCTCCTTCTGCGCCTTGCTACCGAAAGTGTAGATGACGGGCCCGACCATGGTGACGCTGAATGCCAAAGGCGGCAGCGTCCCGGCTCGGCTGGTTTCCTGCTCGAAGATGAAGCGCTGCGTGATCGACCAGCCGGGCCCACCATATTCCTTCGGCCACAGCGGCGCGATCCAGCCCTTCTTGTAGAGGATGCGATGCCAAAGGAGCGTCTGCTCCTTGGTCAGGTCGGTCTCCGGGTTCGGCACCCGCATTTCCTGCGGATAGTGCTCCACGATGAATGCACGCACTTCATCGCGGAAAGCAGCATCCTCTTTCGAAAGCTTAAGCTCCATCGAAAGGCCTCGTTACCACTTTTCGCCGAACGGTCGAATTTCCATCTCGAACGTCCACGCGCTGCGGGGCTGTTGATAGAGCTGCCAATACGATTCTGCGACGGAGGCTGGGGGCATCAGCAGGTCGGGATTGTCCAGTGCATTCGGCCCAAGCGCCTCGATCCGTCTCTGGCGAACCCATTCGGTATCGACGCCGGAATCGATGACGAGGTGCGCGACGTGGATGTTCTTGGGGCCCAATTCGCGCGCGATCGCCTGCGCAACCGCGCGAAGGCCAAACTTTGCGCTGGCGAACGCCGCATAGCCCGTTCCGCCGCGGAGACTGGCGGTCGCGCCTGTGAAGAAGATGTTGCCCTTGCCGCGGGGCAGCATCAGCCGCGCGGCTTCGCGCCCCGCGAGAAAGCCGGAATAGCACGCCATTTCCCAAACTTTGCGGAACACCCGTTCAGTGGTGTCGAGAATGGGAAAATTGACATTGGCGCCGATGTTGAAGATGCAGACCTCGAGCGGAGCGTGCTTGTCGGCATCGCCGAGGAATGAAACGATCTCATCTTCCTTGCGCGCGTCGAGCGAACGCGCATGAATCTCGCCCCCTGCCTTCTCGATTTCCTTGACCAAGGGCTCCAGCTTGTCGCCGTTGCGGCGACCGGCGAAGACCGTGAAGCCTTCCGAAGCAAATTTCTTCGCGATCTCGGCACCGATATAGTCACCGGCGCCGATCACAGCGACGGTCGCGCTCCGCTTTTGCATGGCTCTTCCTCCGATCAGGCTAGGTCTGGCGTCTTTGGCTTAGCGCCGGCAGCCCGCTCAATCACCGCATCTAACGACGATTGAACGTTCTTTTTTAGAACTAGTCAATCGACATTTTCAGATTGATTTACCTGGCCTGTGCATCGAAACTGGTTCTCTCACTCGCAGACGCCGTTTACAGCATCGTCGACACAGTCTATTTACACAGTTTCAAATACGAACTTATGGGGGAGGAATTGAGATGGCGAGAGCCCGCGGAGTGGCGATACTTGTCGGCGCTGGCGACGCGATCGGGGCGGCCGTCGCCCGCCGCTTTGCGAAGGGCGGATATACCGTTTGTATCTGCAGGCGGGAGGCAGCAAAATCGCAGGCGCTCGTGGCGGAGCTGAGAGCGGCGGGTCACAGGATTCACGCCTTTAGTGTCGATGCTCGCCAGGAATCCGGGGTTCAGGAAATATTCGCGCGCATCGAGAAGGAGATCGGGCCAATCGAGGTCTGCCTTTTCAACGCCGGATCGAACGTCAACAAGCCTTTACTGGAGACAACCGAGAAGCTGTTCTCTAAAGCGTGGGAACTCGCCTGTTACGCCGGATTTCTGGTCGGCCGCGAGGCCGCACGCTACATGGTATCGCGCGGTCGGGGCAGCATCCTGTTCACCGGCGCGACCGCCAGCCTCCGCGGCGGAACGGGCTATGCGGCCTTCGCCAGCGCGAAATTCGGTCTACGCGCTGTCGCGCAGTCAATGGCCCGGGAATTGGGCCCAAAAAATATCCACGTGGTGCACCTCATTATCGATGCCGGCGTCGACAGCCCGGCGATCCATGCCCGAATGAAGGCGGCTAAAGGCATGGAGGCGAGCGAGATTCCACCGGACAGCCTGACGAAAACATCATCGATCGCGGAAGCCTATTGGTTCGCGCACGAGCAGACCAGAGATGGCTGGACCCATGAACTCGACCTCCGTCCTTCCGCGGAGAAATGGTGAGATGGACACCATGCCGAATCTGACGCTGTGGGGAGCAGGCACCAGCCGGACCGTACGGGCGCACTGGGCGATGTACGAGCTCGGTCTCGCCTACACGAGCAAGCCGATTGGGCCGCGTACTGGGGAAACCAAGACGGCGGAATATACCGCGCTCAATCCGCGGCAGAAGGTTCCGCTGCTACAGGACGGCGATTTCTGCATCGGCGAGAGTGCCGCCATCGTCGCGTACCTGTCACGCACTTACTCCACGCGGGACCGGGCGCTGATCCCAGAAAAGCAGCGCGACTATGCTGCCTGGCTGGAATGGTGCTTCTTCATCGTTGCAGAGCTTGATTCCACTAGCCTCTATGTAATGCGGCGCCATCGGGCAGATGGGCTTGGCACCATCTACGGCATTGCTCCCGAAGTCGTCGCCAGGGCAGGCGAGTATTTCCGCGAGCAATTGCGCCATGTGGAGGTCGCGCTTGCCGATGGACGCCGATACCTGATGGGCGATCAGTTCACCAGCGCCGATATCCTGCTGACCACGTGTCTCGAATGGGCGATCACCTATGAGGTGGGCGTCTGCGATAACGCCCTGCCCTATCTGGAGCGCATCCACGCCCGGCCTGCCTATCGGCTCGGCCAGGAAGCTAACATTCCGCTCGTTCCGATTACGCCGGTGCTGCCAAAAGCTCCGCCGGCTTAACCCGAGATCCGGACCGATTTTTCGGTCGCCATCTTCTCGATTGCGGCATTGTCATAGCCGAGCGCACCCAGGATCTCGCGCGAATGCTCACCGATTCGGGGGGCGGGGCCACCGATCGCAGCCGGATTGACTTCGAAGCGAGCGGCCGGCTTGGGCTGTCGAATGCGACCAACACTGGGCTGGTCCAACTCGGCAATGAGATCGCGCGCAATCACCTGCTCGTTGTGAATGATCTCCCCACGGCGCAGGATCGGCGCGCAGGGGACGTCCGCTGCATCGAGCCGCTCCAGCCATTCGGCGGTGTTGTGCTGCGCGATGTATTCAGCCATCTTGTTGATGCGAGCAGTCGCATTGACGGAACGCGCCGCCGGCGTCGCAAAACGTGGGTCGGTGCCAAGCTCCGGATCACCTGTCGCGCGACAAAACCCCTGCCATTCCGAGTCCGAGATAGTACCGCAAGTGATGTAGCCGTCGCTGGTCTTGAACACGAGGTCGGGGCGATCATTGGGATCGGCCGCAGCAGCCTCGGCGCCCACCACAGTGTATTGCATCATACCTTCTGGCCAGAGGTAAGAGATCATTGCATCCAGCATCGCGACCTGGATGTGATCCCCTTGTCCGCTCTTCTCTCGCGCATAGAGCGCTGCTGCAACCGCTTGTGCCGTCATGACGGCCGTGGTCTTGTCGCAAACGATGGTTCTGATCATCTGTGGCCGGTTGGTCACGGGCTGCGACTGGATGTCGGCGAACCCCGAGAGACCCTGAATGATCGGATCGTAGACGCGCTTCTTGACATAAGGGCCGGTTTCGCCGACGCCGCTGATGGAAACGTAAATCAGCCGCGGATAGCGGCCGCGCAACTCGGCGGCGCCGAGCCCGAGGCGTTCCATCGTGCCGGGCCGAAAATTCTGCACCAGCACGTCGGATTGCGCGACAAGTTTGGCAAGCACCTCGCGACCGGCTTCGCTCTTGACGTCGAGCGCAAGCGAACGCTTGCCACGGTTTGATGAGATGAACAACGCCGAGAACTCACCGCGCTTGTCGATGGTGGCGCGGCTGCGGCGGGTGATGTCGCCACCAATGGGCTCGATCTTGATCACGTCGGCGCCCTGATCGGCCAAAAACATCGTCGCGAACGGACCTGATACCACACCGGTCAGATCGAGCACACGAACTCCGCTAAGCGGCCCTGGCATGACGTTTCCCCTCTCCTGGCTGGTTCTTCCGGCCTTTACGCCAACTCCTTCGGCCAGGCGCATTATCTCGTGCTGCGTTTCGAGTCACGCAATGCTGGCGGCAGGCTGTCGCATCTGCTCGACGATCGATTCCTCGACGTCCCGGAGCTGGTCCTTGCCGAAGAACATCTCCTTGCCGACGAAGAACGTCGGCGAACCGAATGCTCCGCGGTTGACCGCATCCGTGGTCAGGTCGATGAGCCTCTTCTTGACGTCGTCCTGCTGAGCTCGTGCCATCAGCCTGTCGATGTCGAGCCCTGAGGATTTGAAAGCCGCGCGGAACACCTCGACGTCGTCCATCTTCTTCGGATCCTCCCACATGTGATGGTAAGCGGCCCGGAAATACGGCTCGAACATACCCTCGAACTGAGCGGCGACCGCACCGCGCATCAGCATCAGCGTATTCACCGGGAAAAACGGATTTTGCCGAAATGTCGTGATGTTGTGGCGACGGATGAAGCGCTGCGTCTCGAGCGCCATGTATTCGGGCTTGTTCTTGATGCCGTGCAGCGACTCCGCCGGGGACATGTTGCCGGTCGCCTTGTAGATGCCGCCGAGAAGTATCGGCACATAATCAAACTTCACGCCTGTCCGTCGCTCGACGCCAGGTATTGCGCGTTCCGCCAGATAGGCGTTGGGACTGCCGAAATCGAACTGGAATTCAACCTTCAGAGCTGTCACGCCGGCCTCTCCCGCATAGGCATTGTTGAAGTGGTCATGTTTGGTCCGCACGAACCGTATCGCCAACTCTCATACAGTTCTAAAAACGAACTGTCAATAAACTGGCAGATTCTGCTATTTTGGCTCAGATCGGTTAGAGGTTGTTTGGAACGTAGTCCCTATCTAGAATGGTTCTTGAAAAGACGGTTGCGTCGGCGATTCGAGCGCCCCGTCTCTGGAAGAGTGGAGAAGTACGAATGAAGTGGGATGCCCTCGAGGAAGAGCCATGTTCACTGGCACGAACCATAGGTGTAATTGGCGACCGTTGGACCCTTCTGATTTTACGCGAATGCTTTCTGCGCACCCGACGATTTGAAGGCTTCCAGTCTGCGCTCGGGATCACGCGCCATCTGCTTGCCGAGCGGCTGAAGAAGCTGGTGCGGAACGGCGTGTTGCGGCGAATTCCGTATCAGGATTCACCCAAGCGCCATGAGTACATCCTGACGCAAAAGGGCCTCGATCTCTATCCGATCATGATGGCGCTCGTCCATTGGGGCGACACGCACATGGTCGACGAACGCGGGCGACCTCTGCTGCATGAGCATAAGAAATGCGGCAAGGTCTTCGATCCCGTAATGGTGTGCTCGGAATGCGGCGAACCGCTGTCGGCGAAGGAAGTTCATACCCATCCGGGCCCCGGCGCGCGCGCGAAGCTCGAGAAGGCCTCTCCCGAACAGAAGCCGAGCAAGGCAAGGACCCGCAGACAAGCAGCGTGATCCCGGGCGTTTGCCTTTCGGCGGGGACTGGCGACGGCTCGATGAGGTTCGCATCACGATGCGTTGCTCTGCGCTGAAGTGCCCTGTGGCACTCTTGCACTATCCCCTCGCGCTGGCGCGGAATAATGCCCTGAGAAGCGTTGGCGTAGCTCCATCTTCTGGATCTTGCCCGTCGCGCCATAGCTGAGCGCGTCAACGAAGACGATATCGTCAGGCATCCACCATTTGGCGATTTTGTTGTCCAGATAGGCCCTGATCGATTGCGCCGTTATGGCTCCGGATGTCGGCACGACGATAAGCAGCGGTCGCTCCTCCCATCTCGGATGAGGAACGCCGATCACGGCCGCCTCCGTGACTCCCGGGCATCCCTTCGCCAGGTTTTCCAGGTCGATGGACGAAATCCATTCCCCGCCTGACTTCACAACGTCTTTGGCGCGATCGGTCAGCTGGATGTAATTATCGTCATCCATCACAGCGAGATCCCCGGTATTGAACCAGCCGTCCTCCAGCAGCGGCTTGTCCTCCCCGTAGTAACCGCTGATGATCCACGGTCCACGCACCATCAATCGGCCGCTGGATTTTCCGTCGCGTGGCATCTCACTGCCCCGCTCGTCAGCGATCTTGATGTCGACGCCGTAGATCGGCTGCCCCTGGCTGGTCTTGCGTCGAAGCCGATCCTGCGGGGAACGGCTCGCCGTGCGTCGCGACGGCTGCGAAGACGTACCGCAAGGACTCGTCTCAGTCATGCCCCACAGATGGTTGACAGAGACGCCCAGGCGCTCAAGACCCTCGATCAGGCTAGGCGCGGGCGCCGAACCGGCAACTATGATGCGCTCGAGCGTCCCAGCACCGGTACCCCTGGACTCTAAGTACTGGAGCAGGTTTGAATAGAGTGTCGGGACCCCGGCGGTCATGGTCACGCCTTCCCTGTCGATCAACTCCGCAATGGCGGCGCCGTCCATTTTGGGTCCTGGCAGGACCAGCTTGGCACCGACCATGGGAGCTGCATGGGTCAGGTCCCAGGCCCCGTTGGCGTGAAACATCGGAGTCATCGGCAGAAGCGTGTCGCGCGGCGCAATGCCCATTGCGTATGCACCGCAGATGCAGAGGCAATGCAGGATATCCGATCGATGCGAGTAGAGAACGCCCTTGGGATTGCCTGTGGTCCCCGACGTGTAGAACAGGGAGGAGGCCGAAAGTTCGTCGAATACCGGCCATTCAAACTCCTCCTTTCCCAAGTCCACGAATTCCTCGTAGCACAGCAAATTCGGAAGCGTCGTCCTTGGCATGTCGGCTCGATCCGCCATCAGGACAAACATCTTCACGGAGGAAAGCCCGGCCGCCAGCTTCTCCACGAGGGGAAGAAACGAGCTGTCGAAGAACAGGATCTTGTCTTCGGCGTGATTTGCAATGTAGCTGATCTGATCCGGGATAAGCCTCGGGTTGATCGCATGCCATACTGCACCGATTCCCGTGACGCCATGCTCGATCTCGAAATGCCTGAACGTGTTCCAGGCAAGAGTTGCGACACGATCGCCCTGCAAGATGCCATGGCGGGTCAAAGCATCGGCAAGCTTTCTGGTGCGACGCGCCGCATCCCCATACGTATAGCGATGAATCGAGCCCTCCACGGTGCGCGAAACGATCTCCGTCCGCGAATGGAAGCGCTCCGCATGCTTCAAGAGCGAGGACAGCAGCAAAGGCTGATTCTGCATCAATCCTTTCACGATAACCTCATTTCAGCTGCAGCGATTGACGCCACCGGCGTTAGCGAGACACCACCAACCTCATCACTCCGAGCTGGCATCGAGAACCTCGCTGAATTGATCCCACCGCGTCCCGGTCCAGCGCTGTAGCCTCATTTGCTTGAAATTCATGTTGATCTTGTCGCTTGTATTGACCGTGATCCCAGGCAGCAGCGTGGGAAGCGCGACGTTCTTGAGGTTCTTGGCCTGCCCGATGATATTTTCGCGCGACAGATCGTTCCCACACTGCTTGAGCAGGCGTTCGAGCAGCATGCCTTGCGTATACCCGAACAGATAGTTCGTGTCGGCGATATCGATTCCGGGCAAATACCGCGCGACAAATGCTCGAAAGTTCTTCATTCCGTCGTTGTTATCCCACTGCGAGTCGGTCGGGTCCATCGCCACCGTTCCAACGATGACGCCTATTGAATTATCGAGACCTGCGGGCTTCAGCGTGGCGCCAACCGAGCTTGATGGGTAGTTCAGTACGATCATCGGGCTCCAACCGATTTCGGCAGCTTTGCGGATTGCCTGCGCCGCGAACTTCGGGGTACCAGCCACCAACAATGCATCGGCGCCCGAACTCTTGAGACTCACCACCTGCGAATCCACCGTCGGCTCGCTGACCTCGTAGGCAATTGCGACGACCTTCTTGTCGAACTCGTCTTTAAGGACCCCCTTGAAAGCGTTGAGGTAGTCTTTTCCGAGATCATCGTTCTGATACAGGATCGCGTACTTCGCGTTCGGCAGCGTCTTGGTCAGGAACCTGGCGTAGATTTTCCCTTCGGTGTCGAAGCTGACCAGACTGGTCGTCGTCAGCGGAAACTCCGCCACATTCGTGAACTTGTTCGATCCCGAGACGATGCCGATCGCCGGCACGCCCCTCGACTTCAGATACTTTGCAGTGGCCGAGTTGCCGGGCGTGCCGAGCTGGCTGAACATGAAGGCCACTTCATCGCTTTCGACGAGCCTTCGCGCATGCTCAACCGCTTTTGGTGGGCTATAGGCATCGTCATACGCAATGTAGTTGACCTTTCGGCCGTTTACTCCGCCGCGGTCGTTAATCGACTGGACATACGCGAGAAGCCCTCGACCAACGAGACCGATCGACGAAGCAGGACCGCTAAAGGGAAAGATGCCCCCGATCCTGATCTCCGTTGGCGTGATCCCCGGCATATCAGCAGCAGAAGCCGATGACCCGAACGCCAGAAGCAGCACCGCGAAAGCAGACCTGAAGAGCCCCAGCATCACTTCCTCCCAAAAATGAGGATTGCATGCCCGAGTGGCACGATCCAACAAAGCGCGGCCTTGATCGACCGTCGTTCCTCGCCGATCTAACGTTCTTTTTTGGAACTAGTCAAGCCACTCAAGTCTCCCCCCTCGATCGCCAGAGCGGGACGCATCCGCTCAAGCTCACGACCACCTAGGCGCACGCTCGCTTCGGCGGAAAAAGCGCAAAATTAGATCATCTTTGAACTATTTACTTGTTGCAGCCCGCGACTATGCGTGCGCCGCCCCCTGACCCACCGTACCTCCTGGAGGCGCGCCTTCGAAAGCTGATTTCAATTCTTTTATAGAACTAATCCGGGTCCGACCGGTGGCGAGCAGACGTTCACGCCTTTACGCGCCGCAGCCAAGCCACATCTCTCGATTTTGATCGTCCATACCGACTTCGGTTGGCTCCTTCGGACGACTAAAGTCGCCGCCGAAAGGCTCGCCCACGATATGAGTTCCCCTCAACGACCATGCGAGGGCTCGGCTCGACTACTACGGACTGGACGAGCCGGCGCCGCGCGTTCATCTCCGACCGTGCACGCAACGACCGCCGGCTCTGCTGCTGGGACCTACTGCCGCCGAACGGTTTCGACGCAATATTCGATCCTGTCAGTCCGCCGTCGCATGAATGACAGCCTTGGTCTCGAGGAATTCACTGAAGGCGAGTTCGCCCCATTCACGACCGTTACCGGACATTTTGTATCCGCCGAAAGGAGCTTCGGCATCTTCTGACGCGCCATTAATATAGACCATGCCCGCTTGAAGTCGGTCAGCGACAGCCCGGGCCTTTTCAATGCTCGCCGATTGCACATAAGCGCCGAGCCCGTACACGGTATCGTTGGCGATTGTTACTGCGTCGTCGACGTCCGTGTAGCCGATGATGGCGAGAACAGGTCCGAAAATTTCCTCACGCGCGATGGCCATGGTGTTTTCAACGTCCGCAAACACCGTGGGCTTGACGTAGTATCCGACCTTCATATTTTCCGGGCGCCCCATACCGCCTGTAACGAGCGTGGCGCCCTCATCGATCCCCGTCTTGATCAACCGCTGGATTCGATCCCACTGGCGTTCGGAAACGACGGGACCCATGTACACGTCCGTTTTTGGGTCGCCATAAGTGATCGACGCCACGACCTGTTTTGCAATTTGCTTGGCTCCTTCCATCTGGTTCTGGGGAACCAGCATCCGGGTCGGCGCATGACACGTCTGCCCCGAGTTGAGCATCAGTCGATAAATGTTCTCTGTGATCGCGGTTGCGAAATTGGCGTCATCCAAGATGATGTTGGGCGACTTGCCGCCCAACTCCTGATGCACACGCTTCACGGTGTCAGCCGCGCGTTTCGCAACATCAATCCCCGCCGCAGTCGATCCAGTGAAAGAAACCATGTCGACACCGGGATGCGCGGATATGGCGGCTCCGACGGTCGGCCCATCACCGTCGACCAGATTATAGACGCCCTTCGGAACGCCGGCTTCGTGGAAGATCTCCGCGAGGACATGAGCAGTGAACGGGGCAACCTCGGAAGGCTTATGCACGGCGGTGCACCCAGTGGCCAGGGCCGGAACGACCTTAACCATGATTTGGTTGATCGGCCAGTTCCAAGGCGTGATCATTCCGACCACCCCAATAGGCTCACGGCGCACCACTGTGCGCGGTCCCTGCGGATGCTCGAACTCGTAATTCTTCAGGGCATTGATTGCGGTCTGGAGATGCGCAAGGCCAACGCCGGCCTGCAATTCCATCGCGAACTTCGTGGGTGCGCCGAGTTCTTCGGTAAGAGCGGCGCCGAGATCGGCATGGCGCTTCGCGTACACGTTCAAAATGCTGGAAAGGATATCGATCCGCTCCTGGCGGCTGCTGCGGGAGAAGCTGGCAAATGCCGTTCGCGCGGCCTTCACAGCGCGATCGACGTCCGCAGCTGTTCCTAGAGTGATTAATCCTGCCGGCTGCTCGTTGGCGGGATTGATCACGTGGATCGCGTTGCCACCGAGTGGTTCCACCCAGTCACCGTCGATGTAGAATCGGGTATAGTTGCGCATTGAAGACCTTCCCTGATTGACATTTTCGCGTATCGAATCGCCAGCCTCTTGCAGGCAGTCCGAGCGCTATTTGCCGACGGGCTAACCGCGGCACGGGCGTTGCCGCCCTTCTTTCAGTTGCCCTTTGTCTGCGGTCCCACGGATTGCATGAAATCGCGATCCGCTGCCGGCAGATTGGCTGTCCACGCCGGTTCATCGCCGGCCTCTGGCAGTACGTGACCAAATTCGATCATCTGCCGCGCTGGAAGCTCGCCGACATATACCCATACGCTGCGGTGATCCGCGGCAGAGGCGGCAACCGCGACGGCCTCTGCCATCAATTTGATCATTCGTGTCTTGTCGATCGCAGCGCGCCCGCCTCGGATGTGACCGTAGACAAACACCTGGTCATGCGTCAGTGGCGCGCCGCCCATAAAGTAGTTCTCAGCTTTCACGTCTTCGAAAATGACTTGCGCGAAGTAGGTCGGCGCTCCCGTCACCTCCGCATGGATCCGCGTGATCTCAGCCGCAATCGCACTCTTCTGCCTGCCCGAAAGGCGTCCCTCGATGCTGGAGCAATAATAGGTTGGCATTGACATCACTCCTTTTTGTAGGTGGCCTCTCCCATCAGGAGAAACCCTCTGGTTATCGCACCAGTTGGACTCGTGGGGTCGGGCTCCGCACGTCACGGCGCGTGGGCGAGGAGGACTCGTCCCCGCCCTTGATGGCCACCGCGGCTCCGGTTTCAGCGAGCCAGTCTACTTTGGGTTGCTTGTCCATAGGCCGCGTAGATGAAGGCGCCCATTATCGCCACCAACCATTGGCCAGCGAGGGCCAGGCGGAAGATGTGGCCCTCCCTCGCCCACTGCGCGTCAAATCCGGACGCGCCCATAACGGGCAGTAGAAAGTAGAAGGTGGGCGTAGCCGCGATGCAGGCGAGGACGAATACGCCCCATTCCTTGACCCAGGCCACCTCTCCGCGGCGCAAGGCGAAGGCAAGCAGAACCGCGAACAACAGAGTGGCGGCTCCTCCAATCATGTGCATCGAACCGCCTGCAAGGGTAGCGAAGCTCGGCATACCCATCCGCAGGCCCCAGTACATCAATACAATTCCCGCGACGGCGCCGGAGAACGCCAACGCCCAGGACGACGCAACCAGAACACCGTCCGGTTGCCGTCGGACGAAGGCGATCCACAGCAGATGCGCTCCGCTCAACAAACCAACTAACGTCGCCAGAGCAAACGTCGCGCGGCTTACGACATCGCTTGCAATCACGGTGTCATGAAGGTGGATGACACCCGCCGGGACCAGTTCTCGGGCGCTGAAAGCCTGCTCCAGCGCGGGGGTCACCATGTAGTATTGAACAACAATGGCGGCGGCTGCGACGAGGGCGGGGAAACTCACGAGCGCGAGGTTGCGTGCAAGACGCGCGCGCTTTTCGGAAGCCGCAGTCATGCTTGCGGACTCGGCCCGTCGAACCGGCTGCACCCAGCGGTTGATCGTAAACAGAAGGTAGCCGACCGTCAAAGAAAGGGGGATCAGCACCCCTGTGACGGCATAATTTGCTTCGGTAAAGCGGATACCCGGATCCAGCGCGCCAAAAAGCAGCCAGCCGTAACGCTGGATGGGTGTGCTCAGCAAGAGCCCGTAGCTTATGCACATCCAGGCTTGGTGGTTGGCAATCTGCTTGCGCCACAACGCATGTACGGCCATCCAGAGGCTGAACGATATGCCCAGGGCCAGCCCCCACAGTCCCACGTAGAAAAACAGATGATCCAGCGTGTCGGCAACCGACGTGCGCACAAGATGGATCATGGCGGTGATCATCGTGCCCTGCAGTACGACGATATAGATGCCACCGGATATGCGGTGCCACTTGGGAAAGCGGCGGCGAAAAGCGGGCCAGAATTGCAGGCCGCCGAAAAGCATGCATACGCCGCCCAGCAAGGAATGGACCATGAGCATTGCGGCCTTTTCCTTGCTCATGACATTGTAGACGAGGAGATGCTCGGCGATGCTCTCCTTGCCATAAGCATAAGTGGACGAACTGACCGATCCCACCAGCGCGACCGTGCTGCCAGCGTACTCCTCGACTTTTGAGGGAGTATCCACGGCTTGGCCGGCTTCGGCGGCGTTCAGCAGCGCGATGCGCTTTGCAGCAATCTCAGAATTCCCGGCTCCTTTGTAATACGCGATCCCCGCCATAATCGCCGCGAACCCATCAAGGGACGCAGCCAGGAGGAGCGCCAGCGCGATGGCGCGGAGCAGCCAGATGCGCAACGGAATTGCTGGTAGCCGAACAAGCGGCGTCGACCGGCCCTGAGGCGAATCAGGCAGAACTGATACAGCCATACAAATCCTCCCTCTGTTACGAGCGCCAGTTCAGATGCTGGCGTCACTGCTTGAGCAGCTATAACGATGTTATTAACCGACAATAACATCGTTATAGTGCAGACGCAAGGAGTGCTGAATGTCCCTATTCGTTTCAGGGAACGGGCGTAAGGATCAACAGAGAGCGGATGCCCTCACCTGACGCATGGCGTCATGGAGGTGACGGCGCGTTCCGGCGTGTCGCCGAGGCCAACCAACATATTTATTGCCATCGGGAAAAGGATCTGTTCGACGCTGTCATCAAAGCGAGCCAAGAGGCCAGCCAATTCGAGGGTAATGAACCCGTGAACGAAGCCCCACAGCTGTACCGCGATGACATTCGGATCATCGTCGCGGATCCGGCGAGCCTCGATAAGACGAGTCGCGGCTCGAACCACATGGCCAAAGGCTTCTTGAAATGCAGGGGATTCCGAGCGAGACAGCGGAGTAGGATCATACTCGATCGCCCGATAGGCGCCTCGAGTTGATAGCCCGAACATGAGATCGTAGAGGTGCGGGTTCTGCCGGGCCACGTCGCGGTAACACAACGCCAAACGGAAGACGTCTGTAACGGGATCATCGGTCTTCGGCGTCCCCTCAAAGGCAGAGGCCAGATATCGGAACCCTTGATCGGCAACTGCGCGCAATAGCTCCGGCATGCCTCCGAAATGGCTGTAAACAGCCATCGTAGAGACGCCAGCCTCATTGGCCACGGACCGAGCTTGAACGGCCGCCGGACCTTGCTCGGCCAGCAGCTTGATCGTGGTATGAATCAACTTGGTGCGGAGATCAGGAAACGCCGTGCCGGTAGCCATAATTGACAGTATTACCACTATCGTTGCGCGCTACAGAAGCTCAAAAGAAAAACCTCAAAAGTGTTATTCGGCGTGCATCACAACGAACTTCTGGCACACTTCAATCTGTCCCCTCGTATGTCGTCGGGTCCGCCTCGAACGCTTGCTTCCCCTTTGCGGCCCATAGCCGGCTGTTGCTCCTTCCAGGGATCGCAATCGAACGGCTCAGAAGTTGCTACTTGCTGTTCCGCTCTCCGACTACATGCCGCGGAGCCAAAACGCTCAAGGCAAGCGCGATGATAGCGGACGCTGAAGGTGACTGCGCATCAGCTCGGCGGCATCTAGATTACGTCCTGCTTCGAGCAGATTAAGCAGGCGCAAATGCTCCTCGACGTGCCGGCGCATGCCATCTCGATCGGCGAAGCTGCGATAGGCGAACAGGCGGCGGATCGAGTTCACGCGTCGCAGCGACTCGACGAAGAACGGATTGCGGGCGCCGCGCGCGATCTCCTCGTGAAACTCGCAGCCCGACTGATAGACCTCGCCGATCGTCATCTTGTCGAGCTCGCCACCAAGTACGCGCTGCTGATGCTGGCGAAGCTTCGCGATGACGTCCTGCTGAAGCCCGAAGCCGGGCTGCAGAATCGCTGCCGGCTCGATCACGGCCCGGAAGGCCGCAGCCTGGTCCTGGGCTTCTGGGCTCGACAGCGTCTCGGCGAAGCGCCAGCCATAGCCGGGCAGGCGGGCGATCCAGCCCTCGGCCGCGATGCGATCGAGCAGGCGCTGCAGCTCGGTGCGGCTCAGCGCGTAGCGGCGCATCAGCTCGGCCTCGGTGACGTCGGCCTCGATGCGCCGGTCGAGAACGTCGGCCGCGATGTCCACATAGGCCTGCTCGGCGCGGCTCACCGCGGCGAGCGTCGGGCGTGCCGCACCGCTCGTCGGGCTCTGGGTCAGCACGAAGCCGCGATGGGGCTCGCCCCGCGCCAGCCCCGCCGCCTCCAGGGCCTTCAGCCCGAGCCGGATCGGCGCACGCGACACGTCGAGCGCATCGGCCAGCCTTTGCTCGATCAGGCGGTCCCCGGCCTTCATGCCTTCGCGGCGTGCGAACGCCAGGATCAGGCCGGCGAGCTGCTCGGCGCGGTCGGTCGTGCCCGTCCGTGCAGCGGAGGGCGATGCGTCCCAATCGGTCATGATGCCGAGGAAACCTCTTTCAGCTTGACAGATCGTCGATCAGATTGTTCTTTATATGAAAAATATACAATCGAGAAGCGAGCGACGGGGAAGCAACGCCAATGATCCGTGAGCCGGACGTCCATATCTGCGAGGTCGCGCCGCGCGACGGTCTGCAGAACCTCGACATGTTCGTGCCGACCGAAGCGAAGTGCGCGCTGATCGACGCCATCGCGGCCGCAGGGGTGCGCGAGATCGATGCCGGCTCCTTCGTGCCGCCGAAGGTCGTGCCGCAATTCGCTGATGTCGATGCGGTGATGGCCCATGCGCTGTCTCATCAGGCGACGAGGATCGGCGCGTTGGTCCCCAATTTCAAGGGCGCGGAGCGCGCCATCGCCGCAGGCGTGGACACTATCTATTTCGTGATCTCGGCCAGCGAGACCCATAACCGCGCCAATGTCCGCCGCACCGTGGCCGAGCAGGTCGAAGCCTTCCATGCCGTGCGCGCCGCGATCGATGCCCGGCCGGCCGCCGAGCGGCCGCAATTGATGGGCGCGATCTCCACCTCGTTCGGCTGCTCGCTCGAAGGCGATGTCAGCGAGGCGGCGGTCTGTGATCTGGCGCGCCGTTTCGCCGAGGCGGGCGCCGACGAGATCGGGCTCGCCGATACCGTCGGCTACGCGACGCCCATGCTCGTCAAGCAGATCGTTGCGGCCGTCCGGCGCGAGGTCGGGCCGGATGTCACGCTGCGCCTGCACCTGCACGACACGCTCGGCGCCGGCCTCGCCAACGCGGTCGCCGGCCTCGAGGCCGGCATCCGCCGCTTCGATGCCGCGGTCTCCGGGCTCGGCGGCTGTCCGTTCGCGCCGGGCGCACGCGGCAACATCGTCACCGAGGATCTCGTGTTCATGCTCGAGCGTATGGGATTGTCGACCGGGATCGATCTGGACCGGCTGATGCTCACGCGCGAGATCCTGGCCCGTCACATCGCGCCGAAGCACCTCACCGGCCATCTGCACGAGGCCGGCATCCCCAAGGTGCTGCGGACGGCAGCGTGATGGGCGCGGCCCGAGAGCACGACGCTCCGCTTCGGCCGCTCGAGGGCGTGCGCGTCGTCGAGTTCAGCCAGATGGTGATGGGTCCGAGCTGCGGGCTCATCCTCGCCGATCTCGGCGCCGACGTGATCAAGGTCGAGCCGATCAAGGGCGATCGCACCCGCTCCTTCAAGGGACCGGCGGCCGGCTTTTTCGCCACCTATTGCCGCAACAAGCGCAGCATCGCGCTCGATACCTCGACGGCGCAGGGCCAGAATGTTGCGCGCAGGCTGATCGCGCGCAGCGACGTGCTGATCGAGAATTTCCGCCCCGGGCTGATGAAGCGAATCGGACTCGACTACGAGTCCGTGGCGGCGTTTGCCCCGCAGCTGATCTACTGCTCGCTGAAAGGCTATCTGCCCGGACCTTACGAGAACCGCCTCGCGCTCGACGAGGTCGTGCAGATGATGGGGGGCCTTGCCTACATGACCGGCCTGCCTGATCGTCCGATGCGCGCCGGAGCATCGGTCAACGACATCATGGGCGGCATGTTCGGGGTGATCGCGATCCAGGCCGCGCTGGCCGAGCGTCAGCGCACCGGACGTGGCCGTTACGTGCAGAGCGCGCTGTATGAGAACAACGTGTTCCTGATGGCGCAGGCCATGATGTGCGAGGTCGTCACCGGCCAGCCCTCGATCCCCTATTCGATCAAGGACAGCCCGTGGCCGGTCTACGACCTGTTCGACACCAAGGACGGCTCGAAGCTGTTCGTGACCATCGTCGGCGAGGAGCAATGGGTGGCGTTCTGTCGCGCCTTCGAGCGCACGGAATGGCTGGACGATCCGCGCTTCGCCACCGCGCAGGGCCGGGTCGATCATCGCGGCTGGCTGATCCCCGAGATCGCCGCGATCTTCAGGACGTGGGCGAGGGACGATCTCGCCGCGGTGCTGGAGCGGCTCGAACTGCCCTACGCGCCGGTCAACAAGCCCGGCGACCTGTTCGACGATCCGCATCTCAACGCATCGGGCGGCCTGACCGAGATCCGCATGCCCGACGGCCGTCGCGCCAAGACGCCGGTGCTGCCGGTGTCGCTGGACGGGCAGCGGCTGCCGAACCGCTACGATCCGCCTGATATCGGCGAGCACACGCGCGACGTCCTGGCCGAAATCGGGCTGCTGCCCGACGAGATTGGCGTGCTGGAAGCGGACGGAACGATTTCGCCTACGAAGCCGCCAGGTTGAGCGGTCACGTCGCACATCGTCGAGAACATAAGAACTGCGGGAGGATTCCATGACGATCACACGGCGCCGCGCGCTCGCGTCCGGCGCGGCCTTCGCGGGCGCTTCGCTGCTGCCAGGACGGCTGCTGGCCGAGACGCGGCCTGCGTCGATCGCGTTCGGACCGGTGTCGCCGGTCTACGCGATTGCAATGATCGCGGAGCTGAAGGGCTACTTCAAGGACGAGGGCCTCGATCCCAAGCTCCTCACCGGCAATTCCGGCACCTTCGGCCGCCAGACGCTCGCCGCCGATCAAGCGCTGTTCGCGCATGGCGACGCCAGCCACCCGCTGCAGCTCACGGCACGCGGCAAGCCGTGCAAGATCCTGCTGGCAACCGAGATGGTGTGCTCCTACGCCAACATCGTGGTGCGCCGGGATCTCTACGACAGCGGCATCACCTCGGTCGAGGCGCTCGCCGCCTCCAAGCGCGCCGACGGTGCGAAGCCGATCGTCGCCGCCACGGCGATCGGATCGGGCACCTGGGTCTACGGCACCTATGTGTTCGAGTCGCGCGGCCTGGGCGACAAGGTGAACTGGGTCGCAGGCGGCGGACCGAACACGATGTTTCCATCGCTGCAGACCAAGCAGTTCGACGCCATCATGGCGCCGCCGAGCTGGATCGTCGAGGTCGAGAAGAAGGGTTTTGGCAAGGTGATCTACGACACCTCCAAGCCCGGACTGTTCGAGAAGGATTTCGGCGGCACGGTCCCGGTGCTCGTCATCTACGCCTTGAAGGACACGATCGAGCAGGACAAGGCGCTGGTGCAGGCCTTCGTCAATGCGATCACCCGCGCCATGGCCTGGGTCAAGGCCACGCCGCTCGCCGAGGTGCAGGCGCTGGTGACGCCGAAGTACTTCTCCGGCATCGATCCCGAAGCGGTCAGCGCCGAGCTCGGCTTCGACACTTCAACCTGGGCCTATGATGGCTTTATCGACCAGGCGTCCTATGCGCGCGGCGCCAAGCCCTGGTACCGCAAGGGGACGGACATTCCCGAGATCAAATATGAGGACATCGTCGATCCCAGCTTCCTCGCGGCTGCAAAGGCGAAGACCAAATGATGCCGCCCTCCAATGCAGGCTACGCCACGGTGCGCGGCGCCGAGAGCCCTGCCGCGGAACGCACCCGGATCGCGGTGCAGGGCTTGATGAAGACCTACAGCACCGGCGGAAGCGAATTCGTCGCCGTCGACAACGTGTCCTTCGATGTGCGGGAGGGCGAATTCGTTGCCCTCCTGGGTCCGTCCGGTTGCGGCAAGAGCACGATCCTCAACATGGTCGCCGGGCTGCTGCCGCGCTCGGGCGGGCGCATCCTGATCGACGGCGACACGGTCGAGACCGGCAAGGTGAATCCCAGGGTCGGCTACGTGTTCCAGCGCGACACGCTGTTTCCGTGGCGGACGGTGGAGCAGAACATCGGCTACGGCCTGGAGATCGCCGGCGTGCCGAAGCCGGAGCGCGCGCAGCGCGTCACCGAGGCCATCGGCAAGGCCGGGCTGACCGGCTTCGGCCGCAGCTTTCCGCGCATGCTGTCCGGCGGCATGCGGCAGCGCGTGGCGCTGATGCGCACGCTGATCCTCGCGCCGGAGATCCTGCTGATGGACGAGCCGTTCGGCGCGCTCGATACCCACACCAAGCTCGAGATGCACAAGACCCTGCTCGAGATCTGGGAGCGCGAGCGGCAGACCGTGCTGTTCGTGACCCACGATCTCGGCGAGGCGCTGACGCTCGCCAGCCGCATCATCCTGCTGTCGGCCCGGCCCGGGCGCCTCAAGGACGATTTCGAAGTGTCATTCCCCAGGCCGCGCGATCCCGTGAGCCTGCGTGAGACCGCCGAGTTCGGCCGGCTCTATTCCCATATCTGGCATTCGCTCGGCGAGGAATTCCGCCGCACCAAGGCTGACTGAGAAGGCTGACCGATCATGTCGACCCGTCGCGCCGCCATCCTATTCTGGCAGATCGCCATCCTGGTCATTGTGCTCGTGGTCTGGCAATGGGGCTTCGAGTGGAGCAAGGCGCTGCTGCCGAAGGCCTACGTGCCGAAGATCCTCGATCCCTACTTCGTCGCAAAGCCCTCGCTGATCTGGCAGAGCTTCCTGCGCCTCGGCTGCTTCAGCGATCCCGCCGGAGTCGTCGCCTGCATCGGAGCCACCGACAACAATCTGTGGACCGCGACCCTCGTCACGCTCAAGAACACCTGGTGGGGTTTTCTGTTCGGCGCGCTGACCGGCATCGCCGCCGGCGTGGTGCTCGGGCGGTCGGACTTTCTCGCCCGCGTGTTCGGTCCCTACATCATCGCGCTCAACTCGATCCCGCGCATCGCGCTGGTGCCGCTCGTCATCCTGATCTTCGGTCTCGGCGATCTCTCCAAGATCGCGACCGCATGGCTCGTCGTGTTCTTCGTCGTCTTCTTCAACACCTTCGAGGGCACCCGCGCGGTCGACCGCGACCAGATCGCCGCGGCCCGGCTGATGGGCGCGAGCGAGCTGACCGTGCTGCGCACCGTCGTCGTCCCGTCCGCGCTGGCCTGGGTGTTCGCCTCGCTTCTCCCGGCGGTCTCCTTCGCGCTCGTCGGCGTCATCGTCGGCGAGTTCATCGGCGCCGAGCGCGGGCTCGGCAAGCTGATCATCGAGGCCGAGGCCCGCGCCAATGCGAGCGAGATGATGGTGGCGATCTTCATCATGATGTTCGTCGGCATCCTGCTGGCGCTCGCCGTCCAGTCGCTGCAATCCTACTTGCTCCGCTGGCAGCCGCAGTTCGAGCGCGCGGCCTGACCAAGACGACTGTCCATAGCTCGTCTCGGACTGCTGATCCCGCTCAGCGCACAACCCGAAGGTCAATGAGCTCGCGGCAGAACGTAAGCGCGTAGAGGCCGAGCTTGCACAGATCGCGGCCGGTTCCGACATCGTCACCGTGCACCCGGCGGCGATCGAGCCGGCCGATCATGTCAAGATCTGAGGCCATGTGCAGCGGCCGGACGCTTACATCGGGCGTCTCTCCGCCTTCATCTTCGACGTGATCGTCTCCTCTGTTCGATACTACACGGCTGCACACGAGCGGTCGACAACATAGCATTGGTCCGGCTTCCGTCGTGATCTCGCGGCGATGACATCTGGTGGTCCATCCAGGAGTCCGTGCTCAGCCCCGCCTGGCAAGCGGGCGCACATGTCCTCGTCAGGATCACGGGGCAACACAGACAATTAGCGCGCTCGACGTCTCAATCGAGTTGTCGTCGCCGACAAGATAGCGTGCTCTCCGCATCCGCTTCGATCCACCAAACGTCTCTCCGCCGATCAGCAGAAACTCAGCCAATCTTCTGTCGTCGCACTGTCTGCGAGACGGCGCTCGCCAGAGCGGCGAGCGCCGTCGGGTTGTTCATATTCTGGTCAGCCGCGGGCTCGTCGCTCCGTGCGTCGCAGAAACCTCGCGCGGCGGATCCACCCGCATCGCCACGCCCTTGGGAATCGGGGAGGTCTTCACGACAGCCATTCTCGGCCGAAATCGAACACCCCACCCTTTGCAGATCAATTACTTAGCTCGCCAAAAAATCGCAAAATCCCGATTTGCGAGCGCGCGCCTCTCGCCCGCTCTGCCAAATCTTCGTTGTTCATCGCCGGCCGCGGCCGCCGCCCAGGCCAGGAGGACTGCCGCCGCCCAGGCCGGGAGGACCGCCACCGCCAAGGCCGGGAGGACCGCCACCGCCAAGACCGGGAGGACCACCACCGCCAAGACCGGGAGGACCACCACCGCCAAGGCCGGGAGGACCGCCACCGCCCAGCCCGGGAGGACCGCCGCCGCCCAGCCCGGGAGGACCGCCGCCCGGCACAGTAGCGCCACCGCCCGGGACGTCCGAGCCGCCGGGCGTCGCGCCCGGAGTTTGCTCGGATCTCGTACCTTGGATCGAGTCACCCGGAAATTTGTTGACGGATTGGATGGATTCAACCCGCAAGCCACGGGAACTGTCAAAGGTGGCGTTCACGACCACGCGGGCATTGCCTGAGGATGCGAAGCGACTATCGTCATGCGCGACATAGCCCGAGCCGAATTGCAGATAGCTGCCGATGCGGCGGACATAGCCTTCGATCGACAGACGATTCGCGCCGAAGAAATCAGAAAGGTTGTCAGCCCTTATGCGCGAGATCTGCATCACCCCTTGCGTAACGCGGCCCTCAGCCTGAACACGTTGTCCGACGAGTGCGGCATCGGCGCCGTTGAGTCGCAGCCCGCCTATTCGCAGGCCGCCGCGATCGCGTTCGAGTGGTCCGGAAACCCGCGTTGTCGCGTTAAGGCGTTGCTCGACCAGGCTTGAGACGATCACGCCGTCGATGCGGCGCACCCCGAAGACCGCGACATTGGCGCCCGGATGGCGCCAGCTTTCGTGGCCGGCCGCTATGATCCGCTGGCCCAGCACGGTCATCTCGCCGTCCCTGACGCTTTCGATCGGCCCCATCACCTCACTGACCACGTTGACGCCGCGGGTGATCAGCGAACCGTTCGCCTGCGGCAGCGCCAGCACACGGGCCAGATGTCCGATCTTGAGCGCCTTCGCCGATACCGGTTCGCCATCGATCCGCACCGGAACGTTCGGCGCATAGCTGATGCGTTGGCCGTTGACGAAAATGCTGCCGAAACGCTGAATGACGCCAACAATGCCGGTGCCGCCGATGCCCTGATCGTGGCCACGGGTGATACCGGTGCCGCCGATACCCTGATCGCTGCCGCGGCGCACCTGTGCCCAGGCGGAGGACGATCCGGCAAGCCAGAGTCCCATAAGCAACGAGCGGCGCGAGATGACGGGCTGCCTGGTCATGACGAGCCGCCTTCGTCAGCATCACCATTCGCCGCGTCGTCCGGACCTTCGCTGTAAATGTAGATGCCGAAATTCCAGCGGTGGTCGCCGCCCTTGTCCCTGGCGAGCGCGCGGTTTGCTTCCCGGTTGGCGATCTTCAGGGCGTCCATGGCCAGTTCGCGCGAACGCCCTTCGAGACGTTTTGCGAGCTTGGCTGAAAGGCCGTCATAGTGCACCGCGCGTTCGAGGAAACGGGGTGCTGGCCCGGATACGTTTTCGGCGGCTGCCGCGATATGATCATGCAGGTTACGGCCGAGATAGTGCCATTTGCGCTCGTCGTCGCCGCGCGGAACGAAGCCGGTATCCACCAACACGATCTCTTCATCGCCGTTGATGGTCACGAGCTCGCGGTCCAGCCATTCATCCAGCACTGCGCGCGGGCGGACATCCTTCGTGATCGAACTGACGAGCTGCTCGAACGAGGGCGCATCGCCACTGGCCATGCGCGGCAAGGGCAGCGGATCGCCGTTCGCGTCCGTGAACTCCGGAGCGGCGAGCCAGCGTGCCATGATCGCGCTGGTCAGCGACAGAGTGGCAGGCGTTTCATTGACCGGCGCACCGGCGCCGCGCAGCCGCGCAACCTCCTTGCGGTGAATTCCGGTGAGCAGACTCACGCGGCTGTCGGTCTGCTCCTTTCCCTCCAGGGCAAAGTCGTGCTCGGCAACATTGACGAAGAGTTCTCGCAACAGCTGAGCCAGCTCAGGAAATGTCATTCCACCGCGGATGCATAGCCGCACCAGCGGGCGCAGCAGGCGCGCCAAGGGCGCGCGCAGGCTCGCCGCCGCAATCGGCTGATGTGAAGCCGACTTCGATCTCCGGGATTTGGCGTTCATGGCGAAATTGTAGCGGCGAGTCCCGTGGGATACAATCCCACTTTTCCGTCGAGATCAATTGACGTGTGAAATTTTCCCACATATACAGGAGGCGCTCAGTCATGGAGAGTTCGGCTATGCTCGCTCCCTCTCGGCGCCTCTCGGTGCTTCACATCTTCAATGACTGCTATCCCGACCTGTTCGGCGGAGCCCCGTCGGTGATCCGCGACATATGCGCAGGACTGAAAAACGCGTTCACCGCCTGCGTGCTGGTCTGCTCCAAGTCGAACGGGCAACGGCGCATCGTCGTGAACGGCGTAACGATCGAGCGCGTGCGCTCGTTCGGCGATGTATGTTCGCTTCCGGCCGCGCCGACTTATCCGCTGCGGTTGTGGCGCCAGGTCGCCGATCACGATCTACTCGCGCTTCATGCACCGTTTCCGCTCGCCGATCTCATGCTCGCCCTGGGGTTGGGCCGCGATCGACCTTTGGTCGTGCACTACCATGCGGACATCGCTTCGCATGCTGGACTGAGGTGGTTTGTGGAGCAGCTGTTGCGCCGGACGCTGCGGCGGGCGGACGCAATCATCGTGTCCAATGCCATTCTGCTGTACAACAGCCCGCTGCTGCAGGAATTCGCTGCGAAATGTCACGTCGTTCCGTTCGGCGTCGATGCCTCGAAGTACGATTGGCCGGAGCCGCGCGACAATGACGCTGCCGAACGCGATCGTGGACGGCTCGTGCTGGCTTGCGGGCAACTCGTCCCCTACAAGGGCTTCGATGTGCTGGTGCGAGCGGCGGTCGGCCACCGCTTTGAGGTCTGGATCATCGGCGAGGGTCCAGAACGGGCACGGCTTGAACGAATGATTCATAGCCTCGGCGTCGCGGATCGCGTCCGCCTGCTCGGCTCCGCTCCGAAGGCCAAACTCGCCAGTCTCATGTGTACAGCGGACGTCTTTGTCCTGCCGTCCCTGACCAATGCGGAAACGTTTGGCATCGCTCAACTGGAAGCGATGGCGGCGGGACGGCCGATCATCAATACATGGCTTGACACGGCCGTTCCACGCGTTGCACGCCACGGCATCGAGGCCATCACCGTTCCACCCGGCAATCATGTTCGGTTGGCGGAAGCGATCGAAACATTGCTCCGCGATCCGGAGCGGCGCTGGCGCATGGGCCATGCCGCCCGGCTTCGCGCAACGACGCAATATTCCGTCGACGCCTTCGGGAAAGGAATCGAAACTGTCTATCGCCATGCCGTGACGACCAAGGCATCAAGCCGGTCGACCCTGGCTTCACGTCCCGGAACAATCGGAACGGGTCCGGAAAAACGACATTGCTGAGACTGATTGTGCTGAAACTCGTCGCGCCGGCTCAGCTCGCGATCACGATCCGTGAATAGTCAGGAAGGAGCTACTTATGTACTCGCAAAGCATACCTCTCGTAGAGAATGCGTGGGACGGGCCTGCGCGCGATCCAAACGCCCGATTCGATCCGCGGATTGGACGGCCCATGAAACCGCCTGGCCGTTCTCCTCGCCCCTCCGGCCTCAACGACGACAATATCGCGAGCGACCGGCCGTCGACTGGCAGGCGAACACTCCATACCCTTGCCCGGTTTGTTATTGCAGTTCTCATCGGTATCGGCGCCACCCTTGCCTGGCAGTCCTACGGTGACGCAGCAAGGGACAAGGTAGTGGCCCGGGTTCCATCGCTGGGCTGGTTGTTATCCGTCTCGACGACGAAGTCGCCAGCCATTGCTTCAACTGCCCCGGACCCGATGCAGCAGCTTGAGCCCCTGGCGTTCAATCTCGATGTCGTGCGGCGCAGCGTAGAGCAACTCACCGCCAAGCAAGAGCTGATGGCCCAGAACATTGCGACGCTGCAAGCTGTCGCAGACGACATCAGACAGAGAATGTCGACAACCCCGCCTTCGTCGCTGTCCCAGCAGCAGGCGGCCCCGATCCCGCAGCATAGACTCTCGCAACCCCGGGCGCAGTCATCGACTGTGCAGTCGTCAGTGCCTCGTCCGCTGCCCTCTGCCGGACCCCCCTGCTCTCGCGCTGACGGCCCAGATTGCCGGCGGGCTTCTTATTGATGGGACGTAGACGCGCGCGGCATGACGGTGCGTAAGCTGCGCCTCAAGTCGTGTATCGTGAATTTGTCGATACCCGCTTCCCAGCTCTCGGAAAATGCATTGTGTACCAATGATGGCTTCCGGACAACACGAGGTGGCCCCCTGATTGCCAAGTGATCTTAAGGTTTCCTGGAATCGCCCTCTGTTTCAGCCTAGAGAGGATGTTGCCCCCAACGGGCCGCACCAGTCTCGCACCAGAACGATCCGAACAAACCGCAACGAACTCAATCGAAAACGAACGAGAACGCAGCAAAATCAACGAAGCCGATCGATACCTTGCCGCCCATAACGGCCCGGTCGCAGCCCTAGCGTGATAAGGTCTCACGGACGATCAACGCGTTAGCGGGATCAGTACTTACTTCAAATCCTCACGCACCAATACCGCACCAAGCTGGGCCCGGTCGCGCGACTCCCAAGTATAGAGGGCTACTGGCGCTGGCCGATCGGCCGACGTGGCTGGTCTTCACTATAGGGGATAGCCCGAGCGATTGTCGCCAATTCTGCCAGAGCACCCCAGCGAAACGAGCACCAGAGGCTCTGGTCAAGGTTTTAGAAATTCGCTGGGCTCTACGCCGAGCGCCTTGGACAGCTTACCGAGCATCGTCACAGATGCGCTGTATACCCCTGTCTCCAGCTGACTGACATAGCTCCGATCGACTTTTGCTCGGAACGCAAGCTCCTCCTGCGTCCAGCCCTTCCCCGTTCGGAGGCGACGCAAATTCCGAGCAACAGTATCCCGCAAATCGTTCATTCGTGAGCGAAAATCTATTGGCATGCCAAAGCGGTTCGCCTGCTTATCGAGGCAGTCTGTGAAGCGGCCGGCAAAACTGTTCCCGCAATCATACTGGATAATTGAGCTTCTTTTTCTTCGCTGCGGCATCCAGCTGACGCCATCGCCAAGGGGCATGGCGATCCTTCGATTCTCGGCCCGCGGTCCACGGCTCTGGATGCCGATCGGAAGCGGATCATGGCTGAATTGCAAAGCCAGCCCTCCGCTCCGCAGCCGATTGCGCTCCACCCCGTCATTCTTCGGCGATACGAAGAGCAATTGGTGCGGCTCGAAAATGCGCTCGGCAAAGGTGTGAGCGCAGGCGACGAGGAGGCTGCCGAAGCAATTCGAGATCTTGTGGAGACGGTGACGGTGTCGAGAGATGACACGCGCCCGGGCGGGGTCTGTGTTGAAATTGCTGGCCGTCTCAACTCGCTGATTGGCGGGGAGGCATACCCAAGCAGAGTAAAGGGAGTGTGGGAAAGGTGGTAGCGGGGGTCCGCTACATCGTGAAGCCCACTATCGCAGAAGCCCTATTTTGTTACAGGAGAGCAGCCTAATTCGGAAGGTCGGATCTCGAAGACCCGCCCAAAAACCGCCGTTCGTGAGCGATCAGTGGCCGCCAAATGGTCGGCCGGCAAGTCGAGTAGGATAGCGGCCTTAGTCTCCTGGCCAATTGACGGCATGGACCTCGGCCGCAGGACCAAGCGCCGCAGCACCCGATAGGCCGTGAACCGGCTCAAGGCCTTAGCCGTCCGGGGCCTATCGCATTATCAAACATCGATCTTTGCCGCGCCAAGCGGCGAGACCGAGGGTGGCGAGGTAGGCCCTTGGTGAGGATCCGGAGGCGACTTCGGGTGGACGCTAGGGCGCCAGAAGGGTCGCGCTTCGGTCACGACGGAGAAGACGCACAGATTTCCTATCGCGGTACGGAGGCGGTTCAGGTGAAGCCCGTCAGGGCCACGCGTATCAGTTGCCCGAGGTTGTGCAGACGAGATTTACTCTGCATGAGACTTCCGCCCGCGACCCAGAGCCGTCGTTGCGCTTGTCCGGGTTGCCGCTTTGCGATACTTTTAAGGGCGGTGTTCCCGGGCGTGGTGTAACTTGGTAGAGCAAAGCCGTCCGCCCGCGCGCTCTCCCATAGCGCCGTAGCGGGCGGACGGCTTTGCGGTGGTCACCGGTGATTGCCCGGTAGGGTCGGGTTGCTGACACCAACTCGATTCGAGGAACCACCGATGACCGACGAGATGATGAACCTTCGCGCGCTCGTCGAGGAGGCCCCGGACGCGGATCTTCTGCGCGAGATGATCGGCTTTGCCGCCCAGCGGTTGATGGAGATGGAGGTCGCCGGGCTGACTGGAGCCGCCTATGGCGAGAAGAGCAGCTCGCGCGCGCGTGCGACGTTGTCGGTGCAGGCGCCTCGCGCCAGCAGGCCGTAGTGGCGGATGCGGCGGAGGCGAGCACGTGGATGAGGAAGCGGCGAATGAACTCGTCCGTCGCGAGCGTCATCCGCTTTTGACGGTCGCGGCCCTTCGACGCGGTAATCCTTCCATCTGAAGGTGACGCCTTGCTGGCCGCAGGCGAGCAGGCGGCTGTTGGCGATAGCGACGCGGTGGGAATAGCGCGACAGATAGGCCAGCGCTGCCTCGGGGCCACCGAACGGACGCTTGGCATAAACGACCCATTCCATCTTGCCCGACGCTGCCAGCAACGTTGCTAATGATTGTTCTCCGGCGAGGTGGGCGTCGTTGCCGAAGATCAGGCGCCCGGCCTGGTGGAGGGTGGCCAGGCGCTCCAGGAACAGCCGACGGAACAGGCGTGAAAGCGCCCGCACTGGCAGGGAAGAATCCTGGCCGCCAGGACACCCAGCGCTGGCCGTCGGGCGAGATGCCGCCGCCCGGTACGATCATGTGCACGTGCGGGTGGGGTGGGTCATGGCCGCTGGTGGCTGACATCCAACGCTCGGCAAGTTCTCCATGAACCAGCCAATATTGTCGCTGACGGCAATCGTAATGAACACGGAATGTCCTCAGCAATCGCCGAATAACAATGCGCTTGTGGAGACCTCTTCCGCAGGGGCTACAACACGTGCAACGCTCCGGTCTGTCCGCTCGTGCAACAAACTTCGGTGCAGCGGCACAATCAATTGGACTTTTTTGAGAGTACCCGGTTTTCTACCCGGAACAGTTTCCTCTCAATGCTCGCTCATGGTGGGTTTCCTCTCATCGCATCCTTAGAAAACGCTATGGTGCATCTCTACGAGTGTAGATTGCAGCAGCGAGGACAATGACGACGCCCTTGATGATCAATTGGACCTGGACCGGCACGCCGAGCAGCACCACTTCGTTGGCGAGGATGACGATGATGGCGGCTCCCGTGAGGGCGCCAAGGATCGAGCCGCGGCCGCCCCGCAGCGACACCCGTCCGACGACACAGGCTACGATCGAGTCGAGCTCGTACCCCTGCCCGACCCAGTTGTCGACGAGCCCGACATAACCGCTCAGGATCAGCCCGGCGAGCGCCGCAAGGCAGCTCGAGATCAGGTAGCAGCCGATCATGACCGCGTCGGAGCGGATGCCAAACAGGCGCCCCGTCACTGGATTGCCGCCGACAATGAAAATCCTCCTTCCGAAAGCGGAACGGTGCAGGACCCCAGCCAGCAAGACCGCTACGAACAGCAGAACGAGTACGTTATAGGGCACGCCGTGAAATTTTCCGGAGCCGAGCAGCCGCAGTACCGGCGGCACGTTGCCGGACGGCGCGCCCTGCGTGTAGGCGAACCTGAATCCCTGGAGCAGGATCATCGTGGCGAGCGTTGCCAGGAACGGGGACACCTGACGCTTGGTGACGAGAAAGCCGTTGAGCAGGCCAACGCTGACAGCGACCACCAAGGCCGTCGCGACGATGGCGGGGACATTCTGGTCGAGGCCCGAGAAACCGGTCGCGATCACGGCGGCGGTCGCCATCATCGAGGCGACAGAGAGATCGAGGCCGCGAACGATCATCACCAGGCTTTGCCCCATGGCTGCGATCGCGAGCGGCGCGACTTGTAGCAGCAGGTTGGACAAATTACCGGGACTGACGAAGGCCGGTGAGATCACGCCACCAAGCGCGAGCAGCAGCGGCAGAGCGAGGGCTGTGCCATAGCTTTCCATGACGCTGCGGACCGACCAGGACGGGGTGACGGAGCCGGCGATTTCTACGGAGCCTGACATCCTGCTCACCCGATCCTGCGGCGTTCGACATAGATGGAGACGGCAAGGATGATGATGACCGCCTGCGCGACCAATTGATAGTGCTTCGACACGTCCATGAAGTTGAGCAGGTTGTTCAGGAGCGTGATCAGAAAGGCGCCGAACAGCGTGCCGATCACGCCGCCTTTGCCACCGCTCAGCAAGGTACCGCCGAGCACGACCGGAGTGATCGAAGCCAAGGTGTAGTTGACGCCGGTGTAGGGCTGTCCAACGCCGAACCTCGCGGCGAGATAAAGCCCGGTCGCCCCGCAGCAGAAGCCCGAGATGCCGTAGACCAGCATCAGGATGCGCGTCCGCCGCAATCCCACGAGACGCGCGGAATTCGCATCATCGCCAAGGGCGTAGATCTGGCGGCCGAGCGGCAAATATCGCAGCAGCAGCGCGACCAGGATGCCAAGGACGACTGCAAGCGTCGCTCCGATGGGGATGCCCGAGATGCGTCCATAGGCGAGCACGGTGAAGCTGCGCGGCACCCGACCGACCGGTCCCAGTGCGTAGAGCAAGGTCACGCCTTGCAGGACCGCGCCCATGCCGAGCGTCACGATCAGCGGATGAACGCGCAAGGTGACGACCAGGCCGGCGTTGAGCACGCCGACGAATGTCCCGAGCGCGAGCACGCCGAGCACGACCGGAACGACCCGATCCGGATTGCCGTTGATCAGGCCTGATGTCAGGCAGGAGGTGAGGCTGATCAGCGAGCCGACCGAGAGGTCGATGCCGCCGCTGAGAATGGTCAGGGTTTGCCCGATACTGACCAGCGCAAGGTCGGTGGTCTGCTCATAGACATTGAGCAGGTTGCCCAGCGTCAGGAATCGGTCGGAGACCGTTGCGCCAACAAGATATACCGCGCAGATCAGGACGAGCACGCCGGCAAGCCCCGCATTGCTGCGCAGCCACCAAGGCATCGCGAGACGGGCGGCGATCGCGGTCATGCGGCGCGCTCGCTCGTGGCCAGGTACATGATGCTTTCCTCCGTGGCGTCGCATCCCGGCAGCTCGCCGGCGATCCGTCCCTCGCGCATGACAATCACGCGATCGGCCATGCCGATGACCTCGGTCATTTCCGAGCTGATCATCAGGATTGCGAGGCCTGAATCGGCAAGTTCGCGCATGATCCGGTAAATATCGGCCTTGGCGCCGACGTCGACGCCGCGTGTCGGTTCATCGAGGATCAGTATCGACCTGCACAGGCGTGCCCAGCGCGCGATGATCACCTTCTGCTGATTTCCGCCCGACATGGTTGCGACCGGCGTTGCCGGTCCGCGGCAGGCGATGCGGTATCGTTCGATTTCGTGGGCGGCGATCGCCAGTTCGCCCTCGCGATCAATCACTCCGTAGCGGGTGACCTCGCCGAGTGCTGGCCCAGTGATGTTCGCAGCAATGTCGAGCAGCATCGCAAGCCCCTGCGACTTGCGATCCTCGGTGACGAGGCCCATGCCGAGCCCGATCGCCTTGGCGGGCGTCATTGCCGTAAAGCGCTCGCCGGCGATGTGGAGAGTGCCCTTCGAGATAGGAGCTGCGCCGAACAGACCGAGCGCCAGATCGGTGCGTCCGGCGCCGACCATGCCCGCCAGCGCGACGACCTCGCCTGCATGCAGTTCTATCGAGACGTCACGGACCCGGTCGCCGACGCAGATGCCGTCGGTGCGTAGCACGGGTTGATCCGGTCGCGACGCGGTCGAGCGCGGGGGAAACAGCTCGCCGAGATCGCGCCCCACCATCATCGAGATCAGCCGTTCGCGCGTGACGGCGACGGTATCCGTCGTGCCGACCAGACGGCCGTCCTTCAGGATCGTGGCACGATCGCACAGCGCGAAGACTTCGTCGAGCCGATGCGAAATGAAGAGAATGGACACACCGGCCTCGCGCAGCCGGCGCAGGCGCTCGAACAACAGTTCGACCTCGCGCCCGGCAATGACGGCGGTGGGCTCGTCGAGGATCAACAGGCGGACATTGTGCGTCATCGCGCGCGCGATCTCGACCATCTGCTGGTCGGCGACCGAGAGAGAGGCCACCGTCTCGCGAGGGTCAAGGGTGATGCCAAGCTTGCGCATCAGCTCAGCGGCCTCTTTCCGTGTCCGTCCGTGATCGACCAGGCCGAGCGCGTTGCGCCGCTCGTTGCCGAGGAAGATGTTCTCGGCGACGGACAACTGCGAAAACAGCGCGAACTCCTGATAGACGACGTGGACTCCGGCGAGCTTCGCCTCGCGCGGTGACGACCATCTCACGCGTTGACCGGCGAGGGTGATCTCGCCTTCGTCGGGCGCAACCGCGCCGGCGATGATCTTGATCAGGGTGGATTTGCCGGCGCCGTTCTCGCCGAGCAAGCCGTGGATTTCGCCAGGTTTGACGTCTAAGTTTACGCCGTGGAGGGCGCGCACGCCGGGAAAACTCTTGGAAATGGCCTTGAGTGTGAGCATTCGGTCCGTCTTGCCCCTTTGGCGTGCCGGCCTCGCCGGTACGCCATTGTTCCGGGTTCAGTGCGGATAGTCGATCTTGAACGTGCTCGGATTGTAGGTCGGGCCCATGCCGCCGGACACGAGCATGTCGTCGGGACCGTCGGGCACGATGTGCTGCTCCGCATACATGTCAGGCTTCGGAATGGAAGGCGTCTCGTCACCGTGGGTCAGAACGATATTGCTGTTGATGGTATAGACGCAGGGCACCGCGGCGCCGGACAGCACCTTGAGCGCGACGTCGAGCGCCGTGCCCATCATCGCGGGCGGATAGTCGATGTCGAGCAGCGGGAACTTGTTCTTGATAGCCATCTTCATCGGTCCGTTCATGTCGGCCGAGGTGATCGGCGGAATTTCGCTTCCCTTCCAGCCGGCATCGAGAAAGGCCTCGATCGCACCGGGCACCTGCAATCCGTGCGGCGAGAACACGGCATTGATGCTATGGCCGTACTTGGCGATCATGGCCTGCATCACCTGCTTGCCCTTCACCGGGCTCCAGTCGGAGTAGACGGTCTCCAGGATCTTGATACCGGGATAGGCCGAGAACACCTGCATCGCTGGTTTGACACGGTTCTCGTTCGGGCTGGAGCCGGCCTGGCCTCCGAGGATGATCACGTTGCCCTTGCCGTTCAGCTTCTCGACGATCCATTGCGCGAACAGGCGCCCCATCATCGCGTCGGACGCTGTGACGAAGGTGACGAAATTGTCAGAATCCACCCGGCGGTCCACCATCACGACGGGGATGCCGCGTTCGGTCGCCTGGGTGACGGCGGGATCGAGCGCCTGCGACGTGTTGGCGCTGACGATCAGGAGATCGACGCCGCGGGAGACCAGATCCTGGATGTCGGCGACCTGCTTGGCATCGTCATGGCCCGCATCGGTGATCAGCAGCTTCTTCACGACGTCGGCATGGTCGTGCGCAGCTTTCTGAAGCGAGTGCAGGCCAACCACGCGCCAGCTGTCGCCGAGGCCGGCATTGGAGAAGCCGATGGTGTAGGGCGGCGCCTTCTTGAACTTCGCGGTGTCGCGAATGCAGACGTCGAGCGCTGGATTGAACAGGAACGTGCGCGGCGCGCCGGAATATTCCGCCTGGACGGCAATTGGTGTCACCATGGCCAGGCAGGCCAGTGACAGGCAGCTCGCGATAGTCACTCTCATTGGTGTTCCTCCCCTTTGGTTTCACTGATCGTGGCGACTTGAGCGTCGCTCTGGACAATCAACCCTGGTCTTGCCTACGCCGCCTCACGACGGTGCCGCCAGCTGCGTCGACACGAGTATCTTCAGCTTGTCGTTGCTTGGCGCAGTGAGGACGTCGAAGCCTTTCGAGACCACGTCCTCGGCGCGGATACGGCCATCGATGATCTTCGAGATTGGCAGCTTGCCAGACTCGACCAGTCCGATGATGCGCGGCCACATCGTGATCGGGTAACACCAGGTTGCCTCGATGGTGATGTCCTTCAGGGCCCACAACATCGGATCGGTCGAGGCTTTGCCGACGTGCAGGCCGGCCTGCACCACGACACCGCGCCGCCGCACGGCTTCGACGCAGGTGTTCAATGCGCTTTCGTTACCGACGCATTCGATGGCGACGTCGACGCCGACATTCTCTTCGGTCTGCTCCTTGACGCGCGCGACCACGTCCGTCGTCTTGGGATCGTAGACGCCGGCGCAAATACCCCAGCTCTCGATCGTTCGACGCCGCGATGCGTTGGGCTCCGACACGTAGATCCTGGCGGCGCCGGCTGCGTGGGCGCACAGAATGGTCAGCGCGCCGATCGGGCCTGCACCTGCGATCAGCACGGTGCTGCCAGCCTGGACACCGCCGCGGTCGACCGCATAGAGCGCGACCGCCGCCGGCTCGATCATGGCGGCTTCCTCGTCGGTGATGGAGTCGGGCACTTTCGCCGCATTGTAGTCGTTGATGACGGCGAGATCGGACATGCCGCCCCAGGCCCAGCTGAGGCCGATGCAAGCCATCTTTTCGCTGAGATGGTTGAGACCCCGCCGGCTGTAATAGTCGTTCATCGGCATCATCAGCGGCTGCACCGAAATACGGTCGCCGCGCCGCACATGAGTGACGTCGCGCCCGACGTCCAGTACCTCGGCCGAGAACTCATGTCCCAGGATCTGCGGCAAGGTTGCTGCAGTGAACACGTGCGGCGACGCGGGCGTGACGATCGGCCCTGCAATGTATTCGTGGAGGTCCGTGCCGCAGATGCCGGTCCACAGCGGCTTCACCAGGAGCTGGCTGGCGCCCATCTCCTTGGGCTCATCGACGGTTTCGACACGGATGTCCTTCCGTCCGTAATAGCGAACAGCCTTCACGGTGCGCTTCCCCTTCTGCGCGGCAGGTTATTGGCCTCGCACTACCATGTTACCGGTTTGCATTGATCTGATTGAATGGGGAATTTTACTTCCCATGCTGGTGCAGCCAGTTTCAAAAAGGTTAGAATAGGCGCCTTGGAGCCACAATATCCGGTGATTTCCCTTCACTGGGGAACGTATTGCCCCAATGATCGGACCGTTCGTGGCGGATTTGAATGGCCGCGGCTGCAGCTCGGGGCTGTTTCAGGAGGCGCAATGGCTATCGACCGGATGAAGGACATCAGCGTGTTCGTCCATGTCGCCGAAGCCAAGAGCTTCACGGCAGCGGCCGAACGCATCGGCCTTTCGCGATCGGCAGTCGGCAAGAGCATCGTTCGGCTCGAGGACCGGCTCGGGGTCAGGCTGCTCCAGCGCACCACGCGAAGCGTCTCACTGACCGGAGAGGGAGCCGCCTTCCACGAGCGGTGCGTGAGGCTGCTCGCCGATCTCGACGAAGCGGAGATGGCGATGCTCAGTCACTCGCAGGCGCCGCGGGGGCGGTTGCGGCTGGATCTGCCCGTATCCTTCGGCCGGCTGCACGTGCTTCCGGTCCTCAATGAGTTCATTCGCAAATGGCCGGAGATATCCGTCAGCGCCTCCTTCGGCGATCGCTATGTCGATCTCATCGACGAGGGCGTGGATCTCGCGATCAGGATCGGCAGCAGCGAAGATTCTCGGCTGATGAATAGGTTTCTGGCGCGCCATCGCCTGGTGACCTGTGCGTCGCCGGCCTATCTTGCCGAGCGAGGAACGCCGAGAAACATCGACGCGTTGGCGCAGCATAGCTGCCTCGCCTTCGTGCACGGCGGGCGCTCCGTCGACTGGCGATTCAACGAGAACGGACAAGCTCGCGTGATCGCCATCAATGGGCGTTTCGTCGCGACCAACGCTGAAGCCTTGCGCGACGCGACGATTGCGGGTTTCGGCATCGCTCGGCTTGCCACATTCCTGGTCAGCGACGATCTGCGTGCAGGTCGGCTGGTGCCGATCCTCAAAGAGGTCGACGCCGATGGTGCACCCATTCGCGCCGTCTATCCTTCGAGCAGGCACTTGTCGCCGAAGGTGCGTACATTCATCGATGCGTTGATAGAGGCTTGGCGGCCGGAACCGCCCTGGGACAGCGCAGAGACTTCACTGCGCGGACGTCCGACTGAGAGCGACTGACCTGTTTCAACGTCCTTCGGCGGAAATTGCGTGCCGTTCGCGGACGAGGACTGCCAGCAGCGGGAGTACGAATCACGAAAAATCGTAGTTTGGCGCATGAGATAGTAGGATTGGTAGCGAAGTCCGCTGCCAATCCCAAACCAATGGTTCTTCATTCCTATTTTGACGACGGAGCTGCGACATGCAACGGTGAAAGAGTCAGGCTCTTCCAACGACAACTGAGACCGCCATCGCCTCTCGTCTGTCTCCCCTCTGTCGAGAATTTCTTGATTGTAGTGACTAGCGGCAGCTGAAGCTCGAAGGCTGCGTCGCAGGGCCGCGGCCATCCCACGTCGTCCGCTGCGGATAGACGCAGACCGGATAGCTCACGCTGCCATCGCGCGAGGTCAACGTGATCTCGCCCGGCGGCACTCCCTTCTCGACCCAATCCGTCAATGCGGAGAAGAACTGGTCCTTGTCGCGGGTCGGCGTCTGGTTGGCATTGCCCGGCAGTTTCGGCAGCGGCACGGCGTCGTTCTTGCCGGTCACGGTGTACGAGCGGCCCTGCGAGGAATGCGCAGCCCCCGGGACCAGATACATCCGCATGAATTTTGAGACCTCGGCGTCGCCGCCCATCGCAGCAAGCACGCGCTCGTGATAATTGACGTTGCCGGCCGGCGGGATCGCATCATCCGCAAGGCCGCTCCATATGATCACCTTGCGGCCGAGATCGCGCAGCTTCGAGAGATCGGCCTTGTCGGTGATCAGATTGCTGAACAGCGTGGGCTGCAGTTCGACATTCTTGTCGACGCCAGCAGCGAAGGCGGCATAATCGAGCTCGAGCCAGCGGTTGCGCCTTGCGGTCGAGGTGTTGGTGATCGGAATGGCTGAGGTCGCGCTGGCATCAGCGGCGTAGCTGACGTCCTCCATGCCGAGCGCAAAATTGTCAGTCGACGGGCTCGTGATCTGCGTTGAGATCGACGTGCCCTTGGTAAAGGTCCACCACATCTGCTTCACGCCGAGCGCCTTGCCGCTGCGGGCTTCCGCCGTCTGAGCCGGATCGACGCTGCCATCGCGGGTCGCGCCGTACCAGATTTTGTTGAGCGCACCCGCTTCCTTCGAGCTCATGCAAGCTGCCTTGTCGGCGTTGCTTCCGGTGACGCCGTCGCTCGTTTCGCCCGTACAGAGCAGCACCGCGTCGCGGGCGGGATTGTAGTCGCAGGCGAAGGGATCAAGCAGGAAGCCGAGCCCGGCCTTGTCACAGGTTGCAACGGCGCGCTTGTTGGCAGCGTCGACCTTGGCGGCGAACGCGGCAGCCTCCGGCTTGTTGATGGCAGAGAAGCCGAGCTCGGTCTTCATCACGATCTGCGGATAGAGGCTGGTGGTGCCGAACCGCGCGATGTTCGGCGCAGGCTGCGCGATCATGTAGCCGTCATAGAGCTCTGGATATTCCTGCAGGATCTTCAGGCCCTGGCGGCCGCCCTGCGAGTGTCCATCGTAGTAGACGAATTTCGGCGCCTTGCCATAGTAGAGATTGACCAGCGCTTTGGTCTTGATCGCCTGCTCGACCATCGCCCGTACCGAGAAGTCGCGGAGGCCCTCGACGTTAACCTTGCCGTCAGAGAGGAAGGCGAACGAACCGTCCTGATACCACGGCTGGCCGGCATCCGTTGTGCCCGAAGCATAGCCGATATTGGCGTTGACAATTGCCGGCACCTTGCTCCCGATCTTGTCGGCGAAGCGATGGCCGCCGCCGACCCAGCCGCCACCGCCATAGTTACGGATGCGCTCGTTCCAGTTGGCCTGCGTCGGCAGCCAGACCTCGATGCCGATACCTTCTGAATAGGAGCGCGCGTTTTTGTCCTTCTCCGCTGTGACGCCGGGACCGACCAACAGCTTCACGAGGCAAAGATCGGCTGCCGCCGTGATCGGCTTCGGCGCATCGGGCGCCAAAAGCTCCTCACCCTTGTTGACCCGGCGGACCGCGATCACGGTCGTGATCTCGTCGGGATGGAAGGCGGCTTTGATGCCGTCGTCACAAGCCATCGGCTCGGCGAACGCCGATGTCACCTGGCAAGTCGCAGCCACCAGCAGCATTGCCCAAAAAATTCCTCGCGCGATCGGCATCAGTTCTCTCCTCTTGCTTATCGTTCTCTGTTGGCAGCCCGGGGCCGCCTTAGTCTACAATCGGTACCGTCAGCGGCTCATGGGTCTGTGCGGCGCAGCCGAGCCGCGACTCCGGGGGCGCCAACCCGGCGCCTGAACCCGAAGGCAAAATTGTCGCGAATCAGAATCGCCTGCGAACCTCCCGTTGGTCACTCAGACAGCCTCATTCGGTCAGCGAGCGTTCCTGCGCAATCGAGCGCGGCGCACCATGCAAAGACCATGGCGGGGCCGATCATCGTTCCAGGTCCGGGGTACATGCCGCGGAAAATGGAGGATGCATCGGTCCCGACGGCATACAGTCCGGGCAAGACCGTTCCGTTGCGTGACAACACTCTGGCGCGCTCATCCGTAAGTAGACCGCAACTGCTGGCGAGATCCGACGGCCACACGGCGACGGCATAATAGCGCCCCTGACCGATCCGCCGCAGACATGGGTTCGGCTTGGTCTCCGGATCGCCATTGAACCGGTTCAACGCGCTGGACCCTCGGCCGAAGTCTTCGTCGATCCCGCTGTCCGCGTAGCGATTATACTGCTCGACCGTTGCCGCAAGCTGCCCGGCGTCGACGCCGATCCTTCGCGCCAGCTGCTCGATCGTCTCCGCCTCGACCAGATAGCTGGCTTGCACGAACGCCTTCAGGTTTCGCGTCCCCGGACGAACGAGCCCAATGCCGAAATCCTTGATGAACGTCGCATCGCAGATCAGGAAGGCCGGACTTGAAGACGGCGCGTTCGATCGCAGCATCGCGGCGACGAAGTCATGATAGGAATCGGCCTCGTTCACGAAACGGCGGCCTGACCTGTTCACGGCCAGCAATCCAGGCTTGGCGCGATCGAGCATGATGTGCGGGAAGATCGACACATGACCGTCGGCCTGCGTCATCACCGAACTCGGCATCCACAACGCCGGACTGTCGAGGTCTCGGGCGATCGCTGCACTGACGCGCTCCGCCGCCAGGATGCCATCGCCGGTGTTCGAGGTGGGCGCGAGCGAAAGTCGACGCGCCGGCTCGGGGAATAGACGCTCTCTTAGCTCACGGCTCCAGCCGATGCCTCCGCTCGCCAGCACGACGCCCTTGCGGGCCCTTATCCTGAGCTCTCCGCCAGGAGACGAAAGAACCGCACCCATGATGTGATCCCCCTCGCAAACGAGATCGCGAAGTTCGGTCTCGAAGCGCAGGTCGACGGCGACGCGGCGGAGGCTGTCGAGGAGCCTCGCGACGAGCGCGTTTCCCATGACCAGGCGCGTTCCGCGCGTGTGGCTGATCCGGTCCATCGCATGCCGGGCGAGCAGACCCAGGACATGCCTAAGACTGCTCCAGCTGCGGAATGGCGCCAGCAGCGCCGGGATGTCCGCCTTGCTCACCATCATGCCGCCGAGCACCATGAACTCCCGACGCGGCGGCCTGACACGGGCAAAATCCGGTCCGAGCTTTCGGCCCTCGAACGGCATGGCCGTGAGCGCGCGTCCGCCGATCGCAGCGCCCGGAAGCTGCTTGTAGTCGGGGTGGATCGGAGGCGCCGCAAATCGAACGCTCGTCTTCTGCTCGAGATCATCAAGCACGACCCACCCTGCCCGAAGGAACATGTCGACGCGGCGGTCGGCGGCGTGCTCGCCGAGCATTGCAGCGAGATAGGTGCGCGCGGCCTCGACCGTATCAGGCGTCCCCGCAAGGCGGCCCTGCCGGTTGCCCGGGATCCACACCGTGCCGGCGGAGGTTGCGGTGGTGCCGCCCACCATGTCCGACTTCTCGCACAGGACGACGTCGAGCCCTTCGAGCGCGCCCACCAGCGCGGCCGTCATGCCGGCAGCGCCGGTACCGACGACCAGCAGATCGGTCTCAACGTCCCACGGGCGATCGTTGTGCGCCATCACCAGCCTCTTCCGTCACAGCGCCTGCGCCTTTTCGACCACGGCCCTGCCCGCTGCAAGGGCGCGCCGCGCCCGCGTTTCAGCATCGACGGTCTTCGCCAGCACAACGGTCGGCACCTCGATGCTGATGGTCAGGCAGTCCGGCATCGCCCGCGTGAGACCGACGAGATCGATGCCGCCCTCGCCCGGGAACATGCGCTCCTCGCGCGCGGCATGGATCATTTGCTCAGTCGTCGCGGGGCGCTCGGCCGGACCGTCGCAGAGCTGCCAATAGTGCAGCCGATCGGCCGGGATGGAGCGGAGATCCGCGAGCTTGCTTCGCGATCGATCGAAATGCAGCGCATCCACCAGAATGCCGGCCGCGGGATGGTCGACATCGTCAACGATCCGCATCGCGGTTGTCAGATCAGGAACGCTGGTCCAGGGCATGAATTCCAGATCGGCGGTCAGACCGAACGCAGCAGCCGCCTCGCAAAACTGCCGATAACGATCGGAGAACCGCGCCAGGTCGGGGTCATAGCCGGCGACAAGGATGTGCCTGGCGCCGAGGCGTGCGCCTGTCTCGAAGAACGGCATGAACGACGCGACGCTCGTCTCAGGTCTGAAGGCGACGACCTCGAGATCGGCAACGGTTACACCCGTCGACTGCAACTGCTGGAGCGTCGTACGCAGGAGCGCGGCGTCATCCATCAGGCGATAAGCCAGTCCACCGGGCACGGCCGGCAGCAGCCTGAGGCCGACCTTGTCGTAGCCGCAGCGGGCCGCCAGATCGATCATCTCGGGCGGCGCCAAGTCGAGCACGGTCAGCGCAGCGAGCGAAAAGGTCGCCATCAGCAAGCATCCGCGATGCGTGCGTCGAGCGCAAACATGCCCTGATAGAAGTCAGGCTCGCTGGCTCCCTCCATGACATCGGATGCAAGTGTCCGCGCCTGCCGCAAGGCCCTCTGCAACGAAGCGTCATCGAGCGCCTCGATCAACAGAAGCCCCGAGAAGAAGCCCTCGTGCTTCCGCATGCCCTTTTCAGCGGTCGGTACGGATGTCCGCGGCGCGTCGGTCGCCCCGATCTGCACGGCAGCGATCCCGTCGCAGCCAACGAGCGCGGTGGCCAGCCGTTGCGGGTCGGCGGGCAATTTGTCGATCCGCAGCGCCACGATCGTGGCGCCCTCGCCCCGCCCGGCGCGCGCGACGATCACACCGCCGCCACGCATGAAATTGCCGAGCTTCGGCATGATGCGCTGCGACCACGGGGTGGGCGCGTTGAGCCGCGCCAGATAGTCCTTGCCGTCGAGGACCTCGGGCGTTTCGAGCTCGTACAGGATGAAGAAGCGGTTGACGTCGCTGCGCACGGCACGAAACACACGCGACGCCAGGAAGCCCCGCGTCGTCACGCGCTCGGTGGTGTGCTCGCGCGTCAGCCAATGCCGGTAGTCGGTCAGATCATGCGCCTCGACGTCGCTCCAGATGGCGAGAAACCCTGTTCCGCGCATGCTTGTCTCCTGATTACATCTTGCCGGTTAGCGCAAGCCCGTGCAGGGCCGGCGGAATCGTTTCAGGCAATTGCCCGAGCCGCTGGACGACCGCCAGGATCGCAGCGAGATAGCCGTAAGCGCCAAGTCCGCAAATCACCGCTGTGCAGGCCCGCGAGGTGATCGAATGGCGGTGCAGCTCGTCCCGCGCATGGATGTTGGAGATGTGCAGCTCGATCTTCACCCCATCGAAGATGTTCAGCGCATCGATCAGCGCGACCGATGTGAAAGAATAGCCTGCCGGATTGATGATGATCGCATCCGCCTGGCCGTGAGCGGATTGGATCAGACCAACGAGCTCGCCTTCCATGTTCGACTGGTGGAACGAGACGGATACGCCGAGTTGGTCCGCGAGCGCGTGGCAGCTGTCCTCGATCTGCTTCAGCGTCGTCGAGCCGTAGATGTCGGGCTCCCGAATGCCGAGAAAATTGAGATTGGGTCCATTCAAGATCACGATCCGTGCGGCCATGTTCGACTCCTTTGCCAACGCAGCCCGATCAGCCGCCGAACCATCGCGCCGGCACCGTCACCAGGCCGGGAAACAGGACCATCGCGAACAGGACGATCAGCTGCGCGATCATGAAGGGCCAGACCCCCTTGATGATGTCTTCCATGCTGATCTTGGACACGCCGCAGACGACGTTAAGCACGATGCCGACCGGCGGCGTGATCAGGCCGATGGAGTTGTTGATGATGAACAGCACGCCGAAATAGACGGGGTCGATATTTGCCGCCTTGATGATTGGCATCAGGATCGGCGTCAGGATCAGGATGGTGGGCGTCATGTCGAGCGCCGTGCCCACGATCACGACGACCACCATGATCGCGAGCATCAGGATGGTGTTGTTGCTCATGAACGGCTTCAGGAGATCGACGACCTGGTTGGAGATCTCAGACACCGTGATCAGCCAGGACGACACCAAGGCCGCAGCGACCAGGAACATGACGACGCTCGTGGTCACGGCCGACGAGACCAGGACCGCGTAGATCTCGGACCATTTCAGCTCGCGATAGATGCACGTCGCGACGAACATCGAATAGACGGCGACGACGACGCCGGCCTCGGTTGGCGTGAAGATCCCGAAGCGCAGGCCGACGATGATGATGGCGGGGAGCATGAGTGCCCAGAAGCCGTCGGTGATCGCATGCCACACCTCGCGGCGCGCGGCGGCGGCGACAGGTTTTCCTTGCGCACCACCCAGTACCAGGCGGCGCAAAGGCCCAATCCCAGGAAAAGGCCGGGCACGATGCCGGCAAGGAACAGCTTCGAGATCGAGACGTTGGCGGCCACGCCGAAGATCACGAATCCGATGCTGGGCGGAATCACCGGGCCAATCACGCCGCCGGCCGCCACGAGACCCGCCGCATAGGTCTTCTTGTGTCCCGCCGCCACCATCATCGGCACCAGCAGCGCCGCCAGCGCGGCGGCGTCGGCCGCCGCCGACCCCGACAATGACGACAGGATGCAGGCGGCCAGGATCGTGACGTAGCCCAGGCCGCCCCGGAAATGCCCCACCGCCACGAGTGCGACATTGACGATGCGCTTGGCCAGTCCGCCCTTGTTCATGATCTCGCCCGCGAGCATGAAGAACGGGATGGCCATCAGCGGAAAACTGTCGGCGCCGTTGATGACGTTCTGGGCGACGATCTGGGGATCGAACATGTCAATGGTGCTCATCAGGGCGACGCCGCAGATGAGGAGCGCAAAGGCGATCGGCATGCCCAGCGCCATGGCGCCCAGCAGAGAGACGGTGAAGACGACGATCGTCATGGCATGATCCGGGTGACGCGGAGAGAGTGAGAGGGCGCGAAGACGATCGAGGCCATCACTGCTCCTCCGATTCCCTGACCGCCACCATGTCCTCCTCGCTCGCCTGCCCGCTGATCACCCGGTACAGGTCGTAGAGAAGGATAATTGCGGCCGACACACCGAAGATCACGCCGACGGCGTAGAAGATGGCCATCGACAGACCGGTCGCCGGCGCGCGGTCGTCGATGTTGATGAGGGTCTGACGCCAGCTGCCGGAGAGCAGCAGCCAATCGGCGAACAGCATCAGGCCGTAGTTGATGAGGAAGCAGATGCGCTTGCCGGAGGCCGGCAGCTTCCGCACCAGGCTGTCGACGCCGAGATGGGCGTGCTCGCGCAGCGCGACGATGGCTCCGAGGAAGGTCAGCCACACCAGCAGCCAGCGCGACAGCTCCTCGGACACCGTGATGCCGGAGTTGAAGCCATAGCGCAGCACTACGTTGCCGAAGACCAGCACCACCATGGCCGCGAGACACGCGGCAATGACGGCTTTCAGAAACGAGCAATAGAGGTCGAGAAACTGCGCCATGCGTCAGGTCCGAGCAGATGTGGGACGTGAGCCGGCATGGGCCGGCTCCGCCGCCTATCGTGATGGAGAGGCGATTACTTTACGTCCTTGCGGATGCGCTCGACTTCCTCGTTGAACAGCTTCACCGTCTCGGGCCGAAGATTGGCCGAGACCTTGTCCACGACCGGTTGAACCGCCTTGCGCATGCGCTCGGTCTCCTCGGGAGCGATCGCATTGTACTGCATGCCCTTGGCCTGCAATTCCGCCAGCGCCTTTTCGGTCTGGAGGCGCGTCTGCTCCTTCTGATAGTTGCGGCTTTCCTCATAGGCCTCGCGCATCAGGCGCTGCTCGGTCGGCGACAACTTGTCCCAGAACGTCTTGCTCACCAGGATGATGTTGAGGGTGAAGGTGTGGTTGGTGGCCGAGACGTACTTCTGCACCTCGTAGAACTTGTTGGAGAGGATGACGGTGTAGGGATTCTCCTGCCCGTCGACGGTGCGAGTCTCCAGCGCCGAATACAATTCGCCGAACGCCATCGGGACGGGATTGGCCTTGAAAGCGCTGAAACTCTCCAGATAGACCGGGTTCGGAATGACGCGCAGCTTCAGGCCGGCGAAGTCCTCGACCTTGGTGATCGGCCGGGTGCTGTTGGTGACGTTGCGGAAGCCAAGGCCCCAATAACCGAGGCCGATCAGGTTCTTCGACGGCAGGCCCTCAAGCATGGCCTTGCCGAATTTGCCGGTCGCGAGCGCATCGGCCTGCTCGGTCGTGTTGAACAGGAACGGGAAATCGATCAGGCCGAACTCGGGCACGACGGTCGCAAGCGACGTGGTCGAGGCCGACAGCATCTCCTGAGTGCCGCCGCGCAGCGCGGATTGCTGCTGCAATTCGTTGCCGAGCTGCGAGGCCGCGAACTCGCGGACCCTCATCTTACCCCCGCTCTTGGCCAGCAGGATCTCTCCGAACTTCTGCACGCCGAAGCTGACGGGGTGATCGGTGTTGTTCAGGTGCCCCCACCGGATCGTCCGCTCCTGAATGTCATCGGCGGCAGATGCGCCGACCGTCAGCGCCACCGAGATCGCGGCGGCAGACAGCGCCCGTGCGAACAAGCTCATCGTGTCCTCCCTGGTTTCTTCGGGGCACGCGGCGGGTTGAGCGCTTATTTTCCGTACCCTCTGTTTATCGAGAAAACACACATCAATATCGATGTCAAACGACAATCATAATTTCATATGAGATTTCAATGGACATCAGATGCCGCGACTCTGCTATAATGCCGGCGAGTGGCCCGCTCCCACAGGGCGGCGCTCCGGGCGAGCGGGATCAGAAGGCATGACGGATCTTGAGGAACGGCCGCTGTCGGCGGGCGACAGCGGCTATCGGCGCATCCGCTCCGACATCATTTTCGGCGTGCTCACGCCGTCGGGACGCCTCAGGCTCGAGGCGATGAAGGAGGATTACGGCGTCAGCATCTCGACCCTGCGCGAGATCCTCAATCGCCTGGCGTCCGAAGGCTTCGTGGTCGCCGAAGGGCAGCGTGGCTTCGAGGTGGCACCGGTCTCGCTCCAGAACCTGCGCGAGCTCGCCGAGCTGCGCATCCTGCTGGAGCATCACGCCATGGCCGAGTCGTTCCGCGCCGGAGACGTCGAGTGGGAAGGACGCGTGGTGTCAGCGCATCACAAGCTGGCCGCGACCGAGCGCACCATCCTGAAGGAGGGCGACGATCCCGAGTTGCGAAAGCGCTACGACGGCGAATTCCACCAGGCGCTGATCTCGCGTTGCGGGTCGCGCGAGCTGATGCATACGCATTCCATCGTGTTCGACAAATATTTCCGTTACGCACTGCGCTATCGCGGCAGCGAGACGATCAACCAGCACAAGGCGCTGCTGGAATGCGCCCTGAGGCGCGACATCGAGGGCGCAAGGACCGTCCTGAGCGAGCACATCAACAACTGTGTCGCGCATGCCCTGTCCTCCTGGACCGGCAATTGATCGCCCTCACCTTGCCGCCCCCCGGGTGGTCGACGCAGAGAACGATTCATGCGCGCCAACATTCCCTTCTCGACCGCCCGGCTCGACGGCCTGCTCGACGCGGCCGGCATCGACGTCCTGATCTGCACGTCGAAGCACAACATCAGTACCTTCTCGGCGGCTACTACCATTTCCAGTTCGACTTCATGGACGCGATCGGCATCAGCCGGCACCTGCCGATCCTCATCTATGTGAAGGGCGAGCCGGACAAGACGGTCTACACCGCCAACCGGAACGAGCGGGACAGCATCCCCAATAGGACGGACGCCGGATACTGGATGCCGCCGGCCGTGTTCGGATCGTCAACCTCGGTCGAGGCCATGACGCTCGCGCTCGGGCATGTCCGATCCGTCGCGACGCCGGGGCTTGCTGTCGGCGTGGAGTTGTCGTTCCTTCCGCCGACGCCGCGGACCTGCTGCGCAAGGAACTGCCGCTTCGTCCAGGCGATGCGCCCGCTGGAAAAGCTGAGATCGATAGCGCGCGCGGCTGGAACGGGATTCCGACATGACCATTCATTCGATCTCCGCTGATCGGGTCGAGATTGCGGTGGCCAACGCCGATCTCCTCGGCGAGACGCCATTATGGTGCGACCGGACCCGCAAGCTGTGGTGGATCGATATCGACGGCAGGCTGCATCAGTCGTTCGATCCGGAAACTGGCGCGCACCACGCTGTTTCCCATGAGTGTCAATTCCTTGGCAGCCAGGCGCTGACGGCGGACGGCTCGCATCTGCTCGCACGGGATCTGACTCTGTACCGTCGCGCGGCCGATCATCCGGAGCAGTTTGTCGAGGTCGAAAACGGCCTCGACAACCGCCTCAACGACGGCCGGGTTGATGCGCGCGGCCGCTTGTGGATCGGCACCATGGACAACCAGCTGCATCGCCCGAACGGCTCGCTCTATCGCGTGACCGGAGACGGCCAGGTGACGCGCATCTTCGGCGACGTCATCGTGACCAATGGGATCGCGTTCGCGCCGGACAACCGCACGCTCTATTTCACCGATACGCGGCGATACTGCACCTGGTCGTTCGACTTCGATCTCGACGACGGTATCATCAGCAACCGGCGCCTGTTTGCAGATTATAGCACGTCGAAGGAAAGACCGGACGGCGCCTGCGTCGATGCCGCAGGCGGGTTATGGACAGCCTTCTTCTCGGGCGGCCGCGTCGTACGCTACCGCCCGAACGGGCAGATCGACACCATCGTCCCATTGCCGGTGACGAACCCGACCTGCGTGTGCTTTGGAGGCAGCGACCTCAAAACGCTGTTCATCACGACGGCCAGAAAATTCCTGGATCCGAAGCAGTTGAGTGCCGAACCCATGGCGGGACATCTGCTTGCTGTCCGCGGCCTCGCACAAGGCCTCTCCGAACATCGTTTCCCATCGGGCGGTGCTGTGCGACGCCAAAAAGCTGACGACGGTCGCATCAGGCGCGGCAGGTAAACCGCTCTCCCCCGTTTTGTCGACGCACTAGAACTTCACGCTGATGCCGCTGGACAGACTCGATTCGGTGCAGGTGTTGTTGCTCACCCCTGGCGATCTCGTGCAGAGCTTGCTGACATTGTGATCGAGACCGTATTTGTTCTGCCAGTAGCGATAGGCCACCCAGACATCGAGATAGTGCGAGAATTTCGGGCCCCACATCGCTTTGGAGGCATCGAAGGTAAGGCGGATCGGCTCGGAGTTGAGTGAGACTTTGGTCATGGAGTTGGCCGGCGCCGCGACGGGCAGCGGATTATAGGGAAGTGGGCTGTTCTCGGGGCCGAGCGCGCCGAGCAACTGGGCGCGGCCGCTGATGGATAAATAGCGCATGCTCTCGGGTAAGAAGCCGAGGTCCATGTAGTAGTTCGTTTCAATCGCCCAGGTCGGCTGATACCGCCGGTTGCCGTCGGGCAGACAGCTCACGCCGGGCCCCGGAGGGGCAAAGCCACCACCGCACTGCAGGAATCCCATGTGTGCCATGTAGATCCATGTCGCGAGCGGCGCGACGTTGACGTAACCCTTGTAGGGAAGATCGAACTGGAACTGCAGGCCGGCCGATACGGCCTGCGCAGCGGCGGCGCGATAGTAGTTCGACGTGCTCAGGTCCAAACCGACCTCGAAGGAGATGTTGCGGAGCGGGCCGACCGTGAACGCCTTGGTATCGAAGATTTCATTCCAGCCAAATGTCGAACGGCTCTGACCGGTGAAAAAGATTGCACCCGCGCAATTGGCCGGTGTTGCAACACCGGTGCCCGGATTGACCACGACGCCCGCGTTCGTGCAGGGGCTGGCGGGATCGTTATGGTCCGCCTTGAACATCGAAATGTTCAGGAAGTTCGTACCGTACTGCCAGATGTCGAAATGCGTGAACGAGTAGACCTGCATCGCGGTCGTGCTGTTGAGCGACCCGTCCGGATTCCTGGAGAACACGCCGGGGTCCGTCGCCTTGGGGATATAGGAGAAGGTGAGGCGATCATCGATCAGCGAAAAGAATGGCTGACCGGAGGCCGCTGGCTTTGCCTTGACCGGCAAATCCTCCGCGACAGCTGCCGCGCTTGCGCACGACGCAAAAGCCAGTGCCATGAGTAATGGCTGAATATGATGCCTCAAGTCCCCCTCCAATGTCCTCTAAGCCCAGGTCCAAGACATCAGACGCTGTCGTGGTCCGGCGTGTTGTCCCTCGAACCGCCCCGTTCAGTTCGGTGAAACAGCATAGGCAGTGGACGCGGGACAAAAAGTCCGGCAATCGGTACAGTCACGTTCCAGGATTGGAACGACGACCTGCTTGCTGGAGTGCCGCTTTCGATCGTCTCATCGAATCCGGACTTCTGTCTGAGATCTCCGCAGAGGATTACTCATGGGAACGGTCGATGACCTGACACTTCTCGTCGAAATCATCGAGGCCGGCAGCCTGTCGGCGGCGAGCCGCAAGACAGGCATTCCGAAGTCGAGCTTGAGCAGACGGATCGGCGACCTCGAAAGTCAGCTCGGCGTGCATCTCGTTCATCGCGGCCCGCGCAACTTCGCGGCGACTGAAATCGGCCTCTCTATCTACGAGCGGAGCCAGAAGATCAGGGAAGAGCTGGTTGCGATCAAGGCGCTTGCGGAGGACCGCACGAACCGCCCCTCGGGCATGCTGCGCATCTCCTGCCCGGCCGTCCTCTCCGAGATTCTGGTCGCCGATTTTGCCATCCAGTTTGCCGAGACCTATCCGGATGTGCGCCTGACCTTGGACAACACCAAAGGGACGTTCGACCCGAAGATCGATCACTACGACCTCGCAATCCATCCTGTGCGCGAAGATCTGGCGGATTCCGAATTGATCTGCCAGAAGCTCGCGACAGCGCCTTACCGCTTAGTCGCAGCGCCCGCCCTGATGGCGCGCCTCGGCCCGCGCACGACCCCCGCAGACCTCGAAGGCCTCCCGGGCGTCGGATGGGGCGCCGACGGCTTCATGGCGCGCTGGCGTCTGTTAGGCGCAAGCGACGCGACGACGGAGATCAACGTCAAGCTCAACTTTTCAGCCAACAACCTCAACATCATTCGCCAGGCTGCGCTACGCGGCCTCGGTCTCGCGCGACTGCCGATGCCGATGTGCGACGCCGACCTGCTCGATGGCCGGCTCGTTCTGCCGCTTCCCGACTGGGCGCCGCCACCGGTGACGTTCTATGCGCTCTATCCTTCGCGCCGATCCCTGACGGTCGCCGGCCGTTTGTTCCTCGCCGGTCTCGCCAAATTTCTTCAGGACAGGCTGCGCTCGTCCGATAGTCCGCAGCCATCGGGTCCGGCGTCCGCCGTGAGGCGCAAATCCCAACGCGCCGTGAAGAAGCGCAGGCCCAGACCGGCCAGGCGTTGAGAGAACTCCCGGCCGTTCCTGCTCGAGTCAGGCGATGTATCGCGATGCCGTGATGCGGCGATCAAAATGCAGGACCGCCTGATCCGCCGCGTGGGCGGGCCATTCCGGGAGACCGCGCGCGTTCGGGTCTCCCGCTGCCGCGAACGCGGCGATCGAGCCTCTGAAGAGGCGGCTCAGGTCCTGCACTTCGCGCCGGTCCGCGCCTTTGACCATGGCAGCCGACTGCCAGATGTTGAAGTTGCCAAACAGGAAGGGAAGATCGATGCAATGGCAGGCTCCCAGGCCCGGAACGGGCGCCTGCCAGTCGAACAGATAGGTGAAGGCCTTTCGACCGAGGCTGGACTGCGTGGCGGCGATCTCCAGGCTCTGCTTTGTGAACATCCGTTCGCTGTAGAAGTCGCCCAGGAGCATGCGAGGTGTCGCAGGCACGCGCGAGGAACGCAGCCGTGCCAGCGTCGCACTTGCGTCGTCGTCCCCCTGGGATCGGATCACGTCCTCGAGCGCATCATCGGACAGTTCGTCGAGCGACGGATTCGAGATCGAGAACGCGGCATACTCCTCGCGCGTCAAGCCGATCATCATGTCGCACCACCGTGCGCCGCCGCTTCGAATTGACTCGATGGGATCGCGGTGCACGAGGGCATCATCCAGAACCGGCATGAAGGGAGGCGTGATATCTCCCGGGGTCGCCGGCGGCCGCCTTTGCAGCATGCGCAAGCCCTCGAGGGCGCGACCAATCGGGATCGTTCGGAGTTTGTCGACCTCGTCAGCGGCGATGCCGAGAACATCGAGGATTGCATTGGCGACCGGTCGCGACTGTTCGACGGTACGCAGCTTGACGCCGACCGGCGCGCTCATCAGGATCGCCCGGTTGAACAGCCCCGATCCAGCTTCGATGCCGGCAAGGGCCGCGATGCTGAATGCGCCCGCCGATTGGCCGATCACCGTGATCCGCTGCGGATCTCCGCCGAACACGCTGATGGCTTGTGCTATCCAGCGCAACGCTGCGACCTGGTCGTGCAGGCCGAGGTTCAGACCGCCGAGGCCGGGATGCGGGAAGAAGCCGAGAATGCCGAGCCGATAGCTGACGTTGACAACGACGAGGCCATTGTCCTTCGCGAGGATGCCTCCGTCGTAGCAAGGCAGCGATCCGCCTCCGGTCATGAAGGCGCCGCCATGAATGAACACCAGGACCGGAGCGCGGTCGCCTGCCGCATGACCGGTCCAGACGTCCAGATGGAGACAATCCTCGCTTTGCTCGACGTCGTAGGTCCCCATCACCACGTCGAGACGCGACGGATTCTGCGGAGGAATCGGCCCGGCCGCGACGGCGTCGCGAACACCGCCCCATCGCGGCGGCACTGACGGCATCTCAAAGCGCAATGGGCCGACGGGGGCTTCCGCATACGGAACTCTCCGAAACGCGGTCACTCCTTCTGATCGCGCGCCGCGCAGCCGACCAAACGGCGTTTCCAGCTCAACATGCTCCACAGCGGTCATTCCTATTCCGACAAGGCACTTCCCGGCCCCACGGCTTAAGCTCTCTCACCAAATGCAGCCAGCGTCCGAAAATGGCGAGCAGCGTTCCAGATTTGAAACGCCGCATCATGACCGCTCCGTCGTCCGCAAGTGCGGAAGCAGAGCGAAGATCGCAAGCAATGCGGGAAGCGTGGCCGCGAGCAAGATCGCTTTCGGCGCAACACCCTTCGAAACGAGGAGACCTGCGAACGCGGGCCCAACGATCGAGCCGATGCGGCCGGCGGCAGCGGAGAAGCCGACACCGTGGGTGCGAAGCGCTTCGGGATAGATCGCGACAGCGAGAGCGGACTGCCCCACGCTGCAGGAGATCAGACCTGCACCGGTTCCGGCAATCAGCAGCCAGACACCGAGCGGGACCACGTCGTGCGCCGCAAGCCCCGCCGCAGACATGACCCCAAGGGTCACGGCCGACACCAGGATACGCGCAATCGGAAGCCTGCTCACGAGGAGCATCACGAGGACGTTGGCGACCAGGCCGCCGGCGCTGAAGAAGCTGATGCCAAGCTGCGAATATTCGGTCGAGAATCCGAGCTTGACGAGCAGCGCCGGCAGCCAGAACACCAGTGCGTAGCCGTCAGCGAAGATCAGAAAGGAGAATATCCAAAGGCTGACGGTCCGGCTCGCAACGCCAGTGGCGAGCAGATCTCCGATCAGCTTCAAACCGCCCAGGTGCAGGTCGCGTTGATTGGTCGACAACGGATCGCGCGCGGCGGTCAGCCTGGGTAACCAAAACAGCAGAACGAGGGAGAGTCCGAGCGGCAGGGCACCGCCGATGATGAAGATGGACTGCCAACCCAAACGCGCGGTCAGGACTGCACCGAGCACACCGCCCAGGATGCCGCCGGCGGCGAGCCCGGTCCCGACGATGACGGCAGCCGTCTCCTTCAGCCTTGGCGGACATTGCGACGTCGCAATGGCAATCGCCGACGGCAACGCTGCACCGAGCCCAATAGCCGTGATCAGGCGCAGCGCTGCAAGCTGCTCCACGGAACCCGCAAGCGGCGTTGCCAGCGAGAGAACGCCAAACGCCGCCACGCTTGCGATCAGGACAGGACGCGCCTGCCAACGGCTGACCAGCGGGCCGGACGCCAGGTATCCGAGCACGGCGCCGACGCTCGTCAGCACGAACGCAGGTGTGAGCGACGCCGGCGAGACCATGAAGTGGGCTGCGATGACGGGAGCCGCCACGCCGATCGAACTGGTATCAAGCCCGTCGAGCAGGACCGCTGCGAAGCTGAGCGCGATCGCGATCCAGGCTGATCTCGATACACGTTCAGCGGACGTGCTCCCAAGGCGCGTGCTGGTGTCGTTGACGCCGGAGTCGCATTCTTCGCCTTCGCTTCCTAGCGGACTTGCTTGCGCTACGCCCTTCACCCTTTTGCCTCCACACCAATCCCGTTGGGGAAAACTCAAGGGGTTTCCAAACTAGCTGTCCAGCTCCAGGAATGGGATGCTCGGTTCTATAATTGAGACGCGAGCTGTTACGCGCAGCCCGTGATCCTCACTTGGCTTGAAGACATGTTCAAGCATGGCGACGTTGCTGGTGACGAGGTCGTTGCCAATCAGACCGTCGTGGCCCTGATGCAGCCTGAGCAACGATGCGCCGACCACCGTCGCGGCGCAGACCGCGGCCTCGGGGCGACCGCACATGAATCTGGCGGCGGCCTACCAGCAGTTGGGCCGGACCGAGGAGGCGAAGGCGGCCATGCAGGAGGGCCTGAGGTTGCGGCCTGGCACGACGGCCCTCAACGTTGCACCGCCGATGAAGAACACCAGCCCGGTCTTCGTCCAGGCCGCCGATCGGATGATCAAGCTGATGATCGCCGCCGGCTTGCCGGAGCGCTAAGCGGCATTGCTGCCATGCCTCTCGCCGGCTCAAGCTCACACCGCACAGCCGCCAATTGCGCGTCAAGGACACTGGCGATTGGGCAGGCAGAGTTTCAGCTCTTGCTTGGTGTTGAGCCATTTTGATCGTTCTTGTCTGGTGTCGCCGCTTCCGCCTCAAACACCCGCTTCCCCTCTGCCATCCATAGCGCTCGCGCCCGTTCGCGCTGATCACTTTGGAGTTTGTCAGCAACCCAGAGCAGCGCGCCATAGATGATGGCGCGATCATCGCCGGTTTGCTCCACGACACCGGCTTTGACGACGAGGCCACCGAGTTCGATGAGATGGCGGGTGCGCTTTCGGCGCGTGATCTGCCAAGAGCGCATGTCACGCCGTGCCCTTGCGGCTTGTTGCCGGTTGCGCGCCGCTCGGTTGCGTCGAAACCACATTAGCGTCGCGGTCAGTTGCTGGCGCATTCCGCATCGACCGTCCTTGAAAGAACGAGACGCCGCGCTTGGCCCATGCCTCCCTCTTTCCGGCCTCCTTGGTCTCGACCAGCACGATCAGCGCACCAGCGAGTTCGTCTGCGCTAAGCGCGTCAGCTCCCGTGGCAATGACGAGCTCGCCTAGCTGCCGCACCTTGCGGGTTTTAAGCTCGTGCGCTTTGTCGTCGAGTGCCTTCAGGTCCGCATCAAAGTCCCTTGGTTTGCGCATTGTCGTCTCCCTACGTCGGCGGAGAAATGATAACTCGGCTAGCGGCGCCTTGCCGTAAGGTCGTCAGGACGAGCTGAGATGGGATAATCCCTCCCGAGATTTTTTCGAGGGAGGGCGCGCTTATACGTCGTGCCGACGTACGCTTCGCTGTGTAGATGCTCTGCTCGCGATGGCGATCTATCATCTTCACGTCAAGGTCATTGGCCGGAAGGCCGGGAGCAGCGCGGTGGCATCGGCGGCCTACCGCTCGGGCTCGCGGCTGCGCGACGAGCGGTTGGGCCGTGAGCAGGATTTTTCGGCCAAGCGCGGCGTCGTCCATTCCGAGGTGATGCTGCCGGAGAATGCGCCGGAGGCGTGGAGTGACCGCGAGCGGCTCTGGAACGATGTCGAAGCATTCGAAGTCCGCAAGGACGCCCAGCTGGCCCGGGAGATCGAGTTCGCCCTTCCGCGAGAACTGACTGAGGCGCAGGGCATTGAGCTGGCTCGGGACTTCGTTCAGAGCGAGTTCGTCCGTCGCGGCATGATCGCCGATCTTAATGTGCATTGGGACAGGGCCGAAGACGGCCTGCCCAAGCCGCACGCCCATGTCATGCTGACAATGCGCTCGGTCGATCAGAACGGCTTTGGTCAGAAGGTGAGAGAGTGGAACCGCACGGAGATGGTCGAGCGCTGGCGCGAACGCTGGGCGGAGATTGCCAACGAGCGGCTGGCCGAGCTCGACATCGACGCGCGGATTGATCACCGCAGCCTGGAAGCCCAGGGCATTGCGCTCGAGCCGCAAAGCCAGATCGGCGCACCGGCCAAGCGCATTGAGGGGCGGAGAGGCGGAGGCGAGGGCGCTGAGGCTGACCGGGCCGAGATGCACCGCGAGATCGCGCGAAACAACGGCAGGAGGATCATCGCCGATCCCTCCCTTGGACTGGACGCGATCACCCAACAGCAATCGACCTTCACACGCCGTGACCTCGCAAAGTTTGCGCATCGGCACAGTGACGGGCTCGACCAGTTCAATGAAGTGCTGGGCGCAATGCAGGGAGCGCCAGATCTAGTCGACCTCGGCAAGGACGCTCGCGGCGAGGATCGGTTCACCACCCGCGGAATGATCGAAGCAGAACGGCGCCTGCACCGGGCCGCTGAGCTGATGGCAGAACGGGAGCGCCACCAGGTGCGCGACGAGGATCGCCAGGCCGCTTTGGCGCGTGCGGAAGCACGCGGCCTGGTGCTGTCATCCGAGCAGGTTGACGCCTTGGCGCACGTCACGGATGGACGCGGTCTCAGCGTCGTGGTCGGCCATGCCGGGACAGGAAAGAGCGCGCTGCTGGGGGTGGCGCGGGAGGCGTGGGAAGCAGCCGGCTTCGAGGTCCGGGGCGTGGCGCTGTCCGGCATTGCAGCAGAAAACCTCGAAGGCGGGTCGGGCATTGCGTCGCGCACGATTGCCAGTCTGGAGCATGGCTGGGAGCAGGGCCGTGATCTACTCAAATCGAGCGAGGTGCTCGTCATCGACGAGGCGGGCATGGTCGGCACGCGCCAGCTCGAGCGCGTGATGTCTCGTGCTGCCGAGGCGGGCGCCAAGGTCGTGCTGGTCGGCGATCCGCAGCAGCTGCAGGCCATCGAGGCGGGCGCAGCTTTCCGGTCGATCCATGAGCGTCACGGCGGGGCGGAGATCGGCGAAATACGCCGTCAGCGCGAAGACTGGCAGCGCGACGCCACGCGCAATCTGGCGACCGGCAAGGTCGGCCATGCGCTAGAAGCCTATCGGGCCAACGGCATGGTGCATGAGGCGATAACCCGCGAGCAGGCGCGGGGCGATCTGATCGCGCGCTGGGACCGCGACCGGCAGGTATCGCCGGACCGGAGCCGGATCATCCTGACCCATACCAATGACGAGGTGCGCGCGCTGAACGAGGCGGCGCGCGGACGGATGCGGGCCGCCGGCGCTCTGGGCAATGAGGTGGGTGTAACGGTCGAGCGCGGCGCGAGAAGCTTCGCCGGCGGAGACCGCATCATGTTCCTGCGGAACGAGCGTGGGCTTGGTGTCAAGAACGGCACACTCGGGACCATTGAACTGGTCAGCGCGCAATCCATGACCGTGCAGATCGACGATGGCCGGTCCGTGCGCTTTGACCTCAAGGATTACAACCGGATCGACCACGGTTATGCCGCGACGATCCACAAGGCGCAGGGTATGACGGTCGACCGGGTCCATGTACTGGCAACGCCCGGCATGGACGCCCACAGCAGCTATGTCGCACTGTCGCGGCATCGCGACAGCGTGGACCTGCATTATGGCCGCAACGATTTTACCGATGCGGATCGGCTCAACCGTGCTCTGTCGCGCGACCGGTCGAAGGACATGGCCTTGGATTACGACCGTGCCGATCCCGTCCAGAGCTACGCCGAGCGGCGCGGGATCACGTTCCGCGAGCGCGTGGCCGAGATCGTGCGCAAGGCCGTGCCAGAGACGCTGCGCGGCATGTTCGACGGCCTTAGCGTTTCTGGAGAGGTGCTCGACCGGGATGGCGGACGACGGCCCGAGCGGGGATCCCCCGAAAAAGAAAACAGCGGCACGGCAGCCGACCGGCGCGAAGCCGAAGTGCCGGCAAGGACCGTGGCGCAAGATCCCGAAGCGGAAGCCCGTCGTGTGCGGACCCGAGCGCTGGTGCGCCATGCTCGCGCCGTGGATGCGATCTTCGCAGCGCATGAGATGGGCGGCAGAGCGAGCCCCGAACAGGTCAAAGAGCTACAGACCGCCCGCCAGGCCTTCGAAAAGGTGCGCCCCTATGGCTCCCACGACGCTGAGGCCGCCTACAAGAAGAACCCCGAGCTGGCCCGCGAGGCCGCTGGCGGACGCCTCAACCGCGCCATCCGCGCGCTCCAGCTCGAGACTGAACTGCGCACCGATCCGAGCCGCCGCGCCGATCGCTTCGTAGAGCGCTGGCAGAAGCTCGAGCACACCAGTCAGCGACAATATCAGGCCGGGGACATGTCCGGTTACAAGGCCACGCGGTCCGCGATGGGCGACATGGCGAAAAGTCTCGAACGCGACCCGCAATTGGAATCCATTCTCGCCGGTCGCAAGAACGATCTCGGCATTGCATTCGAATCAGGCCGCCGGCTCGGCCAGGATCTGGCCTTCGTCCATGGCATCGATCTCGGCAGAGGCCGAAGCCTTGGAATTTGACCCATCCCGTTTGCCGCCGGCTCTACGCCACGCTTGGCAACGCGCGAACTCTTATTGTCCGCCTGCATCTGTTTGGCCTCTCTGGTCTCACAACACCTCAGAATCGACCAGCGAAGGGCATCACGGCCATGCGCGAACCAGATCATCAGGTTGAAGACCATCCTCACCAGGACCGGGCTGTCCCGGTCCACAATCTACCGCAAGATCGCCGAGGGCACGTTCCCGGCCCAGCTCAAAATCAGCAGCAACGGTTCGGGCTGGCATGAATCCGATATAAACCGATGGATCGCAGATCCAGCCGGATGGCGTGCGGAAGGTCGATTCGAGGAAGCCGCGGTGAGCTCGATTTCCGATCCTTCAACCGGCCGCAGAACGTAAAGACTCGTGCTCTCGTATCCTCACTTCATACACCGCCCACTTTCGATCCCGGACCCTTTCCTTCGCCAGCGCATCCTAAACGGCGAGCGCGTCTCCGATCCTCTTCCGTTTCCGGACACCCCTCTTTTGACTGTGCCGACGGCAGGCACAGTGCCCAAGGTCAAAGCGATCCGCATCCAAACGACGTTTCTGTTCTCGATTCTATCCAATGCTACGCTTCATCGTTCCCCGATCTCGCCTCGGCTCTCCCCGCGCAGCATCCTGTTGAGATGGCGCGACAAAAGACCGGACAGGGATCGCATCGGGCAACAGGCTGTGTTGCCGAAACTGACAATGCCCTGGCCAAATTCGTTGAAGCGCTTGCGATTGCCGATGCGAGGCGCGATCATCTGCGGGAAAGAGAGCCGCTGACAAAATGCCATCTTGATGCGGTCAACTCTCGGTGCCGCAGCAATGGTGTTCATGATGAAGCGCGCAGCCATTTACGCCAGATTCTCGACCGAGCTCCAAAGCGAAAGATCGACTGAAGATCAGATCGCTTTGTGTCGGACCTATGCGGCGCGTCATCAGCTCTCAGTCGTCGCTACGTTCGAGGACAAGGCCCGGTCTGGGGCCTCGGTTTTTGGACGCGATGGCTTGATGCAGCTGATGGATGCTGCACGCCTGCACACATTCGATGTCGTAGTCGTGGAGGCGTTGGATCGGCTCTCGCGCGACATGGAGGATCTCGCCGGAATTCACAAGAGGCTGTCCTTTCAGGGGATCCAGATCCAAGCGGTGCATGACGGCACGGCAGACTCCATCCTGATAGGGATTCGCGGTCTCGTCGGACAGATGCAACGCGAGGATGGCGCGAAGAAAGTCCGGCGCGGTATGGCCGGCGTGATACGCGATGGCCGCCACGCTGGCGGGCGCGCCTATGGCTATCGTGCGGTCGCCGGCAAACCCGGCGAGCTCGAAATCGTCGAGCAGGAGGCCGCCGTCGTTCGGCGCATCTTCGCCGCTTATGCCGACGGACGAACACCTCGCGACATTGCGCGGGATCTCAATCGCGAGGAAATTCGTCCGCCGCGAGGCCCGCGGTGGAATGCATCGACGATCAACGGCAACGCGCAGCGCGGGAACGGCCTCATTTTCAATGAGCTGTATGCGGGTCGCATCGTCTGGAACAAGGTCCGGATGGTCAAAGATCCCGACACCGGAAAGCGGCTGTCTCGGCCCAATCCGCCGGACGAGTGGCAGCGCATCGAAGCCCCCCATTTGCGGATCGTCGAACAGTCCATTTGGGAACAGGCTCATCTGTTGAAGTCGCAGAAGAGCCGTCTCGCCAGCCACGTCAAGCGCCGAACGCCACATCTGCTTTCCGGACTTCTTCGCTGCGGTTGCTGCGGATCCGGCCTGTCGGTGCATGACCGGGACAAAACGGGCAAGACCCGCGTCCGCTGCTCGGCCGTGCGCGAAAGCGGCAGCTGTTCGAACCGCAGAATCTTGTACCTTCGCGACGTCGAAAATCTGGTCCTCAGCGGCATGGCCGAAGAACTGAAGGATCCTCGGCTGATCGAGACCTATGTGCGCAACTATAATCGTGAACGAGAGCGCCTTGCCGGAGACGCCGCCGCAACACGCACGCGCCTGGAGGCGAAGCGCGATCGGATCGAGGGCGAGCGGCAGCGCAACATCGATCTTGTCGTCCGATACGTCATTTCGGAGGACGACGCTCGGCAACGCATCGCCGAGCTCAAAGAGGAGCGAGAGCGGGTAGAGGCGGAACTGGCCGCGCTCGAGGAAGCGCCTGTTCCGGTTGCCCTTCACCCGGCAACCTTGGACCGATATGTCGCAACCGTCGATGCGCTAGCGGAAACCTTGGCGGACCACGCCATTGCCGAGGACGACCGAGGCACGCTCATCGACGATTTCCGGGCTCTCGTGCACAGCGTCACGATTTACCCGAAGGGACCCAGGGAAGGATTTGAGATCGAAGTGAAGGGAAAGCTAGCTGCTTTACTCGGGAAAGGAGTGTTCCCAGACGGCAGCTACAATAGTGGGTCACGCGTGGTAGCGGGGGAGGGACTCGAACCCCCGACCCCAGGATTATGATTCCCGTGCTCTAACCAGCTGAGCTACCCCGCCACGATGTTCGATCAAGGCAAGACCGGTCGAAGCGGGCGCCGGGCCTTGTGAACGGGCGGCATATAAGGAGGCGTCTCCGCCCCTGTCAAGCAAAGCTCGCGGGCAGCAGCGGTTTTCGCACCAGGGGATTTCCGGACGACTCTCCAAGGCCTTGCGCATGTATCCGCCGGTCGTCGAGGGCCACAGGCCGACATGTGCGCCAGGAGCGACGGCTAGGCAATGCAGTTCACAAGAGGCTCATTTCGGCTGCACGTTCGGATTGCCGCCGGGGCTGCCGGGCGGCGGGATCACCGGCGTCGTGCCGCCCTCCGGGGTCGGCGCGTGCATCTCCGGATCGACCCCGCTCGGCGGACACAACACACCGTTGGTCTTCGCCAGCTTGTCGCCGAGCGGCTCGCCGGCACTGCCGGTGGTGATGCCGTCGGGCGTCGCCGTCGCGCGGGCATTCGGCGCACAGGCGGCATTCGCGTCGGAGGCCGGCGCCGTCGCCTGCGGAGGTGTGGCCGCCGTCGGCGGCGCCTGGGCGTGGGCCGCAGCCGCGGCCGAGACCAGTGCGAAGGAGAGGAACAAGGATTGCCTGATGCTCATGGCGGGGCAACGCAAACCCCGCGTTCGCGTTCCGCGCGGATGGCGTGGCAAAGCGCACGGCCAGAGGATCTGGCGGTCAGCCCTTGCGGTAGCGAATTAGCGAGAAGTGTCCGAGCGGTGGCATCGGCCGGCGCTCGGCCAGCGTGACGCCGCCATGCTTTGCGGCCCAGTTCACCAGTCGGGCCCAGGGGAACTCCGGCCGCCAGCCGAGCCGGCGCGCGATCGGCGCGAAGGCGAGCTCGAAGATGCGGCGCGGGCCGCTCTCGGCGCCGATATGGTTGACCAGGATCAGCTCGCCGCCCGGCTTCAGCACGCGGATGAAATCATCGAGCGTCGCTTCGGGATCCGGCACCGCGGTGATGACGTATTGCGCGACCACCGCGTCGAAGAAATTGTCGGGAAACGCGAGATGCTTCGCGTCCATCACCGCGAGCGTCTCGACGTTGAAGAGCTTCAGCTCGCGCACGCGGGCCTGCGCCCGCCGCAGCATCGGCTCGGAGATATCGACGCCGCAGATCTTCGTGGTCCGGGCATAGTCCGACAAGGACAGACCGGTGCCGACGCCGACGTCGAGAATGCGGCCGCCGATGCGATCGGCTTCCGCGATGGTCGATTGGCGGCCCTGATCGAAGACCTTGCCGAACACCAGATCGTAGATCGGCGCCCAGCGCTCATAGGCCTTTTCGACCCCCGCGCGGTCGATGTCCCCCATGCCCCTGCCCCGAATGATGGATGCTGATCAGCCGCGGACCGGCTCGGCCACGCGCTGCGGCCTGATCACGTTGCCGCCCAAGCTGCTGCTTTCCGCAACAGCGCTCTGGATGAAGCCGCCACCGAGCACGCGGGCGCGGCCGGACGCGGCATCGTAGAACACGCAGGCCTGGCCCGGCGAGACGCCCTCTTCGCCGGCGACCAGCTCGACCTCGTAACGGCCGTCCGCACCGCGCAGCCAAGCCGGCTGCGGCGGCCGCGTCGAGCGCACCCGCACGAACAATTCGAGGCCCTCGCGCGCGGCGGCGTCGAGCGCGCCGTCACCGATCCAGTTGACCTCGCGCAGCGTGATGCGATGCGTGCGCAGCGCCTCGCGCGGGCCGACCACGACGCGGCGGGTGGCGACGTCCAGCTTGACGACGTAGAGCGGCGCGCCGGCAGCGATGCCGAGGCCCTTGCGCTGACCGATCGTGTAGTTCGCGATGCCCTGATGCACGCCGAGAACGCGGCCATTGAGATCGACGATCTCGCCCGGCTCCATCGCGTTCGGGCGCAGCTTGCCGATGATGTCGGTGTAGCGGCCGGTCGGCACGAAGCAGATGTCCTGACTGTCGTGCTTGTCGGCGACCTCCAGTCCGAAGCGGCGCGCGAGCTCGCGCACCTCCGGCTTGGTCATGTCGCCGAGCGGAAAGCGCAGATAATCGAGCTGCTCGCGCGTGGTCGCGAACAGGAAGTAGCTCTGGTCGCGATCGCTGTCCGCCGCGCAAGTGAGCGCGCGCGATCCGTCCGCCAGCCGCCGCGAGGCCACGTAGTGGCCGGTGGCGAGCACGGAGGCGCCGAGCTCGCGCGCGGTCTTCAGGAGATCGCCGAACTTGATGGCGCGGTTGCACTCGATGCACGGCACCGGCGTTTCGCCCGAAGCGTAGCTGGCGGCGAAATTGTCGATCACCGACTCGCGGAAGCGGTCTTCGTAGTCCAGCACGTAATGCGGGATGCCGAGGCGCTCGGCGACGTTGCGGGCATCGTGGATGTCCTGGCCGGCGCAGCACGCGCCCTTGCGGTGCGTCGCCGCGCCGTGATCGTAGAGCTGCAGGGTGATGCCGACGACGTCGTAGCCTTCCGACTTCAGCAGCGCGGCCGTCACCGAGGAGTCCACGCCGCCGGACATGGCGACGACGACCCTGGTGTCTTCAGGACGGCCTTCGAGATCGAGACTGTTGAGCATGATCCGGTCACTGCGATCGCGGCGTCAGGCAACGGGTTCCCGGCGCGGGAACGCCTCGCATGCGCCGTCTTTGCGGATGGCTTGCTTCGGGCGATCTCCGGACAGGATGTCCTGATCGGAAACAACACGAAAGCATCTGTCTCTAATATAGGCGCACTTCCTGCGAAGCAATTGCGCCGGTCGCAGATGCCGGCGGCAAATCTTGCCGGCCGGGCAGAAATGGCGAGGACGCGGCGGCGGATCCGCGCCGCGATCGATTCCATAAGAAATTGAATTTATTGACTATTTTCAGTGGCGCCGGCTTGGCCCGCTCCTTGCTGAACTGCTTGGTCGAGTTCATCGCGAGAGGGTCCAAGGTGTTCAGCGTCACGTCAGACATCCAGGCAGGCACGGTTCTCAAGACCACGGCGCCGAGACAGTCCCGTCAGGACGCTCCGCAGCCGTCCGACAGCTTCTCGGCGCTGGTCGACGCCGCGACTCCGGATCCGTCGACAGCGTCGCCGCCCACCTCCGCGTCGCCGTCACCGCGCGCCGGCAGCGCTTCCACCCCGAGCCGCGAACCGGCGCGGGCCGGCGACGCCGATCGCACCACCCAGGCCAGGTCGCAGGACAAGCCGGCGGACAAGGCCGACGGCAGCACTGCGGGCGCCGACGCCAGCGGTCCCGATACCACGGCCGACGCGACCACCGGCACGCCGACCAAGACCGATGCGGCCGGGACCGCCGACGGAAAGACCAGCGACGGCAAGACGGGCGACAAGAAGGACGGCGATCAGGCCAGCACGGATGCGAGCGCTGCGACGACCGCTATAGCCGAGCAGACCGTGGCCGTGCCGACGCCGGTCGCCGTCGCCATCCAGCCCGACATCACCCTCGCCAACCCCGCCACCGGCGATGGCACGGCGGGCGGCGACGGCAAAACCAATGCGCCCGGCGCGACCGCGCCCGTCGGAGTAGCCGGTGTTGGCCCGCAGGGCTCGGTCGATGCCGCGGCAGGTCTGCTGGCGGCCGCAGCCAAATCCACCGGGGCGGCCAAGGATGCCGACGGAGCCGGATCCACCGCGACGGCGCCCGAGACGGCAGCGGCGGCCTCCGGCGACGCTGCCGCGTCTGCCGATCAGACCTTCACCGCCGCGCTCGATACGGCCGTTCCCGGCAGCACCAAGACGACGGGCAAGCCGGGCACACAGATTAAGACGGGGCTCGCCGACGGCGCAGCCGGCAAGGTCACCGAACCGGGCAATGGCAACGTCCAGTCCACTCAGCAGCCGGGCCAGGGCGCGCTCGCGCAACAACCCGCTGTTGCAGCCAAGCCGGACTCCGTCGAGGCCGGCGACGGGAAGGCGAACGGCAATTTGCAGGCACCGGCCTCACATGATCGCAACGCCGCGCCGACGACCAGTCAGACCAACGCGCCGGCGCCCGATCCGAGTGCACAGGCCACGGCCGCCGCGCAGCCCCAGCTGTCGACGCCGGCCGCATCGACCAGCCAGATCACCGCGGCCAACCTGACCGCGACGGCCGCTACGGCGGCCGCTGTGCCGCTTCATGGGCTTGCCGTCGAGATCGCAGCCTCCGCGCTCAACGGCAAGAGCCGCTTCGAGATCCGACTGGATCCGGCCGAGCTCGGCCGCATCGACGTCCGCATCGACGTCGACCGCAATGGCCAGGTGACCTCGCATCTGCGGGTCGAGAAGCCGGAGACGCTGGCGATGCTGCAGCAGACGGCGCCGCAGCTCCAGCAGGCGCTGCAGGACGCCGGCCTCAAGAGCAACAACAGCGGATTGCAGTTCTCGCTGCGCGACCAGAACTCGTCCGGCCAGAATGGCGGCGATTATCAACAGAATGGCAACGCACAACGCCTGATCGTGACCGAGGACGAAAACGTCCCGGTCCAGCTCGCCGGACGGTCCTATGGACGGATGTTCGGCGCGCAAGGCGGCGTGGATATCAGGGTTTAACAGGAGGCTTCCATGGCAATCGGCGACGCGATCACGTCAAGCCCGCCAGTCTCGGGCACGACCAACACCAATTCGTCAACCGGCAACAACAGCCTCGGCTCGAGCACAGGCTCGACGATTGCTGGCAATTTCCAGACCTTCCTGACGCTGCTGACGACGCAGTTGCAGAACCAGAATCCGTTGGATCCGCTGGACACCAATCAGTTCACCCAGCAGCTCGTGCAGTTTGCCGGCGTCGAGCAGCAGCTCAAGACCAACGACCAGCTCGCATCGCTGCTCACGATGCAGCAGGCGACGCAGGCGACCCAGGCGCTGGCCTTCGTCGGCAAGACCGCCGTGGTCAGCGGCTCCACGACGACCATGGCCAGCGGAAAGGCGAGTTGGGACCTCAGCATCCCCAAGGACTGCAACCTCACCGTCAACATCACCAACAGCGTTGGCCAGACCGTCTTCACCGGCAAATATACCGCCAGCGCCGGCAACAATCAGACCTACAACTGGAACGGCCAGGGCAATGACGGCACCCAATGGCCGGACGGGCAGTACAAGATCACGACGGTCGCGACCGATGTGACCAATGGCAGTCCGGTGGCGATCTCGACCCAGGTCCAGGGCACCGTGTCCTCGGTCGACCTGACCCAGCAGCCGCCGTTGCTGACGATCGGCGGCCAGACCTACACGGTGAACCAGATCCAGCGGATCGTGAGCTAGCTCCCACCCCATCTGAACCGATCCCGGCTGGACTTGAACAAGCTCAGCCGCCGCGGCGACCTGTCAGCGTAAGCGCCGGAAATTCTTAACCAATCATTCACCACGATTCCGCTCCCGGGGCGCAGCGCCACCGGAAGTGGCGGCGTTCGCGCGCAACGCCGGATTCGCGCCCTCGGCTTAGGCAAATTTTAAGCGAGGCGGCGTAGGGTCTTACCGTGAGTTCAGTGGTTAAGAGTTTGTGAGTACGCCATGACAGAACCCCATCGCCCGAGGGTGAAATACGTCATCGGGCCTGACGGCAGCCCACTCACCATCGCGGATTTGCCTGCGCCAGGCACCAAGAGGTGGGTCATTCGCCGGAAGGCTGAAGTCGTTGCCGCCGTTCGCGGCGGCTTGCTGTCCCTCGAGGAAGCGTGCAGCCGCTACACCCTGACCGTCGACGAATTCCTGTCGTGGCAGTTCTCGATCGACCAGCACGGTCTCGCCGGCCTGCGCACCACCCGAATTCAGCAATATCGCCAATAGATCGTTGCCGACACGACGGGATTTCTTCGAAAATCGGCTTGGCCCTGCCAAGCCGATTTTTTGCATGTCTACACTTTGTTAGGACCCTTTAACCACCGTTAACCATATCGAAACCTTCCCATAGGCAATAATTGCCCAGTGGTTCGATTCAACCTCCGCGCCCCGTCCCGCGAACGGCGGGGCAGCGGCCGACATCGGATCGCCACCTGGAATGCGGGTGCTGGTGAAGGTTAAGGATTGAATTTCGCGATCGATGCAACCGGCCGTAAAGGCCCGCGAAGCTCAAATCACCTTTCAGCGGCCACCCGTCGAATGCCGAACTATGGGGCAGTTGCTTGCAAGGTCTCTTGGACTTCCTGAAGGGTTTGGGCGCCGCGCGGCTCACCGCCATGATCGCAGTCACCGCTGCCTTAATCGGCTTCTTCGGCTTCGTCATCATGCGCGTGACCGCGCCGCAGATGACCACCCTCTTCACCGACCTGACAATGGAAGACTCCTCCAGCATCATCAAGGATCTGGAGCGGCAGGGCATTCCCTTCGAGATGCGCAATGAAGGCAGCGTGATCCTGGTGCCCAAGGACAAGGTGACCCGGCTGCGCATGAAGCTCGCCGAGGGCGGCCTGCCCAAGGGCGGCGGCGTCGGCTACGAGATCTTCGACAAGTCGGACGCGCTGGGCACCACGAGCTTCGTCCAGAACATCAACCATCTCCGCGCGCTCGAGGGCGAGCTCGCCCGCACCATCCGCGCCATCGACCGTGTCCAGGCGGCGCGCGTCCATCTCGTCCTGCCGGAGCGGCCGTTGTTCTCGCGCGAGACCCCGGAGCCGTCCGCCTCGATCGTCGTGCGCGTGCGCGGCACCCTCGAGCCGGCGCAGATCCGCGCCATCCGCCACCTCGTCGCCTCCGCCGTCAACGGCCTGAAGCCGCAGCGGGTGTCGATCGTCGACGAGGCCGGCCAGCTGCTTGCCGACGGCACCCAGACCGACATCGACCAGCAGGTCGGCGACGAGCGCCGCAACGCCTTCGAGAAGCGGATGCGCAAGCAGGTCGAGGACATCGTCTCCTCGGTGGTCGGAGCGGGCCGCGCCCGCGTCCAGCTGTCCGCCGACTTCGACTACAACCGCATCACCCAGACCTCCGACCGCTACGATCCGGAAGGCCGCGTGCTGCGCTCGAGCCAGACCCGCGAAGAGCAGTCGGCGACCAACGAGAACAACGGCCAGGTCACGGTCAACAACGAGCTGCCCGGCAACCAGCAGAACGCGCCGCCGCAACAGCCGCGAGACCAGAGCAAGAAGACCGAAGAGACCAACAATTACGAGATCTCCCGGACCACCAAGACCGAAGTCACCGAGGCCGGACGGGTCAACCGCATCTCGGTCGCGGTTCTGGTCGACGGCGCCTACTCGAAGAACGAAAAGGGCGAGCTGGTCTATCAAGAGCGCAGCAAGGACGAGCTCGACCGCATCGCCGCACTGGTCCGCTCCGCCATCGGCTTCGACCAGAAGCGCGGCGACCAGGTCGAGGTGGTCAACCTGAAATTCGCCGACGCTCCCGCCGTGCCGCAGATCAACGAGCCCACCGGCTTCCTCGGCATGCTCCACTTCACCAAGGATGACGTCATGTACGTCATCGAGCTCGCGGTGATGATGCTGCTCGGCATCGTGGTCGTGTTCATGGTGGTGCGGCCGCTGGTGAAGAAGATCATCGCCAGCGAGGAGATCGCCGCCCCGGGCGGCGGCCTGCCGGCCCTCACCGACGAAACCATCCAGGCAGCCGCTCACGCCCAGCAGACCGCCAACATGATCGACGTCGCCCAGGTCCAGGGTCAGGTCCACGCTCAGTCCGTCCACCGGGTGGGCGAGCTGGCCGACCGCAACCCGGGCGAAGCCGCCGCCATCATCCGCCAGTGGCTCGCCGAGCCGCAGAGCTGACCCGATCGACGTGAACCGCCTGAACTGAAAAGAACGTAGACGCCATGTCGCTGCCGCAGACCCAGAACGCCAACGCCAACAACAACGACATTTCCACGGTCATCGCGACCTTGGCGAGCCGCCAGGCGCAGCGCGAGAAGACCGAACCCTTGAGCGGCCCGCGGCGCGCCGCCGTGATGATGCTCGCGCTCGGCGAGCAGTATGGCGGCAAGATCTGGCAGCAGCTCGATGACGACGAGGTACGCGAACTGTCGCTGGCGATGTCGACGCTGGGAACCATCGAAGCCGACGTGGTCGAGGACCTGATGCTCGAATTCGTCTCGCGCATGTCGGCCTCGGGCGCGCTGATGGGCAATTTCGACGCCACCGAGCGCCTGCTGCAGCAATACCTGCCGCCGGAACGCGTCAACGGCATCATGGACGAGATCCGCGGCCCCGCCGGCCGCAACATGTGGGAGAAGCTCTCCAACGTCCAGGAAGAGGTGCTCGCCAACTATCTCAAGAACGAATATCCGCAGACCATCGCGGTCGTGCTGTCCAAGCTGAAGCCGGAGCATGCCGCCCGCGTGCTCGCGATCCTGCCCGAGGACATGGCGCTCGACGTCATCGGCCGCATGCTGCGCATGGAAGCGGTGCAGAAGGAGGTCATCGAGCGCGTCGAGCAGACCCTGCGCGTCGAGTTCATGTCGAACCTGTCGCAGACCCGCCGCCGCGACGCCCACGAGGTGATGGCCGAAATCTTCAACAATTTCGACCGCCAGACCGAGACCCGCTTCATCACGTCGCTCGAAGAAGAGAACCGCGAATCGGCCGAGCGCATCAAGGCGCTGATGTTCACCTTCGACGACCTGATCAAGCTCGATTCCGCCTCGGCGCAGACCCTGCTGCGCAATGTCGACAAGGACAAGCTCGGCGTGGCGCTCAAGAGCGCCAACGAGGAGGTCCGCAACTTCTTCTTCGGCAACATGTCGTCGCGCGCCGCCAAGATGCTGCAGGACGACATGGCCGCCATGGGGCCGGTGCGGCTGCGCGACGTCGACGAGGCGCAGGCCCTGCTCGTCAATCTCGCCAAGGACCTCGCCGCAAAGGGCGAGATCATGCTCAGCAAGAACCGCGCCGACGACGAACTGGTGTATTGATGGCTCAGCCTGCGAAATTCCTGTTCGATACCGACTTCGCCGCGCCGGAGAAGACGACGCGGGAGCGTGCAGCCACGTCCGCGGAAATCGCACAGAAGGTCGCGGCCGCCGAAGCCGCCGCCTATCGCAACGGCTACGAGGCGGCACAGCGCGAAGCCAAGGTCGAGGCCGACCGCCGCGTCGCCTCGGCGCTGGAGCAGATCAACATCCAATTGCAGGGCATCTCCGCCCGCTTCGAAGGCATCGAGCAGCGGATGGAAACCGAGGCCGTCGATGTCGCGGTCGCCGTCGCCCGCAAGCTGTGCGCGGCGCTGGTCGAGGCGGAGCCGCTCGGCGAGATCATTGGACTCGTGCACGACTGCTTCGCGCATCTGGTTGCCACGCCGCACCTCGTGCTGCGCATCAACGAGACGCTGTACGAGCTCGCCCGCGAGAAGATCGAGAAGCTCGCCAAGCAGAGCGGCTTCGAGGGGCGCCTCGTGATCCTCGCCGAGCCGGAGATCGCGACCGGCGACTGCCGTATCGAATGGGCCGATGGCGGCGTCGTGCTGGAGCGCGCTGCGATCGACGCCAAGATCAACGAGCTGGTCGGACGCTACATGGCGTCCAAGAAGAACTAGGCCGCTGTGGTGGCCGAGGGAGTTAAGTCATGAGCGACAACGAGATCCCGCTTCCCGACCTCAATGCGGCGGACGCGCCTCCGCTGGGCGGGGACGTCGGCTACAACGAGGAAGAGCATGCCGCGCGCATCGCGGCCGACCTCGAGGCGGTGTTCGACGTCCCGGTTCAGGTCTCGGCCGTGCTCGGCCGCTCCAAGATGGATGTCGGCGAGCTCCTGAAGCTCGGGCCCGGCACCGTGCTCGAGCTCGACCGCAAGGTCGGCGAGGCGATCGACATCTACGTCAACAACCGGCTCGTGGCACGCGGCGAGGTGGTTCTGGTCGAAGACAAGCTCGGCGTGACGATGACCGAAATCATCAAGTCCGACCGCAACTGACAGACATGACCTGCGTGCCGATCGAGAGCGGCACGACCGAATAGGAGACCAACATGCGGCTTCTCATCGTCGGAACGCTGAAGGGCCAGCTGACGACGGCCACCAAGATCGCCATGGAGAACGGCGCCACCGTCACCCATGCCGAGGACAACGAGCAGGCGATGCGGGTGCTGCGCGGCGGCAAGGGCGCCGACCTGCTCCTCGTCGACGTCGCGCTCGACATCCGCGACCTGGTGATGCGGCTCGATGCAGAGCACATCCACGTGCCGATCGTCGCCTGCGGCATCACCAGCGATGCACGCGCCGCGGTCGCCGCCATCCATGCCGGCGCCAAGGAATACATTCCGCTGCCGCCGGATCCCGAACTGATCGCCGCCGTGCTCGCCGCCGTCGCCAATGACAGCCGCGACCTCGTCTATCGCGACGAGGCGATGGCGAAGGTGATCAAGCTCGCCCAGCAGATCGCCGGCTCCGATGCCTCGGTGATGATCACCGGCGAGTCCGGCACCGGCAAGGAGGTGCTGGCGCGCTACGTCCACACCCGCTCGGCCCGCGCCAAGCGTCCCTTCATCTCGATCAACTGCGCCGCAATCCCTGAGCACCTCCTGGAGTCCGAGCTGTTCGGCCATGAGAAGGGCGCCTTCACCGGGGCCGTCGCCCGCCGCATCGGCAAGTTCGAGGAGGCCAATGGCGGCACGCTCCTGCTGGACGAAATCTCGGAAATGGACGTGCGGCTGCAGTCGAAGCTCTTGCGCGCCATCCAGGAGCGCGTGATCGACCGCGTCGGCGGCACCCGCCCCGTCCCCGTCGACATCCGCATCATCGCGACCTCCAACCGCAACCTGGCCGACGCCGTGCGCGAGGGCTCGTTCCGCGAGGACCTCTTGTTCCGGCTCAACGTCGTGAACCTGAAGATCCCTCCCCTGCGCGAGCGCCCCGCCGACATTCTCGAGCTGGCGCAGCATTTCGCGCGCAAATATTCCGAGGCCAATGCCGTACCGCTGCGGCCGATCTCGGCGGAGGCCAAGCGCATCCTCACCACCAACCGCTGGCCGGGCAACGTGCGCGAGCTGGAGAACACGATGCATCGCGCGGTGCTGATGGCGCAGGGCGACGAGATCGGGCCGGATGCCATCCTCACGCCCGACGGCACCCGCCTCGACATCGGCAAGACCCAACCCGCCGTAGCGCATGCTACGATGGCGGCGGAGCAGGTCACGCGCGCCTTGGTCGGCCGCACGGTCGCCGATGTCGAACGTGACCTGATCCTGGAGACCCTGAAGCACTGCCTGGGCAATCGGACACATGCGGCCAATATCTTGGGCATCTCGATCCGCACGTTGCGCAACAAGCTCAACGAATATGCCGACGGCGGCGTGCCGATCCCGCCGCCGGGCTCCGGCGATACGCCGCGCATGCCGAGCCCCGTATAATCTGCCTATCCGGTTCGTTCTCGGCGGCGCGCTGGCCCTCGGCGCGCCGCTTGCCGTTTCGCCGGCTGATGCCGCAACGCGCGGCGTGCTGTCAGGCTGCTGGGAGCAGACGTCGCACGCACCGCTCGTCAATCCGTCGTCGGGTCAGGAATGGGGCGCCCGGAGCTGGTGCTTCGCAGGCAAGGGCAAGCTGATCTCGCGAACGGTTGCCTGTGGCAGGGAGGGCTGCGACGGCTGGGACAACGAACGCAGCTATCGCTGGCGGCCGCCCACCCTGTCGCTATCAGATGTCGAGACGTCGCCGGATGGCGGACACATCAAAGTGTGGCGCCGCTGCCGCGTGCAGTTTCTGACCGACGATTGGATGCAGCTACAGGACTGTGAACAGTCCCCGGATCCGTGGGTTCGCGAGAATACGCCGGCGCGTCGTCGCCGGGCACAGCCTCACGAATAGTTCGGCGCCTCGGGATTGCGGAAGATGTGAATGGGATCGCCGGGCGTGAACTCGCGCTGCGTCAGCACGGCATAGGCATAGAGCGCGAGATACAGGATCGCGGCCGTGCCGATCAGATAGAGCGCCCAGGTTCCGATCCGTTTCATCAGCTCCGCCGCAAACACCGCCTCAAGGCCGCGGTGCTTTTACGGCGTCCAGCTTCGGGACGCCACCCTGCGGCCAACCGCCGCTCACCGCCTAGGGCTCGTCCTGCGGATCGGGCCCGCCGAGGGGGGCGAGCCGGGCCACGTCCTCGTCGCGGTCGACGTGCACATAGCCGCCATGCCAATATGCCAGGGCTGCCGATTGCGGCGCCACCTCGACATGCACCACGCGGCCGATCACGATGCCATGAGAGTGCCGCTCGATGATCTCCTCGACCTCGCAGTCCAGCGCGGCGAGTGCCCCGACCAGGAGCGGCACGCCGGTCACGTGCTTGCGCCACTCCGCGCCGGCGAACCGCTCGGCGCCTCTGAGACCGCCTTTACCCGAGAACCGCTCGGCCACGCCGATCTGGCCCGCGGCGAGCAGATTGGCGCCGAAAACACGCTCCCGCTGCAGGATCGGCCATGACGAGGCGTTCCGATTGAGGCTCACGATCACGGACGCCGGCTCGATGGAGAGCGATGACAGCGAACTCACCGTCATGCCAGTGACCTCATCGCCGCGCCCGACGGTGATCACGCTCACGCCGCCGACCAGCTGGCGCATCGCGGAGCGGAAATCGGGCTGAAGCGCGGAGGCGTCGGGCATGAGGCGGACGATGGAGTTCATTGCGATATTCTCTCCTAACCCGCCGCGCCCGGTCCAAGCAACTGGCCCAGGATCGAGCCTTCCTGCGCCGCAAGCTCCGCAGAGCCACGCTGGCGCGGGCGCGGCAGATCGACCACGATATCCTCGGCGATCCGGCCATTCTCGATGACCAGAACCCGGTCGGCCAGGGCCACGGCTTCCGCCACGTCATGGGTGACCAGGATTGCGGTGAAGGTTTGATCGGCCCAGACCCGCTCCAGCAGCCGCTGCATCGCGATCCGCGTCAGCGCATCGAGGGCGCCGAGCGGCTCGTCGAACGCCAGCAGGCGCGGACCGCTGACGAGCGCGCGCGCCAGCGCGACGCGCTGCTTCTGGCCGCCGGACAGCACCGCCGGCCATTGGTCACGCTTGTCGGCGAGACCCACTTCCTCCAGCGCCTGCCGCGCGCGCTCATGGGCGCCGGCGGCCTTGCGCTCGCGGCCGAGGCCGACCTCGACATTGCCGAGCACCCGCGCCCACGGCAGCAGCCGCGGTTCCTGGAACATGACGCGGACGTCCTCGGGCCGCGCCGCGGCTTCACCGAAGCTGATGCTGCCCGACGTCGGCTTGTCCAGACCTGCGATCAGGCGGAGCAGCGTGCTCTTGCCGCAGCCACTCTGACCGACGATCGCCACGAACTGACCGCCCGGAATCTCGAGATCGATGCCGCGCAGCACCTCGTTGTCGCCGAACGCCTTGCGAAGGTCGCGGATCACCAGCGGCAGGCCGCGCGTGGCGGGTTTGGCCGGGGTCACGCCGGGCTTCCTCGCGTGGCGGAAGGCCTCGGCATGCCCGATCACGTCAGTGCCGTCGATCGCCTCGACGCCGGACACGGGAATTCGGAGCGCTTGCTGCATTTACGAACCTCAATGTTTGCTGAAGGCCGGATGCCAGGACAGCGTCGTCCGTTCCAGCACCCGCGAAGCGCTGTCGGCGACCTTGCCCAGCAGGGCGTAGATCAGGATGGAAAGCACGACGACGTCGATCTGCATGAACTCGCGCGCCTGCATCGCCATGTAGCCGAGGCCCGAAGACGCCGCGATCGTCTCGGCGACAATCAGGGTGAGCCACATGATGCCGAGCGCGAAGCGCAGACCGACGAAGATCGACGGCAACGCACCGGGGAAGATCACGCGGCGAAACAGTTCGCCGTCGGTCATGCCGTAGACGCGGCCCATTTCAATGAGTTGCGGATCGACGGTGCGAATCCCGTGCAGCGTGTTGAGGTAGACGGGGAAGAACACGCCGAGGGCCACCAGGAACAGTTTTGCGCTCTCGTCGATGCCGAACCACAGGATGACCAGCGGGATCAGCGCCAGATGTGGCACGTTGCGCACCATCTGCAGCGTGGTGTCCGTCAGCTTCGCCGACAGCTGCGACAGGCCATTGGCGAGCCCGAAGGCGAAGCCGATGACGCCACCGATCAAGAAGCCGATCGAGGCGCGCCAGAAGCTGACCCAGATGTTACGGCCGAGTTCGCCTGATAGCAGCAGCTTCCATCCGGCGCGTGCGACGTCGGTCGGCGCCGGCAGTACCCGCGGCGACACCAGGCCGGCGACCGAGGCCGCCTGCCAGATCATGATGATCGCGAGCGGCACCAGCCAGGGGATCAGCGCATCCGCGCGCGGCACCACGAGCTTGCCGACCTTGGGAAGACTTTCGATCAGGCTCATGACTGCGAGGCTCTCTGCAACGGACGATGCTCGTTGGCGATGGTCTCACCGAATGGGCCGGTGTTGGTGCGCAGTTTGGTCACGTTGCCGGCCTGCTCGGACACGTTCAGCCCAAGCTTGGGAAACACCAGCTCGGCGAAGCGGTAGGCTTCTTCGAGATGCGGGTAGCCGGACAGGATGAAGGTGTCGATGCCGAGCTCCTGGTACTCGCGGATGCGCGCCGCGACCGTGTCGGGATCGCCGACCAGCGCGGTGCCGGCGCCGCCGCGGACGAGGCCCACGCCGGCCCACAGATTCGGGCTGATCTCGAGCTTGTCGCGCCGGCCGCCGTGCAGCTGCGACATGCGCTGCTGGCCGACCGAATCCATCCGCGCAAAAATCTTCTGTGCCGAGGCGATGGTGTCGTCGGTGACGTGCTTGATGAGGTCGTCGGCGGCGACCCACGCCTCCGCGTTGGTCTCGCGCACGATCACATGCAGGCGGATGCCGAACGACAGCCTGCGGCCACGGCTGTCGGCGACTGCTCTCACATTGGCGATCTTCGCCGCGACATCTGCCGGCGGCTCGCCCCAGGTAAGATACTTCTCGACCGTATCGACGGCGACGTCGATGCCGGCATCCGACGAGCCTCCAAAGAACAGCGGCGGGCGTGGCGACTGCACCGGTGGGAACAGCAGCCGGCCATCCTCGACCTTGATGTGCTTGCCGGCGAAGTTGACGGATTCGCCTTCGAGCAGCGCGTTGTAGACGGTGAGAAACTCGCGGGTGACCTCGTAGCGCTCCTCATGCGACAGGAAGATGCCGTCGCCCTTGTTCTCGACCGGATCGCCGCCGGTGACGACGTTGACCAGCAGGCGACCGTTGGTGACGCGGTCGAGCGTCGCGGTCATGCGCGCGGCCACGGCCGGCGATTGCAGACCCGGACGCACCGCGACGAGATAGCGCAGCTTCTCGGTGAATGGCGCCACGGCCGACGCCACGATCCAGGAATCCTCGCAGCTGCGTCCCGTCGGGATCAGCACGCCGTAATAGCCGAGCTGATCGGCGGCCTGCGCCACCTGGCGCAGATAGTTGAAGTTGACCTCGCGGCCGCCTTGCGAGGTGCCGAGATAGCGGCCGTCGCCATGGGTCGGCAGGAACCAAAGCACATTGGGCTTCGACGAAGCGTTGCTCATGTCGTTCTCTTTCGGATTTGAGTGGCGGGACAGCCGTCAGGTGGACGGCGTCCATTTCCAGACGATGTCGGCGACGTTGACGGCTTTGGGAATGAGGCCGACACGGGCGAAGCGGTCGGCGACGGCCTGCTGGCTCTTGATCACTTCGTCGTCGATCGGCACGACGCTATAGACCGAGCGGTCGACGAAGCGCTTGACCGCCTCAAGATCGACGCCGGTGGCCTCGGCCTGCGCCTTGGCGACCTCCTCGTGATGGCTGTTGGCCCACACGCCTTCGGCGGCGAAAGCCGCGTTCAGCCTGGCGACGACGGCCGGATACTTTTCGACGAAGTCGGAGCCGACGATGTAGAATGAGTTCGGCTTGTGGACATCCTTGTCCCACACGATCACGCGCGCATTCTCCTTGAGCTCGGCAAGCGCGAGATACGGATCCCAGATCGACCAGGCATCGACCGAGCCTTTGACGAAGGCGGCGGTGGCATCGGCGGGCGCGAGCGGCGCCGGCGTGATGTCGGTCCAGGACAGGCCCGCCTTCTCCAGCGCGGCGACCAGGAGATTGTGCGCGCTCGAGCCCTTGCCGAAGGCGACGCGCTTGCCTTTGAGATCGGCGAGCGACTTGATCGGCGAGTCCTTGGGCACGATGATCGCCTGGCTGCTGCCGTTCTGCTTGACGGCCGCCGCGTAGCGGATCTTGGCACCGGCGGCCTGCGCGAAGATCGGCGGCGCGTCGCCGACATAGCCGAAATCGACGCTGCCGACATTGATGGCCTCCAGCAGCGGCGGGCCGAACTGGAAGTCGACCCAGACGATGTCGATGCCGACGGGCTTGAACGTATCCTCGATGGTGCGGCGCGCCTTCACCGCCGGGAAGAAGCCGCCCTTCTGGGTGCCGATGCGGATCTCCTTCGGCTTGTCCTCGGCGCGCAGCGGCGCCGCTGAGGCCATCACCGCAGCCGATGCCAACGACAATTTCAGAAAATCACGACGCTTCATTGCCCTCTCCGACCAAGACTGCATCCGCATTGATGCGATGCACGGAATGATGGTGGCAGGCGCAACGCGTGTCGAGCGTCCCGGAAAAATAGCGATGCGGGTCCTATCGGCTTACGGCCGGAGGGGATGTTCGTATCGAGACCGCGGCGCAGAGCAGCGAGAATTTCTCGCAAGCAAAGCTGCGATCACGCGTCTTCACAGCCCGTCAACCAAGAGCTCAGTGGGGACCGGCGCGACTCCGCTCTGGCGGTGCGCCGGTGTGCGCGGGGTTCCGCCCGCTTGATCCAGGTCAACGCCGGTTTCCGGAGCCTTCTTAAACATAAGATCAGGCGCGGCCCGGATGCCGCAATCCCTCCTGAACTGAACCTCCCCTAGCAGAGAATTCTCTCATGTCGCTCGTTGGCGGCGATGCGAACGCGCGTGCGCGTCGCAGACGCATGGAAATTGTTGCCTTCCTGTTTCTCACCGCTGTGCTGATGCCCGCGCTCGCGGTCGCCACCGTCGGCTCCTACGGGCTCACGGTCTGGGTTTACCAGATGATGGCCGGGCCACCCGGGCCGCCCGCGGCGCACTGATCGGAAGGACCCCGCCATGCTCTCACACCGCACCTCCCTCGACCGCCGTGCTCTGATCACCGGCCGAGTCCTCACCGCCGATCCCGTCGTCGCACTGGCCAAGGGCGAGATCGCCAGCATCATCGTGCAGACCCGGCCCGAGCAGCTCGACCGCGTCGAAGCCGACATCCTCGCGCTGTCCGGCTGCGAGATTCACGGCCGCGACGCACGCGGCAAGCTGATCGTCGTCGTCGATGCGCCCGATGCCGGCGCGCTCGGCGCCACCATGAACCGGATCGGCCTGCTGCCGCACGTGCACTCCGCCTGCCTCGTCTTCCACGCCATCGACGCCGGCTAATCACACGAGACACCAATGACCGACATGAAGATCGATCGTCGCCAGATGCTGAAGCTGGAAGCCGCCGCGATTGCCGCGGCCGCCGCCGGCATGCCCGGCAGCTCGCTTGCGGCGAACCTCGTCACCGAGCGCGAAGCCAGCGAGCTGAAATGGGACAAGGCCGCCTGCCGCTTCTGCGGCACCGGCTGCAGCGTGATGGTCGCGACCAAGGACAACCGCGTCGTCGCCACCCATGGCGACATCAAGGCCGAGGTCAATCGCGGCCTCAACTGCGTCAAGGGCTACTTCCTCTCGAAGATCATGTACGGCCATGACCGCCTGACGCATCCGATGCTGCGCAAGACGAACGGCAAGTACGACAAGAACGGCGAGTTCACCCCCGTCTCCTGGGACGAAGCGTTCGACGTCATGGCCGCGAAGTACAAAGACGCGCTGAAGAAGCGCGGTCCCTCCGGCGTCGGCATGTTCGGCTCGGGACAGTGGACGATCTGGGAAGGCTACGCTGCGTCAAAGCTGTTCAAGGCCGGCTTCCGCTCCAACAACATCGATCCGAATGCGCGGCACTGCATGGCCTCGGCCGTCGCCGGCATGATGCGCACCTTCGGCATCGACGAGCCGGCCGGCTGCTATGACGACATCGAGGCGACGGATGCGTTCGTGCTGTGGGGCTCCAACATGGCGGAGATGCATCCGATCCTGTGGAGCCGCGTCACCGACCGGCGCCTGTCGGCGCCGCATGTCAAGGTCGCTGTGCTCTCGACCTTCGAGCATCGCTCGTTCGACCTCGCCGACATCGGCATGGTGTTCAAGCCGCAGACCGATCTCTATCTCCTCAACGCGATCGCCAACCACATCATCAAGACCGGCCGCGTCAACAAGGAGTTCGTCCAGGCGCATACGGTGTTCAAGAAGGGCCAGACCGACATCGGCTACGGCCTGCGCCCGGAGCATCCGCTGCAGAAGAAGGCCACCGGCGCAGCCAAGGCCAACGACGCCACCGACATCTCGTTCGACGAGTATGCCAAGTTCGTCTCCGACTATACGCTGGAGAAGGCCGCCGAGATGTCCGGCGTGCCGCTGAATCGGCTCGAGGCGCTGGCCGAGCTCTATGCCGATCCGAAGACCAAGGTGGTCTCGTTCTGGACCATGGGCTTCAACCAGCACACCCGCGGTGTCTGGTGCAACAACCTCGTCTACAACATCCATCTCCTGACCGGGAAGATCGCAGAGCCCGGCAACAGCCCGTTCTCGCTGACCGGCCAGCCCTCGGCCTGCGGCACCGCGCGCGAGGTCGGCACCTTCTCGCACCGCCTGCCCGCCGACATGGTCGTCACCAACAAGGAGCACCGAACCAAGGCCGAGCACATCTGGCAGTTGCCGGAAGGCACGATCCCCGACAAGCCGGGCTATCACGCCGTGCTGCAGAGCCGGATGCTGAAGGACGGCCTGCTGAACGCCTATTGGGTGCAGGTCAACAACAACCTGCAGGCCGGCCCCAACGCGAACGAAGAGACCTATCCGGGCTTCCGCAATCCGGACAATTTCATCGTCGTCTCCGACGCCTATCCGTCGGTCACCGCGCTCGCCGCCGATCTCATTTTGCCGACGGCAATGTGGGTGGAAAAGGAAGGCGCCTATGGCAATGCCGAGCGCCGCACCCAGTTCTGGCACCAGCTCGTGTCGGCACCGGGCGAGGCACGCTCGGATCTCTGGCAGTTGATGGAGTTCTCCAAGCGCTTCAAGATCGAGGAGGTCTGGCCCGAGGAGCTGATCGCCAAGAAGCCCGACGTGCGCGGCAAGACGCTGTTCGACGTGCTCTACAGGAACGGCCAGGTCGACAAGTTTCCGCTCGACCAGATCGAGCCGGGCTATGCCAACGACGAGTCCAAGGCGTTCGGCTTCTACGTCCACAAGGGCCTGTTCGAGGAATACGCCTCGTTCGGCCGCGGCCATGGCCATGACCTGGCGCCGTTCGAGGCCTATCACCGGGAGCGCGGCCTGCGCTGGCCGGTGGTCGACGGCAAGGAGACGCGCTGGCGGTTTCGCGAGGGCTCTGATCCTTACGTCAAGGCCGGCACCGGCGTGCAGTTCTACGGCTTCCCCGACGGCAAGGCGCGCATCTTCGCTTTGCCCTACGAGCCGCCGGCGGAATCGCCCGACAAGGACTATCCGTTCTGGCTGTCGACGGGACGCGTGGTCGAGCATTGGCATTCCGGCACGATGACGCGCCGCGTGCCCGAGCTCTACAAGGCGTTCCCCGAAGCCGTCTGCTTCATGCATCCGGACGATGCCGAGGCCGCGAACTTGAGGCGCGGTGACGAGGTCAAGGTCGCCTCGCGCCGCGGCTTCATCCGCGCCCGCGTCGAGACCCGCGGCCGCGACAAGCCGCCGCGCGGCCTCGTCTTCGTGCCGTGGTTCGACGAGTCGAAGCTGATCAACAAGGTGACGCTCGACGCCACCGATCCGATCTCGCTGCAGACCGACTACAAGAAATGCGCCGTGCGCATCGAGCGGGTGTGACCATCATGATGAGAAAAATCGCTGTCATGCTGATCGCGGCCAGCGTTGCGGCCGGATCGAGCGCCCTGCTCGCCCAGAGCGTCTCGTCCTCGCTGCGCGGTCCTGCGCCGCTCAACGACGAGGGTCCTGCGCCGCCGATGCAGCCGATGAAGAACACCGCCGAGAAGGAGGTGCGCAACTATCCGGAGCAGCCACCGGTGATTCCGCATGCCATCGACGGCTATCAGGTCGACATGCAGGGCAACAAATGCCTGTCCTGCCACGCCCGGGCGCGCACGGCGGAGTCGAAGGCGCCGATGCTGTCGATCACCCATTTCATGGATCGCGACGGCCAGTTCCTGGCGTCGGTGTCGCCGCGGCGCTACTTCTGCACCCAGTGCCACGTGCCGCAGAGCGTCGCCAATCCGCCGGTCAGCAACGACTTCGTCGACATCGACACGCTGCTGGCGCACGACAGGCCGGGGGGCAAGCGATGAGCAGCGCCGACATCCCGGAGGGCGCCAAAGCGCCCGTCCCCGAAAAGCGGCTCGGCCTTGCCGGCCGCGCCTGGCAGTTCATTCTCGACCTCATCGACGTGCTGCTGAAGCCGAGCTCCGTGTTCGGGCTCGGCGTGCTGGTGCTCGCCGGCTTCCTCGCCGGCGTCATCTTCTGGGGCGGCTTCAACACCGCGCTGGAGATCACCAACACCGAGAAGTTCTGTACCGGCTGTCACGAGATGCGCGACAACGTGTTCGCCGAGCTGAAGACGACCGTCCACTTCTCCAACCGCTCCGGTGTGCGCGCCAGCTGCCCGGACTGCCATGTGCCGCACAACTGGACCGACAAGATCGCGCGCAAGATGCAGGCCTCCAAGGAGGTCTGGGGCCATCTGTTCGGCTCGATCGACACCCGCGAGAAGTTCACCGACCGAAGGCTGGAACTGGCGTTGCACGAATGGGCGCGCTTCAAGGCGAACGACTCGCTCGAATGCCGCAACTGCCACAGCGCGCAGTCGATGGACATCACCAAGCAGTCGCCGCGCGCCGTCGAAGCCCACCAGCGCTTCCTCTTCACCGGCGAGAAGACCTGCATCGACTGCCACAAGGGCATCGCGCATCACCTGCCGGACATGCGCGGCGTCCCGGGCTGGCAGTAGGCTTCCTCTGGAGGGGAACGAGCGATCGCCGCAGGCACGCTGTGCCCCCTCCCCCGCTTGCGGGGGAGGGCTAGGGGTGGGGGGCGCCACACGGGCAGTCCCGCCGGAGCGTTCCCCCACCCGCATCGCATCTTCCGATGCGATGCGACCTCCCCCGCAAGCGGGGGAGGCGTGGACCCATTCACATCGAGCGCTTGATCTCTCCCCGTCAGCCCTTAGGTTCACGGAATGTCCCCGAGTCGCCGCGCGGCTCCATTTCGTTGAGCCATGACCACCTTCTCCCCGCATCAGGATTCCGCCCTCAAGGCCGTCGGCGACTGGCTGAAAGCCAAGCCAGGCAAGAACGGCACGCCGCAGGTGTTCCGGCTGTTCGGCTATGCCGGAACCGGCAAGACCACGCTGGCCCGCCACATCGCCGAAGACGTCGACGGCGAGGTCAAGTTCGCGGCCTTCACCGGCAAGGCGGCGCTCGTGATGCGCAGCAAGGGCTGCGACAATGCCTCCACCATCCACTCGCTGATCTATCGCGCGCAGGAGAGCGGCGAGGAGCAGCCGAACTTCGAATTGTGGGACGACGCGCCGGCGTCCAAGGCCAAGCTGATCATCATCGACGAATGCTCGATGGTCGACGCCGATCTTGGCCGTGATCTCCTGTCCTTCGACTGCCCGTTGCTGGTGCTCGGCGATCCCGCGCAGCTGCCGCCGGTCAAGGGCGGCGGCTTCTTCACCGAGAGCGAGCCCGACGTGATGCTCACCGAGGTGCATCGCCAGGCCAAGGACGATCCGATCGTGCGGATGTCGATGGACGTGCGCGAAGGCAACACGCTCGACATCGGCCGCTACGGCGAGAGCGAGGTGGTGGAGCGCCGCGAGCTCGATCCGTCGCGCGTGATGGAGGCCGACCAGGTGCTGGTCGGCCGCAACGCCACCCGCCGCGCCTACAACAACCGCTTTCGACAGCGCCTCGACATCGAGGACGCCCTCCCCGTTGCCGGCGACAAGCTGGTCTGCCTGCGCAACAACCGCAAGAAGGGCCTGTTCAATGGCGGGCTATGGCGGGTGAAGTCGCGCGCGACCTCGAAATCCAAGATCGTGACGATGCGGGTCGCGCCCGACGAGGATCTCGGACGCAAGGTGACGAAAGTCTCGGTGCGCGGCGAATGCTTCGGCGGCGGCATCGAGGACATCCCGTGGGAGCAGCGCAAGCCTTACGACGAGTTCGACTACGGCTACGTGCTGACCGTGCACAAGTCGCAGGGCTCGCAATGGGACGACGTCGTGCTGTTCGACGAGAGCTTTGCCTTCCAGGAGAGTCGCGCCCGCTGGCTCTACACCGGAATCACACGGGCCGCGAAGCGGCTGTCGATCGTGGTGTAACGCCGGCTTTACCGCGCGAGACGATTTCGCTCGCCTCGCTGGTACCCACCTGCGGCCGGTTGATCCACGTCAACCTGACGCAGGGTCCTTGGCGGATAAAAATCGATTCACATCTCTGTTAAACCAACAGCAGGCAGCGGAATCGCATGGCAAAGTCCAGGACCACGAAAGCCAAGGCCTCCAATGGTCAACGCATGAAGCGCGCAGCCGCCACCGTGCACGCCCCGCGCCGGCAATCAGCTGCGGGGCTCGATCCGATCGCCCAGTCGCTGGTCGACGAACAGATGCAGGCTGCGCAGATCACCGGGCTATCGGCGTTCGAGACCGTGCTGAACGGACCGCCGGCACTCGACGCCGACAGCGCACCGATCAGGGCCATGCTGGACGGCGCAGCACCCGACGATGCCAAGCTGATGAAGGCGCTGATCGAAGGCAAACAAACCAAGCGCGACAGGCGCCACACCTCCGACGAGCTCGCCGACAATTGGCGCCAGGGCGGCTACCCCTACAAATACCGGATGTATCGCAAGGACTACGAGGAGCAGAAATTCATCCTGCAGACCGAACTGCTGAAGCTGCAAAACTGGATGAAGGATGCGCGGCAACGCCTGGTGCTGCTGTTCGAGGGCCGCGATGCCGCCGGCAAGGGCGGCACCATCAAGCGCTTCATGGAGCATCTCAATCCGCGCGGCGCCCGCGTCGTGGCGCTGGACAAGCCGAGCGACGTCGAGCGCGGCCAATGGTACTTCCAGCGCTATGTCGAGCACCTGCCGACCGCCGGCGAGATCGTGCTGTTCGACCGCTCCTGGTACAACCGCGCCGGCGTCGAGCGCGTGATGGGCTTCTGCTCGCAGGCCGAATATGACGAGTTCCTGCGCCAGGTGCCGGAGTTCGAACGCAACCTCGTGCGCAGCGGCATGCACCTGATCAAGTTCTGGTTCTCGGTCAGCCGCGAGGAGCAGCGCCGCCGCTTCAAGGAGCGCGAGGCGCATCCGCTGAAGCAATGGAAGCTGTCGCCGATCGACACCGCCTCGCTCGACAAATGGGACGACTACACCCGCGCCAAGGAGGCGATGTTCTTCTCCACCGACACCGCCGACTGCCCGTGGACCGTGATCAAGTCCGACGACAAGAAGCGGGCGCGGCTGAACGCGATGCGCTGCGTGCTGCATTCGCTGCCCTATGCGGGCAAGGACGTCTCACGCATCGGCCAGGTCGACGATCTCATCGTCGGCCGCGCCAGCGTCATCCACGAGCGCGAGGAGCACGCCAACTGAGGCGACGCGCTCAGCGCCGATGACGTCGATGCGGCCCCACGCGATCGGCCGGAGGCATCGCTGCATTTGCATTCGGAAAGGCCGACGTGCCACGGCGGGCCAGTTCCGCCTGCGCCGCCGGCGTCAGCGCGCCGCCATTGAGCACGTCGCGTTCGGGATGCATGGCCGCATAGGCCGCCGGCTCGGAGAATTGGGCCGATGCCGCGGTGGCCGCCAGCGTCGACATCAGCAGAGCTGCCGCCAGGCTCCTGAATGCGATCATAATTGGTCTTCCCTGTTGCGCACCAGTTCGCGCAGGCGATGATGTAGGCAGGCGAAAGCGGCATCCCAATCACGACCGCGCGAGCCGACGGCCGTTCGTGATCGCGCCCATCGCTCGGACGTAGCGCGGCAGCCGCTGTCCGGGCAGCAGATCATAGGGGCGCCTTCCGGGCGACGCGTCATCGCCGCTGCGGCAGCCGATCATACGGGCGGAGATGAGCCGGCGGCGGAAACACGAGCACCGCGCCGGAGGCGCGCACCAGGCCCATTCGTCCCGCCGGCGTCAGTGCGCCGCCGTTGAGCACGTCGCGATCGGGATACATCGCCTGAAACGCCCCCGGCTCCTGCTCGCCGTAGAACCAACCCTGCGCCGATGCAGGCGCGGCAGTCGCCATCGACAGCAGCACGGCTGCCGCCTTCGATTTCCACATTGTCATGATTGTTCTCCAGGTTCTCAAGAGGCGGAGAGCGCGCACTCGATTGATCGATGCCCTGGTCAGGGCCCTGCCGGTCGAGGCGCGACCGCCTCTGTATTGACCATCGGATGGAGGAAATATTCGCGGCGTCCCGCCGCGCCGGCATCACGACCGCGACAATGGAATGACATCATGGTTCGAGGATCGGCGAAGCGTGATGGGATCGTGACCTGGCGGGTTGGACGTCGCGCGTCGCGCCGTCGACGATATCGACTATGGTGAATCTCGTAGCTGCCCACCCATGCATGAATCACTGCACCTTCCTCGCATGCGGCAGCGCCGTTCGGCCCGTCGGGCAAATCGGCCGGCGACGACAAAAGCTGTCAAGGTCTTCTGAAAAACATAAATCATTTCGCGCCGTGCCCAAATCAGGCTTATGATGCCTGCGTTTCGTTGCACGGCAGGGGACGTATCGCGATCGTCACGGACGTTGGCAGCGAAATGCGATGGATGCGGCATGTTGCAGCGGGTGAAGCGCCTGCGGACGAACGGCATGGCGCGGACGGCGAAAGCGTGTGGTCCTGGCCTCCCGACGCTGAGGCCAAGCTGGCGGTGATGATCCGCCGGCGACGGGGGCAAGACAGCCGGTCCCCGGGGAGAGCACGTATAAGCGTTAAAACCATCGCGCAGGGAGGGCCGGAGGCGGATTCAATTGGTCGTCGCAACACTCGATGAGGAGGTTGCGATGGGCATTCGAAAGAAACGGTCAACGCGGGGC
>NZ_JAUEUK010000005.1:0-616006 GCF_032487555.1 Bradyrhizobium sp. SZCCHNRI1029
AACTCCAGCAGAAGCGCTTGACGAGCTGCTGTCACGAATGAAAACACTTGGTGTTGCGACCACCGCTTGAGCCCGCCACCCGGCCTTCCCTGCGCGACGGTGTTACGGCTTATACGTCCTCTCCTCGGTGTGCCGGCTTGTAGCCACCGTCGCCCGCGCGCGGCGTCAGCAGCGGCGCGAGCTTGGCATCAGCGTCGGGATGCCGGGACCTTACGATTTCGCCGTCCTGCCCGAACCGTTCGTCCGCGCACCCGAAAGCACGCTGCAATCCTGACAGGCCATCGCATCCCGCGCTCAACGTCCGTGACGACCGCGATACGCCCCTCGCAACGAGGCGGGATGCGCATGAGAGAACATGAATTCTGTAAAAGCGAAAGAAGAATCTTGTGCGCGTCGGACGCGACGAGCGGGATCGGGTTGAATGTGCGGACGAAAATCGTTTCTCGACGCAGATGATTTGAGTGATCCCAGCGCAGGGTCGGCGCCAACGAGGTGGAGCAAATCGCGCAACGCGCCGACCTGATTCGCCCGTCGGGCAGTCCGCTACGCCGCACTCTCCATCAGAGCCTCTTCCGCTTCCGCCACCGCGGCCGGCGTGCCGACATGCATCCAGACGCCTTCGAGGCGGAGGCCGAACAGGCGGTCCTGCTCGTTCGCCTTGTCGAACATCTTCGTCAGCGAGAACTCGCCCTTCGGCGCGCCGTCGAAGATCGATGGCGAGATGATCGCGGCGCCCGCGTAGACAAACGGCACCACCTGATGCTCCCGCCGCTTGCGCAAGGTACCGTCGGCGAGCATCGCGTAGTCGCCTTGACCCGCGTAGCCGATCGAGGTCGCGGTCGGCGCCATCAGCAGCATGATGTCCATGCGTTCGGGATCGAACGCGTCGGCGAGCCGGGAGAGGTTCTGGCGCACGCCCTCGATCCACATCGTATCGGAGTTGACGTGGAAGAACGGCTCGTGGCCGAGCAGCGGCAGCGCCTTGACGACGCCGCCGCCGGTGCCGAGCACCTGGTCGCGCTCGTCGGAGATGATCACGCGGGGCGTGCTGCGCGCGGCCGTGTGCGCGATGATCTGGTCGGCGAGATAGTGGACATTGACGACGGCTTCGGTGACGCCGGCTTCGGCGAGGCGGTCGAGCACATGGTCGAGCAGCGGGCGACCGGCGACGCGCACCAGCGGTTTGGGCATCGTCTCCGTCAGTGGGCGCATGCGCAATCCGAGACCGGCGGCGAGGACCATGGCTTTGTGCGGCTTGACGGGCATCTTCAGGGCATCTCGATCAACGGTGGCATGTGCGAATCATACCACGCAAAAACATCTATCGTCTCGGCCGGTTGCGATAGCCCGGGCCGATGACGAATATGCGACGGCTGCCCGGCCATCGTGATGCAAGATGCCGCAGTCGTGGCTCGGTCAGGCTTCGGCCGCGGCGCGCTTGTTGGTCTTCTTCTTGCCTTGCTTCAGGAAGGTGACGCCGATCTGGTCGCCATTGACCCAGGCCAGCTCGCAGCGCCGGTAGGCCAGGCCGGTCGACGACAACAGCAGGAAGAACTCCTTCAGGTGAAGGCCTTCGACCGAGCCCTCGACCGTCAGCTTCGCCCCGGTCTCCGAGACGTCCTCGATGGTGCAGTTGCGTCGCCAGGTGCCGTCGATGCCCATCATGAAAGCCGGGATGCCGCGCTCGAAGACGACGCGTTCGCCCTTCATCCGCTCTGCCATCGCAACCTCCATTCACGCGCGGCGCGCAACCGGCGCCACGGGCGCAAGGTAAAGGGGGATGGCTAAGAACCGGTAAAGCCACGGAGGTGCGCGGTTTTGGCGCGTTCTCTTTCCACGGCGGCGATCGGCTCCCCTCCCCGCAAGGGGGAGGGGGAGCGCACCGGTGGTGCTGCGAGACGCTGCCTTAAGCCACCCCTGCCGGTGGCGGCACGTTGGCCGCGTACCAGTCGCGGACTGGGTCGAGCGCCGCGTGCGCCAGCGACCGGTGGAGATAGTCCCAGATGCGAGGCTGGTGCTTGAGGTAGTGCGGCTTGCCGTCGCGGCGGTTGAGGCGGGCGAAGGTACCGAGCAGGCGGGTGTTGCGCTGGACGGACATGATCGCGTAGTGCGCGCCGAATTCGTCGGCGTCGAAGTCCGTCGACGCCGCTTGGCGTGCGGCGATGTAGCGCTCTCGGAGCGCCCGCTCGAGTTCTGCCGACACGTCGATTCGGGCGTCCTGCGCCAGGGAGACCACGTCGTAGGCCGGCGGTCCCATCACCGCGTCCTGGAAGTCGATCACGCCCACGTGGGCGATGCCTTCGCGCGCGGGCAGCCAGAGCAGGTTGGGCGAGTGGTAGTCGCGGATCACCCAGGTCGGCTTAGATGTCGGCTTAGATGTGGGCTTGGCCGCGAGCGGCGTCTCCAGCAACTCGCGCCATATTTCCAGGAATTCGGCGCGTAGCACCTGCGACAGCTCCACGCCACGGTCGGGCAGGTACCATTCGAGCATCAGGCCGATCTCGATCAGCATGGCTTCGACGTCGAAGGTCGGGACCTCGTAGGTCACCTGCGGCGCCAGCGGCAGCACCGAGGGGACGTCCTGCGCGTGCAGCGCGGCCAACAGATCGGTCGCGGCCTCGTAGCGCTCCACGACCGGTCGTGGCGGGTCTCCCTCGATCACGCCCTCGCGTCCGAGATCCTCGGTGATGAGAAAGCCGTGGCCGAGATCGGCGTCGTTGATCTTCGGCGCCGAGATGCCGCGCCCGCGCAAGGCGGCGGCGATCGCGACGAATGGGCGGACGTCCTCGGCGAGATGCACGGCGCCGCTATAGGGCTTGCCGTTGTAGATCGCCGGGCCGTCGGGCCGCTTCGGCGAGTTCATCAGGATGGAGACGCGCTCGCCCTTGTGGAGCCGCGCATAGGAGCGGGTCGAGGCATCGCCGGCCACGCGCTCGCGGCGCGATTTGGCGTGCCCGGCCTCGGCGAGGAATTCGCGCAAGGCTTTCAGCCGTGCAACCACCGCGGCCGCCTTGCCGCTGCCGGTGATCTCGGCGCTGCGGGCGGTGTCGCCCTGCGATGGATCGTGGCGCAGCGCGATGTCGACGCGATCCAGCGGGAGAGTGCCGCCGGCGCGCTCCGGCCATTCGATCAGCACGACGGTCGCCTCCGGCAGCGGCGACAGGCCGATCTCCTCGAGCTCCGATGCATCGCTGATGCGATAGAGATCGGCATGCACCAGCGGGAAGCTCGGCAGGTCGTAGCTCTGCGCCAGAGTGAAGGTCGGACTCGGCACCTCCAGCTCGTCGTCGCCGGCGAGATAGCGGATCATCGCCCGCGCCGCCGCCGTCTTGCCGGCGCCGAGATCGCCCGTGAGCGTGATCAGTGCACCCGGGCCGATCAGCAGCGCGAGATCGGCCATCAGGGCGGCGGTGGCGGTCTCGTCCGCCAGCGTGGTGGTGAATGTCAGCTGGTCCGTCATTCCGCGGCGTTGCGTTGCGCGACGTGGTCGGTCGGGAAGTCACAGGTGACCGTGGTGCCCTTGCCGACCACCGAATCCATCCGCACCCTGCCGCCATGCAGCTCGACGAAGGAGCGCACCAGCGACAGTCCGAGGCCGGCGCCGCGATGGCGCGAGCCCTGCGAATGGCTCTCGAACCATTCGAACACCTTGTCCTTCACCTCGGGCGGAATGCCGGGGCCGGAATCGGTGACCGCGAAGACGACGCTGTGGTCGGTGCGGCGGGCGCTGACGACGACGCTCGAATCCGGCGGCGAGAAGCCGACGGCATTGGCGAGCAGATTGTAGAGCACCTGCACGACGCGGCGCTCGTCGCCGACGAAGGAGCCGACATCAGGGTCCACCGCGATCGTCAATCGGATGCGATCCGTGGCAAGCCGGTCCTGCACGCCCTCGGCGGCGGCCTCGATCGCCTTGGCGGCGTCGACCGGCCCGAGCTCGAGCTTCATGGCGCCGGCATCGATGGTGGCGAGGTCGAGAATGTTGTTGGTCAGCGCCAGCAGCGCGTTGGTGGATTTGGTGACGTAGTCGAGATACTCGGCCTGCTTCGGGGTCAGCGGCCCGGTCGACGGATCGGACAGGAAATGCGCGAAGCCGATGATCGTCGTCAGCGGCGCGCGCAGCTCGTAGGATACGTGGTGGACGAAGTCGATCTTCATCTGGCCGGCGGCTTCGAGCGCCTCGTTGCTCTCGCGCAGGGCTCGCTCGACATTCTCGGTGTCGGTGATGTCCTGGAAGGTCAGCATGGTCGCGCCGTCGGGCAGCGGGCGGCTCATGCAGTCGAGCACGCTGCCGTCCTTGCGCTCGAGCTTCAGCGCAACGTCGAGCCGGTTCTCGATCGACGTGATCGCCTCGCGGATGGTGCGCCAGGCGACCGCATCGTCATAGAGCTGATGGCACCAGGATTCCACGGTGTCGATGTGCGGATGCTCGCGCAACTGATCCGGCGACAGCCGCCACATCTTGGCGAAGGCCGGATTGAACAGCTCGACCCGGCCGTTCGAGCCGAACACCGCGACGCCCTCGGCAAGGCTGTCGAGGGTCTCGCGCTGGACCCGGATCAAGCCGTCGAAGCGGCGGGCAAGCGCGAAGCTCTCGGTGACGTCGTCGAACAGATAGGTGACGCCGCCTTCCGGGTTCGGCGTGGTGACGACCGACAGCGCGCGGCCGTCGGGCAGGAACCAGGTGTCCTTGGCGGCCTCGACGGCGCGATAGGCCTCGTGAAGCTTGGCCTTCCAGGCCCGGAAGTCGGCCTGCTCGGGCAACTTGCGCGCGGCGCGAAGACGGTCGAGCACCGACGAGTCATCCGGCTGGCTGTCCAGGAAGGCGGGATCGAGACGCCACAGCCGGCGATAGGAGTCGTTGTAGAAGGCGAGCCGGCGCTGGCCGTCGAACACGGCTACGCCCGAGGACAACTGATCGAGCGTGCGCCGGTGTGCTTCCCGCATCCGCACCACGGCCGCGTCCAGGGCCGCCGCCTCGCTGGCGTCGATGGCGACGCCAGCGCTGCCGTTTCCCAGCATGAAGGCGCGCACGTCGTACATGCGGCGCTCGCCGCCGGTCACGATCGGCAGCCGGCCCTCGAAACGGCCGTTGGTGGCGAGCGCGCGCTGCAGGTCGATACGGTCGGCCGAGTCGAGCAGCTCGATGTTGCGGCCGATCGCGTCCGGCACGTCGCGGGCATCGGCGGCACGGGCATAGGCGGCGTTGACGTAAGCGAGAGCGCCATTGGCCTGCCGTGCCCAGATCGGCCACGGCAGCGCCGCTGCCAGCGCGCGCAGCGACTCCGTCTCCTCGCCGAGCGCCTTGAAGCGGAGCTGCGTCTCGGCGAGCTCGCGGCGCAGGCCGGACAATTCGCGGATGCGCACGATGGCCTGGCCGCCGATGGCGCGGCCCATCGCCTCGATCGCATGGCCGTGCGAGGTGGTGAGATTGAGCATGAAGCCTTCGCCCGCCTCGCGCAGCGCGTCGACGGCGCGGTCGAGCTGCAGCGCGGGCTCCGGCGGCAGCCAGGTTCCAAAGGCGAGAATGCGCTGCGGCTGATCCTGCGGCACCAGCATCGAGGTGTCGCCGGAGATCTGCGGACGGTGGCCGCCGGCCGGCCAGGCGATCAGGATCTGCGGCTCGGCGAACAGCAGCGCACGGTAGCGATCGGCCTGCAATTGCAGCCCGGCGACGTCGGCGCGCAGCCGCGCTTCCTTCCGGCCGGCCGCCAGACGCGTGCGCACCAGCGCGACCGCGGCGACGACGGAGAAGCCGAGCAGCGCCAGCATCGCCGTGACCTCGGCGATATCAGGACGGCTCAGCTCGAACAGCGTCGTGATCGCATCCGGCGGCACGCCATCGCCTGCGAAGCCCGGTGTCGCCGGCGCAAGCGCAGTCGCAGCGAGACCCATCAGGCCCTTGCGCGCAAGTGACGTGCACGACAGCAGCGTCTGACGCATCACCACGATCACGCCCGACATATTTGCCCCAAACCGCACGAAGTTCCGCGCGGCGCCGATCGCGTCGACCGCGCCGTCTCACGAATCAATCAACCATAACCGCTTCGGGACTCCAGCGGTAAGAGTCCAGACCGTGAACGATGGTTGCGCCTGAGGAAAATGCGTCCACCGATCGACTCTTTCGAGTCGGAACAGTGGCAAGCCCGTAGTTCAACGGCCCGTCGAGCCGAAGCCGCCGCTGCCGCGCGCGGTCGTCGTCAAGGTTGTCGCGAGGCTGAGCTCGGCGCGCGCGACGGCGGCGATCACCATCTGCGCGATGCGCTCGCCGCGGCGGATCGTAAACGGTTCCTTGCCGTGGTTGATCAGCAGCACGCAGATCTCGCCGCGGTAGTCCGCGTCCACTGTGCCCGGTGAGTTCAGCACTGTGACGCCGTGCCGCGCAGCGAGCCCCGAACGCGGCCGCACCTGGGCCTCGTAGCCGTCGGGCAGCGCGATCGACAATCCCGTCGGCACCATCGCATGGCTGCCCGACGCAAGGACGAGCGGCGCATCGGGCGGAACCGCGGCGAGCAGATCGAGCCCCGCGGCATGTGCGGTCTGATAGGCCGGCAGCGGCAGGCCCTCGCCATGCGGCAGGATCTGCACGTCGATCGAGATCGTCTGTGTCACGCAACGGGTCCCATGGTTCTGGCGATCTCGGCGACGAGCGCAGTCGCGACCTCGTCCTTGGTCATGATCGGCCAGGACGCGACATGGACGCCATCGGCGTCCTTCGTCAAGAGATGTACGGTGTTGCGGTCGCCGCCCATCACGCCGGTCGCGGGCGAGACGTCGTTGGCGACGATCCAGTCGCAGCCCTTGCGGGCGAACTTTGCCTTCGCGTTGTCGATCAGGTGCTCGGTCTCGGCGGCGAAGCCGATGACGAGACCAGGCCGCTTCTCCTTCAGCTTCGAGATCGTGGCGAGGATGTCGGGGTTCTCGACCAGCGTCAGCGGCGGGATCGCCTTGTCCGTCTTCTTCAGCTTCTGGCCGCCCTCATTGGCGACGCGCCAGTCGGCCACCGCCGCGGCGAAGATCGCGACGTCGGCGGGCAGCTCGGCCTCGACGGCGTCGAGCATCTGCCGCGCCGATTCGACGTGGGTGACGCTGACGCCCTTGGGGTCGGCGAGCTCCACCGGTCCTGCGATCAGCCGCACGTCGGCGCCGGCGGCCTGCGCGGCGGCGGCGATCGCAAAGCCCTGCTTGCCGGAGGAGCGGTTGGCGATGTAGCGCACCGGGTCGATCGGCTCGTGGGTCGGGCCCGCGGTGATCAGCACGCGGCGGCCGGCGAGCGGGCGCGGCACAGGCGGCTTGAGCATGGCGACGACGGCGTCCGCAATCTCGGTCGGCTCGGCCATGCGGCCGACACCGGCCTCGCCCTTCTCCGCCATCTCGCCGGCGTTCGGCCCGATCATCTGGACGCCGTCGCGCTGCAGGGTCGCGGCGTTGCGGCGCGTCGCCGGATTGCTCCACATCATCGGGTTCATCGCCGGCGCCAGCAGGATCGGCCGGCTCGCCGCGAGCAGGATGGCGCTGGCGAGGTCGTCGGCGGCGCCGTGCGCCATCTTCGACATCAGGTCGGCGGTCGCCGGTGCCACCACGATGAGATCGCAGTCGCGCGCGAGCCGGATGTGGCCGACGTCGAACTCGCTGCGCGCGTCGAACAGATCGGTGAAGACACGATCTCCCGACAGCGCCGATGCGGCGAGCTCGGTCACGAATTGCGTCGCCGCCTTGGTCAGCACGCAGCGGACGTGGATGTGGCGCTCCTTGAGCCGCCGGATCAGGTCGAGCGATTTGTAGGCGGCGATGCCGCCGCCGATGATCAGGGTGACGCGAGCCTCGCGCGCCTGGCCGGGCTGGGGGACGAGCGGAGCGGACAGGTTGGCTGGAGCAGGCGGCGCCATCGGCGGCTCGGATGGATCGGCGGGCTCGATCAGCGCGCGCAGGATGACCCGGACTTCCTCTTCGACGGAGCGCCCGTTCTGCGCCGAGCGCAGTCGCAGATAAGTCTTGAGAGAGTCGTCCAGCTTGCGGATGGTCAGGCTCGCCATGACCGCCTCCCCAGCATTGCCCTTGTGAAGGCAATGCTAGCAGAAAATGACAGCAGTGCAATCAGAGGAAGGTGGGCAAAGCGGCCGCCATGGGCGGCAGCGCTGCGCCTTTGCCCAGGCTGCGAGTCTAAAGCCTGAGCACCGCGAACAGAATGCCGATGAAGGTCAGCGCGATGACCCACAGCGCGATGGCGCGCCAGCGGCTCTTCTTGCCTTCGGTGCGGCCCATGGCGGCGATGGTTTCCGGCGACAGGCGCAGGCCGTCGCGGGTCATGGTCTCCATGTGCTCCAGCACGGCGGCGGCGCGGGCGGCGAGCACGGGCAGGGTCGCGCTGAGCCGGACCAGGTCGCCGACGCCGGACACGGCGCCTTCGATGCGGCCGAGCGGGCCGAGATTGCGCTCGATCCATTCGCGCACCACGGGATCGGCGACCTTCCAGATGTCGAGCTTGGGATCGAAGCCGCGCGCGACGCCCTCGACCACCACCATGGTCTTCTGCAGCAGGATCAGCTCCGGCCGGGTGCGCATGTCGAACAGGCCGGTGACCTCGAGCAGCAGGGTCAGCAGCTTGGCCATCGAGATTTCTTCGGCCGTGCGGTTGTGGATCGGCTCGCCGATGGCGCGGATGGCCTGGGCGAAATTCTCCACCGAATGATGCGGCGGCACGTAGCCGGCCTCGAAATGCACTTCGGCGACGCGGCGATAGTCGCGGGTGATGAAGCCGAGCAGGATCTCGGCGAGGAAGCGCCGCTCCTTCATGCCGAGCCGGCCCATGATGCCGAAATCCACCGCGACCAGCCGTCCCTGCTGGTCCAGGAACAGGTTGCCCGGGTGCATGTCGGCGTGGAAGAAGCCGTCGCGCAGCGCGTGGCGGAGAAAGCTCTGGATCACCTTGCGACCGACGTCGGGCAGATCGACATTGGCCTCCGCGAGCCGGGCGTGATCGTTCAGCGCGATGCCGTCGATCCACTCCATCGTCAGCACGGTGTTGGCGGTGCGATCCCAGTCGACCGTGGGTACGCGGAAGTCCGGATCGTCCTTGATGTTTTCCGCCATCTCGGAGAGCGCAGCGGCCTCCAGGCGAAGGTCCATCTCCATCGCGACCGAGCGCGACATCGTGTTGATGACCTCGACCAGCCGCAGCCGCCGCGCCTCCGACGAATGCGCCTCGGCCTTTTCGGCGACGAAGAAGAAATCGGAGAGGTCGCGACGGAAGCGCGAGGCGACGTTCGGCCGAAGCACCTTCACCGCGACTGGACGACGAATGCCGTCGCGCTCGACCTCGCCGCGATGCACCTGCGCGATCGAGGCGGCGGCGACCGGAGGACCGAGATGCGTGAACAGCTGGCTGATCGGGCGCTCGAGCGCGGTGGCGATGACCGCCTCGGCCTCGGCCTGCGGGAATGGCGGCAGCCGGTCCTGCAGCGATTCGAGGTCGCGCGCCATGATGACGCCGACGACGTCGGGCCGCGTCGCCAGGAACTGGCCGAGCTTGAGATAGGCCGGGCCCATGCGCTCGAGCGCCCGCGACAATCTTGGCCCGGACTTGGCGCCGGGGCGCTCGACGAGGCGCGCCAGCTTCAGCGCGAGCTGGCCCGGCGGTGGCGCCAGGCTCGGATCGACGGCGCCGAACACGCCCTCGCGCGCGAACACGAAGGCGGCCCGGGCGAGCCGCGTAATGTGGGTGAGTGCGGAGATCACAAACGCCAGCCGGAATGAAGCGCGACGATGCCGCCGGAGAGAGTCTGCCAGGACACGCGGGAGAAGCCGGCCGCCGAGATCATCTCGGCGAAGGCGCTGGGGCGCGGAAACTGGCGGATCGATTCGACGAGGTAGCGGTAGGACTCGGCATCGCCGGTGACGGCGCGGCCGAGCTGCGGGATCACATTGAAGGAGAACAGGTCGTAGAGCTTGTCGAGCCCTGGCATCTCGACGGTGGAGAACTCCAGGCACAGGAAGCGGCCGCCATGCTTGAGCACGCGGAAGGCCTCGGCGAGCGCGAGCTCGATCTGCGGCACGTTGCGGATGCCGAAGGCGATCGTATAGGCGTCAAAGGAGCGGTCGGGAAAAGCGAGCTTTTCGGCATTGCCCTCGACGAACGAGACCTTGTCGTCGAGATATTGCTTCAGCGCCCGCTGGCGCCCGACCTCGAGCATGTCGCTGTTGATGTCGCACACGGTGGCATGGAAGCCGGCGCCGGCCTTCCTGGCGGCGCGGAAGGAGATGTCACCGGTGCCGCCGGCCACGTCGAGCAGCGCAAACGGCGCATCGCTCTTCGGCGGGTTCAGCGTGTTGATCATGATGTCCTTCCAGACGCGGTGCAGTCCGCCCGACATCAGGTCGTTCATCAGGTCGTAGCGCTGTGCCACGCTGTGAAACACGTCGTTCACCAGCGTCTGCTTCTCGCCCAGAGGCACGTCCCTGAAGCCGAAATGAGTGGTTTGGTCCGGCTGATCCATCACCCTTACTCCGATACGGCACCATAGCGCTGATGCGGCCAAGGCGCTATCACGTCAGCCGGACAAGGTGAATGGTTGCGGATGCAAAAGGTGAAATGAGCCGGCATGCCTGAGCTGCCCGAAGTCGAGACCGTCCGGCGCGGGCTGCAGCCCGTCATGGAAGGCGCCGTCATCGTCAAGGCCGAGGCCCGGCGCGGCGATCTCAGGTTTCCGTTCCAGCCCGATTTTGCGAAGCGCCTGCAGGGCCAGACCGTCAGGGGACTCGGCCGGCGCGCCAAATATCTGCTGGCCGACCTTGGCTCCGGCGACGTGCTGCTGATGCATCTGGGCATGTCCGGCTCGTTCCGGGTGATCAAGCCGGAGCACGAGGAGACGCCGGGCGAGTTTCACTATCCGCGCGGCAAGGACAGCGTGCACGACCATGTCGTGTTTCACATGTCGTCTGGCGCCGACATCGTGTTCAACGATCCGCGCCGCTTCGGCTTCATGAAGATCATCGGCCGCGGCGAGATCGAGACCGAGCCGCATCTGAAGGATCTCGGGCCCGAGCCGCTCGGCAACGAATTCGATGCCGCCATGCTGGCGCGCGCCTGTGCCGGCAAGAAGACCAGCCTCAAGGCGGCGCTGCTCGACCAGCGCGTCGTCGCCGGGCTCGGCAACATCTATGTCTGCGAGGCGCTGTTCCGCGCCCATCTGTCGCCGCGACGGCTGGCGGCAACGCTGGCAACGAAGAAGGGCGAGCCCACGGATCACGCCAGGCGTCTGGTGGAAGCGATCCACGCCGTGCTCAACGAGGCCATCCGCGCCGGCGGCTCGTCGCTGCGCGATCACCGCCAGACATCAGGCGAACTCGGCTATTTCCAGCACTCGTTCCAGGTCTATGACCGCGAGGGCGAGCCGTGCCGGACGGATGGCTGCGAGGGCGTGGTGAAGCGTTTCGTGCAGAACGGGCGGTCGACGTTCTGGTGCCCGAAGTGCCAGAAGTGATGCAGCGGCCGACGAGCCGGCATGGCCGGCTTGCCCCAGTCTGCTTGTGACGGACGGGGGTGGGGGTATACTGCCGCCATGGCTGTCAGCTCGCCCGATCTGAAAGCATTCCTGCTCGCGACGCCGTTCTTCGGCGGCCTGCCCAATGCGAGCCTCGATCTGCTGGTCTCGATGCTGGTCGCGCGTGAGTTCGAGAGCGGCGCCGTGGTCGTCGCCGAAGGCGAGGCGGGTCGTTCGATGTTCGTCGTGCACAGCGGCACGCTGGAGGTGAGCGAGCGCCTGGAGACGGGCGTTGCGATCCATATGTCGCGTCTCGAGCCCGGCGATTTCTTCGGCGAGATGACCCTGCTCGACATGCAGAACAGATCGGCCACCGTCGTCGCGGAAGCGCCGACCGTATTGTACGAGCTGACGGCGCAAAAGCTGTATGCCTTCTACAAGGCTGACATCCACGCCTATGTGATCGTGCTGCAGAACATCAATCGCGAGCTATGCCGCCGCCTGCGTCGCGCCGATGCGCGGATCAAGCAGCTGGAGATGCGCGAGGCTGGAGAGCGCTAGGCCCGGTTGGATTCGGTGGACTCGATCCCGCGGTCGGTGATGTTTCCCTCGCTCCGCTTGCGGGGCGAGGGAGCGCACCGCATTTGCGGTAGCTCGTATCCGATGACGACCACAGCCCGCCTTTACAGCCCCGCCTTCCAGTTGATGCCATTGTCGGCCCAGGTCGGGTAGGCCCGCGTCACCGGCAGCTTCGCTTCCTCGGCGGGCGGCGTCAGCATGATCGGGAATTCGACCTCGGCGTGCTCGCTCGCGTCCTTCAGCTCGCCAGCGTCATGCATGACGTGGTCGCCGGCGAGCTTGCCCGCGGTCCAGCGCCACAGGCTGCGAATCTCCTGCGCCGACTTGCCGGCCGCATCGAATTCGCTGACGCCGAGACCGGCGGCGAGCGCGTCCTGGTGGTCGTTGCGCATCATGATGAAGGGCTGCGCCAGCACTTCTGCGATGTCGCGCGGCGCGTCGGCGTCGAGTGCAGTCGTCGCATCGGTGACGCGATGGCCGCCGCGGATCGGGGCCTGGTTGAGCACGAAGGCAAACGGCTTGCGCCAGGCGCGCACGACGCTCAAGGTCGGTGCCGTCGCTTCGATGTCGGCGACGCTCGGACGCGCCGGAATGAGGCACAGATCGCAGTGGCGGATCGCGGCCGTTGTGGATGCCGTGATGCCGGCCCCGGTGTCGATCACGCAGAGGGTGACGCCGTCGCGGGCCAGCGCTTCGAGGCGAGGCTCGATCGTCTTGGCATCGTAGACGGCTTCGACGATCGGCTCGCTCGCGGCGCGGCGCGCCTGCCATTTGGTCAGCGTGCCCTGACGGTCGGTCTCGATCACGCGCACCTTGTGGCCGGCCTGCTGGGCCGCCACGGCCAGACCAATCGCCAGCGTGCTCTTGCCGCTGCCGCCCTTCTGCGTGGCCAAAACGATCGTGTACATCGGGAGACAGTCCTTCGGATGTTGACGGAACTTATGAGAACGCCAAAGCTGAGCGCATCGCGATCGCGGTGCAGAGCTATTCTCGCTCAGGACAGTCCCGGCCCGATCCAACTCATGAAGAGCGATCGCGGTGGTCCGAATCAGCACGCCGACAAAACTGTTCGAACTATTTCACGCTCGGCCTGTGCCTGCACAGACCGGTTGACTACGGCGGGAGCCGTTCCGAGTTGATAGCAAGGTGCTAGGAAGTTGAGTGGCAGCGAGCCGCGGGCGAGCGATCGGCATCGCCGAGCATCATCCCATGCAGTCGCGATGCTGCACGTCCGATCCCCGCCGGCCGCCGTTGGGCCCTTAATTTTTTCTAAAACGACATGCTTAACATTGCGTAAACGCCGCCGCGCCGCAGGGCGCGGCGGCATGATCGCGATGCCGGACCGGTTTGGCGCAGGCGCTACTTCCGCACGCAGATCACGCGCACCGTCGCCGCCTTGGCGTCGAGCGAGGTTCCGTCGGGCTTGACGCCATGCGTGGCGAGAAAGGCGCGCGTCGCATCGGCGCTGACCATCACGACCTGCGTCGATGGGATCAGCGCCGTGCCGGCGAGGACGCCGGGCTTGAGCAAGGTGACGCCGGCGAACTTGCCGTCGCCGTCGAGCGCCGCCGCTCCGGAAAAGCCGAGCCCGGGCGCCGGCGCCAGCGAGGCGTCGCCGGCGCCATTGCCGGCGAGCTGCGCCTTGACGGTGCTGATCGCGGCACCGCCGCCCTGGCTCTGCGGATCGGCGATGCCGACGATGTCGACCGACGATTTCGCACTGCCGCCCGACAGCGCCAGCGGCTTCAGGCCGCGCGCGCCGTAGATGCGCAGCAGCGCCAGGCCGCGCTCCTTGTCCTCGGCCACGCGCTCGGCATGGCCGAAACCGGGAATGGTGATCGCCACGCAGGCATCGGTCACCTCGCGATCGGCGATGATGGCGCCGTCCTGGGTAGCGATGATGCCGGTGCCGTAATCGACGCGGCGCCGTGGCGCGGGCTGCGCGGCCAATGTCGACGGAAACGCGGTGAAAGCGCTCGACATCGCGATCACGACCGGCTCGACCGTGTTCTCGGTGGCCTGATCGTAGAGGATGGTCAGGATACGCACCTCGTCGCCCCGAAAGGTGCCGCGGATGTAGAACTTCTTCAGGTTCTGCAGGCCCGAGAGCACGAAGAAGTCGGGCTTCACCACGCTGTAGTCGACGGTGCGGCCGGGCTCCTTCTTCTCGCGGTCGGCGAGCGCCGCGGTGGTCGGGTTCGCCTCCTTGCGGCGTGACAGCACGACCTGCACGGTGCCGGTGGGCGAGGTCCATTTCGAGCCGGTGCCGTCGCTGGTCTGTTGCGGCACCAGCTTTGCGGGAATGCCGAGCCGTGCGCCGCTGACCGGCTCGGTCACGAGCTTCCAGCCGACGCCCTCCTGCTTGCGGCGCGCGGTGTCGGCGAGCACGGCGCGCTCCTGCGGGTTCAGCACGCCGGTCGGCTTGCCGCCGACGAGCTTCTGGTATTCCTTGATCGCGTTGACCATGCGCTCGCTGACGTCGCCGGTGATCGCGCCATTGTACTGGCCGACCCAGGCGAGATCGGATTGCAGCGCGAGCCGCTCGGCCTGGCTCATCGCATTGGCGGTGTCGGCGGGAGCCTGCACGCCCGGGCGCGCCGGCTGGGTCGCGACGGGCTTGGGCTTGGCGCCCGGCGACGCGCCCTGCGGCGTCTGTGCCTGCGCCGACGCGCATGCGGCGATCCCGCAGATGAAGGTTGCCGTGGCCAGCCGTCTCATGACAAATCCCGATGCTCTTGCCGCGCCGCTAAATAAGCACATCTGCTTGGTCGGTCACAATCCGGCGAGGGTTCAGTGCGGAGATCCGCCGTCTTCGCCATGGGCCGGCAATGGGCTGACAGCGGTGCGGCAGCGGAAGGGCGTGGTGGAACGATGCTGAGCGACGAAGAAGTGGAGCGCTATGCCCGTCACATCGTGCTGCGCGATGTCGGTGGTCCCGGTCAGGCGGCGCTGAAGCGCGCTGCGGTGCTGGTGGTCGGCGCAGGCGGCCTCGGCGCACCGGCGCTGATGTATCTCGCCGCGGCTGGCGTCGGCACGATCGGCGTGGTCGACGACGACGTCGTGTCGCTGTCGAATCTGCAGCGCCAGGTCATCCATGCGACCCCCGACATCGGCAGACCCAAAGTCGAGAGCGCTGCCGAGCGCATCAACGCGCTCAATCCGCATGTGAGCGTCATGGCGCATCGGACCTGGCTCAATGCCGACAACGCCCTCGATCTGATCGGCGCTTATGATCTCGTGCTCGACGGCTCCGACAATTTCGACACCCGCTATCTCGTCTCCGATGCCTGCTTTCTGGCCGAGAAGCCGCTGATCACCGGCGCGCTCGGCACCTTCGATGCGTCGCTGACGACGATCCGCGCGCATGAGCGGAATGAGAAGGGCCAGTTTAATCCGACCTATCGCTGCCTGTTCCCCGAGCCGCCGCCGCCCGGCACGGTGCCCGCCTGCGCCGAAGCCGGCGTCATGGGTGCGCTCGCCGGCATGCTCGGCTCGATGATGGCGCTGGAGGCGATCCGCGAGATCGTCGGCTTCGGCGAGGGGCTGGTGGGACGGCTCTTGATGCTGGATGCGCGCACGATGCGGTTCGAGACCCTGCGCTATGGGCGCGATCCGACGAATCCGCTGAACGGTGATGGACCTGTCATTGCGGACTTGAGCGCGCATCGGAAGTGACGGCCGCTTGAGTCGAGAGGCGCGCCACAAATTCACTGTCGTCCCGGACAAGCCCGGCGACGCAACGCGTCGTCGGGCGCCGATCCGGGACCATACTCCGTGTATGCAATGAGGCGCGCGGAACGGGTCATCTGCCTGTTCCAGACATCACGCGGTATGGGTCCCCGCGTTCGCGGGGACGACACCGAGTTTGTTGCGCGACCTGGACTCGCATGACGCTCAGCCCGGCTGACCGCGCTCGCTGTCCATATGCACCAACTGCGCCTCCGGATAGCGCTCTCCGGCGGCGACACCAATCGGGAACGCCTTGTCCAGCGCGGCGAGTTGGATCTCGGTGAGCTTGACGCAGAGCGCGCCGAGCGCCTCGTCGAGACGGTCGCGGCGGCGGGCGCCGACCAGCGGGACGATGTCGTTGCCCTGCGCGGCCACCCAGGCGATCGCGACTTGCGCCGGCGTGGCGCCGACCTCGCCTGCCAGGCTGCGCAGCGTGTCGACCAGGCTGAGATTGCGATCGAGATTGTCGCCACTGAAGCGCGGCGAATGGCCACGGAAGTCGGCAGCGTTGGCGCGGTCCTTCGACCAGTGCCCGCTGATCAGCCCGCGCGACAGCACGCCATAGGCGGTGATGCCGATGCCGAGTTCGCGGCAGGTCTGCAGGATGTCGCTCTCGATGCCGCGCGAGATCAGCGAATATTCGATTTGCAGATCCGAGATCGGGTGCACCTTGTGCGCCCGGCGAATCGTCTCTGAACCGACCTCCGACAACCCGATATGCCTGATGTAGCCGGCCTGTTTCAGCTCGGCCATCGCGCCGATCGTGTCCTCGATCGGCACCTTGGGATCGAGCCGCGCCGGGCGGTAGATGTCGATGGCGTCGACGCCGAGCCGCTGCAGCGAATAGGACAGGAAGGTGCTGATGGCCTCGGGCCGGCTGTCATAGCCGAGCCAGCTCCTGTCGGGGCCGCGCAGCGCGCCGAATTTTACCGAGATCCGGACGTTGCGCGGACCTGCGGACGCCAGCGCCTCGCGGATCAGCATCTCGTTGTGGCCCATCCCGTAGAAGTCGCCGGTGTCGAGCAGCGTGATGCCGGCGTCGAGCGCGGCGTGGATGGTGGCGATGCTCTCGGACCGGTCGGTGGGGCCGTAGAAGTCCGACATGCCCATGCAGCCTAGTCCGATGACCGAAACGTCGGGGCCGGTCGAGCCGAGTTGGCGGGTTTGCATGATCAATCTCCTCTTGCTGGCGCAGGCGGCCTGCTGGCCCGCCCGGACAACGCGGATATCGGCGCATTTCCTCGGTTCGATAAGCTGGACAATTTCGAATGGACTGTTCAACATATCGAACAATGAGCGAGCCGGACCTCCGTGATCTTCAAGCCTTCGCTGCCGTGGCTCGCAGCGGCAATTTCCGCCGGGCTGCGCGCGAGCAGGGCCTCGCGGCATCCAGCCTCAGCCAGCGGCTCAAGGAGCTGGAGCAGCGGCTCGGCGCCCGGCTGCTCAACCGGACCACGCGAAGCGTCGGCCTGACGCAGGCCGGCGAGGCGCTGCTGGCACGGCTCGAGCCGGCGCTGTGCGAGATCGAAGCGGCGATCCATCAGGTGCGCGGCCAGCAGCAGGTCGCGGCGGGGCGCCTGCGCATCAATGCGCCGCCGCCCGCGGTCGATCTGGTGCTGGCGCCGATGGTCGCGCCGTTCCTTCAGGCCTATCCGCTGATCGAGCTCGAGATCGTCGCCGACAGCGGCTTCGTCGACATCGTGCAGGCCGGGTTCGATGCCGGCGTGCGCTATGGCGAGCACCTGGCGCAGGACATGATCGCCGTGCCGCTCGGCGAAACGCAGCGCTACGCCATCGTCGCCTCACCGCACTATGTGGCGCAGCATGGCCGTCCCGCGCATCCGCGCGACCTGCTGCAGCATGGCTGCATTCGCACGCGCTTCTCGTCCGGTGCGATGCTGGATTGGGAGTTCGAGAAGGACGGGCAGGTGATCAGGATCGCGCCGCCGGCCCGGCTGATCGCGGTCCAGCTCGGTCTGGCCTTCCGTGCCGCCTGCGACGGGGTCGGCTACTGGGCGACATTCGAGGGACATGTGCGCGATGCGCTGGCGGCAGGCCGCCTCGTCAGCGTGCTGGACGACTGGTGCCCGCCGTTCCCCGGACCGTATCTATATTACCCGAGCCGCCGGCAACCGCCGCCGGCGCTGGCGGCGTTCGTCGCGTTCGTCGGGGAGGGGCGGAAGCGCGCGGGCGCCCCGCACCCAGCTGCCGTCCCGGCCTTGAGCCGAGACCCATAACCACCAGCGTGAACGAGACGATGACGACCAGCGATGTCCCACGCGGGCATTACGCGGTACGGGTCCCTGCGTTCGCAGCGGCGACGCTGATTATGGGGTCGAGTGACCGGCCTACAACATGCTCGGCAGCACGCGGTCCGGCGGGCGGTGGTTGTCGAGGAAGGTCTTGATGTTGATGATGACCTTCTCGCCCATCTCGACGCGGCCTTCGATGGTGGCCGAGCCCATGTGCGGCAGCAGCGTCACCTTGCCGGCCTTGGCGAGCCGGACCAGGCGCGGATTCACCGCGGGCTCGTGCTCGAACACGTCGAGACCGGCGCCGGCGATGTCGCCGGCCTCGATCAGCCGCGTCAGCGTCTCCTCGTCGATCACCTCGCCGCGTGCGGTGTTGACGATGTAGGCGTCCTTGCGGATCAGCTTCAGCCGGCGTGCCGACAGCAGATGGAACGTCGCCGGCGTGTGCGGGCAGTTGACCGAGATGATGTCCATCCGCGCCAGCATCTGGTCGAGGCTCTCCCAGTAGGTAGCGCCGAGCTCGTCGGCGATCACGGGAGCGACCGGGCGGCGGTTGTGATAGTGGATCTGCAGGCCGAAGGCGCGGGCACGCCGCGCCACGGCCTGGCCGATCCGGCCCATGCCGATGATGCCCAAGCGCTTGCCGCCGATGCGGTGGCCGAGCATCCAGGTCGGCGACCAGCCCGCCCAGTTCTTGCCCTCGGTGAGGATCGAGGCGCCCTCGATCAGCCGCCGCGGCACGGCGAGGATCAGCGCCATGGTCATGTCGGCGGTGTCCTCGGTAAGGACCTTCGGCGTGTTGGTGACGGTGATGCCGCGCGCCACCGCCGCCGCGACGTCGATGTTGTCGACGCCGTTGCCGAAGTTGGCGATCATGCGCAGCTTGCAATCGGGCTGATTGAGGATGTCGGCGCTGATGTGGTCGGTGACGGTCGGAACCAGCACCTCGGCGGTGCGCACGGCGTCGGCGAGTTGTTCCTGGCTCAACGGCTCGTCGTCGAGATTGAGCCTGGCGTCGAACAGCTCGCGCATGCGCGTCTCGACCGAGTCCGGCAGCTTGCGTGTCACCACGACGAGGGGCTTTTTCCTACCTGACATGTGCTGCTCTCATGAGATCCTTCAGACCTCATTAACCGGGTTCGCCGAAACTACCGTCGTCGCCTGAGAGCGGCGCTTCCCTGGACTGGTCGTGTCGGATCTCGCAGGTGGGCCGATCCGTCCCTGACAGGGCTTCGCGAGCGATTCTCAGGCGCTTCCTGGCCGCTTGTGTTCGGTCCTGTCTAGCAGAAGGCCCGGCCAAGACAAGAAGCCAACGGCAGGTCGGGACTGGCGCTTTCGGCAAGCCCTCTCCGAGCACGAAGGGGGGCAGCCGGGCGGTTCGATGGGGATCGGGCGAAGGATCGCAACGTAATCCGCTTTGATCGGAGCGCGGGTCGATCCTTTCGAGGGAGAGTGAGTTGAGTAAATTGACGTTGTGGCGTTTCGGTGCTGTCGTGGTGCTGCTGGTCTGTCTGTTCGACGTTGCCGTCGGCAGGGGCGGCGTTGCGGCGAAGGACTCCGTTCTCACCACCAGCGGCCTGCCGGTGCCGCGCTATGTCAGCCTGAAGTCGGATCATGTGAACGTTCGCGCCGGTCCGACCAAGGACAACGACGTGGCCTGGGTCTATACGCGCTCCGGCCTGCCGGTCGAGATCACTGCGGAATATGAGAACTGGCGCCGCGTGCGCGATTCCGAAGGCTCGGAGGGGTGGGTCTATCACTCGTTGCTGTCGGGGCGCCGCACGGCGGTGGTCACGATGAAGAACAAGGACGATCTCGCCCCGATCTACGAGAGCGCCGACGCGACCAGCGCGGTCACCGCGCGGCTGCAGGCCGGCGTTGTCGCGCAGGTGAAGAAATGCGGCAACGGCTGGTGCCGCGTGCTCGGCAATGGTTTCGAAGGCTGGATCCAGCAGCAGCGGCTGTGGGGCGTCTACGCCGACGAGCAGGTCAATTGAAGGCCCAGGTCAGCGCAATGCGCTGACCTCCATCCTGACGCGCTCCCGACACAAAAATGCCCGCAGCGGGTGCGGGCATGGTGCTTCGATGAAGACCTTCCGGAGGCTCAGCGCTTCTTGCGCAGCCGGACGACCATGTCGATCCGGGCGATCTCGTAACCTTCGGGCGCCTCCGGCAGCTTCGACAGCGCCAGATGCTGGTCCGGGATGTCGACCAGCTCGTGGTTGTTCTCGAGATAGAAGTGATGGTGGGCGGTGACGTTGGTGTCAAAATACGTCTTCGTGCCGTCAACGCTGACCTGGCGCAGCAGGCCGGCGTCGGTCAGCTGGTTCAGCGTATTATAGACCGTGGCGAGCGAGACCGGAACCTTGGCCAGCGTCGCTTCCTCATAGAGCATTTCGGCGGTCAGATGCCGCGCGCCCTTGCCGAACAGCAGCCAGCCGAGGGCCATGCGCTGGCGGGTCGGGCGCAGCCCGGCCGCCTGCAGCATCTCGTTGACGTCGTGCCATGGGCAGCCATTGAGTGCTGGCTGCCGGCCGTTCCCGAGATCCGGGTTGCCGCGGTCATGACCACTCATCGAGGCGTTGTTGCTGACATCCACTTCAAGCACCGCACAATCTCGCTCTCATCCACAACCGATATAGGAAGAAACCCATTCAGATGCAAGCTTATCGCAACTAACGTATCTAGAACGCTCCTAAACTGCATTTGCCGCCCGGTTCGGGCGCCGGCCCTGGTGCTGCGTCGATTTACCTGGATACGCGCATTGACGCCGCAATCCTCTATGTTAGAGAGCGCCCGGACCCGATTTGCCCTGCCATGGTGAGCGCCGCCGGCCGTGATGGCCATGTGCGCGAATCCAGGCGTCGTTAGGCCCGCCGCTGACAGCGGTCATGTTCGCCAAGTGCGATGGCCCAGCCTTCGTGCCGACGCGATGACCGGCCAGCGCGGCGCGGAAGGGGGCGGCGCGCGGGAAGGGTCCATGTCGCGCGGCACAAATTCCACCGGGGATCGTTGAGAAAGGCCACCAAGCATGCTGGATCGGCGCAGCGCATATGAATACGAGGACCTGCTGGCCTGCGGCCGCGGGGAGCTGTTCGGCCCCGGCAATGCACAACTGCCGCTGCCGCCGATGCTGATGTTCGATCGGATCGTCGAGATCTCCGAGACCGGCGGCGAGTTCGGCAAGGGCGTCGTCCGCGCCGAGCTCGACGTGAAGCCGGATCTCTGGTTCTTCGGCTGCCATTTCAAGAATGATCCGGTGATGCCGGGCTGTCTCGGCCTCGATGCGATGTGGCAGATGGTCGGCTTCTACCTCGGCTGGACCGGCGGCGCGGGGCGCGGCCGTGCGCTGGGCCTCGGCGATCTCAAGTTTTCCGGCCAGGTGCTGCCGACCGCCCGCAAGGTTGTGTACAACGTCGACATCAAGCGCGTGATGCGCTCAAAGCTGGTGCTCGGTATTGCCGACGGGTGGCTTTCGATGGATGGCGAGATTATCTATCGCGCCAAGGACCTGAAGGTCGGCCTGTTCAAGCAGGGCGCCGCGCCGACTTGAACCGGCAGGCTGCGACCACAGACAGTGCAGCAGGCACGGCTGCAACACAACACACGAGCAAGGTGAGGCGGACATCATGAGGCGGGTTGTCATCACGGGCATGGGCATCGTCTCATCGATCGGCAACAACACCCAGGAGGTGCTCGCCAGCCTGTACGAGGCGAAGTCCGGTATCTCCCGCGCCGAGAAATATGCCGAGCTTGGTTTTCGTTCGCAGGTGCAAGGTGCGCCGACGCTGAATCCCGCCGATGTGGTCGACCGCCGCGCCATGCGCTTCCTCGGCGAGGGGGCGGCGTGGAATCATGTCGCCATGGAGCAGGCCATCCTCGATTCCGGGCTGGAGCCGACCGACGTCTCCAACGTCAGAACCGGCATCATCATGGGCTCAGGCGGGCCATCGACGCGCACGCTGGTGGAAGCGGCCGACATCACCCGCACCAAGGGCCCGAAGCGCGTCGGTCCGTTCGCCGTGCCGAAGGCAATGTCGTCGACGGCCTCGGCGACGTTGGCGACCTGGTTCAAGATCAAGGGCGTCAACTACTCGATCTCCTCGGCCTGTGCGACGTCCAATCATTGCATCGGCAATTCCTACGAGATGATCCAGTACGGCAAGCAGGACGTGATGTTCGCCGGCGGCTGCGAAGAGCTCGACTGGACGCTGTCGGTGCTGTTCGACGCGATGGGTGCGATGTCGTCGAAGCACAACGACACGCCTGCGACCGCGTCGCGGCCCTATGACGTCACGCGCGACGGCTTCGTGATCGCCGGCGGCGCCGGCGTCCTCGTGCTGGAAGAGCTCGAGCACGCCAAGGCGCGCGGCGCCAAGATCTACGGCGAGATCGTGGGCTACGGCGCGACCTCGGACGGCTACGACATGGTGGCGCCGTCGGGCGAAGGCGCCGAGCGCTGCATGCAGCTCGCGCTGTCGACCGTGAAGACGAAGATCGACTACATCAATCCGCATGCGACTTCGACGCCGGCCGGCGATCCGCCGGAGATCGAGGCGATCCGCAAGGTGTTCGGCCGCGGCGAGAAATGTCCGCCAATCTCGGCGACCAAGGCGCTGACCGGCCACTCGCTCGGCGCCACCGGCGTCCAGGAAGCGATCTATTCGCTGCTGATGATGAAGAACGGCTTCATCTGCGAGAGCGCCAACATCACCGAGCTCGATCCCGCCTTCGCCGACATGCCGATCGTGCGCAAGCGCATCGACAACGCCAAGCTCGGCACCGTGCTGTCGAACTCGTTCGGCTTCGGCGGCACCAACGCGACGCTGGTGTTCAAGCAGCTCGACGCCTAAGATTTCCAACAGCAGTGGTTTCGTCGGCGTCATGGCCGGGCAGCAGCGCGAAGCTCATTCTTCGCACCGATGTCCGGCCATTGGCGTCTCGAAGGCGGAACGATCATCCTGGCTGGGTCGATCCCGGCATGACGAAGGAGAGACATCATGCAGGGACTGATGGCAGGCAAGCGCGGCCTGGTCATGGGCATCGCCAACGACCATTCGATCGCCTGGGGCATCGCCAAGACGCTGGCTGCGCATGGCGCGGAGATGGCCTTCACCTATCAGGGCGACGCGCTCGGCAAGCGCGTCCGTCCGCTCGCCGACGAGCTCGGCGTCAAGCACGTGTTGCCTTGCGACGTCGAGGACATCGCCAGCGTCGACGGCGTGTTCACCACATTGCGCGAGGCCTGGGGCGGGCTCGACTTCGTCGTCCATGCGGTCGCCTTCTCCGACAAGAACGAGCTCAAGGGCCGCTACGCCGACACCTCGCGCGAGAATTTTGCGCGCACGATGCTGATCTCCTGCTTCTCCTTCACCGAGATCGCCAAGCGCGCCGCCGAGCTGATGCCGGAGAGCGGCGGCAGCATGATCACCTTGACCTTCGACGGCTCCAACCGCGTGATGCCGAACTACAACGTGATGGGTGTCGCCAAGGCCGCGTTGGAAGCCTCGGTGCGCTATCTCGCCGCCGACTACGGCCGCCGCAGCATCCGTGTCAACGCGATCTCGGCCGGCCCGGTGCGCACGCTGGCGGGCTCGGGCATCGGCGATGCCCGCTTCATGTTCGCCTTCCAGCAGAAGCACTCGCCGCTCGGTCGCGGCGTGACCCTGGAGGAGCTTGGCGGCTCGGCGCTCTATCTGCTGTCGGAGCTGTCCGGCGGCGTCACCGGCGAGATCCACTACGTCGATTCCGGCTACAACGTGATCTCGATGCCGCGCCCCGAGGATCTCAAGGCGGACTGACCTCCCCGCGCATCGGCGGTATCAGGGGAACGCGAGACTCCGTCCCGCGATCGACCCAAATTTTCCCAGTTGAAGGCGATGTTCCTGAACGGCTAATCAGGAAGCATTGGCGCGACTCGTGTTGGTTGTTGCGACGACGCTGCGATGCATCATGACCGGTGCATCGGCCGCGGCCGTCAGCCAGCCGCTCGCGCCGGCAGCAAGACAAGTCGTGGGGGCGATTGATGCTGCGTTCGAAGGCCCGTGTCATCGCTCTCTGCGCGATGACCGGCATTGCGCTTGTGGCAGGGGGCGCCGGGCCGGCGCAGGCGCAATCGAGCGTCTGGGACTCCACGATCTCCAACACCAGCTGGTATGTGCCGACGGCGCAGCTGCTCGCGTACATGTCGCCGAAGACGGGCTTCTCCAATCCGGTCCCGATCGGTGACCAGACGTTGTGGACCTTGGGCACCGCGACCAACGGCGCCTTCACCGGCACCAGCGTCGCGCAGCTCAGGATCGGGCTGGCGCTGCTGACGGACACCTCGACCATCCAGGGCTTCGTCACCACCAGCGGCCAGATCACCATGCTGTTCACGCCGACCGGCGGCGGCACCGTGACGGTCGGACTCGGCTATATGCGCAACGTCAACGGCGTGACCAGCATGGAAATGCAGATGATCACCGGCGACAGCCTGCTGGTGACGCATTGGGCCTACATGCTGCCCTATGATCCCGCGACCTTCACGCCGCCGCCGTCAGCACCGGTGCCGGCCAACTCCGTGCCGCAATGGGCGTGGACCGCCGGCACGCCTTGGCGGATCGTCAGTCCGACGTTGTTCGGCACGCAGGCGCCGGGCCGTTTCGTCATCACCAACTATCAGAACGGCTATTTCTGGGGTGCGGGCGTCGCACCGCCCGGCAGCGCCGCGGCGGGCTTCACGCTGCTCGGCTCGGTGACTCCCGAGGGCAGCCTGCTGTTCAACACCCTCTCGCGCGGCACCCTGACCAGCCTCTATGGCACGGCGAGCGGCAACGCCGCGGGCGCGCAGATGCTGGTGTCGACCTACGACCTTACCGGGAATTTGACTGGAGGACTGGCGACGATGTCGCTGATCCGGCCTTATGCGGATACGCTGCGGTCTGCAGGCGGCCGCGTCGGCTTGGAAGCGGCTGACGTACTGTACCGGCTGTCGATGACGTCGGCCGGCTGGACCGGATCGATGGTCTCGGGCTTTGCCGCGCTTGATAATCTCAGCGGTCCATCTCTCAGCGCCGCCGTGAAGCAGACGTTGCCGGTGTTGACCGGGGCGGCCTCGCAGGCGACCCATGTCAGCCAGCAGGCGTTCCGGCAGACGATGACCAACAGGCTCGACGATGTCGGCAGCATCGGCTGGGCCGCTGGTCGCAATGTCTGGATGCAGCCCCTCGGCAGCACCGCGCAGCAGACGGGGCGCGATGGCGTTCCCGGCTATGACGCCTCCGGCGGCGGTCTGGCGTTCGGCGCCGACGTCGCAGTCTCGTCCCGCGCCATCATTGGCGGCGTTCTCGGTTATTCTCATCACACGATCACCGGAAGCGACGCCGCCGTGCCGAACCGTCTCGGTCTCGCCTCCTATCAGCTCGGGCTCTATGGAGCCTACGCGATCACCCGTGATGTCCTCTTCGACTATCAGCTCGATGGCGGATCGACCGATAACGGCGAAAACAGGTCGCTGAGCTTCATGGGCGCATCCGCCGGCGGCAGCTATCGTTCCTACAGCGGCCATGCCGGCGCAGGCATCAAGACGCGCATTCCGCTGCAGGACCGATTCGCGCTCGTTCCAGCACTGCGCCTGGACTACGGCACGGTTCGCAGCAATTCCTACGGCGAGAACGGTGCCGGCGGTTTCAGCCTCAACGTCGATCCTCAGATCTATCAGGAGCTCGTGACGACGGCGCAGCTGAAAGCGGTCTACGCGCCCACCAGGCAGATTCGTCTGACCAGCGATATCGGCGTCGGCTACAACACGCTGAATCAGCCATTGCAGATCCGCGCGACGTTCTCGGGCGGCGGCGAGAGCTTTGTCACCCATGGCCTCGGCCTGTCGCCATGGATCTATTCGGCGGGCCTTGGTCTTGTGGCCGCCGGCAACGACCGGCTCGACCTCAGCATCCGCTATGGCATCAACGCGACATCGTCCGGTCTCGTCCAGCAGTCGGGCCACGCGGTGCTGAAGATCAGGCTGTGACGCGCCGAGCTCGTCGTTCTATTCGCGCCCGAAATAGGCCGGCAAGCGCTGGTCGAGCCGGAATTTAAGCATCGAACGCGCCATGTCGCGCAGCACATTGTTGTTCGCAGCCTCCGGCGGCGAAGCGGGGAATGCGGAGTTGTCGACGTCCCCGGCGTGAGACGGCGGTCCGACGCCGGACGTCAGCCGTGAGAGCAGCGATCTGGAGCTCGTGGCAGGCTCGCGCGTCTCGAACGTCGCGCCGTCATAGAGCTGGATATCGATCATGGTGAAGACGTGGCTGATCCGGCCGAATCCCTCGCCCCGGTTGATGACACCGACGCCGGTAACCTCGTCGTTTGTCGAGGGTTCGCTGTCGGTCCGGCGGGTGATCACGAGGTAGCGAGCGCACCCTGCCGTGCCGGCCACCTTCCTGACGATGGGCGTGAGCTTCCCGTTCTCGGCCTTGACCGGTGGCGACTGATAGAACGGATCGAATGCGCCCTTGGGGACGCTGATGCGGCGGATCCCGCTATCACCCGCGGCTGCCTTCACACGCGCGTAGACGATGTCGTCGAAACCCCAGGACACCGGCACTTCGGCGTACTCGTTGCCCAGGCGGGTCATGCCGTTCTTCTGCACCGTGAAGGCATCGCCGAGCGCGGCGATCACCCCGACCTCGCACGGTCCGCCCTCGCGAAGGGCCGTCGTCGGCTTGGCTGCCTTGGCAGCGGTGCCCGCGGTCTTTGGCGCTGTTTTGGCATTCAGCGGCGCCGGCGCCGATTGCGCCAGGGCATTGGTGCACGACCAGATCACGGCCATGAACAGCGGCGCCAGTCGGCGAGAGATTGTCACTGGGAGAGCTCGTCGCATAAGGGAGGGGATTGGGCCAATGAAGCTCGTTCGAACCGTGTGAACGCGGGCGACGGCATCATTCGATCTTCAGATAGCTCGGCAGGTCGCGATCGAGCTTCGCCGCGACCAGGGTGCGCAGCCGCTCGCGCAGGACCGTGCTGGAGGCCGCAGCTGCGAGAGGCTCGGGGAAGTCGGCATTGTCGAGCTTGTTGAGAGGGTCTTCGGTGAGCCTCATGGTTTCGGCAAGCCTGGCGCCGGTGTCGGCCGAGAACGAGCTGATCTTCTCGTAGGACTGGCCGTCGATGAGCGTGATGTTGACGTTCGCAAACAGATGCGAGTGCCTGAGGATCGATCCGACCCCCTGATTGTAGGCGCCGATGCCTCTGAGCCTCAGGGTCGTGTTGGGAATGGTCGTCTCGAACCTGGTGACGACGAGGTAGCGTGTGCAGTTGGCATTCGTGGTGACGTTGCGCACGATGGATGTCAGGCTCTCCTTCGGATCGGGCAGGAAGCGCGACGTCGGATGGTAGTAGGGCTCGAACGCGCCTTTCGGATAGCCGATCCTGTGCACGGTCGGGGCGCCGCCGGTGGCCGCGCGCACGCGCGCCATGGCGAGGTCGTCCAGTCCCCATCCCGGCAACGTGACTTCGTCCTCTTCGATTTCGAACACGGTGAGGCCGAACTTGCTGACGGCGAGCTGGTCGCCGAGTGCGGAAATGACGCCAAGACGGCACGGACCGCTTTCGATGGCGCCTGGTTTCGCCATTGCCTTTGTCTTGCCGGAGGGTTTCTTGGCCGCGGGGGCGGCCTTGGGCGCCGTTGCTGACGGAGCCTGGGCCCAAGCCCCGGTTGCGAAGGCAGCGGCGAGGACGGCGAGCGCAAGACGACGGATCGGCAGGAGCGGCACGGACATGGGGACGGTTCGAGAATGCAAGGTCGTCGGGAACTCGAACTTAGTTCGCCTGCGAAGGCGCACGCAACGGTTTCCGGTCGCCACGCGCAAGATTTGCGCTTGCACGCTCTGCGATCAGGAGGCCGCCGCCTGACCGTCACGCTTCCAGCGATAATATTTCATGATCCGGCCGTGCAGCGGGTCAGCTTCCTCCTTTTCCAGCACGAAGCCCTCGCGCTCGTACCAGCGCCACGCCTTGTCGTTGCCCTTCGCGCAGCGCAGCCACACTTCGTCGGGGAGCAGCTCGCGGGTGAAGGCGAGCAGCCGGCGGCCGAGCGAGCGGCCCTGATGGGACGGGGCGATCATCAGCTGGTCGAGATAGAGCGTGGGGACGTTGATCGCGAGCATCGCCGCGAGGCCGCCGCAGTCGTCGGCGACATACAGGCTCCAACCGCCAGCGACTTCGCGCGGCACGCGCTCCCTGAGGACCGCGAGCAGCCTCTCGCTCTGCGTTTCCAGGCCCGTCGAACACCAGCTCTCCATCCAGAGCCTGGCGACGGCGTCGTATTCGTCCGGGCGGGCAGGGCGGATGATAGGATGGTGCATGTGGGGTGACCTTAAGCGGGGTGACGGCCTCTGCATCCGCAGCCGTGACCCGGGACGCGCGAGGGTGCGCGACCAATAGGACAACAAAAAAGGGCGGCTCGAAAGCCGCCCTTTGTGTTTCACTGGAATGGTGCCGCGGCTTTACTCGCCGGCGGCTTCGCGCGCCTCGGCGGGCGCGTCCTTCTGCTTGGCCTCGAGATCCTCGCCGGTGGTCTGGTCGACCGCCTTCATCGACAGCCGGGTCTTGCCGCGGTCGTCGAAGCCGAGCAGCTTGACCTTGACCTTGTCGCCTTCCTTGACGACGTCGGTGGTCTTCTGCACGCGCTTGTCGGCGAGCTGCGAGATGTGCACGAGGCCGTCGCGGGTGCCGAAGAAGTTCACAAAGGCGCCGAACTCCATCACCTTGACGACGGTGCCGTCATAGATCTGGCCGACCTCCGGATCGGAGGCGATCGACTTGATCCACTTGATGGCGGCCTTCATGGCCTCGCCGTCGTTGGAGGCGACCTTCACGGTGCCGTCGTCCTCGATGTTGACCTTGGCGCCGGTCTTCTCGACGATCTCGCGGATCACCTTGCCGCCGGTGCCGATCACTTCGCGGATCTTGTCGGTCGGGATCTTGAAGGTCTCGATGCGCGGCGCGTATTCGCCGAGCTCGGCGCGCGCGGCGGTCAGCGCCTTGGACATCTCACCCAGGATGTGGATGCGGCCTTCGCGGGCCTGGCCCAGCGCAACCCGCATGATCTCCTCGGTGATCCCCTCGATCTTGATGTCCATCTGCAGCGAGGTGATGCCGCTCTCGGTGCCTGCGACCTTGAAGTCCATGTCGCCGAGATGGTCCTCGTCGCCGAGAATGTCGGACAGCACGGCGAAGCGGCTGCCTTCCAGGATCAGACCCATCGCGATGCCCGCGGTCGGCCGCTTCAGCGGCACGCCTGCATCCATCAGCGCCAGCGAGGAGCCGCAGACGGTGGCCATCGACGACGAACCGTTGGACTCGGTCACCTCCGACACCACGCGCGTGGTGTAGGGGAACTCGTGATGCGGCGGCAGCACCGGGTGGATGGCGCGCCAGGCGAGCTTGCCGTGGCCGATCTCACGGCGCTTGGTGCCGCCGAGACGGCCGGTCTCACCGACGGAGTAGGGCGGGAAGTTGTAGTGCAGCAGGAACGTCTCTTTGTACGTTCCCGACAGCGCGTCGATGTACTGCTCGTCCTCGCCGGTGCCGAGCGTGGTCACGACCAGCGCCTGGGTCTCGCCGCGGGTGAACAGCGCCGAACCGTGGGCGCGGGGCAGCACGCCGACCTCGCAGACGATGTTGCGCACGGTCTTGGCGTCACGGCCGTCGATACGCTTGCCGGTGTCCAGGATGTTCCAGCGGACGATCTTGGCCTCGAGCTCCTTGAACACGGCGGCGATACGGAGCTTGTCGTATTTCGGCTCCTGCCCCTCGGGGAAGAAGTAGGCCATCACCTTTTCCTTGACGGCGCCGACGGCGGCATAGCGCTGCTGCTTGATCGGAATCGCGTAGGCGTTGCGCAGGTCCTGCTCGGCGATCCCAAGCATCTCCTTCTCGATCGCGCCGTTGTCGATGATCGCGACGTCGCGCGGCTCCTTGGCGGCCTTCTCGGCGAGCTCGATGATCGCGTTGATCACCGGCTGGAAGTGACGGTGACCGAACATCACCGCACCGAGCATGATGTCCTCGTTGAGCTCCTTGGCCTCCGATTCCACCATCAGCACGGCGTCCGAGGTGCCGGCGACGACCAGGTCGAGCTGGGTGTCGGCCATCTCGTCGAGGGTCGGATTGAGGATGTATTCGTCATTGGCGAAGCCGACGCGGGCCGCGCCGATCGGGCCCTTGAACGGAACGCCCGACAAGGTCAGGGCGGCCGACGCGCCGACCAGCGCCACGATGTCCGGATCGTTCTCCATGTCGTGCGACAGCACGGTCACGATCACCTGGGTCTCGTTGCGCCAGGCATCGACGAACAGCGGGCGGATCGGGCGGTCGATCAGGCGGGAGACCAGCGTCTCCTTCTCGGTCGGACGGCCCTCGCGCTTGAAATAGCCGCCGGGAATGCGGCCCGCGGCGTAGGTCTTTTCCTGATAGTCGACGGTCAGGGGCAGGAAGTCGACGCCCTCGCGCGGCGCCTTGGCGGCGACGACGGTCGCGAGCACGACGGTCTCGCCATAGGTGGCGACGACGGCGCCGTCAGCCTGGCGGGCGATCTTGCCGGTTTCCAGCCTGAGCGGACGCCCACCCCAGTCGATCTCGACGGAATGCTTGGTAAACATGGGTATCTTCTTTCATGAGATGATCGAAGGCGGACTCCCCGGAAACAAAAAAACCATGCGCAAGATTGCAGGGCGCTGGAAAACGATCAGCGCCCTGCGATCCTGCCATGGTTTTCTTATTTCGGATGGCGTCCATCCTTCTCGTAAATAACGGGCACCTTGCCCGTTACGCCCAGCGGCCGGATTGCTGCTGAGGCGTACTGCATGGTCCGGGCAGGATCAGGCGAAGAGCGTATCTGCCTCTTTCCAGACCCAGCCGGACCGCACGATCCCGGACTCGCGAACGCCGCGATCGAAGCGGCGTCCTCGGCATCATGCCATCAACGCGCGCAATACCGCGCGCGCCCATTCCAACGCGAAGCTCAACGACGGATGTTGTGCTTCTCGAGCAGCGCCTTGTAGCGCGCCTCGTCGTTCTTCTTCAGATAGTCCAGCAGCGAACGGCGGGTCGACACCAGCTTCAGGAGGCCGCGGCGGGAGTGGTTGTCCTTGCCGTGGGTCTTGAAATGGCTGGTCAGGTTGTTGATGCGTTCCGACAGGATCGCAACCTGCACCTCGGGAGAACCGGTATCACCGGCCTTGGTGGCGTTCGCCTTGATGATTTCCGCCTTGCGCTCTGCGGTCACCGACATCGTCAGTCTCTTTCGTTGCGACCGGAGCTGGCAGTCAGTCCGGTCAGGTTGAACACGCGCTTGGGGATGAGTTCGCCATTGCCAATTTCGGCAAGCGCCAGAAGGCGGCCTGCGACCGTGACATAGACTGTGCCGCTACTATTGGGCGCATCCCGTCCGCGCAACAAAACGGCCTGGCCCCTGTGGAGCCTTGCCGCATCAGCCCGAGTGACGGCCAGTGCCGGGATGTCGTCCAGCGCGGTCTCAACGGGCAGGAGTGCGTCGGCGAGGCTTCCCTCACCGGACGCGGCTCTATTGCACAAAGCCTCCAACTGTTCCAGCGGAATCATGTCGTTCTCGGTAAACGGACCCACCAGGGTCCGCCGGAGCGCGCTGATATGGCCGTAACAGCCGAGGAGGCGGCCCATGTCGCGGGCCAGCGCCCGGACATAGGTTCCCTTGCCGCATTCCGCCTCGAATACCGAATGGTCGGGGTCGGGCTGGTCGACGAGGGTCAGTTCATGGATCTCGACCGGGCGCGGCTGGAGCTCGACGACCTCGCCGTCGCGGGCGAGATCATAGGCGCGCTCGCCCTGGATCTTGATCGCGGAATAGCGCGGCGGCGTCTGCTCGATCCGGCCGGTAAATTGCGGCAGCAGCGCCCGGATCGCCGCGGCATCCGGCCGGCCGTCGCTGGTCTCGACGACCCGTCCTTCGGTGTCGTCGGTATCGCGCTCCTCGCCCCAGGTCACGGTGAAGCGGTAGCGCTTGCGGCCGTCCATCACGAAGGGAACCGTCTTGGTGGCTTCGCCCAGCGCGATCGGCAGGCCGCCGGAGGCGAGCGGATCGAGCGTGCCGGCATGGCCGGCGCGCTTGGCCTGGAACAGGCGCTTCACCACCGCCACGGCCTGGGTCGAGGTCATGCCGATCGGCTTGTCGAGCACGACCCAGCCATGGACGTCGCGACGATCGCGGCGCGGCTGGTTGCCCTGACCGTTCCCTTGGCGCGGCTTGTTGCGCGGATCGTTGTTGTCGCGCGGCGGGCGTCCGTCGGCAGAATGGATCGTCTTGGCCGCGGTCGGTTCGGCGCTCGGCGCGTCGACAGTGCCGGTTTCGGGGGGAATGGTCATCAGCTCTCTTCCGAATCCGAATTGAGGTCTCTCTGCACCGCGGGTGTTCGCAGTAATTTCTCGATCCGTTCCGCTTCGTCGAATCGCTCGTCGACGCGGAAGCGGATGTCAGGTGCAAATTTCAGGTTAACGCGCCGCGCGATGTCGCCGCGCAGGAACTTCTTGTTGCGCTCCAGCGCCGTGAGCACCACGTCCGTATCCTGTCCGCCGAGCGGCATGATGTAGATCGTGGCGAGCTTCAGATCGGGCGACATGCGGACTTCGGGCACCGTAATGATGTGTCCCTCCAGGTCCGGGTCGTGCACGTCACCGTGGCTGAGAATGTCGGCGACAGCGTGACGCACGGTCTCGGCCACGCGCAACTGACGCTGCGAGCCGCCGGAAGCGGCGCTTCCCCTCTGGTGATGGCGAGGCATTTTTCAAAAATCCAATGGATCGTCGCCCGGCGTGAGCACGGGCGAGAGGATCATTCTGATTGAGTTCAACGACGCTTCGTTAAGTTCAAGAGGCGCGGCGATTCCGCAGGTGCACGGAATCGCTGCTCGCTCGAATTGCAGCGCTCTGTAGGATTCGGACTTACAGCGAGCGCTGGATGGTCTCCACGCGATAACACTCGATGACGTCGCCGACACGCATGTCGCCGTAGCTCTCGAAGGCCATGCCGCATTCCTGGCCGGCCTGCACTTCCTTCACTTCGTCCTTGAAGCGCTTCAGGGTCGACAGCTTGCCCTCGTGAACCACGACGTTGTCGCGGATCAGGCGGACATTGGCGCCGCGTTCGACAGTGCCGTCGGTGACGCGGCAGCCGGCGACCTTGCCGACCTTGGAGATGTTGAACACCTCCAGGATCTGCGCATTGCCGAGCATGGTTTCCCGAAGCGTGGGGGCCAGGAGGCCGCTCATCGCCTTCTTCACGTCATCCACGAGGTCGTAGATGATGTTGTAGTAGCGGATCTCGATGCCGTTGCGCTTGGCGAGTGCGGCCGCTTCCTTGTTGGCTCGCACCGAGAAGCCGATGATCGCGGCGTTGAAGCCTTCGGCCAGCGTGACGTCGGACTCGCTGATGCCGCCGACGCCGGCATGCAGGATGCGGGCGGCGACCTCCTCGGTGCCGAGCTTCTCCAGCGAGCCGAGAATGGCTTCCAGCGAGCCCTGCACGTCGGCCTTGATGATCAGCGGGAATTCCTTGCGGCCCACAGTCTTCAATTGCGACATCATCTGTTCGAGCGAACCGCGCATGCCGGAGATCGAGGCTGCCGCGTTCTCGCGCTTCTGATGCGCGCGGTAGCTGGTGACCTGGCGGGCACGGGCTTCGTTCTCGACGACGGCGAGGCGATCGCCAGCTTCCGGCGGACCGTTGAAGCCGAGCACCTCGACCGGCACCGACGGGCCTGCCTCCTGCAGCGTCTCGCCCTGGTCCGAGATCAGCGCGCGGACGCGGCCCATCTCGGCGCCGGCGACGATGATATCGCCGACCCGCAAGGTGCCGCGCTGAACCAGCACGGTGGCGACCGGGCCGCGGCCGCGATCGAGCTTGGCTTCGATCACGGTGCCTTCGGCCGGGCGATCCGAATTGGTCTTGAGGTCGAGGATGTCGGCCTGCAACGCGATCATCTCGAGCAGACGATCGAGATTGGTCTTGTTCTTGGCGGACACCTCGACGTCGACGACCTCGCCGCCCAGCGATTCGACCTGCACCTCGTGCTGGAGCAGCTCGGTGCGGACGCGCTCGGGACGGGCGTCGGGCTTGTCGATCTTGTTGATCGCCACGATCATCGGCACCTTCGCCGCCTTGGCGTGATTGATCGCCTCGATCGTCTGCGGCATGACGCCGTCATCGGCCGCGACCACCAGCACGACGATGTCGGTGACCTTGGCTCCGCGGGCGCGCATCGCGGTGAACGCGGCGTGGCCGGGCGTGTCGATGAAGGTGATCTTCTTGCCGGAATCCGGCGCGGTCACCTGATAGGCGCCGATGTGCTGGGTGATGCCGCCGGCTTCACCCGAGACCACATTGGCGTGGCGCAGCGCGTCGAGCAGCGAGGTCTTGCCGTGGTCGACGTGGCCCATGACGGTGACGACCGGCGAGCGCGGCTCGGTGTCGGTCGAATCGTCGACGACGTCGAACAGGCCCTCCTCCACGTCCGAGGCGGCGACGCGCTTGACGGTGTGGCCGAGTTCTTCCGCGATCAGCTGCGCGGTGTCGGCATCGATCACGTCGGTGATCTTGTGCATCGCGCCCTGGCGCATCAGCAGACGGATCACGTCGACCGCGCGCTCCGACATGCGGTTCGCCAGCTCCTGGATGGTGATGGCTTCCGGAATCGTCACCTCGCGGACGAGCTTCTCCTTCTGCTCGTTGGCGGCATGGCCCTTCAGGCGCTGCGTGCGGCGGCGGAACGACGCGATCGAGCGCTCGCGCACATCGTCGGCCGTGAGCGCCGTGACCACCGTCAGGCGGCCGCGCTGCTTCTGCGGGCCCGGCTTGTGCGTGGTCTTCGGCGGCGGCGCGGGACGTGCGGCTCCGCCGGGACCCCTGCGGATCTGGCGCGGACCCTCATCCTCGTCCGGACCGGCGGCAACCGCCGCCGGCGCGCGGCCGAGCGGACCGCCGGCGGCAGGACGGGCGCCGGCCGGGCGTGCGCCCGCCGGCTGAGCGCCACCGGGCCGCGAGCTCGGACCACCAATCTGCTGCGGCCGGCTGCCCGGTGCGCCGACGGGCCTGCCGGGGGCGGGCGTCGAGCGGGCCGGTGCGGCTGCGGCGGGCTGGGGCGCGGATGTCGCCGGACGGGGCGCCTCGCCTTCACCGAACCGCTTCTTGGCTTCGAGCTCGGCCTTGCGCTTGGCTTCCTCTTCGTGACGGTGCCGCTCTTCCTCGGCCTTGCGGCGCGCCTCGGCAGCCTCGCGCTCGGCGCGTTCGGCGGCTTCGCGCTCGGCGCGGCGGCGGGCTTCCTCTTCGGCCTGGCGGCGTTCCTCGATGTCGCGCACGCGGGCATCAGCCAGCGCGCTGGCGCGCGCCGAGCGCTCGTCCTCGGTCAGGGTGCGGAGCACGACGCCGGACCCGCCGCGCTGCGACGAGCCGGATGGGCGCGGTCCGGATGAGCGCGGCGTTGGCGGGGGCGGCGGCGCCTTGGCGACGGTCGGCTCCGGTGCATGCGGAGCATCGGGCCCCCCATCGCCGACGCGGCGCTTGCCGCGCTTCTCGACCACCACCTGCTTGCTCCGGCCATGTGGGAAGCTCTGGCGTACCGTGCCGGTCTCGACGCGCGGCTTCAGCGTCAAGGTCTTGCTCGGGACACTCAGTTTCTTGTCGCCCGGAGTGTTGTTGTCGGCCATTCAGTCGTCCTAATCTCGTTACCAGCGTGCGGGCTACCGCACCGTCTCATTCGTGCAATCGTCGCGATGTCTTCGTAGCTATGGCTTCAAAGTGCTATGTCTTCGAAGTCGAAGCAGATTTCGTGGCCGCGGTTCCGGCAATCTTGTCAGCGTCGGCCGACCGGTATCGGACCAGTGTCTGGCTGCGCGACAGGAATGTCCTGCTCGCCGGGCCTGCGAGCACGGCAGCATGTATCACATTTGAGCGCCCAAGTGCCAAATCCAATTCTGCCGAAGTGAGACAGCAGATGATCGGAATTGTCGGGGCTTGGTCCTGACCCCCGTCGTTCGGCCGCACCAGCGCGTCGAGCTTGCGGATCCCGTCGGCTGCGCCGTCCGCGGCATGGACGAGGGCTGCCAATGTCGACCGTGATGGCCGCTGCGACAGCGCCGCTTCCACCTTGGAGAAACCGGAGACGACCTGACCGGCCTTGGCGGCAATCCCCAGCGCTTCGATCGCGCTGCGGGCCAGCAAGGCTTCCAGGTCTTCGGCAAGGGTTGGCGGGACGCGGACGTTGGTCTTGAAGCCCCGGCTGAAATGGTGACGCCGCACCGCCTCCGCAACCGCCTGGCGCGAGGCGGTGATCCACAAGCCCCGTCCGGGCAGCTTGCGCTTGATGTCGGGCACGACCTCGCCCGACGGGCCGACGACGAAGCGGATCAGCTCGCCGATCGGCCGCACTTCGCGGCTGACCGCGCACATGCGCATGGTCGCGGACTTCTCGGTCCGCGGTCCATTGTCGAGCTCGGGGTCGGCCAAAGCGAGCATGCGGTGATGCGGCTCCTCATCTCACGCGAGCTGGGTCAGGGTGGGGGTCATCGTGGTGTCCATGGGGCGAGCCAAGCGGGTCAGGCGGGCTGTCCTTCGGTCGTTTCGTCCTCATTCTCGGGTTCGGCTTCGGCCTTGGCGAGGTCAGCCTCACTGACCCAGCCGGCCTTGACGCGGGCCTGCATGACCATGGCCTCGGCATCGTCGCGGGAGATATCGAGACCGTCGAGAATGCCGGGGAATTTGGTGGCTTCGCCACCCTCCTTGCGCTCGGTCCAGCCGACCAGATCGTCGGTCGCGCAGCCCGCGAGGTCCTCGACCGTCTTGATGTCGTTCTCGCCGAACTTGACCAGCATCTTGGTGGTGACGCCGGGCACGTCCTTCACCGCGTCCTCGACGCCGAGCTCCTTGCGCCTGGCCTCTAGCTCGGCTTCCTGCTGCTCGAGGAATTCGCGGGCGCGGGTCTGCAGCTCGGTCGCGGTCTCCTCGTCGAAGCCCTCGATGCCGGCGAGATCCTTGAGGTCGACCAAGGCGAGCTCCTCGACCGAGGTGAAGCCTTCGGACGCCAGCAGCTGGCCGACGACCTCGTCGACGTTCAGCGATTCCATGAACACGCGGGTGGAATTCTCGAAGTCGGCCTGGCGGCGCTCGGATTCCTCCTGCTCGGTCAGGATGTCGATGTCCCAGCCGGTCAGCTGCGAGGCGAGGCGGACGTTCTGGCCGCGGCGGCCGATCGCCAGCGAGAGCTGGTTGTTGGTGTCGGGCACCACGACCTCGATGCGCTCGCGGTCCTCGTCGATGACGACCTTGGCGACCTCGGCCGGCGCCAGCGCGTTGACCACGAAGGTCGCGATGTCGGGCGACCACGGAATGATGTCGATCTTCTCGCCCTGCAGCTCGTTCACCACCGCCTGCACGCGCGAGCCGCGCATGCCGACGCAGGCGCCGACGGGGTCGACCGAGGAGTCGCGGGAGACAACGCCGATCTTGGCGCGCGAGCCGGGGTCGCGAGCGACCGCCTTGATCTCGACGATGCCGTCATAAATCTCCGGCACCTCCTGCGCGAACAGCTTGGCCATGAACTGCGGATGGGTGCGCGACAGGAAGATCTGCGGGCCGCGGGTCTCGCGGCGGACGTCGAAGACGTAGGCGCGGACGCGGTCGCCGTTGCGGAACACCTCGCGCGGCAGCATCTCGTCGCGGCGGATGATCGCCTCGCCGCGCCCGAGGTCGAGGATCACGCTGCCATATTCGACGCGCTTGACGACGCCATTGACGATATCGCCGATGCGGTCCTTGAACTCCTGGTACTGCCGGTCGCGCTCGGCCTCGCGCACCTTCTGCACGATGACCTGCTTGGCCGACTGCGCGGCGATGCGGCCATATTCCAGCGGTGGCAGGGTGTCGGCGATGGTGTCGCCGATCTGCGCGCCCGGGTTGGCGCGGCGCGCATCATCCAGCGAGATCTGGTTGGAGGGGTTCTCGACCTTCTCGACCACCAGCATGTGGCGCGACAGCCGCAGCTCACCCTTCTTCGGATCGATCTCGGCATGAACGTCGGTCTCGCTGCCGTAGCGGGCGCGGGCGGCCTTGGCGATCGCGTCTTCCATCGCGGCGATCACGATGCCGCGGTCGATCGACTTCTCGCGCGCGACGGCGTCGGCGATCTGCAGCAGTTCCAACCGGTTGGCGCTGACGGCCATGGCTCAAATCTCCTCTAATCAGGATCGATCTCGCCTCTGCGCGCGCGATCGGCGGCGAGGCGATGTTTCTTGGTATTGGTCGGCAGCGGCTTCTTGGCCGGCTTGTCGTCTTTTGCTTTCGGCTTCGGCTTGGGCTTCGCCTGGGCCGCCGGCTTGGCGTGCGGCGCCAGCGGTGGGACGATTCCAAGCTCGCGCTTCTTCTCGCGCTCGGCCGCCTTGCCGCGGCGCATGGATTCGGCGATCAGCTCGTCGGTCAGCACCATCTTGGCGTCGCCGATGTCGGCCATCGGCAGCACGACATCCGGCTCCTGGTCCTTGGCCACGTCATCGCGGGTGATGCGCACGCCGTCGCCTTCGACGCCGGCGATGATGCCGCGGAAGCGTTTGCGGTTCTGATGTGCCACCGCCATCTCGATCTTGACGAGATGACCGATGTGACGTTCGAAATCGGAGCGGCGGACCAGCGGCCGGTCGATGCCCGGCGAGGAGATCTCGAGCCGATAGGCACGGTCGATCGGATCGGCGATGTCCAGCACCGGCGACAGCGCCCGCGACACCGCCTCGCAATCCTCGATCTGCATCGTGCCGTCGGGACGCTCGGCCATCACCTGGACCGTGCAACCACCTTCGCCCGAAATGCGGATCCGCACCAGGCGGTACCCCATTCCCTGCAGCACCGGGTCGGCCACCGCCGCCACGCGCGCCGCGACGCCCGGCTCGACGACGAGGCGGGGCTCGGTCAGGAGGTCGGTGTCAGCGGTTGCGAACGTAGGTTCCGTCATCGAGGCGTCGATCGCGTGTCTTGCTTGGTTGGGCCGTCGGGCCTGTTCGATCGCGCTCACCGGACCGATCCCGCCCGTGGCGGAGCGATCCAGGTAACAAAAAAGAGCGGGTCCGGAAGGGCCCACCCTCACTACGCGATCGTATATGAGATGATGTTTGATGGCGCTCATATAGCCGCTTTGCCGCCTGACGGCAAGGGTCGTGTCGCCTCAAACGGCGCCTGGAACTGGGAATTTGCTCCGCGCCCGGACTGCGGATCGGATCGTTTTCCCTGACCGGGAACGGCCGAATGCCGCAGGGTCTAACCCTTCATTCACCAAGATCGCTTAAAAATGAGCTGAGTTCGTGCTTTTCGCCCCCGTCGTCGTGCCGCACGGAGTGGAGCGCACGGAAACGTGGCGTGTTGCGTATCGAGTAGACGTCCATGACCCCGGCAACCGCGCTGATCCCCGGCCTCGGCGGGATCGTCAGGCAGGGCAATGCTGAACGCGGCCTCGAGGCCACGCGCCGCATCGCCGACCTGTTCTTCGAGGATGCGACGAAGCTGCGTCCCGAGCATATCAATCTGTTCGACGGTCTCCTGATCGATCTGGTCCCGTTCGCGGATCTGCCGACGCGGATCGATCTGGCGGAGCGGTTGTCGCGGCTCCTCAAGGCGCCCCGTGCCGTCGTCAGCCGGCTGGCGCGCGACGACGAGGTTGCGGTGGCGGGTCCGCTGTTGCGCCGTTCGCTCGTGCTCGACGATCCCGTGCTCATCGCTATTGCGCGCGACAAGAGCCAGGGTCATTTGCTCGCGATGGCAGAGCGGACGCGCCTATCGGCCGATACGACCGATGTGCTGGTGCGCCGAGGTGATCGCGACGTGGTGCGGCGGACCGCTGCCAATGACGGCGCAGCATTTTCCCCGCGCGGCTATGCCGCGCTGATCCACCGCGCGAGTTCAGACGGCGTGCTGACGCTCACGGTCGGCCGGCGCGCAGATGTTTCCGACGATCATCTGAAACAACTGCTGGCCGGCTCGCTCGATGTCATCAGGCGGCGGCTGTTCGATGTCGTGCCGCCGGACAAGCAGGCGAGGATCAGGCAGGCTCTCGCCGAACTCGCCGATGCGGAGCGTACAGCGCATAGCACGCGCGATTTCGTGCCGGCGCAGCGGACCATCCTGTCGCTGTATGAAGCCGGTGCCTTGGACCAGTCGGCGTTGTTCGGCTTCGCATCCGAGCACAAATACGAGGAGGTCATCGCGGCGCTCGCCGCAATGACGGGATTGAAGATCGCGACGCTCGACCGGCTGGTATCGGGCGATCGTCACGATCCGCTGCTGATCCTGGGGCGCATGATCGGGCTCGATTGGCGCACCGTGCACGCACTGATCCTGCTGCGCCTCGGACCGAAACGCGTGCCGGCGCCGCGCGATATCGATGCGATCAGGGTCAACTACGCGCGCCTGCTGCCATCGACCGCCGAACGCGTCGTCGCGTTCTGGAAGACACGACACTGAGTGACCTCGCCGGCGCAGCGGTCAGCGCCGGCTGAAGATCAGATAGTTGGCGACGCGGCCTTCGCGCGTGGCCTTCCGCCCGTAGCGCGTCATGGTGTAGCCCAGCCAGGGCAGACGCCAGTCGTCGGCGCGCTCGGCCGTCCAGGCGAACTCCGGCGAACGCAGCAGATGCCACAGCGTCCAGGCGCAATAGTCGGCGATGTCGCTGACGAAGCGGAACTCGCCGCCGGGCTTCAGGACGCGCGCCATCGCTGCGATCGTCGCATCCTGCACGAAACGCCGCTTCCAGTGCCGCCGCTTCGGCCAGGGATCGGGATGGATCAGGTCGATGCGCTGCAGCGACTGCGGCGGCAGCCAGGCCAACAGCTCGGCGGCGTCGCCCGCCACCAGCCTGATATTGCCGATGTTGTCGGCCTCGATGGCCGACAGGATCTTGGCCATGCCGTTGACATAGGGCTCGCAGCCGATGAAGCCGGTGGTCGGACACGCCTTCGCTTCGGCGGCAAGATGCTCGCCGCCGCCAAACCCGATCTCCAGCCGCAGCGCGTCGACCGGCGGATGGTACAGCGTGGGCAGCACGGCTTCCGCGGGCGCGGCGAGATCGAGCGCGAGGTGCGGCAGCAGGTTGTCGACGAGGCCGGCCTGATGCGCCCGCAGCTTGTGGCCCTTGCGCCGGCCGAAGAACGAGCCCTGACCGTGCAGGGCCTCGGTGCCGGTGTGATCGTCGTCGACGGGCATGTTGATCGCGGGGCTCATCGCAGGGTTTGATAGAGACGGTAGAGCAGCCTTGTCCGCGGCTCGATCGAGGAGATGTACATCTGCTCGTAATGCGTATGCGCGCCCTTGCCATCGACGCCGAGCCCATCGAGCGTCGCCGTGAACGGTGCGGTGAAATTGCCGTCGGATCCGCCTCCGGTATAGGTGTCGACCAGCTCGAAGCCGATCTCGTCGGCCAGGGATTTCGCATGCTCGAACAGGGCGGCGCCGGCGTTGCCCTTGACGTAAGGCGGCCGGTTCACCTCGCCGCTCACTTCGACCGTGACGCCATCGCTGCGCGAGGTCAGCCCCAGGATCTTGGGCAGGATCTCCTCGGCGTCGGCAGGCGTCGGCAGCCGTGCATCGACCTCGGCATAAGCTTCCTCAGCGATCACGTTGGGACGGGTGCCGCCGCGCACGACGCCGACATTCACGGTGATGCCGCGGGCGGGGTCGTTGAGCGCTTCGAGCGCATGGATGACGTTGGCGAGTTCGCGGATCGCACTGCGTCCATCCTGTGGACGCGCGCCGGCGTGCGCGGGCACGCCGCGGATTGCCACGTCGAACCGCGCCACGCCCTTGCGTCCGGTCACGATCTTGCCGCCGTCGCGCGCCGGCTCGGTGACGAGGACGTATTTGGCCTTGCGGCCTTCCTCCTCGATCAGCGCGCGCGAGGTCGGGCTGCCGATCTCTTCATCCGAGACGAACAAATGAGTAATGCCGAGCGGCGATTTTTGACCCTCTGCGCAGAGCTGACGAAAGGCGTGAAAGGCGAGATAGGCGCCGCCCTTCATGTCGTAGATCCCCGGACCGTACGCAACGTCGCCGTCGACTGCGAACGGCAGCCGCGCGATGAACCCGATCGGATGCACCGTGTCGAGATGGCTCAGGACCAGGATGCCCGGCTCGTCCTGTCCCCACGACGACCGTGCGACGAGGTGGTCGCCGCAGCCGTCGCGTCCGGCGATCCGTTCGATCGTGACATCGAGCCCGCGATAGCCGTCCGCGACAAGGGAAGCCAGCTTGTTGACCTGATCAGGCGCCTCGGTCGGGGTCTCGATCTCGACCCATTGGCGGATGCCTTCGAGAATTGTGCGACTATCGAACGGGCTGCTGTCGGCGGTCATGAGCTTTGTAAATCGTTCTCGATGGTTACGAAGTGGTAGCAGGCGGTGGACGCGCTGGCGCGTCGCTGGGCGGGTTGGCGGCTGGGACGCCGGAGTTCCAGGCCACATGTGCATAAAAAGATTTAGAGCGCGATAGCCTTTCCCGAAGGGGAGCCATCGCGCTCTATTGGTCGTGATCCAACCTGTCTATCGGCTCATTCGTCCGGCGGAACGCAGCGTGCCCAGCGCGTCGTCCGCAAACGTGCCCCGCTGATGGCCCCCCGAGGGCGCTGACATTCCTATGAGAGTGATCACGATAGGAATGTCAGCGCCGGCGCATCAGCTAGCCTTCTTCCGGAGCTTCGCGATCAGCGATCTGCTCGACCAGGTCGACGATGCTGCGACGAAGCTTCGAATCGTGGATCCGCGTGAATGCGCGGGTCAACGCCAGTCCTTCGGAGGTTGCCAGGAAATCAGACACATAGGCGGGCGAAGCGCCTTCGCCGAAAGCTTCACCGTTGGTCCCGCCACTCGGGACCCCTTCGAACAGGAAGGAGACCGGGACCTGCAGAACCTCCGAGATCTGCTGAATCCGGCTGGCGCCGACTCGATTGGTGCCTTTTTCGTACTTCTGTATCTGCTGGAACGTGAGTCCGAGAGCCTCACCGAGTTTTTCCTGGCTCATGCCCAACATGATACGGCGCATCCGCACCCGGCTGCCGACATGCTTGTCAACAGGGTTGGGCGCTTTCGTCGACATCTCTCAACTCCTTAGAATGGGCCTCGGAACGAGGCGGTCGCAGTATGCCTCAGGCGCTCACACCGTCAATTTATGTTCGCATGTCGTACTAACGAAGACGGCCGAGCAACGAACTGGACGGCTCATGCTGCCGCGCGAGAATGCGAATTGCAGCAGCTATCTGTCAACACTTGGGGTTTTGCTTGTCAAAAAAAATCTTACGGACCCGGAAAGAATCGAGATCTTGCTGTCGTCAGGGAAGCTTTTGAGCAACACGTCTGCGAACGACGGTGCTCAGGGCGATCACTAACAGGATCGCAACCGGAATGTCGCCGAGCCTTGCATAGGCTGTCGGCTGCAACGCAACAGGCAGCGCGGAATCCAGCACGCCCTCTGCGCCGAGAGGCAATTGCTTAACGATACGGCCGACGGGATCGATCACTGCGGAGATGCCGGTGTTCGCAGATCGAACTAATGGAAGTCCTTGCTCGATCGCGCGCCACTGCGCTTGCTGCAGATGCTGATGAGGCCCAGTCGAAATGCCGAACCAGCCATCGTTCGTCAAGTTGACGATCCAGCCCGGTCGTTCTTCGGTCGGCACGCTGTCACTCGGAAAGATCGCCTCGTAGCAGATCAAGGGAAGAACACGCGGAGCGTGTGGCACGTCCAGGTTGCGTCGCGCCGTGCCGGGGATGAAGCCGCCCTGCACCCGCGTGAGTTGCTCGAGCCCGATCCGCTCCAGCAGATTCTGGAACGGCAGGAACTCGCCGAACGGGACCAGATGGAGCTTGTCGTAGACCGACAGCACGGTGCCGTCGTGATCGATCACGTAGATCGAATTGTAGGCCCGGGTGATGGGGGTGTTGCGAGGCGCGTCAGGGGCGCGGACCGAACCGGTGATCAGCACCGTGCCCGGCGACAGCAGGTCGGCGATCTGGCCCATCGCGTCCGCCTCGCGGGTCAGGAAGAACGGGAACGCCGATTCCGGCCAGATCAGGACGTTGGTGTCCCGGACACCGGTGGCGTTCGGGCCGGAGGCGCGGTCCGACAGCGCCAGATAGCGGCGCATGACATCGGCCTTGGCGCCATAGTTGAACTTCACGTCCTGCTGCAGGTTCGGCTGCATGATCCGCAGCTTGAGGTCGGCGACGAAGGCTGTCGGATGCAGGCCGAGCCGGATGGCGCCGAACACGCCCATCATCACGAGCAGGGCGGCGGCCGCGGCCGGCGCCCGCCAGCGCTCACGCCATGTCTTGCCGTCGATCAGCACCGCGGGGCTGGCAAAGATCGCGATCGCCAGGAACGTCATGCCCCAGATCCCGATCAGCGAGGCCGTCTGCGCCAGCGCGAGCGGCTGCGACAGGGCATAGCCGAACGTGTCCCAGGGGAAGCCGGTGAGCGCGTGGCCGCGCAGCCATTCGCTCGCGGTCAGGCAGACGGCGAGCGCCAGGATGCGGGTTGCATCACGCGTCCAGATCAACCGGGCCAAGGCGAAGCCTAGGGCCGGAAACAGCGCGAGATAGGCCGGCAGGCCCAGCACGGCGAACGGCATCAGCCAGGCGAAGGTGTCGGCATCGACCAGGAACGCGTTGCCGATCCAGTAAAGGCCGGGCACGAAATAGCCCATGCCGAAGCAGAAGCCGGTGAAGGCGGCAGCCGGGATGCCGCGCCGCCGTCCCGCCGCGGCGCCATCGATCAGCCAGACCAGAACAGGGAAGGTGATCGCAAGCACCGGCCAGGCGTTGAACGGGGCCATCGCGAGCGAGGAGAGCGCGCCGGCGGCGAGCGCGATCGCCGCACGCTTCCAGCCCCAGGCCAGGACAACGCCAATGGCGAGGCCGCGAATCGTCGATGGGCGGATCACTGTGAGCTGGCTCCATCGCCCCGTGGCGGGCTGCTATCGTCGTGGACCGGCGCAGGGCCGGCCTCTGTCGGCGGCGGCTCGGCCGGGACGTCCGTGTCCGCCGGGGTCACTTCCGGCGCAACGTCTCGACGCCGGCTTTCGCGCTGCGGGCGGGGCGTCGGGCGTTCCTTGCGCGGCGCGATGCGCAGGCGCTTGACCCGGCGCGGATCGGCATCGAGCACCTCGACCTCGAAATTGCCGGGGCCGGAGATCAGCTCGCCGCGCACCGGCAGCCGGCCGACATGGTTGACGAGATAGCCGCCGAGCGTCTCCACCCCTTCGCCCGCCTCTCCCGTCACGAACTCCTCGCCGATCACCCGGCGTACGTCGTCGAGGCTGGCGCGGGCGTCCGCGATGAAGGCGTTGTCGGCCTGCCGCACGATCGCCGGCGGCTCGTCGCTGTCGTGCTCGTCGTCGATCTCGCCGACGATCTGCTCGACGATGTCCTCGATGGAGACCAGCCCGTCGGTGCCGCCATATTCGTCGACGACCAGCGCCAGATGGATGCGCGAGGCCTGCATTTGCGCCAGCAGGTCGATCGCGCGCATCGACGGCGGCACGTAGAGCAGCTTGCGGATGATGTTGGCCTCGAACAGCGGCATCGACAGATCGACGGCCTTGAGATCGAGGCCGGCGGGCAGCGGCTTCTTGCGCCGCGCCTTCACCTCGTCGGAGACCCGGGCCTGCGCCGTGGTGAAGGCAAGCAGGTCGCGGATGTGCACCATGCCTTCGGGGTCGTCGAGCGTGTCGTTGTAGACGACGAGGCGCGAATGCGATGCGCTCTCGAACAGGCTCATCAGTTCGCCGAGCGTGATGTCGCGCCGGACGGCGACGATATCTGCACGATGCACCATCACGTCGGCGATGCGCCGCTCGTGCAAATCGAGGATGTTGCGCAGGAGCGTGCGCTCGACCGCGGAGAAGCCGATGTCATCGGGCGTCGAGGCATCGAGCACGACCTGCAGGTCGTCGCGAACCGAGCCGCCGCCTTTCCAGCCGAACAGGTTGCGCAGCGCGCGAATCAGCCAGTTCTCGCCCGGCGAGCGGCCGAGCTCGGCCGGCGGCACCACGGCCGGCAGATTGCGCGTCTGGCGCGGATTGTCATGGATGGGCTCGGAATCGGCCATGGTCAGGTCATCCGTTCCCGATCGGCATAGGGATCGGGGATGCCGAGATGGGCCAGGATCTCGGTCTCCAGCGCCTCCATCTCCTCGGCCTCGTCATCGGTCTCGTGATCGTAGCCGATCAGATGCAGGAAGCCGTGCACGGCGAGATGGCTGAGATGATGCTCGAACGGCTTCTGTTCGTCGTCGGCCTCGCGCCGCATCGTCTCATAGGCGATGGCGATGTCGCCGAGCATGCGCGGGGCATCATCCTCGCCGCGCGGTCCGGTCGGCTGCAGCGCCGGAAACGACAGCACGTTGGTGGGCTTGTCGATGCCGCGCCAATTGCTGTTCAGGGTGCGGATGCCCTGGTCGTCCGTCAACATGACGGCGATCTCGGCGTCGCCGACATCGGCATCGACCATCTCGGCCGCGGCGAGAATGGCACGTTGTATGACGTCCTCGGCGTCAGGCTGGTCCTGCCAGCAATCGGCTGCGACGATCACCTCGGTCGTTGGAATGGGACTTTGTGGCATCCTGGTCGATATCTGTGCGGATGGCGCTGGAACGACGCGACCATCGGCGTGCTTGCTCTCGCGTCAGCGGGCTTTCGGCCCCTCATAGGCGGCGACGATGCGCGCCACCAATTCGTGGCGGATGACATCCTCGCCGGTGAACCGGACCTGTGCGATCCCCTCGACACCGTCGAGCAGGCGCGCGGCTTCGGCGAGTCCGGAGGTCTGGCCGTTCGGCAGATCGACCTGCGAGGGATCGCCGGTGATGATCATGCGGCTGTTCTCGCCGAGACGCGTGAGGAACATCTTCATCTGCATCGATGTGGTGTTCTGCGCCTCGTCGAGGATGATCGCGGCGTTGGTCAAGGTGCGCCCGCGCATGAAGGCGAGCGGCGCGATCTCGATCTCGCCGGCCTGCAGCGCGCGCTCGACGATGCGCGCGTCCATCAGATCGTACAGCGCGTCGTAGATCGGGCGCAGATAGGGATCGACCTTCTCGCGGAGGTCACCAGGCAGGAAGCCGAGCCGCTCGCCGGCTTCGACCGCCGGGCGTGAGAGGATGATGCGGTCGACTTCCTTCCGCTCGAAGAGCTGCGCGGCATGCGCGACCGCAAGCCAGGTCTTGCCGGTGCCGGCCGGGCCGATGCCGAACACGAGCTCGTGCCGCTTCAGCGCGCGGATGTAGGAATCCTGCGCGGCGGTGCGGGCGCGCACCGGGCGCTTGCGCAGGTTGATGCTCTCGAACGCGTTCTTGGCGTTCTTGGCGTCGAACTCGAACAGCGAGCCCTGCGCCACCACGGCGCGGATCGCGCCCTCGACGTCGCCCTGCGCCAGATCGTGGCCCTTCACGGCCTGCGCATAAAGCGATTCGAGCACGCGCCGCGCGGCATCGCAGCCGTCGCGTGTTCCGCCGATGGTGATGTGGTTGCCGCGGGAATCGACGACGACGCCGAGCCGTCGTTCGACCAGGGCCAGATTCTGGCCGTAAGGCCCAACCAGGGCGGAGGCGGCACGGTTGTCGTCGAAATCGATGACGACCTGGGTCTCGGGGGGCATGGACATGTCGCGGTCGTACTTGCGGCTGGGAGCGAGGGAAGACGGATCCGATGCGCTCTTGGGCAAGTGCTCAGCCTCCGATGGACACGAGGGGCGTGGGGGAGATCACTGCCGGCGCGGCCGTGACGAGCTCGCCGAGCAGGCTGTAGCGTTCGAGACTGTCGATCCGCACCGGCAGAACCTGGCCGATGATGTCGTCGGACGCCATGACGTGGGCCGGTTGCAGATACGCGGTCCGTCCGACCAGTTGCCCGGGCTTGCGCGCTGGCCGCTCGAACAACACGTCGACGACCTGGCCGATCGCGGCCTTGTTGAAGGCTGCTTGCTGGCTGTCGATCAAGCTCTGGAGGCGCTCCAATCGCTCGTCCATCTCGGTCGCTGACACCATCTCCGGCATGTCCGCTGCCGGAGTTCCCGGGCGCGGCGAATACTTGAACGAATACGCCGCAGCGTAGCCGATTTGGTCGATCAGGGCGAGGGTGGCGCGAAAATCTTCCTCGGTCTCGCCCGGGAACCCGACGATGAAATCCGAAGAGAATGCAATGTCGTGACGGGCGGCGCGAAAACGGTCGACGACTTTGCGATAGTCAGTCGCCGTGTGTTTGCGGTTCATGGCGTTCAGGATGCGGTCAGATCCCGACTGAACCGGCAGATGCACGAACGGCATCACCGCTTCGAGATCGCGATGCGCCGCGATCAGGCTGTCGTCGACGTCGTTGGGATGGCTGGTCGAGTAGCGGATCCGCGCCACGCCCGGAATCTCGGCGATCCCATGGAGCAGCCGCCCCAGCGTCCAGGGCCGGCCGTCAGGGCCTTCGCCGTGATAGGCGTTGACGTTCTGGCCGATCAGGGTGATCTCGCGAACGCCATTGTCGACGAGCTGCGTCACGTCGTCGACGATGCGTGTCACCGCACGCGACATCTCGCTGCCGCGCGTATACGGCACCACGCAGAAGGTGCAGAACTTGTCGCAGCCTTCCTGCACGGTCACGAAGGCCGAGACGCCGCGGGCGCGGATCGCCTCGCGGCTGGGCTTCGCCAGGAAGCCGAACTTGTCCTGGGCCGGGAATTCGGTCTCGATCGCCCGCTCGCCGCGGCGGGCCTGGGCCAGGAGCTGCGGCAGATGGTGGTAGCTCTGCGGGCCGACCACGACGTCGACGGTGGGGGCGCGGGCGATGATCTCCTCGCCTTCCGCTTGCGCCACGCAGCCGGCCACGGCGATCTGCATCGTCCGGCCGGCCCGCGCGGCGTCCTCCTTCGCGACCCGCAGCCGCCCGAGCTCCGAATAGACCTTCTCGGAGGCCTTTTCGCGGATGTGGCAGGTGTTGAGGATCACGAGATCGGCGTCGCCGGCCTCGGCGGTCTCGACGAAGCCCTCAGGCCCCAGCGTGTCCACCATGCGCTGGGCATCGTAGACATTCATCTGGCAGCCATAGGACTTGATGTGCAGCTTGCGCGGCGGCGTCATGAACCCTTGCATGCAGTCGGAGGCGCGCCCAATTCGGCGCCGCGCTCAGATATAGGCTAGGGGGCCGAAAATCCAGCGATCGCGGGCTTTTTCTCGGCCAGCCGGCTCAGAATCGCCGGCAACTGCCGCATGTCGTCGAAAACCACGGTGGCGCCGGCCGCTCGCAGGTCGTCGGCGTGCCCGGGCCGGCAGTGGCTGCCGCCGTGAAACCCGAGCACTGTCATGCCGGCCGCGACACCGCCCCGGATACCGGCCGTGCTGTCCTCGATCACCACGCAGGCCGCGGGACGCGCCTTCATCTGCGCTGCCGCGAACAGGAACAGATCGGGCGCGGGCTTGCCGTTCTCGACTTGGGAGGATGAGAAGATGTGCGGGGCGAGGCGATCGTAGAGCCGGGTGGCGCCAAGGCTGACGCGCATGCGCTGGTGCGAGCCGGAGGAGGCGACGCACACCGGCACGTCGATGGTGTCGAGCGCCTCCGCGATCCCGTCGATGGCCGCGAGGTCCTGCTCGAAGGCGCGGAACAGGCGATCCTGCAGTTTCGGGTTGAAATCGTCGGGCAGGGAACGACCGAGCTCGGCCTCGACCTCGAGCTTCGCCTGTTTCAGGGAGCGGCCCAGGAACCGCGCGAACACCTGCTCGGTCGTGATCGGATAGCCGCACAGGCTGAGCACGTCGGCGTGCGTCTGACAGGAGATCACCTCGCTGTCGACCAGCACGCCATCGCAATCGAAAATGACGAGATCGAGGTTCGAAGCCGGCGCCGCGTCAGCCATTCGTCTCTTCGTCGAGCGGCACGCAATACAGCTCCAGCCGGTGATCGACCAGCTTGTAGCCGAGCTTGCGGGCGATCTCGGCCTGCAGCTTCTCGATCTCCTCGGAGGTGAACTCGATCACCTTGCCGTCGCGCAGATTGATCAGATGATCATGATGGCTGTCGCGCATCTGCTCGTAGCGGGCGCGACCCTCGCGGAAATCATGGCGTTCGATGATGCCGGCATCCTCGAACAGCTTCACGGTGCGATAGACCGTGGAGATCGAGATCTTGTCGTCGACGGCGACGCAGCGCCGGTACAACTCCTCGACGTCGGGATGGTCGCAGGCTTCCGCGAGCACGCGGGCAATGACCCGGCGCTGCTCGGTCATGCGCATGCCGGTGGCGGCACAGCGGGCCTCGATTCCGGTGGAATTGAGCGCTGGCGTGGTTTTCAAGGAGGTCATCGTGTCTCGCCTCAAGGATGCGCTTTCTGCCACCAAGCGCAGGTTACGACAAGTCCCGGCGCATCAGAAGCGCATTCAACTGTTCCCCGCCGGGCTGAAGGTAATAGCGTTCCCGACGGCCCACGGTCGCAAATCCGGCGCGTTCATAGAGTCGGCGGGCCGGCTGGTTGTTTTCCTCCACTTCGAGAAAGACCGTCCGGACCCCGCGCCCCGCGAGGTGCCCGAGATGCTGCAGCAACAGATCACGAGAAAATCCGCGGCCGCGCTGATTTGGGTCAAGTGCAACTGACAATATTTCCGCTTCGTCCGCGCCGATTCGCGAGACGATGAAGCCGATGAGCTTCCGCCCGAGCCGCAGCCGATGGATCATGGTGTTGCGCTCGGCCAGCATCGCCTCGAACTCGCCTTCGCCCCAGCCGCGGTGAAACGAGGCGGCGTGGATCTGGGCGAGCCTGGCGGCGTCGCGCGGCGCGGCCGCTTCGACCAACGGTTTGGGGCTGCCGAGCCAGCGGAAGAACATGTTCATGACGAGACGGCCGTCTGCGCCGGTTGACGCGCCGCACCGGCGGGCGGCTTGACGTCGGGCGCGCGCAGATAGAACGGCCGCGCCGGCGCGTGCGCCGGGTCGGCGGCCGCGCCGAGCCAGGCGACCCAGCCGATGTCGGGCCCGTCTTGCGAGTCGACCGCAACTGGCGCGGCTGCGTCCTTGGGCCACCGCTCGGCCAGCAGCGCCGCGGCGTTGCCGACGAGGTGCGGGGCGCCGAGCCGCGCGGCCGCCAGGACGTCGTCTGTCGCAGCGACCTGGGGCGCGACCAGTTCCTCGCCGCTGCCGCTCACGACTTGGTAGTAGACATGGTCGTGCCGGGCATCGATCGCCGAGATCACCGGGTTGGCGCGGTCCTCGCTGACGATCGGCGCCGCGTAGGCGGACAGCGTGGTCACGCCGACGACCGGCTTGTGCGCCGCCAAGGCAATGCCGCGCGCGGCGGAGAGGCCGACGCGCAGCCCGGTGAAACTACCAGGACCCGTCGTCACCGCGATGCGGTCGAGCTCGTGGAAGCCGACGCCCGACTGGCGCATCACGCGCGCGATCAGCGGCATCAGCGCCTCGGCGTGGCCGCGCTTCATCGGCAGCGTTTCCTCGGCGCGCATCGCGGCCGAATCAGTGTCCAGAACGGCAGCCGCGCAATGGTCGAGGGCAGTATCGATGGCGAGGATCAACATCCGGTCAGATTCACATTGAAAGGAGCGCCGAATACCTTTTTGGGGCTTTGATAAAGTCGGTTGCCGCTTTCTTACATCCTGATCGGGAAAAACGCATCACGGCGCACGACCGCAAACTACTGAATTGGCGCTCATTCAAGCAAATCTTTCCGGGCTGTTGGATTGATCGTCCGGTTCGACGTTCAGGCCGCCGCGCCATCCCGGTGGCAAAGGCGATGCCGGCGCGATGGGGCCGGGTCGAGGCGATCAATCGCTCGCAAGCCGGTGCTCGGGTTCGGCACCGATGGCATGGGGGTCGCCGCCTCATCCGGACCAGCCTCAAACGCCCAATTCCGCTCGGTCAAGTTCGAGCGCAGTGGGGGGCGACGAACAGGTCCGGCGAAAGTACCGATTGGCGCAAGTCTGGGCGGCGCCGGCGAAGCCGGTCGGCACGCCGAGCGCGGTGACGAGCGAGATACCGTCGAGCATGCGGTGGGGGCGGCCGTGGCCGCCACCCTCGGCAGCGCAGCGTGAGCAGAGGCAAATGCTGATTAGCGCGCAGATCTGTTCGCCAACCCCATTCGCCATTGCCTTCCTACATCGGCCGGACTTCAACCACCTCGGGCACGAAGTGCTTCAGCAGGTTCTGGATGCCGTGCTGCAGGGTCGCGGTCGACGACGGGCAGCCCGAGCAGGCGCCCTTCATGTTGAGATAGACGATGCCGTCCTTGAAGCCGCGGAAAGTGATGTCGCCGCCGTCATTGGCTACGGCCGGGCGGACGCGGCTCTCGATCAGGTCCTTGATCATGCCGACCGTCTCGGTGTCGGCCTCGTCGTAGAACTCGTCGTCCTCGTCGGCGGATTCATCATTGGCGGCGCTGCCGTCGGCGAGCAGCGGCGCGCCCGACATGTAGTGCTCCATGATCGCGCCGAGGATCGCCGGCTTGAGGTGCTGCCACTCACCGTCGCTCTTGGTGACGGTGATGAAATCGGCGCCGTAGAACACGCCGCTGACGCCGTCGACGGCGAACAGGCGCTCGGCCAGCGGGGAGCGCGCGGCGGCGTCGCGGCTGCCGAACTCCATCGTGCCCGCGGGCAGCACGACGCGGCCCGGGATGAACTTCAAGGTGGCGGGATTGGGGGTGGCTTCGGTCTGGATGAACATGGTTTTCTCCGGCAGCGCCGGTTCAAGGCCGGCCTGTGGTGTCCTCATAGCAGATGGCGCGAACGCGCGCACGATCAAGGGGGCATGGCCGGCGTTTCCGATCTAAGCCTATGAAAGGGCGTCGAGATCGGCGTCACCGAGATCGCCCGGCACGATCACCAGCGGGATCGGGAAGGCACCGCTCGTCTTGGTGACATGGGTGACCAGGGGGCCGGGGCCCTCGGGGCCGGAATGGGCGGCGAGCACCAGCAGCGCGATGTCGCTGTCGTGCTCGATCGTCTCCAGGATCTGCGCCGTCGGCTCACCCTCGCGGATCACCCGTTCCGGCGCGGTCACGCCGATCGCCGACAGCAGCGCCGCGGCCTGGTCGAGCTCGGCATGCGCCTGCTCCTGCGCCTCGGCCCGCATCAGATCGGCGACCCCCAGCCATTGCTGGTTCTGGTCCTCCGTCTCGATCACGTGCAGCATGACGATACGGCCGCCGGAACGGACCGCCCAGCGGCCGGCATAGCGGACCGCGCGGTCCCACTCCTCGCTGTCGTCGACCACGACCAGGCATTTCGGCGCATGGCCGGTCTGGTAGCTCTGCCGCTGCGCCGCCATCGCGTTCCCGCCTGCTGCTGCGAGTCGATCCGACCGCGATGCTGCCACAGCCCATCTCCGTTGGGGAGAGGGCTGCGGGTTCCATCGCGCCCGCAACGACAGCGGTGGTGCGGCTCCTAGTAGCGAGGATGCCGCTTCGCTCATCCGGGCTACGGCCGCAAGGCCGACTCCGGAGCGCGCGCCGTGCTGCTCAGGGCTTGCGGATGAAGCCGACGATGTCCTTGGCCGTCTTCATGGTCTCCGCGGCGATGGCCTGGGCGCGGTCGGCGCCGTCGACCAGCACGGACTCGACGTAGCCGGGATCGGCGGTCAGGCGCTTCATCTCCCCGGCGATCGGCCCGAGCTTGGTGACGCACAGCTCGACCAGCGCGTTCTTGAAACTGGAGAACTGGCCGCCGCCGAAATCCCTGAGCACATCGGCCTTGCTGCGGTCCGACAGCGCCGCGTAGATGCCGACGAGGTTGTCGGCCTCGGGACGCGCGTCCAGCCCCTTTTCCTCGGTCGGCAGCGGCTCCGGATCGGTCTTGGCCTTGCGGACCTTCTGCGCGATCGTATCGGCATCGTCGGTCAGGTTGATGCGCGAATAGTCCGAGGCATCGGACTTCGACATCTTCTTGGTGCCGTCGCGCAGCGACATCACGCGCGTCGCGGGACCGGTGATGAAGGGTTCCGGAAGCGGGAAGAACAGGCCGTCGCCGAAGCCGTGGCTGCGGATCGAGTCGCCGTAGTCATTGTTGAACTTCTGCGCGATGTCGCGCGAGAGCTCGAGATGCTGCTTCTGGTCCTCGCCGACCGGAACATGGGTGGCGCGGTACAGCAGGATGTCGGCGGCCATCAGCACCGGATAGTCGTACAGACCGACCGATGCGTTCTCACGGTCCTTGCCGGCCTTCTCCTTGAACTGCGTCATGCGGTTCAGCCAGCCGATGCGCGCGACGCAGTTGAAGATCCAGGCGAGCTCGGCGTGCCCTGAGACCTGGCTCTGGTTGAACACGATGTGCTTCTTCGGATCGATGCCGGCGGCGATGAAGGCGGCGGTGACCTCGCGGGTGTTGCGCGCGAGTTCGGCGGGGCCGCCCCAGACATCGATCGGCATGGTGATCGCGTGCATGTCGACGACGCAATAGATGCAGTTGTGGGTCTGCTGCATCTTCACGAAGTTGACGATCGCGCCGAGATAGTTGCCGAGATGCAGGTTGCCGGTCGGCTGGACGCCCGAGAAAACCCGTTCCACGAAGGCCATGGTCACTGTTCCGGATGAATGGATTTGGGGTCGTTTGGCACGTGCGCCTCAAAGGTGCAAGTCGCCGGCGGGCTTTTGCCGGATCGCCCGGACGGTTTCGCGCCAGCTTACGGCGCCCAGGGACAACAGAAGCACGCCGTAGAGGATGATGGCGCCGCTGATCAGGGCGGCGAGCAGGGCGGCCGCGCCGAGATGGCTGCTGCTCCACGTGCCGGCGAAGCGTCCGGCGACGGTCCAGAGGACCGCGCCCATGACCATCGCAGCCAACGTGATGCGCGGCAGCCGGCGCCGCGAGGCAGGGGGAAGCGCGAAACCGAAGCGCGTGGCGCCACGCCGGATCAGGACCGCCGCATTGGCCCAGGCACCGAGCGCGAGCCCTGCCGCGATGCCACTTGCCGCAAACAATTGTGCGAGCAGGAACGCCAGCGCGATCGCGACACCGCATCCGATCAACGTCGCGCGCAGCGGCGTCCGCGTGTCCTCGCGCGCGAAGAAGGCGGGCTGCAGCGCCTTGGTCAGCACCTGCGCCGGCAACGCTGCCGCGAGCCAGGTCAGCACCTGCGCCGTCGCGGCGGCATCGTCCGAACTGAATGCGCCATGTTCGAACAGCAAACGAATGATCGGCTCGTTCAGGATCATGAGTCCGAGCGTCGCAGGCAGCGCGAGCCCGATCGTCAGCTCGAGGCCGCGCGATTGCACCTCCGCCAGAGCCTCCTCGTTGCCCTCGTGCAGCGCGCGCGTCAGCTCCGGCACCAGCACCGTGCCCATGGCAACGCCGACGAGCCCGAGCGGCAGCTCGATCAGGCGGTTGGCGAAATACAGCCACGACACCGCGGAAGGCGAGGTGGAGGCGATGACCGCGCCGCCGACCGCGAGCAATTGCGGGCCGGCGCTGGCGACCATGCCGGGCAGCGCCTTGGCGAAGAAGCCGCGCATTTCGCCATGGAAGGTGACGCGCACCGGCGAGGCGAGGGGGCCGTCGCGGCCTCGCCGCGCGAGCATCGCGAGCTGCAGCAGCCCGGCGACACCGATCGTGGCGGCGAGCAGCAGCGCGGCGCTTCCAGGGTCCGGATGTTGCATCAGCAGCACGATGGTCACGCTGATCAATGCCACGTTGAACAGCAGCGGGGCGAAGGCCGCGAGCGCAAAGCGTCGTTGCGCGCTGGACAGTGCGAGCAGCACCGTCGAGGGGCCGGCAAAGGCGAGATAGGGCAGCATCAGCCTGGCATCGTTGACGGCCAGGGTGAGCGTCTCTTCACCGGCGAAGCCCGGCGCGAGCACGGTCATCACGAACGGCATCAGCAGCGCCAGCACCAAGGTGGCGGCGAGCAGGCCGGCGCTGACGGTGCCGAGCACGCGGCCGGCAAAAGCTGCCGCATGTGTCCTACCAGACTGCTGGTATATTCGCAGCCAGGCCGGCACCAGGGCTGCATTGAGCGCGCCCTCCGTCAGCAATCGCCTGACGACGTTGACGAGCTGAAACGCCGCGAGAAATGCGTCCGCGACCGGACCGGCGCCGAGCAGCGCGGCCATCAGCGCATCCCGGACGAAGCCGAGCAGGCGCGAGGCCAGTGTTCCTGACAACACAGTCACGAATGAGCGGATCATCAGGCTTCTATAGCAGCGCCGCTTGTGATAGGCCGCAGCGTTTGCAAAACGCCGTAAACGGGGCCAGTGGATGACTGACGCGAAATACGATGTTCTCGGGATCGGCAACGCGATCTTCGACGTGCTGGTGCATGCCGATGAAGCCTTTCTCACCCGGCACGGCATGACCAAGGGCAGCATGGCGCTGATCGACGAGGCCCGCGCGGCCGCGATCTATGCCGATATGGGTCCGGCCACCGAGATGTCCGGCGGTTCGGGGGCCAACACCATCGCTGGCCTCGCCAGCCTGGGCGCGCGTGCCGCTTACGTGGGCAAGGTCAAGGACGACCAGATCGGCCGGATGTACCGGCATGATATCCGCGCCGCCGGCGTCACCTTCGATACCGTGCCCGCTGCCGACGGCCCGGCGACCGGCTGCTGTTACATCCTGGTGACGCCGGACGGCGAGCGCACCATGAACACCTATCTCGGCGCCGCGCAAAATCTCACCGCCGCGGACATCGATCCCGCGCAGATTGCGGCGGCGCGCATCATCTATCTCGAAGGTTATCTGTGGGACCCGAAGGACGCCAAGGATGCGTTCGTGAAGGCGGCGGCGATCGCGCATGACGCCGGACGCGAGGTCGCGCTGACCTTGTCGGATTCGTTCTGCGTCGATCGCTATCGCGAGGAGTTTCTCGACCTGATGCGCGGCGGCACCGTCGATCTCGTCTTCGCCAACGAGGCCGAGCTGCATTCGCTGTACCAGACCTCGGATTTCGACGGCGCGCTGAAGCAGCTGCGTGAGGACGCCACGCTCGGCATCGTCACCCGCAGCGAACAAGGCTGCGTCGTGGTGTCGAATGACGGCGTGATCTCGGTGCCGGCGCATCCGATCGAGAGCCTGGTCGATACTACCGGCGCGGGCGATCTGTTCGCCGCCGGCTTCCTGTTCGGGCTGGTGCGCAAGACCGGCTATGAGATGGCCGGCCGCCTCGGCGGCCTCGCCGCCGCCGAAGTGATCCAGCACATTGGTGCAAGGCCGCAGGTGTCGCTGAAGGAATTGGCGGCTCAGAACGGACTGAAGGTGTAGGTCGAAGCTGAGGTCACGCGTTCTTTTTCACCGGAGACACACAACTCTCTCCACCGTCATGGCCGGGCTTGACCCGGCCATCCACGTTTTATCGAGCTGCGGGACCGAAGACGTGGATGCCCGGGCCAAGCCCGGGCATGATGCCAACTAACTCATTCCGAGCTCACTCCGGTCAGTTGGCAATCTGATCACGCCGCCTTCTGTCCGCCCGCGGCATCGAGCCCGGCATAGACCCCGCGCTCGAAGCCTGCAAAGGTCTCCAGGCACAGCCGGTCGGCGAACGGCAGGAGCTGCATCAGGATCACGCCGGTGACGTCGCGCGCAGGATCGATCCAGTAGTAGGTGTTGGCGAGGCCGGCCCAGGCGAGGCTGCCGGCACTGCGGCCCTCCGGGGTCTGCGCCGTCGTGATCATGAAGCTCAAGCCCCATTTCTTGACGATGTCGGGATAGAGATCGACGTCGTTGGTCACGCCGGGCACCGCCGCGGCCATCTTCGTCATCTCGAGCTCGCCGATATGGTTGTCGCGCATCGCCGCGACCGTCTCGGGCTTGAGCACCTGGTTGCCGTTGCCGCGGCCATTGTTGAGGATCATCCGGGTGAAGCGGATGTAGTCGCCGGCCGTGCCGTAGAGCCCGCCGCCGCCCATGTGGAATTCCGGCTCCTGCTCGAGCTCGAACGGGATCGGCGCCAGGCTGCCGTCCTCGCCGCGGGCATGCATGCCGACCAGACGCGCGCGCTGCGACGGGCCGAGCTTGAAGCCGGTATCGTCCATGCCGAGCGGTGCGAACAGATGGTCGCGCAAGTACGCGTCGAGCTTCTGGCCGCTGGCGGCCTCGACCGCCTTGCCGACGAAATCGATGTTGATGCCGTATTCCCAGCGCGTGCCGGGATCGGAGGCGAGCGGCAATTTGAGAGCGTCGTTCTTGCAGGTGATGATGCCGGGCGTTCCGGCCTTCTGCACATAGGTGGCCATATCGCCGTTCCACATGTCGTAGCAGAAGCCGGCGGTGTGGGTCATCAGATGGCGCAGCGTGATCGCGGTCTTCGCCGGCCGCAGGATCGGCTCGCCATTGGCGTCGAAACCGTCGAGCACCTTGGGCGCGGCGAGGTCCGGCAGCACCGTGCCGATCGGCGCATCCAGCGACAACCGGCCCTGCTCGACCAGCTGCATCCCGGCCGCGCAGGTGATGGCCTTGGTCATCGAGGCGATCCAGAACACGCTGTCGGTGGTCATCGGGTCGTCGCGGCCGAGGTCGCGCTTGCCGAAGGCGCCTTCGTAGATGATGCCGTTGCTGTCAGCGGCAAAGGCGACGACGCCGGGAATCTCTCCCGCCTCCGCCTTCTGCCGCAGCACGCCGTCGATGTCGGTCTTGTTCTGCATGGTCTCCTCCGTTCCGTTCTTGATGACGGTAGGCGATTGTTTCTCGGGCCGGCCTGGGCAGCAAGGACCGCCGGTCTCACGGCCGGTCGCGATCTCGTGATGATGCGGCGCGAACGAAGCAGGCGGGGACAACAGCGCCGCGGAGGCCACAGCGCTTCAATTTCTCGCCAGAATCATGATTAGTTCCACTCAGTCGCGAGTCCGACACATGGGGGCCATGTTCCCACCACGGGCTTGCGACTGTTGTGAGTTGCAACCATTTTTGCATTAAAGGGTTGAAGAACCGGCTTTTTCGAGCCGATGGCATGGCTTTGGCGGCAATGTCCGCCGTTGGGGGCGATATGATTTCAACGTGGAGCGAGTGGAAGCGGTATCCCCGCCCGGGGCGCGGCGACAATATCGAGGCGCCGATCACGCCCGGCATCTACGAAGTGCGCATTGCGGCGACCGGAGCGCTGTATGCGTTCGGCGCGGTCGACAATGTGGCGCAGGCCCTGGCGCTGCTGCCCGTGGGGCAGAAATCATGGTTTGGCCGCCGTGATCCCGCCGCCTTGCCGGACCTGGAATACCGCACCTGCGCGACCTCGACCAAGGCCGACGCCAAGGCGGCGGCGGAGCGCATGATCGGCCGGCGCGAGACCTATATGAGCGGCGCGGCCTGATCCCGGGTCGGCTCGTCAGCATTCAGCATTTGGTGCCGTACAGGCACGGATCGCCGGATCGAATGTGCCGTTCAGGAGGCGCACGCGCCGTGCGCCGCCGCCGGGGCGTGGCTATATTCGGAGACGATCGCTCGCTTTCGAGGAGTAGCCCGATGACACCGCCCGCCGCCGCCCGTGCCTCCACTGCCGCCCCGAGCCTGCGTGACCGCCTGAAGGATCCGTCGCTGCTGCGTGAGCAGTGCTACATCGATGGTGCGTGGGTCGGTACGCCGGTGCTTCCGGTCAACAATCCGGCCACCGGCGCCGAGCTCGCCAAGGTCGCGCAGCTCGGTGCGGCGGAGACCACGCAAGCCGTCGAGGCCGCCGCGCGCGCGTTCCCGTCCTGGGCCCGGCTGACCGCCAAGCAGCGCTCCAATACCTTGCGCAAATGGTTCGAGCTGATCACGGCCAACCGCGAGGACCTCGCGCTGATCCTCACCTCCGAGCAGGGCAAGCCGCTGGCGGAGGCGCTCGGCGAGGTCGATATCGGCGCCGCCTATATCGAGTTCTTCGCCGAGGAGGCGCGTCGCGTCTATGGCGAGACCATCCCGACCCAGAAGCCGGATGCGCGCCTGCTGGCGCTGAAGCAGCCGATCGGCGTCTGCGGCGCCATCACGCCATGGAATTTCCCGAACTCGATGATCACCCGCAAGGTGTCGCCTGCGCTCGCCGCCGGCTGCACCGTGGTGCTGAAGCCGGCCAACGAGACGCCGCTGTCGGCGCTGGCGCTCGCCGTGCTGGCCGAACGCGCCGGGATTCCGGCGGGCGCGCTCAACATCGTCACCGGCGACGCGCCGCCGATCGGCAAAGTGCTGTGCGAGCATCCGTCGGTGCGCTTCATAGGCTTCACCGGCTCGACCGAGGTCGGCAAGATTCTCTATCGCCAGTCGGCCGGCACGGTGAAGAAGCTCGGGCTCGAGCTCGGCGGCAACGCGCCGTTCGTGGTGTTCGACGATGCCGATGTCGATGCGGCTGTCGAAGGCGCCATGGTCTCGAAATATCGCAACATGGGCCAGACCTGCGTCTGCGCCAATCGCCTCTATGCGCAGGACGGCATCTACGACGCCTTCGTCGCGAAGCTCGCCGCCAAGGTCGCGGCGATGAAGATCGGCGAGGGCACCGAGGCCGGCGTGACCCAGGGGCCGCTGATCAACGAAGAGGCGGTTGAGAAGGTCGAACGCCACATCGCCGACGCGGTCAAGGGCGGGGCGAAGGTCGTGACCGGCGGCAAGCGCCATGCGCTCGGCCGCACCTTCTTCGAGCCGACCGTCCTTCGGGACGTCAAGGCCGACGCGCTGGTCGCGCAGGAGGAGACGTTCGGCCCGCTCGCCCCCGTCATCCGTTTCAAGGACGAGGCCGACGTCATTGCGATGTGCAACGCCTCGCCGTTCGGTCTCGCGTCCTACTTCTATGCCCGCGATCTCGGCCGGGTCTGGCGCGTCGCGGAGGCGCTGGAATCAGGCATGGTCGGCGTCAACACCGGTCTGATCACCACCGAGGTCGCGCCGTTCGGCGGCGTCAAGGAGAGCGGCTTGGGCCGCGAGGGCTCGCATCACGGCATCGAGGAATACCTCGAGATCAAATACGTGATGATGGCGGGCGTCTGAGCTCTGGACGCCTGGGCTCAGGCCGAGCTCAAGCAGTCTTGGGCAGCTTGTCCACTGGCACAAGATAGGACTTGTTGCCGACCTGGAAGATGACCTTGCCGCTCTTGCCGTCGGTCGTCGAGATCTGCGACTGACCGAACATGATGACGTTGTTGTAGACGATCCCCGTGCCCTGGCGCGTGACGCCGTTGGTCGTGACGCTGACCTGGGCCTCCTTGCCGCTGACGGACAGCACGCGAAAGCTCGCGCTCTGGCCGTTTTCGCCGTTATAGCCGGCCCAGCTGCCGACCAGATTGCTCTCGTCGGCGGGAGGCGCCTGCTTCTCCAGCATCGCGGTGGCCTTGCCGCCGCCGGCCGAAAACAGCAGCACCGCGTTCTTGCCGTTCTTGGTGCCGAGCGTGACCGCGCCGAAGTCGATGGTCGAGCCGTTGACCTGGCCGATGCCGCGTTCGGTGCGGCCGTTATGGGTGTATTCCACCGTGGCGGCGGCGCCTCTGATGTTGACGACCTTGAAGCTCACGGCCTGGCCGTTGGCCGTCCAACTGCCCTTCCACTCGCCCAGCAGGTTGCTCTGGCGATAGACCCGCTCGTTGGCGGGCGAGATCTGGTTGGTGCTTTGGATGGCGACCATGTGTGCTTCCAAGGAGCTCGACTGCTCGTTTACCCCGTGTGTCGGATCGTTGCAGAGTGTTGCTAACGAGACGTAGGTCGAGGGGGTTAACGAACGGTGAACTGCGGCTACGAGCCGCCCGTTCCGCGCTGCGGCCCATCGTCTCAGCGTCTTCCTGTGGCGACGAATAGCCCTCGGATGAATGCGACGGCGCGAAGCCCCACCGGGCTGCACGGGCGTAAGCGAGCCGCTTGCCCAGACGCGCCGGATCGTCGACCATGACGCGGCGAACCACGACCTTTCAATGTGCGAGCTCACCATGACCGCAGCCTTCACGCGCGTCGGTGTCGGCCAGCTTCCGGACGCGGATGCGCGCCGCCTCGATGCGGACGGTTATCTGCTGCTGCGCGGCGCGATTCCGGCGGACTGGCTCCCGCCGCTGCGCGATGCGTTCGAGGCGGGCACGCTGCCATCCGAGCAATGGCCGGTGCCGCGCGGCCGCGACTGGCGCCACGCGATGGTCGATCTCGATGCCAGGGTGCAGCGCGCCTGCCGGCTGCCGGTGATGCTCGCGGCCGTGTCTCACATTCTCAAGGCGCCGTTCTTCCTCGGCCAAGTCGAGGGCCGCGAGCCGCTCGCCGATGGCGGCCAGCAGCCGTTGCATCGCGACGGCGTCGACCGGTTCCGTACCGACGCCGTCTCGGCGCTCGCCTTCCTCGATCCGTTCGGCCCCGACAACGGCGCGACGCAGGTGGCGCCGGGCACGCATCGCCGCGACACGGATGATGCGCAGGCCGCCCCGTTCGTCACGACAGGCGAAGCCGGCGACATCCTGCTGTTCGACGTCAACCTGCTGCACGGCGCGACCCGCAACCGCAGCGGCGCCCGCCGTCGCTCGCTGCTGATCACCTACGCCACCTCGGTGCAGCTGGACGCGTGGCGACGGACCCGCGCCTTGCGCGCGGTGCGCATGGACCAGGACGAAATCTTCGGCGCGGAGTAGCTGCGCCATCCGCCGAAGCTGCCAAGCTTCCAGCCCAAATCCCGCAGAGAGGACGCTCATGAGGCTGTACGATTCCGCGACGGCGCCAAGCCCGCGCCGCGTGCGCATCTTCCTCAGCGAGAAGGGCCTCACGATTCCCCACCGTTCAGCTCGACCTGCGCGCCGGCGAGCAGTTCCGGCCGGAATTTCGCGCGCTGAACCCGCAATGCACGGTGCCGGTCCTGCAGCTCGACAGCGGTGCTGCGATCACCGACATCATCGCGATCTGCCGCTACCTCGAGGAGCTGCATCCTGAGCCGGCCCTGATGGGGCGGAGTGCGGAGGAACGCGCGCTGATCGAATGCTGGGTGCGGCGGATCGAATGGGATGGCATCTACGCCATCCAGGAAGCGTTCCGGAACAGTGCGCCAGGGTTGGAGAGCCGCGCTCTGCCCGGCCCGTTGCCGCTCGAGCAGATTCCGGCGCTGGCGGAGCGCGGGCGTCTCCGCGCCACGCACTACTTCGCGTGGCTCGATGCGCGGCTGGCCGATCACGCCTTCGTCTGCGGACCCGACTTCACCATTGCCGACATCAGCGCCATGGTGACGGTGGATTTCGCGGTCCGCGCCAAGCTCGATCCGCCGGATCACCTCCACCATCTCGCGCGGTGGTATGGTGTAGTTTCGAGCCGTCCCAGTGCGAAGGCTTGATATGATGAGCCTCGGTCGTCACTCCGTCCTGCTCGACCTCGACGGCACTCTCATCGACTCCCAGCCCGGCATCGCCGCGAGCGCCCTAGCGGCGTTGCGCGCGCTCGGGCATGCACCGGACGAGACGCTCGATATCCGCCGTGTCATCGGGCCGCCGCTGCAGGACATGTTGCGGGCGCTGCTGCAGGCCTATGACGACGATCGGGTCGACGAAGCGGTGACCGCCTATCGCCAGCATTACGGCGAGAGCGGACTGTTCGGCAGCGCGCTCTATGCTGGCATCCGGGACGCGCTGCACGAGATGCATGGCGCGGGGGTGCGGCTCTATCTCGCGACATCCAAACGGGAGGTGTTTGCGCGCCGCATCCTCGAGCATCTCGATCTCGCGTCGCTGTTCGACGCCATCCACGGCTCGGTGCCGTCAGGCCTGCTGGACCACAAGCCGGAGCTGCTCGCGCATATTCTCACCGAGCGGAATATCGCACCCTCCGACGCGATCATGGTCGGTGACCGCCGCCACGACATTGCCGGCGCCCATGCCGTCAGGATGCGCAGCCTCGGCGTGCTCTGGGGCTATGGCAGCCGCGACGAGCTCGAGATGGCCGGCGCCGACCGCCTCGTGGAATGTCCGGCCGATCTCGCGCGCGCCGTGCTGTCGATGCTGAAGGTCTAGCTCGATCACAACCTCCTGTGTTCGCGACACCCCGATCGGTCCGCGCGTCAACCTTGCACCGGAACCGGAAAGCCGCGAATATTCGCGGCAGGTCAGTTGTCATCACGGGACTATCACACACATGCAGTTCGACGACGTCATCCTCGGCCGCCGCAGCATCCGCGGCTACAAGCCCGATCCGGTGCCGCGGGCGCTGATCGAGGAGATCATCGGGCTTGCGATGCGCGCGCCGTCGTCGATGAACAGCCAGCCCTGGAATTTCTACGTCATCACCGGCGAGCCGCTGAACCGCATCCGCGCCGGCAACACCGAGCGGATGGTCGCCGGCGTCCCGCAGTCGCGTGAATTCCGTATCGGCCAGCCCTTCGCGGGCGCGCATCGCGAGCGCCAGGTGCAGGTCGCCAAGCAGTTGTTCTCCGCCATGGGCATCGCGCGCGACGACAAGGACAAGCGACAGGACTGGGTGCTGCGCGGCTTCCGCCAGTTCGACGCACCGGTCTGCATCATCGTGACCTATGATCGTGCGCTCGACGGCAGCGACGACACGCCGTTCGACTGCGGCGCCGTCACCAATGCGCTGGTCAACGCCGCCTGGTCGCGCGGCCTCGGCGCCGTCATCAACAGCCAGGGCATCATGCAATCGCCCGTGGTCCGCGAGCACGCCGGCATCGCCGACGACCAGGTCATCATGAAGAGCATCGCGCTGGGCTGGCCGGATCACGATTTCCCCGCCAATGCCGTGGTGTCGGAGCGGAAGCCGGTGAAGGAAGCGACGGTGTTCGTGGGGTTCGAGGACTAGAGCGCGTACTCATAAAGCTCGATCAGGTCCACTTTGGAGGTAAGGCCAACCTGGCTGCTGCGCGACATCGAAGTGACGCGATAGTATTTCGAAGCTGAAGGGCCTCGTGGTATCAAGAGCTGGCCGACTTCGCAGCGGTCATTGCGTTGCCGGCCTACATGTTTTGCGCGTCTAGGATCGGACATCTGATGAAATTTCTGGCCCTGTTGCTGGCCCTTCTCGCAGCGCCAAATGGTGCTTGCGCAGAAGGAGCAGTCTTTAGGGTCGGTGTAACCGAGCGTGATTTTGTTCCTGCTGAGCCTTACAATTGGCGCGGCGCCCAGACACATGCGCTCCGCGCAACGATATGGTATCCGGCCGCAGCGGATGCGCCCGAGAGACCGCAGTGGATCGGGCCGCGCATCATCCCGTTCTTCAGCGCCGGCAGCGCCGCGCCCGATGCGGAGCCGGCATCGGGACCCCGGCGTGCGTTCGTCGTCCTGTCCCACGGTAACGGCGGCGCAGCGTTCCAAATCGCTTGGCTCGGCGCAGCACTGGCGGGGGCTGGCTTTATCGTCGTCGCAGTCAATCATCCCGGCAATAGCGCTCTCGAGGACTATACCGTCGAGGGTATGTCATTGTGGTGGCTGCGAGCTGTGGATGTTAGCGCCGTCATCGATGCGATGCTCGTCGACAAGACATTTGGCAGCCGAGTCGATCCCGCGCGCATCGGTGCCGCCGGTCATTCGCTCGGTGGCTACACTGTCCTCGCGGCCGCCGGTGGCATCAGCAATCCGGAACTGCTGCAGGTGTTTTGCCGCTCGCCTGCGGCCGACGCGTCATGCAAACCGCCGCCGCCCGCTGCCGTCATGCGCCGGGAGACCCTAGCACGTCTGAGCGTCGATCCCAATTTCCGGCAACGCTACAGCGAGGCCGGCAAGTCCTATCGGGACGAACGCATCCGCGCGGCCTTCGCCATGGCGCCCGGGCCAGGCCCGATCTTCGCACCGAACAGCCTTGAGAAAATCTCGATTCCCGTTGCGATTGTCGCCGGAAGCGCCGACGAAATTGTCCCGACACCCGCCGCTGCCGAGACATTCGCTAGGTTGATCCCGCATTCGACTCTGAAGATATTTCCGAAGGCCGGCCACTTCATATTTCTGGACACGTGCACTCTGGTCGGAAGCGCATTCTTTCGGAGCACGTGCCGCGATCCCGATGGCGCCGACCGTGAGGCAGTTCATGCCGAGACGATCAGACTTGCGGTCGATTTCTTCACCACGTATCTGCGCTGAGCGCTTTCATTGTTGGTCTTCTCGACTGCAATTTATCTGCTGGCTTGTGTTTAGTCCTAATAGCGATCCGTTGTCGTGCTAGGCTGTGGGCATTGTGTTTGGCGGGGTGCATGTGATTCGAACTCCCAAACTGGGGAGCGAATCATGCGCTACGAACTCGCCGACTATGAATGGGTTGCCATCAAGCCATGCTGCCCAACAAGCCGCGTGGCGTTCCTCGGGTGAACGACCGTCGGGTCCTTAATGGCATCTTCTGGGTCTTGCGATCTGGAGCGCCATGGCGCGACCTGCCAGACGCCTACGGCCCGTACACGACCTGCTACAATCGCTTTGTTCGTTGGCGACAAGTCGGTGTTTGGGCCAAGATTCTGAACGCACTGGCAGGCGCCCATGATGCCGCTGTCCAGATGATCGACACCTCCATCGTCCGCGTCCATCAGCATGGAGCTTGCATCACAAAGAACCAGCGTCAATCGATGGGACGGTCACGCGGCCGCCTGACGAGCAAAATTCACGCGGTTGTCGATAGCAATGATCTGCCGGTACGGCTTGCGTTGAGCCCCGGCGAAGCTCACGACGTTCGACTTGCCGGGAAACTGCTGTCTCGTCTGAAATCCGGATCAATGCTGCTTGCGGACCGTGGCTATGACGCCGACTGGATCAGGGAGCTTGCCATGAAGAAGGGCGCGTGGGCAAACAGCGCGAGGGCCAGCCGCCTTTCTGCAGGATCTCGATCGACAATGTCGCGCGCGATGTGGTGCCGCAGATCCGCGCTGCGCTTGGGGTGCGCGCCTATATCGATGTGCTCTACCGCGAATATCTCGGCAGCGACCTGACCGGCCCGGCCTATGGTCCCGTGCAGTTCGAGCTGCGCAACAATCAGATGACGGGGACCACCGTGACTGGCACGGTCATCGCGAAGAATCTGCAGAACAAGCGCTTTCCGCGCATCACCAAGAACTACGACTATCAGCAGTTTCCGAGCCTGTTGTCCTGATCATGAAAATGAGATGGCTCGATAGAAATAGCTCGCGATGTATCCATAAGCGACAGCGAGCAGGACGGCCTTCAGCAGGAACAGAATGTGCATGGGAAGATCGAGCAGCGGTGTGTGACGGAAATCCTCGTTCTCCTTGATGCCAACGATCTCCTGCTTCCGATAGTACAAGAACCAGATGATTGCTCCGAGGAAATACTGGAGGAGATCAGCCAGTAGACCGCACGCAATCAGAAGGAGCGGAATCAATAGCTCGCGCGGAATAGCGGATCGTCCTGTGACGTCCTTCTTGAACGTCCAAATGATAACAACGCCTGTCAGGCCCAGATGACGACAGATGTCGCTTACCTTGCCGGAGTACGTCGCGAACGCGTCTCGGCAGTCCTGAAGGTTCATCGTGTTTTCGAGTCACGGCTGAAGATCTTCAGGCGACCAAACCGCTCCCTTTGTTTTGCCTCTAAAGAACCGCGCCCGGCTGTCGGACCTCTGAAGAGGTCTTCCCACCATCGCCTCTTGCGGTGCACGGATTCCACCTTTGGCTTCTCCACGAATGCCGTCGGCGTGTCGGGCTTATGGTTATCGACCATGTCGCAACCTCCAATTGCAGGGCGCAATATGACAGCGTGGCCGAGAGAATTCAACTGACATGGGACGCGGCGACCGAGCGGCCTTTCTCAGCCTCCTGATCGGCGAGCCCTGGGCCTGGGCCCAGCACAATTGCTGGCAGTTTGCGGCGGCGGTGCAGCGCGAGCTGTTCGGCCGCGAGCCGCCGCATGTCGGCGTGCCCACCGGCTTTTCGCGGCGCTGGGTGATCGAGGAGTTCGCCGGCCATGCCGCTCGCGCGGCCGCGCCCGACTGCGCGTCGCAAGCGTGCGCCGAAATCGCCGCCAAGGATGACCAGGACTGCCGGAGCTACGGCGCGCAGCCGGGCACGGACGCCTATGTTCAATGCCGGGCGACGCGCGCATCTGCTCACGAGACGGCCGACGCCGTCCAGGCTGCGGCGCCTCCGCCATCCAGCCCGCCGCCGATCCCGGAAGCCTCGTATCCTTCGCGCCCGCCGGTGCACTGCGTCACGACGGGGCGCTTCACGAACTGCATGTGAAGATGTCGCGCAAGTCTGACCTCAGGCGAGGATCTCTTTGCCCGCCTCGGTCAGCTTCACATAGGTGCCGCTCTCGTGCAGCCAGAGCCAGCCCCGAGGGACCGCCAGGTCGAGGCCGGCCTTGTACTCCGCCGGCGTGGCTTTCAGGTCGGCCAGCATCGGCCAGTTGATCTTCTCGATGTGGACGCGGCCGTCTGAGCCGGCTCGATGCCGGCTGAAATCCTAACCAGCTCGCGCGCGGCGGTCTCCGGGGCGGCATAGGGGCGGGGAGAGGCGAATTTCATCAGCGTCGCGTTCGTAGTTTTTCGACCGCAATGTGGCGTTCCGGTCCGGGACGTGTTCCGGGACTTTTCATCGACATCGGTCCCGGAATGTCCACTTTGATCCTCATTTGTTTCGCGAGAGTTCGATGAGACCCAGACGCGATGGTGCTCGCAAACATCTATTTTTCCAGGTTTTCAACGATGACGACTGGCGATCCCAGCAAGGCTCTCCGGAGGATCCGGATCAAAGGTGTTAGCGCCGAGTGGGTCACAACCCGTATCCATGCGATTCCCGAGAGTTATTAGGGCTTGTGACCCACTACAACCGACGGGCGGAGGCCAACTTGCTCACCTCGAGAGGAATGTCAGTTTTAAAGTCGGCGGACGCAGACGTTGGAGCGAGCACTGATCAATTGCCATGGACGAGGGGGGCAGAGTAAATCTCGTGTCCATGCCGTTCGCAATCACACTTCCGTTCGACCACATCAGCGCTAGCAAGATCCAAGCCATGTGGCGTCATCTCGCCGCCGACGGAATCGACGCCGATCGGCATCAGCTTGGCTACGCTCCACACGTCACCGTTGCCATCTATCCGGACGAAACACCTCTTAACAGGCTGCGCAGCGCTATTGAAGATACGTGCCGAAACTGGGAGCCGCTCCCTGTTCGCCTGAGCGGATTGGGTGTGTTTCCCGGAGACGGCGCCGTTCTATGGGCAGTACCAGTAGTGACGGCCGGTTTGCTTGCTCGTCATGACGCTATCCACTCCGCACTGGGCGATCTTAATGTGCACGAGCACTATCGACCAGGAGCGTGGGTGCCACACGTGACGTTATCGGGTGCCTTGCATGACCCGGGGGCGGCTCTCAAGGCCCTCCTGTCCGGTTGGGAACCGATCACCGGTTTTCTTGATCGTGTCGAATTGGTCAGCTTCCGTCCAGTTGAAGTGCTGCTGAGTTCGGCGTGCCGTGGCAGCGATTAATTTGTTCAGGCCATTTTAGGTCACTTTCTTCTCGGCCGCAGGTCGCTCACTCGTTGGGCCATCGCAGAAGGTCTCGAACGCAAATATCGGGTTTCGGTTGCAACCGAAGGTCGGTCGCTGGCTCAGTAAGTTGGTCGGTACGTAAAGGAGGCGTAGTTGCCTTGCAAAATCGATCTAATATTCCCTGGCGTTGCTGGAAAAGTTCGTCGAATTACGACCGCATCCGTTCTGGTCGCTGCCGGGGCGGTACCCTATCTCTCCCTTGCCAACGATGGCCAGCTAGCTCCACTGCCAATAGTTTGCGAGGCCGATCAAAGCGCCCTAGCGGAAGATCCCTCTTGCTTGAAACGCTTTCAGGGGATTGCCTCGCGAAAGGGCGATCTGCTGCTGCTGCTAGAGAATAGGCAAATTAAGACCTACAGGAGTGATCGAGAGGCATGTCGGCGAGATCCAAACGGCGAGAGGTGCGTCGTCTTCCGGCTAGACGCACTATATCCTTCGCAGAACTCGCTCCTGATTGAGGCAATTCTGGGCGACTGCGGGGCACTATGAGTTCATTAGCCGCAAGACCGGCAGTATCGTCCAAATGTCCAATGCCACGAGGCCGGTACAGTCACCGAACGGCCGGTATCTGGTATCCATTGATCGGAGCGACGAATGCAGTCGTCCCTACGACGTCTCGATTTGGTCAACCGATTCCGATCCGCCGACACAACAGCTTAAATACACAGCTAAGCGGTACGAAAATTGGAACATCTTCACATGGGTCGGAGATGAACTAATCAACTTCAAAGTCATCGTTAGTGATCACGACGGATCCTTCGAGCAAGAAGCCCAAGCGACTCGGTCTGCAGAAGGCTGGAAGCTGGTATGGGGAAAGCGAACTCAGACTTCCGGCATGGCGCAGACGGTCTCCTCGAACGCCAGGGCGTGCTCGTTGGCGTGTCCTTCGATCTTGATCGCCAGGAACGCCGAAAAGCCGAGACCGACGCCATCGCGATTCAGGACGGCGCGATAGCCTTGGATGATGCCCTCCTGCTCCAGCCGCTTGACACGCCGAAGGCAGGGCGAGGGTGACAGACCGACCCGATCGGCAAGCTCGACATTGCTGAGCCGCGCATCGGCCTGCAATTCCCCGATGATGCGCTGGTCGATCGCATCGAGCTTGGCTTTTGGCATATTTCTGACAATCCGGGCGCGCCGGGAGGACGGTTTATTGCGCGGCAGGCCGTTATGGTAGCACAGTTCGCAAGGACATGCCCGCCGGTCCGGAGCGAAGATGAGGTGAGATCAACCCGCCCGGAGATCCCTCGACATGACCGATACTGCTACCCATCAAGGACTGTTCGCCGCCGTCGAGCGATACTTCGACCTGATGTTCGATTCCGACGTCGACCGGTTTGACCGCGTGTTTGCGCCGACCGCGCAACTGCATGGTCTGCGTGACCAGGCTCTGCGCGTTCTGACCGCGACCGACTATCGTCAGCTGCTGGCGACCACTCCCTCTCCGCAGTCGAAGGGAGCGCTCCGCCAACAGGAGATTCTGCTGATCGACTTCGCGTCGCTCTCGCAGGCGGTCGTGAAGGTGCGCGTCAGGATCGATCCGATCCTCTATCTCGACTATCTCTGCCTTCACCTGATCGATGGCGAGTGGCTGGTCACGGCCAAGTCGTTTCATGTCGAGCGGCGCTTTACGGACGGAGAGTGATCTCGGTCTGGTGCCGCGCCGCATATCCGCTGCCTGCAGATAGCCCGTCGGGCTAATCTGTCGCATGAGATTTTGATTGCTATTTTTCCGAAGTCGTGCTCTTATCCGTGCATCCCGTCCTCATGCAGAGGGGCGTACGCGTCGTCACGATACGTAGAGGCGGGGAGCGGTGGCCGCGTGCCTGTCAGGCGCTCTTGCGCTGACGAACGGCAGCGCGCGGACGGTCAAGCCGTGTGGTCCTGGCGCCCCGATGCTGGCGCCAAGCTCGCGATGACGTTCGTGCGTCGTGGCGGGCGACGGGGGCAAACAAGCCGGTCCCCGGGGAGAGTACGGAGCAGCCGTTAAACCCATCGCGCAGGGAGGGCCGGGATGTCTCGGCTGAACCTGTGGTGACCGCCGCGTGCATTTTTTTTCGCACGCGGGCCATGGGGGCGGCCAGCTCCCGGCCTTCCCTGCGCCCTCGCATTTTAAGAGGGCGAGATCGATCAGCATAGCTCGGGCAAGCATGGCCGCGAGATCGACGCAGCGCGTCTCGTTAGCAACTCTCCGATGATCAACGATGCCTTGGCTGATGTGAGCACGCGCCTCGCAGAACGATCAGTTCTCACCTCGCCCCGCTTGCGGGGAGAGGTCGGATTGCATCGAAGATGCAATCCGGGTGACGGGGGCTCTCCGCGAGTCTGGTGTGCATGGAGAGTCCCCTTCACCCCAGCCCTCTCCCCGCAAGCGGGGCGGGGGAGCGCACCGCCGATACGGTACCAGTTCGACTCCCACTCCGAAGAAAATACTGCCTTCGGATCCGTCATCGCGGCGAGAGACGTGCAGTGCTCAGATCTTCAGCTCGCTGCCCGTCACCCGCCGGAACGCCTCCAGATAGCGCTGGCTGGTCGCATCCACCACGCTCTGCGGCAAGGGCGGCGGGGGGGCGTCGCCGTTCCAGCGGCCGGCACGGCGCTCGGCATCGAGATAGTCGCGCAGCGGCTGCTTATCGAAGCTCGGCTGCGGCTGGCCCGGCTGATAGGCATCGACCGCCCAGAAGCGCGACGAGTCGGGCGTCATCACCTCGTCGATCAGGATGATGTGACCGTCCTTGTCGCGGCCGAACTCGAACTTGGTGTCGGCGATGATGATGCCCTGCTCGCGCGCCAGCTTTTCACCCAGCGTGTAGACCGCGCGCGTCATGCTCTCCAGCGTATACGCGGTGTCGTCGCCGACCACCTCGCGCATTCGCGCAATGGTGATGTTCTCGTCATGGCCGGTCTCGGCCTTGGTCGCGGGGCTGAAGATCGCGGGGTCGAGCTTCTGGCTCTCGACGAGGCCGGCGGGAAGCTGCTCGCCGGCCAGCGTGCCATGGGCCGCATATTCCTTCCAGGCCGAGCCGGAGAGATAGCCGCGGATCACGCATTCGATCGGGAACACGGTGGTGCGCTTGCACAGCATCGCGCGCCCGAGAATCTCGTCGCGATGCGGCGCCAGCGCTGGCACCTCCGCGATGATCGTGTCGGTGTCGGCCGAGATCATGTGGTGATGCACCACGCCTTCGAGCGCGTTGAACCAGTAGGCCGAGATCTGCGTCAGCACCGCGCCCTTCATCGGGATGGTTTCGTTCATCACGACGTCGAAGGCCGAGATCCGGTCGGTGGTCAGCAGCAGCACGCGGTCGTCGCCGACGGCATAGATGTCGCGGACCTTGCCGCGGCCGATCTTCGGGAGCGGCAGATTGCTGGCGAGAAGCGTGGTCATCGTGCAGAGCCTTCGAAACGGGAGCGTTGCGACCGCAATAGCCTATTCCGGCAGCGGAATGAACTCGTGCTCCTGCGGAACGGCGGCGAAGCGGCCGGTTTTCCAGTCCTGCTTGGCCTGCTCGATGCGCTCCTTGCTGGAGGAGACGAAATTCCACCACACGTGCCGCGGCCCTTCCAGGGCGTCGCCGCCAAGGAACATCATCCGGGTCGGCTTCACCGTGCGCACGCTGATGGCGTCGCCCGGGCGGAAGATCAGGAGCCGCGGGCCCTCGTGGCGCTCGCGCGCGATCTCGACCTCGCCATCGACGATATAGATGGCGCGCTCCTCGTGATCGGGATCGAGCGGCACCACCGTGCCGGCCTGCGCCGTGACCTCGACATAGAACCAGGGCGAGACCATCGTCACCGGCGAGGTCGCGCCGAAAGCCTTGCCGGCAATGACGCGCGCGGAGAAGCCGGTGTCGCTGACCGTCGGCAGCGCGTCCGCCGCGTAGTGCTGGAAGCTCGGCGCGATCTCTTCCGATTCGACCGGCAGCGCGATCCAGCTCTGCAGGCCCAGCATCCTCTGCCCGTTCTGCCGCTGCAGGTCGGGCGTGCGCTCGGAATGGGCGATGCCGCGGCCCGCCGTCATCAGGTTCATCGCGCCGGGCTGGATCTCCCGCACGTTGCCCTCGCTGTCGCGATGCATGATGGCGCCGTCGAACAGATAGGTGACGGTGGCAAGCCCGATATGCGGATGCGGCCGCACGTCCATGCCCTTGCCGGACATGAACTGCACCGGGCCGAAATGATCGAAGAAGATGAACGGGCCGACCATCTGGCGTCGGCCGTGCGGCAGCGCGCGGCGCACCGCAAAACCGTCGCCGAGATCGCGGGTGCGCGGCACGATGACGTGCTCCAGCGCATCGCACGAGGTGGGATCGCCGAACTCGGGATCGATCGATGGCTGCCAGCTCATGGGGCGCTCCTGCAATGTGGTCGCGCGAGCTTAGCAGCTTCACGAAGGCGAGGGCAGGGCACGAGGTCGCGGCATCCGCGATTTGAACGAAGCGAAGCTCCGGCCTAGAGTTCCGGCGCTGACAACGGACCCGTGACGATGACGCTCGAAAGCCTCGATCTCGCGCTTCGCGCCGCCGCCATCGCGCTGCTGGCCGTGCTCGCCGTCGCGCTGGGACGCGATCTCGGCAGGCAATGGCGCGGCCGGCTCGCGATCGCGCTGGCGCTGGGCTCGGCCGCGCATGCCGCGACCTTCAACATCGGCGGCACGGCCGCGCCATCGCTCGCTTCCGCGCCGCTGATTGCGGTGGCGACCGCCGATATCGTCGTGCTCTGGCTGTTCTGCCGCGCGCTGTTCGACGACGGCTTTGCGTTGCGTTGGCTGCACGGCCTGATCTGGCTCGCGGTGTTCGGCTTCAGCCTGCTGAGCTGTCTCGTGCTGGGGCCTGCCGGACATGGACGGCTCGTGATCGTCGCCAATAATGTGCTGGCTCTCGGCTTCCTCGGCCTGACCTTGGCGCAGACCATCCGTTCCTGGGCGGCGGATCTCGTCGAGGGACGGCGGCGCATCCGCGCCTTCGTCGTGATCGCGGCGCTGTCCTACGGTGGCGTCAATGCGCTGCTGCAGATGGCGTCCGCCGGCAGCGGCCCGTCCGAGCTTGCCAATGTGGTCAATGCGGCGATGTTCTTGGTCGTGGTCGGCGCCGTTGCGCTGATGCTGCTCAAGGTCGGTGCCGGCGATGTGCTCGCGCCGGAGGCGCCACCGGCCGCGGCGCTCGAAGCGATGGCTCCGAAAGCCGCCGACCGCAGGTTGGTGGACGCGCTGATGCGGCTGATGGCGGACGAGCGGATCTATCGTCAGGAGAACGTCACGATCGGCATGCTGGCGACGAAGCTCTCCATTCCTGAATACCGGCTGCGGCGGCTGATCAATGGCGAGCTCGGCTACCGCAACTTCAACACCTTCCTCAACACCCACCGCATCGAGGAGGCCAAGGCCGCGCTCGCCGATCCTGCCCAGGCCGAGGTGCCCGTGATCACCATCGCGATGGACGCTGGGTTCCAGTCGCTTGGGCCCTTCAACCGCGCCTTCAAGGCGGTGACCGGGGTGACGCCGACCGAATACCGGCGCATGAGGCTGTCGGCGGCGTGATCTGTTCAGCCTTGAAACTGCAAAGGAATTCCAGAATCGGCGAGATCCCGACGATTCTCGGCTGGGATGATTTCCGAAATCGGCGAGCGTCCGGGCCGCGGCCGCAGTCTGGTCCGGCAGATCCAACTGCCGGAGCTCCTCATGACCAAACGTCGCCTGCTGCTTGCTCTCGTTGCCACCACCGCGCTGACCGCCCTGGCGGTCGGCGGCGCCCGCGCCCGCGATGTGCCGAAGGTGGCAACCGGTTTCATCGCCAGCCTCCTGTGCTCGGAGACCTTCGTCTCCGGTCTCGACCCGGACCGCACGCTCTCCGAGACCCGGGCCGCGATGCCCGGCGCCGGCCTGCTGAGCTGGGCGATGGACGTCCGCGTCGATCGCGCCGCCAAGGACGTCACCGTGACGCTGCTCGGGATCGGGCAGAGCCGGGCCGTGTATCGCGACGGGCTCGGCTGCCACATGGACCATGGCGAAGCGGCGGATTGGCCGGCCATCCGGCCCGCTGCGCCAACCCCCGCTTTGCTGCCCGACGTCGCTCCGCCACGCGTCGTCGCGCCGGTCACTCCGGCCCTCGCGGCAGCGCTGGATCGCGCCTTTGCCGAGCCGGACTCGCCGCCGTTCCGGCATACCCATGCTGTCCTGGTGATGAAGGACGGCAAGGTGATCGCCGAGCGCTACGCCCAGGGCTTCACGCTCGACACGCCGCTGCTCGGCTTCTCTGCGACCAAGTCGATGACCGCGACCTTGATCGGCATTCTCGTCCGCCAGGGCAAGCTCGCGCTGCATACGCCCGCGCCCATCGCGGCGTGGCGGGACGACAAAGATCCGCGCCACGCCATCACCGTCGATCACCTCTTGCGCCACACCGCAGGCCTCGCGCTCGGCAGCTCGCTGCAGGCCTCGCTGTTCTCTGTGCTCGAGCCTGTCAACCGCATGAAATTCGTCGAAACGGACCGCGCCGCCTTCGCCGAAACCATGCCGCTCGAAACCACGCCGGGCGCGGTCAGCAATTATCACGACGGCAACACCGTCATCCTCTCTCATCTCATCCGCGACGCCGTCGGCGGCAGCGCTGCGGATGTGCTGCGCTTTGCGCATCGCGAGCTGTTCGATCCGCTCGGCATGACCAGCGTCACCCTCGAATTCGATGCCGCCGGCACACCGGAGGGATCGAGCCAGATGCTGGCCTCGGCGCGCGACTGGGCGCGGCTCGGCCAGCTCTATCTCGACGACGGCGTCGTCGCCGGCCGGCGCATCCTGCCCGCGGGCTGGGTCGCGTATGCCAGCGCGCCGACGCCCGGCGCGTTCGTCGGCCTCGGCGCTGGCTTCTGGACCAACAGTGGCGACAGCTTTGGCGCCAACTACCGCACCTCCCATGGCTGGCCGCGCGACGCGTTCTTCGCCAAGGGCACGCTCGGCCAATATGTCATCGTCGTCCCGTCGGAGCGTCTCGTCATCACGCGTTTCGGCCGCACCGTGAATTGGCCGCCGGAGGCCGATGGCGTGGCGCAGCTCGTGAGCGACGTGATCGCGGCGACGCAGGGAGAATGACGCATGCGTTACGCTCTTCCCAAAGCGGTGGCCTGCTCGACACGTTCGAATCGCTCCAGCGACAGGATCGCGTCGGCGAAGCTCTGTGCCCGGCTGCTCAGCACTGGCCGCGCCAGCGTCAGAAACTTGTCGCTCATCGCCTGCGCAGTCGGGAACGAGGTCGGCTCGCCGGAGGGATCGTCGTGCAGCCGCTCGTGCACGCCATCCGCGGTGGTGATGGTGACGCGCGCGCCGAACGGATGGCTGCGGCCGATCTCCAATTTGTCGTCCTGCACGACGTCGAACTTGTCGGCCAGTGCATTGATCGCGGCGTCGCCAAGGCGCGTGTAGTCGTCCCAGCCGAAGCGGCCCTGGTCGAGCGCAAGCGCGCCGGTGAAGAACATCGAGAACTGGCCGCCGACGATCGAGGTCGGATGGCGCTTGGTGGCGGCATCGCCCGTCAGGGTGATGCCGTTGCGATGCAGGCCGATCTCGACGCGCTTGACCTGGTCCGGCGTCAGATTGTGCTCGCGGCGCAGGGCGATGATGGCGTCGATCGCAGCATGGGTATAGCGGCAGCTCGGATACGGCTTCACGCCGATCTTCATCGTCTCATAGGTGGAGCCGAGCCCTGCGACCGCCTTGTCGTGATGCGGCGTGTCGGTGTAGCCGACGAGGAGGCCGTGCTTGCCCTCGACGGATTCGATCGCGCCGACGAAGTCGTTCTTGGCGAGCGTCGCCGCGATCACGCCGTTCATCGCCGACGCCCCGACCTGATAGCGCTTGTTCCAGGCGCCGTTGACGAGAAACTGCAGCGAGCCCGCGGCCTGGCTGCCGGACACGCCGAAAGCGTAGATCAATTGCTGCTCCGACAGGCCGAACAGCTTGCCGGCGGCGGCCGCCGCGCCATAGGTGCCTGCGGTCGCGGTCGGGTGGAAGCCGCGGGCATAATGCGAGGTCGGATCGAGCGCGTTGCCGAGCCGGCAGCACACCTCGTAACCGGCGACGATCGCGGTCAGCACCTCGCGGCCCGAGGCGCCGACCATCTCGCCGACGGCGAAGGCGGCCGGCACCACCGGCGCGCTCGGGTGCAGCGAGGAATCGGCGTGGGTATCGTCGAAATCGAGCGAATGGCCCATCGTTCCGTTGAGCAGCGCCGCCACCGCCGGCGTCCAGGTTCTGCCGTCGCCGAATACGGTCGCCTCGCCCGCCGCATCGAGCTTCAGCGCCGCCAGCATCTTCACCACCGACGGCGTCGATTCCGCCTCGCGCCGGGCCCGGATGGCGCTGCCGAGGAAGTCGAGCGTCAGCACCTTGGCGCGGTCGAGCACCTCGGGCGGGATATCGTCATATTTCAGCTCCGCGACATAGGCGGCGAGCGTTGCGGTTTCCTGGGCCATCGTGTTTCCTCGCATCGTTGCAATGACCGTAGGCAAGCCGATTCCGCCTTTCAAGCCGGTTCGGCCCGGTGGGGAGCTGCCATGCCGCGATCGCGCTGGTGCTTTTCGAGGTGAGCGACTGATGGTGTCCTTGAAACGGCTGTTCGGCCGGTTGCGCGCCCGCAAGGCGCCGATGTCGCTGGCGGTCCGCGGCACGGTGGCGGCGACGCTTGCCTTCGCGATCGCCACGGCCTTCCACCTGAAGCTGCCGCTGTGGGCGGTGCTGACCTCGCTGATCGTGACGCAAGGCAGCGTCGGGCGCTCGTTGAAGGCAACGCGCGACTACATGTTCGGTACCATCGGCGGTGCGATCTATGGCGGCGCCATCACGGTCTTCATCCCGCATTCGGGCGAGCTGCAACTGCTCGGCATGCTGATCCTGGCGGTGACGCCGCTCGCCTTCATCGCCGCGATCAATCCAAGTCTCAACGCGGCGACGGTGACGGCCGTGATCGTGCTGCTGGTGCCCACGATGGGCCATCTCGATCCGCTGGGATCGGCGATCGACCGTGTGTTCGAGGTCGCGGTCGGCGCGCTGACCGGGCTCGCCGTTTCGTTCATCGTGCTGCCGTCGCGCGCGCATGTGCAGATGCGTAGCGCGGCGGGGCGTCTGCTCGAACTGATCGCAGCCGCCTTCACCGAGCTGCTGGCCGGCCTGTCGCGCGGCCGCGACAACGACGCGCTGCATCGGATCCAGGACGGCATCGGTACCGCGCTCACCGAATTGAATGCGACAGGAGCGGAGGCCGAGCGGGAGCGCTCGGCGCGGCTGTCCTCCGGCGCCGATACCGGCCCGCTGCTGCGGACGATCCTGCGCCTGCGCCACGACGTCGTGATGATCGGCCGTGCCAGCGTAGTGCCGCTGCCATCCGAGCTGCAGGCGCGCTTGTCGGGACCGGTGGCGCGCGTCAGCGATGCCATCGCGAGCTATCTGCGCGGCTGTGCCGCAGCCATCCGCAACGGTTCCGGCCCGCCGGCGATCTGGCCGATCCACGTCGCGGTGAAGGCCTATGCGGAAGAGGTCGCCGCCGTCCGCAGCGACGGTCTCACGCGGGGCCTGCCGGGTGACGCCGCCGAGCGCTTCTTCGCGCTCGGCTTCTCGCTGGAGCAGATGCGCCAGAACCTGATCGATCTCGAGCGCGTCGTCGCCGAATGGGCGGGAGCGTCGACCGGGAAACCGCATCGACCGGAGCGCGACGAGACGCCGGATACAGCGGGGGCCTGATCTCCTCATCGTGACAACCGCAGGAAGCGCAGCACCAGAAGGGCTGCATATATGGCGGTGCCGACCGACAGGCCGATCCAGATCCCGGTCGCGCCGAGCGCGGTGTGGAAGGCGAGTGCATAGGAGGCGGGAAAGCCGATCAGCCAGTAGCCGAGCACGGCGAGCAGCAGCGGGATGCGCGTGTCCTTGATGCCGCGCAGCGCGCCGACCGCGATCGTTTGCAGCGCATCGGTGATGAAGAAGGTCGTGCCGATCAGAAGCAGCATCGCGGCGAGCGCCGCCGTCGCTTCCGCATCGGCGATGCCGGCGCCGAGGAACAGCTGCACGATGTCATAGCGGGCAATGACGATGCCGAGCGTGAACAGCATTGCGAGACCTAGGCCGAGCGACATTGCCATCAGTCCGGCGCGACGGACTCCGGCCGCATCGTTACGTCCGGCGGCGTGGCCGACGCGCACGGTCGCAGCCATGCTGATGCCGAACGGCACCATGAACAGGATCGCCGTGATCTGCAGCGCGATCTGATGCGCGGCGAGAGCGGCCGTGCTGATCAGTCCCATCAGGATCGCCGCCGCCGAGAACAGGCCATATTCGAGCAGGAACGACAGCGAGATCGGCGCGCCGATGATCAGGAGCTGCCGCATCAGCCGCCAGTCGATGCGCCCGAGCCGGGCCAGGACATGATAGTCGCGGAACGGCGGGCGCAACGCGGCGAACCACAGACCGGCAAGAAACGTTCCGAGGTTGACGGTCGAGGTGGCGAGGCCGACGCCGGTCAGGCCGAGCTGCGGAAAACCCCAGTGGCCGTAGAGCAGCGGATAGACCAGCAGCGCGTTGAGCGGGATCGCGGCCAAGGTGATCCAAAGCACCGGCTCGGGGCGGTTGACGGCGCCCATGAAGCTGCGCAGCGCCAGGAACCACAGCATCGGCGCGATCCCCCAGGCGAGACCGGCGAGATAGTCCTGCGCGAGATGCGCCACGTCCGGCGCCTGTCCGAGTGCGAGCAGGATGATCTCGCCGTTCAGCGCGATCAGCATGATCGGCAACGCGATGAACAGCCCGGCCCACAGCCCGACACGCAGCGCGCGCCGGACCAGCCCGGCATCGGCCGCGCCGAACGCCTGCGCGGCGAGCGGCGCCACCGCGGACATCAGACCCATGCCGAAGGTCGAGCCGACGAAGTAGACGGTGCCCGCTAACGCGGCCGCTGCAACGGCATCGCCGCCGAGACGGCCGATGAAGGCGAGATCGGTCGACATCATCGCGATCTGCGACAGCTGCGTCAGCGCCATCGGCGCGGCGAGGCGGACCGTCTCCCAGAGGTCGAGCGCGAGAGAAGGTGTCGGCGCCGCCGGCGGCGGCGCGTGGTCGGTTCCGGCTGTGGAGGTCATGATCGAGGCTATAGCAGTCCCCGCAGTGTCGTGCACATCACGCCGTCGTCGTCATGGGCCGTGCGAGATGCGAGCGTCGCGGCAACATCATCGTTGGAGCTTGGGTTCGCGACGTCGGCCATCGCGGACTGCTCTCGTGCCGAACCAGATCGGATCGGACGGCCACACACGTTCCCGCGACACGGCGTGCCCGGGTGATGCTCGATTTGCTCCCCTCGAACAGGAAGAGGGGCAGGGAAGGCCGGGTGCTTGACCACACCCATGGCCCGCCTGCAAAAGAAGTAGCAGGCGGCAGTCACCACAGGTGGGCCGCACATCCGGCCTTCCCTGCGCCATGGTTGGAACGGCTTATACGTACTCTCCCCGGGGACCGGGCTTGTTTGCCCCCGTCACCTGCAGATCGCTCGCCGGCTTGACCTCAGCATCGGGAGGCCAGGACCATACGATTTCGCCGTATGCGACAGCCCCTTCGTCCACGCGCCAGCCTCAAGAGAACCTGAGTGCGCGTTGTGAGCCGCCGCATCCATCGCATCCCACCCTCAACGGTCCGTGACGATCGCGAAGCGCCCCTCTCATGAGGACGGGACGGGTGCATTGTTTCTGATTTTCGAAATAGAAGCAAGCGAAAAATTCTGAAAACCGGCAAAACGCAACGTGGTGGCTCGGCTGGGCTGCCGCGCGGTTCGATGCGTTCTCCGTCATTGCTTGCGGAGTATTCAATCCGGGGACGGAGAGCCGGCGCGGCAGCGGGTCGAAGACTTGCGCGGAATCAGGCGGCCGTTGCGACCTGCCGGAGCATCGCCTTCACGACGAGGCGGTGAAACGGCTTTATCACGGCGAGATAGACGCGGCCGAGAGCGTTGTGGGTCTGCACCAGAGTGCTCGCTGTTACTTGCGTGGTCGCGCGATGAGAGACCACGTCGACCAGGACACGAAAATCCAGATGCTTGTCGTCGAAGCCGAGCACGATTCGTTGCGGCGTTTCGTCCACGACAGGAAACATCCCGATCAGAGGACGTGGGTTGCCTGGGTCCGCGCCCGAGGTCTTCAGACCGAAGGGTCTGACCAGCAGGTTACGGAGCTTCAGGAGCGCCGCCATCCACCAGGGCGCGTGACCGAGCATGCGCTCGGCCGCCGTGCGGGCATCGATGGCCGGCTCGTCAATCGCGATGCGAAATGCATCAGCGAACTCCGCGCCGGCGAGCCATCTGGTACGGTCGACGTTGGGAGTGATCTCGCTGATGGCCATGTGCAATGAGCCTCACATGTCACGGTTGTTCCCGCGCTGTGCGCGATACGAAGCATCATCGCACACGGATGTCCGCGAAGCCAGCACGCGAATGCCATAGCGCTGCTCGCAATGACGGCGGAGAGATCCTGCGCGAATAGCGCTACCGTCCGCGTTCCGGAACGCGCGTGATCTTGGCGCCCAGCGCATTCAGCCGCTCGTCGATGCGTTCGTAGCCGCGCTCGATCTGGTCGGCATTGTCGATATACGAGGTCCCCTCGGCGCACAGCGCGGCCAGCAGCATGGCCATGCCGGCGCGGATGTCGGGGGAGACGACGCGGGCGCCGCGCAGGCGGCTCGGGCCGGCGACGATGGCGCGGTGCGGGTCGCACAGCACGATGCGCGCGCCCATCGAGATCAGCTTGTCGACGAAGAACATCCGTGACTCGAACATCTTCTCGAACATCAGGATCACGCCCTCGCATTGCGTGGCGGTGACGAGTGCGATCGACATCAGGTCGGCGGGAAAGGCCGGCCAGGGCTGGTCCTCCAGCTTCGGCACGCGGCCGCCGAAATCGTCCTTGATCCGCAGCGTCTGCTCCGAGGGCACGATGAGATCGTCGCCGGCAACCTCGCAGACGATGCCGAGCCGCTCGAAGCCCATGCGGATCGAGCGTAGATGCTCGGTGCCGGCGCGCACGATGCGTAAGGGAGAGCGCGTCACCGCGGCGAGCCCGATCAGCGAGCCGACCTCGATGTGATCGGGCTGGATCGAGTAGCTCGCCTGGCCCAGCGTGCTGGCGCCATGGATCACCATCGTGTTGGTGCCGATGCCCTCGATGTTGGCCCCGAGCGCGACCAGGAAATGGGCGAGATCCTGGACGTGCGGCTCGGAGGCGGCGTTGCGCAAGTAAGTCGTGCCATGCGCGGCCACCGCGGCCACCAACGCGTTCTCGGTCGCGGTGACACTGGGCTCGTCCAGGAAGACGTCGGCGCCCTTGAGGCCGGAGGCGCGCAGCTCGATCCTGTCGGTCGCGGTGACGGTGGCGCCGAGCTGCTCGAAGGCGAGGAAATGGGTGTCGAGCCGGCGGCGGCCGATGACGTCGCCGCCTGGCGGCGGCAGCGCCACTTCGCCGCAGCGGGCGAGCAGGGGCCCTGCCAGCAGGATCGACGCGCGGATGCGCGCGCAGAGGTCCGGATCGAGGTCCGCGGCGCGGATCTCCTTGGCATGGATCGTGAGCCTGTTCCGGCCGCGCCATTCGGCGGAGGCGCCGACCGAGCGCACCAGCTCGACCAGTGTCTCGGTGTCGCGGATGCGCGGCACGTTGTCGAGCGTGACCGGATGCTCGGTCAGCAGTGCGGCGGCGATGATCGGCAGCGCGGCGTTCTTGTTGCCGGACGGCTCGATCGCGCCCTTGAGCCGGTGACCGCCCTCGACGATGTATTGAATGGGCGCCATGCGCGAAAAGTCCGTTCTGAGATGGTGATTCGCCCGGGGACCGGCGAAAGCGGAACATCGATCTTCAACGGAATTAACACGGAAGGCACGGGCAGGCCACTGCTCCGCAGACTCAGGGTGCGCCTGGTCGTCTATCGCGCCAGTGCGAGGTAGACTCGGGCTGGACGTCGCGACTACACGTCCACGTTGGCCGACAGCGAGTTGTCCTGGATGAACTCGCGGCGCGGCTCGACCACGTCGCCCATCAGCTTGGTGAAGATGTCGTCGGCCTCGTCGACCTCCTTGACCTTCACCTGGAGCAGCGTACGGGCCTCAGTGTCGAGCGTGGTCTCCCAGAGCTGTTGCGGGTTCATCTCGCCGAGGCCTTTGTAACGCTGCATGTTGATGCCCTTGCGGCCGGCATCGGTGACCGCCTCGAACAAATCGACCGGGCCATGGATCACGGTCTGGACGTCGCCACGGCGCAAGGCGCCGGGCTTCGCATAGGCCTCTTGCAGGCGGGCCGCATATTCGTCCAGCTTGCGGGCATCGACGGACGCGAGCAATGCGTCGTCGATGACGGCGACGTCCTTGACGCCCCGCACGGTGCGCTCGAAGGTGAAGCCCTGGCCCTCGACGAAGTGGCCGATCCAGCCGCGCTCGACCTCGTCGGCCAGCACGTCGAGCCGCTTTGCGATGTAGGCGGCCGCGGCGTCCGCCGTCGGGATGTCGCGGGTGATGTCCGGGCGCAGCACGCCGGCGATCGCGGCCTGCTCGACGACCTTGCGGTCGTAGCGCGTGTGCAGGTTGCGCAGGATGTTGCGGACGAGACGCGCTTCCTCGACCAGCGCCAGGAGGTCACGCCCCTTGCGCTCCTCGCCTTCCGCCGTCTTGAACACGCAATCGTCGAGGCCGGTGCCGATCAAATAGTCCTCGAGCGCGCGCTCGTCCTTCAAATACTGCTCGGACTTGCCGCGCGTGACTTTGTAGAGCGGCGGCTGGGCGATGTAGAGGTGGCCGCGATCGATGATCTCGCGCATCTGCCGGTAGAAGAAGGTCAGCAGCAGCGTGCGGATGTGGGCGCCGTCGACGTCGGCGTCCGTCATCACGATGATCTTGTGATAGCGCAGCTTGTCGATCGAGAACTCGTCGCTGATGCCGGTGCCGAGCGCGGTGATCAGGGTGCCGATCTGCTCGCTCGACAGCATCTTGTCGGGGCGCACGCGCTCGACATTGAGGATCTTGCCGCGCAGCGGCAGCACCGCCTGGAACTCGCGGTTGCGGCCCTGCTTGGCGCTGCCGCCGGCCGAGTCACCCTCGACGATGAAGAGCTCGGACTTGGCCGGATCCTTCTCCTGGCAGTCGGCGAGCTTGCCGGGCAGCGAGGAGACGCTGAGCGGGCTCTTGCGGGTCAGCTCGCGCGCCTTGCGCGCGGCCTCGCGTGCCGCTGCGGCCTGGATCACCTTGCCGACGATGGTCTTGGCCTCGCCCGGATGCTCCTCGAACCAGGCGGCGAGCGCCTCGTTCAGAACGTTCTCGACCACGGGACGCACTTCCGAGGACACCAGCTTGTCCTTGGTCTGCGACGAGAATTTCGGATCCGGCACCTTCACGGAAAGGACGGCGGTGAGACCCTCGCGACAGTCGTCGCCGGTCAGCGCGATCTTCTCCTTCTTCGCATTGGCCTCGGCGTAGCCGTTGACCTGGCGCGTCAGCGCGCCGCGGAAGCCGGCGAGATGGGTGCCGCCGTCACGCTGCGGGATGTTGTTGGTGAAGCACAGCACGTTCTCATGATAGCTGTCGTTCCACCACAGCGCAGCTTCCACCGTGATGCCGTTGACCTCCGAGCGCACCATGATCGGCGCCGGAACGATCGCCTTCTTGTTGCGGTCGAGATATTTGACGAACTCCTCGACGCCGCCGTCGTAATGCATCTCCTCGCGCTTCTCGACCGCGTGGCGCATGTCGGAGAGCACGATGTTGACGCCGGAATTGAGGAAGGCGAGCTCGCGCAGGCGATGCTCGAGCGTCGCGTAGTCGTATTCGACGTTCTTGAAGGTCTCCGTCGAGGCCAGGAACGTCACCTCGGTGCCGCGCTTGCCCTTGGCCTCGCCGACCACTTTCAGCGGCGCAATCGCGTCGCCATGGGCGAACTCGATGAGATGCTCCTTGTCGTCGCGCCAGACCCGAAGCTGCAGCTTGCTCGACAGCGCGTTGACGACGGAGACGCCGACGCCGTGCAGTCCGCCGGACACCTTGTAGGAGTTCTGGTCGAACTTTCCGCCGGCGTGCAGCTGGGTCATGATGACCTCGGCGGCGGACACGCCTTCGCCCTTGTGAATGTCCACAGGAATGCCGCGGCCGTCGTCGCGCACGGTGACCGAATTGTCCGGATTGAGCACCACCTCGACCGCGGTGGCGTGACCAGCCAGCGCCTCGTCGATCGCGTTGTCGACGACCTCGTAGACCATGTGATGCAGGCCGGAGCCGTCATCGGTGTCGCCGATATACATGCCCGGGCGCTTGCGCACGGCATCCAGGCCCTTCAACACCCGGATCGATTCTGCGCCGTATTCGTTCGCGGTTGCAGGCTCGTTGTCGGCGATGGTTTGCCGGGCGGGTTCGGTCATGTGGGGCCTTCGGAAGGGGTGGTCGAATCGGCATTGCAGATCGCATGCCGAGAGCGCTCTTTCTCTCACGAAAGAAGCCACGCGCCTAGCGCAAAGTGGCCCGTCGTAAGACATTGAAGAGATAGCGCTTTTTAACGGTTTTTCAAGGCCTGGCGAGGGTCGTTTTCGTCCCCTCCGAAAGCCGGATTCAGGCCATTCCCGCGGCTGGTTTTGAGGCGTGCAGCGGGGCGCTTTCGCGTGCGATTCAGGGCACGAGTCACGCGTGACGCGGCAGGTGCCGCCTCAGTAGAGCGGGAGCGGCAGGGCGGTGCCACCCGGGCCAACCATGAGGCCCCAGGCATCGCCGGCGGCGAGCTCCAGCGTGTCGATCACGGCGGGCCGGCGGGCGATCTTCAGCTCGTAGCGGTGCTTGCCTGGCGGCAGGTCGAGCAGCGGGCCCTTGGGCGATTGCGGGCTGCCGGTGCCGGCCGCGATCCTGATCGTCTGCCCGTTGATGGTCAGCACGGCGTCGGTGTCGCCGATATTGCCGAGCATCAGCTTGGCCCGGCCAGGCTTCGGCAGGATGCCGGCCTTGGCCGCCGCTTCTGCATTCCTTTGCACCAGGTTGACCGAGGTCTCGCCTTTGGCGCGCCCGAGCGTGAGCACGGCGGGTCCCTGCGACGAGGTAAAGGTGAGCCGGACCCGATCGGGGCTGGCCTGCGCGTCCTCGGGCTTCTCCCGCCAGCCGAGCCTGGTCAGCTCGGCGCGGTAGAAGGCCGTGACGGCACCGAGCTCGGCCGGGACGCTGGCCTCCAGCTCCAGCCGCAGCGGCGTGTCCATTCCCGGCGCCCTGGACCGCGACAGCGCGGTCGCGCTGTGCTGCTTCGGCACCGGCAGCGCCGAGTCGGGATCGGCCTCGAGCGGCGTCGCGTCCTTGGCCGGTCGGGCCGCGGCCGAAGGCCTGGCGGCGGCGAGCAGGCCGGTGCCGTCGGCCGTGACGTTCACCTTGGGGCCCATCTGCATGATCGTGAACGCCACCGACTTGCCCTTCGCCGAGAACTCCAGGCGCGCCATGGTCGGATTGTCGATCACGGTCGGCGCCTCCTTCCAGCCGGCCGTCTTCAACGTGGAACGGAAGAAGCCGGCGAGTGTCTTCACCGACGAAGCCGACTTGAACGCGAGCTGTCCCCGGTCGCCATCGAAGCTCACGGCCTCGGCGGTCTCGGGCAGCGCGATCGGCGCCGGATTGCCGGCCAGCGGCTTCACGGGCGCATCCGACATGGCGCCGGCCTGCACGGCGCGGCGCGCCTCGTCGGCGGCGATCACCTGCTTGGCCATCGCGGCGGCATCCGCCATGAACCTGTCGTCGGCGTCCTTCTTCGCCTTGGCGCGGGCGGCCAGGGCGGCTTCGGTGGTGCGCATCGATAGCTCGACCATGGTGAGATCGTACTTGCGGGACAGCTTCAAGGTCCCGTTGTCCTCGGGCGCGACGACCTTGAGCGTGACCTCGTCCGGCGTTCCCGGACCGGCCGTCTCGATCCGCCAGCCGCGCGCGGGGATCTGCCGCGTGTAGAAGGCGAGCACGGCCGGCAGCTCGGCGATGACGGCGCCATTGGCCTGGCGGCTCGACGAGGCCGCGCTGCCGAGGCTTTGCGACCACTTGGTCGGCTTCGGCATCGGCAGGCCGGCGTGGTCGTCGCCGGCTTCGAGGGTGGAGGGTAGCGCGAATGGCGCGATCCGGATCTCGACATGGGTCCGGCCGTCGTCGCGCCGGGTCAGCGTCAGCATCACCGGATTCTGCCGGCGATAACCGTCGCCGTCGTCATGGCCGTAGAAGGCGCGCACGCCGCCCGGCGCGGTCTCGCCCAGATCGGCATTGGGCCAGCGCGCGGCGGCCTCGGCCGTCAGCGGCTCCCAGCCGAGGGCGGACATCTCCTTGCGGAACAAGGTCAGCGCCGCATCCAGCGTCATCGGCGCGATGCATGACAGATAAGGCCGCGTCTCGTCGAACACGATGTCAGCAGCGCCATCGGGGAACGGCAAATTGGCGTAGATCCGCTGCGGCGAGTAGGTCACCTCCGACTGCCCGGCGCGGCCGGCGCTGCCTGTGAAGAAGACCAGGAGCCCCTGCTTGTCCTTCTTGTAGCTGAGCGTCGGATTGCGCTCTTCGAGCGGCCTGACATAGCGCACCCAGCCGTCGGCGCCGAGCAACTGCTGCGTGGCGGCATTGGCCGCTGCGACAGGCGCCGGCAGACGATAGATGGCGCGGTAGCGATCGGGATGCGACGTGTCTTCCACCGCACCCTCGAGCCGCGGCAGCGCGTGGACGTCGACGATGGCGTCGTCGGCGCGCGCAGGTCCGGCACAGCTCGCGAGCAGCAACAGCCCGCACGCAAACCGACTCAGCCGCGGCGCGGCGATGGCCTGCTGCCAAAGCTCTGACATCATCGATCTCCGGGATTTCGAGTTCGGGGCGCTTGTGCCCTCGGGCGCTGGAGGAGAGCGGTTGGCGCCGGCGTGCCATCCAACGACAACTAGTCGAGCCGGCGAACTGGTAGGTTCAACGGCGGAATGAGCTACCGCCGCGCGCTGATCCGCCCCGCCTCGACGTCGAAGATCTCGCCGAGCTCGCGTAGTTCGGCAAACGCCGCGGGATCGGCGCCGGTCAGCCATACCTGGGCACCGAGCGTGCCGAGCTCGGCGAACAAAGCGGTGCGGCGGCCGGGATCGAGATGGGCGACGATCTCGTCGAGCAGCAGCATCGGCACGATGCCGGTGGTTTCGGCGACCAAGGTCGCATGCGCAAGGATGAGGCCGATCAGCAGCGCCTTCTGCTCGCCGGTCGACGCGTCGCGCGCCGGCATGCTCTTCGGCGCATAGACGACATGGAGATCGGTGAGATGCGGACCGTCGAGCGTGCGGCCGGCGGCGGCATCGCGCGCGCGATTGTCGCGCAGGACAGCGCGATAACGGTCCTCGACGGCGAGGGCCGGCTCGCTCAGCAGCGCATTCTCCATCCAGCCGTCGAGCGCGATCTCGGCGGACGGGAACGCCGAGGCTTGTCCGCGCTGCCGCAGCATCGCGGCGAGCTTCACCGCGGTCTGGCCGCGGCTCGCGGCGACGGCGACCGCGAGCTCCGCGGTCTCGCGCTCGATCGCGTCACACCAATGATCGTCGAAATTGCGGACCTCGAGCAGCCGGTTGCGCGAGCGCAGCGAGCGCTCCAGCGCCGACACCCGGCTCGAATGCTCGCTGTCGATCGCGAGCACCAGGCGGTCGAAGAAGCGCCGCCGCTCCGAGGCCGCGCCCATGAACAGGCCGTCCATCGAAGGGGTCAGCCACACCATGCGGATGTGATCGCCGAAGGCGGCCGCCGAGCCGACCGGTTCGCGGTCGATGCGGCAGCGGCGTGTTGTGCTCGCATCGCTGCGCGGCGGCTCGATGCCGGTGCCGAAGGTCGTCAGCCCCAGCGCGCCCTCGACCTCCGCCGAGACCGCCCACGACCCGTCGCCCTGGTTGTCGGCGACGTCCTCCAGGGTGGCACGGCGCAGGCCGCGGCCCGGCGCGAAGAACGAGATCGCCTCCAGGCAATTGGTCTTGCCGGCGCCGTTGGCCCCGACCAGCGCGACCATGTCCGCCTGCACGCTGACGCTGGCAGCGCGATAGCTGCGAAAATGCGTCAGCGCGAGACGGTGGATGCGGGAGGGGGTCATGGGGTGGAGTTGCAAGCCCAGTTCTGTCATTGCCGGGCTTGACCCGGCAATCCATCGTCCGCGTCAGCGGACCATTTCATCATAGAGATCGCGCCAGTCCGGATTGTTTGCGACGATCAAGTCGACCTTCCATTCGCGTGACCAGTGCTTGATGTTCTTCTCACGCTGCAATGCTGCGGCGATCGTCTCATGCGCCTCGAAATAGACGAGGCGCTCGATGCCATAGCGGCGCGTAAAGCTCTCGGCGAGACCTTCGCGGTGCTCATAGACGCGCCGGACGAGATCATTGGTCACGCCGACATACAGCGTGCCGCCCGGCTTGCTCGCGAGGATGTAAACCCAGTAGGCCATTTGTAAGGATGGATGGCCGGGTCAAGCCCGGCCATGACGGGTTAAACTCGATCTCGCAGAAGTCTCGCCTCACACCCGCATCGGCATCAGCACGTACAGCGCATTCCTGTTGTCGCGGTCCTGGATCAATGTCGGCGAGCCTGGATCGGCGAGCCGGAGCACGGCGACCTCGCCCTCGATCTGGGCAGCGATGTCGAGCAGATAGCGCGAGTTGAAGCCGATATCGAGCGCGTCGGCGGCGTATTCAACCTCGAGCTCTTCGGTCGCGCTGCCGGAATCCGGATTGGTCACCGACAGCACCAGCTTGCCGGGCGCCAGCGCCAGCTTCACGGCGCGGCCGCGCTCGGAGGAAATGGTGGAGACGCGGTCGACGGCGGCGGCGAAATCGGCCTTGTCGACGACCAGCTCCTTGTCGTTGTTCTGCGGAATGACGCGGCCGTAATCCGGGAAGGTGCCGTCGATCAGCTTCGAAGTCAGCACCACCTGCCCCAAGGTGAAGCGGATCTTGCCCTGCGACAGCTCGATCCTGATCTCGCTGTCATTGTCCTCGATCAGCCGCTGCACCTCGCCGACGGTCTTGCGCGGCACGATCACGCCGGGCATCTCGGCGGCGCCGGCCGGCTGCGGCAGGTCGACCTGGGCGAGGCGGTGACCGTCGGTGGCGACGGCGCGCAAGGTCGGCTGCTTGGCGGTGCCGCCGGCGTGCAGATAGATGCCGTTCAGGTAATAGCGCGTCTCCTCGGTGGAGATCGCGAACTGCGTGCGGTCGATCAGGCTCTTGATGTCCTTGGCGGGAACCCCGAACGCATGCGTCATGTCGCCTGCGGCGAGATCCGGGAAGTCGCTCTCCGGCAGCGTCTGCAAGGTGAACTTGGAGCGGCCGGCGCGGATCGCGAGCACCGCGCGCTCGCCGTCGCTCTCCAGCACGATCTGCGAGCCGTCCGGCAGCTTGCGGACGATGTCGTAGAACATGTGCGCCGGAACTGTGGTCGAGCCCGCGGTGGCGGTCTCGGCAGCCAGGGTTTCCGTCACTTCGAGATCGAGATCGGTCGCGCGCAGCGACAGCCGGGCATTCTCGGCGCGCACCAGCACATTGCCCAGGATCGGGATGGTGTTGCGGCGCTCGACCACACGATGGACGTGGCCCAGCGACTTCAGGAGCTGTGCGCGTTCGACGGTCACCTTCATTGTATTATACCCGCCCGTTCCAACTGAGCTTGTCCTGGAATGCCGGCGGGCTATAGCAGCGCCGCGGCCGATGGCACCTCGCGCCCGAACGGCGCTTGGCCAGCGTCCAGGAGCGTGAGGGGGAGGCGTAAAGTGGCGCGGATGGGGCTCAAGCGCAAGGGATGCGGAGCCGATTTCCCATGTTTCGGCAGGCTCTTCCGTGACCCGGAGGCGGGGGCCGAGCATGACGTCCGAGGACAGCGTCGAACGGCCGGGACAACGGCCCGGCTGGGGGCGAACCTTCTGTCCGCTCCCCTGGCCGTGCGTGCCCTCTAATCCTGCAACTGGCGCTTCAGCGACTCGACTTCGTCGTTCAGCGCGACGTCCTTGCCGACGAGCGCCTCGATCTTGCGCACCGCATGCAGCACGGTGGTGTGGTCGCGCCCGCCGAAGCGGCGGCCGATCTCGGGCAGCGAGCGCAGGGTCAGCGTCTTGGCGAGGTACATCGCGACCTGGCGCGGGCGCACCACGTTGGCGGTGCGGCGCGACGACAGGAGGTCGGAGCGGCTGACGTTGTACTGCCGCGCCACGACGCGCTGGATGTCCTCGATCTTGATGCGCTTCGGTTCCTGCGGCCGCACCAGGTCACGCACCTCGCGCTCGGCCATGTCGAGCGTGACCGGCTGGTTGTTGAGCTTGGAATGCGCCAGCAGGCGGTTGATCGCGCCCTCGAGATCGCGGCCGTTATGGGTGATGGAGCGGGCGAGATAGTCGAGCACCGGCTCCGGCACGTCGAAGCTCGCATGATGGGCGCGGGCCGCCGCGACGCGCGACTTGAGAATGCCGAGGCGCAGATCCTCGCCCAAAGTTGCCATCTCGACGACGAGGCCGCCGGCAAGCCGCGAGCGGACGCGATCATCGAGACTTTCGAGGTCGGACGGCGGCCGGTCGGCTGCGATCACAACCTGACGCCCCGCGTCGATCAGCGCATTCAGCGTATGACAGAACTCCGCCTGGGTGGATTTGCCCTGCAGGAACTGCAGGTCGTCGATCACCAGCACGTCGATGCCGCGCAGCGCCTCCTTGAAGGCCAGCGCCGTCTGCGATTTCAGCGCTGCGACGAAGCCGTACATGAATTTCTCGGCGGTGAGGTACAGCACCTTCCGTTCGCCGCCGGCGTTGCCGGCCCAGGTCACGGCCTGCAGCAGATGCGTCTTGCCCAGCCCGACACCGGCATGGATGTAGAGCGGGTTGAACATCACGGGATCGCCGCGGCGACCGTCGGCGACCTGGCGCGCCGCCGCATGGGCCAGCGTGTTGGCGCGGCCGACGACGAAGCTGGCGAAGGTCAGCCGCGGATCGAGCGGCGAGCCGCCGAGCGCATCATGGCTCGTGGCGAGCGAAGCCGCAGCCGACGCCGTTCGCGCGTCGGCGCTGGTCGCCGGCCTGGCGTCGTTGCGTTCGGCGCGGCGGGCTTCGACGGCGACGGGAGCTTCCTTGACCGGCGCCGCGCAGCGCATCGCGGTGCGAACGGACAGATCGATACGGTGCACCTCCGGCATCTCGGCCTGCCAGCACGACAGCACGCGCTCGGCATAATGCGCCTGGATCCAGCTCTTCAGGAAACGCGTCGGCACCGACAGATGAACGCTTTCGTCCTGGACGGCTTCGAGGTCCATCCGCGCGAACCAGCTCGTATAGACGTCCTCGCCGACGGTCGAGCGCAGCCGACCCTTCACGCGAGACCAGCGTTCCTGTTCCGAATTTGTCATGGCAGTCGCAACTTTTCGAATTGAGTGGTGGTGTCGTGTGATCGCCGGGCAGACGTCCCGTGAAAGGACACGTGTGCCGCAGCGAGACCTCGAGCGGAGGCTCAACTCCAGACATGGCTCGCCGTTCGGCGTGGACGCCGTCGGGCCATCAATGCTGGTGGAAGAAGCTTCTCCGCGAGGTCAGCGCATACTCAGATGCGCGATGGACGCGGGAGGGCCGATCGCCGTGCTGGCAATGGCCGGGCTGGAGATGTCGATCACTTCAGTGTTGACCGCCAAGGGTGCGTTGTCCGGAACCAGCCTATAGTGTGTGCTCGCAATGTGTCCGTAAAACATGCAACCTCCCCGCCCTGCCGTGATTGCTCACGGCAAGTTGTCATCCCAATGCCGCCGCGCCCGAACCCCAAGATTCAGCCGCACCGCCGTACATCCCCGTCCAACTTGTCCACTCGGTGAGCGAAGCCGCCACGAGCTCCAGCCGGGTCGACCGATGTCGTATTTCTCTTGTTCAAAGCGGCGCAACGATGATGCTGCGCCCGAGAAATTTCGACAAAGTTCGATCGTTCCCCATATTGCTATGGGTACAGATCCGGCCATCGCTTTGGAAAGCGTCGCCAACGCGCACACCGCCGCCGATTTGCACGTCCGCCCCGTTTCTAAAACCGCGCTGGTCTCAAGATCGTGGGCGCCGCGAGTGATTAAAGAAATACACGATGCGTCAGGACTCGCAATCCATAAGATCGGAGCACGCGTTACGAGTCTTCGCAGCGGTTGCGACGCGGTGTTGCGCGTTAAGAAAGCAACGTTTTGAATCATCGCGAGGAATCTCGGATGTGACAAACAACATCGTCTGCCCAAAATTTCTTCATAATTTTTTTATGTTTCGACCGGCCTCACCCGCTTTTCCAATCACTTGGTCGCGCTATGCACTTAAGTCATTTTCGAAACGATGTTTTTCGCGATTGCTCGAAGCGGGTAACTCCCGCGATGCGCGGTGCGCAAAGTGAGCGGCGCATCGCGCGCTCTTGACATCGATGCGCAAGCGCGGCGCGCAGATTCGCAGCTGTTTCAGATGAGACAATATTGTCACTGCGTAAAAATACGGAACTTCGTGTAGTTCCGACGGAACATGTGTCAGGCGCGCACGACATCGCGCGGGTTCCACCACGCGCGAAGATCGTATTCGCGATGCGATATCACCATCAAGATGTGACCATCAAATGGAGAAGGCGCGGCGAGCGATGGAGGGATGCGCGACAGCGGAACGCGCAATTGAAGATGGTACAAAAGAAAAGCCCGGCGCGAGCCGGGCTGTTTGCATCTTGATAGTTCGTCAGCCGATCGTCAGCGTCACTTCGCGAGCTTGGCGATCTGATGCGTGAGGCGCGACACTTTGCGGCTCGCGTTGTTCTTGTGAATGATGTTGCGCTGCGCGGCGCGCATCAGCTGCGGCTCGGCATTGGCCATCGCCTTCAGCGCGGCGTCGCGATCGCCCTTCTTGATCGCGTCCTCGACGGAGCGAACCGCGCCGCGCATCTGGGTGCGGCGCGACTTGTTGATGATGGTGCGGCGGGCAATCTTGCGCGTCGCCTTCTTCGCGGAGGTCGTGTTGGCCATGCTCTCAAATATCCTTCGGCGGCGAGCAGTCGCCGCTCTTGCGGGTACGCGCGCGGCCCGCTTGACGCGGCCCCATCGACGCGGTGGGTTGTTCGGACGCCTCTCTGAGAATGCCATGACCGGAGCGGGTGCTCGGCGGATCGGCGCTGCTCAAAGAACAGCGGCGGCGGGATTGCGCCCACCGCCAATGGCGACCTTATAGGGGCAGCCCTGCCGAGCGTCAACGGTCTCGGAGCGCCCGCGGCGGCCGGAATCGACCAAAACCCGGTTCTAAGCCCCTGACGAGGTTGAATTTCTGCGGGGCCCCCGCTATGGCCTTGCTGCCCGCAAGGGCGAGCGAGAGAGGGCAGGTGAGGCATGATCCGCGGTTTTTTCCGTCTGGTAGGGCTGTTGCTGCTGGCCGGAAGCTTCATCTTCCTGGTCTATGACGGCGCGCGCTGGGTGGCCGACCAGACCCTGCAGTTCACCCGTTTCGGCCAGCTCTGGAACGACGTCCACCAGGCGAGCCAGGCCGCCTTCAAGGCCTGGATCGAGGCCAAGGCCCCGTTCCTGTGGGAGTGGATCGTCAAGGTATTTTTGGATCAGCCAGTGTTTGCGGTGCTTGGCCTGCTCGGAATCCTGCTGATGCTGCTGTTCCGGCCGCGCAAGCCGCTGATCGGCTACGGGCGCGACTGAGCGCGGCGGTTCGTCTCGTCGCGCCGGCAGCGGTCTTGGATTCCGCCGGCAGCGCGGCGCGGGAACCGCTGGCGCGGCGTAACAGCGCTACTGCCGGACCCGTAGAGCCCTATATATTCCCCTGACAAGAGGTCATCGCGCCGTGGGCCGTCCCGCGGGCGCTGGCCATGAGCGGAGACATCCCATGTTCTTCATGCGCAAAGCCCCTGTCATGCCGTCTGCCGCCGAGGCGCTGCCCGGCCGCGCCCAGCCGATCCCCACCGCCGCGACGCATTTCGTCAACGGTCGCCGCCTGTTGCCGCCCTATCCGGACGGCCTCGAGCAGGCCGTGTTCGGGCTCGGCTGCTTCTGGGGCGCGGAGCGTAAGTTCTGGCAGCTCGGTGACGGCATCCACGTCACCGCCGTCGGCTATGCCGGAGGCCATACGCCGAACCCGACCTACGAGGAGGTGTGCTCGGGGCAGACGGCGCACACGGAGGTCGTGCTGGTGGTGTTCGATCCCAAGATCATGTCCTACGAGCGCCTCCTGAAGACGTTCTGGGAGAGCCACGACCCGACCCAGGGCATGCGTCAGGGCAACGACGTCGGCACGCAATATCGCTCGGCGATCTACACGTTCAGCGACGCGCAGCGCGAGGCGGCCGAGGCGTCGAAGACGGCCTACGAGTCGGCGCTGCGCGCCAAGGGGCTCGGAGCGATTACGACGGAGATCGTCCCGGCAGGGCCGTTCTATTTCGCCGAGGATTATCATCAGCAGTACCTGGCCAAGAATCCGGCCGGATATTGCGGCCTGGGCGGAACGGGCGTCGCGTGCCCGATCGGAGTCGGCGTGAGCGCATAGGCAGGCTGAGCGCGCCCGATCACGGTGAACATCGGATCCCTCTCCCACGCCGTGGGAGGGGGATTTTTTCGGGCGGCTTTGACCGTCGCCCGCTTGCGACGGGGACTACACGCGCCAACGGTTTGTTAACCTTAACCGCGCATGACTAGCGCACATCCTCATTCAAGGATTGTTCGAGTGCGCGCGTTGTTTGTTCCGGTCATTGCCGTCCTGTCCGCGATCCTGTTGTCGGGCTGCATGCAGACGATCTCCCCCGTCGCTGCCGTCCAGCCGCAGAGCGATCTCGACGCTATGGCCTATGGAACGCCTTCCACCGGCCCGGTTGCCGCCACCGGGCAGGGCGGGGCGATCCCGGCGCTGCGCAACTCGTTCGCTGCCGCCACCGGCGCAGGCGCCTATGTCGTTCCCGCCGGCTATGCGCCGGCGCGCCGCGACTCCGCCTATCATCTCGACGCCGGCGACAAGCTGCGCGTCGTCGTCTACGGCCAGGAGGGCCTGACCAACACCTATGCGATCGATGCGTCCGGATCGATCACGATGCCGCTGATCGGCAGCGTGCCGGCGCGCGGCCGCACCACCGCCGGCCTCGCTGCCGAGATCACCGCCAAGCTGCGCAACGGCTACATCCGCGAGCCCTCGGTGGCCGTCGAGATCGAAGCCTATCGCCCGTTCTTCATCCTCGGCGAGGTGCAGGCGCCCGGCCAATACCCCTACGTACCCAACATGACGGTGGAGAGCGCGATCGCGATCGCCGGCGGCTTCTCGCCTCGGGCGCGGCGCGACGTCGTCACCCTGACCCACACCGATGCTTCCGGGGCCGCGCGCTACGAGGTGCCGCTCGGCACCTCGCTCAAGCCGGGCGACACCATCCAGGTCGGCGAGCGCTGGTTCTGATCTCCGCACGAGTGATTGCGGCTCAACGCCTACCTGAGCACCTGCGTCGACCTGACGCTGAGTGACGCGAGGCTCCTCGCAATGACGGTGGTTGGACGTTCAGTGCAGGTGCTGCGCAAGGAACGCCAGGCTGCGCGTCCAGGCGAGATCGGCGCTCGGCTGGTCGTAGCTGGCGCGCTCGTCGCAACCGAAGCCGTGCTGTGCGCCGGGATAGACGAAGATCTCGACGTCCGGCCGCTTGGCCTTGATGGCCTCGACGTCGCGCAAGGGGATGCCCGCGTCCTTCTCGCCGAAATGTAGCTGGGTCGGCACCGTCGGCTTGTCGTCGGCGAACCGCGCGACAGCGCCGCCGTAATAGCCGACGGCAGCGCGGAGGCCCGACAGCTTGGTCGCAGCCGCATAGGCGATGCTGCCGCCGAGGCAGAAACCGATGATGCCGACCGGCCCGACATTCTTCACGCCGTCGATTGCGGCCTGGGTGTCGCGCAAAAAGGCCGCCCAATCCGGATTGGCGACGAACTTGCGCGCGACCGCGATCTCGTCTGGCGAATAGCCTGAGGTGAAGCCGGGTTCGACGCGGTCGAAGATCGCCGGCGCGATGGCAACGTAACCCGCGGCGGCGAGGCGGTCGCAGACGTTGCGGATGTGATGGTTGACACCGAAGATCTCCTGGATGACGACCAGCGCGCCCTTTGCACTTCCCGTCGGATCGGCGCGATAGGCGCCGAGCTGGAAGCCGTCGGATGCCGTCAGCTTGATATCTTGTCCCACGTTCTGTCCTCTTGCGGTCGTCAGGCGCGCGTCAGCGCCACATCCAGTTGGTGCCGTAGTCCTCTTTCCAGCCGGTCAGCCGTCCCCTGCGGAACTTCAGGTAGAGGCGGTGATGGTGCGGGACCAGTCCGCTGCCGCCGAGATTACGCAGTGCCAGAAAGGTCTCGTTGCCGGGCGCGCCGTTCAGATAGATCAACGGCTGCTCCAGCACGCGCGATGTCTCACCGACATCCATGCCGAAGGCAAGCGGCGTGACGTTGGATAACGTCGCTGTGAAAGGCGCGTCGGCGACGCCGAGCGACTGCCCTGCCGCAGCAGGGCTTACGGCCGACAGGCTCGGCAGCATGGCCGCAGCCAGGCACAGCGTCATACGTACGGATGGTCTCATGGGCTGAAATCTCCTTTCGCTGTCGGCGTTGGCTGCACCTTCTTAACCTGCCCGGCGTCACCAGCCCAGCATCGTTCGCGCTGCACAACGCAAATGCCATTTCATGTGGCAGGCCGGCGTTCAAATCCCGTTGCGTCGCCGTCGCAACGGGATCATTCTTATGATGGCTGGCATCTATCCGGTGGGTCCCAGCGAATCGATAAAACCGAACTTCGCCGTAAGCGAAGTCGCACGCCGGGCGGGGAAGAAACCAAATGCCCAATCTCACCATCAACGGGCGGACCATGTCCGTCGACGCGGCGCACGACACGCCGCTGCTATGGGTCATCCGCGAGCAGTTGCAGATGACCGGCACCAAGTTCGGCTGCGGCGCCGGGCTGTGCGGCGCCTGCACCGTGCATGTCAACGGCGAGGCCGTGCGCTCGTGCCAGACCATGGTCGGCGACGTCGCGAACAAGAAGATCACGACCATCGAGGGGCTGTCGCAGAAGGGCGATCATCCCTTGCAGAAGGCGTGGATCGCCGAGCAGGTGCCGCAATGCGGCTACTGCCAGTCCGGCCAGATCATGCAGGCGGCCACGCTGCTCGCCAAGACCACGAGCCCGACCAAGGAGGAGATCGTCGCGCATATGGACGGCAATCTCTGCCGCTGCATGACCTATTCGCGGATTCAGAAGGCGATCCAGCGCGCCGCGTCCGAAATGCGCACCGCGTCCAACTCGAGCGACCGGAGAGCGACATGAACCAGCACGTCAAAACCAATTCCTCGGTCGCGACCGATCTCAGCCGCCGCTCCTTCCTGGTCGGCACCGCCGCCACCGGCCTCGTGCTCGGCTATGCCGGCCTCGCCGACAGCGCACTGGCGGCCGCGGCGCCGGCCAATTTCGAACCCAGCGTCTGGTATGCGATCGCGCCGGATGGCCTGGTCACCGTGACCTGCGGCAAGGCCGACATGGGCCAGCACATTGCGTCCACCATGGCGCAGATCGTCTGCGAGGAGCTCGGCGCGGCCTGGAAGGACATGCGGGTCCAGCTCGCCTCCAACGATCCGAAGTTCAACGATCCCGTGCTCGGCGCCCAGATCACGGGCGGCAGCTGGAGCACGATGATGAACTTCGATGCCATGAGCCGCGCCGGCGCCGCGGGCCGCATCGCGCTCACCGAAGCCGCTGCGACCGCGATGGGCGTGCCGGCCAACGAACTCGTGGTGCGCGACGGCGTCGTGATGCATCCGAAGTCCAAGAAGCAGATGAGCTACGCCGAGATCGTCAGGAGCGGCAAGATCACCAAGAGCTTCACGCCTGACGAATTGAAGGCGCTGACGCTGAAGACGCCCGATCAGTACACGATGATCGGCGTCTCGGTGCCGCAGCTCGACATTCCCTCCAAGACCAACGGCACGGCGAAATATGGCATCGATACGATGCTGCCGGGCATGGTCTACGGCAAGGTCGTCACGCCGCCGGTGCGCTTCGGCGCGACGGTCACGGCGGTCGACGACTCCGATGCCAAGAAGGTGCCGGGCTTCATCAAGGCGGTGACGCTCGACGACAAGACCGGCTCGACCTCGGGCTGGGTGGTGGCGGTCGCCAACACCTATGCCAACGCCAGGAAGGCGGCGGACGCGCTCAAGATCAGCTATGACAAAGGCCCCTATGCCAATGTCAGCACCGACACCATCATCACCGAGGCGATGCGGCTGCAGGCGCAGGACGATGCCGGGCAGTTCTTCGTCAAGGACGGCGATCCCGTTGCAGCGATGTCGGGCGCGGCCAAGGTGCTGGAGGCGGAGTACACCACCAGCATCAACATCCATGCGCCGCTGGAGCCGATGAACGCGACCGCCGAGTTCAAGGGTGACATCCTGCACATCTACACCGGCAATCAGTTCGCGACCCGTTCCGGCGCGATCGCGGCGGCTGCGGCCGGGATCGATCCGAAATACGTCGTGATGCACCAGGCCTGGCTCGGCGGCGGCTTCGGCCGCAGGCTCGATGCCGACATGATGGTGCCGGCGGTGCAGGCGGCCAAGGCGGTCGGCAAGCCGGTCAAGGTGATCTACTCGCGCGAGAACGACATGACGATGGACTACTCGCGGCCGCTCACCTACCAGAAGGTCAAGGCCGGGCTCGACAGCAACGGCAAGCTGATCGCGCTCAGCCATGACGTCGTCTCGGCCTGGCCGACGGCGCGCTGGGGCATCCCGGACTTCCTGTCGCCCTCGGTCGACAAGAAGGGCCCGCTCGACTCGTTCACGGTCAATGGCGCCGACTTCTTCTACACCGTGCCCAATCATCATGTGCGCGCGATCAAGAACGAACTCGCGCATAATGCGACGCCATCGGGACAACTCCGTTCGGTGGCGCCGGGTTGGACGTTCTGGGCGGTCGAGAGCATGATCGACGAGATCGCGGTGGCCTCGGGGCAGGACCCGGCGCAGTTCCGCATTGCGCTGCTCGACGGCAAGGGCAAGAACGACGGCGGCGCGCAGCGATTGCGCAACACGCTGCTGGCAGCGATGGGCCTGTCCGGCTACGGCGCCAGGAAGCTCCCGCAAGGCGAAGGCATGGGCGTCTCCTGCGTTTCATCGCAGGAGCGTGCCACGGCGAGCTGGACGGCGTGCGTCGCCCATGTCGCGGTTGCGCCCACGGGCGCGGTCACGGTGAAGAAGCTCACCGTGGCGACCGATGTCGGCACCCAGGTGCATCCCGACAACATCCGCGCCCAGGTCGAGGGCGCGGCGCTGTGGGGGCTGTCGCTGGCGATGTACGAAAAGGCGACGCTGAAGGACGGCGGCATCGAGCAGACCAACTTCGACAGCTACACGCCGCTGCGGATGAGCCAGGTGCCGGAGGTCGCGATCGCCGTGATCGCCAATGGCGAGAAGGCGACCGGCGTCGGCGAGCCCGCGGTGACCGTGGTCGCGCCGGCGCTCGGCAACGCCATCTACAACGCCTGTGGCGCGCGGTTGCGCTCGCTGCCGATCACCGCCGCAGCGGTCAAGGCCGCGATGAAGGCCTAGCGTCGTCGCGAGACCATTCCTGTATCTGGGAACCGCCGGAGCTCGTCTCCGGCGGGTCTTTTTTGCGCTGCGGTCAGGTTCTCGCGCGGCACGATTTGAATGATCCTCTTAACGTCTCGCTCACCTGAAACGATACAGCTTGAATGATCGGCTTAAGCCGCGACGAACCCGTATCCCGGTAACTTGCATGGGCAGCAAACCGCAGGGGGCGAGCACGTATGAGCGCGACAGCCAAGCAGACCGTGACCCAGACCGCGAACAGGCGCCATCTCCTGCTCGCGTCGGATCGCGGTGACCAGAGCAGCGAGCTGGCGCGCATCCTGCGCTCGGTCGGCGACGTCGACATGATGCCGACCACCGAAATCCCCGAGAACCCCGGCAACCGCTTCTCCGGCGTCATCGTCGACATCAACCTGCGTTCGCCCGAGAGCGTGCAGCGGGTGCGCAAGAAGCTGTCGTCACGCGCCTATAGCGACGTGCCGCGGCTGTTCGTGCTCGCGGAGGCGCTGCACCACGCCACCATGCAGGCATGGGCGCTCGGCGCCACCGATACCATCGCGCGGCCGTTCAGCCCGGCCGACGTGCTGCAGCGCATCCGCTCGGCGCTTCCCGCCGACGACGGCTATGACGAGACCGATCGCGGCAAGCTGCTCAATCGCGGCGTCGAGGCCGCGCAGGCCATCATGGTCAAGATCTTCGAGAAGCTGCCCACCGGCGCGCATCTGACGATGGAGGACATCGTCGCGGCCGAGAACAAGATCCTGAAGGCGATCAAGCACTCCTCGCTGCGCGAATGGATGACCGTGGTCGGCTGTCATCACAACGACACCTATCGGCATTGCCTGTTCGTGACCGGCCTTGCGGTCGGCTTCTCGATTCATCTGGGCATGCGCGACGACGACCAGCGCCGGCTGGTCCGCGCGGCGCTGCTGCACGACGTCGGCAAGGCGTTCATCCCGGTCGCGATCCTCGACAAGCAGGGCAAGCTGACGGCGGAAGAGATCGCGCTGCTTCGCCAGCATCCGCGCCGCGGCTACGAGGCGCTGTGGCGGCAGGGCGGCTTCCCGCCGGAGATGCTCGACGTCATCCTGCATCACCACGAATTCCTCGACGGCTCCGGCTATCCCGACGCGCTGCACAACGAGCAGATCAGCGACATCGTGCGCCTCACCACGATCGTGGACATCTACGCCGCGCTGATCGAGCACCGCGCCTATCGGCCGGCCTTCACCCATGCGCGCGCGTTCCAGATCATGGAGAACATGGGCCCGAAGCTCGACCAGCAGCTGCTACAGGCGTTCCGCCCGGTCGCGATGGGCGCGCATTGACGCGATCGCCTGAGAGCGCATCCATCGCCCGAGGGTAGCCGCTCGACGCAAGTGCATCTCGGCCGAGGCGCACTATCCTACCCGCCAATCGGTGAAAGGCGGGAGGAGCAGCATGGGCGCAGCCGAACAGGCCGGCGAGGTCATTCCCGGGCACATCGCCGCCGCGCTGGTCGATCCGGCCTGTTATGCCGACCACCGCATCCATGATGCCTATCGCTGGCTGCGCGCCAACAATCCGCTCGGGCGGGCCGAGCTCGATGCGTTCGATCCGTTCTGGGTGGTGACGCGGCACGCTGACATTCTCGCCATCAGCCGTCAGAACGATCTGTTCCACAATGCCGACCGTGCGACCACGCTGACCAACAAGGCGGTGCTGGAGCGCGTTCACAAGATTACCGGCCAGCCCAATCTCGTGCGTTCGCTGGTGCAGATGGATGCGCCGGACCATCCGAAATATCGCGCGCTGACGCAGGGCTGGTTCATGCCGGCCAACATCGCCAAGTTCGAGCCGCGCATTCGCGAGATCGCGCGGGCGACCGTCGGCCGCATGGCGGCGAAGGCCGCGGCGAATGGCGGCGTCTGCGATTTCGTCGCCGACGTCGCGCTCCACTATCCGCTGCACGTGATCATGGAGATTCTCGGCGTGCCGGAGGAGGACGAGCCGCGCATGCTCAAGCTGACGCAGGAGCTGTTCGGCCCGCAGGATCCGGACACGGCGCGGGTGCGGGAGGCGCTGTCGGCCGAGGTGTTCGCGGCGATGCTGCAGGCGGTGGTGGCCGATTTCGCCGCCTACTTCCAGCGCATCACCGGAGACCGCAAGGCTCATCCGCGCGACGATCTCGCCACCGTCATTGCCAACGCCAGGATCAATGGCGAGGACATGCCGCTGCACGACCGCACCAGCTACTACATGATCGTGGCGACCGCGGGTCACGACACGACGTCGTCGTCCACGGCAGGCGCGATCTGGGCGCTGGCGGAAGATCCCGAGCAGTTCGCGCGCGTCAAAGCCAATCCCGAGCTGATCCCGGGCCTCGTCGACGAGGCGATCCGCTGGATGACGCCGGTCAAGCATTTCATGCGCAGCGCCACCGCCGACACCGAGCTCGGCGGACGCAGGATCGCCAAGGGCGACTGGCTGATGCTGTGCTACGCGTCCGGCAATCGCGACGAGGCGGTGTTCGAGCAGCCCGACACGTTCCGCTGTGACCGCAAGCCGAACCGCCACGTCGCGTTCGGCTATGGCGCGCATCTCTGCCTCGGCCAGCATCTCGCCAAGCTCGAGATGCGCATCCTGTTCGAGGAACTGCTGCCGCGGCTCACATCGCTGTCGCCGGCGGGGCCGGTGCTGATGACGCGGGCAACGTTCGTGAACGGACCGAAGAAGCTGCCGATCCGCGTCACGATGGGCTGACGCGGCGCTCAATCCAGCAGCTTGCGCAGCTCGGCCTTTGCGACCTTCTCGAGGGTCGAGCGCGGCATCTCGTCGACCAGCTTGACCTCGCGCGGCACCTTGAAGTCGGCGAGCCCGGCGCGGCAGGCGGCCAGCACCTTGTCGGGCAGTTCGTCGCGCGCGATCCCGGGCTGCGGGATCACGAACGCGACCGGCACCTCGTCCAGCATCGGATGCTTCCTGGCGACGACGGCGGTCTCGCGTACGCCGGGCACGGTGATGATCACCTGCTCGATCTCGGACGCCGCGACGTTCTCGCCGCCGACCTTGAGCATGTCCTTGGTGCGATCGCCGAACGTGATGAAGCCGTCGGCCAGGCGCGTGACGCGGTCGCCGGTCAGGAAGAAGCCGTCGGCATCGAAGCTCGTGCGCGTCGCTTCGTCGTTGTAGAGATATTCGGCGAACAGCGACAGGCCGGGCACGCCCTTGATGGCGAGATTGCCGGTGGCGCCGACCTCGGTCGGCCGGCCGTCATCGTCGGTGATGCGGATGGTGTATTCCGGCGCCGCGCGGCCGATCGACATCGGCGCGTTCGGCTGATCGACCTCGCCGACGATGCCATGGGTGATGGTCTCGGTCATGCCCCACCAGCCGATGATCTTGATGCCGAACTTGGCGAAGGCGGGCGGCTCGGACACCGCCGTGCCCCACAGCCGGAACTTGTGATGCTTCGGTACCTCCTGGTCGAGCAGCGCCTTCATGCAGAACGGGATGGTCGAGGTCCAGGTGCTGCCATGCTCGAGCGCCGCGCTCCAGAACCGGCGCGCGGAGAAGCGCGGCTGGATCACGCAGGTCGCGCCGACCCAGAGTGTGGCAAGCATCGAATAGGCCAGCGCGTTGGTGTGGAACAGCGGCAGATAGGTCTGGTGCACGTCGCCCTGATGCAGATCCTCATGGACGGCGTTGACCTTGGCGCCCCACAGCGCGTTGGCATGCGTCCACAGCACCGCCTTCGGCCGCGATGTCGTGCCCGAGGTGTATTGCACGCTGCACGGCGCCAGCGGATCGGCCGGCCGCCGCGGCCGATCGGCGCTGTCGGCAAACAGCGCTTCGAAGCGCTCGCCTCGTTCGACGGCCGACGCCTCCGCCTGACCCGGATCGTGCGAGATCACGGCGATCCATTTGAGACCGCGGCAATGCGCTGCGATCATCTCGGCATAGGCCGGCTGCGTGATCGCAGCCACCGCGCGACAGTGCTCCGCGAAGTAGCTCATCTCGGCGGCTGCCGAGCGCGTGTTGGTCGTGACGGCGAGCGCGCCCAGCTCGACGCAGGCAAACCAGGCAAGCATCGCCTCGACGCAATTGTCGAGATGGATCAGCACGGCATCGCCGGGCTGGACGCCGCGCTTGACCAGCCCGGCCGCCAATGCGCCGACACGCTCGTGAAACGCGCCATAGGTCCAGCGGCGCGCCGGTGCCTCGAACGGCGCCGAGATCAGGAACGGATGATCGCGCCGGGTCTCGCTGCGCAGCTTCAACAGCCACGGCACGTCCATGCCGTCGAACGGCGTCACCGTGCCCGCTGCCATCGTCGTTCCCGTCATCTTCGCTCCCGTCGTTCTTGAGTACGGCCTGTCTCCGGCCGCTTCGTTCTCGTCGTCATCTTCTGCCACCTTGCGCCGTCGCGATCAAATCGGGATTGAACCCGTCTCCGTTCGCGGGCGACCAATGGCGCGGCAAGACACGCCCGGAGGTTTGCATGCAGGCCGAGCCACGACCATGGCGGCTGCCCGATGCCCGCTATTTCCAGATCGCGGCATTGGCGACGCTGCTGGCGATCAATTTCGCCATGATCGATTTCGGCGCGCGTCCCGCAGCGAGCGTGGTCGCGGTCGCCATGGCGCTGCTCACGCAAGTGGTCTGCTGCCGCATCTCCGGCGCGCCGCTCGATCTCAAGTCTCCGCTGATCACCGGCCTGTCGCTCAGCCTGCTGCTGCGCGCCGATGCGCTGTGGCTGCATGCGGCGGCAGCCGTGATCGCCATCGGCTCGAAATTCGTGCTGCGCGTCGACGGCAAGCACGTGTTCAACCCGGCGGGGCTGGCGATCGTGGCGCTGCTGTTCAGCTCCAAGGGCGTGTGGATCTCGCCCGGCCAATGGGGGACGGAGATCTGGTTCGCGAGCCTCGCCGGCTTCTTCGCGATCCTGGTGCTCGGCGCCTCTCGACGCGCGGACATCGCATTCTATTTTTTCGCCAGCCATGCCGCACTGCTGCTGCTGCGCGCCGCCTGGCTCGGCGATCCCCTGGCGATTCCGCTGCATCAGTTGCAGAGCGGCTCGCTGCTGATCTTCACCTTCTTCATGATCTCCGACCCGCGCACCTCGCCGGACTCGCGCGTCGGCCGGCTGCTGTTCGCGCTGAGCGTTGCGGTCGCGGCGCACTACCTCACCTTCGCCATGCAGATGCGGCCGGCGCTCTACGTGTCGCTGATCGCGCTGTCGCCGCTCACGCTGCTGCTCGACCGGCTCGTCCCTGAGACCCGCTTTTCCTGGCGTTCGCCCGTTCCCGAAGGAGTGTCGACATGACCCTGCGTTACAGCAAGCTCTTCCGCACCGGCGTCGCGGCCGCCGCGATCCTGGCGAACGCAGCGATGGCGCCCGCGAATGCCTTTTGCGGCTTCTATGTCGCCCAGGCCGACGCGAAGCTGTTCAACCAGTCATCGAAGGTCGTGCTGGCCCGCGACGGCGAGCAGACGGCGATCACGATGGCCAGCGACTTCGAGGGCGACGTGAAGGAGTTCGCGGTGGTCGTCCCCGTGCCGACCTTCATCGAGCGCAAGCAGATCGGCGTGGTCGAGCCGAAGACCATCGACCATCTCGACAAATACACCGCGCCGCGGCTGGTCGAATATCATGATGCCGATCCATGCGCGCCGGTCGTCGTTGCGGCGCGGGCGATGCCGGCGGCGCCGATGATGGCAGGCGCTGTCTACGAAATGACCCGGCGGAACTACGGCGTCACCGTCGAGGCCAGCTACGACGTCGCCGAATACGACGTGCTGATCCTGTCGGCGCAGGAGAGCGACGGACTGACGCGCTGGCTGACCGACAACGACTATCGCATCCCGCAAGGCGCCGAGGCCGTGCTCGGCAGCTACATCAGGCAGGGCATGCGGTTCTTCGTCGCGAAGGTCAATGTCGAGCGGATGAAGGGGATCGGCAACGGCTCCCTGCGGCCCCTGCAGGTGCGCTACCGGAGCGCCAAGTTCATGGTGCCGCTGCGGCTCGGCACGGTCAACGCCAGGGGACCGCAGGACCTGATCATCTATGCGCTCACCAGGAGCGGCCGCATCGAGGCGGCCAACTATCGAACGGTGAAGATCCCATCCGATATCGATGTTCCGCTCTATGTGAAGGACGAGTTCGGGCCGTTCTACAAGGCGCTGTTCGAGCGGGCGGTCGCGCGCGAGAACATGCAGGCGGTGTTCGTGGAATATGCCTGGGACATGGGATGGTGCGACCCCTGCGCCGCCGATCCCATGAGCAACAAGGAACTGGTCGAGCTCGGCGCGCGCTGGATCGGCAGCGACGATGACACCGCCTTCAGTCTCCGCCGGGGCACGGCCGGAGCCAGCGCCTTCGTGACCCGGCTGCACGTGCGCTACGATGCGAAGTCCTTCCCCGAGGACATCGTCTTCGCCGAGACCAAGGACCGCAGCAATTTCCAGGGTCGCTATGTCCAGCACCATCCCTGGCGCGGCGAGGCGTCCTGTGCCGCGGCGAAGACCTACCGGGACAGTCTCGCCGCACGTTTCGCCACGCAGGCGACGGATCTCGCGCAACTGACCGGATGGTCGCGCAGCGAGATCATCGCGAAAATGGACAAGAGCGGCGAGACCGTGACGAAATGACCTAAGGGCGGCCTCGGCTCAATCCTGATACGAGGAGATCTCGATCAGGCTGCCGTCGGGATCGCGGCAATACACCGAGCGCAGCGTGCCGCGCGCGCCCTGCTTGGCGACCGGGCCCTCCTCGATGGCAATGCCGAGCGCCTCGAGATGCGCCACCACCTCGTCGGGGGTGCTGGTGGTGAGGAAGCAAACGTCGTCGCTGCCGGCCGCGACATGGTCGGCCGTGAACCAATCGACCTTGTCCGCGTCCTTCGGTCGCACGTTGATCTTCTGGTTCCCGAATAGCAGCGACGTGCGCCTCGCCTTGCCTTGTCCGGGATCGAACACCTGGACCGTCATGCCCAGCACCTGTTGGTACCACGCCGTCGTGCGGTCCACGTCGGCGACATTGATGACCAGATGATCGAGCGCATCGACCTTGACCGGCATGGGGCTCTTCCCTCCTGATGGGGCATCGATCTCGCCGCAATCGCGGCACTCTGCTACAATCGATCCCGGCGGCTCGTTAACCGCCGCTCAACGATAATGCCTGAGGAAACGCATGATTTCACGTCGTACCGCGCTTGGTCTGATCGCCTCCGCCGTCCCGTCCATCGCTGCCGTTCGCAAGGCGTCCGCGGCCGACTATCCCACCCGTCCCGTCCGCTTCGTGGTGGGTTATCCTCCGGGCGGCGCGACCGACATCCTGGCGCGGCTGATCGGCCAGCGGCTGTCCGAGACGCTCGGTCAGCAGTTCATCGTCGAGAACAAGCCGGGGGCCGGCAACAATATCGGCACCGATGCCGTCGTGAACGCGGCGGCCGACGGCTACACCGTGCTGCTGGTCAATCCGGCCAACTACATCAATGCGAGCCTCTACACCAATCTCAAGTTCAACTTCGTCCGCGACATCGCGCCGGTGGCCTCGTTCAACCGCGTCCCCAACGTGATGACCGTCAACAAGGACATCGAGGCCAAGAACGTCGCCGAGTTCATCGCCTATCTCAAGGCAAACCCCGGCAAGGTGAACATGGCCTCGTCCGGCAACGGCACCTCGGTGCATCTGTCGGGCGAGATGTTCATGGCGATGACCGGAACCAAGATGCAACACGTGCCCTATCGCGGCGCGGCGCCCGCGATCACCGACATGCTCGGCGGCCAGGTGCAGGTCATCTTCGACAACATGCCCTCCATCATCCAGCACATCCGCTCCGGCTCGTTGCGAGCGCTCGGCGTCACCACGCAGCAGCGTTCGCCGCAATTGCCGGACGTCCAGGCCGTCGCCGAGACCGTACCCGGTTACGAGGCGAGCGCGCTGTTCGGCATCGGCGCGCCGAAGAACACGCCAAAGGAGATCGTCGAGAAGCTCAACAAGCAGGTCAACACCATCCTGGCCGAGCCCGAGATCAAGGCCCGTCTGGTCGATCTCGGCGGCGAGCCGCTGATCCAGTCGCCGGAGCAGTTCGGCGCCCAGATCGCCGCCGAGACCGAGAAGTGGAAGAAGGTCGTCGAGTTCGCCGGCCTGAAGGTCGAATGAGTCGACCTGGCGACGCCGCAATCGCTGGGCCGCGTGCCGCGACGGGTCTTCGATGAGGCGCCGGCCCGCGAGACGGGCGTCGAGGGCTGAAGGTGACGTGCCGCGCATGCGACACGTCACGGCCTTGGTTGGTGATCCGTTCCGCCGATTTGTCGTTTTTTGACCATGCCGGTGTGGTGCAACCCTCCGGCCAAAAGAGGAACAGATCATGCGCAAGGTTATGATGATGGCAGCCGGCCTCGTCGGCGTTGCACTTGGTGGCGGTATCGCGCCGGCCTCCGCAGGCGGTTACGACTATCCCTGGTGTGTGCAGGGCCGAGGCGTCGGTTACCCCGGCGACTGCTCCTATCAGACCTTCGAGCAATGCCGGGCGAGTGCCTCCGGGCGCAATGCAGGCTGTGGCATCAATCCGCGCGTCGCGTTCGATCCTGCCCGCCGCGGCCCCTCGGTCTATGTCGACATGCCGCCGCCGCGCCGCGTGCACCGGTATCAGTATTACTGACGCCTCTACGGAGCGGGTCGGCACGCGCGGCCCAGCGGCTGACGCAGGCGCGCTTCCGGAATCGCGCGGGCTTGCATCGACTTTGCGTTCGTATATACTTTGTATTGCAAAGTTAAACGAGCCGTTCCGGGCCTCAGGTGAGACATGCGCGACCTCGATAAGGCGCTGGCGGACATCATCGCGATCCGCAGCCAGCTTGCGGCGGGCACGGCATTTCGCGGCTACGGGCCGGCGACGATGGCCGCGACCTCGGCCGTAGCGCTGGTCACTGCGCTGCTTCAGCAGCTGTTTCTGCGCGACCCGACGGCCGACGCGTGGACGTTCCTGCTCGGATGGGCGGCGGCAGCCTGCGTGTCGCTGACGATGATCTGGTTCGAGATGCGGGCGCGGTCGCGCCGGCATCATTCCGGCCTTGCGGACGCGATGATTCATCAGGCGGTCGAGCAGTTCCTGCCAGCGGGCATCGCTGGCGTGCTGCTCGCGGTGCTGCTGTGGAAGTTCGCGCCGGAGGCGCTGTGGATGCTGCCGGGCCTGTGGCAGATCCTGATGTCGCTCGGCGTGTTCGCGTCGGTGCGCTCGCTGCCACGCACGGTGGCGCTTGCCGGGGCGTTCTATTTCATGGCCGGCTTCGCCGTGCTGCTGGTCGGCAGCGCCACGCATGCGCTGTCGCCCTGGACGATGGGGCTTCCGTTCGCGATCGGACAGGGGCTGATGGCGGGCATTCTGTATTTTGCGACCGGAGAGTCCGATGTCGAAGACTGACGGCAGCGCGCCGTTCTCCTATGACGGCCTCGATCGCGTCATCCACGAGAAGGCACGGCTCGGCCTGCTCACCTCGCTGATGGCGCACCCGAAGGGTCTGGCTTTTGCTGACCTCAAGCAGCTCTGCGGGCTGACGGACGGCAATCTGTCGCGCCATCTGCAGGTGCTGCAGGAAGCCGGTCTCGTCGAGGTCACCAAGGGGTATGAGGGCAATCGCCCTCATACCACCTGCCGGCTGACCAAAGCGGGACGCCGCCGCTTCCTCGATTATCTCGCCGTGCTCGAGCGCCTCGTCCGCGACGCCGCGGCGGCTGCCGGCAAGGAACATACGCCATCGTCGGTCGGCCTGATCCCGGGCCGCATCTGAATCGCGCATCGCACTTTTTTGACCTGGAGCTTTGCAATGCAAAGTAGTCTGCAACCTAAATCGCCTGCTGTGGTGGATGGCCTGCATGTCGGCATCATCATGGACGGGAACGGCCGCTGGGCGACGCGCAAGGGCCTGTCGCGGCTGCGCGGGCACGAGGCGGGGGTCGAGGCGATCCGGCGCGTCGTCGAAGCGGCGCCCGACCAGGGCATTGGGACCCTGACGCTGTATGCGTTCTCCAGCGACAATTGGCGACGCCCGCGTGCCGAGGTCGCCGCCTTGATGGCGCTGTTGCGGGTCTATCTCGCCAGCGAGGTGGAGTCGCTGGTACGCAACGGCGTCCGCCTCACCGTGATCGGCCGTCGCGACCGGCTGCCCGGCGGCATCGCCGACGCGATCGGCCGGGCCGAAGCGGCAACCCGCGACGGCAGCACCCTGCATCTGCGCATCGCCGTCGACTATTCGGCGCGCGACGCGATCCTCGAGGCCGCGGCGAAGGCCCGCGAAATCGACGGCCTGACGCGTGCGGCGTTCTCCGACCTCGTGACCGGCGAAGCCGGCTTGCGCGACGTTGACCTGATCATCCGCACCTCCGGCGAGCAGCGCCTGTCCGATTTCCTGCTCTGGGAAGGCGCCTATGCCGAGCTGCATTTCACCCAGCGGATGTGGCCCGATTTCGATGCTGCAGATCTCGCGCAGGCGCTCGCCTCGTTCCGCGGCCGCGAGCGCCGCTTCGGAGGACTCGAGGCGGTGCCGCTGGCGCCGGCACCGGTCGCCTGACGACGGCCCAATCTTTCCGCACATCGGGGAATCATCTACCGCTTGCAGCACGAGCGCAGAGATCCCCTGATGAAGCACAAGCAGCGCCGGCCTGCCGGCAAGCCTCCGGTCAGATCCGGATCGATGGGCCACACCGATACGCCCGATGCGCTGTGCGCCGCCGCGCTGCGGCTGCTGCGCGCCGGCCGGCTCGCGCAGGCCGAGGATGCGTGCCGCCGCGCGCTGACGCTGGACGCGGCCTCGCTCGACGCGCTGCGTGCGATGGGACAGGTCTGCCTGGCGCTCAAGCGCGTCGATGATGCGATCGAGTGGTTTGCCCGCGCCGTTCGGCAGGATATGTCCGCAGCGGAGTCCTTCGTCGGCTTGGCGCAGGCGCTGCGGGGCTCCGGCCGCGTCGATGAAGCGATCAAGGCTTATGATCGCGCGCTGCAGCTTCAGCCGGATGCTGTGGAGAGCTGGGATGCGCTTGGCGAACTGCTGCAACTGAGGGGGCGGCACGCCGAGGCGGCGCTGGCCTGTGATCGGCTGCTGCAGCTCGCGCCCGATCGTGCCGCGACGTGGTTTCGTCTCGGCGAGGTGCTCGAAGCCCAGGGCCGGCGTGACGAGGCGGCGCTGGCCTTCGATCAGGTGGCGCAGCTCAAGCCAGATCACGTCGAGGCGGCCAATAAGGCCGGAGCGCTTCATTTCGATGCTGGCCATTACGAGCAGGCCATCTCGCGCTTCGGGCAGTCGCTGGCAGTGATGCCGGATCAGGCGGGTGTGCTGTACCTGAACGGCATCGCGCTGCGGCGGCTGCGCCGCTACCAGGAAGCCGAGACTCTCGGCCATCGCGCGCAGCTGCTGGCGCCCGACAATCCCGACTTCGCCAATGGCTATGGATGCATCCTGCAGAACCTCGGCCGTCACGATGACGCCGTCGCCATGTTCGACAAAGCGATCGCGCTCCGGCCGCAGACCGCGGATTTCCACAATCATCGCGGCACGTCGCTGGCCGAGCTGCATCGCTTTGCAGAGGCGTTCGAAAGCTTCGATCGCGCCGTCGCGCTGAAGCCTGATCTGGCCGATGCGCATTGGAACGCGGCGCTGTTCCGGCTGCTGACCGGCGACTTCGCCCGCGGCTGGGCGGCGCGCGAATGGGGACGAAAATGTCGCGCCGTCGGCTTCGTCGAGCGCAGCTTCGAGGCGCCGCTGTGGCTTGCGGACGCGCCCCTCGCCGGCAAGACGATCCTGCTCCATAGCGACGAGGGGCTCGGCGACACGATCCAGTTTTCGCGCTACGCCACCCTGGTGGCCGCGCAGGGCGCGCGCGTCGCGCTCGAGGTCGACGCGCCGCTGCAGCCGCTTCTGTCCGGCCTGGACGGCGTGGCGCAGTGTCTTGCCCGCGGCATCGATGCGCTGCCTGCCATCGACTATCACTGCCCGCTGTCGAGCCTGCCGCTCGCCTTCGCCACCCGGCTCGACACCATCCCTGCTGCGCCGTGCTATCTGCCGCGCCCTCCCGAGGCGCGCCGGGCGATCTGGGAACAGCGACTCGGTCCGCATGACCGCTTGCGGGTGGGCCTGGTCTGGTCGGGCAACCCCGCGCATCTCAACGATCACAACCGTTCGATTTCGTTGCCGACGCTCGCGCCGCTGCTCGAGACCGGCGCGCGGTTCGTTAGTCTGCAGAAGGAGCCTCGGCCATCCGACAAGGCCGCGCTCGCCGCGCGCGACGACATTCTCGATCTCACCGCTGACATCCGTGACTTCGTCGATACGGCGGCGCTGATCGACAATCTCGACCTGGTCATCACCGTCGATACCAGCGTGGCGCATCTGGCCGGCGCGCTGGGCAAGCCGACTTGGATCATGCTGCCCTTCACGCCGGATTATCGCTGGCTGCTCGGCCGTGACGACAGTCCCTGGTATCCGAGCGTGCGGCTGTTCCGCCAGGACGCGCGACGTGACTATGCCGACGTCGTCGCGCGCGTGCGCGAGGCGCTCGCCGCACGGCTCGCGATGGTCAGCGTGTGCTGAACGTTTGAGCATCAACGACGCCATAACTGAAACGTGATCGGCTGGCTGAGCCGCCGGCGCGTGCCGCCCGATGGCGATTGAGCTGCGTCAACGGATTTCTGCGTGCGTATGGCACACGGAACGCCTGCTTCAGCGACGAAGGCGTTTTTGGAATGAATCAGCAGGAATCCGAGCTTGTCAGTGACATCCGGCCTGTTCGTGATACGCATGCTGGACCCGGCGCTGTCGTTCCCTCGTCGGCGGTGCCTGTTCCCGTGTCCCATCAGCCGCGGCGCAGGTGGGCGTTGTGGCCGTTTCTGCTGCTCGTGCTCGCCGTCGGGGCTGCCGGTGGTGGCGGCTACGTCTGGTGGCAGCGCCTGCATCCGCCGCTGCCGGTGGGCATCAGCGTCAGCAACGGCCGCATCGAGGCTGACGAGATCGACATCGCGACCAAATATGCCGGGCGCGTTGCCGAGCTGCGCGCCGATATCGGCGATCGCGTCGAGGCCGGGCAGATCGTGGCGCGGATGGACACGAAGGAGCTGCAGCAATCGCTGTCGAAGGCGCAAGCCCAGGCCGAGCAGGCGCAGCACGTCGTCGACCAGGCCCGTGCCAATCTCGCGCAACTGCAGGCGCAGAAGACGCTCGCCGAGCAGGAGATGGAGCGCACCCGCAGCCTGCTGCAGAGCGGCTGGACCACACGCGAGCTCGCCGATCAGCGCCAGCAGGCGCTCGACAATGCGACCGCCGGCCTTGCCGGCGCGCAGGCGCGGATTTTCGAAGCCGAACGCGGGCTCGAAGCGGTTCGTCACGACGTCGCGCTCTACACCGTTCAGATCGCCGACAATTCCTTGATCGCGCCGAAGCCCGGCCGCATTCAATATCGTCTCGCCAATGTCGGCGAAGTTCTCGCCGCCGGCGGCAAGGTCTTCACCATGCTGGACATCGGCTATGTCTACATGGACGTGTTCCTGCCGACCGAGGAGGTCGGCAAGGTCAAGATCGGCACCGAAGCGCGGATCGTGCTCGATGCCTATCCGGATCGTCCGATCCCGGCGAAAGTTGCGTTCGTGGCGAGCCAGGCGCAGTTCACGCCGAAGACGGTCGAGACCCGCAGCGAGCGTGACAAGCTGATGTTTCGCATCCGTGTACGCGTCGATCCGGACAGACTGGCTGCGCATGCCGATGCCGTCAGGAGCGGATTGCCGGGCGTGGCGTATGTCAGGTGGAATCCCGACGTCGCATGGCCGGCGCGTCTGCAAGTCTCGCCATGATGGCCGACATGATCGGCGATGCGTCACCGGTCGCGATGGTCAGGAACGTCTCGCAGCGCTATCGCGGCGTGATCGCGCTCGACAACGTCTCGATCGACATTCCCGCCGGCCGCGTGGTCGGGCTCATCGGTCCCGATGGCGTCGGCAAGTCGTCGCTGCTGTCGATCCTGGCCGGCGCGCGCGCGATCCAGGACGGGCAGGCGCGCGTGCTCGGGGCCGACATGGCGGACCGGCGCGCCCGCACGCAGGTGTGTCCGCGGATCGCCTACATGCCGCAGGGTCTCGGCAAGAATCTCTATCCCGATCTCAGCGTGCGCGAGAACATCGCGTTCTTTGCCCGGCTGTTCGGCCAGTCGAGGTCCGAGCGCGACTGGCGCATCGCCGAGCTGATGGAGGCGACGGCGCTGTCCGATTTCGCCGACCGGCCGGCAAAAAAGCTGTCCGGCGGCATGAAGCAGAAGCTCGGCCTGTGCTGCTCGCTGATCCATGATCCCGATCTGCTCATCCTCGACGAGCCGACCACCGGCGTCGATCCGCTGTCGCGCCGGCAGTTCTGGGACCTGATCGACCGTCTGCGCGCGCGCAGCGCGGCGGGCATGAGCGTCATCGTCGCCACCGCCTATATGGAGGAGGCGGAGCGTTTCGACTGGCTGATCGCGATGAACGACGGGCGCATCCTCGCGACCGGCACGCCGACGGAGCTCAAGGCGCAGACCCATGCGGCGTCGATCGAGGACGCGTTCGTCGCGCTGCTGCCCGACCGGCCGGCGCGCGACCGCGCCGAGATGCCGGCCAAGTCCGAGCTCGACGGCAGCCACGAGACCGTGATCGTCGCGCGCGACCTGACCTGCCGCTTCGGCGATTTCACCGCGGTCGACGGCGTGAACTTCCAGATCCGCAAGGGCGAGATCTTTGGCTTCGTCGGCTCCAACGGCTGCGGCAAGACCACGACGATGAAGATGCTGACAGGGCTGCTGCCTCCCAGCGCCGGCGAGGCGCTGATCTTCGGCCGCTCCATGGAGGCCGGCAATCATGAATCGCGCAGTCGCGTCGGCTACATGTCGCAGGCGTTCTCGCTGTATGGCGAGCTCACCGTGCGGCAGAACCTGGTGCTGCATGCGCGGCTGTTCCATCTGCCGCTGGCCGCTGCCGGGAAGCGGATTGCCGAACTGGTCGAGCGCTGCGACCTCACCGACCATATCGACAGCCTCGCGGCCGATCTTCCCCTCGGCATCCGCCAGCGCCTGTCGCTCGCGGTGGCGATCGTCCACGGACCCGATCTGCTGATCCTGGACGAGCCGACGTCGGGCGTCGATCCGGTCGCGCGCAATCAGTTCTGGCGCCTGCTGATCGAACTTTCGCGTCAAGATGAGATGACGATCTTCGTCTCGACGCATTTCATGAACGAGGCGGCGCGTTGCGACCGGCTGTCGCTGATGCATGAGGGGCGGGTGCTGGCGACCGACACGCCGGACGGCCTGATCCGCGCCAAGGGCGCGCAGACGCTGGAGCAGGCGTTCATCGCCTTCCTCGAGCAGGATGCCGGCGTCGCCGATCCGCCGGTCACGCTGACCCAGGCGAGACCCGATCCACGCCCCGCCGATCGGCCGCGGGACGAGCAACGGCAGGCCGCCGTCAGCCCGCGGCGGCTGCTCGCTTACACGATCCGCGAAGGTCTCGAGCTGATCCGTGACCCGATCCGGCTGATGTTCGCGCTGTTCGGAACGGCGTTCCTGATGATCGTGATCGGCTTCGGCATCTCCACGGACGTCAACAACCTGACCTTCGCCGCGCTCGACCGCGATCAGTCGCCGGAGAGTCGCGCCTATCTGTCGGAGCTCAGAGGCTCGCGCTATTTCGTCGAAAGGCCACCGCTCGCCAACTATGCCGAGCTCGAACGGCGGATGAAGAGCGGCGACATCAAGGCCTCGATCGAGATCCCGCCGAACTTCGGTGTCGACATCAAGCGCGGCCGGCCGGCTTTCGTGTCGGCCTGGATCGACGGCGCGATGCCGTTCCGCGCCGAGACCATCCGTGGCTACCTCGAAGGCACACATCAGCTCTATCTCTCCGATCCCGCCGTCAAGACGACGCAGCCGTTGCCGGCCTCGCCGGTCAATGTCGAGATCAGGTTCAAGTACAACCAGTCCTTCGACAGCATCTACGCGATGGCCCCAAGCACGATCGCACTGCTGCTCGCGCTGTTTCCGGCCATCCTGATGGCGCTCGCGGTCGTGCGCGAGAAGGAGCTGGGGTCGATCACCAATCTCTATGTCACGCCGGTGACGCGGCTCGAATTCCTGCTTGGCAAGCAGCTGCCTTACATCGCCGTCGCGCTGGTGAATTTCGCGCTGATGTACGGGATGGCGATGGTCCTGTTCCGAGTCCCGCTCAAGGGCGCCTTTCTGCCGCTGATGGTCGGCACCTTGGTCTACGTCGTCACCACGACCGGCTTCGGCATGCTGATCTCGACCTTCTGCCGTACCCAGATCGCGGCGCTGTTCGGGACCGCGATCCTGACCGTGCTGCCGGCCACGCAGTTCTCGGGCATGCTGGTCCCGGTGTCGTCTTTGTCCGGTGTGGCCAAGCTGATCGGCATGGTCTTCCCGATGACGTACTACCGCCCGATCGCGGTCGGCACCTTCACCAAGGGGCTGGGCTTTGCCGATGTCGGCGCCGACATCCTGATCCTTTTGATCTTCATTCCCGTCCTGACCGGATTCAGCCTGGCGATGCTGCCGAAGCAGGAGGCGTGAGCCATGATGCGCTCGCTCTCCAACGTGTTCTGGCTCGGAACCAAGGAGCTGCGCAGCCTGTTCGGCGACGTCGTGCTGATCGGGCTCGTGATCTATTCGTTCACGGTGGCGGTGATCAGCCAGGCGCAGAGCAGTTCGCAGGAGCTGCATCGCGCCTCGATCGCCGTCGTCGACGAGGACAGCTCCGAGCTGTCGCGTCGGATCGCCAGCGTATTCCAGCTGCCTTACTTCCAGCCGCCTGTCTACATCAGCCAAGGCGAGGTGGAGCGGCTCATGAACAGCGGTCGCTTCACGTTCGTGCTCGACATCCCGCCGAATTTCCAGCGTGACGTCCTTGCCGGGCGGAAGCCGTCGGTGCAGGTCAACGTCGATGCGACCGCGATGATCCAGGCGGGAATCGGATCCGGCTATGCGCTGCAGATCATCAATACGGAGGTCGCCTGGTTCGTCGCCCGCTCCGAGACATCCTCGTCCGCCCCGGTCAACCTGGTGACGCGGATCGCGTTCAATCCCAACGTCACGACGGCCTGGTTCGAAGGCGTGATGGGCATCATCAACAGCGTCACCATGCTCGCGATCATCCTGGCCGGCGCGGCGCTGGTGCGTGAGCGCGAACATGGCACCATGGATCATCTGCTGGTCATGCCGCTGTCGCCCTTCGAGATCGCGATGTCGAAGATCTGGGCCAATGCGCTGGTGATCGCGGTCGCCGTCGCCATCGCGCTCTACGCCGTCGTGCGGTGGTATCTGCGCGTGCCCATCATGGGCTCGATCCCGCTGTTCATGGTGGGCACCGTGCTGTATCTGTTCTTCGCGACCGCCGTCGGGCTGTTTCTCGGCACCATCGCGCGGTCGATGCCCCAGCTCGGTCTGCTCTATATCCTCGTCGCCGTGCCGATGAACCTGTTGTCGGGCGGGATGACGCCGGTGGAAAGCCAGCCGGTGTGGCTCGCCACCATCATGAAGGCGTCGCCGTCGACGCATTTCGTGTCGTTCGCCCAGTCGATCCTCTATCGCGGCGCCGGCATCGATGTCGTCTGGCCGCAATTCGTAGCGGTGGCGGCGATCGGCGCGGTGGTCCTGGCGTTGACCTTGCGCCGCTTCCGGGCGGCGATCGCGGCGGCCTGAGCCCGCCCTCGACCCTAACAAAAAAGCCTCGGCACTGGGCCGAGGCTCTTCCTTGAATGGCGTCGCTATGGATGACGGCGATCAGTAGCGCGCGGCCGCCGGGCCGCCAAACTTGTAGTTCACGCCGACCCGGACCGTGTGGAATGAGAAGTCCTGGGACAGGCGCTCGACGTAGTTCGAGCCGGGCGGGGCGAAGGTGCTGCCCGGGACGTAGGCCGAGGTGTAGTTGATGCTGCCGAGGTCGGTGTAGAGATACTCTGCCTTGACGGTCCAGTTCGGTGCGAACGCATGCTCGACACCCGCGCCGACGGTCCAGCCGACCCGGGTCTCGTTGGCCGAGGCGGTCTTGGTGTAGCCGTTTGCCGAGGTCAGATCCCAGCTGCCCTTGACATTGCCGACCGCGAGACCGCCAGTGACGTAGAACAGCGTCGTATCGACCGCGTAACCGGCGCGGCCGCGCAGGGTCATGAACCAGTCGTTCCGGATGCTCTCGTTGAAGGTGCGGGTCGTGGGCGGGTTGGCCGCCGTGTAGACAGTCCGCTTGTTGAGGTCCGATCCGTTGATGTCGGCCTCGATGCCGAAGACGCCGGCGCCGCTCTGCCAGTTGTAGCCGGCCTGGAGACCGCCGAGCACGCCGGCCGGATTGAGCCGGTTGTTGCTGATGTTGACGAACTCATTCTGGAAGGCGGCGCCCTCGACCGCCCAGCTGCTGGTCTGGTCCAGCGTCGTGTTCAAGTTCGACCGGCCCCAGCCGTAGCCGACGCTGCCGCCGAAGTAGAAGCCGGTCCAGTTGTAGATCGCGACCGGAGGGGGAGCCTTGGTGTAGCGGGCCGGCAGATCCGCGGCGAATGCGCCGAGCGAGCTGGCGAGGAGCAAAGAGACGGCTGAGGCAAGAGTCTTCATCGGTCACAATCCTCAATCAAAATCAGCAACATTGAGACAAGCTTTTCTCACAATTCGGCCGATTAGGCTGTAGTTCAACTACAACACTCGTGAGCGTAAGTATCTGTGACGATGTCACTTCCCGCGCGTGTGGTCTTAACCTTAAGTCATTGTAAATCCGACGAGGCGGTCAACTGATACCGAGCCGTTTCGACGAAGCGGACAATCGGCCGCACCGCGTTAGTCAAGGATTCGCCAACCATCCGGGCACGCGGTCTTGCCCGCTAACGATTTCGCAAATCGGGCGCGTGCACCTTCGGCGCGTCCTGGGGGACGGAGAGGGGAGAGCATCATGATGATGAATGGGGAAGCGGTTCTCGAGAACGTGCGGCGCTATCGGACCATCGCCTCCTTGTACCGCCAGACTGCGGCATTTCGCCCACATCAGCGTGACTCGCTGCTGGCGCAGGCGGCCGAATGGGAAAGCCGTGCGGTCGCCGAGCTCGAGGATTATTTCGTCGCTCGCCAGGCACCATCGCAACCGCCGGCGAACATCAACTACAATATTGGCCATCACGGGGGCTCCTACCGGCCGTCGCACCGGCAGATGGCGGCCGCGTAGTTCTTCGGGCACAGCGCGTCATTCCTGCGGCGCGATCGGCGCCCGAGCGACAGTGAGGGAGTTGTCACAGCGCGTCTCCATTTCATCTGCAGGCCGGGGTCTGGCGCAGGACTTGCTGGGTCTGATGTCAGCTCCGCCATGGATGGACCTGAATGAGATCGCTCGGGCGCGACCGCGGCATGTGTGCCTGGGACGATTTCGCCCGGTCGTCGACCGATGCCCGGCTGTCGCTGGCGCAGGCGCGATCGGGGCAAATTCCGCCATTCCTGCTGCTATCGGTGCCCGGCATGAGCGCCGGCGAGCATCGCCTTTGCTCCGAGCTGTGGACCCGCGACCGGATCGCCGCCAGCAGCGCCGAGCGGGCGCGGCTGGATTTTCGCTTCGATCTGACATTCCGCGACAAGCTTCGTGTCGGATACCTTTCAAACGACTTCCACGACCACGCCACGGCGCATCTGCTGATCGAAGCGCTCGAGGCGCATGACCGCGATCGCTGCGAGCTGCATGCGTTCTCGTTCGGCGCCGACGATCGCGGCGCCATGCGGGGCCGGCTGCACGCCGTCTTCGACGGCTTCCACGATGTGACCGCGCTGAGCGACAGCGCCGCCGCGGCCGCGGTGCATGCCGCGCAGATCGATATTCTGGTCGACCTGAAGGGCTATACGCGCGGCGCCCGGACCGGAATCCTGATGCTGCATCCGGCGCCGGTCCAGGTGAATTTCCTCGGCTATCCCGGGACGCTGGGCGGCGACATCTGCGACTACATCATCACCGATCCGTTCATGACGCCGCTGGCCGTTGCGGCCGATTATTCGGAGAGTTTTGCCTACATGCCGCATTCGTACAAGCCGCACGGCCGGGCGGCGCTGGGCCCGGCGCCGACCCGTGCCGAGGTCGGCCTGCCGGACGCCGGCATCGTGTTCTGCTGCTTCAACCAGGCCTACAAGTTCACGCCCGCGGTGTTCGACCTGTGGTGCCGCCTGCTCGACGCGACGCCGGACAGCGTGCTGTGGCTGCTGGCGTCCGATCCGGCCGAGGGCAATCTGCGCGGCGAGGCGCTTCGGCGCGGCGTGGCGCCCGGTCGCCTGGTGTTCGCGCCGGAAACGACGCAAGGCGAGCATCTGCGCCGGCTCCAGCTCGCCGATCTCGTGCTCGACACCGCGCCCTATGGCGCCCACACCACGGCGAGCGACGCGCTGTGGGCCGGCGTGCCGATCGTGAGCTGCGCCGGGGATACGTTTGCCTCGCGGGTGGCTGGCAGCCTGTTACATGCGGTCGGATGTCCCGAGCTCATTGCATCGGACGAGGCCGACTATCTGGCGGTGGCGCTGACGCTCGCCGCCGAGCCGGATCTGCTGCAGGCGGCCAAGGCCAGGCTCTGGCGCAACCGGCTGGCCGCGCCGCTGTTCGACGCTGCCGCCTATGCCCGGTCGCTGCAGGATCTCTACGACCAGATGTGGCACCGCCGCCGCAGCGGCGGCGCGCCAGGGCCGATCTGGGCGTCGAAGTCTTGAGCAGGGACGAGGCGGGCCTGCTGCGCCTTACTGCGTCGCCATGCGTCCGGCAGCGAGGATCCCGATCAGGGCCGTCAGCGCGCCGACGCTGGTCGCGTTGATTGCGACGAGCGACCCGTAATTGGAGTTGGCGACCTTCATCAGCGGCGCGCCAAGGCGGGCATCGATCAGCAGATAGGACACGAATGGCAGTCCCAGCAAAGGCAACGACATCAGGCGCTCCGCTGGCCGGAACAGCAGCGCGCCGAGCAGGGCGCAAGGCAGCAGGAACAGCTCGACGCCGCTCTGCGCGCCGAACAGCTTGACGGAGAACACCGTGTTGGCCGTGCCGGTCAGGACCATCAAGGCGCGGCCGGCGAACGGACTGCGCCGCGCGAGCATCGGCACGCTGGCGAACAATGGCGTCGTGAGCAGCGTCAGCCAGGCCGGCCACGCCGCCGCGCCCACGATAGCATGGAGATAGAGCGGATAGAACGGCTGGTTGGAGACGATGATCAGCGCGACCTTGGCGGCGATGTCGGACTGCGGGTCATCGGCCGACGCATAGGCCTGCACGGCGGCCAGCCCGCGTGAAAACATCTCAGCCATTCAAGTCCCTCAGCTCCGCAAGAAGGTGCGCATCACCGGCCCGGAAACGCGCGCGCCCGCAGGCCGGATCATGCGTCGCGCATCGCACGGTCAAGAGTTCAGTGCGGTCCGCAGCATGCGTGCGAGATCGGCGCTCTGATACGGCTTGGTGAGCAGCAGCACACCGGCATCGAGGCGGCCGTGGTGAACGATCGCGTTCTCCGTATAGCCCGACGTGTACAGCACCTTGAGGCTGGGACGCCGCTTCAGCGCCTCGATCGCGAGCTGGCGGCCGTTCATTCCGCCAGGCATGATGATGTCGGTGAACAAAAGATCGATCCGCGTCGCGCTGTCGATCAGCGCCAGCGCCTCGTCGGCCTTGCTGGCCGCGAGCGTCGTGTAACCGAGCCGCTTGATCTGGGCGATGACATATTCGCGCACCAGCGAATCGTCCTCGACGATCAGGATCGTCTCGTCGCCGCGCTCCATGCCCTCGGCGCCGATGGTCGACAGTGCCGCATCGGCATCGGCATTGGCCTGCGGCAGGTACAGCTTGACCGAGGTTCCGTGCCCCGGCTCGCTGTAGATCTTGATGTGACCGTTGGACTGCTTGACGAAGCCGTAGACCATGCTGAGGCCGAGGCCGACGCCCTTGCCGACGTCCTTGGTGGTGAAGAACGGCTCGAACACCTTGTCGAGCAGGTTGGCGGGAATGCCCTCGCCGGTGTCGCTGACCGCGATCATCACGTAGTTGCCGGGGATCACCTCCGGGTTCATGCGCGCATAGGCGGCGTCGAGCAGGACGTTCTTGGTTTCCAGGGTCAGCTTGCCGCCGTCCGGCATGGCATCGCGCGCGTTGAGCGCGAGGTTCAGGATCGCGGTCGACAGCTGGCTGGGGTCGATCATCGCCGGCGCCGAATCGTGCGCCAGCATGGATTCGATCTCGATCTGCTCGCCGAGCGTCCGGCGCAGCAGGCGCGCGGTGTCGACCACCATGCCGTTGATGTCGACGCTGCGCGGCTGCAGCGGCTGGCGGCGGGCGAACGCCAACAGGTGCTTCGTCAGGTCGGCGCCGCGCGCCGCCGCCGAGTTGATCAGGCTGGTGATCTGCACCAGCTGCGGCCGGTCCTTGACCGCCTCGGCCAGGATCTCGATGGTGCCGGTGATCACGGTGAGGATGTTGTTGAAGTCGTGGGCGACGCCGCCGGTGAGCTGGCCGATCGCCTCCATCTTCTGCGCCTGCCGCACCTGCGCCTCGGTGGCCTCGATCTCCTGGAACCGCCGGACCATGGCTTCCGCACTGCGCCGCTGCCGCGTCTCCTCCTCGAGTTGCGCATAGGCGTTCCGCAGCTCGGCGCGGGACGGCATCGTCAGCACCCGCGGCAGCAGCAGCAACAGCGCGGCGGCGATGCCGACCGACAGGAAGGCCAGGAAGCCCTTGGTGGCCGCCTCCAGGCTGTAGGCCGGAACCCAGATCGTGAGCACCTCGATCAGCCGTGTCAGCCCGCAGACGGACACCCACAGCGCGAAGGCCCAGAAGATGTAGCTGAACTGAAAGTCGCGGCGGCGATAGACGATGAAGGCGAGCACGAACGCGATGGTGAAGAAGGCGAAGGAGATGAGGATGTCGGACACCGTGTTCACCCAGATCAGCTCAGGTGTCCACAGCAGGCACTCGCCATGCGGCGTGAGCATCGACATGTCCGATATCCCCAAAAGTGTGGCCGACGGACCGTGTCGCCCCCGCGGCGCGGTCGGTTCCCTTAGCAGATCATCGAATTTCCGTTGAGCACACAAGGGTCCTGACTGTCGCGACGCGCACATTTGGTAGAGGGGCACCGCAGGCATAGGCCCCCGCGCGTCGACGCGGATTGGCGCACGGCCGAGCCTGTGCCTGGAGCTCCGCTCGACATCTGAGGCTTGACGGTGTGTACCGATCGGTATAGTCTGTACGATATAGTACACAAGGAGATGTCCCGTGAGCTCTCTCGCCCCGCCGTTCACGCTGCAGACCGCCACCCAGAAGGTGCGCATGGCCGAGGATGGCTGGAACAGCCGCGACCCTGAGCGCGTGTCGCTGGTCTACACGCCCGACAGCCGGTGGCGGAATCGGGCCGAGTTCATCACCGGCCGTGCCGAGATTGTCGCCTTCCTCTCCCGCAAATGGGCCAAGGAGCTCGACTACCGCCTGATCAAGGAGATCTGGGCCCACAGCGATGACCGGATCGCGGTGCGCTTCGCCTATGAGTGGCACGACGACAGCGGCAACTGGTTTCGCTCCTACGGCAACGAGAACTGGGAGTTCGACGCGCAGGGGCTGATGCAGCGCCGTTACGCCTGCATCAATGACCTGCCGATCAAGGCGGTCGATCGCAAATTCCACTGGCCTCTCGGGCGCCGGCCGGACGATCATCCCGGACTGACCGACTTGGGACTTTGACGCAGGGAGAGCCATGCGGACGCTCAACGAGCGCGCCGACGTCATCCCGCTGATTGCCGAGGTGTTCCGCGAGTTCGGCTTCGAGGGCACCTCGCTCAGCCGGATCACCGAGATGACGGGATTGGGCAAAGGCAGCCTCTATCACTTCTTTCCAGGCGGGAAGGACGAGATGGGGCGGGCGGTGCTGGCGCATGTCGACGCCTGGTTCGAGCGCGAGATCTATGCGCCGCTGCGCGATGATCCGCCGGAGCAGTCGATCGCGCGGATGTGGAGTGGCGTCGACGACTACTTCCGTTCCGGCCGACGCGTCTGCCTCGTCGGGGCGTTCGCGCTCGACGAGACGCGGGATCGCTTCGCCGCCGCCATCGCCAGCTACTTCACACGCTGGATCGAGGCCTTGCGCGATGCGCTGATCCGCGACGGCTGGCCGGCGGCACAGGCCGCCGACGGCGCCGAGGAGGTGGTGCTCGGCATCCAGGGTGCACTGGTGCTGGCGCGCGCAACCGGTGAGGCGGCCGTTTTCGGCCGCGCGCTGACGCGGTTCCAAGCGCGCCTGCAACGATCATCCGGCGTCTGACTCCCGAAGCGCCGGCGACCGCTGCCTCAGCAAGCGGCAAATGGCGGGCTGAAATATCGGCGCGCGGCCCTCGTGAAATCGTGGTTGTCTCGAGCAACGTCTCGAGCAGCGGCGACATCCAGGGAGGTCCGGCATGAACGGGTTAGGCGGTCTCAATAAATCCGACAACGGCGTGGTCATCGGCCTGGTGCAGCTGCAGCTGCCGGTCGTTGTGAGCAAGGACGACCTCGCGCGGCAGACCGAGAAGATCGTCTGGATGGTCGGCAAGGCCCGGCGGAATCTCGGCACCATGGATCTCGTGGTGTTCCCGGAATACTCGCTACACGGGCTGTCGATGGACACCAATCCCGAGATCATGTGCCGGCTCGACGGGCCGGAGGTCGCCGCGTTCAGGCAGGCCTGCATCGACAACAAGATCTGGGGCTGCTTCTCGATCATGGAGCACAACCCCGACGGCAACCCCTACAATTCGGGTCTGATCATCGACGACCACGGCGACATCAAGCTGTATTACCGCAAGCTGCATCCGTGGATTCCGGTCGAGCCGTGGGAGCCCGGCGATCTCGGCATACCCGTGATCGAGGGACCGCGCGGCGCCAAGATCGCGCTCATCATCTGCCATGACGGCATGTTCCCGGAGATGGCGCGGGAATGCGCCTACAAGGGCGCCGAAATCATGATTCGCACCGCCGGCTACACCGCGCCGATCCGCGACAGCTGGCGCTTCACCAACCAAGCCAATGCGTTCCAGAACCTGATGGTGACGGCCAATGTCTGCATGTGCGGCTCCGACGGCTCGTTCGATTCGATGGGCGAGGGCATGATCGTCAATTTCGACGGCAGCATCATCGCGCACGGCACGACGGGGCGCGCCGACGAGATCATCACCGCCGAGGTGCGCCCCGATCTCGTGCGCGAGGCCCGCATCAACTGGGGCGTCGAGAACAACATCTATCAGCTCTGGCATCGCGGCTATGTCGCAGTGAAGGGCGGCGCGATGGATTGTCCCTACACCTTCATGCACGACATGGTCGCCGGCACCTACCGGCTGCCGTGGGAGGACCAGGTCAAGGTCACCGACGGCACCTCCTGCGGCTTCCCGGCCCCGACACGCGCCTTCGGCAAGCTCGGCAGGGCGGCGGAGTGAGCGAATGCGGCGGCGCGCCCGGCCGCCGCAAGCTTGACAGATCGATCCTCCGCCAAGTATTTTATACTTAAAATAATTGGCGGACAGGTCTTGTCATGAGTGTTTCGGCGAAGGTGATCCCCCGCGACTGGCTCGACTGGCCGTTCTTCGAGTCGCGTCACCGCGCTCTGTGCGACCAGCTCGACCGCTTCGTCGGCTCGGGCGTTCTCGACGACGTCGATCACGGCGATGTCGACACCGCCTGCCGCAAGATCGTTCGCGCGCTTGGTGCCGCAGGCTTGCTCGACAGCGCCGTCGTGGCGCCCGACGCGGATGCCGGCGCGATCGACTCACGCGCGATCTGCCTGTCGCGCGAGACGCTCGCTTATGCCGACGGTTTGGCCGATTTCGCCTTCGCCATGCAGGGACTTGGCTCCGGCGCCATCGCACTCGGCGGCTCGCCGGAGCTGCGCGCCAGTGTGCTGCCCAAGGTGCGCGCCGGCGAATGGCTCGCGGCCTTCGCGCTGTCAGAGAAGGAGGCGGGCTCCGACGTCGCCGCGATGACCTGCACGGCGCGGCTGGACGGCGATACTTACGTGCTCGATGGCGAGAAGACCTGGATTTCCAATGGCGGCATCGCCGACGTCTACACGCTGTTCGCCCGCACCGGCGAGGCGCCCGGCGCGCGCGGCATCTCCGCCTTCGTCGTGTTTCCCGATGATCCCGGGTTCTCGGTCGCCGAGCGCATCGAGGTGATCGCACCGCATCCCCTGGCGACACTCCGTCTGCAGAATTGTCGCATCCCGGCCAGCCGCCGGCTCGGCGCGCCGGGCGGCGGCTTCAAGCTGGCGATGCAGACGCTCGACATCTTCCGCGCCTCAGTGGCGGCCGCCGCCCTCGGCTTCGGCCGTCGCGCGCTCGACGAGGCGCAGGCGCATGCGCAGAGCCGCAAGATGTTCGGCGCCACGTTGTCGGACTTGCAGATGACGCAGGCGGCGTTCGGCGAGATGGCGACCGAGACCGATGCCGCCGCGCTCCTGACCTACCGCGCGGCCTGGCGCCGCGACGTGCAGAAGCTGCCGACCACGCGCGAGGCCGCGATGGCCAAGCTCACGGCCACCGAGACCGCCCAGCGCGTCATCGACCGTGCCCTGCAGATGTTCGGCGGCCGCGGCGTCCGCAAGGGCGAGATCGTGGAGAGCCTCTACCGCGAGATCCGCGCGCTGCGCATCTATGAAGGCGCGACCGAAGTGCAGAAGCTGATCGTCGCGCGCGAGTTCCTGAAGGCGCGGGCCGGCGTGGTGCGTGGCTGAGGCGCGCTGCGCGTCAGGCCCGCAGACGCAAGGGCGCCTGCCAGCCGGGATCTCAGTCGCACGCAGCCTCGCCCATGGTCACGCGGCGGCCTCGGTCGTCACGCAGCAGTTGGATTTCGATCTCGTCGAAGGCGAACCGAGCGATCGCCTGCAATGGGGCGACCACCCGTTTTCCGAACGTCCACGGATCGGAGTTTCCGCGCGGCATGGGAAACGCGAAAGGACGCGAGGGGATGCGGAAGAGAAGGCGGCCATCCCAGGACTCGCGATCGCGCAGCTCAGGTTGCCGCATGCCGACGTGACTCAGATAGGCTTGGCAGGCCTGCTCTCGTAGCGAGATGGTCACCCTGAAGCCCGTGAAGTCGATGTCGCCGCGCATGTACTGATCGTAGACCAGTGCCTCCTTCACCTCGACGCTGCCCAGTGCGCTGCCGCTCTCGTCCGGCCGAAAAGAGAAGAAGCGGTCCGAACACATGCGATTGTAAGGGACGATGTCGTGGCGCGGCGGTCGCTGCGTCAAAGCCCGATCCAGGCCGCTGCAAAAGCCGATGTCATCTATGTCGCCGCGGACAGGCTCGAAAAAGAGTCCTTTGGGGGGGGGAGCGACGTCTTCGTGCAGTGAACTCGAAGAGACCGAGGGAGAGAGTGACTTAGCCGCGTAGTCCAACACGTACAACTTGGTAGCTGAGCCAGCGCGCCGTGACGCTGCGACGTCGAGATCCGCTGTCTCGAACCCGACCGCGTCTTCAAGTGGAAGTCGGAGGCGTACCTCCTCTGGATACTTCGCTCCCGACCTCTTTCGCAGGAAAATATTTGAGCTCTCCGAGGGCTTGCGATCAAGAAATCTGCGGATCAACGGCACCATCGCTTCCGCTTTATCCTTGAGCAACGTGCGACGCTGAGGTCTCTCCAGGTCGGAATGGCGACGGCTGAGCTCTTCGGCTTGAACAATCATTGCGCGGGATGAGCCGTGGTCTGCGGGCGGTCCTCGCCGGTTGGTTCGGCACGGGTTGGCTGCTCCCCGCGCAAATTCGCGACCGCGCGGGTGGCCGGTTCCCCTTCGGCGCGGCTGCGTCCTTTTCCGGCTTGAAGATCCTCCGGATCCGCAACCATGCCGCCAAAGGCCGCAGCCGTGCTGCAGCCGAGGGCCGGATCGGCAGCATTGTCGGCGAAGATGCCGCGATTGAAGCCATCCGACAGATGGCAGCGAACGGAGCTGATGAGCAGGCGATCGATGTGAACACGCGTCGCGTGGTGCATTGCCGAGGCAACGTCGTGCCTGACGTGGGAGCGATCCACGCCGGCTCGGATGATGGAATGCTCGATCGCCGCCGTGCATGGCCCCGGCGGTCCTTCGATCCAGGCACGGACGCTTTCAGGGCGGCCATTCGCCGTCGCGGCCACGAAGTGTTCGACGCCGGAGCTCGCCGCAGAACAGCGTCCTGCAGGTACATCGTAGACGTAATGAACGGTCTCACCTGCGAGCTGCGGTGGCGGTGCCGTCCGGTCCACAGCGCAGCCTGCAGCCAGCACCGCGAGGGCGATGGCGAGGCCGCTTCTGATCGGTGCCATGTTTATCGCTCCTTGGAGGACCGTCATTCGATCAGGAAGCCGGCATCGCCACGCAATCTCCGGCCCGGCACCGGCACCTCGATCGGGCCTGCCCCGGGGCGGGTCGTTCCAAGACGGCCGAATATGATGCGCTCGAGCTCGGAAGGCGGCCCGACGAAGTCGGTCGGGACCGGTATGCGTGCCGATTCGCCGATCGGGCGAACGATTGTCGGTGTGACGATGATGATCAGTTCGGATTCGTTCTTCCGGAACTGTGTCGACCTGAACAGAGCCCCCAGTACCGGCAGGTCGCCCAGCCCCGGCAACATGTCCAGGCCGGTATTGAACTTGTTCTGCAGCAGTCCGGCGATTATGAAGCTCTCCCCGCTGCCGAGCTCGACTGTGGTCTCCGCCCGCCGGGTAATCAGGCTCGGGACGCGGGCGCCGTTCATGATCAGGGCGCCTTCGTTCGAGAGCTCGCTGACCTCGGGCTTGACCTGCAGGTTGACCAGACGATCGGAGAGCACCGTCGGTGTGAACTCCAGTCCCACGCCGTAGCGACGAAAGTCGATCGAGATGCGGTCCAGCCCTTGGGCGACGGGGATCGGAAATTCGCCGCCTGCCAGGAAGTTCGCCTTCTGACCCGAAACAGCGGTGAGCGTCGGTTCTGCCAGGATTGAAACCAGTCCCTCCTGAGCGAGCGCATCCACGATGGCAGTCACACTGTAGCTGCCGTTTGCCGGCGTATTGATTCTCCCTGAGGCCGCCGACGAGAGCCCAAAGCTGAAACCACCGGCCGAGCCTGCGGCCTCCCAGTTGACGCCGAGTTGCTTCACCGCGTTGCGCGAGACTTCGGCAATACGGACCCGCAGGTTCACCTGCGTGCTACCGCCGATCTTCAACTGATTGAGCAGCACCTCGTCCTCGCCGAGGAACTGCGCGCAGGTGGAGCGGACCTTCTCGGCGGTGTCGGCGTTGGGCACCAGCCCGCTCAGCACCGCGCCGCGCGGCGTCCGCGACAGCCTGACGTCGAGGTCTGCGAATTGAGCTCGCAGCAGCTGCCGTAGATCACTCTCGTCATAGGCAATCGCAATCCGGAACGTCGCGACGGTCGCGCCGGAATCGTCGAGCGCGAAGAGCGTCGTACGGCCGGGCTTTTTGCCGAAAACGAAGACGCGGTTGGCGGCCGCGACCTGGACGTCCGCAACAGCCGGCTCGGCGACGAAGACCTTGGAAGCCGGACGGGGCAAGGTCAGCATCTCGCCCTGAGACGCGTAGATCCGCACCTGTTGCCGCGCATTGGATGATGCCGGCGCGCAATGAACCAGCATCGTAAGGATCACCACGATCGAGGTCAGCCAGGCGGATGGCGAAATTCGAAACGGTCCCATCGTCAGCGCCGCATCGCCGAGAGCATCTCGAGATTGAGCCTCACGTCCTCTTCCCGAAGGTCGACCCGCGCAAGCTTGGCGGCGCCATCGCGATCTCCGCTCAGCGCCATAGCGATCACGAGGTTCTGGCGTGCACGAGGCGAGGCGCTCTCACCGAGCGCGATCGGCCGCAGAACCGTCATCGCGTCGGCGTACCGGCCCGTCAAGGTAAGCGACAGGCCCAGATTGTTGCTTGCGATCATGTCGGCGGGAGCGATTGCGAGCACCTGACGATAGGCTGTCTGAGCTTCGTCATGGCGGCCGAGCATGTCGAGAGCCACTCCGAGGCCGTTGAGCGCCGGAATGTTCTCGGGGTCCGAGGTGAGCACGCTGGTGAAGATTGCCAGGGCGGGCTCGGCTTGATGTCTGGCGAGCTCGCTTCGCGCTTTTCTGATTCGATCGTCCTTGTCTTCCATCCCGGCGACTTGGTTGGCGGGAGCTGCTGCGGTTGCCGTGGAGGCCGGGAGATTGCGACCCTCGACCGAGGCGGGTGCGGTCGTGGGCGTCGGCACCGGTCCGCCAATGTCTGGGCTCAGCGACGAACAGGCGCAGAGCAGACCGGCGATGCTGCCAGCCAGCGCCATTCGCCTGCAAACACCGGCACTTGGTTTCAGATGGTTGTTGAACGCGGTTTCCCGGCCTTCAGAGCTACGCATGTACTTCCTACGGATATTGCACTGTCTTATAGTTCAAGTCTCGAAACCTCGCAGGTGTCGTCGCGGGTTGACTGGTTCATTGCATCGCCGAGATCGGGAAAGGTTCAGCCTGCTCGCGTGATTCATCCAATCCAAGGACGGCGATCGGCTCGACCCGAAAATCCTTTGAGATTTCCTGATAGGAGAGCACGACCACATTGAGACCGGACGGCGCAAGCAGCGTCCAGACCACCCGGCGCAGGTCGGCGGAGGCCAGTACAATACTCGGCGATGCGGCAAGATGATCGACGTCGGCAAGCTGCCGGGTCAACGCATCAAGCAGGCGCGTGCTGACGGCAGGATCGAGAGACGTCTGAGCGTTTTCATCGAGGGCGTGCACTGCCGTTCGGATCGCTTCCTCTGTCTGTCGATCAAGCACGAAGCAGCGCAAGGTCCGATCAAAGCCTGAGCTTTCGAAGCAGATCTGCCGGCGCAGCGCCAGCCGCACGTGCTCGACCAGCATGACGCTGCTCTGCTCCCGCATTCCCCACTCGGCCAGCGTCTCAAGAATCAGCCGCAGATTGCGGATGGAGACCCGCTCGTCGAGCAGCCGGCGAAGGACATCGGTGATGCGCTGTGTAGGGACCACACGCAAGGCCTCGCGCACCAAGTCGGCGTAGTCAGCCTCTAACTGGTTGAGCAGGCGCTTGGTCTCCTGTATGCCGAGGAACTCCGGCGCATAGCGGACAAGAACGCGCCGCAGCTCGGCATCGACTGCGGAGATGGCCGCTCCCCCCGCCGTTCGGGTTGCCGGCTGATCCAGTTCACCGGACGAGAGCAGAAGAGGCACGCCATGCAGCTCGATCCTGAAATGACCGGGCGCCAGGGCGCTGCTTTCGTCGACTGCCGCCCCTGGACAGGCGCATCCGAGCCAGTCTGCCACGTCCTGTCGCGTCCGCCTGATCCGATCATGAATGCCGGCTCTCCGCAGTTCATCGCACAAGGCGGCTTCCGCGAGGATCATGATCGGTGCAGACTTGGCCGCCGGGATAGCGATCCGCGAACTTCTCGTGGGCTCTGACGGGTCGGACGGTTGCGCCGTGCCGGAGGTTCGTTGGGCTCGCCGTCGAGCCAAGAGCATCGCAACGCCGGAGCCGCCGAACACGGTGGCCATAAAAAGGAAAATCGGCGCCGGAAAACCCGGTACGAACGCCAGCCCGAGCATCATGAGACCGGCCAGCTGCAGGGATTGCGGCTGCGACGTGATCTGCTCCATGATCTCGGAACCAAGATTGCTCGGCGCTTCTGTCGCAACCCGGGTCACGACCGTTCCCGCCGCCATCGACACGAACAGCGCCGGGACTTGGGAGACCAAGCCGTCGCCGATCGTCAACAACGAGTAGAGCTGGATCGCTTCGCTGATGCGCAGCCTATGCTGCACGGTGCCGACAACGATGCCGCCAACGAGGTTGACGGCGATGATGATGAGACCGGCGATCGCATCACCTTTGACGAACTTCATGGCGCCGTCCATCGCTCCGTAGAGCTGGCTCTCGCGCTCCAGCCGGCGTCGGCGGCGCCGGGCCTCGGCCTGGTTGATGTCGCCATTGCGAAGGTCGGCATCGATGCTCATCTGCTTACCCGGCAGCGCATCGAGCGTGAATCGGGCAGCAACTTCGGCGACCCGTTCAGATCCTTTGGTGATGACGACGAACTGGACGATCGTGATGATCAGGAACACCACGAGCCCAACCACGACATTGCTGGAAACGACGAACTCGCCAAAGGTCTGAACGATGGACCCGGCATCGGCCTGGCTGAGCACTAGGCGCGTAATGGTGATGGAAATCGAGAGCCGGAACACCGTGGATATGAGAATGATTGCCGGAAGTGCGGAGAATTCGACCGCGGCGTTCAAGTAGAACGCCACCATCAGCAGCAGAATCGACGCGCCGATGTTGACGGACACCATGACGTCGACGAGCGCCGTCGGAATCGGCAGGATCATCGCCGTGATCGTGGTGACGATCAGGATGACGACGAGAAGCTCGCGCTTGTCGTTCGACCAGCGGGTCAAGCTCTCGACAATGGCCGTCATAGTTTGCGGTTCCATCCAAGCGGGATCGAAACCTTCGTCACATTGATCGAAACGCAGAGCGGCATGGTCTTACAAGCTCACGGCGAGCAGGTCTGCGCCGCGACGCAATACGACCCGGTCTTGTTCGATTCGATCGACGATCCACCCTTCGCTGATAACGGCGCCTGCGAACAGCTTCTGACCGCGTCCATCAATGACATACGGCCCATTTCCGGCCCAAATCGCCTGAACGGTCAAAGGGGCGCTACGCTTTACAGATTTCGCCTCGACCTGGCTCGTCAACACGATGGCAATGCCGAACGTGCCGTCGAACCATCGCTCAATGTCGCGCCACCTGCCTAACGCCGCGGGTTCAATGCTTCCTCTCGCCGTGATGGCGTTTGAGTCGCTGACAATCTCGACGGTCGTGAGGCCCGCAGTCAGCAATCGCTGGCGCAGCGCGTCCGCCGCGCTGTTCAAATCCGCCACCGGCGCGCCGGGCTCCGCGCCGGCCCGTCCCGTTCTGTCCTGGCCGGGCAGTCGTGCGGGGGTAAGGGTGGGGGCGGGCGAATTGGGCGCGTGCCTGCTCGGATATTTCGTCGAACAGTCGGAGTCGCAGCGGGGGGATCTCAGCCGCTCAGCTGTGGCATAGCCGCCATCGCCGGGCACCTTGTCCGCACCAGCGGGAAATCCCTGCAGAAGCAGGGCTAGACAGACCAGGATCGCGGCGGTGCCGAGTCCATACCTCAAGAAGGTAGAGCGGGTCGTTCTGCGCTTGCGGGTGAAGCGGAGCTGAATTCCATTCAGAACGACATCGGCCGGATAACGACTGATCCGTGCTTCTCCGGCACCGAGCAGGGTGCCGTTCAGCAGAACATTATCTGCGGTGCCTTCGATTTCGCAACAGTCCGCCTCTAGCGCGAACCGCGCGTGCAAAGGAGCCAGACAGTCATCCATGAGAACGACATCGGCGTCCATCGAGTGACCCACCAGATAGGTCCCGGCGTCGAGTTCTTGCCGGACCCCGGCATGAAGGCCCGATCGGATTGTGAGTTCGAATGGGGACGGTGATGCCGGCATTCTCTGCCTCTCCATCAGGGCCTAGCAGCCATGTTGGCAGCGGAGCGCTCGGTACGAACGCCCCGTGCCGTAAGCGGTTGGTAGCTGTCCGAGGGCGATCGCTGGATCAGCCGACGTTCGGGCGCTGCTGCGCGACCGTCTCGATCGATCCCCAGTGCGTCTTCTTGGTCGTGATCTCGGCATTCGTCTTGATCGCTTCGTCGAAGGCACTCTTCATCTTCGCGATCGCGCTATCGATGCTCGAGTTCGATGACGTCGTCGAAGAAACGGAGCCTGTTGAATGGGACATCGCTTTATCTCTCTATGTTCGTGTTGCGTTGAGGATTGGGCTGTCGGGGAATGCCCTCCAGCCGGGAAGTGATCGTTAGCGTTGTCCACGCTGATCACCTCTCGGCTGAAGCGGCGGCTTGGATCCCGTCCCGAGGCGCACCTTGCGAGGTACGCCTCTCGCGCTTCCTTCAACGTCCTGGTCTCATCGCCCTCGTCGCGTTGCGAGAATGAGGCCTCGTTGCTTTACTCAGCTCTGTCGGTGATATGGTTGTCGGCCGAGAGGTGTCCCGCGGAGCGGTCGCATGGCGATCCCGAGCTTGAATCCGCGAGTTGCAGAATGATCGAGGAAAGCTTGTCGAGGATGTTGTTCTTCGTCGCTTGGTCAAGGCCCTTTGCCTCTGAGACTTGGCTGACGAGCTGATTCAGCGTCTTGAGTATCGAGCTGTTCGCGCCGGGTTGATGGGATGGGCCGGACACGAGTTGCTTCAGGATCTTCGCGATCCCGTCGAGCAGCTGACCTTTGGCGGGATCGCTGGGCCCAGTGGAATTCGTGATCTGATGGGTCAGGTCACCAAGGATCTTGGCAACGCGGCCGTTGTTCCGCGCGTCGCACTGGCTCGGTCCGCCCCTCAGGATGCTGATGGCCGCCGAGATCAGAGCCGCCTTGTCTGCAGGTGTCTTTGCGTCCGCGACCAATCCAAGAACGTCCGATGCTATGGAAGACGTCCGCGGATCTTGCTGCTGCGAAGCGGGCGGCATCGACGACTGCCACCAATCCCCCGCATCACAGCGATGAGCCGGATGAGCTGACGACCCGCCGGGCGTGGGCTGAAATCCTGCAAAGCCGGGCCAGGACGACGCGTGTCCGTGCGGACCCATCATGTGACCGGTGTGAGCTTCACGTGAGGATGATGCGTGGGAGCTGACCCTAGACATGCAACTCTCTCCTTGTTTGCGATCCGATGTCTTATCTGTCTTGTTCTGAGCAAAGGGTCTAACGAGGCGTCAGTCGGCAGGCTCCGTCACGGATCCGGGGTTGCACTATTCTCGTCGCCAACGGATGCCATCTCCTGAATACCGTCCTGAGCAACAGTCATGAGCATGAACGCGGCCGCCTGCGGCATTGCGCTGAGAAACGCCTCCTCGAACTTTGCTTGATCCTCAGCCGAGACTGCCTCGCTGCTGCTCGAGGCGCTTGCCATCGCGGTCGTCATGCTCGATGCTTCTACGGCCATTCTGACCCTCCTTTGATCCGTCCGGTCGATCTGGCAGGACTTGCGAACCCGTTGATCTGCGTCATGGCACGTCGCCTGGGGCGTTGAGCTTGACCACTTGGACGTGCTCCCCGCGATAGACGGTGACGGACGATGGCTGGTCAGCTCGAGGCTTCAGTGCTGCGAGCGTACGCTCCACCGCTTGGATGTATTGCGGGGGACCCGAGACCAGGGCCATGTCGGCCTGCTTGATGGATCTGAGTGAGAATCGCGCGTCGGAGAGCGCGAGATCGCGAAGTGCGGCTTCGAGACGCTGGAGCGGCACGGCACCGAGTTGAACGAGCCTGCTCGAAGCTTCCTTGTTGCTAGTGACATAAATCCGGAAGCCGTCGAAATACCAGTCGAGTCCGTAGTTCCGGGATAGATGCTCGATGAATTCTCTTGCCTTGAGTTCAGGCAGAGGCCCGCGCACACGTCCCCGTACTTCCGGGCTCACCTCTAACCGCAGGCCGGTATTTCGTCCGAATTCCTGAAGAACGTTGCCAAGGTCTTGGTCGACGATGGTGTACCTGTAGGACTCGGTTGGCCAAGCAGGTTCACCCGCGTCTGCGGACGTGGTGTGGATTGCAGCCGCCGAGAGCGTCAGGCAGACGGTCGCGATCGCAGCCCCGCTGCGCAATGGGACCAGAACCCGAGATGCCAAAGGGTCGCATGGGAAAACGTGGCCTTCGTGCGGCCTTGTCGCGGAACAATCGTGGCAATCGTGTAGTTGATCGCGCGTACCCACGAGCAGACTCACATGTACTTGTTGCTATCAGCTCATCTCATTCAATCACAGCGGTCGCGGGTGCGTCGGAGAATATATTAGGAAAATATTATGCTCTGCCCCGCTGGGCGCCGTGCAAAGCTCTGTCTGATCCGTTGTGCAAGCCATGGTCCGGCTGTCCTTGTGAGTCATTATTTGTTTGGAGTGAGCAATGGCGAGAGCACGAGGGGTCCTGAGACGGCATGGAGCGGTGACATGACGACGATTGCGCCGTTGGGTGGCGTCACAGCTTCCGGAACAGTTGGTGTCAGTTTCGGAGCCGTTGAGCCCGGAGCGGCCGCCCAGCAGTCGTTTCAGGACGCTCTGCATAGATCGGTCACTAAACTGCCTATGGAGCCTGAGCACGCCGTCGACCAACTCGGCGGCAAGGTGATGGAGTGGATGGAGAGTTCGTACGAGCGGGTCCAGCGCAATGTCGCGCCCGAGCTCAATCTCATGCCGGAGCCGGCAGCATCCGGTCCAGCGTCTTCCAACATTGGCGGAACGGCCCTGGGAGCGGACAAGCCAGACGCGGGCCGTCAGGCCCTGCAAATGCTGGAGCACGCATTCTCGTTTGCCATTGAGGCGACGCTGATGTCGAAAATCTCGACCGAGTCGACCCGGATCTTCAACACGTTCTTGAAGGGACAATGAGAATGGCCGGTTGCGGCAAACAATGGCTGGCCGCTCGAGGGCGCGGATTGAATTTGGCGCTGGTGCTGGGCTTGGCGTTCATGCTGAGCGGTTGCAAGGGTGAGCTCTATAGCCGCTTGAGCGAGAAGGAGGCTAATCTGATGGTGGCCCTTCTGCTGCACCACGGCATCGCCGCCGACCGACTCCAGGCAAAGGACGGTAGCAATACTGTCAGGGTCGAGCAGGAGCGATTTGCCGACGCTGTGACGCTGCTGAATGCGTCCGGGTTGCCGCACGCGAAGTTCGAAGACATGGGCAGCATATTCTCAAGCAATGGTCTGGTGTCGTCACCCACAGAGGAGCGAGTCAGGTTGATTCACGCGCTCAATCAAGAGTTGGCAAGGACGATCATGGAGATCGACGGAGTCATCTCTGCCCGAGTCCACGTGGTGCTGCCTAAGATAGACCCGTTGCGTCACGATCAGGTTCCGTCGTCGGCGGCATCGGTGTTCATCAAGCACGACGCGCGCGCCGAAATCGCCGTGCTCCTACCGCAGATCAAGACCCTCATTGCCAACAGTGTCGAAGGACTGACGTACGACAGGGTGGCCGTGGTTTTCGTGCGTGGCAGTTCGGATCCCGTCGAAGTCAGCCCCTCCACGTCGATCGAGACGACGGCATCCGTTCTATCTCACGACGGATCTGCCCTGCGTGACCGTCCGCTCATCCTGCAGGTGTCAGCCGCGGTAGGGGTGGGGCTGCTGGGATCGATCGGAATCTTCCAGCTCTGGCGCCGGGCACGCGTGGGATATGCGCAACGCAACGCGCCGCGTCGTGAGGCGCGAATGCCGGCGCGTGATCCGCTGCGTGTCGTATCCTAGTGCGATTGAAGTGGGCTTGGCCGGCAAATGAGTAGGCTTGTGCAACCTGGAGCATCCCTTGGTTTGCGTGCTCCGAAGGTCGGCGGTGGCTGCGAACCCGGCGCGCCGGTGGGGCATTGGCCGGTGATGGATATGGACACGTTTTGTCGATTACCGGCACGCTACATCCACGTTGAACGATTTCTCGCGTGCGTACCGGGCGTTTCGCCCGGGCTTGCCGCACGGATACTCGCCTGCGACCGACTCCACCGAGATATCTCAGAGCGGATCGTTGTGCATTACGAGCTTGATTGCTGCACGGCAGCCGACGTCGCTGACACGCGCAGTCGCATTGCGTTTCTCGACTGCGAGCAACTATGCCGCGTCGGTGAGCTGGCCGGCGGTGTTTGGCATGCCCACGCAATTCGTTCCACGGTCCTCAAGACTACGCTCCGGGAGCATCTCGGAGAATTCGATTCCCGACTCCACAAGGTCGCGCTCGCCAATATCGATCTGTCGCCCAAACCCGATCGCCCCCCGAATCCATCTGCGCTTGCGGACCTCATCCGAGGTGATGGGATGCAATGTCTCAATGCCGCAATCTGGCGACTCCCCGCCACCTTGCGCAGCCGCATCCTTCTTCGATTTCCGATTAACTCGCCGCTGGGCTCCTCGGTCTCGCGGCGACACCAGCAGCTTGGTCCGGAGATTGTTGATCGCGTTCTAGCCGATGGGATGGTGCCGTGAAAGCCCGCGAGAGTGACAAGCCTGTCGGCACGTTCCATCCGCTCGGACCCGTGGTTCGAGCCGAAGAGGCGGAGACCTGGTTTTCCGCGGCTGCCTCTCTTGCCGACGCCCGGCGGCAATGCGAGCAGATCGCCGCGCAGGCCCGGCTCGCGTTCGAAGAGCAGCGCATGAGAGGCTTTGAGGATGGTCGTCTCGCGGGAGTTGAGGAGGCGGCTCGCCTGATTGCGGAAACGAAGGTCACGGTTGATGATTTCGTCGCCGATCTGCAAGACGAACTTATCACGCTCGTCGTCGAGATCATCAGGGAGATCCTCGGAAGTTTTGAGCCGGACGATCTCGCCGCGCGCGCCATCACCAGAGCACTCGAAGAGATCCGTTCCGGTACGGCCCTCGTGCTGATGACTGCGCCGCAGGAGATGGAGTCCATCCGTGTACGAGTGGCGACGCTGCTGGAGGATGGGGCCGACCAGCTCACCATCGTGTCCGACCCGCAGTTTGCGCCGGGGCGCTGTATGCTTTGGAGCGAGTTCGGGCAGATCGATGTTTCCGTTGACGCTCAACTGGAGCAGCTCGCCTTGGCGCTGCGTGCCGGTTTCGAGGGCGTGGAGCCATGATGCCGGCAGGCTCTGCCACGCACCGACTCGCGCGAATCCTGCCGCAGTTGCGTGAAGCTGCAGGCCGTTCGCAACTGCGCCCGATCCGCGGGCGCGTGATTCAGGTGTCGGGGACCCTCATCAGGGCGATCGTTCCCGATGCGCGTGTTGGCGATATCTGTTTGCTCCGTTCTGCCCATGCCTCGCCTGATCTGCGGGCCGAGATCGTGGGCATCGAAGGCGGAGTCGCGTTGCTGACGCCTCTCGGAGACGTGGCGGGTCTCTCAACAAGAACGGAAGTCGTCTCGACAAGGCAGGCCCTCGGCATCATGGTTGGGCCAGCGCTGCTCGGCCGCGTCGTCGACGGGCTCGGGCGCCCTCTCGACGTTCAGGAACGAGGATGGCCCGAGTTCGACCAGATTCGACGAGTCCGCGGAGCTGCGCCGGCGCCCTTGGCACGGCGGCTCGTTGACGGCCCTTTGTCACTTGGTATCCGGGCGATCGATGGTCTGCTCAGCTGCGGCGAGGGGCAGCGGATCGGCATCTATGGCGAACCCGGCGCGGGCAAATCGTCGCTTGTCGCCCAGATCGTCCAGAACGCGGACGTCGACGTCTGCGTTGTCGCACTGATTGGCGAGCGTGGGCGCGAAGTTCGAGAAATGGTCGAGCGCTGCCTGGCCGGAGCGGCTCGGGCGCGATCAGTCGTGATTGTCGCAACCTCCGACCGGCCGCCGACGGAGCGCGTCACGGCTGCCTATGTCGCCGTGACGATCGCGGAGTACTTCCGGGATTGCAACGCACGCGTGCTCCTAGTGCAGGACAGTGTCACTCGCTTTGCGAGGGCATTGCGTGAGATCGGACTGGCCGCGGGCGAGCCGCCGACGCGCCGGGGCTTTCCGCCGTCGGTGTTTGCGGCATTGCCCGAGTTGCTCGAGCGGTCCGGTCCCGGAGTCGCCGGCTCAATCACTGCATTTTACACCGTGCTGGTTGAGGGGGATGGTACCGCGGATCCGATCGCGGAGGAGACGCGCAGCATTCTGGACGGGCACATCGCGTTGTCACCTAAGCTCGCACAGTCGGCGCATTTCCCTGCGATTGACATCGTGTCCAGCCTCAGCCGCGTCATGGATCAGGTCGTGACGAGCCGTCATCGCTCTGCAGCCAGGAGGGTGCGTGAACTCATAGCTCGCTATGCAGAGCTTGAGTTCCTGCTGCAGGTTGGGGAGTACAAGGCCGGATCCGATCCGATCGCCGATGAGGCGATCGCCAAGCAGGATGCTATCAAGTCCTTTCTGCGGCAGGGCCTCGGCGAGGTCGTTCCGTGGGATCGCACGATCCATCAACTCGAGCAGCTCGCGTCATGAGGTACGATCCACTGCTCACGCGCATACGCAGGATGCGGATCGTTCTCGGAGAGAGGGAGCGGCGGGCGAATTCCGCGCTTCAGCGCGGCGTGGAGGCACAGGTCGAAGCGACTGCAGAACTGACGCAGATCAATCATGCGCTTGCGTTGCAAGCAGCGGCGCGTGGCGCACGCGAACGTCAGATCTACCAGCAGATGGTAGGGCGTCCAATTTCCGCGCGGGAGATCACCCAACTTGACGCGCAACTCAGGCGCCTCGAGTCGCTGGCAATGGCGCTTGCCGAGCAGCGCCTTGCGAGCATCCGTACGCTCGACCATGCGCGTAACGAAGTTCAGGGTCTACGCCTCGAATTCGTGAAGGCTCATCGGAGGCGTCGCAAGTGGGATGAGTTATCGCAGCAATCACGTCGCCGTCGCGAGGACCGTGAGACGTTGCTAGAGGAGATGGCTAATTCGGACGGCAGGGCGGCGGGGCGGCAAGCATGAACGCGCCATTCCCCGCTCGCAGGCGCGGAGCGCCTGACGGTGAGATCACCGAATTTCATCCGGACGCGCTATCCATTGCTGATGTTCTACGTGCCCGTCGTTGGTGTCGGCGGCTGGCTGAACTCACCTGCGAGTTGGCAGGTCTGCCGCTGCGGATTTCCTTCTCGGGCGCCTCCTCGGGCGTTTCGAGCCGGCCGGCGTGTCGTCTTCATTTTACGATCGGCGGTGATCCATGCGCCGTAAGTCTGCCTGTCGAGGTGATCGATGCAACGCTGCAGGCGATTGATGGTCCGCCTCGAACTACGCTTGCCGAGCCCGATCTGCTGCTTCTGATCGAGTTCGCCTGCGCCGCCATACTTGATTCAATCGAGGAGACGCTCGGCCTCCCCGTCATCCTCACGCATGCTTCCTTCGATGGCAGCGTTCCGGACTCGATTGGAATCCTGTGTCGCGGCAGGTTTGGCGAACGATCGTTCAGTGCTTACCTGTCTTTACCAGAGCCATACGAATCCCGCTTGGCAAATCAAGTTCAAGCATTGGGTCCGGCTGCTGCCGCCGGAGTTCCGATCTGCGCGGCTTTCCGGCTTGGTGCTACGCGCGTCAGCGCCCGCTTGCTTGCGAGCTTACGGCCGGGAGACGTCGTGATCGTCGAACACGCGATGCCGGATGGACGCGTCGCCGCCGTCTTCGGCGAGCGTCGTCTCACCTCATGTCGCTTCGAGGGAAGCGACGCGACAGTGGTGGACACGTTGCACCAGATAAGAGGCGATCTTCATCATCATTGGACGGCTGTGGACATGACTGCACATGAAAGCGTCGATACAGGCGCAGACGATGTGAGCCTGGACGACCTCCAGATCAAGCTCCTATTTGAGATCGGCCAGCTCGAGATACCTCTCGGCGAGTTGCGCATGATCGCGCCCGGCTATGTCTTCAATCTCGGTCGGGATCCGCGACATGCAATTGAGATTCACGCGGGGAATCGGCGGATCGGGCAGGGCGAGATCGTCAGGATCGGCGAGGCAATCGGCGTGCGGATCAACAGATTGTTCAATCACGAATGAGCTGAAGCCGTGACCCAGTTCAATTTGTTCGCTGTTCTCGCGGTCATCGCCGGGCTTGGCCTTGTCACCTTTGCCGTCGTGACGATGACATCGTTCGTCAAGATCGCCGTGGTGCTGTTCCTGATTCGGAATGCGCTGGGAGTGCAGCAGACGCCTCCAAACCTCGTGCTCTATGCCATTGCGCTGGTTCTGACGGCCTATGTCAGCGCGCCGCTGGTGCAGGCCGTGTATGAGCGCGTCAATGATCGGCCCAGCGAGTTTCAAACTTTTACCGACTGGAAAGATGCTGCTGAGCGGGCAGGCCAGCCAATTCGCGAACATTTGAGCCGGTTCACGACGGTCGCGGAGCGAGATTTTTTCGTCACGGCCACTGGCAGCTTGTGGCCCGATAGCAGCAGAGCCAAGCTATCGAGCGAAGATCTCGTTATCCTCGTTCCCTCCTTCATGAGCTCGGAGCTCAAGCGCGCCTTCGAGATCGGCTTCCTGCTCTATCTGCCCTTCATCGCGATTGATCTCGTGGTGTCCGCGGTCTTGATGTCCCTTGGCATGTCGATGGTGCCGCCATCGACGATCTCCGTCCCATTCAAGTTGTTCTTGTTCGTGATGGTCGAGGGCTGGTCGAAGCTGATGCATGGCCTGGTGTTGAGTTACGGATAGCCTGCGAGATGGGGAGGGGAAGCAATGGGCCAAGCGACAATCGTCGATCATCTGGTCAGGGGTCTGACGGTCGTTCTCATATTTGCCATGCCTCCCCTGGGTGTGGCGATGGTTGTTGGCCTCTTCGTCTCAATTCTTCAGGCCGCAACCCAGATTCAGGATCAGGTGCTGCCGCAGACGATCAAACTGATTGCCGTCGTGGCCACGCTGGCGGTGTTCGGCGCAGTGTTGGCGGCACCGCTGATCCAATATGCCGATCAGATCCTTGCGGATTTTCCTGCACTGACGCGTTGACGGGCCTTCCCTTCATCGTGCTCGGAGGGACATGGGCGACGCGGAGTGGCGATGGGGCTTGACCTCATGCCGTTGGACAGCATCGAGGCGGGGGCCAATCTCGTCTTCCGTCATCTTCTTTCGTTGGCGCTCGCCATCGCGCGTCCCAGCGCCTTCGTCATGACCTTTCCGGTGTTTGTTCGCCTCGGGCTGACCGGCTTGATTCGTGGTGCCTTCGTGGTCGCGATCTCGCTACCGGTCATGACCGGACTTGTTGAGGTGCTTCCTCCGATCGGCACGCAAACATTGCGATTGGTCGCGGTCGGGTTCAAGGAAGCGATCATCGGAGGGCTCCTTGGTCTGCTGCTTGGGATCCCGTTCTGGGCCGCCGAGGTCGCGGGCGACCTGCTCGACTACGAACGTCAGGCCCCCGATGCCCAGCTTCAGGATCCCAACGCCATGACCGAGTCCACCGCGTCTGGCACGCTTTTTATGCTCGCTGCGGTGGTTCTGTTCGTCGCAGCCGACGGCTTTCATAGCGTCGTCGAAGCCCTTTATGGCAGCTACAGGCTCTGGCCGGTCATTGAGCTCGCGCCGTTGCTACGCGCGGAGAGCGGCCTATTGGCGCTGGAAATGCTCGTCCGCGTGCTGCAGTTGGCATTGATCCTGGCATTCCCAGTGCTGGCGGCCATGTTCGTTGCGATGTTCGCGCTGATGGTGATTGCCCGTTTCGCACCGCAGTTGAATGTGTTCGATCTTTCGATGGCGGCGCGCAACTTGGTCTATTTCCTGGTTCTGCCGCTCTATGCGGCCTTTCTGCTCGATCACTTCGGTACTCAGCTTGGAGAGTTGACCGGAATCCTGGACCAGCTAGGGCAGTTCCTGCGATGAGCGAGGATGGCGGCACTGAGGAGCGGACGCTGCCTCCGAGCGAGCGGAAGTTACGTAAGGCGCGCGAAAAGGGACAGGTCTTTCGCAGCACCGATATGGTCGCCGGTGCATGCCTGTCGTCCATGCTGCTCTATCTCTGGCTGACCTTGCCGGAGCTTTTCGCGCGGCTACGGGGAGCCATGATGCTCGTGGGCGATGCGGGCGGGCAACCGTTTCGGGAAGCTGCGGGCACGATCGGAACGATGATGTACGAAGCCGCCGTGCCATACCTTGCAAGGGGGGCGGCCATCGTCGTCCTAATGTCCCTCGTCGTCAACGTCGCCGTCACCAAGGGGATCGTCTTCAGCCTTGACCCTATCAAGCCCCGCGCAGAGCGCTTGCATCCCACAAAGGGTTTGAAGCGAATTTTCGCGCTCAAGAGCCTGATCGAGCTGGTGAAGAGTCTGGTCAAGACGACCCTGCTCGTCACGATCTCGGTTTTCGTCCTCGAGATGTCGCTCAACTCCTTGGTTCACACGCCAGGATGCGGCCTTTCGTGCCTCGCGCCGGTGATCGGGGCGGTGATGGCACCGCTCGTCGTCGCGGCAATCGTCGTGCTGATGGTGGGCGGCCTTATCGACGTTCTCTTGCAGCGCGGACTGTTCATGCGCGAGATGCGGATGACACGAAGCGAGGCGAAGCGCGAGCGGAGAGACCAGGAGGGCCTGCCGGAGGTGCGCTCCGCACAACGCCGTCAGCGTCAATCGCTGGCGCACGGGGGAGGGCGGGGAGGAATCGAAAGCGCAACACTGGTCATTGAGGGCGACGATGTGATGGTCGGGTTGCGCTATGTTCCGGGTGAGACACAGGTCCCAAGGCTCGTGTGCAAAGGACGTTCCGTCCGTGCGCACAATCTCACCGAAGCTGCGGCTGAGCTTGGCATTCCTCGTTTCCGCAATCCAGACCTCGCAGAGGAACTCGATCGCCGCATCGCTCAGGACCATTACATCACCGAGGAGTTTTTCCAGCCGGTGGTGTCGGCCTTGCGCGCGAGCGGCATATCCTGAGTGTAGCCGTGCTGCCCGACAGTATTTTCACAATATATTTCGGATCGGCCGCCGGCTGATGCCCTAAACTGTCGCTCGGACATGATCGCCGAGCGGGCTGCATGGCTGACGAACTGCGTCTGCCAGAGCAGAGCCGCCGCCGCTAACGGGGAGACGCACGAATGCGGATAGATGACGCAGGTGGCTCGGTTGTCGCCAGTCCGCCTCCTCCTCCGCCCCCACCCCCACCCCCGCCACCTCCGCGGCCGAAGTCCGCGGCATCATCGTCGGGCATGCTCGATCGCAATTCGGCGCGCAGCGTTGGATCATCATCGACCGCACCTTCGCCGCTCTTTCAGCCCCTTCGGCCTTTCATAGGTCCGGTTCTGCAGCCGACGCCTGTGTTGCTTGGCCCGCCTGCTCCGCCGAAAGCGGCGGCAACATGTCCGGGAGTTCCCGCCCCGGCGCCGGCGGCGCCGGTCCCGGACGCCGTTTCGCAGGCAAAATCTGTTCAGACAAAAGCGCAGACCACTCTCGACGGTGATGCTGGAAAGCTGCATAAACTGCAGACCGAACTGAATGATGCGCAGGGAACGAAGGCTCCGATCGGGTACGGTCGCGGCGCGGGCGCCGCGGCGGCTGCGCATCAAGCCCATATCAGCGATCTGAAGAAGCAGGTTGCGGCCGCTCAGCAGCAAGTCACCGCCGACCAGGCGGTGTTGAGTTCGGCCAAGAGCAATCTGAGTGCTGCACAACGCATCGACGCCGCCGCAGCGAACTACAAGCCGGCACCGCCGCCGGTCACCGTGAAAGATCCAGTCGCGCGGAAAGTTGCCCCGCTCGTCGACGCGGCCTCGGCCCAGGTTTCCGCGGGAAAGGCCAAGGTCACCGCCGATACGGCTGCTCTCGAGCAGACCAAATCGCAGCTCGGCCGTCTGGACACCGAGATGGACCGGGGGATCAGCGCCGGAACATTGCACCGTCTGTCGTTGCTGAATCAGCAGCAGGATGCGCAGCAACACAAGCTGGCGACGGACCAGCGCAAGCTTGATGCCGCGAGCGCCGACCTTGCGGCAGGGAAAAGCGTCGTCTACGGGCAGCAGGCCGCGGCGGACAAGAAAGAGCTCGAGAGCGCTTCCACAGCGCTGAAGAAAGCCGGTGTCACGATCGACCAGAACGAAAATCCGACCCAGGCGAATTTGACGCCATCGCAGCTGCGCGCCTATGACGACTTCACCGTGGCGCGGAGCAAGCTCAACGCCGATGTCGGCATGGTCGCGCAGGGCAAGGCCCAGCTCCAGTATTATGCTTCGAATTCCGAGAAATACGGGACGGTTGCGAAGGATGCCCAGGATCGGGTGAACGACGCTCTGCATCCATTGGGGTACACCGTACGTGCAACGCGCGGCAGCGATCCGCAGCAGGCATCGCTCGATCTCAAGCTCGCGAACGGGAACGCTGATTACCAGAATGCAGGCTGGGCCGCGGCTCAGCACCGAGTGGCATTTGCGGCGGCAGCGCAGACCGATCTTGAGGCAGCGCAGGACTCCGATCTTGCCAAATTGTCCCCGCAAGCCCGGCAGACCGCTACCACGGCGAAGATCGACTACGATCAGGCAAGCGCCTATCAGAACAAAGTCGGGACCGACCTCGCCCTGATCAAGGGCCACCAGGCCGTCTCGGATGCGCAGGCCGCCTATATCAAGAATCCGACGGCCGCCACGGAGCTCAAGCTGAACCAAGCGCAGCATCAGTTGCGCGAGCTCTCGACAATGTCCGACATTGCGACGGCGGGCTTCAAGTCGGCAACCGGGCTTGCCTACGCCGACCGGCGCAATACGACATTGGCTAATCTGGAGCAGACCTATAGCCATGTTCCCTTGCCCTCAAACTCGCCGGTGTTGCAGCAGATAGCGCAGGCAAGAACTGATGCGGCATCGGCCGGCCTGATCACGAAAGAGCTGGCTGCAACGACCAACAGGCTGGTTCAGGATTATCGTGTCACACAGAGCGAGGCGGCGGTCGCAACCGCGCGGCAGTCCGCCAACACTGATTTGGTACAAGCTGGCAATGTACAGGCTGTGGGTTTCACCAAAGCGGGCAGCGCCCTGACGACGGCTCAGCAATCGCTTCAATATGCACAACTTCAACAGAAGCTGGCTCAATATCAGCTGCTGGACTCCCAGTTTCGGCTGACGTTGCCGCAAAATCTACTTGATCCGCAAACGGCCGCTGACCAGAGCGCGCTCTCGCATGCGTACAATACATTCTTTGCGCAGCATCCGGGTGCCTTGAGCGATGGCGCGGTCGCTGAGCAGCTTGCGAGCCTCAAGGACGCGAACGCGCGAGTGGATATCGGTCAAGGGCTGCATGAGCTGCAGGATGCCATCGACAGGGAAGACAAAGCGCTCGGCAACCGCAGCCTTCTGCAGAAGGGCGGCGATTGGGTCGGGGGGCTGTTCGGTGCCAACCGGTCTGAGCTCGAGTCGGATCTGCAGGACAAGAAAGAGGCGCTCACGGCCCTGCAGAAAAATCAGGGAGGGATGACTGCCCAGGAGGTCAACGGCGAGTATCTGAAAATCATGGGTAATCTGGCCACCCAGAATGACCGGATGTTCGAGAACGAGCGCAAGACCGACGCCAATTGGTCGAGTGCACAGGAAGTCGTGCGCGACGTCGCGATCGCCGCGGCTGCGACCGCTGTCACCATGGCCACGGCCGGAGCCGGCGCGCCTGTCTTGGCCGCCCTCGCAGCGGGCACCTTGGTAGGAACGGGAACGGCAGAAGCCATCGACACGGCCCAGAATGCAGCGACTGTGTTCGGTGGCGGCGACATTCACAGCAGCTCTCACGTCTCCCTCGATGCGGCGCTGACCAACAACTTCTTCCAAGGTGGCGGCAGCTGGGATGAAGTGAAGCAGGCGGGCGTCGATGCGACCGTATCGGGCGTGCAGTCCCTGGGCGCAGCAGGCGGGGCGTTGACGGGCGGAGCGACGGAGGCCTTCGTTACGCGCGGCCTCGACCAGGCTGCAAGCTCGGTCGTCTCGAAGCTGGCAACCGGATCAACGGTCATGGTCGCCAATCAGGGGGTCATGGGCCTCGGCAACGTCGCGGGGACCTACGTCGAGTCCCAGTATCAGCTCTCCGAGGGACGGCTCACGCAGGACGAAGCCAACGCGCAGATGAAGGACGCATTCTCGGGGTACTTCAAGAATGTCGCGATGGCCGGCGTGACTGGCGGTCTGACGAAGTTCGTCGACGGCAAGGTCGCCGTGCGGACCTCAAGCGCGGCACGGCCGAATGGCCTCGTGTCGAACCCGCTTTATCAGACAGCCTCCCAGCTGGGCGCGAACACCATGCTGACTGCGGGTCCCGGCCTCCTGTCAGGCAAGGCGCCGACCACGCAAGACTATCTGTCCATCGGACTCAATACAGTTTCCGGTGTGGCTTCTCATCACTATCAGCAGAGCAGATCCCGCACCGCGACCGAAGCGGGCCTCGCCGGACAGCCCGCTGCGTTCGACGCGGGAAGGAAGGTGTTTGACGCCTATCAAGGTCGGACGAGCGGCTCAGCGCCGAATGGCATCCGGCAGCAGGCCATGGATCCTGCCGATTTCGCCCGTGCATATCAAAAAGCCGGCGGCCAGCACGATCCGGCGGCCGTCGATGCTTTCAGCATCGCATCGGATCGGGGGCATCGCGTCTATGTGCGGACCGACAGATTGAGCCCGGACGTGGTCGCGCACGAGGCGGTGCATGCACTGACTTCGGAATCGTTCAAGAAGCTCGCAAGCACCTTGGTCGTTGATTCAAGCCGGCCACATTCGAACTTGAACGAAGGTGTGACCGAGTTTCTCGCCTCGCAGGTCGTGCCGCGCCGCGGCACATCGCCCTATGCGACGGAGGCAAAGATCGCGGAGGCCATTCGCGACCGGATGGGGGAGACCGACTTCCACAAGGCGGTTTTCGGAGGCGATCCAGCGGCACTCGCATCGTTCCGGCAGACCGCTTTGGGGTTGCAGGATACGCCAATCAGCCAAGATCACGCGGCCGATTGGGCTCTGGCCGCCTCGACGACACCTCAGGCGGGAGGCGGCGCCAAGCGCATCGCGAATCGATTGAGAGAATGGGTCGCTGCCGCTCCGCCGGCCGCAGCATCGGCAGCCGTTGCCGGCGAACTGGTGTTGGCCACGCATGGTGCGCCGGCATTGAGCGAGGCCATCGCTGATCTTAATCCAGTAGGTCGCGCGTTTTTCAACAGTCCCCTGGCGCATGCGCGGGTTAGGACGTGGCTCGGGTCGTCTCGTGAAGCGGCGGCTCGCGCCGTCGTCGCCTCGAGTTTCGGGACCAACGCCTCGATCAATTTCATGAAGGCTGCGAGTGGATGGCATACAGACAGGGCCGCCGCCATATCGGACGGTTTGCTCGGTCTTGGGCAGGCAGCTTTCGCCTTGCGCAATGGTGTGAGCTCCCAAGCGCTGATGCGCTCGCGCGGGACGAAAGTCGACGTTCTGCCAGGCGATACGATGGTCAGCATTGCCCAAAGGCTTGGCCTCATACCGCGCGACCTCACGCGAAGCAATCCTGGCGTTCAAGACATCAATCCGACAGTTACCGCTCTCAACAGTTCTGGTGCGACATGGGCCGAGATTGCGAAGCGCGAGGGGGTCGATGTCAAGACGCTCGTGGCGCTGAACCTGGATCGGCATGGATGGTCGATCCCCGCTCGGAAGGATTCCGCAGGCGCATCCGTTCCGGCAGTCGATGACGCACGCGTGCAAGCCGGTCAAAGCCCGCAGGAGTTTCTCGACAGCCACAGCACCTCGCTGCGATCGATCGCCAAGGCCAACGCCAAGAATGTAGCGCCCGCCGAGATCCTGGTTCCTCAGCGGCTTCGTCAGGTCACGAATGGCGTGACCTACGGGGAATTTGCAACCGATCAGGGACTCAGCCTGAAGCGGCTGTTGGAGGCGAACGGGCACCGTGGTTTGTCCATCCCACCACGACGGGTTTATGATGCAGCGAGCGGTGGCCGCGTGCTTCGCGGGGCAACGACCGATCGCTTGCAACCAGGCGAGTCACTGGAGAGTTTCGCTCGCAGGCATGGTGTCGGGATCAAGAAGCTGATCACGGCAAACAAGGACAGTCGTGCACCTTTGCGGATTGACGTTCCGGGCCAAGCCTCGTCGGCCAGCAACCCAACAGCCGTGACATGGGAACAGATCGCCAAAAAAACCGGTGTGCCTCTCCGACGTCTGTTGTCGATGAGCGGCCAGAATCTGCACGTTCCCGGGCAAAAGCAAGCCGTCGATCTCCAGCCGGGACAATCTCTGAGAGATCTCGCAAAGGAGCATGGCACAACAGTCAGAAAGATCGTGTCCGAGAACCGGACTTGGATCCCCCAGACTTACGAGCTTCCGCGGGCCGGGGCTTGGGTCGGTGACAAGCTCTCGGTCGACCGCGTCTACGATAATCGTGACGTCCAAGATCCGTCGAAGGGCAGGCTGACATGGGTGCAGGTGGCGCGGAGAACGGGGCGCACGACGAAAGAATTGATGAGCTACAATAAGGCCAGCTCTGCAAACAAGAAGGACTTGGCTCCTCCAACTGTAAATATTCCCACCAAGTCAAGTTGGGAAACATCAACCAAATCCGGAAAAGGCCTTCAATTTGTCGGCGCGATTGGGCTCGTTCCGGGCAATCTGGTAGCGGCTGATGTACACGCTCACGCGGGGAACTGGGCGCTCATTGGTCCCGATGTCGGTGTCGCTGTCGGGGTCGGCCTTGCTGCAACGCGTTCAGCGGTCGGGTCCGTTGCGAAGAGTGGTGCAGCAAAGAAATGGGCGAGGGCCCGTCCCCGCGACGCGTGGACCTCCGGACTTTCTTTCGGCGCCAAGGGTTTGATCAAGTACATCGAATCGTTCCGGCCCTAAGGAACGGTTCTGACATTCGGTTCAGTAGATCTGCGTGCCGGATGTCATGTGCCAAGCCGCACTCGTCACTGGTTTGCCGCGGCTCCGATGCGCGCAATCCGACGCTCCGAAATGATTCGCGCGTCGGGGTTCGGCACCAAGCCGCCGAACGCTGAAGGTGCGTTGTTGGACGATATGAAGGACCCGCGATCTCCTGAGGCCATCGCCATCTCCTGAGCCTGTATGCGAACGCATGGTTCTCTCCGGCGTTGCAGCAGATGCTTGGCCCATGTGTGCGTCGCCTCCGACGCCGAGTAGTCGAGAACGGCGTCGCCGCGATTCCTCGATCGCCAGCTCGTTGGGCCAGGGGAATTTCGTCAAGAAAACGACTCAATGATGTTTCATGCTTCGGTTGAGTTTTGTAGTTGCACCTCATGATGGTTGTGTGTCTTTTAGGGCAAGCAATCATTGGCTGAACTGGCCATGGAGATCGTGATCGATCTGAGTCCTTCGGGTCTCGCCGGTCGCGATTGCGCGACAGTCTTCGCGAGATGAGTCCCATATGCGCAGCGCAACATTGATTTGACGCTTGGTATTATCGTGCCGAGCTGATATTTTCTCAAAGCAATCTTAAGTTGTCGGAGACGGTTGAATCGCACGGGCGGCAGTGCGTCGTGCCGCAGCCATGAAAGAGTATCGTGTAGGTTGGCCATTGGTTAGCGCATGAAGGATAGCGGTGTTCCGCTTATAGGAAGGGACCAGGAGTCGAACCGGCTTCGCGAGCTTCTCCCGAGCACGAATGGACGCGCTGTCGGCGCGGTCCTGATAGGAGAGGCTGGTATCGGCAAGAGCCGTCTGGTCGAGGCACTGGCCCTAACTGCGAAGCAGCGCGGTTTCTGTGTCGCGAGGGGGGCCGCCTACGAGATGGCCGAACCTCTGCCCTATGGATTGTTCGCCGACACTTTCTCCCAATGGGCTCGCGAGCAGCCGACACTCCTCAACCATGCTCGCAATGATATGATTCGGCCGCTGTCTCGCCTGGTGCCGGCGTTCGCGGCCGCTGCGGATCTTCCTGCTCTCAAAGGACTCTCCGGACCGGACGAGCGGTTTCGGCTGTTCGAATCCGCCGTTCATCTGCTTCATGCGGTTGCAGTCGAATCTCCACTGTTGCTCGTGCTGGAGGACTTGCACTGGGCCGATCGCGAATCCTGGTCGATGTTGCTGCATTGCTTACGCTCGACGCGATCTCTCCCCTTGCTAACCGTCATGACCCTCCGTCCCGACGAGACCGGTGGCGAGCCGCTGGAACTCAGTGCGATGGCGCGTGAGAGCGAACTTCACCGGATCGCGGTTCGGCCGCTCGAGCCTGCGGACACGATGCGCATGCTTGAGTCGTTGGCAGGCGAGCGGCTTCCCGCATCGCTTGCGACGGCAATTCACCGTGAGACTGGTGGCAATCCGTTCTATGTGCGCCAGCTCTTCAACCACCTCGTCGACGAGGGAAGATTTCCGGGGCGCCAGGGCCAATGGCCCGCCGATCTCGTGACCAACGGTGTCGGCATCCCGGCCGGATTGCGTCCGCTGCTGTCGCGACGGTTCGCGCGGCTCTCGGGGCCGACCCTGGGGATGCTACGGATCGCTGCGATATTTCCGGAAGGCTTCGATCTCGGCCGATTGCAGCTTCTGATATCGGATTCCGAAGAGACGATTCTCGACCATATCGACGAGGCGATGAGGGCCGGGGTCCTCGTCGTGCGAGGTGATGGCTACGTCTTTGCGCATGCGTTGCTGCGGCGTGCCATGTACGACGAACTGAACCCCGACCGGCGAGCGATCTTGCATCGGCGCGCCGCGACGCGTCTCGCCGAGCTCGATGCCGATCCCGGAGAGATTGCACATCAGTATCACGCTTCACAGCGCATCGCGGGCGCCGAGATCGGCCGGGTCTTCGCACTGAAGGCAGCCGAGCGCGCGCGAGCGAACTATATCAGCGAGCACGAAGCTGCATTCCTTCGGATCGCTTGCGATCTCGCAGGCGATGCTGTCTCGGACGAGATGCTTCGTGATCTCGCGCTTGCCCAGGCCGCATCACTCGACGTCGAAGCCGCCGACGCGACGTCGCGCCTTCTGTTCGGCCGATGCTGGGAGCGGCAGCCATCATGGATCATGAGTTTCTTGGTGACGATTGCCCGCAGGCTGCGCGACGCCGGCGCTCCCACCGAGATGTGGCAGCCTCTGGTGGAGCGCGGACTGGAGGCCTGCGGTGCTCGCCGAGATTTGCACTGGGCCCGATTGGAGGTGCTCCGACAGCACTGGCGATGCCGATGGAATGACGGGACGTTTGAGACGATCTACCACGCGCCGGATCCGCGTGCGCTCGATCTCGTTCATCAGCTTGGAGACGAAGAGGACCGTGCCTCGGCGCTCGACCTGTATGCTCCTCGATCAATCGAACAGACAGAGCAGGTGCAACGTTGGGCCGCCGAATGGCAGAGTCCGGCGGCCATCATCCGGGCTCGAGAGGTCGTCACCCATGATTGGATCTATCGGCATGGACAACTCGCCATGGGGGTCGAAACTGCGCACGACCTGTTGCGGGATGCCAAGTGTTTCGGGTCGCTTCCTGGCCAGATCGAGGCCTTAACCTCTCTCGCGATTGCCGAGGCGAGCCTGGGCCATTTGACAAGCTCCGACGCGGCGCTGCGCGACGCGCGTGCGCTGGCTGTCCGACTGGGACCGTGGCACCGGTTGCATCTCGCCCTGGAGCTTTCCGCGGTCGCATGGCGGGCCTATTTGTATGGTGGCGACTGGACGGCAATCGGCAGAATCGCTTCGCGTGCGCTGCAGATCGTCAAGGATCATCCGGTGCGCCTTGGACAGATCGTGCTCGGCTTCGCCGCTCTGACTGAAGCGTTCTTGCCTGGCGAAAACGAATATGACGTTCGCATCGAGGCGCTGCTCCGATCCTTGGAGAACACAAATTGCGACAGACAACTGTCGGATGATGCACTTGGGCTCGGGGTCTGCGCCGCCTGGCAGCGTGAGGACGTCAAGCGCGCGCGCCGGTTCGAAGCGTTGGTCCGCACTCCAAAACACGGAAGCACGATCGGTGCAGCCGGTGAATGCCGTGAATTCATCCTCGGACGTCTGGCCGCCCTTCAGGGTCACACGGTTGCGGCATGCACACACTTCGCAAAGGCCCGCGGCGACCTTGAGCGGGCAGGCCAGGTCTGCCTCCGAGCGCTCGTCGATCTTGACGAGGCGATCGTGACGGGAACCTCAGGCGACAAGCCGTCCTCGCATGCGCTGCTGCAGCGGGGACGCGAGCAGTTCGTAGCACTCGGCATGCGAAGCTGGCAGGAGCGTGTCGATCGAGCACGGATAGAGGGAGTCGAGGTCGGGCCGCGCAACTTATACGCGCGAGGCCCTGATGATCTTTCGCCGCGAGAAATGGAGATCCTCAGCAAGCTCGCTGCCGGCAGCCGCTCCAAGGCCATTGCCGCGGAACTACGCCTTAGTGTGCCGACCGTCAACAGACACATTGCGAACATATATATGAAGATCGGCGTGAGCTCGCGCGCCGCTGCAACCGCTTACGCGATGAGACACCGTCTGAGCATGCTCCAGTGAACCAGTACACATCGATTGCATAGTTTTTATGATGGTGACGGCTGCAATGAGTGCGTAAGCTTACAGTGTGTAAAAAAATGACAGTCATGGGCGGACAACGAGTAGCAGGGCAAGGGTTCGACGTCGGGCGTCGCCGAACCCGTTCATGCGTGCTCGTCGGCGCGGTCGGAGCATTCCGGGAACAAGGCATACGCCTCTCCGGTGCTACGTCTGCGGCCGGCAAGTTGCGTCCGCCTAGGGTGGTTCAAGGGGACGTGGCATGCGTGATACAGACGGGGATATCAGCAAGGTAGACACCGCTTACACTAAGCTCAAGGACCTCGTCATCCACTATGATCTGGTCCCTGACAGCAAGGTCCGGGTGCTTCCGGGAGAGCATCTGCACATTGACGATCTGGCGGATCGCGTCAATGCGAGCGCAACGCCTGTGCGCCAAGCGCTGGAGCGCCTGCAAGGCGAGGGACTGATCGACAGCATCGCGAAGCGAGGCTTCTTTTCCAAGGTTCCGAACGCGTCCGAGCTGCAGGACCTGTATGAATTTGCCCGGCTGGTTCTTGAGCACAATATCACGAGGCCACTCGATCCGTCCTCGGTCGCGCGTCTCGGCCGGGGTTTGATGAAAGTGGAAGCCGTTGCAGTGGGCCACTCGGCAACGAAGTGCGTCAAACATCATGCGATGACCATCGAAGGCGTCTTCGAGCAGATCACGCAGCTGTCGCGAAACGAGCAGATGCTGAGAATGATGCGGAACTTCAATGATCGCAGCCGATATGTCCGATGCCTCTCGATCCTGCAAAGCCCGGATCAAGGCGCCCAGGTACGAGAATGTCTCGAGTTGATCGAATTGCTCCGCGATCAAGATCCGAAAGGTGCGTGTGCCAAATTGGAAACGCACATGTGCCGGATGATCGTCGATCTGCCTGAGCTCATCAGGGAGGCCAGGTCACGCTGGACGATGGCCGCGGCCATATAGATCTCATTTTGACCGTAATGCCTGGGGCACATCGACCTTCGACCTGTAAGAGGGTCCAAGACTCCGGTTGCGGGTGAAGCTCTGGATCCGGCATGCGGGGGGAGAATTCGCGAGGTGACCGAAGCGTAGGTCAGGTCCATCATTCGAGCCCTGGCGTGAGCGGGAGTGTATCAATGTCGGCGTGGTTTTCGAGCCGACTGGAACTGCCGCGTGAGCTCTCAAGGGCTTGGCCGGTTATCGCGGCCATTGCCATCCTGGCAATCGTGGGAGTCGCGCTGCTGTCCTACCGATTGGCCCTGAGCGCTGGGCTCGCGCAGATGAGCCGCGATTCCGATGATCGGCTCACGTTGATCGGCAGCACGTTCGATGCAACCGTTGCCCGCTTCCGATATCTGCCCACGGTTCTTTCACTCGCCGACCCGGTGCGCCGGCTGTTCCGGACACCGGGCGACGGGGCAGTCGTCGAAGCCGCTAACCGCTATCTCAAGTCGCTAAATCAGGCCGCGGGATCGGCCGAGCTCTACGTGCTGGACACGGCAGGGGTGGCGCTGGCAGCAAGCAACTATGATGGAGCAAAGAGCTTCGTCGGGCATGCGTACGACTTTCGCCCCTATTTCCAGAGCGCAATCCGTGACGGGGAAGGGCAGCTCTATGCCGTCGGGGTGACGACCGGCCTGCCTGGTTACTTCTTGTCGCAACGGATCACGGAAGGCGAGCTTACGATCGGGGTCGCCGTCGTGAAGATCGATTTGACGCCGCTGGAAGCCGATTGGGTCAGGGCCGGTGATCTGGTGGCCATGGAAGATGAAGGAGGTGTGGTGATCCTGGCCAGCCGCGCGCGGTGGAAATATCACCCGCTGCAAACGCTGCCCTCGAGCGCGGTCGCGCGTCTCAACAAGTCCCGGCAGTTCGGCGACACGATCGAGAATGCCCCGATCCTGCATTCCTCGGCGGCATCAGGCAACGTATCGGTCGGACTGGGCGACGACAATGACGTCCACGAATATGCGCTGCGTGCGCGGCATCTGCCGGCGCATGGGTGGCAGCTCCTGATCTTCTCGGATATCGGAGACGCGCGACGGCATGCAATGACGGTCGCCGCCACAGCCGGTTTTGCCGTTCTCACGGTACAGCTGCTTGGACTTGTAGCCTATCAATGGCGGCAATCGATGAAAGCCAAGGGCGAAGCAAACGAGCTGCTGGAACGAAGTGTTGCGGAGCGCACGATGGAGCTTCGCGAAGCCAATCGTCAGCTGACGAGCGAAGTCCTGGAACGGACGCGCACCGAACAGGAGTTGCGACAAACCCACGAGAGCTTGGTGCAGAGTGCGAAGCTTGCCAGTCTTGGACAGGCGCTGGCCGGGGTGGCGCATGAAATCAACCAGCCACTCGCGGCACTCACCACTTACATCGCAAGCAGCCGAGTCTTGTTGCAACGCAACGAGATCGAACGAACGGCCTTGAACCTCGACTTGATGTCGTCCATAGCCGAGCGAATGATGGCATTGATCGGTCACTTGCGCATGTTCGCGCGCAAGGAGACAGGGGCAACCAGCAGAGTCGATGTCGGTGTGACACTTGGCAATGCGATGCGGCTTCTGCAGTACCGGATCAGAAATGAAGGTATCGAGGTTGTCCTGGACTTGCCCGCGGAGCCGGCTCACGTCGAAGCGAACCCGATCCGTCTGGAGCAGGTCTTCGTCAACCTGCTCTCGAACGCGGTCCAGTCGATGCGTGATCGCCCGCGCCGAGTTCTCACGGTCTCCATCCGTCGTGCGGGGAGCACCGTTACGACCGAGGTCGCAGACACCGGGAGCGGAATCTCCGCGGATCACATGAAGTCGCTGTTCGATCCGTTCTTCACCACCAAGGAAATCGGTGAAGGGCTCGGCCTCGGTCTTTCAATCAGCTATGGAATCGTGAGGGAGCTCGGAGGCACGATTTCGGTTGAGAGTGAACCGCAAATCGGAAGCCGGTTTTGGGTGACCCTGCCGGCGCCGTCCGCGCCGGCCTAGATCTATCGGGGTATGTGGATGAGCAAATCGATTCTTGTCGTCGACGACGAGGAGATCGTTCGCAGCTCGATCAGACAATGGCTGGAGCTGGGCGGCTTCGACGTGCGCACCGCCCGAAATGCGGACGAGGCGCTTTCGATGCTTCAGGCCGAGCTGCCCGACGTGGTACTGACCGACTTCCGGATGCCGCATCGATCCGGCATCGAACTGATGCGCGACGTGCAGCGCATCGATCCCGACATTCCGGTCATACTGCTGACTGCTCACGGCGACGTTGCACTCGCGGTAGCGGCCATGCGCGAGGGCGTCTACGACTTTTTGCAGAAACCTGCCAACCCGGATCATATGTCTGCCGTGCTGGCACGGGCGGCAGAACAATCAGGATTGAAGCGTCAACTCAGGCAACTCACGAGCCGGCTCGGCGCCGAAGGTGAGCTGGAGCGACGTCTCCTCGGGACATCGCCAGCGATGGCCACGCTGCGAAAGTCCGTTGGCGAGCTCGCCGAGCACGACAGGGATGTGATCCTCTTCGGCGAGAGCGGCACGGGAAAGGAGGTCGTCGCTCGCGCACTGCACGACCTTGGTCCGCGGGCACGAGCTCCTTTCGTTGCGGTGAATTGCGCGGCCGTCCCCGCCGAGCTGTTCGAGAGCGAACTGCTGGGTCACGAGGCGGGGGCGTTTACCGGCGCACGCGGGGCTCGCATCGGGAAGTTCGAACATGCCAGCGGCGGAACCCTCCTGCTCGATGAAATTGAAAGCATGCCACACGCGTTTCAGGTCAAGATCCTGCGCGTTCTTCAGGAGCGCGTGGTCGAGCGGGTGGGATCGAACCGGTTGATCCCGATCGACGTCCGTGTGATCGCCGCCGCGAAGGCCGATCTCGCGGCCGACAGCCGCAGCGGCCGCTTTCGTGCCGATCTCTACTTCCGCTTGGCCGCGGCGGAGATCCGTCTGCCGCCGCTGCGCGAACGGGGCAACGACGTGCTGCTGCTATTCCAGCATTTCGCCGCGGAAGCCGCCCGGCGCAGCGGCCGTGACTTGACCCCACTCGGAGCCGAGGATTTCGATGCGCTGCTGACCCATGACTGGCCAGGCAACGTTCGGGAATTGAAGAACGTGGCTGAACGCTACGCGCTCGGCCTGGCCGCAACGGGTCGCCGCGTCGCGGAAATTCTGCGGCGGGCCGAAGGAGCGGGCGCAAGGCGCTCGCTCTCCGAGCGTGTCGCAGCTTATGAGCGCATGCTGATCGAGGCGTCTTTGCTGGAGCACAACTGGTCGGTTGTGGCGGTCATGGAAAGTCTCGGCGTGCCACGGCGGACGCTCAACGAAAAAATGGCAAGGTACGGCTTGCTGCGACCCAGCCGAACCTCCTGCTAGGCACGAGGCGGATTCCCGCTCACACGCCGACGCGGATCGGCGGAATTCCGCTGAGCGCCGCGAGCCCGTTTCACGCGGGGCGCAATGCAACCATCTGAAATCGCTTTGTTTGCCGGCGCGGTCGGCGGCCGCGGCCGGCTGGCACGCGGGTTGCTCAGGCATGAGCACGATTGGCCTTAGAGCCTAAGAAAACGTGCACTCGGAGGACGCCATGAATTTTGAGCGAGCTATCAACCCCACCCTCGTTGCGGCCGCCGATGAAGCACGCCGTGACGGCCTTGGGATGGGTAGCCGCTTGCGCGCGATCTTCGTCGGCTCGATCGGAAATCTGGTGGAATGGTATGACTTCTACGCCTATGCTGCGTTTGCGTTGTATTTCGCCAAATCGTTCTTTCCTGAGGGCGACGAGGTCGTGCAGCAGTTGAACGCCGCGCTGCTGTTTGCCGCCGGCTTTCTCGTCCGCCCACTCGGAGGCTGGCTATTCGGCCATTTTGCCGATCATCATGGCCGCCGCAATGCCCTGACCTTGTCGGTCTTGATGATGTGCTTCGGCTCTCTGATCATCGCCGTGACGCCCACCTATGCGTCGATCGGCTTTGCGGCGCCGGTCCTGCTTGGCTTCGCGCGAATCGTGCAGGGAATCAGCCTTGGCGGTGAATATGGCGCCAGCGCAACTTACCTGAGCGAGGTCGCGGACGAAAAGAACCGCGGATTCTATTCCAGCTTCCAATATGTGACGTTGATTGGCGGCCAGCTCTGCGCGATCGTCGTTCTCCTGGTCTTGCAGAAGGTGCTCCTGACGGAGGAGCAGCTTCGGGGATGGGGCTGGCGTATTCCGTTCGTCATCGGCGCGCTGCTGGCCGTCGTGGCCGCCGTCATGCGCCGCAACCTGCACGAAACGGATATATTCACCCGCGCGAAGTCTGCAAGACAGGGGAGTTCGCTGCGCGCGCTGGGGCAGTTCCGACGTGAAGTCCTGCTTGTTGTTGGACTAACAATGGGGGGAACTGCGGCCTTCTACACCTATACCACCTACATGCAGAAATACCTGAAGCTCTCCGTCAAGCTGACCGATGATCAAACGACCATGGTCACGGCCTGTAGCCTGATCTTCGCAATGGTGCTGCAGCCGCTCTATGGCGCCCTTTCCGATCGCATCGGACGCAAATGGCTGTTGATCGGGTTCGGACTGGGCGGAACTCTGTTCACGATTCCGCTTCTGAACACGCTGCAGGGAGTCCACGATCCGTTTACCGCATTCCTCCTGATCGCGGCGGCGTGGTTGATCGTATCCGGCTATACCTCGATCAATGCGGTGGTCAAGGCCGAACTGTTCCCAACTGCAATTCGAGCAACGGGCGTAGCTTTGCCATATGCATTGACCGTCTCGATCTTCGGCGGCACGGCAGAGTCGATCGCGCTTTGGTTCAAGTCGATCGGTCACGAAAGCTGGTTCTATTTCTACCTCACTGGCTGCATTGCGACCTCTCTTGTCGTCTATCTCGCCATGCGCGACACCCGGCGGCACTCGGCGATCGATCGTGAGCAGAAAGCGAGATGAGCGGCGCGTCGCATGAGCGCGCGACGCGCCGCGCAGCCTTCGGCTCAAGCCCGCCGGATCAGCAATCCTCGCGCAGCAGGTATCGATATGGACAGCGAATTCAATCGAGTCGATGTTGCCTACGCCCGAATCAAGGAATTGGTCACACATTACGAGTTGACGTCGGAGTCGAAGATCATTTTGCCAGGCGAGCACCTGCGCATCGACGAGCTTGCGGACTATGTCAGGGCGAGCGCGACACCGGTGAGACAAGCTCTCGAGCGTCTTCATGGCGAGGGACTGATTGATATCGTTCCGAAGCGAGGCTTCTTCTCGAGGGTCCCGGACGCAGCGGAGCTGCAGGACCTCTATGAGTTTGCTCGGCTGGTACTCGCGTATAATCTCAGGAAGGCTTTGGAGTCGTCGTCGGCCGTACGCTTTGGCCGAAGCGCGATGAGAGTGGCGGCGCTTCCGCCCGCGAATTCGGCAAGGAATCGCGCCAAGCATTATGCTGCCGCCATCGAGGGTGTGTTCGAGCAGATCGCGCAGATATCGAGGAACGAGGAGATGCTGCGAATGATAAAGAACTTCAACGACCGCAGCCGGTATATTCGATGCCTCGTCATCTCCCAAGACGCCGATCCGGACTCCGAGCTCCGTGACTGTCTTGATATCGCGGACGGCGTCCGCAGCCAGAACGCCGCGCGCGCGTGCGCGCGCCTGGAAGCACACATGCACCGAACGATCGCAAATTTGCCAGAATTGATACGGGAGGCCAGATCGCGCTGGGCCATTGCCGCCGCTGCAGGCTGAACCATCCCACCTGGTGGTCTCGCACTCACGGCGCCCGCGAAGTTCGACGGTCGATCGTTGCCATCGATCGAGCTGGCGGGTCGTTTGCGTTCGTGTGGACTGGCAAACTGGTCTTTAGCTGCAGTCTCGTGCCGACCTTACTCGACGTTTGCGGACGTGTGCGGCCGACCGCAAGGAGCCGCTCCTGATAGTTGCGCTCGAACCGTTCACGGTCGACGAGCAGCGGCCGCGCTTTGAGGGCTACCTCAGCATCCCGGGCATCCAGGCCCTGGAGCGCTATGAGGAAGTGGAGCTAAGCCGGTATTGATGAACTACAAAAGATCCGCCGGGTATTCGAGGAGGTGCGGCCTTATGGCTCGCTCGATGCCGAAGCCGCCTACAAGAACGCTGAGCTTGCCCGCGAAGCGGCTGGCAGCCGGGTCAACCGCGCCAGCCGCGCGCTCCAGCTCGAGACCGAACTGCGCATCGATTCGGGCCGCCGCGCCGACCGCTTCGCTGGCGGCTCTCGGGCGCAACCGGGCGGCGCGCAATCGTCAACAGGCAGCAAGGGTGCGGCATGATATGCGGCAGGTCGTGCGCCGCAAGCGCACGCGGCATCTCATTGAACTCGGCGGCCTCGTCGTCAAGGCTCGTGTCGTGGACTTGACCGGCGATGATCGCGGACCGATCGCCGCTCGGGATCATCGCGGCCGGGCCGGTCATGGATGGTCAGAACAGGGTCGAGAGCGCGCGCATCCTGACGATGAACGCAAAGGCGCGCGAGATCCTGCGGCAGGACCCATCACGTTTTCAGATTCACACCATCGGCGAACTGATCCGACATACCAGCAATCCGCTGGGCTGGACGGTCGTCAAGACCGTGCAGGATGGCCAGGCAACGCGGATCGACTATCACAGCCCGGACGGTGAGCTGTTCTCGATGGTGATCGAATATGTCGCCCAGATCGTCCTGATCTCCCTGGCGGAGCTGAACCGGTCGGAACAGCCGGAGATTGAACAGCAGCCGGAGGTGAGGACAGCAACCCTCTTCGCACGGATGATCGGGCTGAGCTGAGATCGGCAAGTCGTCTGCGCGCCGCCTCGCGCAGACGATGCTCAGGAGCCGTCCGCCGATCTCGGGATGGTCCAGGCGCTCCAGGGCCGCCCCAACGCCGTTGGGACGGTGTTTCTAGAATCTGTCCTGGCCACCGTAACTTGGTGCCGTTCAATGTTGACCAACGACCCTGTAACGCCATCTTACAAGAACTCCACCCGAACTAACTACGTCGGCTCCTTCGACCGAGAGTCGTTGTGGCAAGCGCGGCGTAGGCTTGCACGGAGCTCTCCGGCGCAAGGGTCCTTCAGTCGAGGCAACCTCAGTCCGCCTTACGACGAAGCTTGCGCTGCAGTTCTCGCTCATGCTCGCATATTCTTCGGCGACCCCGCCGCGCCTGCTTGGTGCGCTCGGGATGTGAAAGTAGTATCGGGACGGGAACGTTATCCCGGAACGTCCTAATCCATGACGGGCCCGGCTCTTTGAGAACCAGCGCTTTGATCTGAACGATCATCGGTCACTGCTCGTCGTGCAACATCCAAGACGACCTTGATTTCGCAAATCGGGTCGTTGAGGTGTCGACCATGCCGACCCGCTGCGTCGGCGTTTCGCCGAGCGTCACCACCATCAAGGGTACCGATGAGCGCAGCATGGCCCACGACCTACGAACCGGCGATCGCGAGGGCTTGCGTATCACCCATTGCTGGCATTCCGTCGTCCGGCGAGCCCGCTGGCCGAGCGCTGCGACGGCGTCCGCCCCGATACGGTAGGGCATCTAAGGCCGACCGCCTGCGTCGTTCGTTAGGGATCACAGCGCCAACCGGCCCGGGAAGCCGCTCTCGCACGACGTGGGCGCCGCATCCTTAGTGCGTTCCACGACCACGCGATTTCGGCCCGCCGTCTTGGCTGCGTAAAGCGCCTTGTCTGCGCGGTTGACCAGATCGAGGAGCTTGTCGCGCGGATCGTCGAGAGGCGCGAGCCCGATGCTGACGGTCACGCGTTCGCTGCCCGGCAGCCAAGTCCCGACGTTCGACACCGACCGTCTCACCTGCTCGGCCACGTGTTCGGCCGAGGTCTTGCTCAGGCCGATCAGCGCGACGCAAAACTCTTCACCGCCGTAACGGCCGACCAGATGCGGCGCGCCGCAGAATGTCTGCAACTGGTCGGAGAGCCCGACCAGCACCTTGTCGCCGAAGGCATGGCCGAACCGATCGTTGATCCGCTTAAAGTGGTCGGCGTCGACCATCATGAAGACAAACGGACGCCGAGTGCGGATTGCTTCGGTCAGCAGTGCTTCCGCCTGTTCGAAAAAGGTGCGACGGTTGAGACAGCCGGTCAGAGGGTCGCGCGAGGCAAGATATTGCAACTCGAGATTCTGATCGGAGATATGCCGCTGTGCCTTGCGCAGCTCCTCGACCGAGGCGCTCAGCCGCATATTGGTTTCATGCAAGGCCGTCACGTCGGTGAACGTGACGATGGCGCCGCGTGCCGTCCCGCTGCCGTCGAGGATGCGCGTCGCGTTGACGACGAGCCGGTGCATGCCGCCGCCGGCATCGCGAATGCTCAGCTCCGCGCCGAGCACCGGATGCTCATGTTCCAGGGCGACACGCCACGGCAGATCGCTTGGCGCAACCGGAGCCGCCACCGACGAAAGCCACGGCAATCCGCTGGCCGGAGAGCCGAGCTCAAGTTCGCCACCGGTCAGAACGTTGTGTTTGAAGGCCCGGTTTGCGAGCAGCACGCGCTCGTCGTCGTCAATGATCAGCACGCCCTCAGCGAGGGTATCGAACGCCGCCTCGATCCGCTTCGGAATCGTGCGACTCGGATCGAGCTCGCGCAGGGCGCGGCCAAGCACCAGGTAGAAGCCGGCAAAGCCCGTAACCGCCATGAATCCCACGAACGCGAACAGGGCCGGCCCCAGATTGAGCGGGTTCGCTCCGCTGGTGAGCGGCCTGAAGGCGATCTCGATCCGACCGGCAGGCGTGTCATCATTGAACAGCGGCACCTGGATATGCGTCGCGGTCGACTTGCCGTCGGGCAGCTCGCGCCAGTGGGTCAGGTGGCGATCGGATCCGGCGAGGATATTGCCATGCGCGTCGCGGATGGCAATGGAGAGGATGGCTGGGCTGCGGCTGACCACGACGTCGATCGTGTCCTTGATCGCGGCCGTGTCATTGCGGCTGGCGAGGACGGCGAGTTGCACCGCCAGCGCGGTTGCGGTGACGCCGCGCTGCTCCAGCTCGGCTCTCTCCTCGTTTGGCAGCAAGCCAAGCGAGGCGGCGACGAGAATTAGGCTGACGGTCAAGGATACCAGACCGAGGCTGAGCTGGAGTTTGGGGGACAGCCATCGCTTCATCACGTGATGTCCGCGAGCGATCGACCGGCTCCCTGGCCGCCCTCGAACATCGCATCAACCTCGGATGTGGCGCGGGTCCTTTCCGTCCTCCGCGGCCGCAGCACCACCATCAAAGGATCGAAGCCGCGCCACAGCGGGACCGAGGCCAGGAACGCGGCGAGCAGCGTCCCGCCGCGCAGCAGCCAAGCGATGAAGCCGACGGTCAGGACCGAGCTTGCGGCCGCAATGGTGAATTCGGCGGCCCTCAATGACCTCGCGGCGGAGCGGGCCACACGCGAAATTTCCTCGGCAATGGTGGTCGCGAGCGCTTCGCGATTGAGGCGCGACAGCGCAAGATCGACCATGCTTCCGGCTGGCGCAGGCGCGATCGTGGTGGGCGGCGCGGATAAGATCGGTGGCTCGGGGGCAGCTTGGGCGGGTTGGCTCGGCGGCGGCACGGGTGCGGCGGCCGGCGGAGCCGCAGCGGCATGCTCGGCTGCGGACTTTGCCGGGCCGGCTGCAGGGCCTTGGCCTGCCGAACCCTGGGAAGCGCTCGAGGCAGAGGCCGCACCGCCCAAGCCGCCATGGCCACCTCCAGCACCGCCGCTGGTCCTTCCATTGTTCACTGACTCAGCTGCGGCTCCAAAGCCGTTCAAGACGCCGGAATCGGGCGTGGAGGACGGCGAGGGGGGAATCAGAGCGGGCGTCGATGGGGCCGGAATGAGATCCGTGTTCGCGGACGATGAGCCATTGCCGGCCGTCCCGGGCGCGGCAGCCGCAAACAGGTAACGATTGCCCGGCGCACTCACGCTCCCCGGCGGCACCGACTGGTAGGTCGCGTTCCAGATCGCAGGATTGCCGCTGTCCAATCCGCCGAAACTGTCGGCGCCGGGTGCGGCCGAATAGATCAGCCAGCGGCCGGACGTCGCGCTCACCGCGCCGCTGCCGGCATTGTTGATGAAGGCACGAGCTGCCGATAGGACCGGGCTTGCGGCGACCACCGCGCTGCCGCTTGCGATCGTCAGGTCGCCGGCCGAGAGGATCGTCGCGTTGGCGTTGGCGCTGATTCCGCTGATCCCCTGTACCGCACCGATGGTCAAACTCTGTGCGTTGTTGAAGGTGAGCGCGCCGATGCCGCTGGCGGCAAGCGTGCCGACAGTGTTGTTGGCGCCAAGCACGTAGCTCGTTCCGCCCGACAGCCGCAGCGCCGTAGCAGCGATGGCGCCGCCGATCTGGCTCACCGCACCAGTGTCACTGATCACCACCGGCGCCGCGCCTGAGGTGATCGTGGCGCCGAGCCGGTCGCCGCCGCGACCGTCGAGGATGAGGGTGCCGGTGCCGTTGTTGGTGATCGCAACCCCGGCTGCAGACGTGTCGATTCCGACAGCCGAGGCGGACGAGGTGCTGCCTGCAAGGGTGACCGCGCCCGAGTTGGCCGTAATGGCGTTGCTACCGCTGGCGACGAGGCCGGATGCGGTGCTGCTCGTCCCCCTCAGCTGCAGGTCGCCTGAGGTCGTGAGCGTGCTGCCTTGATCGATCGTCACTCCGGCCCCGCTGGTGCTCGTGCCGGCGAACGTCACGGCGGTTCCGCTCAGATTGTCGATCGTGGTGCTGCCCCGCAAATAGATGCCGTTGCCGCTGGTCGAGCTGCCTGAGATCGACGTGGTGCCGGAGGAGGTCACATTGGCGTTGACCGCGACGCCGCTTCCGCCGCTACTCGTTCCGCTGATCGACACAAGCCCCGAGCCGCTGGTGGCGAGCGTCCCGCGCAGTTGCAGGCCATCAGCGGACACCGAAGTGCCTTGCAGGATCAAAGCGCCGCTCGTCGCGGTCAGCGTGTTGCCTCCGTTGGCGACCATGCCGACATTGCTGTTCGAGGTGCCGGTCAGCGTCACACTTCCCGTTGCGGTGAAGCTGGCGAGCGATGCCAACACGCCATAACCCGTGCTCGACGTTCCAGCCAGCGACATGGTGCCAGATGTAGTTACAGCAGAGAAATTCCGGAACTGGAGTCCGTAGCCGGACGGATTGAATCCCGAAATGGCCAGCGTGCCAGCGCCGGAATTGCTGATGGCGTCGGTGCCGGCAAAGAGCACGCCGGCGCTCCCGCTGTTCGTCGGCCCCGTGTCGTTGGAGGTTCCAGTGATGGTCAGCGATCCGCTGCCCGAGTTACTGACCGTCGCACCGGAGAAGTAAGTGCCGACCGTCGAGCCCGACCCGCTCGTGGCGGTGGAGATGCCGCTGACGGCGACGTTCCCGCCCGTTACGGCGAGGCTCGAGGCTGATCCAAAGCTGACGCCGTCGCTCGCCGTCGAGATGCCCGCGAACGATACGTTGCCGGACACAGTGTTCGTCCCGGTGAAGTTCACGCCAAAGCCGCTGTTTGACGTGCCCGAGAACGTCGCCGTGCCGGTCCCCTGGTTATCGATGGTCGTGGCGCCCTGGAAGAAGACGCCGCTGCCGGAGGTCGAGCTGCCTGCAAAGCTCGGCGTGCCGTTCAGAATCGTGACGATGTTGCTGCCTTTGAACGACAGGCCTTCACCGCTTCCCGACGACCCGTTCAGTGAGACGGAGCCCAGGGTGGTCAGATTGCTGCCGGTATTGAAGCGGATGCCACGACTGGCGCTGGGTGTGCTGCCGATCAGCTGGAATGTGCCGGTCCCCGCGTTGGTCAGCGCCAAGGTGCCGTTGCCCTGATCCCAGACGCCATTCGAACCCGTCGAGGAGCCGCTCAGCGTGAGATTGCCCGAGTTGCTGGTGATCGCGGAGCCGTTCAGGTACAGGCCGTAGGAGGTGCCGGTGTCGGTGCCGGAGATCGAGATGTTGCCCGACGTCGTCAGGTCGGAATTGATGGCCGCGCCAAATCCCCCTCCCGCGCCCGCAGCCGAACTGCCTGAGATCGAAAGAGCTCCCGTCCCGGAATTGGTCAGCGTTGTTGGTGTGGCGGTAAAGAAGACGCCGATGCCGGTGGTACTGGCTCCGCTGACGGTAAGGTTTCCGGCAGTGTTGGTGACGAGGTTCGAGCCTTGGAATTCGACACCGTTGGAGGTGATCGATGTGCCGGTGAGCGTGACCGTGCCCGACGTGGTCAGGCCCACGCCTGAGTTAAATGCGATGCCCTGGGATCCGGATGAGGTCGTGACCGTGCCGTTCAGCGCGAGCGTGCCGCCACCAGAGTTGGTGAAGGTGTTGTTGCCACTGTTGATCGAGAATCCGACGTTGGATGACGTCGTCCCGCTCAGGGTCAGACCGCCGGAATGATCGGTGATGGTGTTGTTGCCCAGCAGATAGACGCCGACACTGCTGTTCGACGTTCCGGTGATGCTGACTGCGCCGGCGGTATCCAGACTCGCACCGGCCTGCAACACGAACGCCGGCAACGTGGGGCTGCTTCCGCTGATGCTCAACGTGCCGCCGCCGGTGTTGGTGATGGCGTTCGATCCGGCGAATACGACCCCGTTGCCGGAGGCCGAGGTGCCCGTGAGCGTCAGAGCGCCGACGTTGAGGGTGCTATTGGCCAGCCAGACAGCCGCGTTGCTCCCCGCCTGAACTGCGGACCCGGTCAGCGCGCCGCCATTCGTGTCGATGGTTGCGCCGTTGATAACGAGCGAGCCCGAGCTTCCGGACGCAGCCAGATTGACGTTGAGGGCTCCGCCGGTGGCCGTGATGCTGCTGCTGACATTCACGTCGCGGCCGGCCGACACCGAGAATGTCCCGCCGCCGCTGGTGCTGATGCCCGCATTGACGTTGACGTCACGCGCGGCGTTCAACGTCAGCGAGTGGCCGCTGGCCCAGGTCACGGCGTTCGCCACGGTGATGTCGCCGCTCTGTGACCCGCCGCTTCCGGTGTCGACGGTGACATTTGCCGTCGCCAGCGCGCCTTGCAGCGTGGCGACCGACAGCACCGAGCTGTTGCCGGTCGGCGAGTAGGTGTTGCCGCTGCTCGACATGTTGCTATCGGCCGCGGTCGAGATGGTCACGTCATAGGGGTCGAGCAGCAGCGTGCCGGTCTTGCCGCCCGTGGCGGTCAGGTCGACACTGCCGCGGAAGTCCAGCAGGCCGTGGCTCGAGACCTCGGCGCCGCCGCCATTGCCGCCATCAGCGCCGGTCGCAACGACGCTGCCGCGGAAGTCGGTCGTCTGCTCCGACCACAGCACGACCTTGCCGCCATCGCCGGCACTGCCTTTCGCCGAGATGGTCGCGCCCTGCGCGACCGAAGTGGTCTCGGCCGTCGGCACGTCATCGGCGACCAGCTTCGCGGACGGATCCCGGTCGCCGCGCATATCGCCGCCGATCAGCACCTTGCCGCCGCTCTTGCCGTCGGCGCTCACCTTCGCGGTCGCGGTCAGCGCAACCTTCTTCCCGGTCACCACGATGGTGCCGCCGGCATTGCTGCGGCCGCCATTGGCCGCAAGCCGTCCTGATATGGTCACCGCGCCGCTTCCGCCGCCGAGCACGATGCGGCCGGAGCGGCCCGACAGCGAGCGGGCGCTGAGCACGCCGGACACGTTGACCACGTCGCGCACGGCCTGCTGGGCCGCCGCCGCCTTGATCTCGATCGCGCCGCCCGCCGCCTTGATCCTGCCGGCGATGTCGATGATCGCCTTGCCATCGGCGGTGGTGGACTTGGTGGGAAGCGCGACCTGCAGGAAGCCGTCGCCTGTCGGATTGAGCGTGATCGCCTCTCCGGCGCCGAGCCCGACGCGGCCGAGCGGCACGGTGATCGTGCCGCTGTTGGACACGGTCCCGCCGATCAGCCCGACAAATGCACCGCTCGCGCCGGAAATCGCGCCGGCATTGCTGACGGCGGCCGAAGCGCCCTTGCCGGTGAAGATCAGGCGGCCGGCGTTGAAATCGGCATTGCCGATGTCGAGCGTCGAGGCCACGAAGCCGCCGCCAACCTGCACCGACCCAGTTGGCGTGATTGCGATGCCGTTGGGATTGACCAGGAACACCTGCCCGTTTGCGCTGACCTGGCCGGCAATGGTCGAGGTCGTCGTCCCCGTGACCCGATTGAGGATGGCTGCGCTCGAGTTCGGCTGGACGAAGTTGACGCTGTTTCCGGCACTGACAGAGAAGCTGTTCCAGTCGACGATCGCCCTGGAGGATGTCTGGTTGATCGTGAGGGTATTGCCCGCCGGCGCGCCGATCGTGGCCTGACCTGACACGACGCTGCCGCCCTGCGGCAGACCGGCCTGCGCCAGCGCGCGCGATGATATGGCGAGCAGAGAGGTGCAGCCGAGCAAGAGGGCAGCGCGTCTGCGCCATCCGCTCGCCGCTCGCGCGTTTCGTGCGTGGTCGAACGCGCGCATCAGAAGCTCACCGTGCCCAGGACATTGGCCCGCCAGCCCTGCCGCACGCCGCTGACGTCGGTGAAGCCGCGCGCGATCTCGACTGCAAGGCTCGCATCGGCGGAGCTGCCGGGAATGCTGACGCTGCTGCGGACGCCGGTCCCCACGGCTCCCGCGTTGAGGGCGGCTTGTTCGACGGCCGAGGGACTCGCGATCCAGCCCCGGCCGCCGGCTGCAAACAGATAGGGCGATGCGGCGGCCCCCGTGCCGAACGCATTGAACACGAACGGGTAGGCCAGCTCTCCGCGCAAGGTGAAGCCCTCATCGGCATTCAACGTGCCGGACGCGAAGGCAGACAGCGCGTCGCTTCCGTCGAGCGACAGCTGCTCGGAGCGCAGCATGGCCTTGCCGCCGGTGATCTGGCTGGTGCCGATGACATCGAAGCGGAAGCCGGCGGGCAAAGGTTGCGACAGGCGCGCGGTGGCCGCAAGCTTGACGAAGTCGGGCGTCGCGCCGATCCGCGACAACGGCACGCGCGAGGTGATCGCGTCCTCGGCATTGCGTCCGCCGAGCCCCTTCGAGAGCTGCGCTCCGAGCTGCAGCCCTGCCTGCGACGGCAACGTCGTGGCGTAGTCGATGCCGCCGCGAAGCACGCGGTAATGATCGTGGCTGAGCGCCACCCCGAAATCCGGCGCCGAGATCTGCTGCTCGACATCCTCGACGGCGAGGTTGGCGTAGAGCGACGCCTTTCGCGACAGCTCGATCGGCCCGCGCAGGCGTAGCGCGAACCGGTCGAAGCTGCCGAGCGAAGCGGGGGCGCCGGGCGTCTGCTTCGTGACCGTCCGCGAATGCGTGTATTCCGGATTGACCGTGATGCCGTCCGCTCCGATCGGCACGACGGCCCCGCCGCCGTAGAGCGAGACCGGCGCGTCGCCTGCCGAGGCCGCACGCAAATCCGTGCTGAGTCCGGCCGTGCCGTAGATCTGCTCGCCAGCGCCGAGCGCGCTGTTGAGCGCCAGCGTGCCGCGCAGCTGCCAAGTGTCGAGCGAACGCGACAGGCGATCGTCGGCTCCGGCCGAGCCCGAGATCAGCCGATGCTCGCCCTCGAGCACGAGCCGTACCCCGCCTTCGCGCGTGCCGCGCACCAGGGTGCTGCGCAGCCTCAAGCCGGGAACGTCGCCCGCGATCAGCAGCGCACGCTCGATCTGTTCGGTCGTGAGATGCGGCCGCCCCAGCAGCAAGTTGGTCCGGCCGGCGACCACGTTTCGCACGCGCTCAGGAAGCGTATTGACGTCGATCGCTTCGATGAAGCCGTCGATGACAACAAGGCGAAGTGTCCCGCCGTCGACCAGCTGTTGCGGCGGCACGCTGACCCGCACCAGCGGATAGCCGGCGCGCGAATAGAGGCCTTCGAGGTTGGTCGCGAGCGCATAGATCTGGGCAACGCTGACACGTTGGCCCTTGACGCGAGCGATCAGGGGGTCGGTGAGCGTGCGAAGCTCGGGAAACGCGCCATCGAGCTGCGCCTCGCCGACCACGACGGCCATGGCTGCGTTGCCGGGCGGCACGGCCGTTTCCAGCGGCCCCGGTAGTCGCAACGGCTGCTCGCCCGCCGGGAATTGAGGTCGCAGGCTCGGCGGAGTCACCTGACTGGGAGCTGCGATCTGGGATAGCGCGGACGAGGAGTACATCAGCGCCCCGATACTGGCTGCGGCACATAGAAGGGAGCTGACAGGCTTCGCCATATGCCGCTTCGACTCATGTCACTCCGCGAGCCAACGGTGTTGTCCGAGGCGCGCGCACTTCTTTCAGCCCAACGACCTAAGCGCTTCATGCTTAATGGGACGTTGAAGTGGAGCTCTCTGCGGGGCCAGCCAGTAATTCCACGGAGCGATCATGAGCCAGCCAGCGCCAAGCCGTCCTCCTCGCCGACAGGTACACGCTCCATGAGACGCACGGCTATTCCGCAGCCATGATCTCATTGGGACTTCGGCTTCGTCAATTTCGGCGAGGCGGCCGAGATAAAGATCGACACCTTCAACTTCACCCATTACGGCCTTGTCTACGGCAGGGTGCTGAGCGTCTCGCAGGACGCCGGCGCCCTGGCCGAGACCGGCGTTAGGCGCCGCGAACAATCCGCAGATGTAAGCCTCACTAAAGTGCAGTTTGATTGACCATTATGCCATATTTGACCACCCGGCGATTGAGCGATGGGCTGGGGCGCGTGGTCGTGTCCCCGGTGGTGGTGTAGCTCGGTAGAGCAAAGCCGCTCGGACGCGCGCCTCCGATAGCGCCGTAGCGGGCGGGCGGCTTTGCGGTGGTCACCGGCAGTTCTCCGGTAGGATCGGGTTGCGACACGCCAACGCAACCGAGGAACCACCGATGACCGACGAAATGATGAACCTGCGCACGCTCGTGGATAAGACCCCCGAGCGCCTGGCCCAGCGCAACGGCTATCGCGACCGGACCTGGGAGACTCGTGCCGGCACGGTCGAGCTTCGCATCCCCAAGCTGCGCAAGGGCTCCTACTTCCCCGGCTTCCTGGAGCCGCGCCGGATGGCCGAGAAGGCGCTCACCGCCGTGGTTCAGGAAGCCTATGTGCAGGGCGTCTCGACCCGTTCGGTGGACGATCTGGTGCAGGCCATGGGCATGACCGGTATTTCGAAGAGCCAAGTGAGCCGGCTCTGCGCGGAGATCGACGACAAGGTGAAGGCGTTCCTCGCCCGTCGGATCGAAGGCGACTGGCCGTATCTGTGGATCGACGCCACCTACGTGAAGGTGCGTCAGAACGGGCGCATCGTGTCGGTCGCGGTGATTGTTGCGGTCGGCGTCAATAGCGATGGCCGACGCGAGGTGCTCGGGATGGACATCGGTCCCTTTGAAGCCGAGACGTTCTGGACCGCTTTCCTGCGCAAGCTCGCCCGCCGCGGCCTGCGCGGTGTCAAGCTGGTCGTGTCCGACGCCCATGAAGGTATCAAGGCCACCGTCGCCAAGGTGCTCAACGCCAGCTGGCAGCGGTGCTGCGTGCACTTCATGCGCAACGCGCTGGCGCATGCCGGCAAGAGCGGCCGGCGCGTGGTCTCCGCCTTCATCGCCACCGCCTTTGCCCAGGACGATGCCGGGGCTGCACAAGCGCAGTGGCGGAAGGTCGCCGATCAACTCCGCCCCAAACTGCCTAAGCTTGCTGCTTCCTCGACGAGGTCGAGACCGATGTGCTGGCCTATATGACGTTCCCACCGCAGCACCGGACCAAGCTGCACTCGACCAATCCGATCGAGCGCCTCAACGGCGAGATGAAGCGCCGGACCGAGGTTGTCGGCATCTTCCCCAATGAAGACGCCATCGTCCGCCTCATCAGCGCGATCCTGCTTGAGCAAAACGATGAATGGGCCGTCCAGCGCGCCCGCTACATGACACTGGAAACAATCGCGCCGTTGAGCGATGATCCCACCGTCAGCCTTCCGGCGATCGCCAGCTGACCTGCCCAGCTCTCCCCGGCGAACGCGCTGCCCCACCGCTAGCTACACCACGCAATGGGACACGATCCCGACGCGTCGATATTGCCGCCCGACAAAATCACCCCGACCTTCTTTCCGGCCAAGCGGGCGCGCTCTTGCAAAAGCCCGGCAAGCGGAGCGCCACCCGCGCCATCGGCAACGTTGTGCGTAACCGGAAAATAGGAACGCACCGCTTCGGCGAGGTCGTCCTCATACCAGCAACCCGATTGGACCAGCTAGCTAGGGCTGCTGCGATAATGGCACGCGACGATCAGAATGCTCGCCGGGGATATTGAGCAGGGCCGGGAGAGAATGCGCTGCGGACCGATGCGCAGGCGAGGCAAAAGCCAGCAGGCTGTCCAACCGCGTCACGGGACCAAGCCAGGACTGGCGCACCCGACACGATTCGAACGTGTGACCTTTGCCTTCGGAGCATTTTAAGTTGTGCTGCGCGAGAAAACGCCAGGACATCCAATGCTACGATATCCCTCTATAATCATTATCGAATCTGGAATGATCCTCCGCCGGCCGTATCCTGCGAAACGCTCCGGTTTTCCTCCGAGTGCTTACGTGGTGCTTACGCGGGAGACGGGCTTCGGAGGAGAGAAAATCCATGCCTAAGCTCAGTAAACGCGTTGTCGAAGGCGCCGCACCTCAAAGCACGGACTACGTCATCTGGGATGACGAACTGCCTGGCTTTGGCCTGCGCGTCTTCAAATCGGGCAAACGCAGTTACCTGATACAATACCGTTCAGCCGGCCGCTCTCGCCGCTATAGCATCGGTGTTCACGGTGTTTGGACGCCGGAGCTTGCCCGTAAGGAAGCCAAAATTCAGCTGGGGCGGGTGGCACAAGGTGACAACCCGGCCGAGGAGCGGCAGCTCGATCACAAGGCGGTCACGGTCAAGGAACTCTGCGAACTCTATCTCAAAGACTTTGAAGCGGGCCTTATTCTAGGCAAGGGCGGACGCCCGAAGAAGTCGACAACGTTGGTGACTGACACTGGGCGCATCAATCGCCACATCATTCCGTTGATTGGCACGCGTCGGGTCAAGGATCTCGTCAAAGCAGACGTCAACAAGGTCCTGAAGGACATCATGGCAGGGAAGACCCGTGCCAGCGTCAAGACCAAGAAGCTCCGTGGCAGAGCCAATGTCCGTGGCGGCGTCGGCACGGCAACGCGAACCGTCGGTCTCCTCGGAGGCATTCTCACTTATGCGGTCGAGGCCGGGATCATCGAGCACAATCCAGCCCACGGCATTCGCAAGCCGAAGGACAATGTCCGCAATCGTCGGCTCACGGAGGCCGAGTACCGGACGCTGGGCGAGATGCTGGAGGAAGCAGCAAAGGACGAAAAGTACGCCATAACGGTCGACATCATTCGCCAGATCGCGCTGACGGGCTGCCGTCGCGGTGAAATCATTGGCCTAAGGTGGTCCGAAGTGGATACCGAGTCGAGCTGTCTGCGTCTAGCGGACAGCAAGGAGGGTGCCTCAATTCGACCGATTGGGCTTCCTGTGGTGGAATTCATGGACGCCCGAAAGAGAAAGAAAATCGGTTCTTATGTTTTCCCGGGGTACGGCGACGATAACGCATTCGGCAGCTTTCCAAACCACTGGGAACAGTTGTTCAGCAAATCGTCGCTTCCAAACTTCACGCCTCACGTGCTGCGCCACAGTTTTGCTAGCATCGCGAACGATCTCGGCTTTACCGAGGTTACGATCGCAGCACTGGTTGGCCATTCGAAGGGTTCCGTCACCAGCAAGTACATCCATACACTCGACACCGCGCTCATCATGGCCGCCGATACAGTTTCGGGCTACATCAAAGGACTACTCGACGGGGTGAAATTCAAGCAAACGGTCTACGCGCTTGATCGGGACTCGCGTAAGGCCGCCTTGGCTCACTTTCTTAGGAAGGCAGTCGGTGGCGGTCCGACGGAAGCCGAAGATATGAGCTCACTTGCGGCTCAAGTCCAATGGACCGCGATGAGCAAAAAACCAGCGCAACCACTTCGAGTACCAATCTGAGGGACGGACGTACGAATCGGTCCGAGCGCGATAGAGCCTTGGCCCTGCGAGCCGTCTACGATCGGACGAAGGTGGATAGGCTCACTGATCGGGCGCCGATTCTTTCGGATCGGTCGCCGTCACCAGACGTCTGAAGCTAGCTAGGGTCGACGCTTCTGCGCTTGGCCCAGTACGACGGTCACGATCCAGGCGATCGCGATGCGCTAGAAAAATTTCTGATGACGAGGCCGAGATTTGCGCAATGGACCAGCCTTTCGATCAATCGAAGAAATTTCTACATAGCATGTTCATAAAGTGCGACCGACCCTGCTAGGAACATGGCTCGTTCCGTGATGTGTGCATGCAGTTCATCGCGATCAGTCCATGATCATGGAAGGCTGATAGGTCTTGTTGCCGCGTCTATCGAAATCGTACTCGTAAACCACGCAGGGCGAGATCGCTTGTTGCTGCTGGCCGAGGTAGAACAGCAATGCGTTCGGCGCAGCCGCAAATACGTGCGTTACGAGGTCGATGTCGTTGTCCTTCATGGCGCGTAGGTGATTGGCGACCGCTTCCGCAAGGGCCGCCGCGTGTCCGCCGCCGAGTACGACGCGCTGGCTCGGCCCGAGCGCGAAGACCACCAGGCGGCCAACGTTAGACAGCGACGCCTTGCAGTAGGCGCGAACGGCGGCTTCGGCGGACTGGGCGACGCTGATGGCGACGGCGATCTCCGGCCCGTCGCCCAGTACATGCTCCGCGACATCGAACACCGGCGCCCCGATTTCCGAGCCGTCGTCCGCCCGCCACACGCGGGAGCCGATCCTGCCTTTCTGCACCAGTTCGATGGAGACACCGGATTTGACGTCCAGCACCGCGCCGGCCACGAACGCGACCGAAGCGTGCGCGTCCAATATAAGACGCAGCATCGGGCTTTGCACGACCTTCGCGCGCAGGAAATCTTCGACCCGGGGGCGGACGTCGCGCTGCCATTCGAGGTCGTCGCGGAGATATCGCTGCTTGAAGGAACCGGTCAGCATCAGCGTATTCTCGGGAGTCGCGCCCACGATGTCAGATGCCGGGCCCAGGAACGAGCGGACAGCCACGGGCAGGTATGGATCCGCCGCGACCGCGATCTCGGCGAGGATCGACTCATCCTTGCACAGCTGCCTGAAGGTCTCGCGGGTGAACGAGTTAAGGCCGCGCTTTTTTAGCGCGCGGGCGAGTTCGTCAAGCCGGAAGTCGGAACTGGTCGGCAAGGTGGTCAGGACCCCGACCGTCTTGGCGCGCAAGACGATCGATTCTTTGAGTTCATCGAGCGAGCGATGTCCGTCGAAGATGCGGAAATTGGTGAGATTTTCGCGCAAGTCCTCGTTGTCGGAGAGACCGAGATGCTCGCGCCACAGCTTGCGGACCGCGCCCATTCTGCTGCCGTCGGTTTTGGTGCCGTCGAACAACCTCTCGACCAGTAGCGATCTGTCGTTGCCGGAGATCAGGTCGGCGAGCGGATCGCCGTCCTTAACGCGGTACGTGGTGATAAAAGAGAAGCAGGCGCCGGTGCCTGCGTTCTGCCGCGCCTCCTTAAGACGCTGGAGGATGGATGACGTTTTGGCGCCGATGAACTCGGGCTCGACGAGGTCGGCATAACCGAAGCGGCCACCGTACTCGACGTGCCACTTCACCTGATGATAGTCCGCCGTGACGCGCTCCGGCCCGGATCGCACTACCGCGGGATCGTAGCGGACCACGACGTCGTCGAAGGCTTTCGGACCGTCGGCTTCGAATGACACCTCCACGATGCACGACGCGCCGTCGTCGAGCAGGTTGAGCGCGTTCTCCCAGAACACGCGGGCCTGATAGTTGTCGCCGTGCCATCTCGGTATCACCGCGTCAGCCACGTTCCGCTCCCGTCAGGTTGCACATCGGCGCCTCACGAAATCGGAAACTTCTGGCCGAACAACACGCGCCACGCCTTTAGCGAGTCGCCCTGGCGGCCCTTGCGGGCGAGATCGATTGCGTAGGCCGCCTCCTGCTCGGCCGCGCGCAGCAGGCCCTGCGCACGCTGCTTGCGCGCCTGATCCATGCTGTCGCTGATCGGCGGCCCCAATCCCGCCGGATCCGGCCAGGTATCGAAGATCCGATCGCCGAGCGTCGCGAAGAAGCCCTGGATCTCACGGTCGAAACTGCCGCCGAAGCCTCCGTAAAGCACCTCCAGCGCCATGACCTCGATGAGGAACGACGGCTTGATCGGCTTCTCGCCATGCTTCGAATTGTTGTTCCAGTACTTGACCATTCGCACGAGACCCTTCCACTCGCTGGAATAGGCCTGGTGCGCGGCCGTCGCTTTTTCGGCGTGCTTCTTGGGATTGGTCTTGATCCATTCGTCAAGATCCTTGTCCGGAATCTCGTAGTCGTCGCCCGCGACGAAGGCTGGCACCGCGTCCACGCTCATGATCCGGTAATCGGTGTTGTCGTCGGAATCGACGTGCACGCCGAAGTCGATGTTGATCGATCGCCCCTGCTTCTTGACCGCGTTGGCGCCGTACTTCCCGACCAGGGCGTCGTGGAAGTGGTCCAACACCACCGAAGGCGTCTTGGACTGGTAATCGTGCTTATTCGGATTCAGCACAAAGAAGATGTCGACGTCTTTGAGCGGCTTCGTCTTGGTCCACCGCGCGTAGGAGCCGGTGAGGAAGTCGTTGACGATCGAGAACTTGGTGTCGAGGTATGCGCGCACTTCCTTCTCGCGCGATCGGGCGTTGTCCTCCTCGCGCTGGTTCAGCTCGAGCTCGCTCTTGAACTTGCGGAAGGCTTCGTTCGTGGTCAGCATCAGGGTCTCCGAAGATAGGACGTGCTGCCGCTGAGGGTGCCGTGGCCGATGGTCGTGCCGAGGCTCTGGCGGACCATGCCGTCGGTAGAGCGCGCTGCTCCCGTGCCCCAGCCCTCGATCTCGCGGTGTCCTGGCTTCAGTTTGAGACGCAGGTCGTACTTCGCCTCGCTTGGCGCCAGACCCGCCTTGCGGATCGCGTATTTCAGCTGCTCGGTGTCCGTCCAGAAGCTTCCGTCGCCACCGGTCCAGCCGTATGAGATCTCGATTCTCCACTGGAACAGAAGCACGCCAGTGCGCGGGTCATAAATGTCGAGCTTGACGAGCTCGAGCTCCTGCGACCTGAGCCAGCCGTCAATCCCGCGCATGTGCAGAGCCCAGTCGTTGACGAACTCGGCCGGATCGAGACCGCTGAGACGGATAATGTCTTTCATGCTCTTGAGGATGTTCTCGGCCACATAGGTGACCGAGTGCGTGTGGGAGTAGACGTTGACAGCGACGGCGGTCATTCGAGCAGCCCTTTCAAGTCGGGGACTAGCGAAAGCTGGGCCGACGCCTCGGTTGCCTCGTCGGCCGCGGTCGCTGCGTCGAGTTCGCGCGCGGTGACCCTATCGCCGTGCTTCTTCAGCGCCCGCTTCACCCAATCAAGTTCGTCGGCGTCGCACGGCAGCGACACGGCCCAGTCGCCCTTCAACGGATCGTAGCCGAGCGCGGCCTCGTTGGCGTCGGAGCCGACCGCATCGTCGTCGAACAGGCAGTAGATGCGCGTGCGGGGGCCGTCACAGGTGGCCACGATGGCGTGGTCTTTCGGCGAGCGGTCGGAGATGACACTGGCAGCGATGCCGGCGACGGCCGTTAGATCCTTGCGGGCTGGATGCGACGCGCCGGGCGCCAGCACGTCCACGATCGCGTTCCAGGTCGAAAGCGCGTCGCGGGCGGGCGTGGCGGCGAAGGTGCGACGATGGACGGTGCTCATGATCAGCGCTCCGTTGCCAAGCGTGCCGCTCTGGCGGCCTTGGCCGCGGCAAGGAGCTGGGCGAGGGTGACCTTCTCCGGATGAGCCGCCGTCTGCGGATCGCTCGCCAGCGCGCTCGCGACCATTTTGCGGATGGCGCGGCCGTCGAGCCCGACGCAGGCGGCGGCGCATTCGGCGAAGCCGTGCGCAGTAACGAGCCTGGCGACGGCGGGATAGGTCGTGCCGATCCCGGTCAGGCAGTCGGTGAGGATCCGCGCGCAGGCCTCCTTGTCGGGCAGCGGGATCTCGACGATGAGGTCGCAACGCGAGGTGAACGCGCCGTCCAACGCACGCGGGAAGTTGCTGGTCGCGACGAACAGGAGATTCGGATACCGCTCAGCGAGCGCGTCGAGCTGGACCAGCACGGCGTCTGTGGCGCGGTGCACGTCGACGGGATTGGCGTCCATGCTCAGCTTGACGCGGTCCACAGCGAGCGTCTCGACTTCGTCGAGCAGGACCACCACCGGTCCTTCAGCGGCGGCTTCGGCGATGGCCTGGCCGAACAGCTCAGTGACCGCGCGCTGGCTTTTGCCGAGGGAAGAACTCGCAAGCTGATGCGGTTCGACCTCGATCAGGCGAAACTTGCCGCCGGGAAATACCTTGGCGACGCGGTGCGCCAGGCCGCGGGCCAGCGACGTCTTGCCTGTCCCGGGGGACCCCACGAGCAGAATGACGCCGTGTAGGGGCAAGACGTTGCGCGAGACACTTTTGCGAACCGTGAAGTTCAGGATGGCTTGGGCTGTCAGCTTGTCCTTGATTTCTGCGTCAAGAACGATCGAGTCCCAAAGGAGGCCAAGCGGGTCGTTTGGTAGGGGAAGTATCTTCTGGATACCCTTAGGCAATTCGATTTCCTTGGGAGTTGCTTTGAGAGGCGCCGTCATGTGCGCCTCCGGCCTTGGCTGCAAATTGCCATGTGTTCCCTCTTGTTTGACGTCGCCATCTCTTGACGGGCTAGTCCGTAATGGGGACACTAACTACATCGGAATAATTTCTATGTCTATATAGTTTTTATTCCCTTTTGGCGAAAGGTATTATGATGGCGGATAACACTGCCCCGCTGAGCTGGGGTGTAGAACGGCGGCTTGAGTTCATCGAGTTCCGGTTGTTCTGGGAAGGCGGGGTCAACCGATCGGACATTATTGAAATGTTCGATGTTTCCGTTCCGCAGGCATCCAAGGATTTGACGCTCTACCAAGACCGTGCGCCTCACAACGCGCTCTACGACAAAAGCGCCAAGCGTTACGTTGCAAGTCCCCAGTTCTCGCCGATCTTTCTGAGGCCTGACCCAGACAATTATCTGTCGCGCCTGCGCGCGATCGCTGAGGGGCTCACTGAGCCCGGGCAATCATGGATTGCCAGCCTCCCGCAGATGGATATTGCGCTCACGCCCCGCCGCGATGTCAACGTGATGGTTTTGAAGTCAGTAATAGGTGCGATACGAGACCGACGCTCGATCGAAGTATATTATCAATCGATGAACCCCGAGCGCGCGGACGCAATGTGGCGCCGGATAACGCCTCATGCATTCGGCTATGACGGACTTCGCTGGCACGCTCGGGCGTTTTGCCATCTGACTGAGACATACAAGGATTTCTTGTTACCGCGCATGATGGATGCGCGGAGTCTTGGCGACCCCAAAGGAATCGATTCGGGCGACGATCTGTGGAATGACACGTTCTCTGTAGAGATCGGACCACATCCAGCATTGACCGCTGGGCAGCAAGCGGTTGTCGCCAAAGACTACGGTATGACGGATGGACGTGTGATCTTTAAGGTTCGCTACGCAATGCTGTTTTACGTCTTTAAGCGCCTCGGGCTATTGGGCGATGCTGCGAAATCCAGTCCGAGAACGCAGCACATCGTCGTCCTCAACCGCGAAGCGGCAGAAGCAGCATTGATTCGGGCCGACCTACAACTTTAACAAAGGCAGCCGGATTCCCTTCCCGAGCACGGGTCTCGATTGGAAACTCGTCTCTAAGTTGCTAAAGAGCAGGTTGCATATTCGGGGCAACAAATTGAGCAACAACCAAAGCGTCAGCAATCTCCTGAAACCCACTATTGAAGTTCCCCTTCTGGCGACCGCGAGCTGGGTAGCGACTAACATTGGAAATATTCAACCATCGGATATCCGCCACATTTCGCAAGAATGCCGGGGCGTGATCGCCGACTGGCCTGAAGGAAAGCTCGACCAGGCCAAGTTCGTCGAGCAGGTACATCGTACTTTGGGCGTCCCTGGAGGAATTCGCTTCCTCAACAAGGTACAAAAAAAGAGAAAACTGTTTGAGCCTGTTTTCGAGAGAGCCTTCGGTGTTTTACGCCAAGCCAACCGTTTGACGGAACTCAAAGCCCGGGCATCGCAGGCGGGCGCAGAGGATGAGGACATCAGCGTCTTCATCGCTCAGATATTGCTTTCGAAAAACGAGTCGGACCTCCTCAAGGATTTCACGTTGGCCGCAGTGCTGCGTGGTAAACTAAGCCGAAAGGCAATTACCTGGGGCGACGATACACAGGTCTGGCGGGATTTGTTGCGTTTTGCTGCTGACTATGAGCGTCAACCCTTGATCGCATCGGCAAATGACGCCGTTGAAGACCGTGAAACCACTAAGGCAGACGTTGTCGACGTCATTCAGGAGAAAACCGTCTCCAACATGTGCACTATCGAAGACGTTAAGTCCCATTGGTTTCAAGAGTTATCATGGTTCGCGAACATAACGGGCGCGGAGGAGCCCAATATTGCATTCGCGGCCGAGCTTTCGGAGCGAGCAAACGCCCTTCTTGTCCGCGCGCAACAGCACAGTGAGCTTGAGACGAGTCCGACACTTATTGTGAAGTTGGCGCTCAGCGCGCTACTCGATGCAGTGCCGGAGCCGGAGGCTTCGGAAGGCGCGTTCGACAAGAAGCTACTCAACGCATTACTCAAGCTATCGGCCGAGCGTCGGTATTCCGAGGCGCAGGCGGCCGAGATCGCATCAACTGCGGCAGATCTTAGCGCTCTCGCTGCCGAATGGAAGCAGCAGCGACAAGACTATGAAGCGGCAGTGCGAGAGTACCTTGCCGCTGCCGTGACGCGTCGCGCCGACTTGGATGGTCCGATGCGCGATGGCCAGAGCCGTTTGGTAGAAATCGCAAATCGCAGTTCCGCGCTTGCGAAGACGCTAGATGCGCTCGTCGATAACCAAGCCGGATCGGGTTCATCATTCGCAGCCCAATCCGAGGTGGTGAGAACCATCGACGCTCCAATCGACGATTCCGAGAACGCCGAGCCGGATCTCAATTCTGAGGTCACGGAGATGGAGGAGCAGGCTGCAGCTCCCTCGCCCGAAGATCAATCTGAACTGCATCGGTCCGATGCAATCCCCGAGGTCGTAGTTCAGGGATTAAATGCTCTCAACGAGCTGAGTGCGAGAGGGCGCCATGCACTAGCGAGTCATTTGGCCGAAGCGTTGAAAGAACTCTATCCAAGCTCCATTGACGACATAACTCTCGATTTGCGCAGACTGCTTGCGCTGACGACCGCGACACAAGAGGTCGTCGACGTGCCGCCTGAGCCGATAATTAACTGCTGCATCGCTCTTGCCGCTTATACGCTCGACGTACACTGGCATGCCGGTTCGACAGAGCGGGCCACACTACTGCTTCTGTTGTCGGGCCTTCTCTTCCCGGCGCTATTCATGCCTGCGTCGACAGCGCGAAATGTCATCCAGCGACATGTTCGCGGAAGATTCGGATCTGCGGCGCCGTTACATCGACTCGTCGAGCATCTGTCGGAGGCAGATCGCTACGGCGCCGCATTAGTCCCCGAGAGCCTATCCAAGGCGGACCAGCAAGAGTTTTGGAAAAAACGCCTGACGACGCTGCAGAAAACAGCCGCAGACTGGAAAGATAATGAAGATATCTACCATGGATTCGGAAACTTTAGACCTGCCGAAATTGCGTGGGCCGCTCTCATAGACCCCAATCGAGGATTCATTGGCAAAGCCATGCGCGCCTTCGCTACAACAGGGGAGGCTGCTTTAGAGCAGCTTCGACTCGCGACAGGCATTCTACGCCAAAACGACATCGACAGCCTCATCGAACAAAGCGGGGCCAGCAAGATCGCGCATAGGCTCGAAGGGCGCGCGCGAAACAATCTCGTCCACAATGTGTCGGCATCAGCTTCGTTTCTAGAAAGATGCTTGCGACATCTGCAAAGGGCGCCAGCTAAGTCGAATGGTAACACGGGTTCCGGGGTGGATAGGTTCACCGGAATGCTTCGCGAGCACTTACGTCAGGCTCTAAGCTTTCTTGAACTGCACCACGCCGAAACGGAATCGGAACGAACTGCTTTGATTGTCGCCCAGGGCTCCCTGGGGCAGCTCGTAAAGATGTTCGACGGATATCATCCGCCAGCATTAGACATACCATTGGACAGATGGTTAGGACGCGAATTGCTATTGATCCCAAGCCTCCGCTTCTCTGGTGGTTGGGATCCCGATCCGAGTGACAAGCAGGCGTTAGTCGACGGTGCTATCAAATTGGCGGAGCGAAAAGCGGAGCCTCTGTTCGAGCAGTACGAGCGGGCATTTCAGGAGCATATGGTCGCCGGTGCGCACATTCCGACCGGACGGATCATCAACGAGCTTGAGACACTCGGTATCTCAAGAGCTGATCTGTCGCTCATGCACACGAGACGCGATGAGGAGGTGCGCGATCTCCGCGCCGAAGTGGGAAGACTGCAAGCGAGCACGCGAGATCAGATCAACATGGCCATTGCACTCAACGTCATTAATGACGTCGAGAAGAGAGCACTCGAAACGCGAGTTCGCGGAATTCGGGTCAATCGTTTGCCGATCATGGACTTAAAGTCGGATGACATCCTAGATCAGCAGAAAGGACGTGGGACCATTGCGGCGGACTTCCCTGCGGCCAAAGACATTCTCGTCGGGGTGGAGCAGCAGTTGGACGAGAAGTTCGAGAGCGTACGCTCCCAACTTAAAAACACCGTTGAAAGGATGGCATCTGAGGGGCTTGCCAAGCCCGTCGCAGTTGATCGGATTAATAAGCTGCTCGAGATGAAGGACATCGTCACCGCAAATGAATATTTGCGGCTACTGCGCGATGGAGAAGATCTGCCAAGAGACTCGCGCGCGAATACTGTGCTGTTTGACTACATGAACAGCTTCCTGCCAAACCTGGAACGTGCATTCAGCTCGAACCGGAATAAAGTTATTGAGACTGCGTTGTCAGTGTTGAAGCGAGAGGCAGATCCGGTACCAGGGTTGTTCGAGTGTGGTTCTATGACGGCCGCCCAACGCGAAGACGCCAGCCGAATGCTCGAGGCATGGAGCGATCTCCGGACGTCGAGCGACGTCGCATCCGCGATCCAGCGGCTATTCGTGGGCGGCCTGAGCTTCGACGTCAAGCAGGTGGACGACCTGAGAGGGGCTGGCAGATCCTTCCGTTATTACCTTTCCTCCGCGCGTCTACTAGTCCCGGATGGATTTCTTATTCCGCTCTTTGGATCCGAAGCCGATGGCAACTACCTCGTCGAAGTACTGAGGGGGCAGATCAAGACGATCGAGCTGTTCCAGCATATGCAGGGAGATGCGGCCAAGCAGCGCGCGACCTTCCATCTTTATACTAGCATTCTAGGTCATGCTGACCGAGTAGAGCTCGCGCACCGTGCGCACAACCACGGTTATCTGAGCATCGCCGTGGACGACGCTTTGATTGCCTATCTCGCCTTCATTCAGGGGAGCCGGCTGGAGGCATTCTTCAACATCGCTAGCGCATTCATCCGCTACAATCCATACAACGAGATCACGCCACTGCCTCCTGAAATGTTTTACGGACGCGCAGAACAAAGACGCGAAATCCTCGCTCGCCGCGGAGGCAGTCTCGTTTTCGGTGGCCGACGGCTAGGAAAGTCCTCCCTTTTGCGGGACGTCGAACGCAAAGAGCACAAGCCAAACGAGGACGTCTTTGTGAAATGCATTGACATCAACGACATCGGGCAGACGGATGAATACGCTTCGCGGTTTTGGCAAAGACTAGCATCCGAGCTTCGAGAAGCTGGGGTAGGCATCCAACCTAGCAGCGTATCGGATGATGAAGTCGTTGACGACATACGGAAGTTCCTATCGAGCAAAAGCTCTCGACAAATCATTCTGATGCTTGACGAGGCTGATGTCTTTCTGCTTGCTGAAGAAGAGAAAAAGTACCGAAACGTAGTACGGCTCAGACAGCTTCTTGAAGGAACAGAGGGTCGCTTCAAGGTTGTTATGGCCGGTCTTCACAATGTTCAACGGACCGCCACAACTCCTAATCAGAGTCTCGGTCATTTAGGGACACCGATATGCATAGGCCCCTTCGTAGATAAGGATAGAAATGAAGGCTTGAAGCTCGTGACCGAACCGCTAGCTGCATTAGGGTTCGAGTTCCAATCATCTATGTTGCCACTTCGGATCCTTTCGCAGACGAATTACTATCCGGCTTTGGTCCAGCTGTATTGTCGAGAATTGTTGAATCATTTGCTTAGAACGAACAAGCAAGATCGCGGTGGGCCGCCGTTTGTGATCGTTGGTGACGATTTGGATGCTGCCTACAAAAACCAAACGCTTAGTGAGGAAATAAACAAGCGCTTTAGGCTCAGTCTCGATCTCGATGATCGATACAAGCTGATCACTCTAGTTATCACAAATGCGGCGATAGAGCAGAGCAGCTTCGGCGCTGTCGCGCCTCCGATGAAGCCTGACGAGGTTGGCAGGCTTTGTTTGGGATGGGCGCCTAAGCTCTTTGAGAACCGTACCCCCGGAGCATTTCTCGCTCTTCTAGAAGAGCTTGTTGGTCTTGGCGTGCTGTCCCAACAGGGCAGAGAGGGCTTCGTGCTGAGATCTCCGAACCTCGTCACGATGCTCGGCTCTAAAGAGTCAATCAGCGAGGAGTTGCTCCAGTTTGAGAGCCGCGAGCCGCTTAGTCGGGATCGGAGTACGCAGAGGCGCGTCCTCGATATTGCTCGCGGTGTGCCGTCGCCATTCACTCCGGCCCAAGAATACCGGCTCATGGAGGCGGAGTCGTCTCGTGTCTCGATCGTACTTGCGAGCCATGCAACAGGAATTGAAAGCATAGAGCGCGCGCTTCGTTCGATCCGTCCAGATAGCTCAGTCGAGGCCATGCGCGTCCGAAGTGTCGACGAGTTATTGCGAAAGGCCGCGGGGCGAAACCGCTCGTCTTTCGCCGAACCTCGCGTAGCTGTCGTGCCTAGCAACCTCGCTTGGGATATGTCGTGGGTTCGCCGAGCAAACGCTTCCGCCGACGAGCTTCGCGAACGAAATGTGCGCATCGTGTTCGTCGGCGCTGCGCCGCATGCTCGTATTTTGGCCGAGCAGCCTAGTCTCGGCAATGAGGTAAACTTGGAATCGGTAGAGCTGTGGTCGGAGGGCACGTTTCGCTCTTATCTTTCCGAGCGAGAGAGGCGCGATTGCGATGTTCCCGGGATTCGCGGTCAATTGCTTGAGATTGCCGGCTATTCTGGAGAAGGGGTCTATCGTCTGGTGAATCTGCTGCAGGACCGGGCCGAAAACATTGATATTGCAGCCGCGGAGTTTGAGAAAGATATTTGGCGCCGAGCAGGGGTATTGAGCAGCTTTGGCGTCTCGCCGGATCTCGAGCCGATTTTTTCGTCAATCGCGGGATGGTCGCCGATCGAGGATAACGATTTGAAAGTGATAGTTGACGAAGAATTTGCGGGTCACGCGCCGATGTCGCTGGAAGGCTTGATCCGCTACGGCAGCTGGATGGGTTCATTGTTCCAAATCGGATCCAAGATATTCATTAATCCGTTGGTCAAGAATCACCTGAAACCTCATGCAGAATGAGCTAGGACGGATATGGTGGTCCCTCCCGGGCCCACATAGTTTCATTTCCGAAGTCGTAGATTGCCTCGAGGAAGGTCGTTCGGTCATTCTAGCCCTCCCATCGACGATGCCGGCTGGTTTGCATGAACACTTGATCGCAAATGTCGACCTGCGAGGGATCTTGGAATGGAAGACGGTTGATATTTCTGGCGCAGGTCGGGTTGCGCAAATCATGGCCAATGAACTTATTCCGCTGGCGCGGCGGCCACCTAGGGCGTTCGCGAACGACATCGCTCTGGACCAAGGACTTCAGGCCACGGTTGTGCAACTAACTGGCATCGAACGGAAGGAGAGGTTTAAGGAGTTCGTAGCGTTTCTCGCTGAATTTTTCAGCTCCATTCGAAGAGCGGCTCGCTCAAGGCACGCGACGCCTCGCTTGGTCTTCGACTTGCCGCATGCGTTGTTGAGGAATTCGCAGATCGGAGCAGATGCCGAAACAGTCCATCTCTTCGAGTGGGCTGGCAGGGTGCGTCCTTCCGACATGCAGCTCTATGTATCTACACGTATGCAGGGAAAGAACGGACCCGGTCCGACTAATCTTTTCGAGCGAATCGTGGTCGAGTTCGCTGGATGGGATCCGATCGTCGCCGACATGTTGTCTGACTGGTCTCCTACCGATCTTTTAGACCCGCTTCCTGGTCTCCAGAAGCTCGCAATGAACAGTGCTTTGCGAGGGCTGTCCTGGCAAGCGGGTACCCAAGACATGTTCGGCGCGCGTATGGTCTCACACATTCTATATCACGTCATGAATGACGATCGTGAGGAGGTCACACGTAGGCTGTGGCGTGCCCACATTGCCGAGATATTTCCCTGGCTCGAAGAAATACGAACGTATCTCATTGACGGCTTTCGGGAGGACATTAAACTGCCTCACGAACTTGAGAGTGGTCAAATAATCCATGACCCGAATCTACTTGAAATTGGACAGCTCTATTGGAATTTGAGATACGTAGCTAAAATGCCGGAGCGGAAACTGAACCTCGTTAAGCTGTGCAGGTTGGCGCGCAATGATTTAGCTCATCGTCGGCCTGTCGAAACGGCGAGGCTGCGTGAGCTGGAACGCGAGTGGAATAGGGCGACGGCGTGTTCGCCCCAATCGTGATTTTCTTGAGATCATTGCGGCTACGTACTCGCTGCGCGATAACAAGGTGACTTCGATTGCAGGGGGCGCTTTCTGGCCACATCTGGGGACGTGTTCGTTCAGACGTTGATTTCTGTCGGCTCGATCAGATTCTTTGGGCCCAGTCCCGGAGGGGGGCCGTTCGATAGGGCCGCAGCGCCGATTACAAGATCCCAGACGTCGTCGTACTGCTGCCGTGGTGAGCCAGCCGTATCGATTGCGCCGCCTGATATGGCGCGCCAAGCAGCTGCGCCTTGCCACTATTCCCGCGCTGTCCAGCGACGATCCGGATCTCCGGGATCTAGTCGGATTGAAATGGTGCCCTCGGCTAGCTAAGATCCTGCTCTCGCCGAGAGTTTCGTAGCTGCTGCAATGCAAGATTGCTTGGGGTGGAGCGCATGGCCTCGAAGGTCTTTCTCGATCCGACTATCGTGGCCGTTGCGACTGACCTTTGGATACCCTTGCACTGGCCGCGCTGCAGTAACTCGAGCTGAGCCCTTACTTGAAAAACCCCTCGGCAAGCGTCCGTTCTACTCGTCACCGGATTTCGTCGAAATCGCGTCCGGACGCCACGACACGGGATCGGCAATCCATTGGTTGACGTCGGACTCATGCCAGCCGCTCCCATTGACGCTGATCTTGAGCTGAGCCGGGAACGTGCCCTCGCGGATTTTGCGGTAGATGGTGGACCGGGACAACCCGGTTCTTGCGAGGACGGATTTCATGCGGATGATACGGTCTGGTTTGCGCATGGCCGTGCTGCCCCTTCCTGGTTGTTTCTGATGCTTCTGAGATCAGACAGGCCAAGCAGTTGGAGGCAGACAAGAGGATCCTCGTGCGGTGTCGGTTGTGGCGTAGAGCCGGCGGCAAACAGGATGGGTCAAATTGCAATGCCACGGCCTCTGCCGAGATCGATGCCATGGGCGAGAGCCAGTTGCTGGCCGAGCCGTCGGCCTGACTCGAACGCGATGCCAAGGTCGTTCTTACGGCTGGCGAGGATGGATTCCAGCTGTGGATCACGTTCGAGGCTTCTCACCATGTCGCCCATTGCAGAGCGGGTCGCCTTGTAGCCGGACATGTCGCCGACCTGATATTGACGCCGGCTAGCTTGGTCGAGTTTCTGCCAGCGCTCCACGAAGCGGTCAGCGCGGCGGCTTGGATTGGTGCGCAGCCCGGTCTCGAGCTGGAGTGCGCGCACGGCGCGCCCGACCTGGCCGCCGGCGGCCTCACGGGCCAGCTCGGGGTTCTGCTTGTAGGCTGACTCGGCGTCATGTGAGCCATAGGGTCGCACCTGCTCGAAGGCCTGCCGAGCCTTCTGCAGCTCTTTAACCTGCGCAGGTGTGGCCGCGCCGCCCATCCCCTGCGCTGTGACGATGGCGTCGACTGCGCGGGCATGTCGGACGAGTGCCTGAGTGCGCAAGCGACGCAATTCCTCGCCAGGCTCTTCGGCTACCTGTCTTTCCAGCGCTTCAATGTCGCGCCAGTCGGCTCCCGTCCGCCTCGCGTCCCTTTCCGGCGATGCCTGCTCCGGCTTGCGTCCGCCATCCAGCCGGAGGGGATCTGCAGGCGGGCGCAGGCCGTCGAATATCTCGCGCAGCTTCTGCGGTACGATCTTGCGCACTATGTCGACCGAGCGCTCGCGGAACGCGATCCCGCGCCGTTCGGCATAGCTCTGGACCGGATCGGCCAAGTCGTAATCCGAGGCCATATCCTTGGCGCGGTCGCGCGACAGGGCGCGGGTGAGCCGGTCCGCATTGGCAAAATCGTCGCGACCATAATGCAGCTCGAGCCCGTCGCGATGCCGTGACAGGGCGACATAGCTGCTATGGGCGTCCATACCCGGCGTTGCGAGCACATGGACGCGGTCGACCGTCATGCCCTGGGCCTTGTGGATCGTGGCGGCATAGCCATGGTCAATCCGGTTGTAATCCTTGAGGTCGAAACGCACGGATCGGCCATCGTCGGTCTGCACGGTCATAGATTGCGCGCTGACCTGCTCGATGGTCCCGAGCGTGCCATTCTTCACGCCAAGCCCGCGCTCGTTCTGCAGGAACATCACCCGATCCCCGCTGGCAAAGTTTCTCGCGCCGCGCTCGACCGTTACACGTACCTCGTCGTCAAGATCGCCCGCAGCCCGCATCCGCTCGCGCGCTGCTTCGTTCAGCGCCCGCACCTCGTCATTGGTGTGGGCGAGGATGATCCGGCTCCGTTCCGGTGAGGACTGCCGATCGCGGTCCCAGCGCTCGATCAGATCGTCGCGTGCCTGCTCGCGGGTCTGGGCCTCGTGCAACATCCCGTGGGCGCGGTATGCTCCAAGCGCTTGTCCCACTTTGCCGGTTGCCAAATCGCGTGTGGCGTCCCGCTGCCAGTCCTCCCATTGACGGCGGACGTCGCCGATCTTTGCGCTGCCGTGACGCTCACTGATTGACCGGAACGCCGCACCCGCTTCGATCGCCTGCAGCTGTTGCGGATCGCCGACGAGGACCACCTTGGCTCCAGCCTCGGCAGCATGGGACAGCACGCGCTCGAGCTGCCGCGTGCCGACCATGCCCGCCTCGTCGATGACAAGCACATCGCTGGATTGGAGCAGATCACGGCCTTGTCCCCAGCCATGCTCCAGGCTGGCGATCGTGCGCGACGCAATGCCCGATCCGCCTTCGAGGTTTTCTGCGGCAATGCCGGACAGCGCAATGCCCCGGACCTCGAAGCCAGCTGCTTCCCACGCCTGCCGCGCTACCCCCAGCATCGCACTCTTTCCCGTTCCGGCATGGCCAACCACAACGCTGAGATCACGTCCGCTTGTGATTTGTGCCAGCGCCTCTGCCTGCTCACCCGAAAGCACCAGGCCGCGCGCTTCCGCTCGCGCCAGAGCGGCTCGGCGGTTCACGTCGCGAACCTGATGGCGCCCTCGTTCGGCCATCCGTTCAGCAGCCCGGTACAGGCGCTGTTCGGCCTCGATCATTCCGCGGGTGGTGAACCGATCCTGGCCGCGGCCGTCCTTGCCGAGTTCGACCAGATCGGGCGCCTCCTGCATCGCGCCCATCACCTGGTTGAACTGGTTGAGCCCGTCACTATGCCGGTGCGCGAACTTGGCGAGGTCGCGGTGCGTAAAGGTCGATTGCTGCTGCGTGATGGCATCCAGCCCGAGGGAAGGAGCTGCGACAATCCGCGCGCCATTGTTCCGCGCGATCTCGCGGTGCATCTCGGCCCGGTCGGCCTCACCGCCTTCGCCTGCGATGCCCCGAACCTCGATCCGCTTGGCTGGCGCGCCGATCTGGCTTTGCGGCTCCAGTGATATGCCCTGGTCTTCCAGACTCCGATGGTCGATCCGCGCGTCGATGTCCAACTCGGCCAGCCGTTCATTGGCGAACTCGGCCCAGCGCCTTCGCCAGCGCTCGACCATCTCCGTGCGATTCCAGTCCCGTACCTTTTGGCCAAAGCCGTTCTCGTCCACCGCGCGCATGGTCAACATCACGTGGGCATGGGGTTTGGTTAGACCGTCCTCGGCCCTGTCCCAATGCACATTGAGATCGGCGACCATGCCGAGACCCACGAACTCGCCCCGAACGAAGTCTTGAGCCAGCTCGATCCCCTGCGCCTCACTTAGCTCGCGCGGAAGGGCAAACTCGACCTCGCGGGCTAGCTGCGCGTCCTTCCGGACTTCGTGCGCTTCGACGTCATTCCAAAGCCGTTCGCGGTCTCCCCACGCCCCCGGCGCATTCTCCGGCAGCATCACCTCGGAATGGACGACGCCGCGCTTCCCGGAAAAATCCTGCTCGCGGCCGAGCCGCTCGTCACGCAGCCGCGAGCCTGAGCGGTAGGCCGCTGATGCCACCGCGCTGCTCCCGGCCTTCCGGCCAATGACCTTGACGTGAAGATGATAGATCGCCATCGCGATCCAATCACTGGCACAGCGAAGCGCACGTCGGAACGACGTATAAGCGCGCACTCCCTCGAAAAAATCCCGGGAGGGACTACCCCATCCCAGACCGTCCTGACGACCTTACAGCATTGCGCAGGTAGCCCAGCTATCATCTTTCCATCGACGCTCATGGAGACGAAGATGCGCAAACCGAGGGACTTTGATGCGGACCTGAAGGCACTCGAAGACAAGGCGCGCGAGCTCAAAACCCGCAAGGTGCGGCAGCTCGGTGAACTGGTTATCGCGACTGGAGCCGATGCGCTTAGCGCGGATGAACTGGCGGGCGCGCTGATCGTGCTGGCTGAGACAAAAGAGGCCGGAAAGAGGGAGGCATGGGCCAAGCGAGGGGCCGCGTTCTTTCAAAGCAGGGCGCGGCGACATGCGCCGGCAACTGACGGCGATACCGACGGCCCTCTTGCGCGACCGGGCGGCGCGCAACCGGCTTCAGGCCGCAAGGGCGCGGTATGACATGCGCAAGTGGCAGGTCGAGCGACGCAAGCGCACGCGACATCTCATCGAACTCGGTGGCCTCGTCGTGAAAGCTGGGATTGTGGACCTGACTGGCGACGACCGCGCCATGATCTATGGTGCACTACTCTGGATGGCCGAGAAGCTCCAAAGCGATCAGAGCGAACAGGCGCGAGCGCTGTGGGTGGCAAAGGGGAAGCAAGCGTTCGAGACGGATTCGGCGACGCACAGCAGAACTGATCAAACTGGTCCGGCGGTTCGTCGTTAACATGTTACACAGGATCTTAATGGAGAGACGGCCTGCCCGTGGCGACCTTCGAGTATGCAGGCAAGGGAAGCGAGCAATGGAATTCATTCCGCTTATTGACGCAGTAGACCGCAGCTCTTGGTCCTTCAGAACCGACGCAGCGGCTGAAGTCCCGCTTGCCGATGCCCGAGGAGTTTCCAACCTGTCAACCGGCGTTCAAATTTGCACGCCGGATAACAGACAGGGATGGAATCACAGCTCCGCCCGGCACGCATCAGTGCCGTTACGTTCGAGCGCTCAACCAACAGCTTCCGGGCGCCTCGTCCGCTGCGGATGCCGCCAGTCGATGCCTTCAAGCAGATAGCCGAGCTGGGCCGGCGTGATCGTCACCGCTCCGTCCTCAGCCTGTGGCCAGATGAAGCGGCCTCGCTCCAGCCGCTTCGCGAACAGGCACATGCCTTGGCCGTTGTGCCACAGCACCTTGATCAGGCCGCCGCTGCGGCCGCGGAACACGAACAGATGGCCGCCATGCCGATCGCGCTTCATGGTCTCCTGGACCAGCAGCGCCAGGCCGTCGAAGCCCTTGCTCATGTCGGTATGGCCGGTCGCCAGCCAGACCTGGGTCCCGGAGGGAATCGGGATCGTCATCGCGAGCCTGCCCGAAGCGCCGTGATCACCGCAGTCACCGTCGCTGCATCCGCCGCGCCGCTGATCCGGATCTTGGTCTCAGTCCCGATCTCGACCTCGATCAGACCTTGCACGCAGGCTGTTGCCGCGTGCGGCTCAGCGGTGATCGTCACGGCGGCAAAGCCGGGCGGCGGCGCCTCCTTGCCACACAGCTGCTGACGCCAGCGGAACACCTGGCTGGAATGCACGCCGAACGCCCGCGCCACGCCCAGGATCGTCGCATCCGGCTGCAACGCTGCAGCGACGACACGCTCCTTGTCAGCCCGCGACCAATGCCGCCGTCGCCGCTACGACGTGATCACTTCCACTTCCGATTTGGCCATAGGATTAGCTCCAGGACTAGTCCTATGGCTTCGCGAAGCCTCACTGCCGACGCAAGGCGGCCGTCACCGGGGGCTTACGCAGCATGCGCCGTTCGGCGAAAGCGTCGGATGAGGCCGCAGTACGCCCGATCTCCGAAGATCGCTTTGATGCGGCCGAGCTGCCCATCCAATTCATCATGCGGCTTGTCGGTGATCAGAACGGCCAGCAACCCTTCCGACCATTCTTCCACATCCGTGATCGAGAGCTAGCATTTGCCTTTGCCGGCTCTGGTTTTACCGATGGAGAGCAATCGGCAGAGGCGGCCATACGCGGCGCGGTCGGTCGGATAGATCAGAAGCGAAGGGAAATCTTCCAGATCAAGCCGGCAGCCGACAATCAGACGGACGCCGGTGACCTTGGCCGCCTCATGCGCGCGAACGATGCCCGCGAGCGAATTGCGGTCGGTGACGGCGAGCGCCGATATCCCAAGCACCGTGGCGGCCGCAAAGAGTTCTTCGGCGCTCGATACGCCGCGCAAAAAAGAGAACTGGCTTGTGATTTGAAGGTCGGCATACACCAGAACAAATAGAGAGCAATTCCATGGGCCAATCAAGGCTCATGCTCTGCTTATTCCGCCCAAACTCCATTGAAACGGGGTACAAGCAACCCATCCCTTAACCACAAACAGGCGCGTATCGGTGCCGCAAAACGCAATTCTCTTTGGGGAGATTTTTCACATCATCGAACCCGCTGCGGCAGATGGCGGTCTCTCCTTCGCAATCCTTCCCGATGAAAGGGCAAAACATAACCTTGCCGTTGCACAAGTGGTCCAGAAGGCGAAGGTCGGAGATACGGACCATAAGCTGGCCCCGCGTTTTACGGACGTCAACGACAGAGTCGATATCGGTGGTAAATACGGACACAGGTAAGCGGCTCGAGTTCCACCACCACAATCCGCCGCCTTGAATGAAATCCACTTGGAGTGGGCTTCTCCGTACTGAGACATTTGCAGTTTGGCGCGTCTTTGCGACGCGCTTGCGTGCGCGCATCATCACGTCGTCACCGCTGATTTTATCAAACACCTCTTGCCAGGCTGCGTATATCGCTTTCCGGTCCGGATATATGTCAGCGTATTCAGAGTCGGTGAAGAGAGCCGTTTGGAAGTCCAAGGCACCGTCCAGCCATTCTACCATCCTCTTACCTGCACGGGCGTTCATCTGGTGAAAGGCGCTTAAGCAGCAATAGAACTTCACGACGGGATCGAAATACATTCTGCGATCATCTGGAACATCCTCAAAGAACGATGGCGGAGGATAGGCGAGCGCGATATCCGTTAGCTGCTGCAGCACAATCCCAAGAAAATGAAGTAGTCCAATGGCGCCGTCCGCCGTCCCGGCTGCCGAGACGGCGTGCTCATTGCCCATGATAACTGCCCTTAGATCTTCAAAAACTGCGCGATACGCGGGTGGCATAGCATGGGGATTCCAAAGGTGGACGACGTTCTCGTCAAAAAGTAAGGAGGTCGCCGCTCTGGATTGTTTTAGAAGGCTTGAGGTATGGATCAGCACTTCTGCGATCGCATCCGCTTCCAGAAGGTTGGCTATGCCCAGGTAGCGAGGATCGTTTCCAGGCAGCGTTGCGATATTTCGGCGTTCGAGAAACTCGGCGCGTGCTCTTTTTCGTTTCTCTTCGATCTTTGGCGGAACGAACACCTGAAACTGTTCTAATTTTTTCTCGGCGCAGTCTGCTCTCAGGGTTTCTAGTCCCTGCCAATCCTGCTTGTCGCTGTACATTCCGACCAAGTTGAGAAACTCTGATCGAAATACCAGCTCGTCCGAGAAGCCAACGCCGGTCGCGATATCCTGAAGGTAATGACAAAACTCGTGGCGCAAGGTGAGGTCGGCTATAGCTTCTGCTGTATCCGTCCACGGTTGGGGAGAAGAGAGGGTTCCCGCGGAAGTCAGGAATTGCCCCAATTCCGCAGGCAAGAGGCCGTCATCGACAGCTTTCGTATTAAGCTCGAGGAGCCGATTCAATCCAATCGGCGAAGTGTCGTCAACGTAAATGACCGTGGAGAGCCATTCATAGTAAGCGGGCGCACCAGTCGGTAAGTGCAGTTTGATTGCCATAGCCGGCACTATCTTGCGTTCAGGTCACGGACGCCCACTTCGATGCGCAGTATTGTGAGATACCGCTGCGGAGCACGATCTCGGCAAGCGTTGCGAGTGGAAGTCCAACATAGTGGGCCGAGAGCACGTTCGAGATCGTGGTAATTAATTTTTCGCGTCCAGTCGGCTTGCCCTCGACAATGGCTCGGACGGAGGGAACGCAGACGAGACTGGCAATCGCATCGTTTTGCTCAGTCATCCACGTTTTTGCGCGCGTTATCAGTTCCGAGGGCTTCGGAGGCCGCGCCAAGGTGCCGCCGGCGTCTTTTTCGAAAATTGCGTAGCCCAGTTCTTCGAAAAGCTGGTCATCGCTGCGACGGTCGATTGGATCAGTCATGCGCACCTTCCCGACTGGCTTAACAATGCACCTGCCGTGCAACTATGAGCAGTGTCTCTATCAAATCGCGCGCACTGAGGCTAGAGGTTGCGTGCTAGTTCTGGGGACTGCCAACTTGAACAAAGCGAAGGTGATTATAGGGCTACGATCCAGTCGTGGGCGGGTTTGATGAAGCGTCGCTGCAGGTTTAAGCCGCGCCAATCCCGTGCAGCCACCAGCGTCCGCTATCCTCGGCCGGCGCATCGCGAAAGCGCCAGAAGCGTTCGCCGCCAGCGCACTCGACGCGGTAGTAGTCGCGCGACAAGCCGATATCCTTGTCGGAGACCCACCACTCGCCAAGAATTCGCTCGGGCCCATCGGCCTTGACGACGCGGCGTGTCCGGTTACGCTAGGAGAATTGCGCCGGTGGCGAGTCCGGCAATTGGGCGATCACTTTTACGGCTTCCGGCGTCATCAGAAGCCGCGCGGGACGGGGCAAGTCGTCCGGCCATAAAGCCCCCGGTCGGCGGCGCCGCGGGCGAAATGCGCTTCATCACGCGTTCCGGCATCTCGCTTTCAACGGGCGCAAGACGGAAGACGCGTTCGGGACCGAGCCGTGTGCGCAAGGTATCAACCAGCGTCCCGACATCGGCGTTAGTCTCATCCCCATCAACATGCCGTCCGATCGTTTGCGTTTCGGTGAGCGCTTCCACCCAGGAGGCGGTCAAGGTCGTGCGCTCGATGCATGCGGTCATGAATCGGCGCGAGGACAACGGTTCGCCGGCACCGTGATCAGCGCGAAGGTTCGCTCCCGAACGCATGGCCGCGCCGACGCTGCCGCGCGGAGACCATCAAAATAGGCTGACTCCAGCCGACCGTCTTTTGCAGTCCATCATCGGTCCGCTCTCTCCTCCATCCTCGGAAGCGGTCCGCAACACGTCAACAGTCCTTCAGTTCTCATCATCGAGGTGTGATCCGAGATGACGCTGTTTGATGTCTGCTTCGAGTTCGGCCGTGCGTTCAATCATGCTGTGAACAATCGTTTCGCGGTCGAGTTTGGTTAGTCCGCGAATGCCGTGCTCTCGCAACTCCTCTTCGAGGATCGCGGCCATGATGGATACGATGCTCATTCGCTCCAAACCTTCCATCGAAAGTTGAACAGCAACGGCGTCATTAGTTCTCGTCTGTTGGATTCGGCTCGAAGGAATATGGTACGGATGCCACCTCGCAAACCGCTTCAATCAAGGAACGGACAGCCCGAGCATGCCAGTCGGCCTGATCAAGCGGCGCATCCCAATATTCTGAAACGACGTAGGCTGCATGGCGAGCTTTTACGCTCAAGCCGGCTACCGTTCGTGCCGGAGTGCCCATAATGGCCTGTTCTACAGGCGCTAGCTCGGCGAGCATGGTTTCAAGTCTATCGAGATGATCTGGTGATGCCGGATCGTACAAGGCTCGTATCTTGGCCAAAGTCTCTTCGAGCTGCTTGCCCAATACGATCAAGCCTAAATCGTCGTCGGTTGCCTTTCGATTTTGGGCGAGGTCTGAAGTTGATCGTCTAGAGGCATTGTTCGGATTGTCGCGGTCGCGGTGGCTAGAGTGAGAACCGGCTTTGGTCTGAGACTCGAAGGACTGTTGGGACGAAAAGGGCTTCATTGCTCAGGCATCCTCAATAAACGGCACCATGCACCCGAAATCGGGCAGACGGCTCAGCTCGGAGCTCCCAAGGCTATCCACATGAGATTTTGGCCTCATATGGGTGTATAATACCCTTAAGAGGTGCATTTATAACCTTACAGTGGCGCTTTTGCTAGGGGTGTCGATGGTGATCTCATGATCACCTCTCGACAAATTCGGGCTGCTAGAGCGTTGCTTGGCTGGTCCCAGCAGGAACTCGCGGACAAGGCGATCGTATCGCTGAACGCCGTTGCTAGGCTCGAAGGCGGCGTTGTGGATTCTCGGATAAGTACGGTGCAAGCTGTTCAGGACGCTTTGGTCAAAGCCGGCGTAGAATTTCTCGATGCAGATCAGAAAGGCGAGGGCGTGAGGCTCAAGAGCCCCAGGGCCTAACTAGCCCCCAATCTATGCGCCCCACTTGCTCAATCGACGGCCGCAGGACCGAGGTTCGAAACAACCGGATTGAGTGGATTCAATTGACCAAGCGCAATCGGCCGATGGCGCCTCTGGCGCTGAACGCAAGCGCTAACGAGTGGTTGGGGGATGTGCAGCTAGCTCATCCCGGCTTGCGAGAGAGCGATCTATTGGTGGCGCACCCGACACGATTCGAACGTGTGGCCTTCGCCTTCGGAGGGCGACGCTCTATCCAGCTGAGCTACGGGTGCCTGCGCTGCTTACGCAGTGCTTACGCGGAAACTTCGTGGCTGTGAAGCAATCCGCGCCGATTTCCTAAGTACCTGAAGTTCCGTGCTTTTTTTGGTCTCACGCTCTCGCAAAACAGCTTGACATCTGCCTTCGGAGGGCAACGCTCTATCCAGCTGAGCTACGGGTGCGTACGGCAAATCGTTTAGCCGATTGCCTGGGCGACGGCAACGGCCTTGGATGCTCCCCGGACCAGGCGGACGGGCCGCTCGCGCCGCGAGGCGCGGGGGCAGTTCGGCGGGGTGCGCGGCCGGACCGCTCCCGCCGACCCGCCTTACGCCGGCACGATGGTCTTGCCGATCGGCCACAGCGCCAGCCCGGCGAGCTTCAGATGGGCCCAGGCGAAGGGCAGGCCGACGATGCTTACCGCGAGCACGATTGCGGTCAGGAGGTGGCCGAGCGCCAGCCACCAGCCGGCCAGTACGAACCAGATGATGTTGCCGAGCAGCCCGAGAACGCCGGTTCCGACGTCTTCCATGCCGGTGAGCTGGTCGCGGCGGACGGCGCGCGAGCCGAACGGCAGCAGCGTATAGGCGGCGATGTTGAATGCGGCGCGGGACCAGGGCAGCCCGACGATCGTGATCGCCATGACGACCGCGGCGACCAGCCAGCCGAACGCCATGTAGGCGCCGCCGCACAGGATCCAGAGGATGTTCAGAAGCATGGAAACCGGCTGCATGACGACCTGCCAACTCCGTTGTTGCCGCTCCGGATATAGGAACGCCGCGCCAAGGCCGGTAGCGGGCCGGTCGTCGAAATCTGCGTGGCCTCGCGCCGCAGGCTCGGCCGGGGCGGCCAGGCGTTGACGGCGCCGCAAAGCGGGCTCAGCCGGCGGCATGCAAGCTCCCTGCCGCCGCTTCCGGACTGAACAGCTTGCGCAGCTCGGCCGCCGGCTTGGGGGCGCTGAACAGGTAGCCCTGCATCTCCGTGCAGCCGAGCTGGCGCAGCGCCGTCTGCTGCGCCCCGGTCTCGACGCCCTCGGCCGTGGTCGTCATGTTGCTGGCGGTGGCGATGCTCACCACCGCCTGGACGATCGCCGACGAGCTGCCGGCGCCGATGTCGCTGACGAAGCAGCGGTCGATCTTGATCTTGTCGAACGGAAACCGCTTCAGATAACTCAGCGACGAATAGCCGGTGCCGAAATCGTCGAGTGCGATACGCACGCCCATGTCGTGCAACTGGTGCAGGATGCCGAGCGCGACGTCGTCGTCGCTGATCAGCACCGCCTCGGTGATCTCGACCTCGAGCCGTTCGGGCGCAAGGCCGGCCGTCGACAGCGCGCCTGCGATCCGCAGCGCCAGGGTCGGCGATTTGAGCTGCACCGGCGAGACGTTCACGGCGATGCGGATGCCGGCGGGCCAATGCGCGGCCTCGGCGCAGGCGGTGCGCAACACCCAGTCGCCGATCTCGTTGATGAGCCCGGTGTCCTCGGCGAGCGGAATGAAGTCGAGCGGCGGCACCATCCCTCGCTCCGGATGACGCCAGCGCAACAGCGCCTCGCAGCCGGTCATGACGTTCTCGCTGAAGCCGAGCAGCGGCTGGTAGTGCAGCTCGAACTGGCCTTCGGTGATCGCCCGGCGCAGGTCCTGCTGCAACTGCAGCCGCGCGCGCGCGGTTTCATCCATCGCGGGCTCGAAGAAACGGAAAGTGCGGCGGCCGCCGGCCTTGGCGGCATACATTGCGAGGTCGGCATTCTTGGTCAGCTGGTCGCGCTCGACGCCGTCATGGGGCGCCAGCGCGATGCCGATGCTGGCGTCGGTCGACAATTGGTGGCCCAGGCATTTATAGGGCTTGCGGATCGCGTCGAGGATCTCCTTCACGGCCACGATGACCTCGTCCCGGTCCGCAACGGTGGTCAGCAGCACCGCGAATTCGTCGCCGCCGAGCCGGGCCACCATATCCTCCGGCGCGAGACAGCTCTCGATGCGCCGCGCGATCGTCTTCAACAGCTCGTCGCCGACATGATGGCCGAGCGAATCGTTGATGCCCTTGAACTCGTCGACATCGATATAGAGCAGCGCGAAGAAGGTGCCGTGGCGCGCGCGTTCCAGCTCCTCGTCGATGCGTTCCTGGAACAGCACGCGGTTCGGCAGCTCGGTCAACGCGTCGAAATGCGCGAGATGGGCGATCTTCTCGTCGGCCAGCCGCCGCTCCGTGGTGTCCTCGATCACGTTGATCAGATAGCGCGGCCGCTGCGCATCATCCGCGATGGCGATGCGCCGCGACGTGATGTAACGCAATCCCAGCCCCGGACTCTGCCAGGGATGTTCGGCGAGAAACAGCCCGTCCGACTGCTCCAGAGCCCGGTCGTCGTCCGCGGTCACCTTTTCCGCGACCGGTCGCGGCAGCAGGTCGAACGCCGTCTTGCCGACGATCTCCTCGCGCGGCACGCCGAAGCGCTGCTCGGTCGACTGGTTGACCAGTACATAGCGCCGGTCGCGGACGTCCTTGACCATGATGTGCGACGGGATGTGGTCGATGATCTCGCGCAGGAATGCGTAGTTGCGGTCGCGCTCCTGCTCGAGCCTGCGATGCTCGCTGATGTCCTCGATCGTCGTGACCCATCCGCCCGAGGCCAGCGGCTTGTCGATGATGTTGAAGAAGCGGCCGGCTCCGCCCTCCGCGATCATCTGCGACGTGCCGCCTGCCGCGGCTCTGTCGATGATGTCGGCGCAGAAGTCGGTCACGTCGCCGTTGAAGGATCCGCGCGCCTTGCAGTGCGCGATGACCTCGCTGAGGTGGGCGCCGGGCCTGATCACGTCCGTGGACAGGCCGAGCAGGTCGATGAAGCGCTGATTGAACATCACGACGCATGCGTTCGCGTCGAACGAGATCAGCCCCTGCGTCATGTTGTCCAGCGCAGTCTCGACCCTTTGCTTCTCGGTCTCCAGCTGACGCGTTGCCGCACGCCCCTGTCGCACGATCTGCCGGATCATCAGGCTGAACGTCACGGCGATGACCGCGATCGCAAGCACCGCCGCACCCACGATCAGCACCATCTGCGATCGCCAGTCCGCGAGCGCATCGTCGACCGGCCTATTGGCCGAGATGACGAGCGGGAAGCGCCCGATCCTGGAAGCCGACGCGATCTTCTCCAGGTTGTCGACGGAGCTCGTGAGCAGGGTCGTGCGCAGGCCGCTCTCGGCGACCCCCTTCAGCAACTCGTCGTTCCCTATCCTGGCGCCCATCAGGGATTCGGCGTGCGGGTAGCGCGCCAGCACGGCGCCGTCGGAATGGACCAGCATGATCGACGAGCCCTTCCCGAGAGCCATCGATTCCAGGAACGTCTCGTAGGTGTGCGGATCCACCCGGCGGGTCAGCAAGCCGAGGAATTCCCCGTTGGCGCCGTTCAGGCGATGCGCGACGATGGTCGCCCAGCCGCCGGTGACGCGGCTCATGACCGGCAGGATCACGAAGCTGTCCGGCCGCGATGCCGATTGCAGGTCCTTGAAGTAGGAGCGGTCCGCGACGTTGATGGGCGGCAGTGGGTCGCTGGACGACCAGTTCACGAAATTGCCGTCGACGTCGACGATCGTGAGGTCTCCCATATAGGACAGGCCGCTGACCTGAGAGCGCAGCATCTCGCTGATCTCGGGTCTTGCCATCTCGGACCGGAACGCCTCCGGCGAACCGATCGACTCGAGCTGCATGCGGCGGATCGCATGCGACACCGCGGTCTCGGCGTCTTCGAACTGCTGCGCGAAATGCCGGCTCAACAGCAGCACGGTGTTTTCGAGTTCGCGCTCGTTGTTGGCGATCGCACGCGCCCGAAAACCGCTGGCCATGACGATCGTCCCGATGACGATGGCTGCGATCAGAAGCGCTCCGCACGCGATCAGCCATGGCACCGGACCGCGCCAGAGGGACGTGCCAATCCATTCCGGCTCGCTACCGCCGGTCCCTGACGTGTCTGCTGCGCCTTGCATGCCTTGATCGACCCGGGAGGAAATGACTTGTTGCAAGCTCGCTTGATAACAAGGCACTGGTGCCGGTCCGGTTAGGAAATGCGGTTAGCCGTCGCTTAAGCGCGCGTCGAAACTTCGCGGCAAACGATAATTTCCGCATGTGGATACCGTGCGGCCTAGGCTGCTCCGGCGCCGCCGCGCAGAATTTCGGGGGTACTTGCAGCTCAGCGCGCCGCGCCCGGCTTGTTGCGAAGGCGGCCGACGACGCCGGTCGGAAAGAAATAGACGCTGGCGATGAACAGGAGGCCGAGCCACAGCAGCCAGCGGTCGGGGTGCAGCAGGCCGGGCAGCAGCGGCAGTCCGGCGTCCGCCGCCGCGGTCGAAGCGATCCCCATCAGGGCCTGCAGATAATTCTGCGCCAGGATGAAGATGGCAGCCCCAATGATGGCGCCGTAGATCGTGCCCATGCCGCCGATCACGACCATCAGCAGGATGTCGAGCATGATCGAGAAGCTGAGCGACGTGTCGGGGCCGGCATAGCGCAGCCAGAGTGCGTTCAGCATCCCCGCGCAGGCCGCGATCATGGCTGCGATGCAGTTGGCATAGGTGAGATGAAAGACCGTGCGATAGCCGAGCGCCTCGGCGCGGAAGCGGTTCTCGCGGATCGCCTGCAGCACGCGGCCGAACGGCGAGTTGACGACGCGCAGCAGGGCCAGGATCATCAGCGCGCAGGCCGACAGCACCAGGTAATAGGTCAGGATGCGACCGTTGATCGGGAAGCCGAACCAGTCCTTGCCGATGAACACCGTGCCCGGGCGCAATAGCTCGGGCAGCTGGAAGCTGCGGCCGTCCTCGCCGCCCGTCAGCCACGACAATTGCGATGCCAGCACCAGGAAGGCCGAGGCGACCGCGAGCGTGATCATGGCAAAGAAGATCGCCTCGACCCGCAGCGAGAACAGGCCGATCGCGAGCGCCAGCAGCAGCGCGAGCGGCAACCCGGCGGCGGCGGCAATTGCCACCGATGACCAGTTGGGACCGAGGCCATAGAGCGCGATCGCGACCGCGTAGGAGCCAATGCCGTAGAACATCGTATGCGCGAACGACACCGAGCCGGTATAGCCGAGCAGCAGATCGTAGGAGGCGACCAGCGCGGCAAAGATGCAGATCTTGGCGGCGACGTTGAGCGCCTTGGCGCCGGGGAAGATGAAGGGCGTCGCCAGCAGCGCCAGGATGATGACGGTGAGCAGGATGGACAGCGCGCGGCTGCGGGGCGGATCGCCGGACAGGATCATCATCGGCTGGTCACCGCATAGAGACCGCGCGGCCGCCACATCAGCACGGCGACCATCAGCAGGATGTTGGAGACGAGGGCGAGCTTGGGCACCAGGAAGCCGCCATAGTTGGCGACCATCGCAACCAGGACCGCGCCGATGAAGCAGCCGGTGATCGAGCCGAGCCCGCCGATGATCACGACGATGAACACCAGCACGGTGAGCTCGTCGCCGATCGAGGCATGCACCTGCTCGCGATACAGCCCCCACATCACGCCGCCGAGGCCGGCCAGCGCCGAGCCGGTCATGAACACGCCGAGGAACAGCCGGCGGATGCGATAGCCGAGCGCCTCGACCATCTCGCGGTTTTCGACACCGGCGCGGATCAACAGGCCGATCTTGGTCCGGTTCAGCACCAGCTCGATGGCGACGAAGATCGCGAAGCCGACGAGCATGGCCAGCAGCCGGTATTTCGAGATCGCGACGTCGCCGATGATGAAAGACCCGCGCAACGCCGCGGGCAGCGGCATGGGAATGATCTGCGGACCGAACAGCGCATACAGCGTCTGCTCGGCGACGATGAGTCCGCCGGTGGTCATCAGGATCTGCTTGAGGTGCTGGCCGTAGACCGGCAGCACCAGCACGCGCTCGACCACGAGGCCGAGTGCGCCGGTCACGCCCATCGACAGCAGCGCCGCCGGAACGAGGACGGCAAGGTTGGTCAGCAGCGAGTCGGACTGGGCCCAGCCCGCCAGTGGCAGCAGCACCAGCGTCGCAACGTAGGCGCCGACGGCGATGAAGGCACCGTGGCCGAAATTGAGCACGTCCATCAGGCCGAAGACGAGCGTCAGGCCCGAGGCCATGATGAAGATCATCATGCCCATCGCGAGGCTCGCGACCGTCAGGGTCACCCAGGAGCTCGCTGACCCGACCAGCGGGATCATCAGGAGCGCCAGCACGACCGGCAGCAGCAGCGGCGCGATGTCGCGCTTCGGTTTCGGCAGTGCCTCGGTCGCAGCGATCTCGCTCATTGATGCGCCTCCAGGCTGAGGCCGAGCAGGCGCTCCTGCAACGGCACGTCGGCCGCGAGCGCGGCCATCTCGCCGCGATGGACGATGGTGCCATTGTCCATCACAAGCACCTGGTCGCCGAGCTCGCGCGCGGCGTGGAAATTCTGTTCAACGAGGAGAATGGTTGCGCCACGGCGCTTGATCTCCTTGAGGCATTCGATCAGCGACACCACGATCGCCGGCGCCAGGCCCTTGGTGGGCTCGTCGATGAGGAGCAGCTTGCGCGGCTCGACGATGGCGCGGGCGATCGACAGCATCTGCTTCTGGCCGCCGGACAGGCTGCCGGCGCGCGACAGCCAGAACTTCTTCAAGGCGGGAAAGAAGCCGAAGATCCAGGCGAGCTGGGCATCGTCGAGCGGGCCGTTGCGCGCCGCCAGGATCAGGTTCTCCTTCACCGTGAGGTCGGAGAACACGGCCATGCTCTCGGGCACGTAGCCGACGCCGCGCTGCGCGATGTCGGGCGTTGCCAGCCTCTCGATCGGCTCGCCGGCGAGTGAGATGGTGCCGTTCCTGGCCTGCCAGAGGCCCATGATGGTGCGCAAGGTCGTGGTCTTGCCGGCGCCGTTGCGGCCGAGCAGCATCGTGGTCTGGCCCTCGGGCACCTCGAAGTCGACGCGCTGCAGGATGTGATAGCGTCCGATATAGGTCTCGACGCCCGCAAGCTTCAGTAGCGTGCTCATGCCGCACTCCGCGGCGCCACGCCAAGGTAGGCTTCCTGCACGATTGGCGAGGCGATGACCTCCGCGGGCGGACCGTCGGCGACCAGCTGTCCGTTGTGCAGCACGATGATGCGGTCGGCGAGCGAGCGCACGACGTCCATCTTGTGCTCGACCAGCAGGATGATCTTGCTCGTGTCCTGCTTGAGCCTGCCGATGAGGTCGAGCACGACCGGCACCTCGTCGATGCTCATGCCGGCGGTGGGCTCGTCGAACATGAAGACCTTCGGCTCCAGCGCCATCATCAGCGCGACTTCGAGCTTGCGCTGGTCGCCATGCGACAGCGTCGTCGCGGTGACGCTGCGGCGGCCGCCAAGCGCGACCTGGTCGAGGATCGCGTCCGCGCGCGCAATCAGGTCGCGCCGCGCCATCCAGGGGCGGAGCAGGTCATAGTGCACGCCGCTCTGCGCCTGCACAGCGAGCCGCACGTTCTCCTCGACGCTGAGATTGGGAAACAGGTTGGTGAGCTGGAACGCGCGTCCCAAGCCGGCGCGGGTGCGCAGCGGCGCCGAGAGACCGGTGATGTCGCGGCCGTCGAACAGGATGGAGCCCGAGGAGGCCGTCAGCTGGCCGGAGATCAGATTGAAATAGGTGGTCTTGCCGGCGCCGTTGGGGCCGACGATGGCGGTCAGCTCACCGGGCCTGAAGCTGCAACTGACGCTGTTGACCGCGACATGACCGCCGAAACGGATGGTGAGGTCGCGGGTTTCGAGGGTAAGGGCCATGTCGCCAGCTTGTCACTGCCAGTAAGAATGTGCCCGGCGCGAGGGCCGGGCACGCGATCCATTATCTCACCGCTTGTTGCGGATCGGCACCGCCATCTCGTCGATCTTGATCTCGCGCACCGGCTCGTTGACGGCCCAGGCAAGGTTCGGATCGACCTTGACGCGGAAGTGATACATGCTTTGCAGCGCCTGGTGATCCTCTTTCCGGAAGATCATCTTGCCCTTCGGCGTGTCGAACTCCATGCCCTCCATCGCCGCGATCAGCTTCTCGGTGTCGGTCGACTTGGCCTTGGTTACGGCGGTGACGACGGCCATCGCGGCCGAGAAGCCGCCGGCGGTGAAGAAGTCCGGCGGCGCGTTGAAGCGCTTCTGGTGCTCGGCCACCAGCCAGTCGTTCACCGGGTTCTTGGGAATGTCATAATAGTAGTAGGTGGCGCCTTCCATGCCGGGCAGACGCTTGTAGGCGGCAAGCGCCGGCAGGATGTTGCCGCCGGTCGACAGCTCTATGCCGTAGCGCTTCGGATCCATGTCCTGCAGCTTCGTCAGTGGATCGCCGGCGCCGGCCCAGATCACCCAGATGATCTTCTTGCCGGGCTTGTCCTTCAGCGCGTCGAACAGGCGCTGGCCGACGGCGGTGAAGTCGGTGGTGCTGGTCGGCACATATTCCTCGGCGCCCAGCGTCGCGCCGGTCTTGGCCAGCGCCTCCTTGAAGGCAGCGACGCCGTCGCGGCCGAAGGCATAGTCCTGCGCAAGGGTGGCGACCGTGACGCCGGGCTTGCCGATCGCGACCGCGTTGGAGATCGCGTCCTGTGAGGAGTTGCGGCCGGTGCGGAAGATGTAGCGGTTCCACTTCTCGCCCGTGATCTGGTCGGCGACCGCCGGCTCGACGATGAGGATCTTCTTGTTCTCCTCGGCGACCGGCAGATCGGCCAGCGCTGCGGCCGAGGAGGTCGTGCCGATCGCGATGTCGGCGCCATCGTCCTGATAGGCTTCGGAGAGCGCGGCCTTCGACAGGTCGGGCTTGCCCTGGTCGTCCTTGGTGATGATGACGATCTTGCGACCGTCGATCATGTTGGTGCCCTTGGTGGCATATTCGAAGCCGAGGCGGAGACCGGCTTCGGTCTGCTTGGCATAGGCCTCGAGCGGGCCGGTCTTGCCGTAGATGAGAGCGATTTTCAGATCATCGGCCTGGGCGGCGGTCGCCAGCAGGGCGGCGGTCAATGATGAAACAATACCTTTGAGAATATGTGACGTCTTCACGAGCCTTCCTCCCAGCTACTGGCGGCTGTTGCCTGCAACTGATAGTGTGCAGGCTCGGCCTGGGTCAAGGCGCTTTCGGCGGCAGCCCGTGACGGCTCATACCTTGGGTCGAAGGGTGTCGTCCTCCAAAAGCTCAGCGCCGATAGCGGCTGCTGCGCGCATAGACCTGGCGATTTTCCTGCACAGGGCGACTGGCGAGACTGATGCGCGCTTCGCTTGCAAGCGGGGCCGCCGGCTTCAGCTCCTCCAGGAAGATCGGACGCGAGAAGTAGTAGCCCTGCGCATAGCGGATCTTGGTCGCGGCCTGCAGATAGGCGAGCTCCTCGAACGACTCGATGCCCTCCGCGATCACCGTCATGCCCAGCGCCTCGCTCAGGGATTCGATAGCACGCAGGATGCCCTGGCTGCGCGGTCGCTTATGAATGTCGGTGATGAAGGAGCGGTCGATCTTGATCTCGTCCGCCGTGATGTCGGCGAGTGCCGACAGCGACGAATAGCCGATGCCGAAATCATCGATCGAGATGCCGACGCCGATCCCGCGCAGCAGCGGCACGATCTCGTCCTGGAAATGGCTGCGGGTCACGAACGCGTCCTCGGTGACCTCGATCATGAACCGCTTGGGGAAGCCCGTCGCCTCGATCGCCCGCGCGAAGGGCTGCATGAAGTCCGGGTTCGACGCCTGCTTGGCCGCGACGTTGATGCTGATCGTCGCCTCCGGCCCAAACGCGTCGTTGATCAGGTCGATCGACTTGACGATCTCGTCGAGCACGAGATGGGCGAGCTCGTCGATGAGACCGAGCTCGACCGCGAGGTTGATGAACGATCCGGGTGCCTGGATCACGCCTTCATTGTCGCGCAGCCGCACCAGCGCCTCGATGCCCTTGATCTCCTCGGTGCGGATGTCGACCTTGGCCTGGAACGCGCAGCAGAAGCGCTTCTCCAGGATCGCGAGCCGCAGCGACTGCTCGACCTTCATGCGCGCCAGCGCCTCGTGCTCCATCGCGCTGGAGAAGAAGGCCAGCGTGCCCTTGCCGCTGTTCTTGACGCGGTACATCGCCAGATCCGCGTTCTGGCGCAGCACGTCGTAGCTTGCGCCGTGCTCGGGAAACAGGCTGACTCCGACGGACGCGGAGGCGAACACCTCGGCGCCGTCGATGAAGAAGGGCGCGTTCAGGCGTTCCAGCATCGCGTGCAGGAATTCGGCGACCTCCTCGGCGCGCTCGATCGGATGCAGCAGCAGCAGGAACTCGTCGCCGCTGATGCGCGACAGCAGGTCCGACTCGCGCAGGTCGCGGCTGATGCGCTTGGCGAGCTCGACCAGCAGCGCATCGCCGGTGGCGTGGCCGTAATAGTCGTTGATGTACTTGAAATTGTCGAGGTCGAGAAAGGCGAGTGCGAAGCGTCCGTCGACGCGGCCGCGCCGGACCAGCAGGTCGGCGCGATGCTCGACCACGCGGCGCATCGGCAGGCCGGTCAACTCGTCGTAATAGGCGGCGCGAAACAGCTGGTCCTCGAACTCCTTCTGCTCGCTGATATCGGCCGAGCTGGAGATGAGGACGGCCTGGTCGCCGATGCGAACCGGCCGATGCGCGGTCAGCAGGGTCTGCGCGCCGCGCTCGCCTGCCACTTTTTCCTCGCCGATCACCGTTCGACCCCGGCCGAGGATCTCGCGGCAGGCCGTGCGCCGGTTATGGAGATGCGGCGCCGAGAGGCCGTCGATGCTGTTGGCGGCGGCGCCGAGCTGGACGGCGGCCGTATCGTTGACCAGCAGAAAGCGACCGTGCTCGTCCTGGACCGTGACGCCCGACGGCAGCTGGCTGAGGACGCTGCGCAGGAAGCGCAGCTCGGCCTCGGTCGAGCCCAGCCCCTCGTTCGGCCCGGGGGAAAAGTTGAATCGGTCGCTGCTGTACATGCGCCGATTGTGCAAAGTTCCCGCTTCATTTTAGTTAAGCGCTACGTAGAAACCCGGAACGCGCGAGCCAAGTCTCGGGAATGACGGAGCTTTGTGCCGCGGCGTCATTAACCGTTCCTGAATCGGAGCAGCGACGCGGCCGCGCGCATGCGGCGAAAGTGGTAGGCAGGAATGGCCGTCCGGCAGCCGGTTCAGCTTGGTGGCACGCGACACTGCAAGGTGCAGTGAAGGCCGGATTCGAGAAATCTGGTCTCGGTCCTGCCATCGAACGACGACAGCACGGACTTCAGCAATTTGCTTCCGAAACCGGGCTTGCCGATCGGACCGATCGGCGGACCCGCGGCCTCGTCCCAGGTCAGATGGAGGCGGTCCTCCTGCATCGTCCATGACACCTGAAGGAAGCCGCGCGGCGAGGCAAAGGCGCCGTACTTGCCGGCATTGGTCGCAAGCTCGTGAAAGATCAAAGCGAGGCTGACGGCGAGCTTGGCAGGCAGGAACAGCGGCGGGCCGTGGAGCTCGAAGCGGACATGGCCATATGGCCCGAGCTCCGAGACCAGCAGATCCTTCAGGTCGCAGCCCTGTCCGTCGGCGCGCGCGATCAGGTCGTCCGCGGTCGCGAGCGCGCGGATGCGCTGGTCGATGCGGCTCCACACCTGCGGCTGGTCGTACAGCACCTGATGCAGCACGGCGTGAATGGTGGAGGTCTTGTTCTTGAGCCGGTGGTGCAGCTCGTCGACCAGGAGCTTGCGATACTGCTCCTCCTGGGTGAGCCGCCGGGCGATCTCGCGCTGCTTGGCGGCCAGGCGCCGGTAGTGATCGACGCCCCAGATCACCAGCAGCGCCACGACCATATACATCGCCATCAGCGCGAGCCGGGCGCCATCGGCCGGACCGCCGCCAAAATCGAGCGTCAGGCCGAGCGCCGCGCCTGCGATCGCCGTCGCCAGGCCGACGCCCGATCCGCCCATCGCGGTGGCGAAGAAGACGGCCGGCAGGTAGGGCGTGAAGAACACGTCGGGCCGCAGATGCGCCATGCCGTAGCGGATCGCCGTGGCTGCGAGCAGGCACATCGCTGCAAACATGCAGCTCCATGTCAGGGAAGGCTGCTGCTCGCCGCGCCAGATCCGCTTGATGTCGTCGATGAGTCGCGTCATGGACATCCATGAGCCTCAACTGCGCAACCAAATTAAGGCCGACGTGGCGGTAATTTGTCCGGTTGATGGAGGCCGTCTTGCGTGTGTTGCAACCTGGCGCGCAGGATGATGGTTCCGCGGCGGAACTCAGGCGCTTGTTATTCCGCCGCCCAGAACGAGCACGCAGCAGCAAAGGAAGGAGCAGGGAATGGGACGGTTGGAGGGCAAGGTCGCCGTGATCACGGGCGCGACCAGCGGCATCGGCCTGCGCACGGCGGAAATCTTCGTAGCCGAGGGGGCGAAGGTCGTCGTCGCGGGCCGGCGCAGCGCCGAGGGCGAGGCGCTGGCGAGCAGGCTCGGCGCGAGCTGCGTGTTCCGGCAGACCGACGTCACGGTCGACGGGCAGATGCGGGCATTGATCGATGGCGCGGTCGAGCGCTTTGGCCGGCTCGATTGCGTGTTCAACAATGCGGGCGGTCCGGCGCAGACCGGCGGCATCGAAGGCCTCGACGCCGATCGGTTCGACCAGGCCATGGCGGTGCTGGTGCGCAGCGTCATGCTCGGCATGAAATACGCCGCGCCCCACATGAAGCGGCAAGGCTCCGGCAGCATCATCAACAACGGCTCGATCGCCGGCCGGCTCGCCGGCTTCTCCACCTCGGTGGTCTACAGCACGGCGAAGGCGGCGGTGATCCATCTGACGAAATGCGTGGCGATGGAGCTCGGCGAGTCCGGCGTGCGCGTCAACTCGATCTCGCCCGGACTGATCGCCACCGGCATCTTCGGCAAGGCGCTGGGCCTGTCGACCGAGGCGGCCGAGAAGACGCCGGAGACGATCCGCAACGCCTATGCCACGGCGCAGCCGATTCCGCGTGCCGGCCTGCCCGACGACATCGCCTACGCTGCAGTGTTTCTCGCCAGCGACGAATCGAGCTTCATCAACGGCCATGATCTCGTCATCGACGGCGCCATCACCGGCGGCCGCAACTGGAGCCAGCAGCAGCAGGGCTATCAGGCGATGCGCAAGCTGCTGGGGGATGCGGTGGAGTAGGGGACGGCGAAGTATACATTTCGTCATGCCCGGACATCCACGTCTCTCATCCGCGCGTTGCAGCAGGATGGATGGCCGGGTCAAGCCCGGCCATGACGAGGAGGAAGACGAGGGGGAAAGAGTCCGCAACAAACCAAGATACTTGGCGCCCTCGCTGTATCAATGCGCGCGGGTCACACCGCCTTCAGCATCACCTTCAGCCCGTCGCGCGGTTTCGGGATCGGCCAGACCTGCCAGTTCGGCTGATAGCCGGGGGCGAAAGAGACCTCAAGGTTGGCGAGGAAGTGCCGCGCGAAGCACTTCACCTGCATGTAGGCGAAGTGCAGGCCGAGGCACATGTGCGCGCCGCCGCCGAACGGCACCCAGGCGAAGCGGTGGCGGCCGCGCTGGGCCTCGTCGGTGAAGCGCATCGGGTTGAACCGCTCCGGCTCGGGCCAGATCTCCGGCATGTGATGGGTGTACATCGGATTGATGCCGACGCCGGTGCCGGCGGGAATCGCGTAGCCCTTGAAGGTGAAATCCCGGATCGGCCGGCGCGGCAGCGACGGCACCGGCGGCATCAGCCGCAGGGTCTCCTGGAACGCCATCTCGGTCAGCTTCATCTTCTCCAGATGCTCCGAGTTCATCGGTTCGTCCTTGGCGAGGCCGAGGCTCGTCACCTCGTCGCGCAGCTTCTGCTGCCACTGTGGATGCGCGGCGAGCTGGGCGACGAAGGAGGTCAGCGACGAGGTCAGCGTGTCGTGCGCCGCCATCATCAGGAAGCTCATGTGGTCGACGATGTCCTGCGTCGACAGCAACGCGCCGTGGTCATCGGTGGCGCGGCACAGATGCGAGAACAGATCGTCGCCATCGCCTTTCGCACGTCGCAACGGGATCTGCTCGGAGAAATAGGCGACGATGCGCTGCCGGCCCTTGACCCCGCGCGCCATCTGCGTGCCTGGCAGCGGCCTGCGGATCGGCGCCACCGAGGCCGCGACCATGTCGACGAAGGCGCGGTTGATGGCGTCGACCTCCGGCCCGATCTCGGTGCCGAGGAAGGACGTCGCGGCGAGGTCGAGCGTGAGCTGCTTGATCGCCGGATAGAACAGCATCTCGCCCGGATTTGCTTTCCACTGCGCGATGCGCGCGGCGATGCCGCGGTCGAGGCCGGCGAGATAGGACTTCATCGGCCCGGCCTTGAAGGCGACGGACAGCGCCTTGCGGTGCATGCGGTGCTCGTCGAAATCGAGCAGCATCAGGCCGCGCGGAAACAGCAGGTTGAGGATGTGGCCCCAGCCATGCGCCGAGGAGAACAGCTTGGCCTGGTCGAACAGCACCAGCTCGTTGGCCTCGGGGCCGAGCAGCACGACGTTGACCTCGCCGAACATGTGGGTGCGGTAGACGGGGCCATACTTCCTGGCGTTGCGCTCGACGTGACCCTTGGGGTCGGCGAGGGTCTCGAATGTCTTGCCGATGATCGGCCAGCCTTCGTCGCCGGGGATATGGGTCAGTGAGTTGCGCCGCGGCGAGGTCAGGCGGAACGATGGCGTGGCCACACTTTGCATCGACATCAAGGAGGCTCCGTTTTCGAGGCGGCGGGGCGCGGCGACGCGCCGGCACACATTGAAGGGCGGTTGCAGCCATCATGCAATACGCTGCGTTATTTCGTCTCGGTGTAGTTGTGCTGCATCGCACGCGTTGGCGATCTCGCGACGCGCTTCATGCGTCCGAGTCCTGCTGGACTTGCTGCCCCCCCAAGCAGAGGGCACGGGGAATGCCGGGCGCTGGCCGCACCCATGGCCCGCCTGCAGAAAAAAATGCAGGCGGCAGGTACCACAGGTTCAGCCGAGGCATCCCGGCATTCCCCGCGCGATGGTTTTCACGGCTGCTTCGCGTTCTCCCCGGTGCGCCGGGCTTTTTGGCCACCGTTGCCTGCGCGACGCGTGAGCGCCGCTGCAAGCGTAACACCAGCATCGGGGTGCCAGGACCACGCGACTTGACCGTGCGCATCGCCGCCGTTCGTCCGCGCGGGATAACCACGCTGCGACATCGACACGCCCACCGCATCCCGCCTCAACGTTCGTGACGACCGCGAAGCGCCCCTCTTAATCGAGACGGGACTGCGTTAAGGTATGCTTGATTCGGAAAAACGAAAGCAGAATATTTTTGCGCGCAGGACTGGACAGGGATGATGTGATTGAGGTGTTTCGTGAAATGAGTTTTTCGGCGCGCACCGCTTCATGGTGATGAGCCTGTGATCGACAGGCCGGCGCGGTGCGGTTTCGCCTTCTCAAAGGCGCTTTGCTGGAAGCGATTTGCCCGTCGGCCCCGACGGTCGCCAATACGTCCTGCTGTCGCTCGCCGGTGATGCCGCGATTTCGGCGGTCAATCCGCGCAGGGTCAGCGGATCATCTTTCGAGGCGGGCAAGCCTCGCCGCAGGCAGAAGCCGCCACGCGTTCCGACCTGGAGCCAAGTCCATCAGCCGCCCGATTTGTTGATCTTCTTCACCTTGGCGTCGGTTGCCTCGATCGAGGCCGCCAGCTCCAGGATCGCCTTTGCCAGGAGGTCGGCGGCCTCCTTGGGGTCCTGCGAACGTTCGGCGCGCAGCGCGTAGTTCTTGGCTGAGGAGAGCGACATTTGCGACCTTTCTCGCGGAAAAACCTGCCGGGTCGAGACGGCGGGCTGCCTGGCGCATCCTACGCGCGAGCGGTCCCCCGCGGACCGTGCGCGATTGGCGGCGAACATGGCAGGCCGGGGTTAAGAAAATCCTCGTGACACCCGAGCGCCGATGCGTCCTCGGCTGCGCGCGTAGCCGCGTCGCGCACGCGTCGGTTCGTCCCAAGGCGCCGATTTTCAAAGTGCGACGCCATGACGGTAGGCGAGTTTCGCGTGGCCGTATATCCGTGTGCCCCGCCGCGTCACCTCAAGGGCGATCTGATCGCGGTCGATTCGGGTCATCAAGACGCCGAGGCAGTCATATCTCGCCGCTCCAATGTCGCGGCTGGTTTCGACGTGCAGCTGTAGGCGAGCCGGGTCTGGGCCGAAGTTGCGCACGATCGCGTCGTCGCCATAGAATCGCTTGATCGTGTCCTTGATGAAGATGATTTCATCAGCAGACACGGGGGCGGGCGGCCGTGGAAAGCATTGAGGTTTGGCAGCAGGCATGCCGCTCAAAGTAGCGCCCGGGCAGTTTGGAGCCAAGCCTCGCCGGCCCTATGGTTTGACGGTGCTCACTCTCATCGGCGAGCGCATGACAGTGCGCGTCAGGACCAGCCGCGCCTCAGAACTTGTAGGCGAGGCCGATCGTCGCCGTATGAGTTCGCGTCGTCACGTGCGCGGTGAAGCGGTCGTCGAACCCGACCCCGACGCCGCCGGCGACGAAGAAGGGCTGAGTCCAGGTGCCGAAATCGGCGTAGCGGTAGTCGGCCCGCACCAGCCAGCGGCCGCCGATCATGTGCTCGATGCCGCCGCCGACGGTCCATCCGACCCGGGTCGAGGCGTAGGTCTCATCGTGCGGACTGCCGAAGCAGAACGGGTTGCCGGGAACGATGGTGCAACTGGCGTTCAGCTCGAGGCGCTGCCATGCCACGCCGCCGCTGCCATAGACCAGCGTAGATGGCGCGATCAGATAACCCAGACGGGCGCGCACGCTGCCGTCCCATGTTTCCTTCACTGAGCCGGACGGAAGGCCGACCAGCGGGATGCCGAAGAACAGCCCGGCCGTGCCCGGCAGCGCACTCGCCCGCTTGGTGTTGTCGGCCCAGCCGAAGTCGCCCTCGACGCCAGCCACCCATGACGGAGCGAACTGCCAGTTGACGCCGAGATAGCCGCCGATCCTGGCGGCGACGCTGTCCATCGCCCCGCCGGTGCCGGCCGTCGGCACGAACACGCCGGCACCGAAGTTCGGGGAGATGTCGCTGGTCCGCCAATCATTGTCCGCCCAGCGGGCGCCGACCGACACGCCGGCATAGACGCCGGTCCACGACGGCGCGGCGACAACCGGCGGTGCCTTCACCGGCAGGTCGGCCGCCTTCGCTGCTCCCGCCAGCGCGATGCTCGCGAACGCGAACGCAATCGCCGCTACTCCAGATTTCGTCATGCTTTGCCCTAGCGCGCGACGTCGATTCGACATGGTTGCGGCACCATCGCCGGTTGCATCGAACGCGGCAATTGCATCGCGATCGGCTGAGCCAAAAAGTTCGCGGTGTTGCTGGTGGGATACGTCGACTTGGCCGAAGCGACGTTGGACGGTCCGCCCCGCCCGAGGTCGGCCCCTGCGTGCTCTTGACCCGTAAATCCACGGAGCCAAATGTTTACCACCCGGCCATCGGCCTCATCTAGCAACGGCCAGACCTGACGTCTGGTCAGCAGACAACGAGGGCAAGGGCATGAGCAATCAGTTGCTGGTGATCGAGGATGCCGAGGTGCATCTGTCGATCCTGCGCAAGATCGCCGCGCAGTGCGGCTACGAGGCGACCTGCGTGACCTCGGTCGGGGCTGCGGCGGAGGTGCTGCGCCAGCGGACCTTCGACTGCATCACCCTGGATCTGTCGCTCGGCGATCGCTGCGGCGCCGATATCCTGCTGCTGCTCAACGAGCTGAAATCGCGCACGCCGGTGATCTTCATCAGCGGCGCCGAGGACGCCACGCGCGAGGAGCACGTCCGGCTCGCGACCGTGCTCGGGCTCGTCGTCTATCCGCAATTCCAGAAGCCCGTCGACCTGCCGGCGCTCCGCGAGACACTGAAGCAGATCGCGACCATCGCCGACTGCGGGAAGCTGGTCGCGGCGGTGAGGTAGGCGCGGCGGGCGGCGAACGGCGCTTCCTCCTCGTTGCCCCGCACACCGTCATTCCGGGGCAAGGCCGCAGGCCTTGAACCCGGAATCTCGCTGTCGTCTTGCGGGCATTTCAACAATCTCGGGATTCCGGGTTCAATCGCCAACGCGCCGCCGCTTCGCAACGGCGCATTGACGATTGCCCCGGAATGACCGTGCTACGCGGAGCGCGGACGTCACCCCCGCTGCTTCGCCGCGGCCTGCTGCAGGTCCGGCGCATTCACCGCGGGAATCGCGACGCGGCCGGGTCCCGTCTGCGACAGCGCCGCGGCGGCCTTGTCGTTGTCCATGATCTTGGCCATCACGGCCTGACCGGCGCGCTCGAAGATGGCGCGGTTCTCGATGACGAATTTCTGCGAGCGGCGCAGCCCGTCGATGTAGCCGTTGATCTCCGGCACGACGTAGCGCGCGACCATGTCCCAGCTGCGGCGCGTGTTCTCCGGATTGGCCCAGTCGTGCACGAAGCCGATGATGTGACCGACGCCGCCCGACACCTGCATCAAATTCTTGATCGTCTTGACGAGATCGTCGGGCGTGCCGATCGTCGACGCCGCGCCGTCGACGAAGGCGGTCTTGTCGACGGCTTCATCGGGCGAAGAGAACGGCTTCAGGCCCGGCCGCATCAGGGTGCCCACGGTATACTCGTTGTGCCAGCGCATCAGCCCGGGGCCCGCCTCGCGGCGTGCCTGCTCGCGCGTCTCGGCGATGTGCCAGGACAACAGCACGCGCCAGTTCGCGCGGCTCACGCTCGTGCCGTGCTTCTTCGCAGCATCTTCGGCGAACTCCCATTGCTGCGGCAGCGCCATCAGGCCCTGCGTCGACATCGAGCCGAGCGAGATGATGCCGATGCCGTATTTGCCCGCGAGCGTCATGCCGGACGGCGAGATCTGCGATGCCACGACGAACGGCATCTCCTCCTGCAAGGGGAGGATCTGCAGCGCTGCGTCATTCATCGTGAACCAGTCGCTCTTGGCGGTGACGCGCTCGCCGTTGAACAGGCGACGGATGATCGCGATCGCCTCGTCCTGACGATCGCGCTGCGTCATCGGATCGATGCCGAGCGTGTGGGCATCGGAGGCGAGCGCGCCCGGGCCCGAGCCGAAGATGGCGCGGCCGCCGGTCATGTGATCGAGCTGCACCATCCGCTGCGCGACGTTGTAGGGATGATGATAGGGCAGCGAGATGACGCCGGTGCCGAGTCTGATGCGCTTGGTGCGCTCGCCGGCTGCGGCGAGAAACATCTCGGGCGAGGCAATCATTTCCCAGCCGCTGGAATGATGCTCGCCGCACCAGAACTCGTCATAGCCGAGCTCGTCGAGCTGAGAAACCAGATCGAGGTCGCGGCGGAATTGCAGCATCGGATGCTCGCCGATCGGATGATGCGGAGCGAGGAAAGCGCCAAATTTGAGCCGCGCCATGTGTGTTTTCTCCCAAGCGGAATTCGTTGTTGCTTGCCGATCAGGCTAGTTGGCGCCTCGGTGTGAGGCAATCATCTTGCCGCGCACGGCGACCGGTGCATGGCTGCCATTTGTTTGTTTACTGATCGCCGATCGGTGCTCACACTTCATTCGCGCGGAGCGATTCGCCATGTGATGAAGAATGATGCCGTCGAGCGCGTGGTGCGGGTCTTGCTGGTTGCGGCGCGCCTCGCTCTCACGTTCGCGGCGATTGACGTGCCCCGCGGTTCGCGTTTCGGTGATTGCTGCGTGAAGTGCCGCCTCGGCGTGGCATTTAGATCGCAGCAAGAACGAAATTCGCAATCAAATTGCTGAGGTCCGCAGTCTCGCGGGCTTTTTCTTTTGCACTGCAGCAACCATCTGGGTGATGGTGGATTGTCTACCCGCTGACGTGAATACGTGAATGCCTAAGGAGCTTGCCGTTGTCCCTCGCTGAAAATGTTGAGTACTTGCGACGGCTGCGCGAGCTGAACAGCATCACCGGATTTGCCGATTTTCATCGTCAGCCGCGTCGCGCCCCGGAGACTCCGCTGATCGAGATCGAGCATTTCGGCACCAATCCTGGGCGCCTGAAGATGTTCGCCCATGTGCCGGCGCAGCGTCAGCCGCTGGCGCCGCTGGTCGTCGTGCTGCATGGCTGCGGGCAGGGCGCCGCCGAGTACGATCTCGGCGCCGGCTGGTCGACGCTCGCCAAGCATTTCGGCTTCGCGCTGCTGTTGCCGGAGCAGCAGCGGGTCAACAATCCGCAGCGCTGCTTCAACTGGTTTCAGTCGGAGGACATCACGCGCGACCAGGGCGAGGTCGCCTCGATCCGTGAGATGATCGCGCGCATGGTGGCGGACTATGCCATCGATCCCAGGCGCATCTACGTCACCGGCCTGTCGGCGGGCGGCGCGATGACCATGGCGCTGCTCTCCGCGCATCCCGAATTGTTCGCTGCCGGCGCCGTCATCGCCGGGCTGCCGTTCGGCACCGCGCGCAGCATGCGCGACGCGATCCTGCAGATGCGGATGCCGCCGGCGCGCCCCGCCGGCGAACTCGGCGATCTCGTTCGCCGTGCCTCGAACCACCGCGGCAAGTGGCCGAAGCTGTCGGTGTGGCACGGCACAGCGGACTACACGGTGCATCCCGACAATGCGGGCGAGATCGTCAAGCAGTGGCTGGACCTGCACCATCTGCCGTTGGCGCCAATGGCCGCAGCCGAGGTGAACGGCTATCCGCATGAGCAATGGTGGAATGCCGACGGCGAGACCGTCGTGGAATCGTTCACGATTTCCAACATGGCGCATGGCACGCCGATCGGGCTCGCGGCCAACGACAAGCGCTATGGCAAGGCCGGACCGTTCCTGCTCGAGGCCGGCATTTCCTCGTCCTATCACATCGCGAAATTCTTCGGCGTCACCGATTGGATTCGTCCGCTCAAGGCGGCCACGACGTCGCCGAGCACGAAGCTGATCCCGCAGGTGTCGCCGATCTCGGCGGTGCCGGCCTTGACCAAGATCTTGCGACGCGCGGCGGACGCCCCATCCCCCGCTGCGGAGCCGGTCGACGTCAAGCCAGCCGAGATCAAAGTGGTCGAGCCCCGAATGTCGCCGACCGGCATGTTGCTCTCTGCACCGGCATCCGCTGCGGTCCCGCAGCCCAAGGTCGCGCCCGAGGCGCCGGCATCCGAGTCGCGGAAAGCGGCGAAGCCCAAGCCGGACCAGAAGCCGGAGTCCAAGCCCGTGGCCGTCTCCAAGCCCCCAGAGCCGAAACGGCTGGAGTCGTCGACCGGCGAATCTTCGATCAACGGCAGTGGCGCGACCGCCAAGCCGCGGCGCCGGACCATCAACGTCGCCGCCGTGATCGACCGTGCCCTGCAAGCGGCCGGCCTGAAGTAGACGCGCCGTAGCCGTTCATGGCTCGCGCGCGAGAGACGCGCGGGTCAGACGGTCCCCGTCAGGAACGGGTTCGTCATCCGCTCCTGGCCGAAGCTCGATCCGGCGCCATGGCCGCAGATGAAGCCGACGTCGTCGCCGAGCGGCAGCAGCTTGTCCTTGATCGAGCGGATCAGCGTGTCGTGGCTGCCGCCGGGCAGGTCGGTGCGGCCGACCGAGCCGTTGAACAAGACGTCGCCGACATGGGCGAAGCGCATTTCCTTGTTGAAGAACACGACACTGCCCGGCGAATGGCCGGGGCAGTGCAGGATGTCGAAGACGAGCTCGCCGATCTCGACCGTATCGCCTTCCTCGAGCCAGCGGTCGGGCGTCACGTCGCGCACGCCCGTGATGCCGAAGCGCGCGCCACTGGCGACGACGTTGTCGAGCAGGAATTTGTCGGCGACATGCGGCCCCTCGATCGGCACCTTCAGCTGATCGCGCAGATCGGCCGCGCCGCCGACGTGATCGATATGGCCATGCGTCAGCCAGATCTTCTCCACGGTGACATTGGCCTGCGCGATCGCCGCCTGGATGTTCGGCACGTCGCCGCCGGGATCGATCACGATCGCCTTCTTCGTCGCCTCGCACCACAGGATGGTGCAGTTCTGCTCGAACGGCGTCACGGGCACGATCATCGCGCCGGCCTTCGCCCTGGTCTGGTTCTGCTCGGTCATGGCGCCAGCATGCCGATTTTTCGCAATGCGCCAAGTGAAAAACACCTGCGGGCGACGGCTCGACGTTCCGGCCAGGGTGACCAAGGCGGGGGCTTGTGAACCTGCCGCCGGTTCCTGCGTTGGGCCGCAGGTTGCGAGCAGAAAGCGGTCGACATGGCGGAGCAGGGCGCCTGGTGGCGCGAGGGGATTTTCTACCAGATCTATCCGCGCTCGTTCCAGGACAGCGACGGCGACGGGGTCGGCGACCTCACCGGCATCATCCATCGCCTGCCCTATCTCTTGACGCTCGGTGTCGATGCGATCTGGCTGTCGCCGATCTTCACCTCGCCGATGGCCGATTTCGGCTACGACATCGCCGACTACACCGGTATCGATCCGCTGTTCGGGACGATGGAGGATTTCGACGCGCTGGTGAAGGCCGCGCATGACGGCGGCCTCAAGCTCATTCTCGATCTCGTGCCGAACCACACCTCCGATCAGCATCCCTGGTTTCTGCAGGCGTGCCACTCGCGCGACGACCCGCACCGCGACTGGTACATCTGGCGCGATCCCGCCGCCGATGGCGGGCCGCCGAACAACTGGCTGTCCGAGTTCGGCGGCAGCGCCTGGCAGTTCGAGTCCCAGACCGGGCAGTACTACTATCACGCCTTCCTGGCGCAGCAGCCGGACCTGAACTGGCGCAATGCGCAGGTGCGGGCGGCGATCTATGACGTCATGCGGTTCTGGCTGCGCAAGGGCGTCGACGGCTTTCGCGTGGACGTGATCTGGCACCTCATCAAGGACGCCGAGTTTCGCGACAACCCCGCCAATCCGGAATATCACGGCGGAAGGCCGCCGCATGAGCAGATCCTGTCGCGCTACTCCGCCGACCAGCCGGACGTGCACGAGGTCGTCGCCGAGATGCGGCAGGTGATCGACGAATTCGACGACCGCGTGCTGATCGGCGAGATCTACCTGCCGCTGGAGCGGCTGATGACCTATTACGGCAAGGATCTCGGCGGCGCGCATCTGCCATTCAATTTCGCGCTGCTGTCCGCGCCCTGGCATGCGCGCGAGATCGAGAGGATCATCGCCGACTACGAAGCCGCGCTGCCACCGGGCGCCTGGCCCAACTGGGTGCTCGGCAACCACGACCGGCCCCGGGTGGCGAGCCGTGTCGGGCCCGAGCAGGCGCGGGTAGCGGCGATGCTGCTGCTGACCTTGCGCGGCACGCCGACGCTGTATTACGGCGACGAGATCGGGATGCATCAGGTCGCCATCAGCCCGGAGCAGGTGCGCGATCCCTTCGAGAAGAACGTGCCCGGCATCGGCGTCGGCCGCGACGGCTGCCGCACCCCGATGCAATGGAGCGCGCTGCCGCAGGCCGGCTTCAGCCAAGCCGCGCCGTGGCTGCCGGTTGCCGATGACTACATGCATGAGAATGTCGTCAATCTGACCGCCGACCGGCGCTCGATCCTCAATCTCACCCGTGCGCTCATTCGTCTGCGGAAGCAGCACCGCGTGCTCGTCACCGGGTCCTATCGGTCGGTCGCGGCGCAAGGCGATCTCCTGCTCTACCGCCGCGAAGACGACGGCGAGGTGCTGACCATCGCGCTCAATCTCGGCGGCGAGCCGGTTTCCATCGCGATCGAAGCAGGCGGCCTTACCGGCGAGATCCTGCTCTCGACCTGGCTCGACCGCGGCGGCGAGCGCATCGACGGCACGCTGGATCTGCGCGGCCATGAGGGCGTGGTCGTCGGCAGGAGGACGTAGCCACTTCTCCGGCGAGGGGGCGGCGCGTCGCAATCGATGTCGTTGAGGCCCGATCGCAGGGCTTCGCTGGACGCCTTCAGCCGTATTGCTCGGGTCTTCCGTGCCGCCGTGTCCCCGGAATTGTTGAGGTTCCCACCGAACGGCGCCATATTGCGCGACAGATGCCGGGGAATCTTCGGCCTTCAAGGAGATGACGTGTACTGGTCTCCGAAACCGGTACTTCGCGGGAGTTCGAACTGATGAATACGCTGCCGCCGACGACGTCTGACAGTCTCACCGCGGCCGTGACCACGATCAATACGCCGCTGCCGGTCCGCATTGGCGAGGCGACGTTGCTGGCCTGCCTCAAGGCCGAGAAACTGGAGCCGAAATGGCGTGTCCACGTGCAGGCGTTCTTTGACGAAATTGATGCCTCTGTGATCCATCATCTCGTCCTCGACAAGGCTGTGACGTTCGAAGAACTATCGAAGGCGATCGACACTTGGCAGGTTGTGGGGTCCGAAAATGAGAGATGGGTCAGGGAAATGGCGGCCTTCGAGGTGGCAAGACCTCATGCAGAAGGCGCTGCTGTCCCTCGATAGCCTGGAGGGCGGCCCTGGGGCGTGGACGTTCGGGGGCGGCACGGCCCTGGCGCAGAGCTTCGATCATCGCATCAGCTACGACGTCGACATCTTTCTGGATTCGAGCACGGCCCTGAAGCGGCTCGCGCCGAACATGAATCCTGTCACGAAGGCCCTTTGCGATACGTGGCAATGGCCGGGCAAATATCTGAAGCTGATTCTCCGGGACGTAGGTGAGATCGATTTCTTGAATGCGCCCACCTTTACGGATCATCCGACGTATCCGTTGAGCTTCGGCGGCCGGATTATACCGGCGGAGCGACCGGCAGAGATTGCGACGAAAAAGTTGATCTATCGTGCATCGACCTACACGGCGCGCGACACGTTCGACCTTGCCGCGGTCTATCTCTATGATCGACCGGCGCTCGGCGAGATCGCGCAATCTCCGGCAATGACCCGCGATGTCGTATCGGCCGCACACAATCGTTTAAGTCTGGCAAGATATCAGTTCCAGGCGGAAATGCGAGACCTCATCAATTTGACGGCTCGCGGAGAGAAGTTCGTCGACACCTCCTGCGAAATGGCGTTGGAGGCGTTGGTCGAAATTCAGCGCCTCGTTCACGAACGAGATGCGCAGCCGAGCGGCTGAAGCCGTTCTCCTTGAAGACGCCCGTCATCAGTTGGTCGTCGATCGCCGCCGCGCCTTCCGCCGCTTTTTCACCGGGCTCTTCGTCTCGATATCGCTTCGCCGCAGCAGATAGTCCAATCCGCCGACGCGGTACCAGCGGTAGCCGTAGGGCTCGAGCACCAGGGTGTGGCGGCCGCGGTCGTCGGCCTGGCTGTGATCCTCCGACAGCAGATTGATCAGCAGCTTCCCGCCATCGTCCGGCAGTCCGGCATCGAAGCTGATCTCCCGCGGCTTCTCGTCGAGATTGTGCACGAACAGCACCGAGTTGTTGCGCCAGTCGTAGCGCATGATCAGCACGGCCGGATCCCTGGTCGCGATCACCTCGAAATCGCCCCAGCCGACTTCCGGCACCTCCTTGCGCATGCGGATGATGCGCTCGGTCCAGTTCAGCATGGAATTCGGATCACGCCGCTGCCGGGCGGCGTTGATGTGATCATAGCCATAGGGGCCGTGATCGATCACCGGAGACGCCGGCGCGTCGCTCTTGGTGAAGCCGCCATGCGGCTCGGTCGACCATTGCATCGGGGTGCGCGCGCAGTTGCGCTCGGCCAGGCTGAGATCGTCGCCCATCGCGAGCTCGTCGCCATAGCGGATCACGGGCGTGCCGGGCAAGGTGAACATCAGGCTGTAGGCGAGCTCGATGCGGCGGCGGTCGCCGCCGAGCATCGGCGCCAGCCGCCGCCGAATGCCGCGATCGTACAACTGCATGTTCTTGTCCGGGCCGAACGCCGCGAACACCGCCGCGCGCTGCGGCTTGGTCAGGCGTCCCAGATCGAGCTCGTCGTGATTGCGCAGGAACAGGCCCCATTGCGCCGAGGCCGGCCGCGCCTTCGTCTGATAAAGCGCCTCGGCCAGCGGCCGCGTGTCGGAGGCCGCCAGCGCGTAGAACAGATGCTGGTTGACGTGGAAGTTGAACATCATGTGCATGCGGTCGCCGTCGTCGCCGAAATACTCCATGTCGGTTTCCGGCAGCACGTTGGCTTCGGCCAGGATGATCGCTTCGCCCTGGCGCCATTGCAGGAATTCGCGGAAGGTCCTGAGCATGTCGTACTGCTCGACCGGCTTCCTGACATCGGCGCCCTTGGCCGCGATCACGAACGGAACCGCGTCCATGCGGAAGCCGGAGACGCCGAGCTGGATCCAGAAGCCCATGATCTTCAGGATCTCTGCCTGCACCTCGGGATTGGAGGTGTTGAGATCGGGCTGGAAGTCGTAGAAGCGGTGGAAGTACCAGGCGCCCGATTCCTTGTCGCGGGTCCAGGTCGACTTCTGCACGCCGGGAAACACCATCCCCTTGTCGGCATTGGCCGGCTTCTTGTCCGACCAGACATACCAGTCGCGGTAGCGGGCGCTCTTCGAGCTGCGGGCGTCGACGAACCAGGGATGCCGGTCGGAGGTGTGGTTGACGACGAGGTCGATGATCACCCGGATGCCGCGCTGCTTGCAGCCATGCGTGAACTGGACGAAATCACCGAGCGTGCCGTAGCGCGGGTCGACGCCGTAATAGTCGGCGACGTCGTAGCCGTCGTCGTGCTGCGGCGAGGGCTGGAACGGCATCAGCCAGATCGCGGTGATGCCGAGCCCGTGCAGATAGTCGAGCCGGCGCGTCAGCCCCTTGAAATCGCCGATGCCATCGCCGTCGGCGTCCATATAGGTGCCGACCGACAGACAGTAGAACACCGCGTTCTTGTACCAGAGATCGTCGATCATGGACGGCGCCTCGCTGCGCCGCCCGGCCGGCGGCCGGCTTGTTAAGCGGAAGGCCGGCGTCAGGTTCCGGTTCCCGGGTGATCGGCGGGCTTGGGCGACGCCTGGAATCGGTTATGCTGCGGCAATGGAATCGTCCGCCGCCAGGATCAGCCTCGTTCCCACCGACCGCCGCCAGTCGGAGACGGCGCTGGCGATCGCGCGCGGCACCTCGCGCCTGCTGCGCTCGCTCGGCTTTGCCACCATCAGCGAGCTGCCGCTGCCGTCGGGCCGTCGCGCCGACCTGGTGGCGCTGAACGAGCGCGGCGAGATCTGGATCGTCGAGATCAAGTCGTCGGTCGAGGATCTGCGCGCGGATCACAAATGGGAGGACTACCGTGCCCATTGCGACCGGCTGTTCTTCGCCTTCACGCAGGATCTGCCGTACGAGATCTTTCCGCAGGACACCGGCCTGATCGTCGCCGATGCCTATGGCGCCCACCTGCACTGCGAGGCGCCTGAGCACCGATTGCCGGCGCCGACGCGCAAGTTGATGACGGTACGCTTCGGGCTCGCGGCGGCGCAGCGGATCAACCGGCTGATCGACCCGCAGGGTCACGCGGACCTCTAGAGAATCCTCAAGTGCGCTCCACTGGACGGGATTTCCCCGCCTAGGTAGGTGACAGAGGCTCCGTCAGGTCACGAGTCTCGAGATGAGAGACATCAGCATCGCTGAGAGCCGATCCGCATCACCGCCGGCCTGGCCGATCGCCGGCAGGCATCGCCTTCAGAAATTGGCGGCGACGAGATCGTAGGAGCCCCGGCTGCCGCGGACATAGAGCCGGGCGGCGGCGGCGCAGATCCGCTCGCGGTTGGAATCGAATGCGGTCAGAAAGCCCGACTCGTCGGGGCGGGCGTCGGGCTGAAGGCGTCTCAACGCACCCTCGTCGACGAAGAACGACGCTTCCATCGCGCTGTCATAGCCCCAGAACCGTACGGCACGTCGCGTGCGGTCATAGGAGCGGCTGTGATTTGGAAACTCAATCATGTGTGTGACCGATCAGGTTCGGAGGACACCGCGGTGAGGGCGGACGTCATCCAAGGGGCGTCGTTCGGTAATGGTCGCCGGCGACAAAGGGGTTGCGCGCATCTCAATCGAAGGCCGACGGCAATTCGCCGTGGCGGAAGAAGATCGTCGGCTCATCGTCATAGTCGCCCATGTCGGGATCGCCCGAGGATGAGAACGCGACGACGCCTGCCTTGCTGGACACCAGCCGTTCCGCAGTCCGGAGCGCGCTCGCTTCCGTCTTGCAGGCGATCGGCGTCTCGGCTTTCGCGCGTCCGCCCCGGCCGGCGCTGAACGCCTGAACGACATAGATCGTTTCGCGCGCCATGTTCTGTCCTTTGGGCTGTCTACCGGTCGGCCGCGTCGTCGCTGCTTGCGCGCGGCCTTGATTGCGCACGGCCTTGCGTGCGGGAGACCATCCAGACTGATGAGGACCGGAAATCCCCTAGCGCTTCTTCTTGTCGCTGGAAAAATCCGGCTGCCATGCTCCGGCCTTCTGGCTCGGCGCTGCGGCAATGCTCTTGGGCTTTTCCTTCTTGGGTTTCTTGGCTTCGCGATTGCCTTTTTGCTGACCTTTGGCCATGTCGGTCTCCTCGACTCGGGTTGGAGCTGGTTCAACGCATCGGACGAGCGCCCCGTCGATCCTGCGTGCGCAGCGTCACTGCCGGTCGGCCGGGCGGCCGTCGTCCACCGGTTGCCGATGCGGGCGCCGCGGTGGTCGGATCTACGAATGCAGTGCGGCAACTGCGAGCGCGAGAAGGATCAGCAGAAGCGGCACGATAATGGGTGGAACGATCCACTCGCTCAGACGAAACTGCGGCATTGGCTACCCCTCGCGTGGTTTGCGGCGGGAGCGCTCGTGACCCTCAGTCACCGGTGAATGCCGTCGGAATGGCGGTGATCGCCATTGATACACCCTGGCCCCTGCAATAGCGAGCACCAAAGCGCAGCGACACGGTTCGATGACGCCACGCCGCTCATCACGTCGTGCTGATGAGAAAGCGGTGGCTATTGCCGGCCGCAAGGCGCATGCTTCGAAAGACTTCGAAGTCGCGACAGCGACAGCCGTTGCGAAAGGTAGGCGCAGATGAGCATCCGCTCGCGGCGCGAATTCGTCACATTCAAACACCCGTTCCGGATCAGGAGCATCGAGCGTCTCTTGCCCGAGGGCACCTACGAGGTGGTCACGGACGAGGAACTGATCGAGGGATTGTCCTTTGCTGCCTACCGCCGGGTTGCGACAATGATGATGGTCCCGGTCGCCGGTTCGCGCTCCGCTGCCGTCGAGATGCTGTCCATCAGCTCGGTCGATCTTGCAGACGCGCAGCGTGTCGACGCGAGTGCGTCGGATGACTGACGAGCCGCTCGATCTCGACAGGCACCGCGGGATGAGCGCGCAGAAGGCCGTGGACCTCCGTCGCGCGTTGGCAGAGGCCGAAAGTCATGCGCGGGAGCTGCGCGAGCGGCAGGCTGTTCTCGAGCAGCACCTGCTCGCCAACGCGGCCGAGTCATGGCCGGAAGCCGCCGCGAAGGCGCGCTATCTCCTGAACATCTACGCCGCGAGCCTTGCGGAACAGGATACCAGGCATCGGGAGCTGATCGCTGCCGTCCTGGCCGATTTCTCCCGGCTGACGGGGGAGAGCTGACATCGGGCCGGCGCATCGTGGCGCCTTCCAGATCCACCTGTGAATCCGCCCGCGCCCGATTCAGGACCGTTGCCAGCGCGCGACAACATCCGCTCGTCCCGGCCTCCTGGCAATTTCCCCGGCTCTGCCCGACAATTGCCCCGCATGGGGCGCAACATGCCGGAACATTTTTAAGGCTCGAGCGGTATCCAGCCCAGGGGTGCGGACAGGGACGACAGATGCGACGGGTGGTCTTGGCGTTGACACTGCTCTTCGCGACCGGAGTCCGCGCGGAGGAAATGGCGTTCTACGTCCTGGGCGTGGGCGCCGATTCCTGCGAGCGCTTCATCGCCGCCGCCGAGGAGCAGCCACCCGGCACCTACAAGGCCATCACCAGTGGCGACGGCCCCTACGTCAACGCCATCTCAAAATATCAGCAGTGGATGATGGGCTACGTGTCCGCCATCAACGCGGATCGCGGCGATGAGGGCCGGCAGATCAAGCTCGATTTGACCGAGGTCGACAGCTGGATGCGCAATTGGTGCAGCCGCAACCCGCGGCGCACCGTCTTCCATGCGTTGCAGGCGTTCGTGAAGTCGCATTGACCCGCGGCGAGCAAAAAAATCCGCCTATTTCGGTGCGCGCTTGGCGAGGATACGCTGCAGGGTGCGGCGGTGCATGTTGAGCCGGCGCGCCGTTTCCGAGACGTTGCGGTTGCACATCTCATAGATGCGCTGGATGTGCTCCCAGCGGACACGGTCGGCCGACATCGGATTCTGCGGCAGCTCGGATTTTTCGCTGGTGGTCGACAGCAGCGCTGCAACGACGTCGTCGGCATCGGCCGGTTTGGCGAGATAGTCGACGGCGCCCATCTTCACCGCCGTCACGGCGGTGGCGATGTTGCCGTAGCCGGTCAGCACGATGGCGCGCGCTTCGGGACGCTTGCGCTTCAGCGCCGACACCACGTCGAGGCCGTTGCCGTCGCCCAGCCGGAGGTCGACCACGGCGAAGGCCGGCGCCGCCTTGCCGATCTGTGAAATACCTTCGGCGACGCTCTCGCAGGAGGTCACCGTGAAACCGCGGGTCTCCATGGCGCGCGACAGGCGCTCCAGGAACGGCTTGTCGTCCTCCACGATGAGGAGAGAGCGGTCCGGATGGTTCGTCAGTTCGGCGATGGCGCCCACGGTCATATCCTTGAGAAGAAGGCTCGATGGTTGCGAGACGATCTGGTCCATCCTCATATGGTCTGCCGAGTCGCCGCTGCCAAGATCGCGGGTTGCCGCAGTCTGCGGCGTGACGCCGCGCGGGGCCGGTTTGCTGTATGCCAGGACCGCGCCAGCGGCGGCTGCCCCGGAGGTTTCATTCCGGCTCCGCCTCGCCATCATCGTCCTCGCTGGCCTCGAAGCGCCGCCGCGGCCAGACGATCTGGACCACGGCGCCATGGTCGGGGAAGGTGCGGTTGCTGAACGAGACCTTGGCTCCGGTCCGCTCCAGCAGGGTGCGGGCGATGAACACGCCGAGCCCGAGGCCGCCGCCCTGGTTACCTCCCGGGCCGTCCTCGACGCTGGGCCGGCGTGACAGATAGGGCTCGCCGATCCGCTTCAGGATATCAGGCGCAAAGCCGGGGCCGTCGTCGGACACCACGATCTCGACCGTCTCGTTGTTCCACCAGGCGTTCACCTCGACGGCGTTGCGCGCGAAATCGACGGCGTTCTCCAGGATGTTGCCGACGCCATAGAGGATTGCGGGGTTGCGCGAGCCGACCGGCTCCTTGGCCGCGGTGACCGCGACGCGCACCTTGATGTCGACGCCAAAGTCGCGATGCGGTGCGACCGTCTCCTCGATCAAGGTCGACAGCTTCATCCGGTCGTACATCGACCCGATCGAGGACAGCTGGGTGATCTTGCCGAGAATGTCGCGGCAGCGCTGCGCCTGCTCGCGCAGGGTCTTGATGTCGGAGGTGACCTGGCTGTTGTCCTGCAGGGCGCGCTCCAACTCGCGCGAGATCAGCACGATGGTCGCGAGCGGGGTGCCCAGCTCGTGCGCGGCGGCCGCCGCGAGGCCGTCGAGCTGGGTGAGGTGCTGCTCGCGCGCCAGCACCAGCTCGGTCGCCGCCAACGCGTCCGACAGCTTGCGCGCCTCCTCGGTCACCTGGAACGCATAGAGGCTGGTGACCCCGATCGCGAGCGCGATCGAGAGCCAGACACCGAACAGATAGATCGGCGGGAAGATCAGCGGCTCCTCGCCTTCCCACGGCAGCGGCAGATGCATGAAGAACAAGGCGGTGGCGCAGGTGACGGCGAGCAGGCCGAGCATGATCGTCAGGCGGACGGGGAGGGCGGTCGCCGAGATCAGCACCGGGGCGAGGAACATGTAGGAGAAGGGATTCTCCAGCCCGCCGGTGAGATAGAGCAGCACCGTCAGCTCGATGATGTTGAGCGCGAGCAGGCCGCCGGCGTGGGCCGGCTCCAGCAACTGCATCGGGTTGAAGGCGATCTGCAGGCCGAGATTGAGCAGCGCCGAGATGCTGATCACCGCGAGACAGGGCACCACTGGCAGGTCGAACTCCAGGCCCTGCACCACGATGAAGATCGCGCTCAATTGACCGAGCGCGGCCAGCCAGCGCAGCCGCAGGATGGTGTCGAGCCGGACGCGCTGTCGCGGATGGCGATAGTCGGTGTCGGGCGTGTCGATGATCAGGGCGTCGTCGGTCATGACGGGAACCTAATGCCGCGCAAGCACGGCGACAAATCTGGCCCGCCGTTGGTGGCCTGTTGCGGTTTGCGGCACAATGCCTCAATGAACCCCTCCCATGACGCAAGATGACGCAGTGCCGACCCTCTCATCCGATTCCAGCTCGGTTTCCCCCGCGATTGCCGTGTCGCGGCTGACCAAGGTCTACAAGACGACGACCGCTGTCGACGGCGTCTCGTTTGCGATCCGCCGGGGCAGCATCACCGGGCTGCTCGGCGGCAACGGTGCCGGCAAGACCACGACGATTGCGATGATCATGGGGCTGGTGCAGCCGACCTCGGGCGAGGTCGCCGTGCTCGGCCACAAGATGCCGGACGAGGCTGCGGCCGTGCTGGGGCGGATGAATTTCGAGAGCCCCTATGTCGACATGCCGATGCGGCTCACGGTGCGGCAGAACCTCACCATCTTCGGCCGACTCTATGCGGTGGACCACCTCAAGGAGCGGATCGCCGAGCTCGCGGCGCAGCTCGACCTGAGCGACTTCATCGATCGCGCCAATGGCAAGCTCTCGGCCGGGCAGAAGACCCGCGTGGCGCTGGCGAAGGCGCTGATCAACGATCCCGAGCTGCTGCTGCTGGATGAGCCGACGGCCTCGCTCGATCCCGACACCGCCGACTGGGTGCGCGGCCATCTTGAGCGATACCGACAGCGCCGCGGCGCCACCATCCTGCTCGCCTCCCACAACATGCTCGAGGTCGAGCGTCTATGCGACCGCGTCATCATCATGAAGCGCGGCCGCATCGAGGACGACGACAGCCCGGCGCAGATCATGGCACGCTACAACCGCTCGACGCTCGAGGAGGTCTTTCTCGACGTCGCCCGCGGCCGCAACCGGGAGGCGGCGCAATGAACGATCTTTCGCTCCGCATCGCCCCGCACCGGATCGGCGCGATGATCCTGCGCTACTGGTATCTACTGCTGTCGTCCTGGCCGCGGCTGCTGGAGCTGATGTACTGGCCGACCTTGCAGATCATCACCTGGGGGTTTCTGCAGACCTACATCGCCGCCAATGCCGGCTTCTTCGCCCGCGCCGGCGGCACCCTGATCGGCGCGGTGATCCTGTGGGACATCCTGTTCCGCGGACAGCTCGGCTTCTCGATCTCCTTCCTGGAGGAGATGTGGGCGCGCAACATCGGCAACCTGATGATGAGTCCGCTGACCCCGATCGAATTCCTGCTGGCGCTGATGACGATGAGCCTGATCCGGCTGGCCATTGGCATCATTCCGATGACCCTGATCGCGGTCTGCTTCTTCGACTTCAACTTCTACAGCATCGGCCTGCCGCTGATCGCCTTCTTCTGCAACCTGATCTTCACCTCCTGGGCGGTCGGCATCTTCGTGTCGGGGCTGGTGCTGCGCAACGGGCTCGGCGCCGAAAGCATCGTCTGGACACTGATGTTCGCGCTGATGCCGCTGGCCTGCGTGTACTATCCCGTTCAGGTGCTGCCGCACTGGCTGCAACTGGTTGCCTGGTCCCTGCCGCCAACCTACGTGTTCGAGGGCATGCGCGCGCTGCTGGCGGATCACGTCTTCCGGTCCGACCTGATGCTGACCGCGCTCGGGCTCAATGCCGCCCTGCTGCTGGCGTCGTTTGCGGCATTCACTGCTCTCTTGCGCAGCGCACGCCGCGCCGGCTCGCTGCTGGCGTCAGGGGAATAATTGCGCTTTTCCCGTGGATTTCCGGGCTTTTTCGTCGCTTTGAGGCACCTTCTCGTACACCACCGCATTGACGCATAATTACGCATTCGGCAGTATGCTGCGCTGCAGAGAGGTTGAACGAGAATGCCGATAGGTGAGTTTGGCGGTGCACCGCCCCTGGCGTCGGAAGGCAGTCCGGTCCTGACGACGCCGATGTACTGGATGTACGAAATGGCGCATGCCTCGCTCAATCCGGCGCGCGCCGTCACCGACGCCACCAAGATCCTGTTTCAGAATCCGCTCAATCCCTGGGCCCACACCCAGATGGGCAAATCGGTCGCGGCGGCCTGCGAACTGTTCGAGCGCACCACACGCCGCTACGGCAAGCCCGAATGGGGACTCGACGAGACCGAGGTCAACGGCATCCGGACCCCGGTCGAGGTCCGCTCGATCTGGGAAAAGCCGTTCTGCAGGCTGCTCTATTTCGACCGCAAGCTGACCCGCCCCTTGCGCGCGCCGCAGCCCCGGCTGCTGATCGTGGCGCCGATGTCCGGCCATTACGCCACCCTGTTGCGCGGCACGGTGGAAGCGTTCCTGCCGACCCACGAGGTCTACATCACCGATTGGTCCGATGCGCGGATGGTCCCGCTGGCCGAAGGCCGCTTCGATCTCGACGACTACATCGACTATGTCATCGAGATGCTGCGCTTTCTCGGCACCAACATGCACGTCATGGCGGTGTGCCAGCCGGCGGTGCCGGTGCTGGCGGCGGTCTCGGTCATGGAGGCCGAGCGTGACCCGTTTGCGCCGATCTCGATGACCTTGATGGGCGGCCCCATCGACACCAGGCGCAACCCCACCGGCGTGAACAATCTCGCCCAGGAGCGCGGCATCGACTGGTTCCGCAACCACGTCATCACCAAGGTGCCGTTCCCGCATCCGGGCGTGATGCGCGACGTCTATCCGGGCTTCCTGCAGCTGAACGGCTTCATCAGCATGAATCTCGACCGCCATGTCGACGCCCACAAGGCGCTGTTCGCCAACCTGGTGAAGGGCGATGGCGATCAGGTCGACAAGCATCGCGACTTCTACGACGAGTATCTCGCCGTCATGGACCTGGCTGCGGAATATTATTTGCAGACGGTGGAGACGGTGTTCATCAAGCACGCGCTGCCGAAGGGCGAGATGACCCATCGCGGCACCCTGGTCGATCCGTCGAAGGTTACGCGTGTGGCGTTGATGACGGTCGAAGGCGAGAAGGACGATATCTCCGGTCTCGGTCAGACCGAGGCGACGCACGGACTCTGCTCGTCGATCCCGGATCACCGCCGGGTTCACTACGTGCAACCGGGTGTCGGTCACTACGGCGTGTTCAACGGCTCGCGATTCAAGTCGGAGATCGTGCCGCGCATCAACGATTTCATGTTGTCGGCAGCCGATCCGAAGTCACTGCTCGCCATTGCGGCTGAATGAGCGAAGACGATGGTCACCGCGCCTCCGAATCCGGCTGCGCGGTAACCCTTTGAAGGGACGGTCGAAACCGAAACTCAGGAGTGACTCAAGCAGTGAATGTGGCGTCGCTTCTTGAGCGATGCTTTTGAATCTGAATTCATGTTTTCGGGGGCGCGCGAGGCCCAACTGCTAGGGTGCGGAACCTCCTGAACCCCTGTATGTTGGGCAAATGATTTGTTTTTGCGCCGAGCGCTTTCCGTGGCGGTGGATATGGCAAAATCCGGGCGAGCTCTTACCCCCCGGACTGACAGAAATGGCCACTCGCGCGCTACTCTATCGGCGGCCCGCCGAACCCTCGCGTCTTCTCGTCAAGCATGGCTCGCAAATCTACTCGATTAGATTGCGGCGTCACCGTCGTGCGCGACGTTATACCCTGAGAATTCATCCGTCGGATCGCGAGGCGATCCTCACGATGCCGCCGCGCGGCACCATCATCGAGGCGAAAGACTTCGCGCAGCGTCACGGCGCCTGGATCGCAGCCCGTCTAGGACGTCTGCCGAAGGCGGCGCCGTTCCTGCCGGGCACGTTGGTGCCGCTTCGCGGCGTGCCGCACAAGATCGTGCATCGCGCGGGCGAACGCGGCACGGTGTGGACCGAGACGCGAGACAGTGGCGAGAAGATCCTGTGCGTGGCCGGCGGGATCGAACACACTGAACGCCGCGTGCTCGACTTCCTGAAGCGCGAGGCGCGCCGCGACCTGCAGAAGGCGGCCGACGCCTATGCCGAGCAGCTTGGCGTCAAGGTCAAGCGGCTGTCGATCCGCGACCAGTCCAGCCGCTGGGGCTCGTGCACCTCGGCCGGCTCGCTGTCGTTCTCGTGGCGCCTGATCCTGGCGCCGCCCTTCGTGCTCGATTATCTCGCCGCGCACGAGGTCGCGCATCTGATCGAGATGAACCACTCGCCGCGGTTCTGGAAGGTGTGTGGCCGGATCTGCGCCTCGGTCGAGCGCGCCAAGAAGTGGCTCGACACCTGCGGCAACGACCTGCATCGCTACGGCATCGACGATTGAGGTATCGACGACGGACCGCTCGACGATGTGAATCCCAATGGCCCGGCCGTCTGGTCCGGGCCATTTCTTCGTAGGGTTCCAATCTGCAACGATGAACTCAGAACCCGCCTGCGGACTATCGAATTCTTAAGCCTTCTCGCCTGCAGTCGGAGGATATTGCCCAATTCGGCGGCGCTTTAACGTGGCTGTAACGCTGCGCTCGCCAGATTTACCGCAATCAAACCCAAGGTGACGTCCCAGCGAGCTGCCGGGTCGTTCGCTGCAACCAAAGCGCAGATCGTTTCTCTCGAAACGTGCAGCGCGCCTCGAATCAAACGATGCTTGCAAGCGAGTTCCAACCGGCCGCATCCACACAATTGCTCTCGGCCGCGCTCGACGGTGTTTCCGAGGCGATTCTCTTTCTCGACGCGCAGGGCCACGTCCAGCACGCCAATCGGGCGGCGTCGGTGCTGCTGCGGCGTGAGCCGGCCGCTCTGGTCGGCGCCGACCTCGAAAGTCTGGGTCTGCCCGCGGATCTGATCCCGGCGATCGCGTGCGACGAGACGACCGACGCGCAGCAGGAGGCGGACCAGTCCGACGCCCGCGAAATGACGATGCGCCATGCCGACGGCGGGTGGACCCGCCTCCGCCTGTCGCTGTGCGCGCTCCCGCCGGGCCGGGAGGATGAGCCGGTCCGTTCGCTGCTGTTTATTCGTGACGTGACCACCGAAGTCGACATGCGCGAGCGCAATGCGCTGCTGACGTCGGTCGCCGACCGGACCAACCGGGCCGTCATCGTCACCGACCGCGATCTCAACATCCTCTACACCAACGCCGCCTTTGCCAGCCTGTTCGGCTACACGCCTGAACAGGCGGTCGGGCGCCGCGCCGAGGAGCTGCTGATCGGCCCCTGCACCGATCCCGCCATCGTCGACCGGCTGAGACAATGCCTCGAGGACGACCGTGGCATCGAAGAGGACGTGCTGGTCTACGACAAGGACGGCCGCGAGATCTGGACAACCGCCTATGTCAAGGCGCACCGGACCAAGCGGGGCAAGGTCAGATATCTGTTCGGGCTGCTCACGGACATCCGGGAGACCAAGCAGCTGCGCTCGCTGCAGCAGCTGATCATGGCGTCGCTGGCGTCCGACGTTTCGATCACGACCATCGCCGATCAGCTGTGCCGCCGGGTCGAAGAGCTCGCTCCGGACGTCGTCTGCTCGATCCTGCACGTCGATTCCGATGGGCACGTACATCCGCTCGGCGGCCCCAGCCTGCCGCCCGCTTATTCGGCCAGCCTCGACGGCGTCGCGATCGGGCCGGACGTCGGCTCCTGCGGCACCGCCGCCTATCTCTGCGAGCCGGTGCTGTCGCACGACATCGATAATGATCCGCGTTGGCAACCCTACAAGGCCGGCCCGCTCGCCGCCGGCCTGCGTGCCTGCTGGTCGTCGCCCATCAAGGGTAAGGATGGCCGCGTCATCGGCACCTTTGCCTTCTACTTCCGTGAATGCCGCGGCCCCAGTCCCTGGCACGAGCAGATCGTCGCCGCCTGCGTCCAGCTCGGCGCGCTCGCCATCGAGCGCCAGGAGGTCCGCTCGACGATCTCACAGGTCGCCTATCACGACATGCTGACGGGCCTGCCCAACCGGGCCCGCATCCCGTCGCTGATCGCCGAAGCCATCAAGGCGTGTCCGGACGGCGGACACGTCGCCGTGGCCTTCCTCGACGCCGACAATTTCAAGGACGTCAACGACACGCTGGGCCATGCCGCCGGCGACGAGTTCCTGGTCGGCTTCGCCAACCGCCTGCGAGCGCAGATCCGCCCCGGCGACATGCTGGGCCGGCTCGGCGGCGACGAGTTCGTGATCGTGCTGCAGAACCGCGATGCCCTGGAAGCCTCGCTCGCGGCGGCGCGCATCACCGCCGCGCTGGCGATGCCGCTGACGATCGGCAAGCGCCAGGTGCCGATGTCGGCGAGCATGGGACTCAGCCTCTATCCTGATAATGCCAAGGACATCGAGACCCTGATCAAGCAGGCCGACGCGGCGATGTACAAGGCCAAGCGCGGCGGCCGGGCGACCTACCGCTTCTTCAGCGCCGACATCGACAAGCTCGCCGAAGAACGGCTGATGCATTCGACCGCGCTGCGCGAGGCGATCGCCAGCGAGGCCCTGACATTGCACTATCAGCCGCAGATCCGCACCCGCGACGGCGCGATCCACGGCGTGGAAGCGCTGGCGCGCTGGCACGATCCGGTGCTCGGCGACGTCTCGCCCGCCAAGTTCATTCCGCTCGCCGAGGAATGCGGCCTGATCGAGCAGATCGGCGTGTGGTCGATCAAGCTGGCCTGCCAGCAGATGGCGTCGTGGCGCCGCGCCGGTCTCGACATCCCCTGCATCTCGGTGAACCTGTCGCCGATCAACTTCCAGAACGTCAACCTGGCGGCGATGGTGGCGCAGATCCTGGCCGCCAACGACCTGCCGGCGAAGATGCTGATGCTGGAGATCACCGAGGGCGTCATCCTCAACGAGCGCGCCACCGTGATCGCGACCATGAACGAGCTGCGCAACATGGGCGTCGGCCTGTCGCTGGACGATTTCGGCACCGGCTATTCGAGCCTGAGCCGACTGGCCCAGCTGCCGATCGACGAGCTGAAGATCGATCGCAGCTTCATGCGCGATTTCGAGAACGACAGCGGCACGCGGGCGATCGTGACCGCGGTCGTGCGCGTCGGCCAGAGCCTCGACGTGGCTGTGGTCGCCGAAGGTGTCGAGACCGAGCCGCAGCGCAAGCTGCTGGCCGAGCTCGGTTGCGATGCAATGCAGGGCTTCCTGTTCGCGCGGCCGATGGCCGCCAGCGCCTTCAGCCGCTGGCTGCTGGACTACAGCGCGCTGCGGGCGAGCCTGATGCTGCGGCAGATCGGGCGCAAACTGGCCCGAGCGTCCGGCGCGGCAACCGCCGAGCCGGCAGCGCGTCCCATCGCCGCAGCCGCCAGCTGAGAAGGGTGCATCCCCTCGCGGATGCGCCTCTCACCTCATCTTCGCCGGCTCAGCGCTTTCCACCGAACAATCGATCCACCAGCCAGCCGTCGAGACCCGCGGCGGCTTCCGGTCGCGCGTTGCCGCGGCTCGGCGGCGCCGAGCGTGCGCTCGGTGCCGGCGCGGATGGCGCCGTGATCTGTGAGGCGATCTGCGCCAGGGTCGGGACCAGGCCCGAGCCCTGCGCGTTCGGCAGCGCCGCGACCGGCACGCCCTGATGCGCTGATCGCATGAAGCGGGTCCAGACCTCGACGGGCAGGCCGCCGCCGGTCGCCTTCTTGGTCGGCGAGTTGTCGTCGTTGCCGAGCCAGACGCCGGTGACGAGATGCGCGGTGTAGCCGATGAACCAGGCGTCGCGGAAATCCTGGCTGGTGCCGGTCTTGCCGGCAGCGATCCAGCCCGGGATCTCCGCCTTCTTCGCGGTGCCGGAGATCAGCGTCTCCTGCATCATCTGATTCATCATCGCCGCGTTGCGCGGCTCGATCACCTGCACCGGCTGCTCGGTCTGGCGCATGTAGAGCAGCTTGCCGTCGAGCGTCCTGATCCGCGTCACCACATGCGGCGAGACGGTGAGGCCGCCATTGGAGAACGGCGCGTAGGCGCCGACCAGCTCGATCATCGACACCTCGGAGGTGCCGAGCGCGATCGACGGGTTGGGATCGAGCTTGGAGGCGATGCCGAGCCGGTGTGCGGTCCGCACCACGTTCTTCGGTCCGACCTCGAGGCCGACGCGCACCGCGACCGTGTTGAGCGACATCGCCAGCGCCTGGGTCAGCGTCACCGGGCCGAAATATTCGCGGGTGTAGTTCTCCGGCTTCCAGCCCTTCAGATCGAGCGGCGCGTCCTGGCGGACCGTGTCCGGCGTCAGGCCCTGCTCGATCGCGGTGAGATAGACGAACGGCTTGAACGCCGAGCCGGGCTGGCGTTTGGCGGTTACGGCGCGGTTGAACTGGCTGTCGGCATAGTTGCGACCGCCGACCATGGCGCGCACGGCGCCGTCGGGGGTCATCGCCACCAGCGCGCCCTGGCTGACGTTGAACTTGACGCTCTTCGCCGCGAGCTCGTCGATGATGGCCGCTTCCGCCACGCTCTGCAGCTTCGGATCGATCGTGGTCTCCACCACGATCGATTCCTCGACCTGGCCGACGAGGTCGTCGAGCACCTCGCCGATCCAGTCGGCGACGTAGTTGATGGTACCGGCGCCGGCCGGCTTCACCGCGACGGATGGATGCGCGATCTGGGCCTGCGCCTGGGCCTCGGTGATGAACTTGGCCTCCGCCATCGCCGCCAGCACGGTCTGGGCGCGCTTGGCCGCGCCCTCCGGGTTGCGGTTCGGCGCCAGCCGCGACGGCGATTTGACGAGGCCGGCGAGCATCGCCGCTTCGCCCACCGTCACCTGCCGCGCCGACTTGCCGAAATAGCGCTGCGCCGCCGCCTCGACGCCATAGGCGCCGGAGCCGAAATAGACCCGGTTGAGATACAGCTCGAGGATCTCGCGCTTGGAATATTTGCGCTCCAGCCACAGCGCCAGCTCCGCCTCCTGCAGCTTGCGCGCCAGCGTGCGCTCCTGGGTCAGGAACAGGTTCTTGGCGAGCTGCTGCGTCAGGGTCGAGCCGCCCTGCGACACGCCGCGATGCAGGATGTTGGCGACGACGGCGCGGGCGATGCCGATCGGGTCGATGCCGAAATGCTGGTAGAAGCGGCGGTCCTCGATGGCGATGAACGCCTTCGGCAGATAGGGCGGCAGATCCTTCAGCGCGACGTTGGCGCCGGCCATCTCGCCGCGCTGCGCCAGCATGGTGCCGTCATAGCCCACGATCTCGATCGTCGGCGGCCGCTTGGGGATCTCCAGCGATTGGATCGGCGGCAGATGCGCGCCGGCCCAGATCACGACGCCGACCAGCGCGATCACGCCCCACAGGCCGCAGACCAGCGCCCAGTAGAACATGCGCCCGATCGACATTCCCCAGCGCGACTTGCCGCGTCTCGGCTTTGGTTTCGGTGTCGAGGCCTTCGGCTCGCGCGCCGGCACATCGTCCTCGTCGTCGGGCTCGACCGGCCTTTTCTTTGCAGTCTTTGCAACTGACTTCTTGGGCGTGTCGTCGGAGGGAATGCGATCCTTGGGGTCGAGGCGCAGATCGGCCATCGCGGCCGCAAGACCGAATCGCGGCTCCTTGCGTCCGCCGCCCTGTTTCCGTCCCCGCGCCATACGCAACCCGAGCCCGCGACCCCGCCGTCCGACCACGGTAACGTCCGGAGTTTAAGGGGCAGTTAGAAAGACCTTAACGCGCGATTAGGAGTTTCGCGCCGCTAACGCCGCGTTATGGTTAAGCCAAGGTAAACAACAACAGGCGAGGGAGTTCATGGGCCATATCGATCCCACCAAGGAGGTGTTCGCGCAGTTTCGGGAGAACGACCGCCCGGGGCCGATCCACATGCTGAACCTGGTGAGGCTGCGCAGGGAGGCAGCCTATCCCGATGGACGCAAGGTCAGCGGCGCGGAAGCCTATGCCGCCTATGGCCGCGAGAGCGGCCCGGTGTTCGAGCGCCTCGGCGGCCGCATCGTCTGGCAGGGCCGCTTCGAGCTGATGCTGATCGGTCCGCAGGACGAACGTTGGGACCACTGTTTCATCGCCGAATATCCGAGCGTGCAAGCCTTCGTCGAGATGATCCGCGATCCCGTCTATCGCGAGGCGGTGAAGCATCGCCAGGCGGCGGTCGAAGACTCGCGCCTGATCCGCCACGCCGTGCTGCCGGTGGGCAAGAACTTTGGCGAGGTGCCGGCGGTGTAAGTCTGACTACACCCGCAAGATTGGTAGTTCCCAGTCGCCAAGCAAAAGGTACGTTCCCTCCCCCTGTGTGGGGGAGGGCTAGGGAGAGGGGGCGTCCGGGCGACCGTCTCCGTGGCTACTCCCTCCCGAACCCTCCTCCCCCACAAGGGGGGAGGGAGCGCGGCAGTGGGCTGGGTGAGAGCGAATGCTGATCCAGAAGCGCCCGGGCGCGTCGCTCTGCTCGAAGACATCCGCGTTCTCAGCCTCCGTTGCCGCTTGCACGACACATAAGTTTATGCTTATGTGTCGGTATGATCGAGAGTGACATCTTCAGGGCCCTGGCTGATCCGACGCGATACGCGATCTTCGAGAAGCTGGCGAACGGCAGCATGAATGCCAGCGCGCTTCGCGAGGGTCTGACGATCAGCCAGCCGGCGATGTCCCAGCACCTCGCGGTTCTCCGAAGCGCGGGATTGGTGAGGGAAGAACGGCAGGGTCGCTTCGTCAACTATGAGGTCGATCCGGAGGGCTTGGCGCAGATCGCGCGCTGGCTGGCGAAGTACCGTGCCTACTGGCCGTCGCGGGTCGATGCGTTGAAGGCCGTGCTGAAGGACATGGACCAATGACCGATATCAAGGCTGACCTGCAGAGCGACGATCTGGTGCTCGACTACGAACTGGACGCGCCGCCGGAGAAGGTCTGGCGTGCCATCAGCATTCCTGCGCTGCGCGAGAACTGGCTGCCGCGCGGCGACCTCGCCGATGCTGCGCCAATCTCCGCGACGCCCGGCGAAGAAGTCCGCTACCGGATGCGCGACCACGAACCGCCGTTCCTGGAGAGCATCGTGACGTTTCAGGTCATGCCCAATGCCGAGGGCGGCACCCGGCTCAGAATCACTCACGGGTTGGTCGCCACGACGCTGATGCGGCGGACGCCGTCGGCGGCGAACAGCAACAGGCGCAGCCTGATGCGCGCGGCCTGATTCTCCAAGTCACCGACACCTCACTGAAACCGGGAGCTCGCGCATGCGCGACACGATGCAACTCGTCCCTATGGTCATCGAGCAGTCGAGCCGGGGAGAGCGATCCTTCGACATCTATTCGCGGCTGCTGCGCGAGCGGATCGTCTTCCTCAACGGCGAGGTCAACGATACGGTCTCCGCCCTGGTCTGCGCGCAACTGCTTTTCCTCGAGGCGGAGAACCCAAAGCGGCCGATCCATCTCTACATCAATTCACCCGGCGGCGTGATCACCAGCGGCCTGGCGATGTATGACACGATGCAATTCGTCAAAGCACCGGTGCACACGCTCTGCATGGGAACGGCGCGTTCGATGGGCTCGTTTCTTCTGATGGCGGGAGAGCCGGGCGAGCGGACGGCGCTGCCCAATGCAAGCCTTCACGTCCATCAGCCGCTCGGCGGCTTTCAGGGCCAGGCGTCCGACATCCTGATTCACGCGAGGGAGATGGAGCAGACCAAGCACCGCATGATCAGGCTCTACGCCGAGCATTGCGGGCGCAGCTATGAGGACGTCGAGCGCACCCTGGATCGCGATCACTTCATGACCGCGGACGAAGCCTTGCAGTGGGGCTTGATCGACCGCGTCGTCAAGCAACGCGACCTGGGTGACGTCATCAACGACTGATACTCCCTCGACGCGACGGCGGATCCTGCCGCAACAGCCGTCGTCACCCGCGATGCGGTCGAATGACCGTCGGCGAGCGCACGCAGCGGCGAACGGGCGCAACCCGTGCCGCAATGCAGAACGGGGCCGCGCCATCGCGCAGCCCCGTACCATCGATGTTGACCGCGTCATTCCGGGGCGAAGCGCAGCATCGAACCCGGAATCTCGAGGTTGGTTCGTCGCTGTCGCGACGCCCTGGAACGACGTCGAGTGCAGCTAGCCCGCCGCGCCCTTGTCCTCCAGGATCGGGCCGAACAGCTCCCAGCGCTCGCCGTTGAACTTCATCATCTGCAGTTGCTTGTTGACGCGATAGTCGGTCGGCGAGGTGTTGATCTTCATTCCCGGTAGCGAGAAGTCGCCGGTTACATCCTTCAGCGACGCCGCCTGCTTCATGACGTTCTCGTGCGTCAGGTTGTCGCCGCACATCTGCAGCACGGTGACCAGGAGCTGCGCGGTCGAATAGCCGTAGGTATTGAAGTTCGAGTTCTTGTCACCCTCGGGATAATACTTGGCCATGAAATCGAAATAGCGCTTCAGGCCCGGATCGTCCTTCCACTGCGGGTCGAGCGGATCCTTGCCGTAGTTGACGGAGATGACGCCCTTGGCAGCGTCGAGGCCCGCAGGCTGCATGACCGCGCCGACCGAGGTCGCGTTGATGTCGACAATGTGCACGGGGTGCCAATCGAGCTCATGGAGCTTCTTGATCGCCTGCGCGGCTTGTTTCGGCGTCGCGGCCGAGAACAACAGGTCGGCTCCCGCCGACTTGATCTTCAGGATCTGCGAGTCGATGGTCGGATCGGAAACCTCGTAGGAGGCTTCGGACACGATCATCGTCGACGCCTTGTCGCCGAGGCCGGCCTTGATGCCGTTCAGGTAGTCCTTGCCGAGATCGTCATTCTGATAGAGCACGCCGATCTTGGCGTTGGGATGCTCCTTCAGAATATACTGGCCGTAGATGCGGCCCTCGGTGAAGTAGTTGGGATTGTACCCCATGGTCCACGGGAAGTTCTTGGGGTCCGTGAACTTGGTGGCGCCGGTGGCGGCGAACAACTGCGGCACCTTCTTGGCGTTGAGGTATTTCTGGACCGCGGCGTTGGACGGCGTGCCGATGATCTGGAAGGTCAGCAGAACTCCGTCGTCCTCGACCAGCTTGCGGACCTGCTCGACGGCCTTGGGCGGCGAATAGGCGTCGTCATACTGGATCAGCTTGATCTTGCGGCCGTTGATGCCGCCCTGCTCGTTGATCATGTTGAAATAGGCGGCCTGGGTCTTGCCGATCGAGGCATAGGCCGAGGCGGGACCCGAGAACGGCACGGTCTGGCCGATCTTGATCTCGGTGTCGGAGGCGCCGGGGTCGTACTTCTTCTGGGCCGAGGCTGACGTGACGGAGAGGGTGACGGCCAAAGCAGCCGCCCCTGCAAGACGGAAATATCCCTGTCGCATGGGGTCTATCGTTCCTCCTGATTTGTTATGCGGCTGGTCTGCCCGACCGGGGCGCCATCGCTGGGAGGGAGTGTGGAGGAAGGGCTGGGCGGACGCAAGGCGAGGGGAGCACGGGTGCGGCGGTTCCGTCGATGTCGCTATGATGAGCCCAACTGGCTCAACAAGTTCGGTGTCGTCCCGGCCAAGCCCGGCGTCGCGCAGCGACGTCGGGCGCAGAGCCGGGATCCATAGCCACAGGCCGTCGTGTGGCTACGGCTCGGCGTGGCGATCCTGCCCCAAAACGCTGCCTGGGATTATGGGTCCCTGTGTCTGGAAAGTCTGCCATGATGATGGTGGGCGGGAAGCCGTTGGGTCCTTGGCGCTAGACGCCGTGAGCCGGCTCGGTCTCCCGCCCGTTCCATTTATCAACCTGAACAGTTGCACGAGGCTGCGCCAACAGACCTCGCATCACAGGGACAGGCACCGTGATCGTACCTTTTCGTTGCGTCGGAATCGACGTTTGCAAACCCTATCTCGATATTTTTGATGAAGCCGTGGGGGCGCCGGAGCGCATCGCCAACGGGCCACAGGCCATCACACAGCTGGTGGCGCGTTGGCGATGCGATGTTCTGGTGGTCTTTGAGGCCACGGGCGTCTACGACCTCGAACTGCGCGAGGCCCTGCGTCGGGCGGGCATCCGCTTTGCGCGGATCAACCCGGCTCGAGCTCGCGATTTCGCCCGCGCTAGCGGCCAACTCGCCAAGACCGATCCGATCGACGCGCGAACGCTGGCAGCCTTTGGGCGCGCCATGCAGCCAGCCACCGAGCAGGCCATGACGCCTGCCCAAAGCGCCCTCGCCAAGCTTGCAAAACGGCGGGATCAACTGGTTGCCATGCGCGCCCAGGAAAAGAACCGCCGCAGCGAGGCCGAGGACCGCGCCATGGCCGAACGCATCAGCCGCCTGATCGAGGTCCTCAATGACGAGATCGTCGAGATCGAGGCCGAGATCAACGCGCTCATCAAAGCCGAGCCGGTGCTTGCGGAGCAGGCACAGCTGATGCGCTCCGTGCCCGGTGTGGGACCCGTCGCCTGCATGCAACTCATCACCCAGATGCCGGAACTCGGCCATCTCGGGCCAAAGGAGGTAGCCGCTCTTGCGGGCCTGGCTCCCTTCAATCGCGATAGCGGGGCGTATCGTGGCAAGCGCAAGATCGGCGGCGGCCGGAAGCGTGTCCGCGACGCCCTCTACATGGCCGCCCTCAACGCCGTCCGCCGCGCCGATCGCTTCAAGATCTTTTACAACCGTCTGCGCCAAGCCGGTAAACCCGCCAAGCTCGCCCTCATCGCCGTCGCCAGGAAGCTTCTAACCATCCTGAATGCCATGATGCGCGACCGAAAACCTTATGCGATCACTCCATCAACATAACAGTTGCCGGATCGGCGCCGCGACGCGCTTGTGCGCGTCACGGCTTGTCCGGGACGACACAGAGGATGGAGATACAGCCCGGCTCAGCCCGCGAGCCAAACCAGCACAAGGCCGATCGTGGCCGGCACGCTCTGGATGAACAGGATTTTGCGGCTGGCGGTGGCGGCGCCATAGAGCCCGGCGACGAGCACGCAGAGCAGGAAGAAGATCTTGATCTGGAACGCGAAGGCCGGCGTCGGGTGCGCCAGGCCCCAGAACAGGCCGGCGGCGAGGAAGCCGTTGTAGAGGCCCTGATTGGCGCCGAGCACCTTGGTCTGCTCCGCGCGCTCCGGCGTGTTGTTGAACGCTCTCAAGCCGGCCGGTTTGGTCCAGAGAAACATCTCGAGTACGAGAATATAGACGTGCAGCAGGCCGATCAGCCCGACGACGATGTCTGCAATCAATGCCATGGTTCGGCTCCCCCAAGCCTGCGTGGGCCGGCGCTGGTGCCGGTCCCCTCGTTCAAATCGAGCTCCGAGCGGCTCAGGGCCGCGCGATGGTCGCTCATGCCGCCGGTTGAGCGGCCGCGTCGTCGTTCGCCAGCAGATGCAGCAGCGCGCTCTTGATCGCGGCCTGCCGGGTCGGCGCGTTGATCTGCGCGCCCAGCAGGTCGGTGACGTAGAACACGTCGCGGGCGCGTTCGCCGAAGGTGGCGACATGGGCCGAGGCGATGTTGAGATTCAGCTTCGAAATCGCGGTGGTCAGCTCGTACAGCAGGCCGGGGCGATCGAGGCCGGAGACCTCGATGACGGTGTAGAGCTCCGACCATTGATTGTTGATGGTGACCTCCGGCTCGACCGAGAATGCCTTGTGCTGCTTGCCCCGCGTGGTCCGCCGCGCCACGGCGTCCGGCAGCCGCAGCTTGCCCTCCAGCACCTGCTCGATGGTCTCGCCGATCCGCGTCGCGCGCCGGCCTTCGTCCTCGTCGCGCTCATATTCGCGGGAGATCGCGATGGTGTCGAGCGCGCGGCCGTCGGTCGTGGTGTAGATCTGGGCGTCGACGATGTTGGCCCCGGCGGAGGCGCAGGCGCCGGCGATGATCGACAGCAGCCACGGATGGTCCATCGCGAAGATCGTCAGCTCGGTCACGCCCCGCGCCGGATCGAAGCCGACGTTGATCGCGAGCTTGTGGCCGGCATCCTCGCTCGATCGCACGAAGCGGGCATGGCGGATCTTGCGCGGCAGCTCGACCTTGAGCCAGTAGGCCGGATAGTGCCGGCCGATATAGGTGTTGAGCTCGTCCTCGGGCCAGTCGGTGAAGGCGTTGCGGAATTCGGCCTGCGCCGCGGTGATGCGTTTGGCGCGGTTGACCTCGGAGAAGCCGCCGGTCAGCACCGGCTCGGTCTCGTAATACAGCGTACGCAGGAGCTGCGCCTTCCAGCCGTTCCAGACGCCGGGCCCGACTCCGCGGATGTCGGCGGTGGTCAGGATGGTCAGCAGCTTCATCTGCTCGACGGACTGCACCACGGCGGCGAAATTCTCGATCGTCTTGCGGTCCGACAGGTCGCGCGACTGCGCCACCGTCGACATCGTCAGATGCTCCTCGATCAGCCAGGCGACCAATTCGGTGTCGGCATTGTTGAAGCCGAGCCGCGGGCACAGCCGGCGCGCGATCTTGGCGCCGGCGATGGAATGGTCCTCGGGCCGCCCCTTGGCGACGTCGTGCAGCAGCACGGTGATGTAGATGACAGCGCGGTGCTCGGGCCGGATCTTGCGCATCAGGTCGGAGGCCAGGGTGAACTCGTCGATGCCGCCGCGCTCGATCTCCTGCAGGAACCCGATGCAGCGGATCAGGTGCTCGTCGACCGTGTAGTGATGATACATGTTGAACTGCATCATCGAGACGATGCGGCCGAAGGCGCGAATGAAGTGGCCGAGCACGCCGGTCTCGTTCATCCGCCGCAGCACGACCTCGGCATCGTTGGAGGTCAGGATCTCCATGAACAGCCGGTTGGCCTCGGGATCGTCGCGCAGCTCGGTGTTGATCAGGTTCAAAGAGCGCGTGACCGCGCGCATCGCGTCGGGATGGAAGGCGAGGTTGTGCTTCTGCGCCAGCCGGAAGATGCGGATCAGATTGACCGGATCGTGCTTGAAGACGTCGGGCGCGGCGAGGTTGATGCGGTTGTTGTCGACGATGAAGTCGTCGCTCTCCGGCACGCGCCGCCAGGTGGCGCCGGTGGTCAGGCGCGAGATCATCCGGCTCAGCACCGGCGCCGGCTTGGCCTGCTGGTCCTCGAGCTTGGCGCACAGGATGGCGGTGAGATTGCCGACCTCCTTGGCGACCAGGAAGTAGTGCTTCATGAAGCGCTCGACATCCTGCATGCCGGGATGGCTGGTGTAGCCAAGCCGCACCGCGATCTCGCGCTGCAGGTCGAACGACAGCCGTTCTTCCGGACGGCCGCTGACGAAATGCAGGTTGCAGCGCACCGACCACAGGAAGTCCGCGCAGCGCCGGAAGGTGCGGTATTCATGCGCGTCGAACACGCCGCGCTCGACCAATTCGGCGGTCTCGCGCACGCGGTAGACGTATTTGGCGATCCAGAACAGCGTGTGCAGGTCGCGCAGGCCGCCCTTGCCGTCCTTGACGTTGGGCTCGACGAGATAGCGCGACTGGCCGCCGCGGCGGTGCCGCTCCTCGCGCTCGGCGAGCTTGGCGGCCACGAACTCGGCTGCGGTGCCCTGCACCACCTCGCTGTCGAAGCGCGCGACCAGCTCGTCATAGAGCGGCCGGTCGCCCGCGAGATAGCGCGTCTCCAGGATGGCGGTGCGGATGGTCATGTCGCCGCGCGCCTGGCGGATCGACTCGTCGACCGAGCGGGTCGCGTGGCCGACCTTCAATCCCATGTCCCACAGCGAGTACAGAATGGCTTCGGCGACCTGCTCGCCCCAGGCGGTCTGCTTGTAGGGCAGGATGAACAGGAGATCGATGTCGGACTCCGGCGCCATCAGGCCGCGGCCATAGCCGCCGGTGGCGACCACCGCCATGCGCTCGGCGCCGCTCGGCACCTGCGAGCGATAGAGGTGCTGGGTGGCGGCGGCGTAGAGGATGCGAATGATCTCGTCCTGCACGAAGCAGAGCTGCTCGGCGCAGCGCCGGCCGTGGCGGTCCTTCAACAGTTGCGCCTGGGCCGCCGCGCGCGCCTTGACCAGCTCGGCCTTGAGGAATTGCACCACGGCGGCGCGGAACATGTCCTCGCGTCCCGAATGCTGCGCGGCCAACGCGTCGACCGCAGCCGCGATGCCGGCGCTGTCGAAATCGGAAAGGCTATCAGGGTGGGAATGGGGGGCGACGCTGTCCATGGATGCAACCGGATATCGAACAAGGCCTGTGCTGTCACGAAACTTCCAATGCAACAATCGATCCATGCTGTCATCGGTGCTCACGGGATGATGATCGTTCTGAACGGCGCCGTCGAAAGGAAAAGCAATTCTCGCGCGCCCCTGGCATAACTCATTGAAACAACAGCAATGTTTCTTGAGGGTTGGAGGGGTGACGATGGGTGGATTGTCGAGGCGCGGATTTGCTGCGGTTGCGGCCGTGGTTCTACTGGGATGCGGCGCTGCACGCGCAGCCGAGCCGGTGAAGGAGATCCGCTTGGATTGGGCGACCTACAATCCGGTGTCGCTGGTGCTGAAGCAGAAAGGACTTCTGGAGAAGGAGTTCGCCAAGGACGGCATCAGCATCGTCTGGGTGCAGTCGGCCGGCTCCAACAAGGCGCTCGAATTCCTCAACGCCGGCTCGCTCGATTTCGGCTCGACCGCCGGCTCCGCCGCGCTGGTCGCCCGGATCAACGGCAACCCGATCAAGTCGGTCTACGTCTATTCGCGGCCCGAATGGACCGCGCTGGTCACGGGCAAGGATTCCAAGATTGCCTCCGTGGCCGACCTCAAGGGCAAGCGGGTCGCGGTGACCCGCGGCACCGATCCGCACATCTTCCTGGTGCGCGCGCTGCTGTCGGCGGGCCTCACCGACAAGGACATCACGCAGGTATTGCTGCAGCACGCCGACGGCAAGGCGGCGCTGATCCGCGGCGACGTCGACGCCTGGGCCGGGCTCGATCCGATGATGGCGCAGGCCGAGGTCGAGGAGGGCGCCAGGCTGTTCTACCGCAAGGCCGACGCCAACACCTGGGGCATCCTGAACGTGCGCGAGCAGTTCCTGAAGGATAATCCGGAGATCGTCCGCCGCGTGCTCGCCACCTACGAGGTCGCGCGCAAGGACGCGCTGGCCAACTACGACGACCTCAAGAAGACCTTCATCGCCGTCACGAAGCTGCCTGAGACGGTGGTCGACAAGCAGCTCAAGGAGCGCACCGAGCTGACCCATAGCCGCATCGGCGCACCCCAGCGCGAGTCGATTCTGGCTGCGGGCCTGGCGCTGCAGCAGGCCGGTGTCGTCGATGCCAAGGTGGATGTGAAGGCCACGCTGGACGCCCTGATCGACGACCAGGTCCCGTTGCCGACGAATTAGGACTTGCGCGGCTCGGGCAATAGGCCGCTGCGCCAAATCGCCTATGCCAAGAGCCGGCGATCAAAAACCGGTGTCGTCCCGGACAAGCTCGCCAACGCGATAGCGTTGGCGGGCGCAGATCCGGGACCCATAATCTGTGACGCCTGTTGTGAGGCAAAGCTGGAGCGGCATCTCGCTTCAATACGACGGCCGCGGAGTATGGGTCCCTGTGTCTGGAAAGTCTGCCATGATGATGGTGGGCGGGAAGCCGTTGGGTCCTTGGCGCTAGACGCCGTGAGCCGGCTCGGTCTCCCGCCCGTTCCATTTATCAACCTGAACAGTTGCACGAGGCTGCGCCAACAGACCTCGCATCACAGGGACAGGCACCGTGATCGTACCTTTTCGTTGCGTCGGAATCGACGTTTGCAAACCCTATCTCGATATTTTTGATGAAGCCGTGGGGGCGCCGGAGCGCATCGCCAACGGGCCACAGGCCATCACACAGCTGGTGGCGCGTTGGCGATGCGATGTTCTGGTGGTCTTTGAGGCCACGGGCGTCTACGACCTCGAACTGCGCGAGGCCCTGCGTCGGGCGGGCATCCGCTTTGCGCGGATCAACCCGGCTCGAGCTCGCGATTTCGCCCGCGCTAGCGGCCAACTCGCCAAGACCGATCCGATCGACGCGCGAACGCTGGCAGCCTTTGGGCGCGCCATGCAGCCAGCCACCGAGCAGGCCATGACGCCTGCCCAAAGCGCCCTCGCCAAGCTTGCAAAACGGCGGGATCAACTGGTTGCCATGCGCGCCCAGGAAAAGAACCGCCGCAGCGAGGCCGAGGACCGCGCCATGGCCGAACGCATCAGCCGCCTGATCGAGGTCCTCAATGACGAGATCGTCGAGATCGAGGCCGAGATCAACGCGCTCATCAAAGCCGAGCCGGTGCTTGCGGAGCAGGCACAGCTGATGCGCTCCGTGCCCGGTGTGGGACCCGTCGCCTGCATGCAACTCATCACCCAGATGCCGGAACTCGGCCATCTCGGGCCAAAGGAGGTAGCCGCTCTTGCGGGCCTGGCTCCCTTCAATCGCGATAGCGGGGCGTATCGTGGCAAGCGCAAGATCGGCGGCGGCCGGAAGCGTGTCCGCGACGCCCTCTACATGGCCGCCCTCAACGCCGTCCGCCGCGCCGATCGCTTCAAGATCTTTTACAACCGTCTGCGCCAAGCCGGTAAACCCGCCAAGCTCGCCCTCATCGCCGTCGCCAGGAAGCTTCTAACCATCCTGAATGCCATGATGCGCGACCGAAAACCTTATGCGATCACTCCATCAACATAACAGTTGCCGGCCCAAGGCCGGGACGACAGCGATTGCTGGGCGCCGTCCTTGGTCACCATGCTGATCGGCCACCACGACTATCCGCCAACGCCACGCCTTGCATTCCCGCGCGAGACACTGTTCTCACTATGACCATGACCGTCGAATTGCAGGCACCCGCTTCGGCCGCCCCGACATCCCAGACCGCTACCACGCCGCGGCTCGCACGCTTCGCGCGGCCGCTGGTGGGCCTGCTGCTGCCGCTATCGCTCGCACTCGCCTGGGAGCTTGCCGTCCGGGCCGGCTGGTCCAACGGCCGGCTGGTGCCGCCGCCCTCGAAGGTCTTCACCACCATCGCCGAGCTCGCCCGCTCCGGCGAACTCTCCCGCCACATCACGATGACCTTGACCCGCGTCGGCATCGGCTTCGGCCTCGGCGTCGCCGCCGGCACGCTGCTCGGCGGCATCTGCGGCTATTGGGGTTTCGCGCGCCGGCTGGTCGATCCGACGATCCAGGCGCTGCGTGCGATTCCGTCGATCGCCTGGGTGCCGTTGTTCATTCTGTGGCTCGGCATCTTCGAGACCTCCAAGGTGGCGCTGATCGCAGTCGGCGTGTTCTTCCCGGTCTATCTCGGCCTGACCGGTGCCATTCTTTCGGTCGACCGCAAGATCGTCGAGGTCGGCCGCGTTTTCCGCCTGTCCGGACCGGCCATGATCCGCCGCATCCTGCTGCCGGCGGTGCTGCCGGCCTATGTGGTGGCGCTGCGCGTCGGCCTCGGCCTGGGGTGGATGTTCGTCGTTGCCGCCGAGTTCATGGGCGCCTCCGAAGGGCTCGGCTACCTCCTGATCGACGGCCAGCAGCTCGGCAAGCCGGCGCAGATCGTGGCGGCCATCGTCATCTTCGCGATCATCGGCAAGGTCACCGACTGGCTCCTGGAGATATCAACCGCGCCGCTGTTGCGCTGGCAGGACAGTTTCGCGCGCCAGAGCGGGGCGGCCTGATGCTGCAGCTCGCATCCGTCACCAAGGTCTATCCCAACGGTGTCCACGCGCTGGAGCGGTTCTCGGCCGGGATCCAGCTCGGCGAGATCATCGCCATCATCGGCGGCTCCGGCTGCGGCAAGTCGACGTTGTTGCGCACCATCGCCGGGCTCGACCGCGCCAGCGCCGGCGCCGTGACGCTCGACGGCGAGGCGATCATTGCGCCGCATCCCAAGGTCGGCATCATCTTCCAGGAGCCGCGGCTGCTGCCGTGGCTCACGGTCGCCGACAACATTGGCTTTGGCCTGTCCGAGCTGCCGGCAGCCGAGCGTCGCGACCGTGTCGCCCGCGCGCTGCAACGTGTGGGCCTCGCCGACAAGGCCAAGGTCTGGCCGCGCGAACTGTCCGGCGGCCAGGCGCAACGCGTCGCGATCGCCCGCGCATTGGTGGCGCAGCCGGAGGTGCTCCTGCTCGACGAGCCGTTCTCTGCGCTCGATGCCTTCACCCGCAAGGATCTGCAGGATCATCTGCTCGATCTCTGGGCCGATACGCGCCCGACGCTGGTGCTCGTGACCCACGACGTCGAGGAGGCCGTGGTGCTGGCCGACCGCGTGCTGGTGATGCGGCCGCATCCGGGCCGGCTGTTCGAGGAGATCACCATCAATCTGTCGCGGCCGCGCGACCGCAACGCGCCCTTGTTCGAGCAGTTCAAGCGGCATGTCTTGACCGCGCTGGACCGCTCGCTCGACCGGACGATGCCGGACACGCAGGGCAGGCGTGAGCCCGGCGGCGGCCTGTGGTGGTGACTTTGGCGGCCCGGCCCGGTAAATCTCGTCTGAAATAAATCCGGGAGAGAACGACAAATGGATGCTGCCGAGCTGCGCGCCATGCAGGCGCCGATCAAGGAACGCTACAAGGCCGACCCGTCCGCCGCCGTGATCACCTTGAAGGCCAAGGGCGAGGTCGGGCAGGAGGGGCTGACCTGCAAGCTCGAGACCGGGCGCGCGATGGCGGTGGCCGGCCTGCATCCGGGGACCGGCGGCTCGGGGCTCGAGCTGTGTTCCGGCGACATGTTGCTGGAGGCTCTGGTGGCCTGCGCCGGCGTCACCTTGAAATCGGTCGCGACCGCAGTCGAGGTGCCGCTCAAGAGCGGCCACGTGTTCGCCGAAGGCGATCTCGATTTCCGCGGCACGCTCGGCGTCGACAAGGAGGCGCCGGTCGGCTTCCAGGAAATCCGTCTGCGCTTCGAGGTCGACACCGACGCGCCGCAGGACAAGCTCGAACTCCTGCTCAAGCTCACCGAGCGCTATTGCGTGGTCTATCAGACCATCAAGAACGGCCCGAAGGTGTCTGTCAGCTTGAAGCGGGTGTAGTTGCGCGGCGGCGCTGCCGCTGAGGAGACAAGCTGTTGAGGCTCGCTCGGTCTGCGCCTCCCCCGCCTGCGGGGGAGGTCGCCTCGCATCGCCGATGCGAGGCGGGTGGGGGACTTCTCTCCACACGGCACACCCCATCATCGCCACCCGAGCCGCGCCCCCACCCCAGCCCTCCCCCGCCTGCGGGGGAGGGAGCCCACTGCCTGCGCAGCATGAACTGATGTCCCTCGATCCCTCCTTCCTGCTGCTGCTGGCTCTGCGCATGGCGATCGCGGCGTCGTTCGTGGTGTCGGCGTCGATGATCGCCGAGCGCACCGGCCCGGTGATCGGCGCGCTGGTCGCGACCCTCCCGATCTCGGCCGGCCCGACCTACGTCTTCCTGGCGCTGGATCACGATGCCGCCTTCATCGCGCAGGGCGCGCTGACCAGCCTGCCGATCAATGCCGCGACGATCTTCCTCAGCCTTGCCTATGCCGTGCTGGCGCAGCGCCGCAGCGTGCTGGTGGCAAGCGCCACCGCGGTGGCGGTGTGGCTCGGTCTCGCCGCGCTGATCAAGAGCGTGCAATGGACGCTCTTGATGGGCATCGTCGCCAACATCATCACTTTCGCCATCTGCCTGCCGTTGTTGCAGCGCTATCGCCATGCCAAGATGCCGCTGATCACGCGGCGCTGGTACGACGTGCCGCTGCGCGCCTCGCTGGTGGCAACGCTCGTCGCCACCGTCACCTCGGTCTCCGGCTGGGCCGGCCCCAGCGTCTCCGGCATCCTGGCGCTGTTTCCGATCGTCTTCACCTCGATGATGCTGATCCTGCAGCCGCGCATCGGCGGGCCCGCGACGGCGGCCGTGCTGGCCAACGGCGCCTGGGGCCTGATCGGCTTCTCGCTCGCGGTGGTCGTGCTGCATCTCGGCAGCCTGCACCTGGGCGCCGTCGCCGGCCTGAGTGGTGCGCTGGCGACCTGCGTCGGGTGGAATCTCCGCCTGTGGTGGCTGGGGCGACGGAAGGTCGCTGCGGTCCGATAGGTCTCTCCACGTCATTGCGAGCGAAGCGAAGCAATCCAGGGCTGCGGGCGGGACTCTGGATTGCTTCGGCGCAAAGGCGCCTCGCAATGACGGCGGTTGTTGATCGATTGACCTCGCCACACTCGGTGTCATTCCGGGCTCGCGCTTTGCGCGCCCCGGAATGACACCCAGCTACGACTTCGGCAATTTCGCCTTCAGCGCATACAGCGCGTCGATCGCCTCGCGCGGCGTCATCTCGTCCGGATGCAGCGCCTTCACCGCGGCGATCAGCTCTTCCGCTTCCTTCGACATGGTGGGCTCGACCGCCGCGCGCGAGGGCACCGCGAACAGCGGCAGATCATCGACCAGCGCGCGGGCGTTCTGGCCGCGGTCGGCGGCCTCCAGTTTCGCCAGCACCGATTTGGCGCGGCTGATCACGGCCGGCGGCAGGCCGGCGAGCTTCGCCACCTGGATGCCGTAGGAGCGGTCGGCGGAGCCGGGCAGCACCTCGTGCAGGAACACGACGTCGCCCTGCCATTCCTTGACCCGCACCGTGGCGTTGAACAGCCGCGGCAGCTTGGCGGCGAGCGCCGTCAGCTCGTGATAATGCGTGGCGAACAGCGTGCGGCAGCGGTTGCTCTCGTGCAGGTGCTCGATCGCCGCCCAGGCGATGGAGAGGCCGTCGAAGGTCGCGGTGCCGCGCCCGATCTCGTCGAGGATCACCAGCGCGCGCTCGCCGGCCTGGTTGAGGATCGCCGCGGTCTCGACCATCTCGACCATGAAGGTCGAGCGTCCGCGCGCCAGATCATCGGCGGCGCCGACGCGCGAGAACAGCCGGTCGACGATGCCGATGCGGGCACGGCTCGCCGGCACGAATGAGCCGATCTGGGCGAGCAGGGCAATCAGCGCGTTCTGGCGCAGGAAAGTGGACTTACCCGCCATGTTGGGGCCGGTGAGCAGCCAGAGCTGACCGCTCTTGTGCCCCGGCGTCGGCGACAGGTCGCAGGAATTGGCGATGAACGGCTGCCCCTCACGCTTCAGCGCCTGCTCCACCACCGGATGACGGCCGCCCTCGATGGCGAAGCCCAGCGAGCCGTCGACCTCCGGGCGCACATAATTGTCGTCGACCGCGAGCTTCGCCAGCGCAGTGGCGACATCGAGCATCGCGAAGCCGTGCGCGGCGGCGCGCAGATCGTCGCCGATCGCGAGCACCTGTGCGCACAGCCGGTCGAAGATCTCGAGCTCGAGATTGAGCGCGCGCTCGCCGGCATTCGCAATCTTGGCCTCGATCTCGCCGAGCTCTGATGTCGTGAAGCGCACCTGGCCCGCCAGCGTCTGGCGGTGGATGAAGGTCGCGTTCAACGGCGCCGACATCAGCTTGTCGCCGTGCTGCGCGGTGACCTCGACGAAATAGCCGAGCACGTTGTTGTGCCGGATCTTCAGCGCCTTCACGCCGGTCTGGTCGGCATAGCGCGCCTGCATCGAGGCGACGACGAGCCGCGAGGCGTCGCGCAGATTGCGTGTCTCGTCGAGCGTCGCATCATAGCCGGATCGGACGAAGCCGCCGTCGCGCTTGATCAGCGGCAGCTGCTCGTCGAGCGCACGGGCGAACTCCTCGGCGAGCGTGCGCGCCGGCCGCGCCAGCGCGGACATGACCGACGCCACCTCCTGCGGCGGCTGGTCGAGCGCCGACAGCCGCGCCAGCGCCTGGTCGGCCGCAACGATACCGTCGCGCAGAGCGGCGAGATCGCGCGGACCGCCGCGGCCGACGGACAGCCGCGCCATAGCACGGGTCATGTCGGGCGCGCCGCGCAGGATCGAGCGGATGTCCTCGCGCGCGGCGCTGTCGGCGACGAAGACGTTGACGGCATCGAGCCGCCGGCCGATCTGCACCGGCTCCGTCAGCGGCGCGGCGAGCCGCTGCGCCAGCAGGCGCGAGCCGGCCGAGGTCACCGTGCAGTCGATCGCGTCGAGCAGCGAGCCGCGGCGCTCGCCGGCGAGCGTGCGCGTCAGTTCGAGGTTGGCGCGCGTCGCCGGATCGATCGCCATCGTGCTGCCGGTCGCCTCGCGCGCCGGCGGCGCCAGCGGCGGGCGCTGCCCCACTTGCGTACGTTCGACATAGGTGACGCAGGCGGCCGCCGCGGTCGCTTCCAAACGCGACAGCACCGCGCGGCCGTCCATGGTGGCGACGGCGAAATAGTCGCACAGCCGCCGTTCGGCGGTGGCCCCGTCGAACACGTCGCGCGTGAGCGGCGTCACCGCGGCGAGCTCGCGCAGCACCGGCTCGAACGCTTCGTCCGAGTACAGCGCGTCGGAGACGATGACTTCGTTGGGATTGATCCGTGCCAAGGTCGCCGTCAGCTCGGCGAACGCGCATTCGGTGACGATGAAGTCCGACGTCGAGATATCGATCCAGGCAAGCCCGAGCCGGTCGCCACCGGAGGAGCCGCGGCTGCGCGCGATCGACAGCAGATAGTTGTTGGCGCGCGCATCGAGCAGATTGTCTTCCGTCAGCGTGCCCGGCGTGACCACGCGCACCACGCCGCGCTTGACCACGCTCTTGTTGCCGCGCGCCCGCGCCGCCGCCGGATCCTCCATCTGCTCGCAGACGGCGACGCGGATGCCTTGCGCGATCAAGCGATGCAGATAGTCCTCGGAGCGCTCCACCGGCACGCCGCACATCGGGATGTCCTGGCCCAGGTGCTTGCCGCGCTTGGTCAGCACGATGCCGAGCGCTTTCGAGGCGGCTTCCGCATCCTCGAAGAACAGCTCGTAGAAGTCGCCCATCCGGTAGAACAGCATCAGCCCCGGATGCGCTGCCTTGATGTCGAGATACTGCTCCATCATCGGCGTGAGCTTGGCCGGCGCCTCGGCGGGCGCGGCCGCAGGCACTGATTCTTGCGGAACCGGGGCGGAGATCGGCTGCTGGATCGTCATGGCGCGGAAACTAGCCAATTTGCCCGGACGGTCCTACCGCTTTGCAGGCGATGTCCCGGTTTTCCACGATGAGCGGTGCCTGCTGTTGCACCTCCCCCGCTTGCGGGGGAGATCGTATCGCATCGAAGATGCGATACGGGTGGGGGAAGTCTCTCCTCACGGGGATTCTCGCTTGGGGCGGCCCCCACCCCAACCCTCCCCCGCAAGCGGGGGAGGGGGCGCACCGCTCGCGTTGAGATAGCGTCGCATACGACAGCGCCGCGCATGCCACCCCGCGCTCCCGTCATTTGACCTGCCCCGATCGCACTCCTAAAACCGCCGTCAATTCTGACCAGAAACACGAAAGTTCGGGAGAGAGCGATGCGAGACGTGTTCATTTGTGATGCGGTGCGGACTCCGATCGGCCGGTTCGGCGGCGCGCTGGCCAAGGTGCGCACCGACGATCTCGCGGCCACCCCGCTCAAGGCGCTCAAGGCGAAGCATCCCAATCTCGACTGGGCTGCCGTCGACGAGGTGTTCTTCGGCTGCGCCAACCAGGCCGGCGAGGACAACCGCAACGTCGCGCGCATGGCGCTGCTGCTCGCGGGCCTGCCGGATTCAATTCCGGGCCAGACCTTGAACCGTCTCTGCGCCTCCGGTCTCGACGCGGTCGGCGCGGCGGGACGTGCGATCCGCGCCGGCGAGGTCGATCTCGCGATCGCGGGCGGCGTCGAATCCATGACGCGCGCGCCGTTCGTGCAGGGCAAGGCGACGGAGGCGTTCTCGCGCTCGGCCGAGATCTTCGACACCACGATCGGCTGGCGCTTCATCAATCCGCTGATGAAGCAGCAGTATGGCGTCGATTCGATGCCGGAGACCGGCGAGAACGTCGCCGAGGAATTCCAGGTCTCGCGCGCCGACCAGGACGCGTTCGCGATCCGCTCCCAGCAGCGCGCCGGAAAGGCCATCGCCTCGGGCTATTTCGCCGCCGAGATCACGCCGGTCATGGTGCCCGGCGGCAAGGCCGGCCCTGTGACGGTGGACAAGGACGAGCATCCGCGCCCCGAGACCACGCTCGAAGGTCTGGCCAAACTGAAGCCGATCGTGCGCAATCCGGGCACGGTCACCGCCGGCAACGCCTCGGGCGTCAATGACGGCGCCGTCGCCATGATCCTCGCTTCCGAACCCGCCGTGAAGAAGCACGGCCTCACGCCGCGCGCGCGCGTTCTCGGCCTCGCCTCGGCCGGCGTGCCGCCCCGCATCATGGGCATCGGCCCGGTGCCGGCGGTGCGCAAGCTGATGGAGCGGCTCGGCCTCAAGATCACCGATTTCGACCTGATCGAGCTGAACGAGGCGTTCGCGTCCCAGGGCATCGCCTGCCTGCGCCAGCTCGGCGTCGCCGAGGACGCCGATTTCGTCAACCCGCATGGCGGCGCCATCGCGCTCGGTCATCCGCTCGGCATGAGCGGCGCGCGCATCGCGATGACCGCGGTGCACGGCCTCGAGGTCCGCGGCGGCAAGCGTGCGCTCGCCACGATGTGCGTCGGCGTCGGCCAGGGCGTCGCACTGGCGGTCGAGACGATCAACTGACGACGCGCTGAGCGCTTCGTCATTCCGGGCAGCCCGCAGGGCTGAACCCGGAATCTGGAGATGAGTCCTGCAATATCGAGATTCCGGGTTCGACGCTGGCGCGTCGCCCCCGGAATGACGGAGTCCTGACGATGACCATCTCCCGCGAACAGGACGTCACGCCGGCGGTGCTGGCGGTGATGGAGCGCACCGAGAACCCGCGGCTGCGCGAGATCATGGTGTCGCTGATCAAGCACCTGCACGGCTTCGTCCGCGATGTCAGGCTTACCGAGGTCGAATTTCGCGAAGCCGCCGCCATCATCGCCGAACTCGGTCAGCGCACCAACGACAGCCACAACGAAGTCGTGCTGATGGCCGGCTCGCTCGGCGTCTCGCCGCTGGTCTGCCTGCTCAACAATGGCGATGGCGGCAACACCGAGACCGCGCAGTCGCTGCTCGGCCCGTTCTGGCGGTTGAACTCGCCGCGCACTGATAACGGCGGCTCGATCGTGCGCTCGGCGACATCAGGCCCGGCGCTGTTCGTGCACGGTCGCGTGGTCGATCCGAACGGCGCGCCGGTCGCCGGCGCCGAGGTCGACGTCTGGCACGCCTCGCCGGTCGGCTACTACGAGAACCAGGATCCCGATCAGGCCGACATGAACCTGCGCGGCAAGCTCGTGACCGATGCCGATGGCCGCTTCTGGTTTCGCTCGGTGATGATGGTCGGCTATCCCATCCCGACCGACGGGGTCGTCGGCCGCCTGCTGAAGGCGCAGGGCCGCCATCCCTATCGCCCGGCGCATCTGCATGCGCTGATCGTCAAGCCGGGATTCAAGGTCCTGATCTCGCAGGTCTACGACCCCAACGACCCGCACATCGACAGCGACGTGCAGTTCGGCGTCACGAAGGCGCTGCTCGGCAATTTCGTCCGCCACGACGAGCCGCATCCGACGGACGCCGACGTCACCACGCCCTGGTATTCGCTCGATCACGTCTACCGGATGGAGATCGGCGACACCGTGCTGCCGCGCGCGCCGATCAAGTAGCGATTCGGAATATCCATGCTAGTGTGGGCAAGCTGCAACCCTGAAGGGACGGCGCCCACATGTCCTCCACCGACTTGCCGTCCGTTGCCAAGCCCGCCGCGTTGACGGCGACGATGCGTGAGGCGGGTGTGCTCGAGTCCGGCGCGGTCTCGGACGTCGCCGTGATCAGCGACCGGCCGATGCTGTTGTCGCGCATCATCCGCCTTGGCTTGTCGTATAGCGGCGCGGCCCCGGACGCGCCGAAGACGCTGATCCTGAAAATCCCGATGCCGGCCTTCGCCAAGACGCTGTGGCGGGGCGGGCGCCACGAGGTCAATTTTTATCGCGGACTGGCGCGGCTCATGCCGACGGGCCTGGTGCCCGGCTCTTACGGCGGCGCGTGGGACAAGCCGCGCTCACCTGGCACTTGCTGCTCGAGGATCTCACCGACACGCACCAGACGGCGACGCCATGGTCGTTGCCGCCCGCGCTGCCCCAGGCCGAGGGGATCGTGCGGGCGCTGGCGCGGCTGCATGCGGCGTGGTGGGACGATCCGCGGCTCGGCGTGTCCATCGGCAGCTTCGCGACCGCGGACGAGCGCGCCGAGCGCAGCAGGACCTTTGCCGGCCACTATCAGCGCTTCGCCGATCAGTTGGGAGACCGCCTGAGCGCGGACCGGCGCGCGGTCTACGAACGCCTGATGGCGGCGACGCCGCGGCTCTCGGAACGCTATCTGTCGCGGCGAAACCTCAGCATTGCGCATGGCGACGCGCATGTCTGGAATTTTCTGGTGCCGAAGGCCGCCGACAGCGACGACGTGCGCGCCTTTGATTTCGACCAGTGGCGGATCGGCGTGCCCGCGAACGATCTCGCCTACATGATCGCGCTGCAAATCTATCCCGACCGTCGGGCGCGGATCGAGCGGCCGTTGCTCGACAGCTATCATCAGACATTGGTCGCAGGCGGTGTGACCGGCTACGACAGGGCGGCGCTGGATCAGGACTATCGTCTCGCCGTGCTCTGGCACATCGCCCAGCCGGTCTGGCAATGGGCGATCCAGCTCCCTCCGGTGATCTGGTGGAATAATCTCGAGCGCATCTTCCTTGCGTTCGACGATCTCGGCTGCCGCGAATTGCTGGACTGACGGCGCTTCCCTCGCGACAGGGCCGCACGCGCGCGGCGAGGTCTTTGTCGCTACACGTCACTGCGGTGCATTTGCCGGCGTCGCTAGCAGCCCCCTTAACGATCACCAGAGATTGTTCGCCGGCCTTAAACCGCCGGCCAGCATCGGCGCGACATATCGGCATGGGCATGGCGTTCGACATGGTCACGGACGGGAGCGGCGTTCTTGGATCGGGAGCTGGCTTGCTAAAGCACGGATATTGTGCTTTAACGTTCCCGATGGCCGGAAGCACTTACGATCAGGCTGTTCGCTACCGTCTGCTCCTCTCCCCCGAGGCGCGGGACGCGATCGAGGCGACCTTCGCCGACTATGCCCGGATGATGGACATGCTCGACGAGATCGCTGCTGGCAAAGGCATCGGCGCCAATCTCGTCACGCTGCACGGCCATGCCTACGACCCGATCCGCAAGGCCACGCGGCTGCCGTCGCGCCTCGTCACGCTCGGCTTGCGCGACCGTGCCGCCTATCGCGCCGCCTCGAACCCGCGGCTGCCGCTCGACGACCGTCTGGTGAATGTCAGGAATGCCGGCATGTTGTCGCTCGGCACCGCGCGCGGTCGCTTCGCGATCCCGTTCGAGGTGACCGGCTACGTCGCGGGCTGGCCGCACGCGACGCCGGCGCAGCTCGTGCGCACGGACCAAGATGACTTCGAAGTCCATTTCGGCGTTACCGCAACGTCACACGCTCGTCTCAGCCCAACAGTCAGCCCACGAAAGGACCACGTCATGCTCGCCGAACACGCGCCGGCTCCCGACACGCTCCTGTCACGCGCCGGGCGCCTCATCGCCGGGATCGCCTATGGAGCGATCGAAAAGGCCGAGGACAAGAACCGGGTCGCGCTGGTCAGCCAGGCGATCCGCGAGATCGAGCAGGCCGAGCGCGAATCGCGCGAGAGCCTGTCGCATGCGCGCGCGGAGGAATATCGGCTCAATGCACGCCGCGCCGAGATCGAGCGCGAGACGACCGTGCTGGCCGAGCAGATCCGCATCGCCATCGTCGAGCACCGCGACGATCTCGCCCGCGCCGGCATCGCCCGGCAGATGGATCTCGAAGCCCAGTTCGAGGTGCTGTCGAAGGCGATCGACGAGAATGCCGAGCGCATCGATGCGGTGCTGACGACCCTGCGTGCGATTCTGTCGAGCCTGCAGGACGCGCAGGCGCGTCTCGCCGAACTCGAACGCAGCGAGGCGCGCGCCGACCAGCCGAAGGCCACATCGCGCAAGGGGCCGGATGCCGGCCTCGCCAAGGCCGCGCGCGCCTCCCGCGTCATCGCCCGCGCCACCGGCGTGCCGGAAGGCATCCCGCCGTCGCCCGACATCGACGAATTGTCGAAGCTGAAGCGTGACAAGGACATCGCCGAGCGGCTGGCGCGGCTGAAATCGCAGAATTGAGCGGGCGGGGGCGCGTCGTCCCATGACCATCGTCGACCATTTCATGCAACCCGAGGTGCGGCCGTTCGCGATTGCCGCCGTGATGATCGTTCTGGTCGGCGGCGTCGAGATCGGCTCGATGCTGATCGGCCTGTCGATCAGCGAGTTGCTCGGCCAGACCGTCGATCTCGGTCACGACGGCCACAGCACCAGCGTCGGCCACGTGCTGTCCTGGATCAATGTCGGCGGCGTGCCGCTGATGATCTGCATCCTGCTCGCGCTCGGCATCTTCTCGATCACGGGCTTTCTGATCCAGGATGCCGCGCGGCTGGTGGCGGTGGCGCTGCCGCCAACGGCCGCGGGCGTGCTCGCCGCCGTCGTCACGGTGCCGCTGCTGCGGCGCTCGACGCGCTACGCGGCGCGGCTGGTGCCGCAGGATGAGAGCTATGCGGTCGGGCTGTCCGATCTCGTCGGCCGCATCGGCGAGGTGGCGGTCGGCCCGCTCGATGGCGGGCTGCCCGGCCGCGTCCGCGTCAAGGACGTCCACGGCAACTGGCACATGGTGACGGCCTCGGCCGCGCCGGACTCGCCGTCCTTGCCGGTGGGCGCGTCGGTTCTCCTCGTCGACCGCAAGGATGGCCGCTTCATCGCGATCGCCGCAGCCGACGAGCTCACGAACTCCAAGACACCTTAGCTCCAAGACACTTTCCTCAACCCGAAAGTAAATCCCATGTTTGATCTGGTTCTGCCTGCGTCGATCGGCGTTGTGCTGCTGGTCGTTCTCGGCACTGTCTTTGCCGTTCTCTACCATCGGTCCACCCGCGACGAGGCGTTCGTGCGCACCGGCCTGGGCGGCAAGAAGGTGGTGCTCGACGGCGGCGCGGTGGTGCTGCCGATCTTCCACTCCATCGCGCGCGTCAACCTCAAGACCTTGCGGCTCCGCGTCGAGCGCTCGAAGAAGGATTCGCTGATCACCAAGGACCGCATGCGCGTCGACATCGACGCCGAGTTCTACGTGCGCGTGAAGCCCGACGTGGATTCGATCGCACTGGCGGCGCAGACGCTCGGCGCCGTCACCAACAATGCCGAATTGTTGCGCGACCAGGTCGAGGCCAAGTTCGTCGACGGCCTGCGCTCGGTCGCGGCGACGATGGAGCTGTTGGACCTGCAGGAGAAGCGCTCGGATTTCGTCAAGCACGTCCAGGCCGCAGTCGAGGCCGACGTGCAGTCCAACGGCCTGGAGCTGGAATCGGTCTCGCTGACCAAGCTCGACCAGACCGACATCTCGTTCTTCAACGCCGAGAACTTCTTCGACGCCGAAGGCCTGACGCTGTTGAAGACGGTCACCGAGACCCGGCGCCGCGACCGCAACGCGATCGTGCGCGACAACGAGGTCGCGATCGCGCAGAAGGACCTCGAGGCGCGCCAGCTCACGCTCCAGATCGAGCGCACCAAGAAGGAGGCCGAGCTCAGCCAGGAGCGCGACATCGCCAACAAGACCGCGAGCACCCGCGCCGAGGTCGCAAGCGCGACGCAGACGGCGTGGCAGACCGAGGAGAATGCGCGCATCGAGGCGCAGCAGAAGATCGCGCAGCGCGAGGCGGAAGCCTTGAAGGTGCGCGAGACCGCGGCGATCGAAAGCAATCTCGCGATCAACCGCCGCAAGACCGACGCCGACCGCGAGATCCAGATCGCGACGCAGGACAACGACATCCAGATCGCGACCAAGAGCAAGGAAACCTCGGAAGCGCGCGCGGTGGCCAAGGCGGCCGAGGCGCTCGCGGTCTCTGCGGAGGAAAAGGTGACGACGGCGCGCGCCATCGAGATCGCCGACCGCGAGCGTCAGACCGCGGTCATGGCGGCGCGGAAAGAGGCCGAGCAGCGCTCGACCGGCATTACCGTTGCCGCCGAGGCAGAAAAGCGCGCCGCGGTCGATCGCGGCGCGGCGGCCAAGACCCTGGCCGAAGCGGAGGCCGAGGCCAACAAGATCAAGGCCGTCGGCGTGCGCCAGATCGGCGAGGCGGAAGCCGCGGTCATCCTGATGAAGAACGAAGCCCAGAACAAGCTCGGCAGCAACGTGATCGATTTCGAGCTCGCCAAGCAGCGCATCGCGACCATGCCGGCCGCGCTCGGCGAGATGGTCAAGCCGATCGCCAATCTGAAGGACGTGCGCATCCTGCACACCGGCGGCGCGTTCGGCGGCAACGGCGGTGCCGGCGGCAATGTCGGCTTCGGCGAAGGCCTCGCCGGCGAACTGCTGCGCGTGCACGCGCTGAAGCCGTTGATCGACGAGATCCTGGTGCAGTCCGGCTTCAAGCCCGGCGACGATCCGGTGCAGGCGCTGGCCGGCGTGATCCTGCCGACGGCCGAGGCCAGGCCCGCTGCCGCACCGGCGAAGATCGAGCCGCTGCAGAAGCCGTAGGCCAAAATGTGAAAAGGGAGGCCCCGGGGCTGGGGGCGGCGCTGGAGGAGCCACCGCCCCCGCCCGGCACATCACGAGTGGGGCGCTCATGAGGTGCAGTCCCTGCGCGCAACTCATACGCAGAGAACCGAGTGGGGTGAGCAGAAGATAGCCGGAAACGCGCCGGATTGAAGTTACAAATCCATCACGTCGCGGTCACCTTTTTGCTATCCCGCCCCCACCCTGTCTCGACAGCGCGCGCATTTTCCGTCGCGGGGAAGCAGTCACTCCATCACGGCGTGGTCGGCCGGGGCGGACTGCGCGCGCAACGCGGTGCGCGTCGAGCCGATCATGACCGCGAGCGGGATCGAGACCAGGATGAACGTCATGACCAGCTGGTAGTCGTGCGAGAATGCCAGGATCTGCGCCTGCACGGTCACCATCGCGTCGGCCATCGCGCGCCCGGCATCGGTGGACAGGTTCAGGAGGCCGGCAACATTGGGCATCTGCAGCGCGTGATTGAACGGGTTGATGTGCTCGACCAGGATCGCGTGGTTGCGCCGTGTTCCCTCGGTGAGCTGCGCGATCGCGATCGAGATGCCGATCGAGCTTGCGACATTTCGCACCAGGGTCAGCATCGAGGTTCCATCAGTCCGCAACTCCCCCGGCAAGGTCAGGAATGCCACGGTCGAAAGCGGCACGAACACGAGGCCGAAGCCGAACCCCTGCATGATGCTGATGGTGATGATCTCGGGCACGCCAGTCTGGTCGGTCCACGCCGTCATCTGGAACAGCGACACTGCGGTCAGCGCCAGGCCGACGATGATCAGCGTGCGCGCCTCGATATAGCGCAAGAGACGCCCGACCAGCATCATCGCGACGAAGGTGCCGCAGCCGCGGGTCGCGAGCAGCACGCCGGCGGTGATGATGGGATAGCCGATGACGTTCTGCAGGAACGGCGACGACAGCGCCATGGTCGAGAAAAGCACGAGGCCCATCACCGTCATGAACACGCAGCCGCCGACGAAATTGCGGTCCTTGAACAGCGCGAACTGGATGAACGGCCGCTGCGTCGTCAGCGAATGCGCCAGGAAATAATAGAAGCCGACGGCGGCGATGATGAACTCGATGATGATCTCGTTGCTCTCCAGCCAGCCCTGGTCCTCGCCGCGGTCGAGCGCGATCTGCAGCGAGCCGATGCCGATGGCGAGCGCCGCGAAACCGAACCAGTCGAAGGTCAGCTCCGCGTTCGGCTTGGTCTCCTCCATGAACGCCATCAGGCCGAGCACGGTCACGGCGCCGAACGGCAGGTTGACGAAGAACACCCAATGCCAGGAATAGGTCTCGGTCAGCCAGGCGCCGAGCGACGGCCCCATGATCGGGCCGAGCATCACGCCCATGCCCCAGATCGCCATCGCCTTGGCGCGCTCATGCAGCGCGTAGGAGTCGAGCATGACCGCCTGCGACAGCGGCACCAGCGAGGCGCCGAACACGCCCTGCAGGAGGCGGAACAGCACCATCTGGGTGATGTCCTGGGCGAGCCCGCACATCACGGAGGCGATGGTGAAGCCGGCCGAGCAGACGATGAAGGTGCGCTTGCGGCCGAAGCGGTTGGCGATCCATCCCACCGGAGCGGTCATGATCGCGGCCGCGACGATGTAGGACGTCAGCACCCAGTTGATCTGGTCCTGCGAGGCCGACAGCGTGCCCTGCATGTAGGGCAGCGCGACGTTGGCGATGGTGGTGTCGAGCGCCTGCATGATCGTCGCCGTCATGGCGCAGATCGTCACCATGTTCCGGCGGAGGCCCGGAACTGCGGATGAGGCCGCAGGCGCGGTCATGACGCTACTCGTCCTTGTCCGCCGCGTGCGCCGATCCGAACAGCCCGGCCAGCGTGCGCTCGTGGCCGGTATCGATCGACACGTTGACGCTCATGCCGGCCTTGAGCTTCGCGACGAATCTGTCGGCCTTGTCGAAATAGATCCGGACCGGCACGCGCTGCACGACCTTGACGAAATTGCCGCTCGCATTTTGCGGCGGCAGGATCGCGAACTGCGCGCCGGTGCCCGGCGACAGCGAGCCGACCGTGCCCTTGAAGCGGTGGTTGGGGAAGGCATCGACGTCGAGCTCGACCGGCTGGCCGACCGCGACATAGGTGAAGTCGCTCTCCTTCGGGTTGGCGTCGACCCAGGGATTGCTGATGTCGATCACCGAGAACACCGGCGTGCCCGCGGCCACGAAGCGGCCGAGCTGGATCTGGTCGACCTGGGTCGCGATGCCCGGCATCGGCGCGCGCAAGGTGGTGTGGTCGAGGTCGCGCTGCGCGTCGTCCAGCTTGGCCTTTGCCTGGACGTAAGGCGGGAACTGCTCCAGCGGCAGATCGGGATTGCCGAGCAGCTGCGTTTTCGCGTTCGACAGCTGCTGCTTGATGTACTGCGCCTGTGCGCCGGCGGTCACCAGCGCATTCGCGGCATTGTCGAGGTCGAGCTGCGAGCCGAAATTGCTCTTGGCGAGCGTCTGCTTGCGCTCGACGTCCTTCTGCTTCAGGTCGATGCCCTGCTGCGCGAGATCGAGCATCTGGCCGTAGATCTTGATGTTGGCGGTGAGGTTGTCGTAGCTGATGCGCGCCTGCTCCAGCGCCGCCTTGGCCTGGTCGACCGCCAGGCGATAGGGCACGGGGTCGATCTCGAACAGCTCGTCGCCCTTCTGCACCTGCTGGCCTTCCTTGACGACGACCTTGACGATCTTGCCGGAGATGTCGGGCGTGATCAGCACCTTCTGGGCGCCGACATAGGCGTCGTCGGTCGTCACGTAGCGGCCGCCATTGAGATACAGCACGAGGCCGCCGATGGCGGCGACGAGCGGCAGCACCACCAGCAGCAGCGTGCGACGGTAGCGGCGCAGCAATCCGGGGCGCGCCGGCTTCGCGTCGGCGGCCGCGGGCGGCGCCGCATCCGGGCTGGCCTTCTGGTCGGGGGCGAGTTTCAGGGCGGGCTCAGCCATAGCGCTGCTCCTTTCGCTGCTCGTCGCACAGCGACTGCAGGGCGTTTCTCACGTTTTCCTTGATGGCTTCGAGATGGGTCATCAGCCGCTCGGCATCACCGGCGCTGATGCCCTGGAGGGCGGTGTCGGTCAGATCGCTGCGCAGCACCGCGAGCTTCGCGAGCAGCGGGCGCGCGGCCTTCTTCAGATAGAGCCGGTTGACGCGGCGGTCGCTGTCGTCGCCGCGCCGCTCGATCAGCCCGGCCTCGGCGAGCTTGTCGATCAGCCGTGTCAGCGTGATCGGCTGCATCTCCATCTGCTCGGCGAGCTCGGACTGCTTCATCCCCTCGTAGCGCTCGACCTTCGCCAGCACGGCCCATTGCGCGCGGGTCATGCCGAAGCGCGCCGCCTCCTTGTCGGCATAGGCGCGCACCAGGCGCTGCAGCTCGCCGAGCGTAAACAGGAAGTTCACGTCCACCGACGTGCGGGTCATGGCTGATCTCGATTCCAAGAGGGGGAACTAAGCTTTGGCTGTAATGAGCCTCGGATATGATAAGCAAGCTTATGAATATTTGATGGCTCTGCCGAGCGCACCCGCCCCGCCGCAGATGCATGGCTCGGCCGCGGCCTTTGGCGAGACCGCCCCGAGATGCTAGATTGTCGGCAATGACCCTCGCAAAGCCCACCTTCCCGGCGCCGGACCACGACCATGGCCGCTGCGCGGCCGATGCCCTGGACCATGCCGAGCGCATCTGCGCCCAGCGCGGCCAGAAGTTCACGCCGCAGCGCCGCCAGGTGTTGGAGGCGCTGCTGTCGAGCCACCGGCCGCTCGGCGCCTACGAGATCATCGAGGAACTTGCCAAGGTCGCCGCGCGGCCGGCGCCGATCACCGTCTATCGCGCGCTCGAGTTCCTGATGGCGAACGGCCTGGTGCACCGCATCGAGAGCCGCAATGCCTTCCTCGCCTGCGCCCATGACCACGAGCAGACCGCGCTGGTGGCGTTCCTGATCTGCGAGAGCTGCGGCGCCGTCGGCGAGGTTCCGGCGGCTCCGATCGCGGAAAGCCTGAAGCTGGCCGCCGCGGCATCGGGCTTCACGCCGAAACTGTCGGTCGTCGAGATCACCGGGCTGTGTGCCCATTGCCAGAAGGCGGCGTGAGAACGCTCACTGCGGCGCAAGCTGTACACGTGTGAATGACCGTCGTATTCGAGTTTCTGCGCGAGTCCGGTGCGCGCAGGGAGAGGCCAGCACCGCCGCTCTACGTCCGCATCATCTCCGACTGACCAAGACAAAGCTGACCACACCTTGATGGCGGTCCAAAAAACGAAACGCGCCAGGGAGCCAACGTCCTCGTGTCCGCAACGCCAACCTCATCCGCCGCGACCCGGCCGCTCGGCCTGGGCGCGATCGCCGTCATCCTCGTGCTGTGCCTGTCCTGGGCGTTCAACCAGATCGCCGTGAAGCTCGCGCTGCCTGAAATTCCGCCGCTGCTGCAGGCCACCTTCCGTTCGCTCGGTGCGCTGCCGGTGCTGCTGGTGTTCGCGCGGGTGCGCGGCGTGAAGATGTTCGAGCGCGACGGCACGCTGGGGCTCGGCCTGGTGGCAGGCCTGCTGTTCGGCTTGGAATTCGTGCTGATCTATCAGGGCCTGCTGCTGACCTCGGCGTCGCGCGCCATCGTGTTCCTGTATACCGCGCCGTTCTTCGTCGCGCTCGGCTCGTTCCGCTTCCTCGGCGAACGGATGGGCCCGGCGCAATGGGGCGGGCTGGCGCTCAGCTTCACCGGTGTGGCGCTCGCGATCGGCATTCCCCAGGCCGATGTCGACGGCCGCGTGCTGCTCGGCGATCTCCTGGTGGTCGGCGGCGGCCTGCTCTGGGGCGTGACCACGGTGTTCGTCAAAGGCACCCGGCTGCGCTTCATCGCGCCCGAGCGGGCATTGGGGTACCAGGTGGCGGTCTCCGTCCCGATCATGGCCGTGGCGGCCCTCATTGCCGGGGAGCGGTTGACCCAGGTTCCCAGCCCGTTCGTGATCGGCCTGATGGCCTACCAGTCGATCTGGGTGGTCGGGACCACGTTCACGGTCTGGTTCGCCCTGATCAAGGCCTACTCGGCCAGCAAATTGTCGGCATTTACCTTCATCACCCCTTTATTCGGGGTGGTGGCGAGCTATTTCATCCTGCATGACGCCCTGACGCTGGCCTTTGGCTTGGCTGCCGTGCTTGTGATCGTTGGGCTTTTTCTCGTAAACCGCCCGAACCGCGTGGTCCTGGCCGCGACTGATCCATTGCTGAATGTCACCAAAACCTGATATCCGAGCGCCCATGAACAAGCCCGAGATCCTGACCGAGAACACTTCAGCGTCCGATGTCGCCGGACCCGCTCCCCGGCATCGGACCACCCGCGTCATGGTCGGCAACGTCGCCGTCGGCGGCGGCGCCCCGATCGTGGTGCAGTCGATGACCAACACCGACACCGCCGACGTCGACCAGACGGTGGCCCAGGTTGCAGCGCTGGCGCGCGCCGGGTCCGAGATGGTCCGCATCACGGTCGACCGCGAGGAGGCCGCCGCGGCCGTCCCGCAGATCCGCGAGCAGCTCGACAAGCGCGGCATCACCACGCCCTTGATCGGCGACTTCCACTATATCGGCCACAAGCTGCTGACCGACTATCCGGCCTGCGCCGAGGCGCTGGCGAAATACCGCATCAATCCCGGCAATGTCGGCTTCAAGGACAAGCGGGACACGCAATTCTCGACCATCATCGAGCTCGCCAACAAATACGGCAAGCCGGTCCGCATCGGCGCCAATTGGGGCTCGCTCGATCAGGAGCTGCTCAGCAAGCTGATGGACGAGAACGCGGCTTCCGCGAACCCGCGCGATGCGCGCGCGGTGATGCGCGAAGCCATGGTGCAGTCGGCATTGCTGTCGGCCGCCCGGGCCCAGGAGCTCGGCATGCCGAAGGACCGCATCATCCTGTCGGCCAAGGTCTCGGCCGTGCAGGACCTGATCGCGGTCTATCAGGACCTCGCCGCACGCTCCGACTACGCCATCCATCTCGGCCTCACCGAGGCCGGCATGGGCTCGAAGGGCATCGTCGCCTCCTCGGCGGCGCTCGGCATCCTGCTGCAGCAGGGCATCGGCGACACCATCCGCATCTCGCTGACCCCCGAGCCCGGCGGCGACCGCACCCTCGAAGTTCAGGTCGCGCAGGAGCTGTTGCAGACCATGGGCTTCCGCACCTTCGTGCCGCTGGTTGCGGCGTGCCCCGGCTGCGGCCGCACCACCTCGACCACGTTCCAGGAGCTGGCGCGCTCGATCCAGGACTTCATCCGCGAGGAGATGCCGGCCTGGAAGACGCAATATCCCGGCGTCGAGGCGCTCAACGTCGCCGTCATGGGCTGCATCGTCAACGGCCCCGGCGAATCCAAGCATGCCAATATCGGCATCTCCCTGCCGGGCACCGGCGAGGCCCCGGCCGCGCCGGTCTTCGTCGACGGCAAGAAGTTCCGCACCCTGCGCGGGCCGACCATCGCCGCCGACTTCAAGGCGCTCGTCATCGACTACATCGACCAGCGCTACGGCAGCGGCGCGAAAGCGCCGGAGAACGTGACCGCGGCGGAGTAGGGCGGCACGCTGGTCCCGGCTCAGCCAGCGGCGCCTCCTGTCCGCTGGGTTGATCGCGCGGTTGCTTGCGGCGAGAAGGCCTGACCATTCGTTACTCCGTCATGCCCGGGCTTGTCCCGGGCATCCACGTCGTTCCGAGGATGCCGAGCGGCGTGGATGGCCGGGACGAGCCCGGCCATGACGATGTGGCAGCAGACGGGCGCACAACTCCGATCGTCATATGCGATCGCTCTGTCGCAGGCGGGGAGCTTGAGAGTCCTCAGCTAGATTCCATGTCCAATCGGCCTGCCGTGAGAGCGACTGCCGACCTGCAACCGACGGCTGCTTGTGCCGCGCGCCGCGGTCTGAAATTTTCGCGCGCGGATCGGCTGCAGCCGACGTAATCGGACGCGCCGGCGCCGCCCCACTGCCGCCCGCATGATCAGCACCTTGAGGCCTGCTGAAGAGGACGCCTCGATGAATCTCGATATCCGCGAAATGGAACTTGCCGAGACCTCGCTGGTCATCGACTACTTCTATTCGTCGAGCATCGAGCAACTCGACCTGATGGGCATCGACCCGACGCGGATGCCGACCAGGCCGGTGTGGGCCGGACTCTTCCAGACACTGTACGAGACGCCGTTGGCCGAGCGCGCGGCGCTGCTGGTGATCTGGCGGCTCGACGGCCGCGCCATCGGCTTTTCCAGCTGCGACCGCATCGTCTACGGCAACCGCGCCCACATGCACCTGCACGTCACCGAACCGGAGCTGCGCGGCCGCGGCCTCGGCACCGCATGCGTCCGCCGCAGCATCGATTTCTATTTCGAGAGATTGCGGCTCAAGCAGCTGTTCTGCGAGCCGCACGCCTACAATACCGCCCCCAACCGCGCGCTGCAGAAGGCCGGCTTCCGCTACTTGAAGACCTACAAGACCGTGCCTGGTCCGATGAACTACCACCAGGCGGTGACGCGCTGGATGATCGAACGGTGACGTGAGGCTCCCCTCCACGTCATTGCGAGCGCAGCGAAGCAATCCAGGGCCGCGCAAGGATTTCTGGATTGCTTCGCTGCGCTCGCAATGACGGCGTTTGCCGCAACATCGCGTCCTACAACCGCGTGACCAGCTCTCAGCTCCTACAGCGGCAACTCACCATACGAGCGATTGGCGAGGCTCGCTTCCTCCAGATCGAGATCGCGCTCGATGCGGCGGCGGGTCTCGTCGGTGATCTTGCCGTCGCGCAGCATCACGTGGATGAATTTGCGTTCTGCCGTGATCAGCTCGCGGGTCAGCTCGATGCCGAGCGCGGATGCGTCGTTGTCCTCGGGCTTCAGACCTTCCGGGAGCTGGTTGGTCCGGACCTCGTGGCGCGCCCGTAGCAGCCGCACCACCTCGTCCGACAGCTCGCGATCGCTGGTCATCGTCTCCAGCGACCGCAAGGCGCTGTCGAGCGCCTCGCGCCGGGCGGCGATCTCCTGCTCATGCTCGCGCTGATGCTCGGCGCGACCCTGGTTGCCGACCCCGAGCCAGCGCACGACGGCCGGCAGGGTCAGGCCGAGGCCGATCAGGGTGAAGAAGATCACGCCGAAGGCGATGAACAGGATCTGGTCGCGATAGGGAAACGCGTCGCCGGTCGACAGCGTCAGCGGAAGCGCCAGCGCGGTGGCGAGCGAGACCGTGCCGCGCACGCCGGTGAAGCCGATGATGAAGGTCTGCCGCCAGGGCGGCAAGGGATCGCGGGCTCGCAGCGACGAGCTCAGCAAACGCGGCAGGATGGTCGCCGGGAAGGTCCAGGCGAAGCGCGCGATAACGACGATGGCGAGCACCAGCGCGGTCGCGATCATGATGTCGTCGAGCGGAAAGACCTTCGACTTCTCGTAGATCAGCCGCATCTGGAAGCCGGTCAGCAGGAACAGCATGCCCTCGATGAGGTAGATCATCAGGTCCCAGAAGAAGATGCCCTGCAGGCGGGTCGCCGAGGAGATCCACAGCGGTCCGTTCCAGCTCATGTAGAGGCCGCAGGCCACCGTCGCGATCACGCCGGAGCCGCCGACATGCTCGGGGATCCAGAACGCCAGATACGGCGTCAGCACCGACAGGGTGATCTCGACCTGCGGGTCGCGGGCATAGTGACGGGCGCGCAGCATCAGCCAGCCGACGCCGATGCCGAACGCGATCTCGCCGACCACGATCAGGCCGAACTCGCCGGCCGCGACCGGAAAGGAGAAGGCGCCGGTGGTGATGGCGGCCACCGCGAAGCGATAGAGGATCAGCGCGGTCGCGTCATTGGCGAGGCCCTCGCCTTCGAGAATGACCATGACCCGGCGCGGCAGGTGCAGCCGGCGGGCGATGGCGAGCGGCGCCACCACGTCTGGCGGCGCAACGATGGCGCCGAGCAGGAAGCCGAGGCTCCAGGGCAGGCCGAGAAGATAGTGGGTCGCGGTGGCCACCATGGAGGCGGTGAAGATCACGCAGCCGACCGCGAGCAGCACGATCGGCCGCAGATTGCGCTTGAACTCGCGCCAGCTCATCGCGACGCTCGACGAATAGATCAGCGGCGGCAGCACCACCAGCAGCACGAGCTCGGGGGGCAGCGCGAACGCCGGCATCGTCGGCACGAAGGCGAGCGCGATGCCGGCGAGCATCAGGAGGATCGCCGGCGCGAGATTGGCGCGTCGCGCGATCAGGGCGGTTCCCGCCAACACGGCCAGCAGGATCAGGAATATCTGAAAGTGAGCTTCCATGGCTGGGGGCTTGGCGTCGTCGCGCCGGCGTCAATCCCGGAGGTCGTAGCGGTAGGACTTCGACACGATCTGCCAGCCGTCCTTCAGTTTCATCGCCACGAGATAGTCGGTGAAATAGCGCGGCGGCAGCTGGCAGCGCACCTTGATGAAGGCCGTCTTGTCGTCCGAACGATCGATGGTGACGATGAAGTCCTCGCGCGGCTTGCCCTCAGCCTTGGCCGATGGGCGCTTGCGCACCCAGGCCAGCCAGTCCGGCACGGTCAGGATCTTGAGTTCGCCATTCTCGACCCAGCGCAGGTCCGCGGTGGGGTGGAACACGGCACCGAGCTTGTCGGCGTCGCCCTCGTAGAGCGCATCGAAATATCCCTGAACGACGGCCTCGACGGTGGAACGGTCTGTGCTCACGGCCAACTCCCTGGGAACCTGGACAAACAAGGATCGCATTTTCGATGCAAAACGGCGCTTGGCAAGGCATGAACTGGCGTCATTGCGCCAGCGACAGACTATAATGGCCGAGGCCAGGTCGATCGGGAATAAATCTGCGTGATCCCGGTCACAAGCCCAATGGGCTGCACTCTGATAGGCAGGTCCCAGCAGGTCTCCCAGCGGTATGGGGTAGGTACGATGTCTTGGTCACTTCGATTAGGCGGTTACATCCTGGCGGGAGCGCTGCTGCTGGTCGGCCACCCCGCGCTCGCCGACAAGCGAGTGGCGCTCGTCATCGGCAATTCCGCCTATCAGAACGTGCCGCAACTGACGAACCCCGCCAATGACGGCGCGGTGATGACGGCGACCTTCAAGAGCGCGGGCTTCGATGTCGTCGATTACCGGCGCGATCTGACCGCGCGGGAGACCAGGCGGGCCTTGCGCGATTTCGCCGACGCCGCCCGCGATGCCGATATTGCGGTGGTCTACTACGCCGGCCACGGCATGGAGGTCGAAGGGGCGAACTATCTGATCCCGATCGACGCCCGGCTCGAGCGTGACACCGACGTCTATGACGAGACGCTGTCGCTCGACCGTATTCTGGTCGCCGTCGAGCCGGCGAAGAAGCTGCGCCTGGTCATTCTCGACGCCTGCCGCGACAACCCGTTCACCCGCAACATGCAGCGGACGGTGGCGACCCGCAGCCTCGGCCGCGGCCTCGCCAAGGTCGAGCCGACCAGCCCAAATACGCTGATCGCCTATTCCGCCAAGGCCGGCTCGACCGCGCAGGACGGCGACGGCAAGAACTCGCCATTCACGCTAGCGCTGTCGCGGCATATCGCGACCCCCGGCCTCGACGTCCGCAAGGCGTTCGGCTTCGTCCGCGACGAGGTGCTGAAAGCGACCGCCAACCGCCAGGAGCCGTTCGTGTACGGCTCGCTCGGCGGCGAGGACGTGCCGCTGGTCCCTGGCGTGCCGCGCGTCGTGACACAGATGCCGGTGACGCCGCCGCCGAGCCCGCAGGCCGACGTCCGGCGCGACTACGAGCTCGCGATGCAGGTCGGCAACAAGGGCGCGCTGAACGCCTTCCTGGCGCAATATCCCGACGGATTCTACGCCAGCCTCGCCAAGTTGCAGCTCGACAAGCTCACCGCCGAGGAGAATCGCGCCGCCGCTTCCGAGAAGGCCCGCGCCACCGAGGCCGAGCGGGCGCGGCTCGCCGCCGAGGGCGCGCGCAAGGAGACGCTCGCCAAGGCGGAGGCCGAGGCCAGGGCGGCGGAGCAGGCTCGGATTGTCGCTGAGAAGGCCAATCAGGTCGCGCAGCAGCAGGCGGCCGAAGCCGAGAAGAAGCGCGGTGAGCAGCAGCTCGCTGCGGTCGACAATCCGCGCGCGGCGACCTCGCCCGGCGCGCCCACGCCCGCAGCACCGCAGCAGGGCCAGGTCGCCTCGCTCACCCCGGCCGCGCAGCCCGCTGATCTCGCCAAGTCGGTGCAGCTCGAGCTGCGCCGCGTCGGCTGCCTCACCGAGGATGCCGATGGCGACTGGGGCTCGGCCTCGCGCCGCTCGCTGTCGCAGTTCAACCGCTATGCGGGCACCAAGCTCGATACCCAGGCCGCCTCGGCCGATGCGCTGCAGGCGATCAAGCTCAAGCAGGCGCGCGTCTGCCCGCTGGTCTGCCAGCATGGCACCAAGCCGGACGGCGACCGCTGCACCCGCATCGTTTGCGCCGAGGGTTCGTTCGTCAACGACGACAATGAATGCGAGAAGCGGCGCGACAGGAAGCCGGTCGCCAAGCGCGATGGCAGCGACGAAGATGTGCCGTCGCGCCGCCGCGCCCGTGCGGCGCCGGATGCCGGCCTGCCGATGCCGGCTCCCGGTGCGGGCGTCGGGGTTGGGATCGGAGGTGGTGGCGGTCTCGGCGTCGGGGCGGCCCCAGGCTATACCAGGCCGCAGACGCAAGCCGCCCGGCCGAAGTCGGGCGGGCAGATCTATTGCGACGCCTATCTGTGCCGCGCCGTCAGGCCCGGCTGCCGGCTGGAATATCGCGGCGGCGGCGGCCCGGCCAATAATGCCAGCGTCGAGGTGTGCAACTGATCAGGACGAGATTACGCTGGCGGCGATGTTGACCATCAGGGCGACCAGCGCGGTGTTGTAGACGAACGAGATGATGCCGTGCACGGTCGCGGTGCGGCGGATGATCTTGTCGGTGATGCCGACGTCGGAGACCTGGGCGGTCATGCCGATGATGAAGGAGAAGTAGACGAAGTCCCAGTAGTCGGCGTGCTCGTCCGTGTCGCCGCTGGGGAATTGCAGGCCGCCGGGCTTGGCGCCGCGGTAGTAGTCATGGGCGTAGTGCAGGGCGAAGGTCGCATGCACCGCGGCCCAGGACAGCGAGACGGTGAGCAGCGCCAGCGTCAGCGCCGGAGCGTCGCGCTTGGAAGCGCCGAGCTCGAGCACGATCGCGGCGATGCTGGCGAAGGCGCCGAGCGCCGTGACCAGCAGGATCACGAAACGGCCGTCGTCCTGCATGACCGCCTTGCGGCGGATGTGATGATGCTCGCTGCGCAGCATCATCGCCGCGACCAGCACGAGGTAGAGCGCGGTGAAGATGTCCCAGCTGATCAGGAGCCGCGTGATCAGGCGGAGTGCCGGCGGCAGCAGGAAGAACGCAACGATCGCGAGGCCCAGCGATATGAAGGTGCGCGGCCGCGCATAGATGACGCGCAGCGCAGCCGGCAGCCGCGTGAAGCGGGCGAGGTCCGGATCGTCGGGATGGACTCCGCCCAATGCCTCGCCTCAGCTCTTGCGTTCGGCGACGAAGTGCGCGGCGGCCCGCAGCACGTCGCCCTTGGCGCCGAAGACCGATAGCGCGGCATCGCCGCGGGCGAGCAGGTCGCGGACGCGCTGCCTGGCGCCCTCGACGCCGAGCTGGGTGACGAAGGTGGTCTTGCCGAGCTCGGCGTCGGCACCGGCCGGCTTGCCGAGGGTGGCGGCATCGCCCTCGACGTCGAGCAGGTCGTCGGCGATCTGGAAGGCTTCGCCGAGCGCGCGGCCGTAGTCGTCGAGCGCCTGGTACTCGGCCGCCGAGGCCTGGCCGAGCAGGGCGCCGGCGATGCAGCCGAAGCGGAGCAGGGCGCCGGTCTTCATCTGCTGGACGCGGGCGACGTCGACCGGGCCACTGTCGCCGAACCGGCCCTCGCCGGCGAGGTCGAGGATCTGGCCGCCGGCCATGCCGCCGACACCGGCGCAGCGGGCAAGCGCCCGGGTCAGCGCCAGGCGGACGCCGGCGTCGGGATGGATCTCGTCGCGGGTGATGATGTCGAAGGCGATGGTCAGCAGCGCGTCGCCGGCCAGGATGGCGGTGGCGTCGTCATAGACCTTGTGCAGCGTGGGGCGGCCGCGCCGCAGGTCGGAATTGTCCATCGCCGGCAGATCGTCGTGGATGAGCGAGTAGCAGTGGATGCATTCGAGCGCCGCGCCGGTCAGCAGCGCGCCCTTGCGCGGGACGCCGAACACGGCGGCGCTCTCGACCACCAGGAACGGGCGCAGCCGCTTGCCGCCGTTCAGGCTCGAATAGCGCATCGACTCGATCAGCCGCTTCGGCCTGATGATCTCGTCCGCCAGCGGCGCATCGCCGAGGAGCTCGCCGAGCAGGGCTTCGGTCTCTTCCGCGGTCTTGTCCAGGCGTTGGGTGAAGTCGGTGAGGGCCGTCGCAGTCATTTAACAAGAGCTCCAGGGGCAAAATTCGCCGGACAATCGTTGATGGCGGCGACTTCGTCAATTGCCGGAGCGGTGGCGGCTTTCGGCCGTAACGGCGGAAAAAAGCAGGAAACCACATCGAGATGTCGGATAATCCCGGCCAATTGTCCGCCCCCGCGGTGGTCCCAACCGAGCGGCGCCTGCCCTTGCGTACCGTCAGAACCATCCTCGTGATCGCCGTGCTGGTGCTGCTCGTGCCCTATGCGCTGACGCCGTTCTATGCCGTGGGTCACCCCGTCTCGACCCTGATGCTGTGGCGGTCGGTGACGGGGCAGCCGGTGACGCGGCACTGGATCGACCTCTCGGCGATGTCGCCGTATTTGCCGCGCTCGGTGGTGGCCGCGGAGGATGCCAAATTCTGCAGCCATCACGGCATCGACTGGGGCGCGCTGCGCGAGGTCATGGACGATGCCGAGGACGGCGAGGTCTCGCGGGGCGGCTCGACCATCACCCAGCAGGTCGCCAAGAACCTGTTCCTGTGGCAGGGCCGCAGCTATGTTCGCAAGGCGCTGGAACTGCCGCTGGCGCTGTGGATCGACCTCGTCCTCGGCAAGCGGCGCATCCTCGAAATCTACCTCAACATCGCCGAGCTCGGTCCCAGCGGCCAGTTCGGGGTGGAGGCGGGCGCCAATTACGCGTTCAACCGCTCGGCAGCTGGCTTAGGGCCGCGCGAGGCGGCGCTGATGGCCTCGATCCTGCCGAACCCCGTCCGGCGCAGCGCCCGGGCCCCGGGGCCGGGTGTGCGGCGGCTGTCGGCGACCTACATGGTGCGGGCCCAGGCCTCCAGCCTGCAGGCCTGCTGGGGGGAGCGGCGGTGAGGTCCGAGCGGGCGCAATTTTGGCCAAAAATGCCTCGGAGAGCCCTAGCCATGCCGCACCCCTTCCTCTATAAGCGCGGCCTTGATCGGCATCCGGGCTCGCCAGCTTCATGGCTGCAGCCGTCCTTTGCGGACGATGCCTTGCAAAAATACCCTAGAGGATACCGATATGGCCGTCCCCAGAAGAAAAACTTCGCCGTCGCGCCGCGGCATGCGCCGCTCGGCTGACGCCATCAAGAAGCCGACCTATGTCGAGGACAAGGATTCCGGCGAGCTGCGTCGTCCGCACCACCTGGACCTGAAGACCGGCATGTACAAGGGCCGCCAGGTCCTGAAGAAGAAAGACGCCTGATTGTCCGCGCGGGCCGCTTTCCAAGCTGCCCGAATTCGGCCATCGATGGGGTTGAAAGCGGTCCCGTGCGACGTGATTCGCCGGGACCGTTGCGTATCTGTGCCGCGTGATCCCGTCTCGCTGTCTCATCTTCGCACCGATTGACTTTGCGCCGGGCCGCCGCCCGCGCCATCCAAGGCTTCAACCGATGTCCATGGTCGGTTTCCCGCTGCTGCTGATCCCGCTGGCGATCTACAACATGATCGTCTTCCTGATGCCGGGGGTCGCGTTCAGCGAGACGCTGCTGCGCCTTCAGCTTCCGTCCGGCGAGGTCTGGACGATCTCGCTCGGCGACATGCTGCTGGCCCTGGGCGTGCTGCTGCTGCTGCTCGAAATCATCAAGGCGGCGAAGCCGAACGGGAAATATCTGACCGATCATCTGCTGTCGCTGCTGGTCTTCGGCGGCGCCGCGGCGGAATTCGCGATGTGGCAGAAGTTCGGGAATTCGACCTTCCTGCTGCTGACCCTGCTGGCGATGGTCGATTTCTTCGGCGGAGTCTCGCTGCGCACCAAGCGCGCCGCCCGCTCAGTCGTCGCAGCTCCCGCTTCCGTGCCGGCGCCGGCCGAAGCGACCGTGCCTGATTCGGAACCTCAGCCGATCGAGGAGCCGGCCAGAGAATCGGTCAAAGAACCGGCCAAGGCGGAGGTTGAGCAGGCGGAGGTTCAGAAGGCGGATGCTGCCGCGCCCGTCGTTGAAGAGCCGATCGATGCCGTGCCGGCTGCTGCTTCGGTCGCCGAGTCCGTGCTGCTCGACCGCTCGGTCCCCCGGCCGGCTCCCGCTCCGACGACCGGCTGGGTCGCGGAGGCAAAGGAGACCGAGACCGCTGCTCCGGGCGCTCCAGAGCCGCCCAAACCCGACGCGCCGAAGCCCTGAGGCGCAGGAGCGCGCCGCTCAGATCATTTCTCGGGTCCGGCCGCCGGCACGCGTGACCGGCTGAAGCCTCGCCGCATAGGCACTGTGGACGTCGGCAACCGCCGCGCGCCTGAGCGTGCGGGTTTGCGGCAGCTGCTCGGCGGTCGCGATCAGATGGGTCACGAAGCCGGCGTCGGGGCGTGCTGCGCGAACGATCCGCGCGCGAAGGTCATGGCTCGCATCGCTCGGCAGCAGCGTCACGGAGCGGGAGGTCTGCTCCGACCCATCCAGGCGATCGCCGTCCTGATCAATCGTTAACATTGTCCAACCACCGCCGGCGCGATTGTCACGTTCTGGGACGCCGGAGCCTTTCGCTCCTCGATCTCGCAAGAGCAATGCCGTTCCAAGCGCTCTGGAGCGCTGCATGTTCCAAACATGGTTGACGCGTCTCGGACACGCGCTCGTCGCCTCGGCATGCTCTCCGTTAACCAGAGATGCGTAGTCTGATTCGCGAACTCGGCCGCCGCCGCTCGCGCGGATGCGCGCTGGCCGTTCCCAAATCAGCGCCGGTCCTGCCGGCCTGTGCCGAAACGAGGCGACCTTGACATCCGAATTGCCACAGACCGCGATGATCCTGGCGTCCCTGGGCCAAGCCGCCTTCGTCTGGGATCTGGCGAGCGACGTGATCGTCTGGAGCGATCACGTCGGGGCGGTGTTTGCCGACGTTCCGCTGCCGCAACTCTGCAACGGCGCCGAATTCAGCAAGCTCATCGAGCCGGACCGCAGCATCCGCTCCGAGATCATGCACCAGGCGGCGCCGCTGCATGGCGCCGCCGGCACGCCGTACCGGATCGAATATGGCGTGCGCACCCACGCCGGTGCGCCATTGATCTGGGTCGAGGAGACCGGCTGCTGGTTCGCCGGCCCCGATGGGCGGCCCTTGCGTGCCCAGGGCATCGTGCGGATCAACAACGAGCGCCACGCCCGCGAGGAGCAGCTGCTCAAGCTGTCACGGCACGATCCGCTGACCGGCGAGCTGAACCGAACGCATCTGCTGGCGACGCTTGCCGAGGTGATCGAGGAGTCGCAGCGGTTCCGCTTCTCCTGCGCCTTCATGCTGGTCGGCATCGATCATCTCGCGCGCATCAACGACGCCTTCGGCTTCGACGTCGCCGACGGCGTCGTGCTGGAGATCGCCCAGCGCATCCGAGGCCGGCTCCGCGGTGGCGACACGCTCGGGCGGTTCTCGGGCAACAAGTTCGGGTTGATCCTGAAGAACTGCACGATGGACGACATGACCACCGCGGCCGAGCGCTTTCTCGCGACCGTGCGCGACGAGGTGGTGCCGACCAAGTCAGGTCCGGTCGCCGTCACCGCGACGATCGGCGCCGTGAGCGTTCCCCGTCACGCCCGCTCGGTCGAGGAAGCGGTCAACCGCGCCCATGAGACGCTCGACGCCGCCAAGCGCCGCCGCATCGGATCGTTCTCGACCTGGCGGCCGAACGTGGAGCGCGACGCACAGCGCAAGGTCAACATCCGCGTCACCGACGAGATCGTGACCGCGCTCAATGAGCGGCGCATCGTCACAGCGTTCGAGCCGGTGGTGAATGCCAACACGCTTGCGCCCGCCTTCTATGAATGCCTGGTGCGGATGCGCCAGGATGACGGCCGGGCCTTGCTGGCGCCGGACGTCGTCCCAGTCGCCGAACGGCTCGGTTTGATCCGTCTGGTCGATCACCGCATTCTGGAGCTGGTGGTGGCGGAGCTCGCGAGCACGCCCGACGTCACCCTGAGCCTCAACATCTCGCCTGAGACCACCATGGATCCGGACTGGTGGGCCTCGATCGAGTCCATGATGCGCGCCCATCCTGGGGTCGCCGAACGGCTGATCGTCGAGATCACCGAGACGGTCGAGATCCAGGACGTCGACGATCTCCGCGGCTTCGTGACGCGGCTGAAAGATCTCGGCAGCCGAATCGCCATCGATGATTTCGGCGCCGGGCACACCTCGTTCCGCAATCTGCGCAAGCTCGGCGTCGACATCGTCAAGATCGACGGCGCCTTCGTGCAGAATCTCGTGCGCTCGGCTGACGACCGCGCCTTCGTGCAGACGCTGGTCGAGCTGGCGCGACGGCTGCAGATCAAGACGGTCGCGGAATGGGTGCAGGACGAGGCGTCGGTCGGGCTGCTGCGCGACTGGGGCTGCGATTACATCCAGGGCCGGGTGATTGGCCTCGCCTCGGTCGATCGGCCGTGGATCGGTAACGGCAGGGTGGAGCTGCCGGCGGCGGGTTGATCAGCCGCCGGCCTTCGGCGTCAGCCTTGCTGCTCGTCCTTCTTCGGCTCCGACATGCGATCGAGCCGGTCCTGCATTTCCTTCATCTGACGGCGCAGCTCGTCGATGTTGTCGTCGGCGGCCGGGGCCGGCTCGGCGGCCTTCTCGTCGGCGCGCACCGGCGGCGTGAACGGCTTGAACATCGAGAACGTCTGCTGGAACAGTTCCATGTTGCGGCGCACCTGCTCCTCGAGCGGCGCGAACGGCGTCCCGCTGAAGGTGTCGGCGATCTGCTTGCGGAACTTCTCCTGCTCCCGGGTCAGGGTATCGATCGACTGCTCAAGGTACTTTGGCACCACCATCTGCATGCTGTCGCCGTAGAAGCGGATCAGCTGGCGCAGGAACGTGGTCGGCAGCAGGTTCTGACCGGCCTTGTTCTCCTGCTCGAAGATGATCTGTGCGAGGACCGACCGCGTGATGTCGTCGCCGGTCTTGGCGTCGTAGACTAGGAAATCCTCCCCGTTCTTAACCATCGAGGCCAGATCTTCGAGGGTCACGTAGGTACTCGTCCCGGTATTGTAGAGCCGCCGGTTCGCGTATTTCTTGATTGTGGTGGGTTGGTCAGATTTCGCCATGAGCTCACACATGCAAACCGAGAACAGGGAACCCGGCGGCGTCGCCGCAGGGCGAAGAGCTACGCAATGCAATAACGTAATCACTTTCGAGCGAGTTCGGCTACGGTTTTGTGCGGAACGGTTAATCCCGCAGCAGAAATCTTGCTCACGAAACGGCCAAGCATCCCAATTTGAATGCGCTGCAGCAGGAATTGCTGATGCCGCCAATTGACATGTCGCAACGACGTTAACAGGATGAAGGACGAAGGTTGCGCACTCGCCAATCCGGGGCTTGCGGAGGGCCGGCACGACCGTGAACTGAAAAGATCATTTTCATTTCAAATACCCTCGAGTCTCAAGCCCTCGCTTTCACGTCCAAGATCAAGAACCCCAGGAGATGCTCATGTCAGACGATGTCGTCATCGTCAGCGCCGCCCGCACCGCGGTTGGAAGTTTCAACGGTGCCTTCGCCAGTGTCCCGGCTCATGAATTGGGGGCGGTGGCCATCAAGGCCGCGCTGGAGCGCGCCGGCGTCGAGCCGGGCCGCGTCTCGGAGGTCATTATGGGCCAGATCCTGACTGCGGCGCAGGGCCAGAACCCGGCGCGCCAGGCTTCGATCGCCGCCGGCATTCCAGTCGAGAGTCCGGCCTGGGGCATCAACCAACTGTGCGGCTCCGGCCTGCGCTCCGTGGCGCTCGGCTACCAGGCGCTCGTCAATGGCGACTCCGACATCGTGGTCGCCGGCGGCCAGGAGTCGATGAGCATGGCGGCGCACGCGCAATATCTGCGCGCCGGCGTGAAGATGGGCTCGCTCGATCTGGTCGACACGATGATCAAGGACGGCTTGTGGGACGCCTTCAACGGCTATCACATGGGCAACACCGCCGAGAACGTTGCGAAGCAATATCAGATCACGCGCGCGCAGCAGGACGAGTTCGCCGTTGCATCGCAGAACAAGGCCGAGGCGGCTCAGAAGGCCGGCAGGTTCAAGGACGAGATCGCACCCGTGACGGTCAAGAGCCGCAAGGGTGACACCGTGGTCGACACCGATGAATATCCGCGTCATGGCGCGACGATCGAGGCCATGGCCAAGCTGCGTGCGGCGTTCGAGAAGGACGGCACGGTCACCGCCGGCAACGCGTCGGGCATCAATGACGGCGCGGCTGCCGTGGTGCTGATGACCGCCAAGCAGGCGGCCAAGGAGGGCAAGACCCCGCTGGCGCGGATCGTGTCCTGGGGCCAGGCCGGCGTCGACCCGAAGATCATGGGCACCGGCCCGATCCCGGCGTCGCGTTCGGCGCTGAAGAAGGCCGGCTGGAACATCGCCGACCTCGACCTGATCGAAGCCAACGAGGCGTTCGCCGCGCAGGCTTGCGCGGTGAACAAGGATCTCGGCTGGGATCCGGCCAAGGTCAACGTCAACGGCGGCGCGATCGCGATCGGCCATCCGATCGGTGCGTCCGGCGCGCGCGTGCTCGTGACTCTGCTGCACGAGATGCAGAAGCGCGACGCGAAGAAGGGTCTTGCCACGCTGTGCATCGGCGGCGGCATGGGCATCGCGCTGTGCGTTGCACGCGACTAAAAACCCGGCAGTGACTGCGAACCGTTCAGCCTTCGCAATCGCGTCCAGCTCAACTAAAGATCAACGCCCGGCGATCTCGCCGGGCGTTTTGTTCTTGATGTCCGTCAAACACGTCGCATAATCGACCACTAAAAAAATGGAGTTGAGCGAGCATGGACGGTCGTGCGGCAAGTTGATCGTCGCGCGGAGGTTCATGATCCAATAACAACGGCAAGCGCGGCGACAGCCAGAGGTTGTCCTGTGCGATCAGTCATCGAGGGAAGGATTCGACATGGCACGTGTAGCGTTGGTGACGGGGGGAACGCGCGGTATCGGAGCGGCGATCAGCAAGGCGCTGAAGGCGGCTGGATACAAGGTCGCGGCGAATTACGGCGGCAACGATGCCGCGGCGGAGAAGTTCAAGAGCGAGACCGAGATCCCCGTCTACAAATGGGACGTCAGCTCGTTCGAGGCCTGCGGCGAAGGCATCAAGAAGGTCGAAGCCGATCTCGGTCCCATCGATGTGCTGATCAACAATGCCGGCATCACCCGTGATACGGCCTTCCACAAGATGACGCTCGAGCAGTGGAGCGCGGTGATCAACACCAATCTCGGCTCGCTGTTCAACATGACCCGCCCGGTCATCGAGGGCATGCGCGCGCGCAAGTTCGGCCGCATCATCAACATCTCCTCGATCAACGGCCAGAAGGGCCAGTTCGGCCAGGTCAACTACTCCGCGGCGAAGGCCGGCGACATCGGCTTCACCAAGGCGCTCGCGCTGGAGACGGCCAAGGCCGGCGTCACCGTCAACGTGATCTGCCCGGGCTACATCAACACCGAGATGGTGCAGGCGGTGCCGAAGGACGTGCTCGAGAAAGCCATCCTGCCGCTGATTCCGGTGGGGCGCCTCGGCGAGCCCGAGGAGATCGCGCGCGCCGTGGTGTTCCTCGCGGCTGATGAGGCCGGAGCCATCACCGGCTCGACGCTGTCGGTCAATGGCGGCCAGTACATGGTGTGAGCCTCGCCGGCGGCGTTGCCTCCGGCCACCATCTGCGGTTAAGGAAAACCTGATGCCCGCGCTCGCCGCGGGCATTCACGTCTTGGACGCTCCCCGCACGGACGCAGGCGTGGGTGGCCGGCATGAGCCGGCCGTGACGGAGCCTGCCGCCTGATGTCCCAGCGCAATGCGACCCTGATCGGTCTGACCGCGATCCTGATGTGGTCGCTGCTCGCCTTGTTGACGGTGGCAACTGGCACGATCCCCGCCTTCCAGCTTGCGGCGATGACCTTCGCGATCGGCGGCGCGGTCGGCCTGCTCAGTCTGGTCCGCCGACCGGACGGGCTACGGGTGCTGCGGCAGCCGCTGACGGCGTGGGCCGTGGGCGTCGGCGGGCTGTTCGGTTATCACGCGCTGTACTTCCTGGCGCTGCGCTTCGCGCCGCCGGCAGAAGCCGGGCTGCTGAACTATCTTTGGCCGCTGCTGATCGTGCTATTTTCGGCCTTTCTGCCGGGGGAGCGGCTCGCGGTTCATCACGTGACCGGCGCCGTGATCGGGCTTGTCGGCACCGCGCTGCTGTTGCTCGGCAACGGTGCGAGCTTCGCTGCGAGCCAGTTGCCGGGGCTCGCGGCCGCCTTCGTCGCGGCGTTCGTGTGGGCGATCTATTCGGTGCTCTCGCGCCGTCTGAAGGCGGTGCCGACCGATGCCGTCGCCGGCTTCTGCATGGCGACGTCCGCGCTCGCGGCCCTGGTCCATGTTGCGGTCGAGCGAACGGTCTGGCCCGACAGCCCGACGCAGTGGCTCGCTGTTGCCGGTCTCGGCATCGGCCCGGTTGGCGCCGCGTTCTATGCCTGGGACATCGGGATGAAGCGCGGAGACATTCGCGTGCTCGGTGCCGCATCCTATGCGACGCCGCTGCTGTCGACGGCTTTCCTGATCGTTGCCGGCTATGCCCGACCGAGCGCCACCCTGGCGGTGGCCGCACTGCTGATTGCCGGCGGCGGTCTGGTCGCGGCCAAGGACATGTTCCTCCTGCGCAAGCGCTGACCGCATCAGGTCGAGCGACGTCAGGCGGGGCCGGCTCGCATGCGGACTCGGCACGGCGGTCCGAATCCGCCGGTTATCCTTGATGCGCACTTAATCGTGCGCAAAACCGGCGCGCCGGCCGGTAGCTCACAACCGCCGATTACAGTTTGGCGCGGTCTGCACCTAACCCGCCCTTTACCCGTGCTGAGCGATAGTCCCTGCGAAATGGTGCTGACAACGGGGCGGCAATGCCGGACGTGAGACGTTACATGGCCCGCGCAGGGGAGTTGTTTCGCGTTCCCGCCGACAGTCCCGAGCTGACGCGCGCGCAGTTCCAGGCGTTCTCCAAGCAGGTGCCGCTGCTCTATTTCATTCTCATCACCAACAGCCTGGCGCTCGCCTACACGTTCCTTCCGCTGGCGCCGACGTGGCTCACGATTTCCGTGCCGGCGTTGCTATCGACGATTACCGGCGCGCGCATGCTGTGGTGGCTGCGGCAGGGCGAGGCCGCCAGCAGCGACGCCGAGGTGCTGCGCAACCTGCGTGTCACCAACCGGATTGCCGGCCCGATCGGGGCGCTGTTCGTCGTCTGGTCCTTCGCGTTGTTTCCCTACGGCGACCCATTCGCCAAGGGGCAGGTCGCGTTCTACATGGCGGTCACGGTCATCGGCATCATCTTCTGCCTGATGCACCTGCGCTCCGCAGCCCTGATCGTGACCCTCGTGGTCATCGTGCCCTATGTCATCTTCTTCATGTCCACGGGCGTTCACGCGCTGCGGGCGATCGCGGTCAATCAGCTGCTCGTGTCCGGCGCGATGGTCACGGTGCTGTTCATCTATTATCGGGATTTCGCCGCGCTCGTCGCCAGCCGCAAATCGCTGCTCGCGGAGCAGGCGGCGACGCAAGCGCTGTCGGATGAAAACTTCCGCCTCGCCAATCTGGATTCGCTGACCGATCTGCCCAATCGCCGTCGCTTCTTCTCGGAGCTCACGCAAGCTTTCGCCGAGGCCGACCGGGACGGCACGCGGCTCGCCGTCGGCATCATCGATCTCGACGGCTTCAAGCCGATCAACGACACCTATGGGCACACGGTCGGCGACCGCGTGCTGATCGAGGCCGCGCGCCGCATCCGCGACGCCTGTGCCGGCCATGGCGGCCAGGTCCATCTCGCCCGGCTCGGCGGCGACGAGTTCGGACTGGTGGTCGCCGGCAATCCCACGGACGACGATCTGCTCAACCTCGGACGGCAGATCACCGACCTCATCAAGCTGCCCTATCAGTTCGACACGACCCATACCGGCCTGTCGTGCTCGACCGGCTTTGCGTTGTATCCGCGCTCGGCCATGGTTGCGGATGCGCTGTACGAATGCGCCGACTATGCGCTCTACCACGCCAAGCGCCGCGCCCGCGGCCAGGCCATCATCTTCTCGACCGAGCTCGAGGCGGAGATCCGTAGCCGCAGCGTGATCGAGCACCTGTTGCGCACGGCCGATTTCGACGCCGAGATGGACCTGGCGTTTCAGCCGATCATGGACGCGATGAATTCGCGCACCACCGGATTCGAGGTCCTGGCGCGCTGGCACAGCCCCAAGCTGGGTACGGTGTCGCCCGCAAGCTTCATCCCGGCCGCCGAGCGGATCGGCGTCATCCGCAGCCTGACGCGTTGTCTGCTGGTCAAGGCGCTCGCCGCCGCGCGGACCTGGCCGGACGACATTCGCGTGTCGTTCAATCTCTCCGCGCACGACATCTGTTCGCCGGATGGCGTCCTGCCGCTGCTGGCGGTCATCCATGCCAGCGGCGTGCCGCCGCGCCGCATCGAGTTCGAGATCACCGAGACCGCCGTCACCTTCGACTTCGCCCGCGCCGAGCAGTCGATCGCGGCATTGAAGGCGATCGGTTGCGGCATCTCGCTGGACGATTTCGGCACCGGCTACTCGTCGCTCAGTCACGTCCACCGGCTGCCGCTCGACAAGCTCAAGGTCGACCGCAGTTTCGTGAGCGACGTCAACGCCAACCCGATCAGCCACAAGATCATCAAGTCGCTGACCGGCCTCTGCGCCGACATGGAAATTTCGTGCGTCGTCGAGGGTGTCGAGACCAAGGAGCAGCTCGACAGCCTGCGACGTCTGGGCGCGGACTACATCCAGGGCTACTACTTCGCGAAGCCGATGCCGGCCGACGCGATTTCCGGCTTCCTCGCCCAGGAGCGCCAGCGCTTCGCCGAGCCGGCCGCGAAGGTCGCCGGCGCGAGCGCCTGACTCAGACCTCCGGCTCCCAGCCGGGCGGCGCAAGCTCGAATCCTTCGAACATGAAGCCCGGCGCCACCGTGCAGCCGACGAGCGTCCAATCGCCGGCGCTCTCGGCGGCCTGCCAGGCATGGGCGGGCACCACCGCCTGCGGCTGCTGGCCGGCTGCGAGGTCGATGCCCAGCGTCGTCGTTTGCGGCGCCTGGCCTTCGGCGGCGATCCGCAAGGTCAGCGGCGCACCGGCATAGAAGTGCCAGGTCTCGACCGCGTCGACCCTGTGCCAATGCGAACGCTCGCCGCGCGCGAGCAGGAAATAGATCAAGGTCGATGCGGCGCGGCCGGAGGCGTCGACGGCCGGATCGCGGAAGGTCTCGCGAAAATGTCCGCCCTCCGGATGAGGCTGCAGGCCGAGACGCGCGATGATGTCGGCAGCCGAGAGCGTGGCCATCGTCGTCCTCGCCGTTACGACTTGTTCTTGCGCTCGCGCAACTCGCCGAATACCTGCTCGGCGCTGGCGCCCTTCATGCGCAGCCGCACTGCGACGGCCGGATCGTCGGCGCGCAGGAACACGTTGGCGGTCTTCTCGTCGCCCAGCAGCGACGGAATGGTCGGCCGGTTGGCGGCACGCAGCCGCGTGACCTCCTCGGCGCGAGCCTTCAGCGCCGCGTTGTCGCCGTCGACGGTGAGGGCGAATTTGACGTTCGAGGCTGTGTATTCGTGGCCGCAATAGAGCCGGAAGTCGTCCGGCAGCGCGCGCAGCTTGAGAAGCGAGTCCCACATCATCGGATAGGTGCCCTCGAACACGCGGCCGCAGCCGACCGAGAACAGCGTGTCGGCCGCAAACAGCGCCTTGTCGGCATCGAACACGTAGGAGACGTGGTCGAGCGTATGGCCCGGCGTTTCCAGCACGCGCGCGAGCAACTCGCCGATCTTCACGACATCGCCATGGGCGACTCGCAGATCGACGTTGGCGATCGCCGTCGTCTTGTCGTGGGGCGCGACCACCCGGCAGCCATATTTCTGCTTGAGCTCGGCGACGCCGCCGACATGGTCGTGATGATGATGCGTGATCAGGATGTCGGTGAGCCTCCAGCCTTCGGCGTCCAATTGCCGGACGATCGGTCCGGCCTCGGGGGCGTCGATCGAGGCAGTCGCACCGGTCGCGGGGTCATGGATCAGATAGCCGAAATTGTCGGACAGGCAGGTGAAGGCGCGGATGTCGGCGGCCATGATGTCTCCGTCGGCGGGACCGGGCGAGGCACGATGGTCGCGCTCGCGATGCCAGAAGGTCGTGGAAGCGGAGCCCGGGCGCAGCGCTGCGGGGCGGCCTCCGATGTCCCGCGCAGAGATATGGCGTTAACGCTGGAGGCGCAACGCAATATTCGGCGCGCGGCAGCGCGCGCTCGCATGATACATTGACGTCATGGACGTGATCGATCTGCGAAATTTCTATTCGGGTCGCCTCGGGATCGTCGCGCGGCTCTTGATCAACCGCGGTATCCGCGCGCGCTGGCCGAGCGCGGCCGGGCAGCGGGTGCTCGGCGTCGGCTATCCCACGCCCTATCTTGGCCTGTTCCGCGAGGATTCCGAACGCTGCATCGCCTTCATGCCGGCGGCGCAGGGGGTGCTGAAATGGCCGACGGCGCGGCCGACGCTGGCCTCGCTGGTGGACGAGTTCTCGCTGCCGCTGCCCGATGCGGCGATCGACCGCATCCTGATCGTGCATGCGCTGGAGATGTCGGACGACCCGGCCGGGCTGCTGCGCGAGATGTGGCGGGTGCTGGCGCCGGCGGGACGCATGATCATCGTGATCCCGAACCGGCGCGGCGTCTGGACGCGGACCGACAACACGCCGTTCGGCCATGGCCGGCCCTATTCGCGCTCGCAGATCACGCAACTGCTGCGGCAGACCTGGTTCACGCCGACCGGCTGGGGCGAGGCGCTGTTCATGCCTCCGGTCGGCGGCTGGTTCCTGAAATCGGCGATGGCCTGGGAGCGCGTCGGCGCGGCGCTGTCGCTGCCGTTCGCCGGTGTCCACATCGTGGAGGCGACCAAGCAGGTCTACCGGGTGATCCCGGCGCGCCGCGAGCGCATTCGGCTGATCCCGCGGCTCGAACCGGTGCTGGCGCCGTCACCGTCGGCCCCCGGATCCGGTGGCGCCGGTCGCCGCGAGGTCGGTCCGCCGTCGCGCGAAGCATGATCCCGGGCCGTTTTCCTGCGCGCTTCCCGCGCAAAAAAACGGGTGGGCTCAAGAGCCCACCCGTTTCGTCATGATGGAGGGTAATCGCTATTCGCCCGGATTGAGGTCCTCGCTCGGCGCCGGTGCAGCAGCGGCTGCTTCAGCGCGCGGACCATGCGGACGCCGGCGGCGCCGCGGATAGCGCTCGGCAGCGCCCTCGAAGGCGGCCGGGGGATTGGCGATCTGCGGCTGCGGACCGGTGATGAAGGACGGCAGCCGATCGACGCCGCTGTCGGCGATGACGGGCTGGGGTTGCGGCTGCGGCTGGTACTGGACGGGCTGCGGCCGCTCCCGGTGCTCGCGCGGCTCCCGCTCGCGATGTTCGCGGGGTTCACGGTGTTCCCGCGGCTCGCGGTGTTCGCGCGGCTCGCGATGCTCACGCGCTTCGCGGTGCTCGCGCGGCTGCTGCTCGCGCTGATAGGGCTGGTTGTCGCCGCGCTCGCGCTGGCCGCCTTCGCGGTCGCGCATGAAGGGTTGGGGCTGAGGCTGCGGCTGGGCCGGAACAAAGCCGGGCTCCTGGCCGAAATGCGAGAAGCTCTCACCGTCATCGTCGAGGTCGTCGACGGTCAGGTCCTCGGTGTTGCGCGGCTGCTGCGGCTGATTCTGGCGGAACTGCTCCTGCGCGGCGGCAATCAGGCGGAAATAGTGCTCGGCGTGCTGGTAGTAGTTCTCGGCGGCTACGGGGTCACCCGAAGAGCGGGCGTCGCGGGCAAGCTGGACATATTTCTCGGCGACATGAGAGGCAGTGCCGCGGATCTTGATGTCCGGTCCATTGGACTCGAACACCCGGGTCAGCGGATTCTGGCCGCGCCGGTTATTGTTGTTGTTACCGCCGCTGTTCCGGTTGCGCATCCGCTTGTTGTTCTGACCGTTTCTCATGTCCTGCCTTTATTCCAACCCTGCGTTAGGAGCACCGATTGTCTGAGCACTGATTGTTATCGGAATACCGAGAGTGTATTGAAATACCTTCGCCGGGCTCGGACGCCTCGCGCGCGGTCCAAATGGTCCCATCCGACCCATGTCGGTTCCGACATGCCGGTTTGACCCATGCCGATGTGATCGACAGCCGATTCTCTCGACAAAAGCGCGTTCAAAACGCGTTCCCCACCCGCCAGCCCCTGGGACCGGCGAACCACGTCATTCAGCCAGCCAAGGCGACATGCGCCACGACCGACCCAGTTTGCTTAGCGTAAGACCTCAAGTGCAAAGTCAGGCTTTCGTTCGCTTTGCAGTCGCGGGCTGCGCAGCCATCCGGGCTCTCGCGCTCAGCAGATCTGCGTTCTGGAACCTATCGCCCGGCGCGGCTCTCTGGCATCTGACCGCGGCGGTGTTCCGTGAATACCGCTCGTCGTGGCCTGCACCGGTGCTATGGATGGAACGTAGTCGCTCCCGGGGGATATTCCAAGAGCTTTTTCTGCATTCCCCGACCTTTACCGGAGCTTTTTTAGGCCCATGACGGTTCGGGGAATACCGGCCAGATCGGCCCGGATCGTCGAGGAATCGGCCGTCAGGCCAGCCCTCACCATCAATGCAGCGACCTCGTCACTCTGGCCAAGCCCGACCTCCACGATGACAGCGCCGTCCGGCCGCAGCAGGGCCGCCGCCTGCGGGATCAGCGCGCGGTAGGCGTCGAGCCCGTCCTTGCCCCCGTCCAGGGCGCGCAGCGGATCATGAGTGCGCACCTCGACGTCGAGCGCACCGATCTCGGACGATGGGATGTAGGGCGGGTTCGACACGATCAGGTCGAAACCCGCAGACAGCGCTGCGGCGTAGGAGCAGGCGACGAAGCCGGCGCGGTCGGCTAATCCGAGCGCGCGCGCATTATCCCGCGCGGTGGTCAGCGCGGCCAAGCTGATGTCGGTACCGAGTCCAAAGGCCCGCGGCAGCTCGGACAGCAGCGCCAGCAGGATCGCGCCGGAGCCCGTGCCGAGATCGGCGATGCGCAAGCGACGCTTCAGGTCGCCGCCGGCCGCGAGATGTTCCAGTGCCAGCTCGACGACAGTCTCTGTGTCCGGCCGCGGCACCAGCGTGTCGGCCGACAATCGCAGGTCCAGGCCCCAGAACTCTTTGGTGCCGAGGATGCGGGCGACCGGTTCGCCGGCCAGCCGGCGCTGCACCAGCGTTTCCAGGCGCTGCGCGTCGTCATGGGAGAGCTGTCGTCTCCCGTGCATCACGAGCCCGGTGAGGTCGAGCTGCAGCGCATGGCCGACCAGCAGCCGCGCATCGAGCTCGGGCGAGTCGAGGCCCGCATCTGCAAAGCGCGCGGCCAGGGCACGGCGGGCGGCATCGATCGTCACGCCGGCGATGAGGCCGGTCATCGCGCAAACTCCCTCCACGCGTCATCCCCGCGAACGCGGGGAGCCATACGCCGTGCCGTGGCGGGACGGGCGGTCGGAGTTGCCTTCTGTGACAGCCACGAAGGCCGGTGGTTAGGGGTCCCTGCGTTCGCCGGGACGACACCGTTTGTGTCGGGGCAGCGTCGCATCGCCTCCTGCAATGCGCCGGTGCGCATCACGCCGCAGCACCTTGCGCGGCGAGCTGCGCGGCCTGGTGCTCGGTCGTCAGCGCGTCGATGAGTTCGCCCAGCGCTTCGCCGGCGATCACCTGCGGCAGCTTGTAGAGCGTCAGGTTGATGCGGTGGTCGGTGACGCGCCCTTGCGGAAAATTATAGGTGCGGATGCGCTCCGAGCGGTCGCCCGAGCCGACTTTCTCCTTGCGCTCGGCCGAGCGGGCCGCGTCGACCTTCTGCCGCTCGGCGTCGTAGATGCGCGAGCGCAGGATGTTCATCGCGGAGGCGCGGTTCTTGTGCTGCGAGCGGCTGTCCTGCATCATCACGACGATCCCGGTCGGGATATGGGTGATGCGGATCGCCGATTCCGTCTTGTTGACGTGCTGGCCGCCGGCGCCTTGCGCGCGCATGGTCTCGATGCGCAGGTCGTCCGGCTTGATGTCGACGTCGACATCCTCGACCTCGGGCAGCACGGCGACTGTCGCCGCCGAGGTGTGGATGCGGCCTTGCGTCTCGGTGTCGGGCACGCGCTGCACGCGGTGCACGCCGGATTCGAACTTCAGCTTGGCGAAGGCGCCGCGGCCCTGCACTTCGGCGACGATCTCCTTGTAGCCGCCGACGGTGCCTTCGGAGGCCGAGACCACCTCGACCTTCCAGCCCTGCAGGGCGGCGAAGCGCTCATACATCCGGAACAGGTCTCCGGCGAACAACGAGGCCTCGTCGCCGCCGGTGCCGGCGCGGATTTCGAGCACGACGTTGCGGTCGTCCATCGCATCCTTCGGCAGCAGCGCGACGCGGATCTTCTGCTCCAGCTCGCCGCGGCGCGCGATCAGTTCGTCGCGCTCGGCCTCGGCCATCGCGCGCATTTCGGCATCGGTGGCGGGATCGGCGATCAGCGCCTCGGTGTCGGCGAGCTCCTTGACGCCGGCGCGATAGGCCTTCACCGCGTCGATCAGCGGATTGAGCTCGGCCAGCTCACGGGTGATCTGCACGTAGCGGTCGGAATTGACCTGGCCGAGCAGCTCCGCCTCGAGCGAGGCGTGATGCGCGAGCAGGACATCCAGTTTGGCTTGGGGAAGCGACGACATGATGCAATCTGTTCTAGGAGCAAACGATACGAACGGAAGACGCGCAGGCCGCGACAGACCCGCTACAGCGCGAGGCCTTCGCTCTCGGCGAACTCGGTCAGCTTCTGCCGCATCGAGAAGCTGCCGGCCGGCGCGGCCAGCCATTCGGCCATCTTCGTCGCCGCCTTGCCGGCGTCGAGTTCGAGGATCATCGCCTTCACAGGGCCGTGTGCGGTGGCCGACAACGACAGCGAGCGGTAGCCGAGCGCGATCAGCGCCAATGCGCCGATCGGCTTGGAGGCCATCTCGCCGCACAGTGACACCGACCGCTTGGCGGCCTTGGCCTTGTGCACGATCTGCTGCAACGCCCGCAGGATCGGCGTCGACAGCGTGTCGAAGCGCTCGGAGACCTTGGCATTGCCGCGATCGACCGCGAACAGGAACTGGAACAGGTCGTTCGAGCCGACCGAGATGAAGTCGACCTTCGAAAGCAGCTCGTCGAGCTGATACAGCAGCGCCGGGACCTCGAGCATGGTGCCGACGTCGACGCGTTCCGGCAGCGTATGGCCGTGCTGGCGCAGATAGGTCAGCTCGCGCTCGACGATCGCCTTGGCCGTGTCGAACTCGGCGACTTCCGAGATCATCGGGAACATGATGCGCAGCGAGCGGCCGCCGCCGGCGCGCAGCAGCGCCCGGATCTGGCCGCGCAGCAGGCCCGGACGGTCGAGGCCGAGGCGGATCGCGCGCCAGCCGAGCGCCGGATTCTCCTCGATCACGGTCTCCATGTACGGCAGCGCCTTGTCGCCGCCGATGTCCAAGGTGCGGAACGTGACCGGCTTGTGGCCGGCGGCGTCGAGAACCGTGCGATACAGCGCCAGCTGGTCGCTCGAGCGCGGCAGGCTGGCGGACACCATGAATTGCAGCTCGGTGCGGAACAGGCCGATGCCGGCGCTGCCGGTGTCCTCGATGTGCGGCAGGTCGATGACCAGGCCGGCATTGATCATCAGCTCGACCGGCTGGCCGTCCTTGGTCACGCAGGGCTTGTTGCGCAGCTCGCCATATTGCGCCTGACGGCGGGCGCGGAAGCGCACCCGCTCGGCATAGGCGGATTCGATCTCCGACGACGGGCGCACATAGATCGAGCCTGAGGTGCCATCGACGATGATGGCGTCGCCGGGATCGGCGATGCCCGGCGCGTTCGGCACCTCGCCGACGGCGGGAATGCCGAGTGCGCGCGCCACGATCGCGACGTGCGAATTGGCGGTGCCTTCCTCGAGCACGAGGCCGCGCAGCCGCTTGCGGTCGTAGTCGAGCAGCGCCGCCGGACCCATCGCGCGTGCGATCAGGATGGCGTTGTCCGGCAGGTGCTCGCGCCGCGGCGCGTGGTCCTGGCCGACGAGCTGACGTAGCAGCCGGTAGCCGAGATCCTCGAGGTCGTGCAGCCGCTCGCGCAGATACGGATCGGTCGAGCGCAGCATGCGGGCGCGGGTGTCCGACTGCACGCGCTCGACGGCGGCTTCCGCCGTGAGGCCGGTCGCCACCGCCTCGTGCAGCTTGTGCGACCAGCCCTGGTCGTTGGCGAACATGCGATAGGCTTCGAGCACCTCGCGGTGCTCGCCGCCATCGGCGACGTCGCCGCGCTCCAGCATGCGGTCGAGGTCGGCGCGCAGCTTGAGCAGCGCGGCGTCGAGCCGCTTGATCTCCTTGGGCAGGTCCTCGGCGATGTAGTTGTTGATGACGACGCGCGGCTCGTGCAGCACGACATGGCCGAGCGCGATGCCATCGGACAGCACCGTGCCGGTCTTGTGGATCGAGTGCCGCGCCGCCGGCTCGGCGCCGGGCTGCGCCAGTGCTGCGAGCTCGCCGGAGGCGATCATCTCGGCGAGCACCATCGCGGTGGTCTGCAGCGCCTCGACCTCTTCCTCGACATAGGTGCGCTTGGCTCGGTTCTGCACCACCAGCACGCCGAGCGTGTTGCCGGCGCGCAGGATCGGCACGCCAAGGAAGGAGTGGTAGATCTCTTCGCCGGTCTCCGGCCGATACGAGAAGGCGGGATGGCTCTGCGCGTCGTTCAGGTTGAGCGGCGTCGCTTCGCTGGCGACGAGGCCGACGAGACCTTCATGCGCGCTCAGCACGGTCATGTGCACGGCGTCGCGGTTCAGACCTTCGGTGGCATAGAGCTCGAGCGTGTTGTCGACGCGCAGCACATAGACCGAGCAGACCTCCGCGACCATGTTGGCCGCGATCAGCACCACGATCTTGTCGAGCCGCTCCTGTGCCGAGACCTGCTCCGCCATGGTCTCGCGAAGCCGTCTGAGCAGGACGCGGGGGCCTCCCGACGCGCTTCGCATGTGGCACAATCCCCCTTCCTGGGGCCAGCCCGGCACGCGGCCGGATCTGGCGCTAAACTCGCGGCATCGAACAGCTTTCTCGATTCGGCACTATCGCACGCTCAGAGTGCCGGCCCGAACCAGAACAACCTTCACTGGAGCACAGTTTGCGGCTGCCATCCTGCGATGGCGTATAGCGAATTAGGGCTTGTTTTGCCAAGCAAAACGCCTGCCACCGCGGGCGGCGTCAACGGCTTTCGAACGATCTCCGGCCCGTCCCGCTGTCACAGAACGGGACAGGTGTGGTCGCGGAGGAGGATTTTCTAGGCCTGGTCCAGTCCGTAGAGCGTATGCAGCGTGCGGACGGCGAGCTCGGTGTAGGCGGCGTCGATCAGCACCGAGAACTTGATCTCGGAGGTCGTGATCGCGCGAATGTTGATGTTGCGGGCGGCGAGCGCGGCGAATCCCTTGGCGGCGACGCCGGCATGGCTGCGCATGCCCGATCCGATCACCGAGACCTTGGCGACGTCGGTCGCGGTATCCAGGCGCTGATAGCCGATCCTGTCCTTGGCCGCGGTGATGGTCTCGCGCGCGCGATTGTAATCGGTGGCCGGCACCGTGAAGGTGAGATCGGTGGTCTTGCCGTCTTCGGAGACGTTCTGGACGATCATGTCGACGTTGATATTGGCATCCGCCAGTGGTCCGAAGATCGAGGCGGCGACGCCCGGCTTGTCCTCGATCTGGCGCACCGAGATCTGGGCCTCGTCCTTGGAGAAGGCGATGCCGGTCACGACGTGATTTTCCATGATTTGTTCCTCGCTGCAGATCAGCGTCCCCGGCGGCTGGTTGGCGTGCGGGTCGATATCCTCGGGCTTGTCGAATGAGGAGCGGACGAAGATCGGCATGTTGTGCACCATGCCCAGTTCCACCGAACGGACCTGCAGCACCTTGGCGCCCTGCGACGCCAGCTCCAGCATGTCCTCGAAGGCGATCTTGTCGAGCCGCTTGGCCTTCGGCACCACCCGGGGGTCGGTGGTATAGACGCCGTCGACGTCGGTATAGATGTCGCAGCGGTCGGCCTTGATGGCGGCCGCGATCGCCACCGCGGAGGTGTCCGAGCCGCCGCGGCCGAGCGTGGTGATTCGCCCGGTTTCGGCGTTGATGCCCTGGAAGCCGGCGATGACCGCGACCTCCTTGCGGTCGCGAAAGCGCTGGATCAGCTCGGAGCCGTCGATATCGACGATTCGCGCCGAGGCATGGGCGTCGCTGGTCTTGATCGGGATCTGCCAGCCCTGCCACGAGCGGGCCTGGATGCCCATGCTCTGCAGCACGATCGCCAGCAGGCCGGACGTGACCTGCTCGCCCGAGGCCACGACGGCATCGTATTCACGCGCATCGTGCATCGGCGACGCCTCGGTGCACCAGGCGACCAGTTCGTTGGTCTTGCCGGACATGGCCGAGACCACGACGGCGACCTCATGACCGGCGTCGACCTCGCGCTTGACGTGGCGCGCGACGTTGCGGATGCGGTCGATGTTGGCGACGGATGTGCCGCCGAATTTCAGCACGAGGCGACCCATGACGACGCGCTCATTCCCATCAGGAGGATAAGTTGACCGGCTGGGCGCGAAACCGGAGGCGCGCCAGCCGAAACGCGCGTATACATAGCGCCGCGGCTGGGGGCAAGACGGTTCCTTGTGGTGACAGGGTCAGGTAGAGGCTTTGGAATGGCGCGTTACATCGACGAAATCCTGCAACCCGGCGAGAAGGTGCTGTATTCGACCAATGCACATTGGATGTTCTACCTGCCGGCGATCGGGGCCTGGATCGTCGTGTTTGGATTGCTCGTCCTCTCCCGCATGACCGTGAACGACAATCTGGTTCTGCTGTGCCTGGCCACCGCCGCCGTCATCGCCATTGTTGCCCTGTATTGGACGGTCCGGGCCTGGTTCCATCGCCTGACCACCGAGACGGACGTCACCAATCGCCGTGTCGTGCACAAAACCGGTTTCATCAAGCGCCGTACCTTCGAGATGGCTCTCGACAAGGTCGAGAGCGTCGACGTCAACCAGACCATCATGGGACGGGTTCTCAATTACGGCGATGTCACCATCTTGGGTGTGGGCGAGGGCAAGGAAACCATTTCGACCATCGCGGAGCCGCTGGCGTTCCGGAACGCCATCACGGCGCGTTAGCCCGGTACGGCGCCGCAGCTTCGATCATTGAGTATTCAGCGATGACAATGCCTCAGGATTCCCGCAGCACTTCTGTTCCCTCCGGCTCGACCGTCGATCCGGCCGAGATCGCGAAGTTCTCGAAACTGTCCGAGACGTGGTGGGACCCCAAGGGCAAGATGGCGCCCCTGCACAAGATCAACCCGCTGCGCCTGACCTATATCCGCGATGCCGCCTGCCGGAAATTCGAGCGCAACGCCAAGAGCCTCAACTGCCTGTCGGGGCTGCGCATGCTCGACATCGGCTGCGGCGCGGGACTGCTGTGCGAGCCGTTCACGCGGCTGGGCGCGCAGGTCGTCGGCGTCGACCCCTCGGCCAGCAACATTGCCGCCGCCAGGCTGCATGCCGAGAAGGGTCATCTGTCGATCGACTACCGCTGCACCACGATCGAGGAGATGGACCCGCGCGAGCGCTTCGACATCGTGCTGGCGATGGAGGTCGTCGAGCACGTCACCGACGTCAGCGCCTTCCTCGGCCGCTGTGCCGCGGTGCTGAAGCCGGGCGGCATGATGGTGGTCTCGACCCTCAACCGCAACTGGAAGAGCTTTGCGCTCGCCATCGTCGGCGCCGAATACGTGCTGCGCTGGCTGCCGCGCGGCACGCATGAGTGGAGCAAGTTCGTCACGCCGGACGAGCTGACCAAATACCTGCTCGACAACCGTCTGGTCATCACCGAGCAGAGCGGCGTGGTCTACAGCCCGTTCGCCGACCGCTGGAGCCTGTCGACCGACATGGACGTGAACTACATGATGGTCGCCGAGCAGATGGTGTAGCGCGCGCGGCCATTCATCGGCTTGACCCGTCTGCCGCTCCATAACCGGTGTCGTCCCTGCGAACGCAGGGACCCATAACCACAGGGAGGGGTTTGAGGCACGCTAGGAGATCAGGTCGCTGAGATCGCGCCATTCAAGATTGTCGCGCTCGATCAGTTCGATTTTCCAATCACGCTTCCAGCGCTTGAGCTGCTTCTCGCGGGTGACCGCTTCCGCAGCAACAGTGTAGATTTCGACGTAGACCAGCCGAAACACCCCGTACTTCTTCACGAACTCCGAGCCTTCGCCCTTGCGATGCTGCTCGAGCCGCGTCCGTAACGAGTTGGTCACACCGATGTACAGCGTACCGTGACGGCCGCTGGCGAGAATATAGACATAGTACATCGCCGCACCATCGCGTGGATGGATCGCCTAACCCAATTGAAGCCGGTGGTTATGGGTCCCTGCGTTCGCAGGGACGACACCGGATGTGTGGCGCGAGGTTACCACAAGACGCAATCCGTCCTGGCCCTTCCGGCGAGAGCTGCAATCCTGACATGCGGCTGAACCGCCTCACCGCTGTTGACCCAGCGCCCCGTGGTCGTCACGGTGCCAATCTCACTACTGCATTGTGCCGCATGCTCCCCATCACCTCGCTCTGGATTCCGTTCACGTTGGTTGCCGCCGCCGGCCAGGTCGCGCGCAATGCGATGCAGCGGTCGCTGACGGCGAAGCTCGGCACCTGGGGGGCGACCAATATCCGCTTCCTGTTCGGCTTTCCGTTCTCGCTGGTGTTCCTGACCGCGGTGCTGCTGGCCACCGGCGACCACCTGCCGTGGCCGCCGGCGGTGTTCTGGCCGTGGCTGCTGCTCGGTGCGCTCAGCCAGATCATCGCCACCGGGCTGATGCTATTGGCGATGACCGACCGCTCCTTCGTCGTCACCACGGCCTATCTGAAGACCGAAGCGATCCAGACCGCGATCTTCGGCTTCATCTTTCTCGGCGATCCGCTCTCGCTTCCAAAGATGATCGCGATCCTGATCGCCACCATCGGCGTCGTCATCACCGCGCTCAGGCCCGGCGGTGAGAAAAGCTTTGCCGAGTTGAGGCCGACCGTAACCGGCCTGGTTGCCGCGGCGTCGTTCGCCTTGTCGGCCGTCGGCTTCCGCGGCGCCATCATCACCGTCGACGGCGTGTCCTTCGTCACCGCCGCGTCGTACACGCTGGTCTGGGGCCTATTCGTGCAGACGGCGCTCCTCACCGTCTATCTGCTGGCGCGCGCGCCCGACATCCTGCGCGGAATCCTGTCGCTGTGGCGGCCATCGATGATGGCCGGCTTCGTCGGCGCCTTCGCGTCGCAGTTCTGGTTCCTGGCGTTCGCGCTGACCGCGGCCGCCAACGTCCGCACGCTCGCGCTGATCGAGGTACTGTTCGCGCAGGGCGTGTCGTACTATTCGTTCAAGCAGCCGGTTTCGCTGCGCGAGATCGGCGGCATCACGCTGATCGTCGCCGGCGTGGCGCTGCTGGTCGCCGTGTAGTCAGCCCTTGATCGCGATCAGCACGGCGCCGGTCGCGATCAGGGCGATGCCGATCCAGCCCTGCAGGCTCGGTCGTTCGCCGAGAAACACGACGCCGAACAAGGCGACCAGCACGACGCTGAGTTTGTCGATCGGCGCGACCAGCGTCGCTGGTCCGAGCTTCAGGGCGCGGAAGTAGCACAGCCACGAGGCGCCGGTGCCGAGCGCCGACAGTGTGAGGAAGACCCAGCTCTTCATCGAGATCGGGCCGGGGCTCGTCAGCTGGCCTGTCGAAAACAGGATCAGCGCTAGCGTCACCAGCACGATCGCCGTGCGGATGAGCGTAGCGAGGTCGGAGTTGAGCCCCTCGACGCCAACCTTGGCGAAGATGGCGGTGAGGGCCGCAAACAGCGCGGAGAGGAGAGCCCAGAGCTGCCAGGAGGAGGAGAGGGGGGACATCGCTATCGCTCAGACCAAGAAGGCAGTTCGAGACAAGGTATTTCAACCGTCATTGCGAGCGAAGCGAAGCAATCCAGAATCTTTGCCCGGCGCTGGATTGCTTCGCTTCGCTCGCAATGACGGAGAGGGCGTCTCTATTGCTCAATTCCGGTCGTCCGGCAGCACCGGGATCGGCGCGACCTCGATGCCTTCCTCGATCAGTTCGCGGGCCTCGTCGAGCGAGGCCTCGCCATAGATCGGCCGGTGCTCGGTCTCGCCGTAATGCATCTTGCGGGCTTCGGTCGGGAATCGTTCGCCGACATCGTCGGCGTTCTTGACGATGTGGTCGCGCAGCTCCTTGAGCTTGGCGCGCAGCTCGCGCTCCTGCGCCATCATCAGCGCGGTCGATCCCGGCGGAATCACTTCCTGCGCTGGCGTCGGTGAGGCCGGTACCGGCACGGCCTCGCGGCCCTTCTTGCTGACGATGCGCGGCGCCATGATCGCCTTCTCGACCTTGGTCGAGCCGCAGGTCGGGCATTCCACCAGCTTGCGCTTCACCTGCGAATCGTAGGCCGAGGAGCTCTGGAACCAGCTTTCGAACGTATGGTCACGCTCGCAGCGCAGCGCATAGCGGATCATGCCGAGCCCCGCACCAGGTGCAGATAGTCCGGACCCGCGTTGGGGTCGGCGATGCCGAACCGGCGGCCGTGTTGCAGCGAAGGAATGGTCTGGCGCACGCTCTCGACCCGCGACGGATCGATGCGCGCCATGATCACGCCGGGCTCGACGCCGCCCTCGGCGAGAATCTCGCCCCAGGGATCGATGATCAGCGAATGGCCGAAGGTCTCGCGCTTGTTCTCGTGCAGGCCGCACTGGGCGGCGGCGAACACGAAGCATCCCGTCTCGATGGCGCGGGCGCGCAGCAGCGTGTGCCAGTGCGCCTCGCCGGTCTTGCGGGTGAAGGCGGAGGGCACGCTGATGAAGGAGGCGCCGCTCTCGGCCAGCGCACGATACAGCGCCGGGAAGCGCACGTCGTAGCAGATCGTCAGCCCCAGACGACCCCAGGGCAGATCCGAGATCACGGCCGTCTCGCCCGGCTGATAATTCGCCGACTCGCGATAGCTCTCACCGCCCGGCAGGTCGATGTCGAACATGTGGATCTTGTCGTAGCTCGCCAGCACGTTGCCCTCGGGCCCGATCAGGAACGAGCGGTTCACGGCCTTGTCTGCCGAGAAGCGCAGCGCCAGCGATCCGATGTGCAGATGGATGCCCAGCTCCTTGGCGAGCGCCTGATAGGCTTTGAGAGAGGGATCGTCCGCCTCGCTCTTGAGCTGCTCGAACAGCGCCGTCCGGTTGAGCTGCATCATGTTGCTCACTTCCGGCGTCTGGACGTACTCCGCGCCCTGCGCGACCGCTTCCCGGATCAGCCTGATGCCCTGCTCGAGGCTCGGCTCGGGCAGGAGCGAGGTGCGCATCTGCACCATGGCGGCGGTAAAGCTGCGGTCGTTGCTCATGATGTCGCCTTGTCTCCCGCCAGCATGGCGTCGAGCCTGCCCTCGCGATCGAGCGCATAGAGGTCGTCGCAGCCGCCGACATGGGTGTGGCCGATGAAGATCTGCGGAAAGGTCGAGCCCGGGCCGACACGATCATACATCTTCTGCCGGATCGTCGGATCCTTGCCCGCGTCATGCTCGGTGAAGGCAACGTTCTTGCGGGTCAGAAGCGATTTGGCGGCCGTGCAGTAGCCGCACCCCGGACGGGTATAGATTTCGATCGCAGCGGTCATGTCGCGCTCAGCTGTTACGGAACGACAGATTATATGGGAGCGCGGGGGGCATCGACAACCCGGGCGAAAACCAGCACGCTGACCTCGGCCGCCTTGGCGCGCAGCAGAGCGCGGGCGCAGGCATCCACCGTCGCGCCGGTGGTCAGCACGTCGTCGACGATGACGATGCGGCGCCCCTGCACGTCATGCAGGCGGTCTGAAGATACCTGGAATGCGCCCTGCACATTGCTGGCGCGCTGGGCGCGCGACAGGCCGACCTGCTGCTCGGTCGCCCGCACGCGGCGCAGCGCATCGCCCTGCATTCGGACGCCGCTGGACCGGGCGATCACCCGCGCCAGCGCGCCGGACTGGTTGTAACGCCGGCTGAAGCCGCGCCGCCAGTGCAACGGCACGGGCACCACGAGGTCGGCCTCGGCCAGCAGCTCGCGGCCGGCGCGAGCCATCCAGCGGCCCATGATCGGCGCCAGATCGGTGCGGTCCTGATATTTCAGCTGATGCACCAGCGCGCGGGCGACCTCGTCATAGCGCACGGCGGCGCGGGCGCGGGCATAGGCCGGTGGCGCCGCGATGGCTTCCATCGACAGCAGCTCGGGGCCCGGATCGTAGACGAAGGGGATGCCGAGCTTCGGGCAATACGGCCGCTCGATGAACGACAATTTGCCCCAGCAGGCCGCACACACGCCCTCGCCGTCGACCGGCTCGCGGCAGCAGATGCACAGGGTGGGAAGCGCGACGTCGAGTGCGAGCTTCGCAACGCGCGCGAGACTGCCATGCAGCGCGCCCACGGCTGCACGAAGTCGTCCGACGCTGATTGGAGCAAACGTCACACCCATGTGTTGAGGCTAGCGCCGCAACCCACGCGGCTCAAGCGGTGCATTGCCCGGCCACCAGGATCGGCGTAACCAGCCCCCATGACCCCGCCCGGCACCGCTCCCGTTCTGTTCGATCGCAGCTTGCTCGCGCTCAGGCTGCGGCGGGCTGCGCGCGCGCCCGAGACCTTCCTGCTGGAGCGCGTCGCCGAGGATGTCGCGGATCGCCTTGCCGCGGTGAACCGGTCCTTCACCGCGGCTGCCGACGTCTGGACGCCGGCCGCCGGCTTGAAGCCGTATCTTTCGGGACGCCTCTCGCAGCTCGCGCATATCGCCGCGCCCGCCACCGCGGACGAGCGGCTGCCGTTGGCCGCGCAGTCGCTCGATCTCGCGCTGTCGGCGCTGGCGTTTCAATTCGTCAACGATCTGCCCGGACTGCTGGTGCAGATTCGCCGGGCCTTGCGTCCCGATGGTCTGCTGCTGGCGGCGCTGATCGGCGGCGATACGCTGACCGAGCTCCGGCAGAGCTTCGCCGCCGCCGAAGCCGAATGCGAGGGCGGCGTCTCGCCGCGTGTCGCGCCGTTCGCCGATCTGCGCGACATCGGCGGTCTGCTGCAGCGTGCCGGCTTCGCGCTACCCGTCACCGACGTCGACCGCGTCGTGGTCCGCTATGCCAGCGCGCTCGGCCTGATGCAGGATCTCCGCCGCATGGGCGCGACCAACAGCCTGGTCGAGCGCCGCCGCACGCCGCTGCGCCGCGCCACCCTGCTGCGCATGGCCCAGATCTATGCCGAGCGCTTCGCCGATCCCGACGGCCGTATCCGCGCCACCTTCGACATCATCTGGCTGTCAGGCTGGGCCCCGCACGAGAGCCAGCAGAAGCCGCTGAAGCCGGGTTCGGCGACGGCGAGCCTCGAGGCGGCAGTGAACCGGAGCCCGCGCGCGGGAGCTGATGAATAGCTACTCTCGTCATCGCCGGGCTTGACCCGGCGATCCATCCCTCTTGAAGAGTCCGAATGTCGATGGATGCGCGGGTCAAGCCCGCGCATGACGAGTGAGCGTGAGGCTATCGCGGCGCCTCACATCAGCAGATCGATCAGATGCGGCAGGAGCGGAATGTCCGCCGGGGGCATCGGGTAGTCGCGCAGCTTGTTCGGCCGCACCCAGGCGAGCTGCTGTCCCTCGCGCGCGGTGACCACGCCTTCCCAGCGCCGGCAGATGTAGAGCGGCATCAACAGATGGAACGTCTCATAGCCGTGGCTGGCAAACGTCAGCGGCGCGAGACAGGCCTCGCGCACGATGATGCCGAGCTCCTCGTCGAGCTCGCGGATCAGGCTGGCTTCGGGGCGCTCGCCGGGCTCGAGCTTGCCGCCGGGAAACTCCCAGAGTCCCGCGAGCGTCTTGCCGGGCGGCCGCTGCGCCAGCAGCACACGATTGTCGGCGTCGACGAGCGCGCAGGCGACCACGAGCGTGAGTTTCAGGTCGGGCATGGTCCGATCGGTTTGAGAGGGATGCGCCGGTCCGAGAACCAGGTGCGCCTGTTGAGGGAATCTTAACCTAGGCCGTTTCGAGCCCGGTTTCCACGGTCGAAATAAGCCAACCTTAATGGCCGGCCGCGTATTTTCACGGGTGAACGCCATGGCCTCCTCATGGTTTGTTAGGCATCATTCATGCGAATTTTATCCAGCCTGCTCGGCCGCCTGCGGCACGACGTCAGCGGCAACGTCGCGGTGACGTTCGCGATCGTCTGCGTCCCGCTGATCACCGCGGTCGGCTGCGGCGTCGACTACAGCCGCGCCAACCAGATGCGCGCCAAGCTGCAGGCGGCGGTCGACGCCGCCTCGGTCGGCGCGGTGTCCCGGACCTCGCCGGCCTTCATCGCCGCAGGCACGATGACCTCGGACGGCGTGATCGCCGCCGGCAATGACGACGCGGCGAAGATCTTCAACGGCAACATGTCGGGCACCTCAGGCTATACGCTGACCAGCCTGACGCCGGAGGTGAAGAAGGCCGGCTCGGTGCTGAGCGCCACCGTGTCGTTCACGGCCACCGTGCCGATGATGTTCATGAACATCGTCGGGTTCAAGACCATGACCCTGCAGGGCTCGTCGACGGCCAAGGCCTCGATGCCGAAATACATCGACTTCTACCTGCTGCTCGACAACTCGCCGTCGATGGGCGTGGCGGCGACGCCGGCGGACGTGACCAAGATGGTCAATGCGACATCGGACGCAAGATACGGCAGCAACCGCTATTGCGCCTTTGCCTGCCACGACTACAACGATTCGAACAACTTCTATAACCTCGCAAAGAGCATCGGCGTCACCACCCGGATCGACGTGCTGCGCAGCGCCACCCAGCAGCTGATGGACAAGGCGCAGCAGACCCAGACCTATCCGAACCAGTTCCGCATGGCGATCTATGATTTCGGTGCGGCGTCGAAGACGATCGGGTTGCGGTCGCTGTTCTCGCTCTCGTCGAGCCTCTCCAGCGCCAAGAGTGCCGCCGGGAACATCGACCTGATGGGCGTGTATGGCAACAACGATTCCTATACGGCAGACAAGGATACGCCGTTCACCAGCGTGTTGCCGGCGATCAACAACGAGATTGCGACACCGGGCGACGGCACGTCGGGTTCGCCGCTGAAATACCTGTTCTTCGTCTCCGATGGCGTCGCCGACGAGAGCAATGCCGCGTGCCTGAAGCCCAAGGCCGGCGGCAACCGCTGCCAGTCGCCGATCAATCCGGCGCTGTGCACGGCGCTGAAGAGCCGCGGCATCAAGATCGCCGTGCTCTACACGACCTACCTGCAGCTGCCGACGAACAACTGGTACATGAACTGGATCGATCCGTTCAACAAGGGGCCGTTCGGCCCCTCGCCGAACAGCGAGATTGCGCAGAACATGCAGGCTTGCGCGTCCGATGGGTTCTATTTCGAGGTGTCGCCGACCCAGGGCATCTCGGATGCGATGCAGAAATTGTTCGACAGGGCGGTCGCCGACGCACGGATCGCGGGTTGAGTTGGCGCGGATTGCAATCAAAAATGGCGTTGATCGCCGTCACGACCTGAGGTGAAATCCCATCGGGTGCTCGACCCGATGGGAGGTTCGCGTGATCAAGGCTGCCGCGCTGGCGTGTGTGCTGGCTGTGGCGTTCTCGGCGGGGGCTTCGGCCGCCAAATGCATCGTACCGCCGTTCTCGACGCTGGAAAACCAGACGGCTCAAGGGCACATGTACGCTAAAACCGGCAAGCGCTGCAGCATCGCAGTCCTGCACTCGCGCGGACCGATTTTCGGCGTCCGCGTGCTGTCTGCTGCGAGCCACGGCGTGGTCTCCGTGCAGGGGGCGCAGGTCGTGTACGTCTCGAAGCCGGGCTTCGTCGGCGAAGACCACTTTGCCTACGTCCGGCACGGGGCCGATATGCTCAATCGGCCGGTGACCAAGGGCGTCGAGGTCACCGTCCATGTCAGCCAGCAGCTCTGATCCCGGCGGCTACGAGCGGTAGTCGCCGTTGATCGCGACATACTCCTTGGTCAGGTCGCAGGTCAGCACGCGGTCGCGGCCCTTGCCGAGGCCGAGCGCCACCTTGATCTGCACCTTCTGCGCCTTCATCGCCTCGGAGACTTCCGTCTCGTCATAGGACGGATCGCGCGCGCCCTTCGATGCGACGCGGATGCCGTTGAAGGAGATCGAGAGCTTGTCGCGGTCGGCCGGCTCGCCGGCCTTGCCGACGGCCATCACGACGCGGCCCCAATTGGCGTCCTCGCCGGCGATCGCGGTCTTGACCAGCGGCGAGTTGGCGATCGACATCGCGATTCTGCGCGCCGACGGCTTGCTCTTGGCGCCCTCGACGATGATCTCGACCAGCTTGCGGGCGCCCTCGCCGTCGCGCGCGACCTGCTCGGCGAGGTCGGCCAGCACGGCATTGAACGCCTTCACGAACGCTTTCGCGCGCGGATCGCTGGCGCGGCTGATCTTCGGCGCGCCCTTCGCCGCGGCGGCCCCGGTGGCGAAGGCGAGCAGCGTGTCGGATGTCGAGGTGTCGCCGTCGATCGTCACCGCGTTGAAGGTGTCCTCGACGCCGGCCTTGAGCAGGGCCTGCAGCGCGGGGGCCGAAATCGGCGCATCGGTGAAGATGAACGACAACATCGTCGCCATGTCGGGCGCGATCATGCCGGCGCCCTTGGCCATGCCGTTGATCGTCACCTTGGCCTTTCCGAGCTTGACGGTGGCGGTGGCGACCTTGGGGAAGGTGTCGGTGGTCATGATGGCGCGCGCTGCGCCCATCCAGTCCTCAGGGGCCGCGGTGCCCGCCAACCCTTCGAGCACGCCGTCGAACTTGGTCGCATCCAGCGGCTCGCCGATCACGCCGGTCGAGGCGAGGAAGATCTCGTCCTGCTTGCAGCCGACCGCCTTGGCGGCGATCGCCGCCGTCAGGGCCGTCGACTGCTTGCCGGTCTTGCCGGTGAAGGCGTTGGCGTTGCCGGAGTTGACCACCAGCGCGCGTGCCTTGCCGCCCTTCAGCTTGGCCCGGCACCATTCGACCGGCGCCGACGGGCATTTCGACAGGGTGAACACGCCGGCCACGGTGGTGCCGGGATCGAGCAGCGCCAGCAGCACGTCGGTGCGGTTCTTGTAGCGGATGCCGGCCGCCGCAGTCGCGAGCTTGACGCCCGCAACGGCGGGCATGTCGGGGACATCGGTGGGGGCGAGCGGGGAGACGGCTGAGGACATCGGAGAGGCTTCCGGCAGGAATGAGCGGGAAGCGCTCTGTATCATCTCGGTCGTCGTTGTGGGAGTGGATGTCACTGCACCCACTGCTGTCATCCCGGCGAACGCCGGGATCCATAACCAAAGGGTCCAGTTGGGAGCCCCGGTATCGGCCGCGTGCCTGTTTCAAACATCACGCGGTATGGGTCCCGGCTTTCGCCGGGACGACACCATTTATGACGCGACCATGTCCCGTCTCGAGCCAAGTAGCCGAGCCGCTTACTTCTTCGCCGGCTCGGCCGGCTTCGCGTCGGCGGGCTTCGCGTCCGCCGGCTTGGCGGCGTCGGCGGCCGGCTTGTCCAGGCGCTCGATCTTGGCGGCCTCGCGCAGCTTGCCGACGTAGTCGGCCTGGGCCTTGCGGGTGACGTAGGTCTCGATCTGGCCCTTGACCTGGTCGAACTCCGGCGGCTTGCGGCTGCGCTTTTCCTCGACCTTGATGACGTGCCAGCCGAACTGGGTCTTCACCGGATCGGAGATCTTGCCCGGCTCCAGCGAGAAGGCGACGTTGGCGAATTCCGGCACCATCTGCTCCTTGGTAAAGAAGCCGAGGTCGCCGCCGTCCGAGGCGCCGGGATCCTTGGACTTCTTCTTGGCGAGTTCGGCGAAATCGGCGCCCTTGGCGAGCTCGGCCTTGACGGCCTTGGCGTCGTCCTCGGTCTCCACCAGAATATGGCGGGCGTGGACCTCCTGCTCGCCACCGATCTGCTTGGCGGCCTCCTCATAGACCTTCTTCATCGCGTCCGGCGTGGTCGCGGCCTTGCCCTCGCTGGCCAGCAGGCTGTCCATCAGCAGCCGGTTGCGGGTGAAGGCGAGGCGCTTCTTGAACTCCTCGGTATCGGCGACCTTCTTGTCCTCGGCCGCCTTGGCGACCAGCTTCATGTCGATCAGGAACGACAGCACGTTCTCGTCCTTGGTCGCCGGATCCATCTGCGCGAGGCTCTGTCCGAGCTCCTCCTCGGCGAGCGTCACGTCGCTCTTGCGGATCTCGGCGCCGTTCACCTTGGCCAGCACCGGGTTGGCATCGTCGGCGGCGCGTGCGGGCGCGGCAAGCAGGGACAACGCGAGACTTCCGGCGAGAGCGGTGGCAAGGCCGAGGCGCAGGCCGGTTTTCGTAACCGGGAACGACGTGGTCATGGAAAATCCTTGTTGAGAAGAGGGGGCTCGAGGGGGAGGCCTCAGGGCGGCCGGGACACTCGCCCAATCGCCGTGCCTTGGCAACGCGAAAAGTCTGTCAATTTCGTGAAATCGGCGACAGGTTGGCGACGACGGCCCCGCTGTCGGGCGCCGTTGACAACGTTCCCCCCCAGCCATATCTCTGCCCGGTCGCTTCAAGGGCGATGGCGCTTATTTTGCTGCGTTTTTGGCCGTTGAACCCTGGTTTGCCTGTCTCCCACTCATCTGGCGGACGCCGCCCGGCGCCGAAGGTCGAGGCTGGCGCGGGTGCTGCGGTGCATCACGTCGGGAACAGCAAACCCAAACCATGAGTTACGGCTGCAACGCAGACCCATAGAGGCAGGATTTCAGCAATGATCGGCGCGCTCGCCCGTAAGCTATTCGGCTCCGCCAACGACCGTCGCGTCAAGGGTTACCAGTCCCGTGTCAATGCCATCAATGCGCTGGAGCCGGAGCTCGCCAAGCTGACCGACGAGCAGCTCAAGGCGCGCACCGAGGAGTTCAAGAAGCAGCTCGCCGACGGCAAGACGCTCGACGACATCCTGGTCCCGGCCTTCGCCACCGTCCGCGAGGCCTCCAAGCGCACCCTCGGCCAGCGCCATTTCGACGTCCAGCTGATCGGCGGCATGGTGCTGCACGAGGGCGACATCGCCGAGATGAAGACCGGCGAAGGCAAGACGCTGGTGGCGACCCTCGCAGTCTACCTCAACGCGCTCGCCGGCAAGGGCGTCCACGTCGTGACGGTGAACGACTACCTCGCCCGCCGCGACGCCGGCTGGATGAGCCAGATCTACGGCTTCCTCGGCCTGACCACAGGTGTGATCGTGCACGGCCTCGACGATGCCGAGCGCAAGGCGGCCTATGCCTGCGACATCACCTACGGCACCAACAACGAATACGGCTTCGACTATCTGCGCGACAACATGAAGTACCGGCTGGAGGACATGGTCCAGCGCGGGCACTTCTTCGCCATCGTCGACGAGGTGGACTCCATTCTCATCGATGAAGCGCGCACGCCGCTGATCATCTCCGGCCCGCTCGACGATCGCTCGGAGTTCTACAACACCATCGACACCTTCGTGCCGAAGCTCGACAAGACCGACTACGAGGTCGACGAGAAGCAGCGCACGGTGACGCTCACCGAAGCCGGCATGGAGAAGATCGAGACCCTGCTGCGCGATGCCGGCCAACTCAAGGGCGAGTCGCTCTACGACGTCGAGAACGTCTCCGTCGTGCACCACATCAACCAGGCGCTGCGCGCGCACACGCTGTTCACCCGCGACAAGGACTACATCGTCCGCGACGGCGAGGTCGTGATCATCGACGAATTCACCGGCCGCATGATGCCGGGCCGGCGCTATTCGGAAGGCCTGCACCAGGCGCTCGAGGCCAAGGAGCACCAGCCGGTGCAGCCCGAGAACCAGACGCTGGCCTCGATCACCTTCCAGAACTACTTCCGGATGTACGAGAAGCTCGCCGGCATGACCGGCACGGCGGCCACCGAGGCCGACGAGCTGTTCGACATCTACAAGCTCGAGGTGCTGGAGATCCCGACCAACCTGCCGGTCGCGCGTCTCGACGAGGACGACGAGGTCTATCGCACCCAGCAGGAGAAATACGCCGCGATCCTCGCCGAGATCGAGCGGGCGAATTCGCGCCTGCAGCCGGTGCTGGTCGGCACCGCCTCGATCGAGAAGTCCGAGGTGCTGGCCGCCTATCTCAAGCAGCATGGCTACAAGCAGATCGATTTCGGCAGCGAGCGCGCGCTCGACAAGCTCTATGCGGCGGCCCGCGCCGGCAAGCCCGCGAAACTGTTCGCGGTGCTCAATGCGCGCTTCCACGAGCAGGAAGCCTATATCGTGGCCGAAGCCGGCGTGCCCGGCGCGATCACGATCGCGACCAACATGGCCGGCCGCGGCACCGACATCAAGCTCGGCGGCTCGCTCGAGATGCGCCTGCAGCAGGAGACCGCCGGGATCACCGACGAGGCCGAGAAGGCCGCCAAGATCGAACAGATCAAGGCCGACATCGCCCGCTTCCGCGAGATCGTGCTGAAGGCCGAGGAGACGGTCGAGATCGAGCCCGCCAAGGGCTCGAAGGCGGCGAAGACCGTGACCAAGCCAGGCGGCCTCTACATCATCGGCTCCGAGCGCCATGAATCCCGCCGCATCGACAACCAGCTGCGCGGCCGCTCCGGCCGTCAGGGCGACCCCGGCCGGTCGAAATTCTTCCTGTCGCTGGAAGACGACCTAATGCGCATCTTCGGCTCCGACCGGCTCGACAGCATGCTGACCCGGCTCGGCCTGAAGGAAGGCGAGGCCATCATCCATCCCTGGATCAACAAGGCGCTGGAGAAGGCGCAGCAGAAGGTCGAGGCGCGCAACTTCGACATCCGCAAGAACCTCCTGAAGTTCGACAACGTCCAGAACGACCAGCGCAAGGTGATCTTCGACCAGCGCGTCGAGCTGATGCAGGACGAGAGCGTGGTCGAGACGATCACCGACATGCGTCACGCCTTCATCGACGATCTCGTCGCCAAGCACGTTCCCGAGCACGCCTATGCCGAGCAGTGGGACGTCGCCGGCCTGAAAGAAGAGCTGAAGCGCGTGCTCGACATCGACCTGCCGGTCGACGAATGGGCGAAGGAAGAGGGCATCGCCGACGAGGAGCTGCTCAAGCGCATCGAGACCCACGCCGACGAGCGCATGGCCGCCAAGGTCGCGCAATGGGGCCCCGACGTGATGCGCTACGTCGAGAAGACCATCCTGCTGCAGACGCTCGACCACCTCTGGCGCGAGCACCTGGTGATGCTCGACCATTTGCGCCAGGTCATCGGCCTGCGCGGCTACGGCCAGCGCGATCCGCTGCAGGAGTACAAGTCGGAAGCCTTCACGCTGTTCGAGGCGATGATCGCGCATCTTCGCGAGGCCGTCACCGCGCAGCTGATGCGGGTCGAGATCGTGCCACCGGAGGAGCAGCAGCCGGTGCTGCCGCCGATGCAGGCGCACCACGCCGATCCCAGCACCGGCGAGGACGAGATGGCCTTCGCCAACGTGTCACTCGTGCCCTCTTCGGGCGCCGCCCCGGTCCCGGCCGAAGCGCGCAACCCGAACGATCCCTCGACCTGGGGCAAGATTGGCCGCAACGAGGATTGCCCCTGCGGCTCCGGCAAGAAGTACAAGCACTGCCACGGCAGGTACGCGTAAGCTCGGGTCGAGGTCTCTCTTCCGTGATGGCGAGCGCAAGCGAAGCAATCCAGAGATCCGCCCACGACTCTGGATTGCTTCGCGGAGCCTGTCATCCGGCCGCGCTTTGCGGGGACCGGGCGGCTCGCAATGACGCTTGTTGATCGAGCCGCGCCGAACACACCGCCGTCATCCCGGCGTACGCCGGGATCCATAGCCACCGGCTCACCTGCAGCGACCCTTTGATAACTCCAGCATGTCGCGCTGCGTCCGGCTGAAACCATGGGCCAAGGTCCGCGCACAACGAGGCTATTGCTGTGCTTGCCTGCGGCTGTACTGAAGCCAGCCTGATCTCCAGCTTCGAATCCGCGCGACGGAGCGTTGCATCGCACCGGCCTTGAGCTCGCCCGCGCACACAGCAGCCGTCAGCGCACCGTTGATCTCGCGGCCGACATCGGAGGTCTGGTCCTAGTCGCTGAATTTGGTGAACATGATGATATCAGCGCCCGCCTTGACGGCGGCGATGGCGGCGGCGGCCGGCGGCTTGGCATCGAGGATGGCCTTCATGGCGAGATCGTCCGTCATCACCACGCCGTCATAGCCGAGCTCGCGGCGCAGCAGCCGATCGATCGCACGGCCGCCGCTCTGGGTGGCGACGCCGCCCCATCGGCTTGAATGCGCGAGATGCCCGGCCATGATCGCGCCAGCCAGTCCCCGCCTGATCAGGCGCCTGTACGGCTTCAGCTCCGCCGATGACCAGGTGGTCGTGACGTCGGCGATGCCGGCGTGGCTGTCGGCGGTGGACGATCCATGCCCCGGGAAATGCTTGAGCACCGTCAGGATGCCCTGCCTTCGGTGCGCCCGGATGAAGGCTGCCGCGTAGCGCACCACCGTGTCGGCGTCGCGGCCATAGCTGCGTTGCCGCTGACCGATGATCGGGTTCGACGGGTTGGTGTTGAGATCGACCACCGGCGCGAGATTCATGTTGATGTGCAGCGTCGCGAGCTTCTCGGCGAGTGCCGCGTAAGCGCGGCGCGCCGCCGGGACGGAGCCGCGGGCGATCTCCGCGGCCGACGGCGTTTCCGCAAGGCCGACATTCGATCCGAGCCGCTCGACCGTTCCGCCTTCATCGTCGATGGCGATGAACGGAGGAGCCGCGCATTTGCAGGACCGGAGTCGATCGATCATCGCGGCGAGATCATCTGACGTTCCGACATTGCGGCCGAGGATCACGACACCGCCGATCAGCCCCTCCTCGAGATCGGACAGAATCTGCTGAAATCCGGCATCCGATGCCTTGGTCCCGAAGAAGCCGGCCATGATCATCGGGCCCACGAGCCGCGACGTTGCCGCTGTGTTGCGGCAGCCGGCGGCAAGGCCGGCGTGCCCCGAGTGCATCAGGAGTGCGAGGGCGAGGGACAGTCGGCCCAGTCGTCGCAGCATTGCGATCACGCCTCGCGGCTGTGGAGGTGACTCGCTCATATGCACGGGGTCAGATCGCCGCGAAGGCAAATCTCAGGTTGTTGACAGGCTCGCGACCGTCGCCCCCTCGGCAATGGTCCGCGGCGCGGCATTGAGCTGCTCGATGGCAAACCCTGCCGCCTTCTTGTAGCCGGCCATGAACGCGTCGCGCTCGGCCGGTGGGATGACCTCGTCAATATTGGTGAAGGTCCCGCCGCAGCGCTCGTCGACCAGATTGAGCAGGCCGAACGGGCCGGCGCCGCGGTTGCGCAGGATGACAGCCGAAATCGGGCCGCACAGTTTCTCGTCATAGGCGGCGAGCGCGGCCGGCGTGACGCCGTGCGCGAGCAGGCAGGTACCGAGCACGCGGGCGTCGACGATCGCCTGGCTCGCGCCATTGGAGCCGGTCGGGTACATCGCATGCGCGGCGTCGCCCATCAGCGCGACCGGGCCATCGACCCAGGTCGAGACCGGATCGCGGTCGATCATAGGGTTCTCATAGGCGCCATCGGCGCCGGCGATCAGCGCGGGCACGTCGAGCCAGTCATAGGTCCAGCCGGCGAAGTGATGCGCAAACTCCTGCACCGGGACCTGGCGGAACCAGCCGGTCTGCTTCCAGCCCTCGGTGTTGTCCATCGTCACTTCCGCGATCCAGTTGATCAGCGCCAGCCCCGTCTTGGGGTCGGGATGCGAGATCGGATAGACCACGACGCGATGGCGATGGGTGCCGAGTCCGACGAAGGATGATCCGGTGCGCATCGGCTTCGCCCAGGTGACGCCGCGCCACATCACCGCGCCGCCCCAATGGATGGGCGGCTGCGCCGGGTGCATCTGCGCGCGCACCGCCGAGTGGATGCCGTCGGCGCCGATCAGGAGCCGCCCGCGCCGCTCGGAGCGCGACCCATCGGCATGCTCGACGCGTGCGGTCACGGAGCCGTCCGCATGCTTCTCATAGCCGCTGACGCGGCTGCCGAGCCGTACGCAATCAGCGCCAGCCCGCTGTACCAGCCGGCTGTAAAGCAGCATGTGCAGCCTGCCGCGGTGAACCGCATATTGCGGCCAATTGTAGCCGGCAAGCAGCCCGCGCGGCTCGGAATAGATGTCGTTGCCGTTCAGCCCGACCAGCGCCCATTCCTTCGCGGGCACGCCGACCTGATCGAGATCGTCGGCGCCAATGCCCAGATCATACAGCTCGCGCACGGCATTGGGCTGCAGGTTGATGCCGACCCCGAGCGGCCGCATCTCGCGCACGCTCTCGTAGACGACGCAGGGCACGCCGATCTGCTGCAGGGTGAGTGCGGTCGCAAGGCCGCCGATGCCGCCGCCGGCGATGATGACAGGAAGGTCGGTCATGGGCATGGGTCCGTCGCGCCTGAACTCGGGAAACAAAGCTCGAAAGGAGGGTCGATAGGGATGCTGGCACGACGCGTGCAGCGCGCGGATCGCCTCCCTCGATCCATCCGTGGCCAGCGTTATCCGCCGGTCTGTGGCAAAGGCCTAATTCAGAAGGCCAGCCGAAACAAGGGGAATGGGCAATCCGCGCCGTCATGGTAGGCTGGTGCCATGCACCGTCCAACTCTCTCCCTCTGTGCGGCCCTGTTGCTGGCCGGCCTGGCGAGTCCCGCGACCGCCTTCGACGTCGAGGCTCATCGCGGCGGGCGGGCACTGCATCCGGAGAACACGCTGCAGGCCTTCGCCGCAGCGCTCGCGTTGGGCGTCGATACGCTGGAGCTCGATGTCGGCGCCACGGCCGACGGCGTGCTGGTCGTCTCGCACGAGCGGCGGCTCAATCCCGATCTCGCCCGCGACGCTTCCGGCAACTACGTCGCGCCGCCCGGACCGCTGCTGATCGACCTGCCGCTGGCCGAGGTGCAGTCCTACGATGTCGGCCGGATTCGCCCCGGCAGCGACTATGCCAGGCAGTTTCCGGAGCAGCAGCCGCTCGCGGGCGACATGCCGCCGCGCATTCCGACCCTGAAGCAGGTGTTCGATCTCGTCAGGCGCTCGGGAGACGACCATGTGCGTCTCAACATCGAGACCAAGCTCGATCCAGCGTTTCCCAACGAGGCGCCGGTCCCCGAGCGGTTCGTCAGCCTGCTGCTCGGCCTGATCGATGCGGAGCAGTTCGCGGATCGCGTCATGATCCAGTCGTTCGACTGGCGCACCCTGCAGTTGGTACAGCAACGCGCACCTCGGATTCCAACCGTCTATTTGTCACTGCAGCGGGGCAAGGCGCCGACGGTGTCGTTGACCGAGGCCACCCGCTGGACCGCCGGCTTCAATCCTGCCGATCACGGCGGCTCGCTGCCGCGCACGATCAAAGCGGCCGGCGGCAAGGTGTGGTTACCCTATTTCGCCGACATCACGCCGGGGTTGGTCGCCGAAGCGCATGCGCTCGGGCTGCAGGTCGTGGTCTGGACCGTGAACAAGCCGGAGGACATGGCGCGACTGATCGACACCGGCGTCGATGGCATCATTTCCGATCGGCCGGATCTGTTGCGCAGGGTTGCTGCCGACAAGGGGGTGGCAAATCCAACGGGTGAGCTGCGGCTGCAATCGACGAAGCCAAGGGCGCATCCGGACTAGCGGAGCCGAGAGCTCTCACGCGTCGGAATCCGTGGCTCCTGACAGGATCATAGGCGATGAGTCGCGGCATAGACAGTCGGCTCCCTCTCCTCGTTCTGACGAGGGAGGAGGCCGGGGTGAGGCGCCGCCGCGCGGGGATACTTTGTTGTCCGACCTGTCGTCACTCCCCCTGACTGCACGTTCGATGCATCCGGACACCCAAGCACCGTTCGAGCCAGCCTGGTCAAGCCACCAGCCGTTTGGTCATGAACAGGCTGAGCGGATCGAGTCGGTAGATCCCGAACGGCCCGCAATCCTGATAGCCGGAGCTGCGATAGAGCTGGATCGCCTGCGGCTGTCTGATGCCCACTTCGAGGCTCACGCGGCCAAGCCCGCGACCTTGGGCCTCGTCTTCCAACGTCATGAGGAGCCTGCGTCCGAGCCCACAGCCGCGGGCGGTTTCGCGGACGAACAATCGCTTGATCTCGGCGTGTCCTGGACCAATGAGCCGAAGGGCGATCGATCCGAGCAGCGTCCCGTCACGACGGGCGGCAAAAAATGCGGCCCCGGGCACCGAAAGCGCGTGGGCATCGACGGGATGATTGCTTTCAGCAGGGTATAGCGTCCGCAGAAAGGCATTGGCCTCCGCGATGAGGTCGGCCACATCAGCCTGTCTGGCATCTTCGATCGCGATGGTGATGTCGGTTGGGTTCATCCGTCCCGGCCTGGCAAACGTGACGAAACGCGTCAGCATCGTGCCAGAGCACCACCGTCCCGATCAAATGCCGAGACGGCTGTCTCACCCGGAATCGCGGCTCACTCCATCACCACCTCGTGCCGGATCACGAACGGCGCCAGCAATGTGTGCACCTCGTTCTCGACCGCCTCGCGGGTCTCCGCCGGCACGTTGCGCAAGGTCACCGTCGCGATGCTGCCGTGGCTGCCGTGCGGTCCGACCTTGACGCTGCAATCGATGCCGCGGTCGGTCAGTTGCGACAACACCTTGGCGAACACCCGCGTCGCGGCGTCCCAGCGCAGTTGCGGCTTGAACACCTTGCCGACGCCGGTCACCGGCATCGGATCGATCGGGATGATCTGCACCGGCACCGCGGCGCGCTCCGGAGTGCGGGCGCGCACCCAGTCCTCCAGCTCGCCCGGTTGCACGCTCGCGCCGGGCTTGAGCTGCACATAGCCGATCGGCAGCTCGCCCGCATAGGCGTCGGGCTGACCGACCACCGCGGCGAAGCCCACGGCCGGATGCTGGAACAGGATCTCCTCGATCGGCGCCGGATCGATGTTGTGGCCGCCGCGGATCACGAGGTCCTTGGCGCGGCCAGTGATCCACAGGAAGCCGTCGGCATCGAGCCGGCCGAGATCGCCGGAATTGACCCAATGGCCCTGGACGAAGGCGCCCTTGTTGTGGGCGTCGTCGAGATAGCCGGAGAACACGCCGGGCCCGGCCATGATGACGACGCCGATCTCATCCGTTGCGCAGTCGCGCTCATAGCGCCCGTCGGCATCGAGCTTGACGATCCGCACCTTCGCGTAAGGCAGCGGCAGGCCGACCGAGCCGAGCCGGATCGGCTGGTCCGGATAGGCCATGGTGTGCACGCTCGCGGTCTCGGTCATGCCGTAGACCTCGATCACCGGCAGCTTGAGCTTGTCCATGATCGCCTGCCCCACGGCGACCGGAATCGCCGAGCCGCCGCCCGCGGCATAGCGCAGACTGGAGATGTCGGCGGCGCCTTGCGGCACCGCGAGCGTCGCCGCCAGCACCGTCGGCACGCTCGACAGCGTCTCCGGCTTGAAGCGCTCGACCAGGCCCCAGATGTTGCGCACCGCATTCGGATTGCGCCAGCCGGCGCCCGACAGCACGACGAGGCTGCCGCCGGCGGAGAGCGTCTGCAGCGCCTGGGTCAGCGATCCCCCGACATGGAATAGCGGCATGCCGAACAGCAAGGTGCCGCCGGGCTTGGCCTTCAGGACCAGGTTGATCCCCCAGGCCTGATAGACTTGGTTGCCATGGCTGTGGCGCACCAGCTTCGGCGTGCCGGTCGTGCCGCCGGTGTGGAAATAGGCGGCGGTGTCGCTGGCCTTGATCTGCCGGCCGCTGACGAGATGGTCGCTCGGCTGCGCTCCGATCAGGTCATTGAACGCGTGAATGCCGTTGGCGGGGTCCCCGCCGCCGCCATGCACCTGCACGATCGCCTTGAGGTGCTTGAGGCCGCCGCGCACCTTCTCGACCTTCTGCCAGATGTCGGTGCCGGGCAGGGGGCCGAGCGCCACCAGCACCTTGGTCCTGGCGGCATCGAGAATCTCGGCGATCTGGTGCGGCTCGAGCAGCGGATTGACCGGGTTGGCGATGCCGGCGGCCTCGGCGCCGAACAGCGTGACGAAGGCGTCGGGCACCAAAGGCAGCATGAAGCTGACGACGTCGTCGGGGCCGACGCCGAGCGCATGAAACATGTTCGCCGCCTGCGTCACCCGGGCGATGAAGTCGCGATGGGAGATCACGACCGGCGTGTCGGCCGGATCGGCGTTGGTCAGAAACTGGATCGCCGGCGCATCCGGGTTGACCGAGGCGCCGCACTTCAACGCCTCATAGGTGCTCTGCGCGGCGATCCGTTCGCCATACGGCGTCTGCTCGAAGGCGCGGATGTCAGCGGTGCTTGCGAATGTCGGATAATCGCTGCCGATGGCGCGATCGAGCAGGTGAATGCCCATGGCCTGTCCTCCCTGTGTCGTGTCCTCGTCCGGTCGATTGCGGCCGGCGACCGCGCGCGGGCTCTATGCGGCCCGTTCGTCGCGATCGTCACAGGACAGGATGAGGGAGGATTCGTCTTGCGTCTATCCCGGCGTTGCCGGGCGGACCGCCCGATTTGCCGCAGGCGAGGAGACGAGGCGTGGTCAAGTCGTCTTGATGCGACGCGAAGACCGCTCCGATTTCCGCGTCATTGCGAGCGCAGCGAAGCAATCCAGAGTCCCGCCCAAGACTCTGGATTGCTTCGCTGATGTTCAGCCCGGGGACATAGCTGACGGGTGTTCGGGGAGATGGTTGACACTTCAAAATCGGCTCGATTCGTCAAGCAGAGGGGCGAGCGATGCCGTGGCGAGAGGTGTCTGTCATGGACCAGCGACGAGAGTTTGTGATGCTTGCCAAGCAGGAAGGGGCGAACCGGCGGGAGCTGTGTCGGCGGTTCGGCATCAGCCCTCAGACGGGCTACAAATGGATCCAGCGGCATGACGCTGGGGACACGGCGCTGGCGGATCGGTCGCGGCGGCCTCATCGAAGTCCGGAGCGCACCGCGGCTGCGACCGAGCAGCAGATTGTCGCATTGCGCGATGCTCACCCGGCCTGGGGCGCGCGCAAGCTCGCACGGTGTCTTGAGCGTGATGGTCAAGCTGTCCCGGCGATATCCACCGTGCACACCATCCTGCGCCGCTACGATCGAGTGGTCGAGCCTGCAGGCGCGCCCGGACAGCCCTACACGCGGTTCGAGAAGGATGCGCCCAATCAGCTGTGGCAGATGGACTTCAAGGGGCACAGTGCGCTGGAGAACGGTGTGTCCTGTCATCCGCTGACAGCGTTGGACGATCACTCCCGCTTCTCGTTGTGCCTGGCGGCTTGTGACAACGAGCGCGGCTCTACGGTCAAAGGACATTTGGAGACGACGTTCCGCCGTTATGGACTGCCGGATGCGATGTTCGTCGACAATGGTGGCCCCTGGGGATTTACCCTCGAAGACCCCTGGACCGCGTTGACGGTCTGGCTTCTGAAGCTCGGCGTTCGAACGATCCACAGCCGGCCCTACCATCCTCAGAGCCGCGGCAAGAACGAACGCTTCCACCGTAGTCTGAAGGCCGAGGTGTTTGCCTTCAGGCGCTACCGTGATCTTCCCGATGTCCAGCGGGCACTCGACGGATGGCGCTCCGTCTACAATCTCGACCGGCCGCATGAGGCCTTGAACTTCGACGTGCCGGCAAGCCGCTATCAACCGAGCCAATGTGCGATGCCCGACCGGCTTCCGATCGTCGAATACGACGAGGGTGAGAGCATCCGTTCCGTGTCGAGCACGAAGGCCTACGTCAGTTTCGAGGGGCGGCTCTGGAAAGTCCCGCAAGCCTTCCGAGGTGAGCGGCTGGCTATCCGGCCACTCAGTGCCGACGGAAAGTTCGGAATTTTCTTTGCCGCACATCAGATCGCAGCGATTGATCTGCGCGACCCCAAAACTGTCAACTATGTCCCCGAACAGGTGTCAGCTATGTCCCCGGGCTGAACACTGCGCTCGCAATGACGGGAGGATAGAGCTTAGCCCTGATGTCGGCCGCGCAGCGTGCCTCAGCTCGCCGCGTCGATCAGATTTTCCAAGAGCCGCTTCAGCTCGCCGGTGGCCTTGTCGCCGTAGTTCTCCAGGATGTGCGCCTCCTGGCTGGCGGCCAGCGAGTTCAGCCGCTTGCATAGCGCCTTGCCATGATCGCTGATGAACATCAGCACCTTGCGCCGGTCGTGGGCGTCCTGGCGGCGGTAGACCAGCGAGTCGGAGACCATGCGGTCGATCATCTTGGTCAGGGTCGGGTGGTTCAGCAGGACCGCGTCGGCGAGATCGCCCATCGAGTGCCCCTCGCCGTCGGAGAGCACCTTGAGGATGCGCCACTGCTCGACGGGCACGCCCTCGGTGCTCAGGCGCGACTCCAGCTGCCGGTTGATCTCCCGGTTGGCCTGCGCGAGCAGGTAGGCGAGATGTTCGGTGAGGGGGCTGTTGGGATGGGGCGGTTTGGCCACGGTGAACTTCGCTTGCGGTCCCGACTTGAATGAATGTCCGGCAGTAGCTGCCCGATCTATATGCATCCTAATTCTTGAACATTCAACATTTTCGAATAGGATATTTGCCGAACTCGTGCTGATTTTGACGGCGTATGACCGCCGGCCCACAATGGGCCAGGCACGGTTGCGGCCAAGGAGTGGGTGTGCTCTCGACAGGATCTGTCACGGCCGGGCGTCTCCGTCTGCCGCCATCCCTGCTGTTCAGGAGCCCGCCCCGGCGGGCCGGCCTTCCTGCACTCGCCCCCTTCGATCCTGACCGTATCCAGCGGCGCGGCTCCCACAACAGGCTGCGCATCGGCAACTTCCTCACCTTCTCCGGGTCACCCGGCATCTGGGGGCCGGCCGCGACCAACAGCGCGCTGCTCGCGGTGTCCGACATCAACCGCCACGGTGGCATTCTCGGGCGCGAGATCGAGTTGTCGTTCTACGATTCCGGCGGGCCGGCGGACGAGGTGGCCGAGCGCGCCAGGGACGCGCTCGAATTCGACGACATCGACGTGGTCATGGGCTCGCATATCAGCGCGGTGAGGCTGGCGCTGCGCTGCCTCACCCGCGGACGCATCCCCTATGTGTATACGCCGGTCTATGAAGGCGGCGAGCGCACGCCCGGCGTGATGGCGATCGGCGAGACGCCGCACAGCCAGACGCGCCCCGCCATCCACTGGCTGGCGGAGAACAAGCGCGCCCGGCGCTGGTATCTGATCGGCAGCGACTATGTCTGGCCGTGGCAGTCGCACCTCCAGACCAAGACCTTCATCACCGAGGCCGGCGGCCAGGTGGTCGGCGAGGAGTTCGTGCCGGTGGGCGAGGATGATCACGAGGCGCATCTGGCGCGGATCCGCGCCGCCAGGCCCGACGTCGTGCTGATCTCGCTGATCGGCACCGACAGCATTACCTTCAATCGCGCCTTCGGCGAGTCGGGCCTCGCCGCGACCACGCTGCGTCTCGCCGGCGCGGTGGACGAAACGGTGCTGCTCGGCATCGGCGCCGACAACACCGAGAACCTGTATTCGGCCTCCGGCTATTTCTGTTGCATCGGCTCCAAGGCCAATGACGCGTTCATGAGCCGCTACACCGCGATGTTCGGCGCCGATGCGCCGCCGGTCGGATCGGTCGGCCAGTCGAACTACGAGGGCCTGCGCTTTCTCAAGGCGGCGGCCGAGCGCGCCGGCTCGCTGTCCCTGCGACCGCTCGCTGCCGCCGGCCGCAACATCGTCTATTCCGGCGCGCGCGGCGAGGTGACGATCCGGCAGGGCCGCGCCGACATGGCGATGCATCTCGCCGCGGCCGACGGGCTGGACTTCAAGATCATCCGCACGTTCTGAGTAACGCTGCGCCGAGCTCGGCGGGCTGCGTGCCGCGGTCACCCTCCCCCTCCAGGGGAGGGTGAGCCATCACATTCGCGGCCGCCTGTTCAGTTCAGCCGCAAGGCAATCACGATGACAAGATCTGCCCTCACGCGGCCGCAGCCTTCTTGGCCTGTACGTCGACGGCAGCCGCCGGCGTACCTCCGACCTCACGAATCATCCGGCTGATCGCCTCCTGCGGCATCGGCTTGCCGAACAGGAAGCCCTGTACGCTGCTGCAGCCTTCCTCGCGCAGGAAGGCGAGATGCTGTTCGGTCTCGACGCCTTCGGCGAGCACGGGAATGTTGAGGCTGCGCCCGAGCAGCAGGGTCGCCTTGACGATGGCCGCGGCGTGCACGCTGGTCTCGACCGACTGGATGAAGCTCTTGTCGACCTTGATCTTGTCGAACGGAAACACCTGCAGGGTCGACAGCGACGAATAGCCGGTGCCGAAATCGTCCATCGCCACGGTGACGCCGATCGCCTTCAAGGCCTGCATCACCTGCAGCGCGTGCTGGCGGTCGGCGATGATACCGGTCTCGGTCAGCTCGATCTCCAGCCGCTCCGGCGCCAATCCAGTCTCGCGCAGCACCTCGGCGACACGCTTCGGCAGGTCGTGGTTGAGCTGCATCGGCGCGACGTTGACGGCGACCTTGAACGGCTGGCTCCAGGTCGCGGCGGTGGCGCAGGCGGTGCGCAGCACCCAGTCGCCGATGTCGACGATCAGCCCCGTTTGTTCGGCCATCGGAATGAAATCGTTCGGCGGCACGCGGCCCTTCACCGGATGGTTCCACCGCAGCAGCGCCTCGAAGCCGACGATGCCGCCGCTCTGCGTGTCGTTCTGCACCTGGTAGTGCAGCTCGAACTCGTTGCGCAGCAGCGCGCGCTTGAGGTCGATCGCGAGCTCGGCGCGGCGCCGGCTGGCCTCGTCCATCGACGGCTCATAGGTGCAGATCTTGCCCTGGCCGAGACTCTTGGCGCGGTACATCGCGAGATCGGCGCGGGTGAGAAGCTCGTCCGAGGTCAGGCCGTGGTCGGGATGCAGCGCGATGCCGATACTGCAGCCGACCGAGAGGCTGCGCTCCTCCCACTCGACGGGCGCCAGCACCAGCGCGCGCATCCGCTCGGCGAACTTCGCCGCCTCGGTGCGCGCGAAGATCTCGCTCTTGACGGCGACGAACTCGTCGCCGCCGATTCGCGCCAGGAACTCGCCGGGCTGCAGCGTCGATGCAATACGCTGTGCGATCACCGTCAGCACCGCATCGCCCGCGGCATGGCCGTGCGCGTCGTTGACGTCCTTGAAGCGATCGAGGTCGATCGCGAGCACCGCCAGATGCGCGGTCTCGTCGCCCTCGGTCAGCAGCGGCGCGAGCCGCTGGCCGAGGCCGCTGCGGTTCGGCAGGCCGGTCAGCGGGTCCTGCAGCGCCAATTGCCGATAGCCTTCGACCGCTTCCTGCGTCGCCTGCATGTCGATCATGTAGGCCGAGGCGGCCATCGCCATGATCAGGCCGATGCCGGTGACGACCGTGACCAGCATCAGGCTGTCCGACAGCGACTGCACCGGCGCGCTGCTGGCCGCCATGGGTGCCAGGGTCAACGCGAGCATGCCGGTGAAGTGCAGGCTCAGGATCGCAAGCACCATCGCGAGCGAGCTGCCATATTTGCAGAAGCGCGTGACGGGACGCGCGATGCGGTTCGCCGCGACGGCACCGAACACCGTTGCAAGCGCGATCGAGAGCCACACCATCGGCACGTTCCAGGTCAGCACGCCGTCGAGCTTGAGCGCGCTCATGCCGCTGTAATGCATGGCGGCGATGCCGAAGCCGAACACCGCGCCGCCGGCCTCGATCAGCGGGCCGCGCTGGGTGCGTGTCGTGATGAAGAAGCCGAGCCACGCAAAGGCGACCGCCAGTCCGAGCGAGGCGAAGGTCATCGCCGGCTCGAACGAGCGGTATCCTGGCGTGTCGTAGCCGAGGACCGCGGCGAAGTGCGTGGTCCAGACCGTGCCACCGGCCACGAGTCCGGCCAGAAACAGCAGATGGAAGCGGCGGAGGCCGGCGTTGCGACGGACCCGCGCGAGCAGCCGCATGGACAGAATCGAGCCGAGCACGCAGACGAGCAGTGCGGCGGCGACGTAGCGCAGATCATGATCGGCGGGCAGGCAGGACAGGATCGTCAACATCGGCAATGTACCCTCGCTCAGCCGAGCTACGGTCCGCGGCGGGACCGGTTTTGGCACGCGCGATTCGCGGTTAGCGAAGCGTCAACGCGGGCAGCACCTCCGCCCGCGCCGATCCATCCAAGAGGTTTGGAATCCGACCATCGAGGCGCAAGGGCCGCCCCGCCGCAGGGAACTCGGGACATCGTGACGAAACTCCCAGTGCAGGCCGCAGGGCTCGCCGGCACACGGCCTTTTGCGATCCTCCGTGGCCGGAATGGGTTGCCGCTGCATGACGGAATTAATACGATCCGATGTCGTTCACATGAAATTTGGAGTGCCCGGATGCGTGCGCAGTCGCGAGCCCTGTCGAACCCGGTCGCCCTGTGGTGGGCGATGCTGACGCTCGTCAGCCTCGCCAACATCGTGTTCTGGTTCATCCTGTACCGGCAGCTCAACGGCGGCAGCAGTTCGTCGGGTCAGGCGTCCCAGACCAGTTCGATGCTGGCGCTGTCGGCGGCCTATGTGTTCGGCTGCGCCTTCCGCTCGGTGCTGCCGCGCGCCGACGTGCAGCGCATCTGCCTGGTCGACAGCTGGCTGTCGAGCGTGTTCATCGGCCGCACCGTCGCGACCATCGCCGAGATCGCCTTCGCGGCGCAGTGGGCCATCATCCTCGCGCAGCTCGGCGCGATCGCCGATGCCGAGACCGCGGTTAACATGGCCCGCATCATCGTGCCGCTGATCGTCGTCGCGGAGATCTGTTCCTGGTACGCCGTCGTCACCCGGAATTTCCTCTACAACGCGATCGAGAACTCGCTGTGGGCGGTGGCCTTCCTGTTCGTCGGCATCGGCCTCGGCCGGCTGCTGCCGGAGTTCGACGGCCTGGTGCGCGGCCTTCTGATCGCGGGCCTCGTCGGCATCGCCTGCTATCTCGCCTTCCTGGTCGTGATCGACGTCCCGATGTATGTGAAGCGCTGGCGCATCGAGCGCGCCGCCGGCACGCCACTCCTGCATCCGCTCGCCGGTCTGCGCGACTCCGCCACGCGTTGGACCGTCACCCACGAGTTCGAGCACTGGAAGGAAGAGATCGCCTGGATGTCGCTGTATTTCAGCGCCGCCGTCTGGGGCTCGCTGGCGCTATGCGCGCTCTCGGCGATGAACGATCCCCTGCCGCGCGATCGCGCGCAGGCCACCGGTGCACCGCCGGCCATCGTCCAGCACGACGCCGATCGATCCTGACGCGACATCCCGCCGTGACGATCACGGCGGGATGCCTGCCGGCCGAGCGGCGTTGCCTCAGCCATGCATCGCGAAGTGATGCGCGTCGTCCATCTGGACGATGTGGCTGTAGTCGGCGTGCGGCGCGTCGTGCACGGCCACCGGCGCGTGGTCGAAATTCGGCGGTGCGATGCCGGTGTTGCCCGCATGGCCATGGTCGCCGAAATTGTCGACGATGATCGGGTTGTGCGACGAGCCCTCGCCGTGCAACGGGCCGGGGAAGCCGGGGCCCTGACCGCCCTGGACGTTGTCGGCGGACTGATGGATCGCCTGCGCGATCGAGTCCCAGAACCCGCCATGGCTGCCGCCGTCCTGTCCCGCATGAGCGATCTGGATGCTGCCGTCGCTGCGCAGGCCGTCCTGGGCCAGCTTGAAGACGTCGCCGATCGCCGCGCCGAGATCGCCATGGCTGAGGTCGTTGACCAGCGAGCCCAGGTCGTGGCCGATCGCGTCGAGCTGCTGCCCCAGAGAGTGGCTCAACTCGCCGGCGGTCTGTGCCAGCCCGTTGAGACCCTCGCCGACGAAATGGCCGACGCCATCGACGATGCCGGTGCCGACCGCATCGGCGCCGTGGGCGATGCCGGAGATCGCCTCGCCGATCGGTCCGCCGATCAGGTGGCCCGCGGCCGACGCCGTGTCGGTGACCACGCCGATGGCGCCGTCGGCCACCGCTACGCCGGCGTCGAAGCCGCCCTTCACCACGGCGCCTGCAGCGTCGAGCGCGTCCATGCCGACCTCGCCGGCCGTTCCGACGATGGTGCCGGCCATGCCGAGCGCGCCGTGGCCGACTGCGCCGGCGGCCTCCAGCCCGGCCTCGCCGAGGCCGACCGCGGTGTGTGCGAGGTCGCCGGCGACGTCGAGGGCGCCATGCGCCACGTCGCCACCGACCTTGAGCCCGCCGTCGACGATGTCGCCGCCGATATGCTTGACGTCGTTGATGACGCCGTCGATGTCGCCATGCACCAGGTGGCCGACCCCGGACGCCACGTCGCCGGCGACGTTGATCCCGGTATGGAGGACGTCGCCGCCGACATGGACCACGGTCGACGCGACGTCGCCTACGGTGTGAAGCAGGCCGCCGCCGATCGCCTCGGCACCGTGCCCGATCGCGCCGAGCACGCCGCCCACGGTATGGATGGCCTCGCCGCCGAGCGCGCCGATGCCATGCACCACGCTGCCCATGGCATGGGCCGCATCGCCGGCGACGTGCTCGACCGTATCGACCACGGCGCCCGCCGCACCGCCGACCGCACCCGCCACATCCTTCGCGACGTCCTTCACGTCGTCCACGGCGGAACTGACGGCATCTCCGATATCATCCCAAAAGCTCATGACCTGCTCCTCTCGGTTGCGTCACCTCGCCTCGGGTGACGCGCCGTTTGTCGCAGATCGCGTCCCGGCGCTCCGTGCGCGACATCACGCAGGCTGAGACGTGGCACGGCTCCGGCGCGAAGCCTGTCCGCAAGCCGCGTCATCCACCTCTTCGGGGGCCGCGGGAAGGGACATGCGTGGATGCCGGCGCAGGCCGGGCAACTAATTAGCAGGCCCTGATCGCGTTCGTTCAGGGGGCATCGGTGTGATGCTCGGCGGCGGTTCAGGCGTGGCCGATCCAGCCATGCCAGGTCAGCGCTGTGAAGAATGGACGGGCATCGCGAAAGCCGCCGTCACGCAGGATGGCTTCATCCTCCCCTGGGCTCAGCATGTTGACGCTGGCATCGACGGTCGCGCGCATCGTCCTGGCCTGCTCGGGGTCTGTGCCGGACGCAACGGCATAGGCCGCATACCGATCCAGCCACAGCGACCTCTCGACTGGCTCGTTGGGCAGGCAGCTATGGGCCACCACGAAAGGCGCTCCAGGGTGGAGCCGGTCGTGCACGGCGCGGACTGTCCGCAACCGTTCCGATGCTGCCAGAAAATGCAGCGTCAGCAGGCATGTCGCCGCGTCAAACGGGCCGGCCGGCGCATCGTCGATGGTGCCCTCGATCAGTTCGACCCGGCTCGTCCGCGCGCCGAGCGTGCGTTCGGCGAGTCGCAGCATCTGCGGCGCCGGATCGACGCCGACGAAGGTCCACGATGGTTGCGCTTCCGCCAACGCGTTGAGCTCGAGCCCGCCGCCCGCGCCCAGCACGAGCACCCTCGCATGTTCGGGCGCCCGCTCGGCCAGCAGGACCGCCGTCATCCGGTGCAGCCCGTCGAGACCGGGCACGAAGCGACGTGGACCATCCGTGTAGCGCGCGACGAATTCGGGATCGGAAAACGCGCGGATGAACTGCTGAGCGCCGTCGGCAATGTCAGCCGGCATGACAAATGTCTCCTTTGCGAGGTCGCTTGCGTCGTTCGAGGCGGTCGTGGAAATCAGCGCTCAGCGCCGCCAGCGTGATGGCGCCGAGACGGGACAGCAGCAAGGTCTCGGCGGCCCGGATGGAGGTGTCGAGCGCCGCATTGACCGCCTGCTCGACGAGGCAGTCGGGAGTCTCGCTCCGATGGCCGATGGCGAACAGCGATGGACGCCCGAGTGAATCGTAGACGTCGCGCAGGGTGACGGTCGCCAGATCGCAGGCGAGCGTCCAGCCGCCGCCATGGCCTTTCTCGGAGCGCACATAGCCGCTGTCCCGGAGGCCCGCCATGATTCTGCGGATCACGACCGGATTGGTCTGCATCATCGCTGCGAGGGCCTCGGACGTGACCGGACCGTCGTGCTCCGCCATGTGGAGCAGGACGTGCAGGATGCCGGACAACTGGCTGTTGGGTCTCATGTAACTTTTAATATGACATGATATTCCAGCCGTCAACCGGCCGGCCCGGCCATGAAGGCTTGGGCGCCGACGCTGGCGCCTCTGCCCGTCGGGCGATTCGGTTCTGCATCCCGCGTGCGGCGGGCGGGTCCATGCCTCCCAACGATGAGAAACGCGCTGCGCGGAAAGACTGAATTTGCCCGCGCATTCAAGCTGATTTGGGCTGTCCAGTCCCATCAGTAAAAATATGCCGCTTCTCAATTTCGGAATTTCGTGATTTGTTCCGTCCGTCCCGCCTCATCGACGAGGGGCGCTGCGCGGTCGTCACGAAGCGTGGAGTGCGGGATGTGATGGGCGGGCCGGTTTGCAGCGTGATCATTCGCGCGGACGAACAACATCGGCTCGCACGGTCAAGTCGCGTGGTCCTGACCTCCCGATGCTGAGGTCAAGCCGGCTGTTGATGCCCCGCGCATCTCGCCGGTGATGGGGGCAACACAGCCCGGTCCCCAGGGAGATCGCGAAGCAGCCGTTAAAACTATCGCGCAGGGAGGGCCGGGTCGTCCGGCTGGACCTGTGGTACCTGCCGCCTGCATTTTTTTCGCAGGCGGGCCACGGGCCTCAGTCGAGGTCCGGCCTTCCCTGCACCCTCGCTTCGGAAGAGGGTGAGATCGATGCATCACTCGGACGCCAAGAGCGTCGCGAGGACAATGACGCGCGTCCCCAAATGCAGTTTGAGATTGCTGACCACGACGGCACCACAAACGCGATGCTCACCCTCCCCTGGAGGGGGAGGGTCGCCTCACGAGGAGCGAAGCGAAACGTGAGGCGGGGTGGGGTGATGTCTCCGCGCGCAAAAGCATGCGTGGAGAGATCATCCCACCCCGCTCGCCCGCTTCGCGTGCGATCGACCCTCCCCCTCCAGGGGAGGGTGGCACCCGAGCGCGCGGCTAGCGTCCGGCGGCCCTCGGTATCTCGCCAAAAAAAGCGGCGCTCGATGGACGGCTTACTATTTGAATCCTGCGAACCGGCTGTCGAACGAGTTCGACTGCAGCACTGGTACGGCGCCGGAGACCAGCGCGGTCTGGGTCTGCGCGGGGGCCGAGGCCGTGGTGGCGGGCGCGTCGCCGGCGGCGGGCTTGAACGGCGGCCGCGCGGCGGCCTGCCGGGTCTCGGCGGGCTTCGCCGCGACCGGCTTGGGCGCAGGCTTGATCTCGGCGGGCTTGATCTCCGAGGGCCTGGCGTCCGCGGTCTTGCTCTCGGGCTTCGCGGTCGCAGCCTTGGTGTCGGCCGCGGCATTGCCGCCGATCCCGACCTTGCGGGCGAGGCTCGACATGAAGCTCGGCTTCTCCGGCGCACTGACGGCCGCCACCCGGGTGGAGGGCGCCGCTGCGGGAGCCGGAGCCGCACTGGCCGGCATCGCGGCGACCTCGTCGGCGCCGGGCGCGCGGGGCGGGTTGACATGACCGGGGATCGTGCCTGGCGCCGGCGTGAAATTGGCGAGCGACAGGCCCGGCGCTTCGCCGGCGTCGGACAGGCCGGTGGAGGCGCCCGGCACGCGGCTGGCGAAGATGGGGTTCATGCCGCCATCGATGCCGGTGTTGAGCTTGGCGACCGGCGTGCCCTTGGAGACGAGCTTGGCATATTCCGCCTCGTCCGCCTGCTGCTTGTCGCGCACGGCGGCGGTGATCTCGTCGGGCACGACGTAGGCCGGGCACTTGGCGGAGGCGTCGAACACCGGATCGTGCGTCGCGCCCGGCGGCTTCTGGGCGTCGAAGACGTACTTCTTCTCGCAGAAGTCGACCTTCGGCTCCTGCCGGGTGACTTCGAAATGGTCGTAGCCTTCCTTGATCATGCGCCAGAACGGCATGTTCGGATTGTTGCGGTGCCTGGCCATGTTCACCGGCGTCATCCGGAACGGATAGGCCTGGAACTGGAAGGCGCGCTGGCCGCCGAAGAAGGACTCGCGCCCGAGCGCATAGATCTCGGCGATCTGCTCGTCGGTCATCGCGAAGCAGCCGCGCGAGGAGCAGTCGCCATGCACCATCAGCTGCGAGCCGGTGCGGCCGAGCGCCTTGTCGAACGCGTTCGGATAGCCGGTGTTGAAGGACAGATAGTAGGCCGATTGCGGGTTCATCTGGCTCGGATTGATCGAGTAGAAGCCCTCCGGCGCCTGGCGGTCGCCCTCGCGCACCTTCGGTCCGAGATCGCCGGACCAGCGGCAGATCGGATAGGTCTTGAGCAGCGCGAACTTGCCCGAGCGGTCCTGCTTCCAGACCTCGAGCTCGGCTTCCTGCTTGAACACGCGGACCAGGATCGGCGACTGCAGATCCATGTCCTTCTCGCCCATCGTCGCGACGAGCTTCGGCGGCACCGGCTGGTTGGCCTTGGCGTTGGTGGCGAGCGCGACCTGATCGCTGTTGCAACCCGTCAGCAGCGCGCCGGCGGCCAACACCGCCGAGGTCATCAGAACCCGGACGAAAGCGCGGTTGATCAAAGCAAAGCTCCCCGCAAACCCGGCATGCCGCAACACCCCAGTCTCATCTCACGCGATCGGCCCGAAAGCTGGATAAATCACGGGTCGACCCTGTGTCATGCCGTCAAACCATTGATTAAAATTGTAGCCTTTGACCCCAAGCCTCGCAACCCGCGCTCCGGCGATGCCGAAAGGCCCCGGCCGCTTTGGTCAACAACTCCTAAACAGCAGACCCCGCCGGCGGGGCCGAAATGCGGCCAAACGGCTGGAAAGACTCACAAAACCGCGAGCGCCGGGAGCTCGGCTCCGGCCCGGTCAGCCGAGCTTGCGGCCGATCTCGATGAACTTCTGCCGGCGCTGTTTGCGGATGGCGTCGGCGTCGAGCCCCTTCAGCTCGTCGAGCGCCTGGGCGATCGCCTCGCCGGTGGCGGCGATCATCGCCGCCGGGTCGCGGTGGGCGCCGCCGACCGGCTCCTTGAGGATGGTGTCGACCACGCCGAAACGCAGCATGTCCTGGGCGGTGATCTTCATGCTGTTGGCGGCTTCCTGCGCCTTGGTGCCGTCGCGCCAGAGGATCGAGGAGGCGGCCTCCGGCGAGATCACGCTGTAGATCGCGTGCTCCAGCATCAGCACCCGGTTGGCGGTGGTCAGCGCGATGGCGCCGCCCGACATGCCCTCGCCGGTGATGATCGCGACATTCGGCACGCCGAGCGCCAGGCAGGCGTCGGTCGAGCGGGCGATGGCCTCGGCCTGGCCGCGCTCCTCGGCGCCGATGCCGGGATAGGCGCCGGCGGAATCGACCAGCGACAGCACCGGGATGCCGAACCGTTCGGCCATCTCCATCAGCCTGACAGCCTTGCGATAGCCCTCCGGGCGGGCCATGCCGAAATTGTGCTTGAGACGGGATTCGGTGGTGGCGCCCTTTTCCTGGCCCATCACGCAGATCGGCTCGCCGCGGAAGCGGCCGAAGCCGCCCAGCAACGCGGCGTCCTCGCCGAACTTGCGGTCGCCTGCGAGCGGCGTGAACTCGGTGATCAGCCCGCTGACGAAATCGGTGAAATGCGGCCGCTGCGGGTGGCGCGCGACCATCGTCTTCTGCCAGGGCGTCAGATTGGCGTAGAGCTCGGCCAGCGCCTGGCCGGCCTTCTCCTCGATCCGGCTGACCTCCTCGCCGATGTCGGTGCCGGAGGCGGCCATCGCCCGGAGTTCATCGACCTTGGAATCGAGCTCGGCAACGGGCTTTTCGAAATCGAGGTAGCTGCGCATGGGATCCGGCATGGAAGAGCTGAAGGAAGAGCGCTGGGAGACGAAATCGGTTCGGCCTTCGGACCTGAAGCCGAAGGACTTCAGGAGCTTAGGGTACGATCGGTGCCCAGCCTCCAGGCATCGCGCCGGGATCGCGGGCAGGATGGCGCTCTTTCGGGGCAGACGGGCGCGAAGTCAAGCCGGCCGGGCGTCACGCCGGCGGATTTGGTTTCGGGAAGGTGTGAAGCGAGGTCAGGTCTCGGCCAGCGGGTGCAGGTCGCGCACCAGGCTCTTGAGCCGCTCCTCGACCACGTGGGTGTAGATCTGGGTGGTCGAGATGTCGGTGTGGCCGAGCAGGGTCTGGACGATGCGCAGGTCGGCGCCGTTGTGCAGCAGATGGCTGGCGAAGGCGTGGCGCAGCACGTGCGGCGACACCAGCCGGGCCGGCAGGCCGCTCGCCACCGCGAGCTCCTTGAGGTCGCGGGCGAAGTGCTGGCGGGTGAGGTGGCCGCTCTCGCCGAACGACGGAAACAGCCATTTGCCGAATGTCGCACTGGCCTTCTTCTCGGGCTTCAGCGCATCCAGGGCGGCGAGATAGTCGGCCATCGCCTGGCGCGAGGCCTGGTTCAGCGGCACCAGCCGCTCCTTGTTGCCCTTGCCGCGCACCACGATCATGCGGGCGTCGTTGCGCGCCGCGGTGCGCGGCAGCGCCACCAGCTCGGAGACGCGCAGGCCGGTCGCGTAGAGCACCTCGAGCAGGCAATACAGGCGAAGCGCGCGCAGCCGCTGCGCCGGCGAAGCGTCCGCGCCCTCGCTCAGCTCCTTGGCGCGGGTCAGCATCCGGTCGACATCGCCGATCGACAGCACCTTGGGCAGCGGCCGGCCGCGTTTCGGGCCCGACAGGATGGCAGCGGGATCGTCGCTGCGGATGCGCTCGCTCAGCAGGAAGCGAAACAGGTGCCGCATCGCCGACAGCCGCCGCGCCACGCTGGAGGATTTGAAACCCCTGGTGTCGAGATCGGCGAGATAGTCGCGCAATGCCTGGGTGTCGGCCGTGGCGAAGCCGTTGGCCTTGCCGCCGAGAAATTCGGAGAGATCGGTGAGGTCGCGGCGATAGGCGTCCAGCGTGTTCTGACCGGCGCCCTGCTCGGCGGCCATCATGTCGAGGAACAGGCTCATCAGCCCGGCGTCGGAGGCCTTGACCTTCATGTCGTGAAATCCGCTGCGTCCGAGGCGATCGAATCACTACGAGGTATTCGTGCCGGCACGGCGAGCGGTGACTGCAAATCTGGCCGATATCGCGGCGCCCGGCCGCCTCAGACAACCGCAAAATTCTTAATCAATGCCCTGTGGCTTTTCGGTTCGTCGCAGCGGCGCCGCTCATCTCTTCTGGAACCTGTCGGGCGGGATCGTCACCGTTATCTCGCGCGGCTTCGGATTGACGAAATTCGCCAGCGCGTAGATCGCGCCATAGACCACGCCGACGATGACGGCGATGACGGTCAGGAAGCGGAACAGGCTGGGCATGTCGGTCGCGCAGGCCACCAGAAAGGGAACGGTTTCATCCAACATGTTCGCATCGGCCTTGCAAGCCCGTCGGACAGACCGGGCAGCTCGCCTTGGCTCGGGGGGACGGAACAGGATGCCTTTGAAAGCAGCAGGGGCTGGGTTAGAAGCCTGGAGATGACCGACACGACGCAACCCGCACCCAGCCCAGCCGCTCCGGAGGCCGCGATTCTCGCAGGCCTCGGCAAGCGGCTGATCGTGCTGGTCGGCATGATGGGTGTCGGCAAGTCGACCGTTGGCCGGCGGCTCGCGGCGCGGTTGCGGCTGCCCTTCGTCGATGCGGACACCGAGATCGAGACCGCGGCCGGCATGACCATACCGGAGATCTTCGAGTCGCGCGGCGAGGACTATTTCCGCAACGGCGAGGCCAGGGTGATCGCCCGCCTGCTCGAAAATGGTCCGGCCGTGCTGGCAACCGGTGGCGGCGCCTTCATGCGCGAGGAGACGCGGCGGCGCATCCAGGAGAAGGCGGTCTCGGTGTGGCTCAAGGCCGATGCCGACGTGATCATGCGCCGCGTTCGGCGGCGGGCCGACCGGCCGCTGCTGCAGACCGCCGATCCGGAAGGCACGGTCGCTCGCCTGCTCGTCGAGCGCGAGCCGGTCTACCAGCTTGCCGATCTCACGATCTGCTCGCGCGATGTGCCGCATGATCGCGTTGTCGAGGACTGCATGGAGGCGCTGCAGGCGTTCTTCTCGCCACCGGAGACCGAGGCGGGGCCGGCCGGACCACAACCCGATCCAGTTCAACCCGATCCTCCGCAGGCGATGGGCGCGCTCCGATGACAGCACCACTGAAGCATTCCGATCCGATCATCGTCGACGTCGCGCTCGGCGAGCGCGCCTATGACATCGTCATCGGCCGCGGCGTGCTGGCTTCACTCGGCCAGCGGATCGCGGCGCTGCGGCCCGGCGTGCGCACCGCCATCGTCACCGACCGTACCGTGGCCGCGCATTGGCTGAAGCCGGCCGAGGCGATCCTGGCGGAGGCGGGCATCCCGGCGTCCACGATCGTGGTCGATGAGGGCGAGGGCTCCAAGACCTATGCCGGCCTGGAGAAGGTCAGCGAGGCGCTGATCGCTGCCAGGATCGAGCGCAATGATCTCGTCATCGCGCTCGGCGGCGGGGTGGTCGGGGATCTCGCCGGCTTCGCGGCCGCCATCCTGCGCCGCGGCGTCGATTTCGTGCAGGTGCCGACCTCGCTGCTGGCGCAGGTCGATTCCTCCGTCGGCGGCAAGACCGGCATCAATTCGCCCCAGGGCAAGAACCTGCTCGGCGCCTTCCACCAGCCGGTGCTGGTGATCGCCGACACCGCCGTGCTCGACACGCTGTCACCGCGCCAGTTCCGCGCCGGCTATGCCGAGGTCGCCAAATACGGCCTGCTCGGCGATGCCAGCTTTTTCGCCTGGCTCGAGGCCAACCATGCCGACATCGTCAAGGGCGGTGGGGCGCGTGAGCACGCGGTCGCGACCTCCTGTCGCGCCAAGGCGGCGATCGTCGCCCGCGACGAGCGCGAGACCGGCGACCGGGCGCTGCTCAATCTCGGCCACACCTTCGGCCATGCGCTGGAGGCCGTGACCGGCTTCTCCGACCGGCTGTTCCACGGCGAGGGCGTTGCGGTCGGCATGGTGCTGGCGGCGCAGTTCTCGGCCGAGCTCGGCATGCTGCCGCCCGACGACGTCGTCAGGATCGAGCGTCACCTTGCCGCGGTCGGTCTGCCGACCCATCTGCAGGACATCGCCGGCTTCGCCCAGGAGGGGATCGGCGACGCCGATCGGCTTTTGGCCTTGATGGCGCAGGACAAGAAGGTCAAGCGCGGCAAGCTCACCTTCATCCTGATGGAGGCCATCGGCCGCGCCGTCATCGCGAAGGACGTCGATCCGGCGCGCGTCCGCGACTTTCTCCAGGCCAAATTGCGCAGCAGAAGCTGATCCCGGGCTTTACGCCGTATTGAGCAGTGCCAACGGATCATCGGCGGCCTCCCTACAGAGCGACATCGGCGTCATGGACTGGTTCACACTCTCCGTCGTCATCCTGCTCCTCGCCGCCTCGGCCTTCTTTGCGCTGAGCGAGACCGCGCTGACCGGTGCCTCCCGCGCCTCGATGCTGCGGCTGTCGAAGCAGGGCAATCGCGATGCCGATGTGGTGTCGAGCCTGTTCGACATGCGCGAACGGCTGATCGGCGCCCTGCTGCTCGGCAACAACATCGCCAATATCGGCGCCTCCGCGCTGGCGACCGGTATTTTTACCGCCTGGTTCGGTGAGGTCGGCGTGCTCTACGCGACCGGCGTGATGACCGCGCTGGTCGTGATCTTTGCCGAGGTGCTGCCGAAGACGATCGCGATCAATGCGCCGGATCGCGTCTCGCTCGCGGTCGCCAGGCCGATGCGCGCGACCGTGTTCGTGCTCGGTCCGGTGCTCGCAGTGATCGAAGCGATCGTGCGCGGGCTGATGCGGCTGATCGGCTTCAAGGTCGGGGCCAATCAGCCGATCCTGTCGCCGACCGAACGCCTGCGCGGTGCCGTCGATCTGTTGCATCATGAAGGCAAGGTCGAGAAGCAGGACCGCGACATGCTCGGCGGCCTGCTCGATCTGCGCGAATTGCAGGTGTCCGACGTGATGGTCCACCGCACCGAAATGGTGATGGTGAATGCGGACCTGCCGCAGGAGGAACTGGTGCGCGAGGTGCTCGCCACCGAGTACACACGCATCCCGCTGTGGCGCGGCACGCCGGAGAACATCATCGGCGTGCTGCATGCGAAGGACCTGCTGCGTGCGATCCGCGCCGCCGAGGGCGATGTGTCGCACATCGACGTTGCTTCACTGGCGCTCCCGCCGTGGTTCGTACCGGAGATGCGCTCCGTGTCGGAACAGCTGAAGGCGTTCCGCCGGCGCAAGACGCATTTCGCGCTCGTGGTCGACGAGTATGGCGAGGTCGAAGGCATCGTCACGCTGGAGGATATTCTGGAGGAGATCGTCGGCGACATCTCCGACGAGCAAGATGTGCAGGTCGCGGGGGTGCGCCTGCAGCCGGACGGGTCCGTCGTCGTCGATGGCTCAGTGCCGATCCGCGATCTCAATCGCGCGATGGACTGGACGCTGCCCGATGAGGAAGCAACGACAGTTGCCGGTCTTGTCATTCACGAGGCGCGTTCGATCCCCGAGCGCGGCCAGAGCTTCACGTTCCACGGCTTCCGCTTTCGCGTGCTGCGCCGGGAGCGCAATCGCATCACCGCGCTGCGCATCGTACCGGTGCCGCGCGGCGAAACCGAGGAGGCGCGGCCGCGCCGTGCGGGCACGGCGTTCTAATTGGGGATCAAGCCTCGCCCGGCGCCTTCGCATGCAGCGCGAGCGCGTGCACCGAGCCGGCAAGTTCCGCTGCCAATGCGGCGTTGATCAGGCGGTGGCGATCGACACGGCTCTTGCCGGCGAAGGCCTGCGACACAATATACACGCGGAAATGGGTCTCACCGCTCGGCTGATGGCCCACATGGCCTTCATGCAGATGTGATTCGTCTTGAACATCGAGGCTCTCGGGCGAGAAAGCTTCGCGCAACTTTTTGATGATAGCATCTCGGGTCCGCATGGTCTCTGGAAATACGCATCAAATTATTTTTCGTCAATCGGCGGTCCCCGCCTGAGGTATTCGCAATGTCAAGACTTGAAGCTTTTCGCGTTGCGTAGTCAAAGTCCGCCATGCCGATCGATTCAAACAAATTCTTCGACTCCATCCGCATCAAGCCCAAGAAGCAGGCTGCGCGGCAGCCGGTGGTGCGCGAGGAGGCCCAGCCCTGTCAGTGGCCGGACTGCAAGAACAAGGGCTCGCATCGCGCGCCCAAGGGACGCGAGAACGCGCGCGAGTATTGGCACTTCTGTCTCGATCACGTGCGCGAGTACAACCAGTCCTACAATTTCTTCTCGGGGATGAACGCCGAAGCGGTCGCGCGCTACCAGAAGGATGCGCTGACCGGACACCGCCCGACCTGGAAGATGGGTGCCAACACGTCGGCCAAGCGCGGCACCGGCAGCGCCGAGGGCGATCTCGGCGATGCCGCCGATCCGTTCAGCGTATTCGCCGAGATCAACGGCCGCGGCAGTTGGCGTCCGGATCCCCGCTCGGCTCCCAAGGCCGAGACGCGCAAGGTCTTCAACGCCGAGCGCAAGGCGCTGCAGGTGATGGGCCTCGGTCCCGACGCGACGCTCGAGGATGTCAAGGTCAAGTACAAGGCGCTGGTGAAGCAGCACCATCCCGATGCCAATGGCGGCGACCGCTCCACCGAGGATCGCCTGATCGAGATCATCAAGGCCTACAACTACCTGAAGACGGTGGTGAAGGGCTGACGCGCGGCAGCGCGCGAGGCTGCCGCACGTCGCGTTGAAGGTATCAGGGCTTCGGCCCGATATAGGCCGAGCTCGGCCGGATCAACCGCCCGGTGCGCTGTTGCTCGCGGGCATGCGCCGTCCAGCCGGCGGCACGCGCCACCGCGAAGATCGGCGTGAACGCCTGGCGCGGAATCTTCAGCGCATCGAGCAGGATGGCGGTGAAGAACTCGACATTGGTGTCGAGCACGCGCTCCGGATTCTTCTGCCGCAGCGCTTGGCGAATGTAAGCCTCCACCTCGCTCGCAAACGGCAGATCAGCCCCGCTGCCCGCCAGCCGCTCGATCGCGCCCTTGAGCACGTCGGCCCGCGGATCGCGCACGCGATAGATCCGATGCCCGAACCCCATCAGCCGCTCGCCACGGCCGAGCGCCGCGTCGACCCACGGCCTGATGTTGTCGCGCGTGCCGATCGCGTTGAGCATTTCCAGCACCGGCTCCGGCGCGCCGCCATGCAGCGGGCCGGTGAGCGCGCAATAGCCGGCGGTGACTGACGCGAACAGGTCGGCCTGGGTCGAGGCGACGACGCGCGCGGCGAAGGTCGAGGCGTTCATGCCGTGATCGCTGACGGTGACGAGATACGTGTCCAGCGCCGCCACCTCGCCGCTCTCGGGCGTGTCGCCGCGGACCATCCGCAACGTGTCTGCGGCGTGACCGGCGTCAGGGTCGGGCGCGATCGGCTGTGTTCCCTGGGCGCGCTGGACCAGGGCGCCGGCGATCACCGGGCAGGCGCCGACGATCGTGGCTTCGTCGTCGAGCCCGGGTTCGGACCGCAGCGCCGCGACGGCGGCGCGGAAGCCGTCGATGATCGACAGGCCGGAGGTCGCGGCGAGCAGCTCGGGCAGCCGGGCAAAGGCACGCTCGCGGGCACGGCCAAGGCTGGCGCGGACCTCGGCCTCGCCGACGGTGCGCTTCGTCGCCGCGCTCCATAGCCGGGCGGTCACGCCCTCGAAGCCGCTGGCGGCGGCGAGATCGGCCACACGCGCTCCGGCGATGATGAGCTCCCCCTGCTGGCCGTCGACGTGGCTGAGCACGGTCTCGGCGGCGGCGATGCCGTCGAGGCCGATCGGGGTCTTGCCGAGCTGGATGGTCATGGCGAGGGTCTCCTTCGAGAATGATCACGCTGACAAGATCCGCTCAGTCGACAACTTGATCAATCTTGATTAAGCTGATCAATATGAAAAAAGACAGCGGCCTTTACCTATCTGCTCGTGAAGCTTCGGCGGAACTCGCGATCTCGCCGGCCACCCTCTACGCCTATGTCAGCCGCGGACTGGTCCGCTCCGAGCCGTCTCCGAATTCGCGCAGCAACCGCTATCGCGCCGAGGACATCCGAGCCCTGAAGGAAAGGCGCGCACCGGCCCCCGAGCCGCGCGCCTTCCGTAGCTTCGATGCGGACCTCCCCGTGTTCGATTCCGCCGTGTCGACGATCACCGAAGCCGGTCCGATCTATCGCGGCGTCAATTGCGTCGACCTGGCCGTGCGCGGCACGCTGGAGCATGCTGCGACCCTGCTGTGGGACGTGACCGCGCTCGATCCGTTTGCGCCAGGCAACCTTCCGGCCGTGTCGGAGGAGATGGGTTTCATCGCCGATGCTGCGCGGCGCGCGGCGCCGATCGACCGCGCCATCGCGGTACTGGCGCTGGCGACACATGCTGATCCCGCGGCTTTCAACCGCGCTCCCGACGGTCGGGCGCTGGTCGGCGCGCGCATCGTTCGGCTTGTGGTCGCAACCATGTTGAACCAGCCAGCGTCAGCCGATCCGCTCCATGTTCAGGTCGCGCGGAGCTGGGCGCCCGGACATGAACATGCGCCGGACCTGATCCGTCGCACCCTGGTGCTGCTGGCCGATCATGAGCTGAACGCCTCGACCTTCACCGTCCGCTGTGCGGCGTCGACGGGCCTCAGCCTCTACGATGCCGTCATCGCGGGTCTTGCGGCGCTCAAGGGACCGCAGCACGGCGGCGCCGGCGTCCTGGCGTCGCAGCTGGTGAAGGCACTCATCGATCGCGATGTCGCGCCGCTGATCCGCGAGCGGGTGGCGCTCGGCGAGCGCTTCGCCGGCTTCGGCCACGGCGTTTACAAGCACGGCGACCCTCGCGCCATCTCGCTCCTGGAGGCGCTGACGCGCGCCGGTGCGCCGCGCAAATTCACCCGCGAGGTGCCCGAGCGGATCGCGGAAGCGACCGGTGAATTCGTGAACATCGATTACGCGCTGGCCGTGCTGGTTCACAGCCTGCGGCTGCCCGCGGGAAGCGAGCTGGCGCTGTTCGCGATGGCGCGCTGCGTCGGCTGGATCGCCCATGCCTGCGAGCAGCTGCAGTTCGGCCGCCTGATCCGGCCGCGCGCCCGCTACACCGGACCCATCCCGGGGCGCGGCGCTATCCTGGAGACGCTCTAGCGACCGCCGTCCGCCTATTCCGCCGTGCCGGCCGCCAGCTGAGTTTCGCGTCGCTTCCGCACGAGCCACAGCACGAGCCAGACCACGATCGTGCCCGCGACAGTCGCGATGATCCAGGTGGACTTGGCGATATGGCTATGATGCGGAATGCCGCCATAACGGTGCAACAGCTGCACGGCGAACACTCCGGGCAGGACATGGGCGCAGGCCCACAGCACGATGGCAGGGATGTTCACGGCGTAGAAGCGGGGCGGAGGGATGTCGAGCGCGCCGGCCGTGATCGGTACGACGGCGCGGATCGGCGCGATAAAGCGGGCGAAGAAGATCGCCAGGGTGCCGAAACGGTGGAACAGGGCCTCGCTCTGCGCCACCAGGCGCGGATAGTTCGAGAACGGCCAGCTCGTCAAGATCTCGCGCTGCCTGCGATGGCCGACCCAGAACGCCCCGCCGTCCCCCAGCACCGCGCCCAGGATCGCCGCCGCCAGCACCCATTGCAGGGTCAGCTCGCCGCCCGGAATCAATGCGCTCAGCGCCAGGATGATGGTCGTGCCTGGAACCACCGAGCCCACGATCGGGATCGCCTCCAGCAGGGCGGCCAGAAACAGGGTGAGATAAGCCAGTCCCGCATGCGCTGAGACGAAGGCAATGAGGGGATCGAGCAGATGGGCCACGCGGTTCCTGTTGGTGCAGAGGGTGGGCGGGGAGCTCCTCCATAAGTAGGAACCCCGGCTCCGGGTGCCACGTCGAGATCCTGGGAAGAGCCGGTGGGCGGAAAGGTGGCACGATTCGCAGGGCAGCCTTTCGAAAACGACCACTCATGCCTATCTCGATGATATAACGACGGAACTTTGATCAAGGCTTAGGCTTCTGCCCGCGCGTGCTCTCTGCTAGGCTGGCGTCGAAGCCCTTCAACCGCAGCCAAACATGAAATCTGGTTTCGGGAATGCCCGGGACCTCGGAGGATGAATGACGACCGCCGCTACGACCAATGCGCAGGAGATGACCGGTGTGCCCGACATGAAGGTGTCGGTGCGGCAGGTGTTCGGGATCGACAGCGACCTTGAGGTGCCGGCCTTTTCCGCAAGCGACCCGCATGTTCCCGAAGTCGACGCCGACTACCGCTTCGACCGCGCCACCACCCTTGCGATCCTGGCTGGCTTCGCCAAGAACCGCCGCGTGATGGTGACTGGTTACCATGGGACGGGCAAGTCGACCCATATCGAGCAGGTCGCGGCGCGACTCAACTGGCCCTGCGTGCGCGTCAACCTCGACAGCCATATCAGCCGCATCGACCTCGTCGGCAAGGACGCGATCGTGGTGAAGGACGGCAAGCAGGTCACCGAATTTCGCGACGGCATCCTGCCCTGGGCGCTGCAGCACAACGTCGCGCTGGTGTTCGACGAATATGATGCCGGCCGCCCCGACGTGATGTTCGTGATCCAGCGCGTGCTCGAAGTGTCGGGCCGCCTGACCCTGCTCGACCAGAACAAGGTCATCAAGCCGCACCCGGCGTTCCGTCTGTTCGCGACCGCCAACACCATCGGGCTCGGCGACACTTCGGGCCTCTATCACGGCACCCAGCAGATCAACCAGGGCCAGATGGATCGCTGGTCGATCGTCACCACGCTCAACTACCTCGCCCATGACGAGGAGGTCGAGATCGTGCTGGCCAAGGCCAAGCACTATCAGAACCCGCAGGGTCGCGACACCGTCAACAAGATGGTGCGGCTCGCCGACCTCACGCGCAACGCCTTCGCCAATGGCGATCTGTCGACGGTGATGAGCCCGCGCACGGTGATCACCTGGGCCGAGAACGCCGAGATCTTCAGTGACATCGGCTTCGCCTTCCGTGTGACGTTCCTCAACAAGTGCGACGAGCTCGAGCGTCCGCTGGTCGCGGAATTCTATCAGCGCTGCTTCAATGCGGAGCTGCCGGAATCCTCCATCAACGTGGCGCTGAGCTGACACACCGGCGTCGTTCTGGCCTCGGGCCGGGACCCATACGCCGCGGCCTCTCTCGTCGGGTGATGCGGGAGAGCGAGTGCGAACAAACGAACGCCGGTGGTTATCGGGCCTGGCGTTCGCCGGGACGATAGCCGCAGGAATCAGATGACCACACCGAGCAACAAGCCCCGTCCTGGCGTCAAGGAAGCACCGACCGAACCTTTCAAGAGGTCGGTCACGGGGTGCCTGCGCGCGATCGCCAGGGCGCCTGAGCTCGAAGTCTCCTTCGCGGCCGAGCGTCCCGGCCTCGCGCCGGGCAAGGCCCGGCTGCCGGAGCCGGCGCGCAAGATGACCAAGCGCGACGCCGCCGTCGTGCGCGGCCATGCCGACTCGATCGCACTGAAGCTCGCCTGCCATGATCCGAAGATCCATCGCAAGCTGATCCCGGGCAATCCGCAGGCGCGTGGCGTGTTCGAGGCGGTCGAGCAGGCGCGTGTCGAGGCGATCGGTGCAAAACGCATGGCCGGCGTCGCCAAGAATCTCACGGCGATGCTCGACGACCATTTCCATCGCGGCAAGTATGACGAGATCACCGACCGCGCCGACGCACCGCTGTCGGATGCGCTGGCGATGCTGGTGCGCGAGCGGCTGACCGGCATGGCGCCGCCGAACGCGGCGCGCAAGGTGGTCGATCTCTGGCGTCCGTTCCTGGAGGACAGGATCGGCCAGCGCCTCGATGAACTCGGCCGTTTCACCGAGGACCAGGCCAAGTTCGGCGACCTGGTTCACGATCTGCTCTCGGCGCTGGATCTCGGCGACGAGCGCAACGCGGATTCGGAAGAGGACGAGGACAACGACGACAATCGCGATGGCGACAATGAGCAGTCCGGCGCCGAGGGCTCGCCGGATTCCGACGCTGCCCAGGAGATGAGCGCCGACCAGGCGCAGACGACGTCGGACGAGATGTCGGAGAGCGCGATGGAGGCGGCCCAGGCCTCGGCGTCTGACACGCTCGACGACGGCGAACTCGGCGACGACGAGACGCCGGGCGAGGCGACGCGTCCGAACCGCGGCGGCGCCAACGAGCCGCGCGGCCCCGAATATCACGCCTTCGCGCCGAAATTCGACGAGGTCATTGCCGCGGAAGACCTGTGCGACCATGACGAGCTGGAGCGGTTGCGCTCCTATCTCGACAAGCAGCTCGCGCATCTGCAGGGCATCGTGGCGCGGCTCGCCAACCGGCTGCAGCGCCGGCTGATGGCGCAGCAGAACCGCGCCTGGGAGTTCGATCTCGAGGAGGGCATCCTCGATCCGGCGCGGCTGTCGCGCGTCGTCATCGACCCCTATCAGCCGTTGTCATTCATGCGCGAGAAGGAAGCGACCTTCCGCGACACCGTGGTGACGCTGCTGCTCGACAATTCCGGCTCGATGCGTGGGCGGCCGATCACGGTGGCCGCGACCTGCGCCGACATTCTCGCGCGCACGCTGGAGCGCTGCGGCGTCAAGGTCGAGATCCTCGGATTCACGACGCGGGCATGGAAGGGCGGACAGTCGCGCGAGGCGTGGCTTGCCGCCGGCAAGCCGGCCAATCCCGGCCGCCTCAACGACCTCCGCCACATCATCTACAAATCGGCCGATGCGCCGTGGCGGCGGGCGCGCAAGAATCTCGGTCTGATGATGCGCGAGGGGTTGCTGAAAGAGAACATCGACGGCGAGGCGCTCGACTGGGCGCACAAGCGCCTGCTCGGGCGTGCCGAGCAGCGCAAGATCCTGATGATGATCTCGGACGGTGCGCCGGTCGATGACTCCACGCTGTCGGTCAATCCCGGTAACTATCTCGAGCGGCATCTGCGCCACATCATCGAGGAGATCGAGACCCGCTCGCCGGTCGAGCTGATCGCGATCGGCATCGGCCACGACGTCACGCGTTACTACCGTCGCGCGGTGACCATCGTCGATGCCGAGGAGCTCGGTGGCGCCATCACCGAGAAGCTCGCCGAATTGTTCACCGAGACCCACGCGGCGCCGCAGCCTGCGCCGGGGCAAAAGCGCAGGCTGCATTCGTAAGCGGCCGTCGGCCGGCTGCGTGCCTCCTCCGGCTCGGAGGAGGTGGGGGAGGGGGCTCCGCTAACGATGTCGCTGCAGGCGATTGCCGACCGCAGGCGCTTTCTCGCGCTGACCATCGGCGGAGTGTCGGCATTCGCATGGTCCAAGACGGCTTTTGCGCAGCTTGCGCCGGCGCCGGTTCGCAGACGCGTCACCATCGACGAGCACTCCGTCACATCGGCGGTCAAGATCGAGGTCAACGCGCGACCGCTGCCCTCGTTCGACCTCCGCGATCGGACGCATCTGCGCTTCGGGATGCTGCAATATCGCAGCGGCGTGGCGCTGACCTCGTCCTTTCCCGGCTTCGGCGGCCTGTCCGGCATCCGGCTCGATGCCAAGGGTGAACGCTTCCTCGCGGTCAGCGACAAGGGCGGCTGGTTCACTGGCCGCATTGCCTATTCCGGCCGCGAGATCGCGGGGCTCGCCGATGTCGAAGCGGCGCCGCTGCTTGGTCTGGACGGACGTCCCATCACCGATCGCGGTTGGTATGATTCCGAGTCGCTCGCGCGCGATGGAGACATCGTCTATGTCGGCCTCGAACGCGTCAACCAGCTCTTGCGCTACGACTTCGCCAAGGGTGGAACCGGCGCGCGCGGCGAGATCGTGCCGCTGCCGCCAGCCGCCAAGCGGCTGCCCCACAACAAGGGACTGGAGGCGTTGGTGGTCGTGCCGAAGGGCCTGCCGCTCGCCGGCACCCTGATCGCGCTCTCCGAGCGCGGTCTGGACCCGAACGGCAATCTGCTGGCCTTCCTGATCGGCGGACCGGCCGCGGGACAGTTCAGCATCGTTCGCAGCAACGACTTCGACGTCAGCGATGCCGTGCTGCTGCCGTCGGGCGATCTTCTGGTACTCGAACGCAAGTTCTCGCTGTTCAACGGGGTCGGCATTCGAATCCGCCGGCTGACGCTGGCGCAGATTGCGCCGGGCGCGCTGGTCGATGGTCCGGCGATCTTCTCCGCCGATCTCGGCCAGGAGATCGACAATCTCGAGGGCATCGATGCGCATGTGACGCCGGAGGGCGAGACCGTGCTGACGCTGGTGTCCGACGACAACTTCTCGATGATCCAGCGCACGCTCCTGCTGCAGTTCACGCTGATGGAGTGAGCTGCGACGCCGCTGCGGCGGCTCGCGTTGACCGCGGCTCGTCCATGATCGACACTCGCGGCCATCAGATCATCGCGTCAACCGTCACAACCTGGAACTCAGCATGAGCGCCCTGTTCACTCCGATCAAGCTGCGCAGTCTCGAACTCGCCAACCGCATCATGGTGTCGCCGATGTGCCAGTACTCGGCCGAGAATGGCGCGGCCAATGACTGGCACTTCACCCACATCAACACGCTGGCGCTGTCGGGCGCGGCGATGTTCTGCATCGAGGCGACGCATGTCGAGCCGATCGGGCGCATCACTCCCGGCTGTCTCGGGTTGTGGGACGACGTGACGGAAGCTGCGCTGAAGCCGATCCTGGCCTCGGTTCGCAAACATGCGAAGGCTGCGGTTGCGATGCAGCTCGCCCATGCCGGCCGCAAGGGCTCCAGCCACAAGCCGTGGGATGGCGGACAGCAGATTCCGCTCGCGGACGGCGGATGGCAGACGGTCGCGCCGTCGGCCCTGCCGCACAAGGAGGGCGAGCTCGCGCCGGAGGCGCTCGATCTCGCGGGCCTGGCCCGCATCCGCGATGCGTTCGTTTCCGCATCGCAACGGGCGGCGCGCCTCGGCATCGACGCGATCGAGCTCCACGGCGCGCATGGCTATCTGTTGCATCAGTTTCTGTCGCCGATCGCCAACCAGCGCACCGACAGCTACGGCGGGTCTCTGGAGAATCGCATGCGCTTTCCGCTCGAAGTCTACGATGCGGTGCGCGCCGTCTTCCCTGCGGACAAGCCGGTCGGCATGCGTGTCTCGGCCACCGACTGGGTCGACGGCGGCTGGGATCTCGAGCAGACCATCATATTTGCGCAAGCGCTGAAGCACCGCGGCGCCGATTGGATCGACGTCTCCTCGGGCGGCGTGTCGCCGTTGCAGAAGATCACGCTCGGACCCGGCTATCAGGTGCCGTTCGCCGCGGCCGTGAAACAGGCGACGGGGCTTCCCACCATTGCGGTCGGTCTCATCACGCAGGCGCAGCAGGCCGAGGAGATCGTGGCCTCGGGCAAGGCCGACATGGTCGCGCTGGCCCGCGGCATGCTCTATGACCCGCGCTGGGGCTGGCACGCGGCAGCAGAGCTCGGCGGACAAGTCGCCGCACCTCCGCAATATTGGCGCTCGCAGCCGTCGACGCAGAAGGAGCTGTTCGGCAAGACGACGTTCGGCGCACGCTGACGTGCAATTGATGACCGCAATGTTGCGCATCAGCGCTGCAAAATTCTGCGGTCATCATTCCGCCCGCGACACGGCTGACGATTGTCGCTGTCCGACGAAGTGCTAGACTTCGCAGACCACGTGCGGCGATGCCGACTCGTCTGGTCGTGTTTCGTCTCGCGTGACGATGAGCGCATCACGAAGATGCGCCGCAATACAAACGCGAGAGGAAAGCGCCATGGAAATCGGATATTTCACGATGCCCTCGCATCCGCCGGAGTGCGGATTGAAGGAGGGGCAGGAATGGGATCTGCAGGTCCTGCGGTGGCTCGACGAGCTCGGCTATCAGGAAGCCTGGATCGGCGAGCATCACACCGCGCCCTGGGAGCCGCATCCGGCGCCCGACCTGATTCTGGCGCAGGCCTTCCGTGAAACCAAGAACATCCGGCTCGGGCCCGGCGGCTTCCTGCTGCCCTATCATCACCCGGCCGAGCTCGCCAATCGCGTCGCGATGCTCGATCACCTCTCCGACGGCCGGCTCAATTTCGGCATTGCCGCATCCGGCCTGCCGAGCGACTGGGCGATGTTCAACGTCGACGGCATGAGCGGCCAGAACCGCGAGATGACGCGCGAGGCGCTGGAGATCATCCTGAAGATGTGGTCCGAGGACGCGCCATGGACGTACAAGGGCAAGTACTGGACGGTGACCAAGCCCGACGTGATGTTCGACTTCCTCAAGCCGCACATCAAGCCGGTGCAGGCGCCGCATCCGCCGATCGGCGTCGCCGGCCTGTCGAAGAACTCCGATACGCTGAAGCTCGCCGGTGAGCGTGGCTTCATCCCGATGAGCCTCAACCTCAACCCCGCCTATGTGTCGTCGCACTGGGACTCCGTCGAGGCCGGCGCCGCGAAGTCCGGTCGCAAGCCCAGCCGCAGCGATTGGCGGCTGGTGCGCGAGGTGTTCGTCGCCGATACGGACGAGGAAGCCTGGCGTTTGTCCTCCGGCGACATGATGGGACGGATGATGGGCGAGTACTTCCTGCCCCTGCTCGGTCATTTCGGCTTCAAGGACTATCTGAAGCACTCACCCGACGTGCCCGATTCCGACGTGACGGTGGACTATTGCGCCAGGCGCAACTGGATCGTCGGCTCGCCGGCGACGGTGACCGAGAAGATCGAGAAGATCTGGCATGAGGTCGGCGGCTTCGGCACGCTGTGCGTGTTCGGCTTCGACTACAAGCACAGGCCGGAAGCCTGGCACAACTCGCTGCGCCTGTTGAAGCAGGAGGTGATGCCGAGATTGAGCCACCTCAATGCCGGCCTCACCAAGGCCGCCTAGTCTCTCTTGGCGCCAGCATTCACCCTCCCTTTCGGGCAATGCTGGCGTCAAAAGAAATGTAGCTAAAATTTTCGCGCGAGTGCAGCTTCAGATTTGACGTTTGGGTGACGGTCTTGCCGTTAGGACGGATCCAGGCGTCGAATCCGCCGCATGCGTGTGGCGGGTCTGACATTTGGGGGCAGGTCATGCGGTTTCGCGTCAGGAAGTTTGCCCATATCCTCGAACGCTCGGGTCTGGCTCTGGCGGGCGCCGCCTGCGGCGTCTTCGTCGGGGCCCATGTCGGCTCCAGCGTTCCGTTGCTGACCACACAGGGCTTCCTGATCGTGATGATGCTGTCTGGGGCACTGGGCTTCTATCTCGGCATCGACACGCCGCAACTGCCTTTTCATCCTCATGAGGAGAACTCGCCGGAGGCGAAGATCGATACGGCCGAATTCTTGAGCGCCTTCGGGACCTTCCTCGCAACCCTCACGGCGTTCTTCGCCGTTGCCATCATCATCCTGCGCGAAGATCCGCACATCGTCTGGACGTCGCTGATCATGGTCGGCTGGATCATCGGCGTGATCATGCAGATCGTTTCCGGCGCGATCGCCCGTCTGCGGCGCTGATTTTCCCTGTTCAATTTTTGGGCTAACGCTGTCGCGAGTTTCATCTTGCGGCGGCGATTATGATCGTGTGAGCCTTTGCATCAGGGGCTCGACCTGTGATGCCGCGTCGTTCGTGGACGCATTGCGCGACTGACACAGGTCCTGGCGACGTTTCCAAAGCGTTGCCCGCAGTCGTATTGGAGCCGTTCTACAGCGCTGCGCGCGGACGATCCAACAGTCCATGCGCCCAGAGCAGGCATCACATCAGAAGCTGCATGGCGATATCGCGCACCTTGGCGCGCTTGATGCATCGCGGCCGGCAATGACATTTGGGAAGTTCATCATGTTGAAACGGGTGCTGCTGGGTGTGGTCATTGGCTGCGGACTGTCCGCGGCGCAAGCGGAGGAGCCGAAGATCGGCGGCGTGGTCAACGCGGTGATCCAGCCCGAGCCGCCCGGCCTGATGCTGGCGATGGTCCAGAACGGCCCGACGCAGATGGTGTCCGGCAACATCTTCGAAGGCCTGCTGCGCTACAGTCCCAAGCTGGAGCCGCTGCCCGGCCTCGCCGAGAGCTGGACCATCAGCCCGGATGCCAAGGTCTACACCTTCAAGCTCAAGAAGGGCGTGACCTGGCACGACGGCAAGCCGTTCACGTCGGCCGACGTGCTGTTCTCGATCGACATGCTGAAGCAAACGCATGCGCGCGCTCGCAACAACCTCGCAATTGTCGAGAAGGTCGAGGCGCCGGATGATCTCACGGTGGTGTTCACGCTGAAGGAGCCGTTCGGTCCCTTCATCGGCATCTTCGAGGTCGGCTCGATGCCGATGGTGCCGAAGCACCTGTATGAAGGCACCGACTACAAGACCAATCCGAACAACAACGCGCCTGTTGGCACCGGCCCCTTCATGTTCAAGGAATGGCAGAAGGGATCCTTCATCCGGATGGTGAAAAATCCGAACTACCACGAGAAGGGCAAGCCCTATCTCGACGAGGTCTACTGGCAGATCATTCCCGACGCCGCCGCGCGCGCGGTTGCCTTCGAGACCGGCAAGGTCGACGTGCTGCCGGGCGGCTCGATCGAGAACTTCGACGTGCCGCGCGTCTCCAAGCTGCCGGGCGTCTGCGTCACCGGGGCCGGCTGGGAGTTCTTCTCGCCGCTGTCGTGGATGTGGCTCAACAACCGCAATCCGATCCTGGCCAACAAGAGTGTGCGCCAGGCGATCATGTATGCCATCGATCGCGACTTCGCCAAGGACGTGATCTGGAACGGCCTCGGCAAGGTCGCAACCGGACCTTCGGCATCGACCATCAAGTACTATTCCGACGACGTGCCGAAATATTCGTACGACCCGGCCAAGGCCAAGGCGCTGCTCAAGGAGGCCGGCTACAAGGGCGAAAAGATTCGCATGCTGCCGCTCGCCTATGGCGAGACCTGGCAGCGCTGGGGCGAGGCGGTGAAGCAGAACCTTCAAGACGTCGGCATGAATATCGAGACGATTGCGACCGACGTGCCCGGGGGCAACCAGAAGATCATGGAGTGGGACTACGACATCGCCTTCACCTATCTGTATCAGTACGGCGATCCCGCGCTCGGCGTGTCCCGCAACTACATCACCTCGGCGATCGCCAAGGGCCAGCTCTTCAACAATGTCGAGGGCTACTCGAACCCGGAGGTCGACAAGCTGTTCGCGGAGGGCGCCACGGCGCCGACCGACGCCAAACGCAAGGAGGCCTATGACAAGGTGCAGAAGATATTGGCTGAGGACGTGCCGGTGGCCTGGCTGCTCGAGCTCCAGTTCCCGACCATCACCAAGTGCAAGGTGAAGAACCTGATCACCACCGGCATCGGCGTCAACGACGGCTTCCGAGACGCTTGGCTCGACAAATAGTGGTGCACTCCGGGGCACGGCCATGATCCCCGCGCTCCGGTGTTTCGCTGTCCTGCCGAGCTGACCTTCACGGACCTTTCATGCTCTCCTTCATCGCCCAGCGCGTCGTGAAAGGCGTCATCGTCCTTCTCGCCATCATCGTGCTGAATTTCTTCCTGATCCGGCTGGCGCCGGGCGATCCGGCCGTGGTCATGGCCGGCGAGGCCGGTGCCTCGGACCAGATCTTCGTGGCGCAGTTGCGCGAAAAATTCGGCCTCGACCGTCCGCTGCCGGAGCAGCTCCTCATCTACGTCAAGGGTATCGCCAGCCTGGATCTCGGCTTCTCGTTCCGCCAGCAGGCGCCGGTCGCCAGGCTGATCGCCGAGCGATTGCCGGCGACCCTGCTGCTGACGCTCACGGCGTTCGCGATCTCGCTCGGACTCGGCATCCTGTTCGGCGCGCTCGCCGCGCGCTTCGCCGGCACGATCCTCGATACTGCAATTACCGTGCTCGCGTTGATCTTCTACGCAACGCCGCTGTTCTGGATCGCGCTGATCGCGATCCTGCTGTTCTCGGTCTGGGTCGATTGGTTGCCGAGCTTCGGCTATGAAACGGTCGGTGCCGGCTATACGGGAGTCCGCCACGCGCTCGACGTCGCCGCACATCTCGCGATGCCGGCTGCGACGCTCGGCCTGTTCTTCATGGCGACCTACACCCGCATGACCCGCGCTTCGATGCTCGAGGTCAAGCGGCTCGACTTCGTCAAGACCGCGCGCGCCAAGGGCCTGCGTGACGGCGTCATCCTGCGCCGCCACGTGCTACGCAACGCGCTGCTGCCGGTGGTGACGCTCGCCGGCGTCCACGCCGGAACGCTGGTCGGCGGCGCGGTATTGACCGAGACCGTGTTCGCGTGGCCCGGCATCGGCCGGCTGATGTATGACGCGCTGATCCAGCGCGACTACAATCTCCTGCTCGGCGTGTTCGTGGTCTCCTCCGCGATGGTGCTGATCTTCAACCTCGTCACCGACCTCGTCTATCGCCTGGTCGATCCGCGCATCGAGTACGCGTCATGAGGCAGTTCTGGCGAACCATGCTGCGCAGCCCGAGCGGCATCATCGGGCTGATCATTCTCGCCCTGGCGATCGCCGTCGCGGTGGCCGGCCCGTTCTACTTTCCCAACTCGCCGTGGCGCATGGTGCAGCGGCCGTTCGTTCCGCCGTTCACGCTGTCGAAGGTCCCGCTTGGCACCGATGCGCTGGGACGCGACGTGCTCGCCGGCCTGATCTTCGGCGCGCGCGTCTCGCTGCTGGTCGGCCTCGTCTCGACATTGATGGCGTTGATAGTCGGCGTGCCGCTCGGCGCCATCGCCGGCTATTTCGGCGGCCGCGTCGATGACGCGCTGATGCGCTTCACCGAGTTCTTCCAGACCATCCCGAGCTTCGCGCTCGCGATCGTGCTGGTCGCGATCCTGCAGCCGTCGATCTATTCGATCGTCGCCGCGATCGGCCTCGTCAGCTGGCCGCCGGTGGCGCGCCTCGTCCGCGGCGAGGTGCTGAGCCTGCGGACCCGCGAATATGTCCAGGCCGCGGTCGTCACCGGCCAGAGCAATGCCTGGATCATCTGGCGCGAGATCCTGCCCAACGCGCTGTCGCCTGTCATCGTGCTGGCCTCGTTGATGGTCGCGACGGCGATCCTCCTGGAGTCCTCGCTGTCGTTCCTCGGCCTCGGCGATCCCAACCTGATCTCCTGGGGCTACATGGTCGGCGCCGGCCGCACCGTCATTCGTCAGGCGTGGTGGATCACGGTGTTTCCCGGCGTCGCGATCCTGCTGTCGGTGCTCGGCCTCAATTTGATCGGCGAGGGCCTGAACGATGCGCTCAACCCGCGCCTGTCGCGCGAGGGCAGGTGAGCCGTGGCTGATCCCGTCGTTGCCATCCGCAACCTCCGTATCGCTTTGCCGCCGGGCGCCGAGCGCGCCCACGCCGTCGACGGCGTCTCCTTCGATCTTACCGCGGGCAGGATCGTCTGCGTGGTCGGCGAATCCGGCTCGGGCAAGTCGATGTGCGCGCATGCGCTGCTCGGGCTGCTGCCCGATACGGTGAAAGTGGAGAGCGGCGAGATGCGCTTCGAGGGGCGCGACCTGCTTGCCGTCGATGAGGACGGCTGGCGCGATCTGCGCGGCCGCCGCATCGCGATGGTGTTCCAGGAGCCGATGACCGCGCTCAATCCCTTGATGCGGATCGGCGAGCAACTGATGGAGGTGTTCGAGGCGCATGATCTGCTGAGCCCCCGCGAGCGCCGCGCCAAGGCGCTGGCGCTGGCGCGCGAGGTCGGCCTGCCCGATCCCGAACGGATCATCCGCGCCTATCCTCATCAGCTCTCCGGCGGCCAGCGCCAGCGTGCGATGATCGCGATGGCGCTCGCGCTCGAGCCTGCGGTGCTCGTCGCGGACGAGCCGACCACCGCGCTCGACGTCACGACGCAGGCGCAGATCCTCAAGCTGATCCGCAACCTGCAGGCCAGCCACAACATGGCGGTGATGTTCATCACCCATGATTTCGGCGTCGTCGCCGACATCGCCGACCAGGTCGTTGTTCTGCGCCATGGCAAGGTGGTGGAGGAGGGCACGGCCGCCGCCGTGCTCGGCCAGCCGCAGCACGACTACACCAAGGCGCTGCTCGCGGCCGTGCCGTCGTTCGACCCGCCACCGCGTCAATCACGCGAGGCTGCTCCTCGGGCGGTGGAGGTGATCGGCCTCGACAAGACCTATGTGACGCCGACCGGCTGGTTCCGCCCGAAGCGCGAGACGCGCGCCGCGCATGCGGTCAATTTCGCGATCCACCAGGGCGAGACGCTCGGACTCGTCGGCGAGTCCGGCTCGGGGAAGTCATCCGTTGCGCGTCTGGTGATGCGGCTGATCGAGGCCGATCGCGGCACGGTGCGGATCGGCGATGTCGATCTCACGGCGCTGGAGGGGCGCGCCTTGCGCGCGCAGCGTCATCGCATCCAGATGATTTTCCAGGATCCGTTCGCCTCGCTCAACCCGCGCCGCAAGGTCGGCCGCATCATTGCCGACGGCATGGTCGCGCGCGGCACGCCGCTCGACGCGGCGCTGAAGCGCGCCCAGGAGCTGCTCGGCATGGTCGGGCTCGACGCCGGCGCCATCGGCCGCTATCCGCACGAGTTCTCCGGCGGCCAGCGTCAGCGCATCGGCATTGCGCGCGCGCTCGCGCTGGATCCGGAGATCATCGTCGCGGACGAAGCAGTGTCGGCGCTCGATGTGTCAGTCCAGGCGCAGGTGTTGCGGCTCCTGGAAGATTTGAAGGCGCGCCTTGGTCTGTCGATGCTGTTCATCACGCATGACCTGCGGGTGGCCGCGCAGATCTGCGATCGGATCGCCGTCATGCAAAAGGGCGAGATCGTCGAGCTGAAGCCGACCGCGGCGCTGTTCGCCAATCCCGAACACGCCTATACGCGCGAGCTGCTCGCTGCCGTTCCCGGCCGCAAGCACGGTACGGCGTGATTTGCGTAAGCCGGCCGCCGGTCGGAACCATGGAGCATCGTGCCGGGTCGGGTTCAAATGCTTGCAACATCTTCGGCGTATTTGGATTATAATAAGACTGGACCCCGATGGGGCCGCAGGGTGGTCGCCCGAGCTGGTACGCGCCAAGACAGCGGGCTCGTGCTCCCTCTACCCGCGGCCTTCATTGAACCGTGCCGTGCTGCGCCAGTCTCGACAGGATGTCGCAGCGGCGTTCACCATCCCAACGAGGACTCTCATCATGTCGGAGCGCAAGCCAACGGCCGCCGTGCGCGAGGCTCAAAAAGCCTTCAAGCCGGCCGAGCCGACGAGAAGCGATTATGAAAAGGCGCAGAGCGCCTTCGATCAGAACCGCGAGCGACTGAAGGCCGAGCGATTGGCGCGTGAAGCGGCTGACGGCGCCGGCAAACAGCCGAAGAAGCTGGCGTGAACCGCCAGCCTCTTCCCGTCGATTTCGGCGGGCATGCCGTCGCTTGCTCAGCTGCGCGGGGGCGTAGCGGTAAGCTGGTCCCGCGGCCGTTCACGATCGGTGTGCGTCGAGGTCGTTGAGGGGAGCGCGCCCGGCCGCGCTGCGGGTACCTTCTTGACCGGCGCCGGCAGCAACCCTTCGCGAATGGCCTGCTTGCGCGCGACTTTGCGGTGGCGCCTGATCGCATCGGATTTCTCGCGCGTCTTGCGTTCCGATGGCTTCTCATAGGACCTGCGGCGCTTCATCTCGCGGAATACGCCTTCGCGCTGCATCTTCCGCTTCAGGATGCGCAACGCCTTCTCGACGTCGTTGTCACGAACAAGAACCTGCAAAAGTGTCCTCCTTGTCTTCATCTCTATCGATGAAATTCGGTTGGCAAAGCCGATCGGCGCTGCGGCGGGGAGAGCGGCGCGCTCAGCAGAGCGGCGTCAATGAAACGTGTTGCTCACAATGTTATGAGTCACGATACGTGCGAGACACGGTGATCCCCTTCGTCGGAAGGCGGGAGCACGAGTGTCTCTCAGCCATCGATGGCCAAGCCGTTACCGATGGTGCTGTGAAGATAAGGGCAATCTGCTGATATTGCCAGCGCCAGCCGACTCAACGGTTCCGGCCCTCGGCAAACTATATTTGCCGCTCGGCCTTGTAATCCCCCAGAAAATCTCTACCTTGAGGTAGTTCGATTAGCCGCTGTGCCTTTCTGAATGTGCCTGTGGGCTATTTCCAAAAGTCATCGCTCAGTTGAATGAGATCGCGTGATGGTCGCGCGGTGAATGATTTGGAGATAGACATGCAGGGTACGGTCAAGTGGTTCAATGGCCAGAAGGGCTTTGGTTTCATTCAGCCGCAGGATGGCGGGAACGACGTGTTCGTTCACATCAGCGCTGTTGAACGCGCTGGTCTCGCCGGTCTGGCTGAAGGCCAGAAAGTCAGTTTTGAGGTCAAGACGGACAAGATGCGCGGTAAAACCAGCGCAGAAAATCTCGCGCTGGTCTGATCGCACTGATCTGACGTCTCTGACGTCTTGGGCCATTTCACGGATGTACTGAAATGGCCGGTTTGCCCGCTCGATCCTGTATTGAGCGGGCTTTCTGCGTCTCGACGGTAACCCGCGTTTCCGGAAGGATCAGTCGATGGCCACCAAGAAGATGTCAGAACGCTCCCCCGAAAGCATTGCGCGGTCGGAGCGCCAGCGCGTCGCCGCCGAGGACGGGGCGAAGGCGCGCGCCGAATGGGATCAGCGCGCGACGGCGGTCCGCAAGAACATGGAGCGGCTGCGCGTGTTGCGGCTCGCCAAGGAAGCGGAAGCTGCGCAAGCGGGTTCTGACGCGGCGCCTGCGCCGAAGCGGCGGAAGAAGGCCGCTCGCTAGCGCGGTTTCGTCTCGCCTTCCGACGTCGACTGCCCGGTGGAACTATCGGAACTTCAGATCCGTTGCCGGTGCTCGAACAGACGGGCGATCCATGCCTGATCATTACGTCTCAACCGCGTCCCGCGTACAGACCCGACCTTCGTACCGAGGAGGCTGACGTGGCCAAGTCGACAGCTACAGACGTTCGCATCGCCAAGGACGAGACGCAGCGTGGAGGCCAGACGATCGCATTCGCGCTCGCAATCGGCGCCACGCGGCAGGTCTGTCATCTCGAGACCTGCTTTTGCACCCGCAACCAGGCGTTCGCCTATCTGCAGCGAAACCGCACGGCGTTCGAGCAGATGGCGCGCGAGCAGTTCGCCCGTGGCGAGGTGACCGACGGCGTCATCCATCTGCGCATGATCTGAGGCGATCCGCCACACGCGGGCCTCTGAAGACGCTGCCCGACGCGCAACGCGCCGTTGCTGCTACTCCGCCTTCTGTTTGACCGGAAGCGGGACGCGCTCATAGGACGCGGGCAGATTGACGGGCCGGTAGTCCTGCGATTCCGCGATCCGCATCAGCACGCTCTCGTGGACGAACGCGCCCTCGGGAATGAAGCGCGGCTCGCAATTCGGAATGTACAATCCGAAATGCGCCTTGCGCTCCGGCCACTCCTTGTACGTCGCGCCCTTCGGCAGCCATTCCAGCAGCCGCCAGGCCGGCGTCATCGAATCGTGCAGCGGGCCCTGGACGCTCGGCGCCACGTAGGAGAATGGACTGTTCTTGCGCTGCACGCCCCAGGCGAGCTGATTCACCGTGCGCGGATTGACCGTCAGCCCGGCCTCGACCGCCTCGTCGATCATCCACAGCAGCGGATATTTCGAAGCCGCCGACCGCACCTCGGGATAGCCGCCGCCGACGTCGGAATGCACGCCGGCGAACCACACCTGTTTGGCGTCCTGCGGTCGCGCCTGCGCCTTGTTGAAGCGGTTCGGCGTGAAGGTCTGCGGCATCCCCCACGGCTTCAGCCGGAACATGCAGCGGCGCTCGTCGATCGCCGCAGCCTGACGGAAGATCTTCACGCTCGGGTTCTCGATCGTGAAGGCGAGCTCCTCGAGGCTCGGCAGCGCAAACAGCCGGTCGGTGCGCGGCACGATCACGCTCGCCACCGTGTCCCACACGCCGACGAAATGGATCGTCGGCCAGCGCGTCGAGGTAATCCGTGCGAACTGCGCGGCCTGGTCGGCGCGGCTCTCCGGGATCGGCCCGTCCTCCTCGGTGCTCTCGAGCTCCTTGGTGATGCCGCGCCCGGCCTTCGGATTGTCGGAGGAGTACTTCTTGTAGGCGATCACGCCCGGGCCGACGAGATTGATCTGACCCGGCGAGATCAGCCCGATCTTGTGGATCAGCCCGGCCAGCACGCGCACGGTGTAGGCGCCCCGCGAGAAGCCGAACAGGAAGATGCGATCGCCGTCCTGGTACTGCGTGGTCAGGAAAGAGTAGGCGTTGATGACGTTGTCGTCGAGGCCGTAGCCCGTCGCGAGCCCCAGCACCATGTTGAAATTGGCCTTGAAGCGATGCCAGCTGTCGGGCTGCGTCAACGTGCCGACGCCGGGATCGTAGAACACGACCTGATGCGGTGTCGTCTTGTCGGTCTTGCGCAGGCACCGATAAAGCTTGAGCACGTTCGAGATGTTCTCGCTGATCTCGTTGCCGGTGCCGTCGCAGCAGATGACAATATTCTTCATGGCAAAGGAATGTCCGCAATAATGCTACCGCAACGAGTGTAGAGCATCCGGCTGGTGTTGGGGAGGTCGGTTCCCTATGGCACTTCGTCTGGGTCGCTGTTGCGCGCGGCGCGGCGGACATCGCGAAGTGACTGCAGGGCGCCGTTGTACGAACGGATGGTCACCCGTGTCCTGCCGCCCCGCGCCTGCTGCCCGTGTCCAGAGTTGTCAGTTGGTCACGGCATCCGCAAGCAAAACGGCCGGATCTCTCGACCCGGCCGTTTCGACATCTCGTTCAGCTTGAAGCCCCGCCCGTGACGCGTCCGGCTTCTGCATCAATCCTGAATTTCGGCTTGCTCTCTCAGCTCGCCTTGGCGACCGGGGCAGCGTCCGCCGCCTTCTTCTCGATGGCGCGCTTCAGCTCCAGCGCGCGCGGCGACAGGGTCGCGGCGTTGGCCTTGAGCAGATAGGCATCGAGGCCGCCATTGTGGTCGACGCTCTTGAGCGCGTTGGTGGAGACGCGCAGGCGCACGTTGCGGCCGAGTGCATCCGAGATGAAGGTCACGTTGCACAGGTTCGGCAGGAAGCGCCGCTTGGTCTTGATGTTGGAGTGGCTGACCTTGTGGCCAACCTGGGGACCCTTGGCCGTCAGTTCACAGCGCCGCGACATGGCAATAAATCCTCTCTCATCCCCGCACCCTTCGTCCGCCTGTGTCGGCGGGCCGCGGGGGTCCAAAACTCGTCCAGCTCGTCTCTGGGAGATGCGGTCGTATAGGGGGGATGCGGCTTTTCGTCAAGGTTTTGAAGGACGCAGCAAATAGAGGGAGCCGGGCCGGCGAACCCGAACGGCGCGACCCGTGCATCCTCCTGATCGGGCCGAAATCGCCAACCAGCAGAAAAGCAGGCGTATAATCAATAGTATAGCCGATAGTTTAGACCATATAAAGGGCGCATTCGGACGTGATGGATGGATATCCCGCGAACAGTCCGAAATGCCGGAATGGCGGCATGCTGGCGCGGTCGGAGGTTCGCGGCTCGGTTCCGGCAGAGTTGCGGACGACGGTCTGAGTGCTGTTCAGCCGCAAAGCGCTGGACAAACCGCCATTGTCGGACGGTTCGCGTTGTTTGAAGGCGTTTTTGGCTTAAGTAGCAAGGACGGCGCGCCGGATCGGTCCGGCGCTCAGGCAGGCGGATCGGTAGGATCATTCGTCACGTGACCATCATCTCGGTTCCCTCATTTCTCTCCTGTCGCCTGGCCGCGGCCGGGGCAGCGCTCTGCCTGTTGTTGCTGGCGCAAAACGCCCAGGCGCAGGCTCGGTTGGACGCTCAATACGAGGCTTCCCTGGCTGGCATCCCCGTCGGCAAGGGCACCTGGGCGGTCGAGATCGGGGATGATCAGTATGGTGCCGCGGCTCAGGGCGGCACCGCCGGCCTGCTCAAGAGCTTCTCGCAAGGATCAGGCACCGGCTCGGTGCAGGGGCGCGTCGTCAACGGCGCCCTGGTCGGCCAGAGCTACCAGGCCTCGACCACGACGGGAAAGAAATCCGAGCAGATCCGCATCAATCTGCAGAACGGTACTGTGAAGGACTTCGCCATCGAGCCGGCGCCTCCGGTCGATCCCGACCGCATTCCGGTGACGGATGCCCACAAGCGTGGCGTGCTCGATCCGATGACGGCCTCTCTGGTGCGCGTGCCGGGCAACGGCGAGCTGCTGTCGCCGGACTCGTGCCGCGGCGCTGCGCCCGTGTTCGACGGCCGCATGCGCTACGAGCTCAAGCTCGACTACAAGCGCATGGAGAACGTCAAGGCAGACAAGGGTTATCGTGGCCCGGCGCTGGTCTGCGCGATCTACTTCACGCCAGTCGCGGGCTACATCCCGGACCGGCCGGTGATCAAATATCTGGCTCAGGCCCGCAACATGGAGATCTTCTTCGTGCCGATCGCCGGCACCCGTGTGCTGGTGCCGTTCAAGATGGTGATCCCGACCCCGCTGGGGACCGCGATGCTGGAAGCGACGTCGTTCATCACCCAGGCGGCGCCGCACGTCGCCAAGACCCAGTAGTGCGTCGTTTCTCTGCTCCTCCACATCGGAATCTCGTCGTTGCGGCACAGCGCCGTCAGCGGCTGGGCCGCGACAGCGGCCGTGGCGTGATGGTCTGACGGCATGCCGTCCGCTATCGCTTGAATCCGATGGAGATTCGGGGTTCGCGCTGCATGATCTCCGGACTGACGGGCTCATGAGCTCCGATTTGTCGGGACCCCCTATCGATACTGTCTGCTGCGCGTGAATCCGTTTGACTCTTCCCTGATTCTGATTCGACTCGGGACGCGCTGAACGCGCGCCAGTTCCATCGCGAAAGCGTTGCTTGTGGAGCCCGCGAAAACTTGATCTAGTGCTGGCTTGATGGCAGAGCGCGAGATGTTGCGGTGAACGAAGCCGGAAAGCCGACGGAGTCAGCGATTCCTTCGCGATTCGTTCTCAAGGCGTTCCGAAGCTTAAGCTGCGTCACTATATGCGTCACAATGTGAGACAGGGGTCAGCATCGCAGCCTCTCCAGACACACGATTATTCCGCATCCGTCGCGCGTGAACGGCGCGCTTCCAACGCCGGCTTCGAGACCCACATTTAACGAATGGCTTTTCCGTCCTCTTCGGCTGCCTCGCCTTTCGAGCGCACGTCCGACCGCGCTCCCGGAAGCGGCGTCACCGCCGTGCTCGGCCCCACCAACACCGGCAAGACGCATCTGGCGATCGAGCGCATGCTCGCGCATTCCTCCGGCATCATCGGACTGCCGCTGCGGCTGCTCGCGCGTGAGGTCTACAACAAGATCGCCGATCGCGTCGGCAGCGAGGCCGTCGCGCTGATCACCGGCGAGGAGAAGATCAAGCCGAAAAATCCGCGCTACTGGGTGTCGACCGTCGAAGCGATGCCCAGGGATCTCGACGTGTCGTTCCTGGCCGTCGACGAGATCCAGATCGCGTCCGATCTGGAGCGCGGCCACGTCTTCACCGACCGCATCCTCAATCGCCGCGGTCGCGACGAGACGCTGCTGCTGGGTGCTGCGACGATGCGCCCCATCATCGAGCGTCTGCTGCCGGGCGCGTCGATGGTGACGCGGCCACGATTGTCGCAACTCGAATTCGCCGGTGATCGCAAGATCACGCGACAGCCGCGCCGGACCGCTATCGTGGCGTTCTCGGCCGACGAGGTCTACGCCATCGCCGAGCTGATCCGCCGCCAGCATGGCGGCGCCGCTGTCGTGCTGGGATCGCTGTCGCCGCGAACCCGCAACGCGCAGGTGGCGATGTTCCAGAACGGTGACGTCGACTATCTCGTCGCCACCGATGCGGTCGGCATGGGGCTCAATCTCGACGTCGATCACGTCGCCTTCGCGTCCGACCGCAAATATGACGGCTATCAGTTCCGCCGGCTCACGCCGTCGGAATTTGCCCAGATCGCCGGCCGTGCCGGACGCGCGACGCGCAATGGCACGTTCGGCACCACCGGACGTTGTGCGCCATTCGAGCCCGAGCTGGTCAATGCGCTCCAGAACCATGCCTTCGATACCGTGAAGGTGCTGCAATGGCGCAACTCCCGGCTTGATTTCGCGTCCTTGAGCGCGCTTCAGGTCTCGCTGGCGGTCGCGCCGGCGCATGAGGCGCTGACGCGCGCGCCGATTGCGGAGGACCTGCGCGTGCTCGATCACGCCGCGCGCGATGCCGAGGTGCGCGACATCGCTCACGGCGCGGCCGCGGTCGAGCGTCTGTGGGAAACCTGCCAGATTCCCGACTATCGCAGGCTGTCGCCGGCCGCCCATGCGGAGCTGGTGACCACCGTGTTCGGCTTCCTGATGCAGAAGGGGCGTATTCCGGACGCCTGGTACGCGGCCCAGGTCGATCAGGCCGACCGCGTCGATGGCGACATCGATACGCTGTCGGGGCGGATTGCACAGATCCGTACCTGGACCTTCGTGGCCAACCGGCCCGACTGGCTGCGCGACCCTGATTATTGGCAGGGGATTACCCGCGAACTCGAAAATAAATTGTCAGACGCCCTTCATGAACGGCTCACGGAGCGTTTCGTTGATCGTCGTACCAGTGTATTGATGCGGCGCCTGCGGGAGAACAGTGTTTTGAATACGGAAATCGGCAAGACTGGCGAAGTGATCGTTGAAGGGCACGCGATCGGCCGCCTGGATGGATTCACCTTCGCGCCCGACGCCGCCGAAGCCGGCTCGGAGGCCAAGGCCTTGCAGGCTGCTGCCCAGAAGGCGCTGGCCGGCGAGATCGAGGCGCGCGCCGAGAAGCTGTCCAGCGCGCCTGACGAGCACATCGTGCTCACCGCCGACGGCACGGTGCGCTGGACCGGCGACGCGGTCGCCAAGCTGGTCGCGGCCGACGACGCGCTGCATCCGCGCCTGCGCATCATCGCCGACGAGCGGCTGACCGGTGCTGCGCGCGACAAGGTCCAGGCGCGACTCGATCTGTGGCTGAAGACGCATATCGAGAAGCTGCTCGGCCCGCTGTTCGAGTTGTCCAAGGCCGAGGACATCACCGGCATCGGCCGCGGCATCGCGTTCCAGCTGGTGGAGGCGCTCGGCGTCATCGAGCGCGCCAAGATCGCCGCCGAGATGAAGGATCTGGACCAGCCGTCGCGCGCCACCTTGCGCAAGTACGGCGTGCGCTTCGGTGCCTACCACATCTACGTCCCGGCGCTGCTCAAGCCCGCCGCGCGCGCGCTCGCTGCGCTGCTGTGGGCCGAGAAGCAGGGCAATGTCGACATGTCCGCGCTGACCGGCGCGCAGCATCTGGCGAGCTCGGGCCGGACCTCGTTCCCGGTCGACAAGGCGCTGCCGCGCGATGCCTATCGCGTGCTCGGCTACAAGCAGGCGGGCGAGCGCGCCGTGCGCGTCGACATCCTGGAGCGGCTGGCCGACCTGATTCGTCCCGCCCTGGCCTGGCGCGACAATGCACCGGGCGAAAAGCCGGCCGGCGCCTTCGACGGCCGCGGCTTCGTGGTGACGCAGGCGATGACCTCGCTCACCGGCTCGGCCGGCGAGGACTTCGCCTCGATCCTGCGCGCGCTCGGCTATCGCATGGAGAAGCGCCCGCCGCTGCCGCCCAAGCCGATTGAGAAGCCCGTCGAGGCTGCTGCCGTCGCAGAGGCTGCCGCTGCGGAAGCCGCTCCGGCTGAGCCGGCAGATGCGCAGGCCGTGCCGGCCGAGGACCTCGCAGTTGTCGCCGGCGAGCCGGCCGACGAGCAGGTTCCCACCGTCGCGGAGGCCGCCGTCGCTCCGGTGACCGAGCAGGCCGTCGCCGTGCCCGCGGTGGTCGGTGAGGAGCAGGCGGAAGCCGCGTCGGTGTCGGCCTTGGCATCGCTGCCGACCGTCGATTTCGTCACGCCGGATGTGGCGGACGAGGCGTCCGTGGCCGAGACGGCTACCGAAAGCGTCGTCGCCGAGGCGGAAACCGCCGTCGCTGCGGATGCGCCGCAGCCCGAAGCCGCTGAGGCCGTCGCGAACGAGGCAACGAGCATCGGCGACGCTTCGGCTGAAGCCGCCGCGGCGGAAACTGCTGCTGGATCGAACGCTACCGAGGCTTCTCCCGCCGAGGCCGCGCCTGCTGCCGAGCCCGTCCTGGTCGAGGTCTGGCGGCCGGGCGGGCGTTCGGAGGAGCGCCGGCCGCGCCACGACCATCATCATCGCGGCCGGCCCAACCGTCCGCAGCATGAGCGCGGGCAGGCCGCCGGCGGCGGCCAGGCACCGGCCGGGACCGCTCCGGCCGAGGGCGGCGAGGCGCGCGAGCGCCATCACCGCGGCCATGGCCGGCGCGACCGGATGAAGGAGTTCGGCAAGGACTTCCGCAAGGGCCCGCCGGAGGCTGGTGCGGCTCCACCAGCCGAGGGCGCATCGGCGCCGGCGCGCGAGGATCGCGGGCCGCGCCGCGATCATGATGCCAAGGGGCGCGACCAGAACCGGGATCGCAACAAGGGTGGCAAGTTCGGCGGTGACCGCGAGGGGCGCGGCGGCCGCGACTTCGGCAAGGGCGGCCGCGACAAGCGCGACAGCGGCCCGGCGCTGCGGCCCTACGCATCGAGCAGCGGCGGCGGCCGGGATCGCGACCGTCCGGTCGATCCCAATTCGCCGTTCGCCAAGCTCGCCGCGCTCAAGGAGCAACTCGCGGGGAACAACCGCAAGGACTGAGCGGCAAGATCGGTTGGCAAGATTGGTTGGAAGGACAACGCCGACGTCCGACACCCCGTCAGAGCGCCAGCGCCTCGACAAATGGCTGTGGCATGCGCGGCTGGTGAAGGCGCGCACCAGCGCCGCGGCGCTGGTGTCGTCGGGGCATGTCCGGGTTAATGGTGTGCGCGAGACCTCGCCGGGCCATGGGGTGAAGACCGGTGATGTGCTGACCATCGCGCTCGATCGCAGCGTGCGCGTGCTCAAGGTGACCGGCTTTGCCGAGCGTCGCGGCGATGCCGCCTCGGTGCGCGGACTGTACGATGATCTGGATGGCGGACGATCCTGATCGATTGCGCCAGAGCAATGTCCGGTTCAGTTCTTCGCCCCGCTTCACTTGCGGCACACCACGTCCTGCGCTAGTCCAAGCCAGCCGAATTGTCGATCCGTTCCGGAGCCTTGGATGACTTACGTCGTCACCGAAAACTGTATCAAGTGCAAATACACCGATTGCGTCGAGGTCTGCCCGGTAGACTGCTTCTACGAGGGCGACAACATGCTGGTCATTCATCCGGACGAATGCATCGATTGCGGCGTGTGCGAGCCGGAATGCCCGGCCGACGCGATCAAGCCGGATACCGAGCCGGGGCTGGAGAAGTGGCTGGGCGTGAACGCCGAATATGCCAAGTCCTGGCCCAACATCACCCAGAAGAAGGACCCGCCGGCCGACGCCAAGGAGCACGACGGCGAGGATGGAAAGTTCCAGAAATATTTTTCGTCGAAGCCCGGCGCCGGAGACTGACGGTCGTCTCGCTACCTGCGCGGCACCAGCGCGCCCCGTCCTGCGGGGCGCCATCGCGCCGATCGAAATCGTTGCGCGGAAACAATGGCCTAGAACACCTCATGCGGTGAGCGGGAACCGCTGCATGAGTTGTTCTATTCCGGCACGTTGCACTTAACCCTAACTTCGTGGATCCGTCACAATACCGCCCCTGCGGCCTCTAAATCATTGATTTTTGCGGCAAATGTGCTATATATAGCACATTCTCAGAGCCGAACCCGGCCATGCGTAACCTTTTTTGGCCGCCCTTTTAGGTTCCCGCAACATCAAACAGGGGCGTGGCAGTTCCGCGCGCAGGCTGTGTCACAGAAAACGCGTAAAAAGAGTGCTTCCAAGAGTACAAAAAAAGCCGCCGCGGCCAGCCGCAGCGTTTCCAAGGGCCGTGCCCGGGCTCCTGTAAAGGAGATTCGGGCTGCCGCGAAGGCCTCGGCTGCCAAGTCCACCAAGAACAAAAGAAGCGCAATGCCTGAAAAGACTGCCAAGACTGCCGCGAAAGCATCCGCCGCGAAGACCACTCTTGCAAAGGACTCTGTTGCCAAGGCTGCGCCTGCCAAGGCCGCCGCTGCGCCCAAGGCTGCCACCAAGACCGCCGTTCCCGCGGCCGCTGCCCCTGTTGCCAAGCCTGCCGTCGCCGCCAAGCCGGCTGTTCCCGCCGCGGCCGCGCCGCGCGTCGAGGAAAAGAAGCTGCCGACCCAGCGCCAGGGCTTCAAGACCAACGAATTCGTCGTCTATCCGGCTCACGGCGTCGGCCAGATCCTGGCCATCGAGGAGCAGGAGATCGCGGGCGCCAAGCTCGAGCTGTTCGTCATCAACTTCATCAAGGACAAGATGACGCTGCGGGTGCCGACCGCCAAGGTCGCCAATGTCGGCATGCGCAAGCTGTCCGACCCGGCGCTGGTGAAGAAGGCGCTGGAGACCCTGAAGGGCCGTGCCCGCGTCAAGCGCACCATGTGGTCGCGTCGCGCCCAGGAATACGAAGCGAAGATCAATTCGGGCGACATCGTCGCGATCGCGGAGGTCGTGCGCGATCTCTACCGTTCGGAGTCGCAGCCCGAGCAGTCCTACAGCGAACGCCAGCTCTACGAAGCGGCGCTCGACCGTCTGTCGCGCGAGATCGCCGTCGTGCAGCACTCGACCGAGACCGAGGCTGTCAAGGAGATCGAGACGCAGCTCGCCAAGAGCCCGCGCCGGGGTGCCAAGACCGAAGCCGATGCGGTCGCCGAAGGTGATGCGGAAGGCGAGGGTGACGACATCGATGGCGACGACACCGCCGTGGCCGACGAGGCCGCCTGATCGACCGTTTGCGTTTTCGAATTAGTTGCTTACGAAAGCCCGGCCGCAAGGTCGGGCTTTTTTGTTTGGGCGTGTCGCCTTGACGACGTCCCGCTACTGTTCTTGGATCGTCAGCTGCGGGGGTGTCTGCGCAGCGGGCGTCCCATGCTTTGCCTCGACATAGGGGGACGCCATGTCAAATCCGGTGTTTGGACTGGCATCCAGCCCTCTTGCTGAGCTCGTATTCGTCGACGTGTATCGCGACGGCGGTTCATACGATGCCCGTTTCGAGACCGTGGACGGTCAGCCGATCGCGCTCTGGCTGCAGCGATCGAGGATGCCCGATGCTGAGGGGCTGCACCACCGGGAGCTGTTCGTCCACGACGGACAGCAGGACCCGGACGATCTCCAGCCGGTGGCCATAGGCAGTGCGGAAGAGCAGGATGTTCTACATCGCCTCGACGAATTCGTGGTCGGCCACGGCTCCGGCTGCGATGTCGGCGCGCTTGCTCGTCTCGTAAAGATGATAGGCTACATTCGGCGCCGTGAGCCGGTTTTTCCTACTTCCCAGCTGGAACGACGTCCTCCGGAAAGCTGGCCGAGCTGAGCCGCCGCAGCCCCGTCACTCCACCACGATCTTGACGCGGTCGCGGACCTTGACCTGGGCGCGGGCGTCGAGGCCGTTGAGAACGCGGAAGCGCTCGACCGGGCGGTCGACGCCGGTCATGCGGTGCGCAAGCGATTCGACGGTATCGCCCGGCTGCACGGTGATCACCTTGATGCGCAGCGGCCGGGCCGACTGGATCTCCTCCAGGCTGAGCCGGCGGAACGAGTTCACCGTCTCCCGCGCATTGCGCTCGCTCTCGGTGGATTTCTGCCGCGAGGCGAAGATGAAACGGTAGACGTCGCTGCCGACGCGCAACGCGTAGACCTTGAACTGCCAGGGATCGCCGCTCGCCGTGGTCGAGGCCGCCGGGAAGCCGTTGATCGTCAGCTCCTCGGTCGCCGACTTGTCGACGTTCTCCATCCAGCCGGAATTCAGATAGTCGCCGAGCGTCTGCTGGGCCGGCACGCGCACCACGTCGAAGCGCATCGCCTGCGCGCCGCCTTCGCGCACGCCGATCACCGCCTGCGCGGTGTTGTCGAGCGTGAAGTTCTCCGGCGCCTGGAAGGTGAAGCCGAGCTTCGGATGCAGGAAGCGCCGGCCGCGCACGAAGCCCTCGCTCGGGTCCTCGCCGTAGACGATGTTGTCGACTGCAGCCAAGTAGGTCTCGCGGTCATGCTCCCTGGCCTCGGGGGAGACGTATTGCTTGGCGATGGCGGCGGCGTTCTGCACCCGCTCCGGCGTCGCCGGATGCGACGACAGGAAGTCCTGCGCGCGCGGGTCGATTGCGACTTTACCGGCCTTCAACTCGGCGTTGCGCTCCATCGAGCTCAGGAAGCGCGCCGCGCCGTAGGGATCGAACTTCGCCTTGGCGGAGATGCCGACGCCGATGCCGTCGGCCTCGAACTCCTGGGTGCGCGAGAAGCTCGCCATCGTCAGCTTGGTCTTGGCGAGCGCCAGCGCCGTCAGGTCCGGATCGTTGCCCATATCTGAGACGACGCGGGTCACCACGGCGGCCTGCCGCGCCTGGTCCTCGCGGATCGCGGCATGGCGCGCCAGCACGTGCGCCATCTCGTGGCTCAGCACCGACGACAATTCGGAGGTGTCGTTGGCGAGCGCAATCAAGCCGCGTGTCACGTAGAGTTGGCCGGTCGGCAGCGCGAAGGCGTTGACCGCACCGGAATTCAGGATCGTGACCTTGTAGCCCTGGTCGGGGCGATCGGACACGGCCACGAGCCGGTCGACGATCTTGCCGATCAGGCCCTCGAGCTGGGGATCCTCATAGGCGCCGCCATAGGTTGCGAGAATGCGCTCGTGCTCGCGATCACTCGCCGGCGTCGTCTGCACCATCGCCGGCTTCGGCCGCGGCGTCGGCATCGGCGCCGTCGCCTGCTGCAACTTGCCCATGTCGCTGCAACCGGCCAACGCCAGTCCCAGGCACAGCAGCGCCGGTGCGATCCGCGAACCGCAGTTCATCACCGTCATGCGCTTTCGAACAGACAGGTTCACGTCGCTACTCACGTACCTCAGCGGTCAATTCCCGCTCAAAATCTCGATCTGGGCAGTCTGTGTCAGTTCCAGTCTCGGACCCGCATGCGCCTCAACCCAACCGCGCACGCGAACCTGCCGATTCGCAAGTGATTTGACGTCGATACCGGCACCTTCCAATACCGCCATCATACGCTTTGGAATAATCACCGCGAAGCCCCGTGTCCAGCTACGAGCGAAGTTCAGATAAGTTGTTGTCCCCGTCTGTCGTACGGACAACACCTTCCCTTCGACAACCGTAAATAGCCCTACGCGAGACAAAATATCGTCTGGACTTTCCGTGTTTTTTATGACGGTCCCAATCTTCCAGAGGCCGCGCCCGGCGCTGCGTGCCTCGGCTTCCGCCGCGCCCAGGCTGAGGGCGCAATCCCGGTCGGGCAGGTCGACCCCGCGCAGCACGGCGCCCTGCCGGAGCAGCTCGCTCTGCACTGGCTGGTCTGCGCCGGCCACGAACGCGAAGGCCCGCTGCCGGCCATAGCGGTCAGGGGTGTCGTCCTCTCCGCGCAGCACGACGTCGCGGCCGCGCAGCAGCACGCCCAACGCATCCATCGACGTCGCGCGCTGCTCCTCCGGCGGCACCTCGATGCCGGCGAGCCTGACCTCGCGACCGTCGTCGAGACGGAAGCTGCGTGCATCGATGATCTCGCTGACGTGGCCTTCGCCGAGCTCCGCGAACATGCACGGTGTGGCGTGACTCGCCGACATCATCGCGATGGTCGCGACGCTCGCGCCGAGCGCAATCAGCCTCCGTCTGCTCCGCATCCTGCGCTCTCTCGTCATGCTGCATCATCGCACGAAATTTCCATTCCACTGAGCGGAAAGCGGCGACCGGCGACGCTTTTGATGAGCGTGCTGAGCGCTTGCCGCATGCGAAAGCCTGCGCCATGATGCGAACTATCAAAGAGGCCGTCGCCATGTAGCGATGCGCCCGGCAGGGAGGATATCGATGAGCAGAACCATCCGCGGCGCGGCGGCGTCGTTGTTCATGCTGGCGTCGGCGCTGACGTTGTCCGCAGGCGTGGCGCATGCGCAGAGCAAGCCGCCGCTGAAGATCGGCGGCATTCTCGACATGTCGAGCCTCTACGCCGACATCACCGGTCCCGGCAGCGAGACCGCGGCGAAGATGGCGGTGGAGGATTTCGGCGGCGAGGTGCTGGGCCGCAAGATCGAGGTGATCGCGGCCGACCATCTCAACAAGGCTGATCTCGCCGCCAACATCGCGCGCGACATGCTCGACAACCAGGGCGTCGAGATGATCTGGGATGTCGCAGCCTCCGCCACCGCGCTGGCCGCCGGCGAGATCGCCAAGGCGCGCAACAAGATCATCATCTTCAATGGTCCCGGCTCTGTCAGGCTCTCCAACGAGGCCTGCGGCCCGTACACCGTGCACTACGTGTTCGACACTTTTGCGCAGGCCAACGTCACGGGCCTGGCGGCGGTGAAGTCTGGCCTCGACAGCTGGTTCTTCCTGACCGCGGACTACGCGTTCGGCCAGGATCTGGAAAAGGACACCACCGCCGTGGTGGTGAAGTCGGGCGGCAAGGTGCTCGGCAGCGTGCGTCATCCGCTCAACACCTCGGACTTCTCCTCCTTTCTGCTGCAGGCGCAGGCCTCCAAGGCCAAGGTGATCGGGCTCGCCAATGCCGGCGGCGACACCATCAACGCGATCAAGCAGGCCGCCGAATTCGGCCTCACCAAGGGCGGCCAGAAGCTGTCGCCGCTGCTCGCCTTCGTCTCCGACATCGACAGCGTCGGGCTCGAGACGGCGCAGGGGCTGCTGGTCGCGGAAGCGTTCTACTGGGATCTCAACGACGACACCCGCGCCTTCACCAAGCGCTTCATGGAGCGCACCAAGCGCGTGCCGACCTCGGCCCAGGCCGGCGTGTATTCCTCCGTCACGCACTATCTGAAAGCCGTGAAGGCCGCGGGCACCACGGACGCGGACGCCGTCATGAAGCTGATGCGGGCGACCCCGATCAACGACATGTTCGCCAAGGGCGGCCGCATCCGCGAGGACGGCCGCATGGTGCACGACATGTATCTGTTCGAGGTCAAGAAGCCATCGGAATCGAAGACCAGGTCCGACGACTACAAGCTGCTCGCGACCGTGTCTGGCAACGAGGCGTTCCAGCCGCTGGAAGCGTCGCGCTGCCCGCTGGTGAAGAAGTGACGGCCGGGGCGACGGCATTCCGGGGCGCGCCTGCGCAAGGCGCAAACTCTGCCGCGACATCCGTCGTTCCGGGGCAACGCGCAGCGTTGAACCCGGAACCTCGATGTGAGTCCATCAGCTCGGGATTCCGGGTTCGACCCTGACGCGTCGCCCTGGAATGACGGAGACATAACACCGGGAAACAACAAGGAGCGCCGGCCATGACCACCAACACCACAGTTCTGCAGCACCTCGACTCCGGCCTGCTCACGATCACGATGAACCGGCCGGAGCGGCGCAACGCGCTCAACAGCGACCTGACCAAGGGCCTGGTCGAGGCGGCGCATCGTGCGGCCAATGATCCGGAGGTGCGCGCGGTGCTGCTCAAGGGCGCCGGCGGCACGTTCTGCGTCGGCGGCGACGTCAAGGCGATGGCCGAAGCCAAGACCGCGCCCTCGTTCGAGACCAAGGTGACGACCTTGCGCGAGCGCATGGAGGTGTCGCGGCTGCTGCACCAGATGCAGAAGCCGGTGGTGGCGCAGATCGACGGCGCGGCCGCCGGCGCCGGCCTGTCGATCGCGCTGGCCTGCGATCTGCGGGTGGCCGGCGAGTCGGCCAAGATCACGACGGCCTTCGCCAAGGTCGGGCTGTCGGGCGATTTCGGTGGCACCTATTTCCTCACCCAACTGCTCGGCAGCGCCAAGGCACGGGAGCTGTATCTGACCTCGCCAGTCCTGACGGCGCAGGAGGCGCTCACCCTGGGCATGGTCACCAAGGTCGTGCCCGACGCCGAGGTCGAAGCGGCCACGCGCGCGCTGGCGATGTCGCTGGCGCAGGGGCCGAGCGTGACGCTCGGCTACATCAAGCGCAACATCAACAATGCCGAGACGATGACTCTGGAGGCCTGTTTCGACGCCGAGGCGATGCATCACTCGCGCTGCAGCGACACCGAGGATCACAAGGAGGCGGCGAAAGCCTTCGTCGAGAAGCGCGCGCCGGTGTTTCAGGGCCGATAGCTCCGCGTTCTCCGTCATTGCGAGCGCAGCGATCCAGGGTTATGGCCTGAGCTCTGGATTGCTTCGCGTCGCTCGCAATGACGCCGCGGGCTTGTGTGAACAGGGGATTCCGCAAAGAGGGCTGCGATGGCTTACCTCCACCTCCGTCAGATCTGCCTGGTCGCGCCCCGGCTCGAGCCGGTGGTCTCGGACATCGCCGCGATCATGGGGCTGGAGGTCTGCTACCGCGATCCGCATGTCGGCAAATACGGGCTGGAGAATGCGCTGCTGCCGGTCGGGCCGATCCTGCTCGAGGTGATCGCGCCGACCCGCGAGGACACCGCGGCGGGACGCTTCCTGGACAAGACCGGCGGCCGCGGTGGCTACATGGCGATCTTCGCCTGCGATGATCCCGATGGCCGTGCCGCCCGTGCCAACGAGATGGGTGTGCGGATCGCCAACGTCATCGATCATCCGCCCTATCACGGGGTGCAACTGCATCCCCGCGACTGCCGCGCCGCCTTCATCGAGCTCAATCACACCGAGGGCAGCGACGATGTGCTCGGCCCGTATCCGCCCGCCGGGCCGGATTGGACGCGCGCGATCCGCAGCGACGTGACGTCGGCGCTGACCGAGGTGGTGCTGCAGAGCCCCGCGCCGGCTTTACTTGCCGCGCATTGGGGGCGCATTCTCGATGTGGTGCCGGCGGCCGGCAGCGATGGTGTTGAGCGGTTGTACTTGCCGAACGCCCGTATCCGTGTCGAACCCGGCGAGCGCGAACTCATGAGCGGCCTGACGTTCCGCGTCGCCGATGCTGCACGTGTGGCCGACGCTGCGCGCGCCCGTGGCTATGCGGTTTCAGGCGGTTGCTTCACAACTGGCGGCGTTGCCTTCGCGTTGCAGGGGGCGGTCGCCAATTAGTCGATCGGCATGCCCGAGCTTGACCGGGCATCCACGTTCGTCTTTCCTCGTATCAAGACGTCATGGCCGGGACGAGCCCGGCCATGACGTCGATCGAAGCTCGCGGTTCGTCACCGCCCCCTGAAGTTCGCGAAGCGCCGCTCCTCCGTTGCCTTGACGCCTTCCTTGAAATCCTCGGTCGCGCGCAGCCGGGTCTGTTCGGCGAGCTCGTGCTCGGTTGCTGCCATCACACGGTCGGCGAGATTGGCGCGCATCGTGGCGCGGGTCGACAGCAGGCCGAGCGGCGAGCATTCGGCGATTTCCGCGGCGAGCTTCATCGCAGCCGTCCGCACCTGGTCCTGCGGCACGCATTCATTGGCGAGGCCCATCCTCAGCGCTTCCTCGCCGGTGACGCGGCGGCTGGTGTAGAACATCAGCTCGGCGTTGTTCTTGCCGACCAGTTCCGGCAGCGTCACCGTCAGGCCGAAGCCGGGGTGGAAGCCGAGCTTGGTGAAATTGGCGGAGAAGCGCGCTTCCGGACAGGTGACGCGGAAGTCGGCCGAGACGGCGAGGCCGAGCCCGCCGCCGATGGCGGCGCCGTGCACGGCGGCGACCACCGGCTTCTTGCAGCGGAAGATCCGCACCGCCTGCATGTAGAGATGGTTGATCGCCCCGAGGCTGTCGGCCGGATCGCCTTTGGCGCCGGCCGCTTCCTGCGCCTGGCGTGCCGGATCGGTGAAATTGGCGCCGGCGCAGAACGCCTTGCCCTGCGCCGCCAGCACCGAGGCGCGGATCTCGATGTCGCGGTCGAAGCCTTCGAGCGCGTCGGCGATCTGGTTGATCAGCGCAATGTCGAAGAAATTGAGCGGCGGCCGGCGAATCTCGATCAGGCCGACATGGCCGTGGATCTCGACGCCGATGTCAGGGAAGTGGGTCATGGTGGGTCTCCGATTCTGCTTCTCCAGCGTCATTGCGAGCGTAGCGAAGCAATCCAGACTGTTGGTGCGGTCCTGGATCGCTTCGCTGCGCTCGCGATGACGGAGCTACTTGCCCGTGGGCGCGGCTGCGACGATCGCGGCGTGTCGTCGACCCTCACCTTAATCCCAGCCCGCGCGCGATGATGCCGCGCAGCACCTCGGTGGTGCCGCCTTGGATCGTCAGCTTCGGCGCGGTCTGCATCGCAAAGGTCAGCTGGTTCTCCAAGGTTTCGCGATTTCCTGCGTTCTCCTCGACGAACGCGGCGAGGTCGCGGACGCGGTGCGGCAGCTGCTGCTCCCAGATCGTGCCGACGTCCTTGACGATCGAGGCCTCGACCACCGGCTCCTTGCCGGCCTGCAGCATGCCGGCGACCGACACCGACATCCGCCGCATCGTGTGCAGCTGAGCCACCAGCCGGCCGATGCCCTCCGCGCTGCGCGTGTCGGGGTTGGGACCGACCGCGCGCACCAGCTCGGTCAGCACGTAATAGGTTTCGAGGAAGCGCTCCGGTCCCGAGCGCTCATAGGCGAGCTCGGAGGTCGCTTGCTTCCAGGCGCCGTCGATCTCGCCGAGCTGATGATCGTCCGGCACGAAGGCGTCGGTGAAGACGACCTCGTTGAACTCCTTCTGCCCGGTGATCTGCCCAATCGGGTTCACCTTGATGCCGGGCGTTTTCATGTTCACCAGGAACTGCGTCAAGCCATGACGCCTGTTCTCCTTGGTCGACGGCGAGGTGCGGAAGATCGCGATCATGTAGTCGGCCATGTGCGCCGACGTGGTCCAGATCTTCGAGCCGTTGATCAGCCAGCCGCCCTCGGTCTTCGTCGCGCGTGTCTTGGCGGCGAACAGGTCGGAGCCCGAGTTCGGCTCGCTCATGCCGATCGCGAAGCACAGCTCGCCGCGGCAGATGCGCGGCAGGATGTCCATCTTGATATGCTCGGGCGCGTAGCGCAGCAGGATCGGCCCGCTCTGCCGGTCGGCGACGAAGAAGCGCCTGACCGGCGCGTTGGCGACGCGCATTTCCTCGGTCACGACGTAGCGCTCCAGGAACGAGCGCTCGTGGCCGCCATATTGCTTCGGCCAGGTCATGCCGATCCAGCCGCGCGCGCCGACGCGGGCTGCAAACTCGCGCGCGTCGGCGTCCTCGCGCTTGGGCTGGTACGGGTTGAAGGTGCCGGCCGCGATCTCATCAGCGAGGAAGGCGCGCACCTCCTTGCGCAGCTCCTCGCATTCCCTCGGCAGCCGGATCGGATCGAAACGAAGTGCGCTCATGCAACAATCCTCTTCGTGGTCAGCGCGAGGCGACCAGCGGCCACAGCTCATCGGCGCCGCGCGCAGCGACGCGCTTGCCGAGCTCGACGGCCCAATGACTCTCGGAGCCGAAATCGTCGCGCCAGGCCAGCGCGCGCAGCGAGAAGCGGTGCAGGATGTGCTCGGTGGTGAAGCCGATGGCTCCGTGGACCTGATGCGCGATCGCCGCGCCCTTCTCGGCGGCCTCGGCGCAGCGGATCTTGGCCGCGGCGGCTTCGAGAAACACCGCCTCGTCGAATGCGGCGGCCCGCGCGATCGCATCCGCGGCCGATGTCGCGGCGGCGCTCGCGGCGGCGCTCTCACCGGCCAGCCGTGCCAGGTTGTGCTGCACGGCCTGGAATTTGCCGATCGGCTTCTCGAAGGCGACGCGCTCACCCGCATAGTTGACGCTGATCGCGAGCAGCCGATCCAGCGCGCCGGCGATCTGCAGTCCGCGGGCGACGCCGCCCATCAGCATCAAGGTGGTGGCGTCGAAGCCGGCCGGTGCCGGCCGGCATGCCAGCGGCATGATCTTGTCGAACGTCACCGTGTCGCTGGGATCGTTGGCGAGGTTGAGGCCCGCGTCGATGCGCAGCCGCGCGGTCTCGACCAGCGCGATCGACACGCCGTCTCCGCCCTCGGCGAGCACGGCAACGTGCTGCGCCGTCCTTGCGAACGGCACGCCGCGGGCACGGCCGGACAAGGTGCCGTCAGTGTCGAGCGTGATCCGGTCCCTCGGATGAGCCGGCGCGATCGTCATGGCGCCGTCGGGGGAGGCAATGCCGCCTTGTTGCAGCAGCCAGCCCGCGAGCAGCGTCTCGGCCAGCGGCACCGCAATCGCAAAACGGCCGGCGGCATTGATGATCTCAAAGCCATCGGCGAGGTCAGTGCCGGCGCCGCCGAACTCCTCGCCCACCCAGGCGAGCGTCAGGCCGGCCTCGCTCAGCGCCCGCCACAGCGGCGCCGTCCAGCGGCCGTCCTTGTCGTGGTTGATCGTCTGCGGGTCGGCGAGATCGGCGAAGATCCTTTCCGCGGTCGCAACGACGATGTTCTCAGCTTCCGCCACAGCGCTCCTCGCCCTCGTTGTCGTCGGTCTCGGCGCGCCATGTCCTGCGCGCGCCGGCGATGTTTTGCCGGCATGATGAGCGCAAGCGACGGCCCTGACAAGCGTAGCCCGCTGCAGGGCCCCGTCCGCTCGCCGCATGGAGGCGAGCGATTTCCGCGCTGCGGAGATTGTGCCGATTTTGCAGATGCAGCGATGTTGGCTAAAAAGAAGCAAGGCAAACAGGGAGGTGCGGAATGGCTGAAGGTCTGTGCGCGGTCGTGACGGGGTCGGCGTCCGGCCTCGGAACCGCGACCGCGTTGCTGCTGGCGAAGGCCGGCATGCGCATCGTCGTGAACTATTCGAACAGCAAGAGTGAAGCCGAGCAGACCGCTGATCTCTGCCGCAAGGAAGGAGTCGAGGTCGTCGTCATTCAAGGCGACGTGTCGCGCGATGAGGATTGCCGCAAGATCGTCGCCGCCGCTGCGGCTTGGGGCCGGCTGGATGCCCTCGTCAACAATGCCGGCACCACCAAGCACGTGCCGCACGATCAGCTCGATGGCCTTTCGGCGGAGGATTTCCAGCGCATCTTCGCAGTCAACACCATCGGCCCCTTCCAGATGGTGCGCGCCGCGCGGCCGCTGCTGGAAGCGGCGGCCAAGGCGACGGCGCGTGCGTCCGCGGTCGTCAACGTCTCGTCGGTAGCCGGCATCAGCGGCATCGGCTCGTCGGTCGCCTACGCCGCCAGCAAGGGCGCGCTGAACACGATGACGCTATCGCTGGCGCGCGCCCTGGCGCCTGCGATCCGCGTCAACACCGTCTGCCCCGGCTACATCGATACGCCCTGGTTCACCAAGGGCCGCGGCGAGGCCGGTGCCAAGCAGGTGCGCGATGCGGTGGTCGCGCGGGTGCCGCTGCGCGCGGCTTCATCCGCTGAGGACATCGCGCAGCTCGTGGCGTTCCTGGCGAGCCCGGCGTCAGGCCACATGACCGGCGAGGTCGTGCGCATGGATGCGGGGATGCATCTGTTGGGGTGAAATCGTCATGGCGAGCGGCCGCTGTGGTCGCTCGCGATGAGTGGCGCGAGGCCGTTACCGATTGAAATCGCGGATCGTGCCGCTCGCGACCAGCCTGTTCCAGATGAACAGCACCACGATCGCGCCGAGGGTTGCGGTCACGTAGCCCGCGCCCTGGTCGGGGCTGTAATGGCCGATGGCCTGCCCGATGGCGGTGGCGATGAACGCGCCGACGATTCCGAGCACGATGGTCAGGATGAAGCCGGAGGGATTGTTGGGACCCGGCGATAGAAGCCGCGCCAGGAAGCCGGCGACCAGCCCGACGATCAGAATGTGCAGCATGAGTCTCGTCCTTCCCGTCAACGATCGCGGAGCGTCAGATCCGGCCCGCCAACTCATGCTCGGTCGGCAGCCGACCGTCCGGCGTGAGCTGATCGATCACTTTCGGCAGGTACTGGCTCAGCCCGTTCAACAGCTCGTCGCGCGACAGCCCGCTCTGCGCGGTGAGCTGATCGATCTGATCGGCGCCGAGCGCATTGGCGAGATCGCCGGGCGAGATCGGCTTGTTCTCGCCGGGGGAGACCCAGGAGTTCGCGGTGTCGCCATGGCCTTTGTCCTGGAACTGGCGCAGGAGATCGCCGAGCCCGCCCGACAACACGCTGCCGGCCGCGCCGCCCGCAAGCAGGCCGCCCAGGCCGCCGGCGATGATGTTGCCGAGGCCGCCACCAAGCGCACCGCCGAGCGGTCCGCCTTGATTCCCGGTCGGCTGGGGCGGCGGGACTGGCGCAGGCGCCGCGTTCGGCTGCTGTCCATTCTGCGAGAAATGCTTCACCGCTTTCCACGCCAGCAAAGCGAGGATCGCCATCGTCATCGGCGACATGCCGCCGTTCTTCTGCGTGGTCGGATGACTCGGCCCGCTCGGGCCGTTCTGCATGCCGTTGAGGATATCGAGTAGACCCATGACCTGCTCCTGCGCCCCGCGCCGACAAACCTATGGGCTTGCACGCGGCGTTACAAGCCGCGGTCAGATTCGTCGCACAGGGGAACGTGTCGCGCGCGCTCAGTTCCGGGCTTCGGCCCGTTTCGGCGCCTTGGCTCCGGGCGGTGCGGCTGCGGCCTGGCTCGGGCCGGTGAACATCCGCTTCAGCTCGTCGAGCTTCTCCGACAGGACTGGAAAGTTGCACGAGAACGAATCGCGGCGCCAGCCGTCCTTGGCGCATTGCGCTGCCTTGATGCGGGCGCGTGCCTCCACGTTCGACGCCGGCGATGGCAATCCGCCCTGCGCGGTCGCGGCCGGGGGCTTGTTCGGCCGTTGCGGCGGCGGGGCCGGCATGGCCGGCTTCGGCGGCTCGATCGCGGCCCGCGCCGTCATGTCCCGGAGCGAGGGCTGGAGGTCCTGCGTTTGCGGCCGCGACATCATCGCCGAGCTCATGTTGGCGTGGCGCTGGCGCTCGAGGTATTGCGTATACTGCTGGTCGATGAACTTCTGCTCTTCGGCCGTGGGATTGGGGCCGGCGATGTCGAAGCTGCGATCCTGCATGAAGTCGTAATAGACGTAGCCGCCGCCCGGCTTCCGTCTCCCGGCAAATTTCGCGTTGCATTGCGCCAGCGCCGCCGTCTTCTCCTCCTTGGAGGCGGACTTCTCGGCAGCGTCGGCACACTCCTCGAAATCCGTCGGGGAGCGGCTCCACCATTCCGCATGCGCGCGTTGAGGTTGCACGGCAGGCAGGCAGGTGATCGCTGCAAAGACCAGTACTGGCAGGCGGGGTGGGTACACGAACGGTAATCCTCAGCGGCTCCCCGCCTCAGATGACGGGAGATTGTCGCCATTTTGCGGCGGGGTGTGACTCCAATGCTGCGTAAATTGAGACTTTCTTCTTTATCTGCCGTGGTTCCGTGATCTCGTTGCCACAGTCGGGCCGGCAATGACGGCAGCGCCGTTCGTGAATCGCGCCTTGCTGTGGCGCCGGAACGATACGCAGCATTTTTCCACCATTTTCATCCCGCCGTAGTTGACGAAACTAATCTTGACGTTGGAAAGATTGGTGTTGACGAGACCGGGCAAGCGCTCCTATGAATATCTTGACAATGGAAAGATGAGCTGCGCCGCCCGGTGCGGAGGAGAGGCTGCGATGAAAGTGTTCCTCACGGTCAAGCTGGCGCTGTTGCCGTTCGTCGCGTTCTGGACCCTGCTGGCCTGGCATCAGCCGGCATGGGCGGTGTGGTCCGCGCTGGCCCTGGCGCTCGCCGCCAACGTCTGGCGAGCCTCCCGGAGCGAGCTCGCGCTGCTGGAGCTCGGAAGCCTCGCCCTTTTCGTCGTGCTGGCGATCGCCAACGACGTCGCGCCGAATTGGACGGCCGGCAACGCGCTGTGGCTGTCCTTCGCAGGGCTCGGCCTCATCAGCTTCGCTTCGCTCGCCGTCGGCCGTCCCTGGACCGCGGACTATTCCCGCTCGGCCTATGCCGACAGCGCCTCGACGCCCCAATTCCACCTGATCAACATGATGATGACCGGGCTCTGGGGCGTCCTGTTCCTGGTCCTCGGCCTGTGCCGCTGGGCCGGCGTCGCCTCCTGGATCGCGACGATGATCGTCGTCGGCGGCGCGCTGATCTCGATCTTCGGCCCGCGCTTCGCAATTCGCCAGGCCTTGCTGCGCATGCGGGCCGCGCGCGAGGAGTGCCATTGGCCGGCACCGGGCTTCACCCCCGCGGCCGGCGTCGACTGCGACGTCGCGGTGATCGGCGCCGGAATCGGCGGGCTGACGGCCGCCGCCCTGCTCGCGGAGTCCGGGTTGAAGGTGAAGGTGTTCGATCACCACGTGGTGCCGGGCGGCTTCTGCCACACTTATCTTCGCAAGGCTCACCACGACAACAAGCCGGTGCTGTATCGCTTCGATGCAGGGCCGCACGATTTCTCCGGCGTCTGGCCGGGCGGGCCTGTCGACAGCGTGCTGCGCCGGCTCGGCGTCGCCGACCGCATCCAGTGGCGGCGGGTCACCCACTCCTACCGTCTCGCCGGCCGCCGCATCGACGTGCCAGCGGGCTGGCGTGCTTATGTCCGACTGCTCTGCGAGATGTTTCCCGCCAGCGCGGACGGGCTCACCCGGCTGTTCGACACCATCCATGCCATTTTCGAAAGCATGTACGCGACGGGGCAGGGTCGCAGCGGCATTCCCGGCATGCCCGCCACATTGGAGGAGATGCTGGCCTTCCCGCGCAAGCATCCGCAGGCGTTCAGGTGGATGAACCGGCCGTTCGACGAGCTCGTCGCCGCCCATGTCTCCGATCCCGAACTCATCGCCTATCTCAATGCGCTGTCGGGCTATCTCGGCGACGGCAGCGAGACGCTGAGCTGCGCCCAGATGGTCCCGATCTTCGGCTACTATTTCAAGGGCGGCTTCTATCCGGTCGGCGGCTCCGGCCGCCTCGCGGACGTGCTCGCCGAGGCGGTCACCGCCAGGGGGGGCGAGGTGCATCTGAAATCCAGGGTCACGCGCATCCTGGTCGAGGAGGGCCGAGCCGTTGGCGTCGTGCTCGGCAACGGCCGCACGGTTCGCGCGCAGGCGGTGGTCTCGAATGCCGATCTCGGCCGTACCTTCACCGAGCTTCTGAGTCCCGACGATCTGCCCGCCGGTTTTCGCGAGCGTGCCCGCACCCTCGCGCCGGCGACGTCGTGCTTCTCGGTGCATCTCGGCCTCGACATCGTGCCCGACATCGCGCCCGCCACGCATCTCGATACGCCGATGGGAATCGGCCTTGCCGTGATGTCCAAGCTCGACCCGTCGGCGGCGCCCGAAGGCCATGCCACGATGACGATCATCACCCTCGTGCCGCACGATCAGGCCACGCGCTGGTTTCCGGGCGAGGGCGGCGACGACTGGAAGGCGTGGCGGCGCTCGCCGGACTACGAGGCCCGCAAGCAGCAGCTCGGCGATGCCATGGTTGCCGCTGCCGCGACCGTCATTCCCGACTTGTCCAGGCATATCGTCTATCGGACCGACGCCAGCCCGGTGACCTATGCACGCTATGATCTCGCCAGCGCCGGCGCGATCTATGGCGTGGCGCAGTCGGGACGGCTGAAGGGCGCCAAGGCGCCGGTGCGCAATCTCGTCATCGCCGGCGGCGGCAATGCCGGAGCGGGCGTCGAGGCCGTGGTGATCTCGGGCGCGGAGGCGGCCGAGGCGCTGGTGCCGGGTCTGCTGGCGCGCGCATCGGCAGTCGCGTCGGACGCGGTGACGGCGCGGCCGCGGGCGGCCTGAGCGCGGCGCCTGCCGCAGCTCGGGCGTATCAAGGCGTATAGAGGTAGCGCAGCAGGGTGCGGCCGACGGTCTCCAGGCTCTGCGCCGAGCACTGCTCGATCGTATCCTGCGTGGTGTTGAAATAGGGCTCGTAGTCGAAGTCGATGACGAGGAAGCTCGGAATGCCGGCCTGCTGCAGCGCCGTGTGGTCGTCGCTGATCGGATACGCCGTGGGCTCCGGCGAGAACGCCGATGGCGCGATACGGCTGCCGATGCTCCAGAACCTCTTGACCTCGGGCAACGCCGAGGCCAGCGACGACGGCTCCGGCTGCAGCTTGAGATCCTTGTCGCAGACCATGTCGAAATCGACTGCCTTCTCCGGCTTGTGCGTCGGATAATAGGTCTTCAGGTTGGCCGCGAAATGCGGCGAGCCCAGCGGGCGCCAGGTCGGATCGCCGGCGCCGAGCGATTTCGGCCCCTCCTCGCCGTCGAAGAAGATCATGTCGATGCCGACGTCGGGCTTCGGCGACAGCGACAGCACGCGTGCGGTCTCGAGCAGCAGCGCCACCGCCGAGGCGGAGTTGTTGGCGCCCGGCATCGGTGCGTCCGGCGATTTGGGATCGCGATAGGCCTTGATGATGCTGTCGTAATGGGTGGCGACGATGACGCGCCGCGGGTTCTGCACCTGGAAGCGGGCGATGATGTTGGTCAGCGGGATCGCCTTGCCGTCATCGCCCTTGGCGGTGAAGCTCTGCGTGAGCACGGCGTCCGCCGCGCTCTTGGCCATCGCTGCCTTGATGTAGTCGATCGTTTTCTGATGTCCCGGCTCGCCCATCGATCGCGGCGTGAACCGCAGCAGATCGGCGATGACAGCCATTGCGCGCTGACCGTCCCACAATTCGATCTGCGCGTCCGCGGCGTAGGCGGTCGGCGACATCAGCAGCAATACGGCCGCTGTCGCGGTGGCGGCGAGGCGAGGCCAGAACTCAGTCATCCGCAAAGCTCTTCAATGATGAAAATCAGGACGTCTTCTTGCCGAAGGGAATGAACAGGATGCCGGCGCAGCCAGCCAGCGCCACGGCGAAATAATAGGTGATCGCGCGCGAGCCGATCGTCGGAATCAGCGCGAACGTCGTGACGAGCGTGCCGACGACGTTGCCGATGGTCGAGACGCCATAGACCAATCCGGCGACACGGCCGGCCTCGCCGGCCGAGCGCGTCAACAGGCTGACGGCGATCGGCGAGAAGGTGCCGAGCAGGGTCAGCGGCACCAGCAGCAGCGCGGTCGAGGCCATCAGCGTCGCCATCGGTCCGTCGCCGATGCTGTCGAGGATGTCGGCCATGACGGTGTCGGCGGTCGCCGGCACCAGCGCCATGTAGGCGGCGGCGATCAGGATCATGGTGCCGATGGTGCGCGTCGTCGGCTGCCGGTCGACGATGGCGCTGCCGGCGAAATAGCCGATCGCGAGCGCGCACAGCACGGTCGAGATCAGGCTGGCCCAGGCGCCGATGCCGCTGCCGAAATACGGGTTGAGGTAGCGGCTGCCGAGCATCTCGAAGCCCATCAGCACGCAGCCGACCAGGAACGAACAGAGATAGATCGCCAGCATGCCGGCGCGGGACACCGGCGCGCTCATGGCTGCTTCTTGTTGTGGCGCTCGATGCTCTTCAGCGCCTCGACCGGCGCGAAGTCGTCGGTCAGCACCTTGGCCTTGGCGTCGATCACCTGGCCGTTATCGATGTCGATGCGCTTGCGCTGCGCCAGCATGTCGGCGAGCTTGTAGCGGAAGCCGAATTCCTTGTCGCGCTCCTGCGCGATGGCGGCGAGATCCTCGGGCTTCCGCTCGTCGCCGGGATAGGCGACCATCACGATGTTGCCGCCGGCCTCGTAGAAGTCGACCTGCGGGAACACGCTGTGGATGGTCTTGACCGCGGCGTCGAACAGCATGGTCGACGGCTCGACGTTCTGCGCCACCACGCCGCCCTCGGCGAGATGCTCCTTGACGAGCTGGTAGAATTCCTTGGTCAGCAGGTGGAACGGCACGAACGGTCCGCGATAGGCGTCGATCAGGATGATGTCGTAGCGCTCCTTGGATTCCTGCACGAACAGCCGGCCGTCGCGGTTGGCGACGTGGAAGTTCGGCTCCTCCTTGATGCCGAAATATTTCTTGGCGAGCTCCAGCACGGTCGGGTCGAGCTCGACCGAGGTCACCTGCACCTTGGGCAGGAAGCGGTGCAGGTACCAGGCGGTGCGGCCGCCGCCGAAGCCGATCTCCAGGACCGAGCTGACATTCTTTGCGTACATGACGCTCGCGGTCATGAAGCGGGTATAGTCGACCGGCAGATCGAGCTCGTCCTGGGTGTTGTAGACGCTCTCGGTATAGATGCGCCGGTTGTGACCGAACGTCATGCTGCGGTAGGGCGCCTGCTCATAGACATAGATGTTGTTGTAGAGCGACTCCTTCGACTCCAGCAGGTGGCGGGTGTCCTGCGCGCTTGCGGCGGCGATGGAGAGGAAGCTTGCGAACACGCCTGAAATGACCGACCGGATGAGCATCGACTTGTCTGTGTCCCTCGGCTGAAATGGGCAGGCGCGCTGGATCGAGCGGATCTCGTGGCGCCGGACGCCTGGCCCGGCCACGAGATGCGCTCAGGCACGACCAATACGGCAATCCCGAGGCCGGGTTCCAGATTGGCGCCGTTCTCTTAGACCATCGGCTGCCGTCCGGATAGTCAAACCGCCCCTCCCAAACGGGGGTGTGATCGGGCATGAGCAGCCCCGCTCTAACCGGGATCGCGCGGCTGCGTTCCCGTCGCCGTCCCCTCAGGGGACCCGAGCATCGTTGTGCCCCGGTCGGCCGCCCGGTCCAGGCTCCGACCGGAGAGGCTTCCGGTCGGTGGCCGGGTCTGCTATGGAGGCGGCGAAGCAGGTGCACTTCGGTGCAGGCTCCGGTCCCGTAGCTCAGCTGGATAGAGCGGCGGTTTCCTAAACCGTAGGTCGCATGTTCGAGTCATGCCGGGATCGCCATCTGCCGCAGCCTTGCACGCGCAGACAATCTCCAGATCAAACCCAGGGCGCGCCTGATCCGGCCCGTTCGGGAATCGGGTGGAGCGCTTCGCTGCCATCGAGGAACTTCTCCGAGTGAGACGGCGGCCTGAGCCCCGTCCGCGCGGCGCGCGCAATCGCCGCCGAGATGCATCACCCTGGAGAGCTTTCCATGCATACGACCATCGAGCCGGGCATCCTCTATTTCGGGACGCCGGTCGTCCTCATCAGCACCGTCAACGAGGACGGCGGCTTCAATCTCGCGCCGATGTCGTCGGCATTCTGGCTCGGCTGGCGCTGCATGCTGGGCCTCGCCGCCGGATCGAAGACGCCGCAGAACATGCGCCGCACCGGCGAGTGCGTGCTGAACCTGCCGTCGGTCGATCTCGTCGCCGCCGTCGATCGCCTGGCGCTGACCACGGGATCGGACCCGGTGCCGGCGATGAAGCAGCGCAAGGGCTACCGCCACGTGTCCGACAAGTTCGCCGCCGCCGGGTTGACCGCAACGGCGTCGGAAACCGTTGCGGCTCCGCGCGTCGCGGAATGCGCGGTGCAGCTCGAAGCCCGCATCGAGTCGGTGCATGGCATCGCCGACGACGACGCGATCCTGAAGGGGCACATCCAGTGCTTCGAGGTGCGGGTGCAGCGGGTCCATGTCGATGAGGCCATCCTGATGGACGGTACGCGTGACCGCATCGACCCGGACAAATGGCGGCCGCTGATCATGAGCTTCCAGCAGTTCTATGGCCTGGGCGCGCGCCTTCACGAGTCGCGGCTGGGCACCATTCCGGAGGCGGCCTATCGCACGCCCGACGTCGAGCGCGCCCGCGAGGCGGCCATGCGAATGGAGGTGGCGGCAGGCTGAGCCGGCTCGGCCTGGAGTCTCGCCTGGAATCGCCCGGCCGCACGTTGAAGCTTGCATTCGAGTGCGAGAGGTGGGGACATCATGGGGGCTGTGGCTGTCGACCGGCTGCTGATCGAGGCGGCTGATCATTACAATGCGGGGCGCGCCGGTCCGGCCAAGGCACTGTGCAGCGACATCCTCCAAGCGGTGCCGGATCATCTGCCGGCGCTGCATCTGTCCGCGATCCTCGCCTTCGCCGACGGCGGCATGGCGGAGGGTGCGGAGCTGCTCGGGCGCGTCTTCGCCCGCGATCCCCACCATGCGCCGGCCTATGTCACGCTCGGCGATGCGCTCGCGGTGAAAGGCGAGCGCAAGGGCGCCGCCGATGCGTTCGCGCGCGCAGCGGCTTTGCGGCCGCTCGATGCGGCGATTCACAGCAGGCTCGGCAGCGCGCTGCTCGAGCTGTCGCGCTTCGCCGAGGCCGAGGCCGCCTATCGCCATGCGCTGACGCTCGATCCCGCGCTCGGGCACGCGCGCTGGAATCTCGCGCTCGCCTTCAACCGGCAGGGGCGACTTGCCGAGGCGGAAGCGGCTTATCGCGAGTTGCTCGAGCGCGAGCCCTCCTATCCCGGTGCATGGCGGGCGCTGGCGCATGTGCTCGCCGACCAGGCCAGATATGACGAGGCCGTGCCCGCCTATCTGCATGCGCTGGCGGCGCAGCCGGCCGATGCGGGCCTCCACCTCGCCCTCGGCGACGTGCTCTACAAGCAGCGCGCCTACGCTGACGCCGCGATCCATTACCGCCGCGCCGGCGATCTCGCGCCCGGCGATGCCAACGCTGCACGGCTGCTCGGGCACGCGCTGCATGAGGCCGACCGCCCGGCCGAGGCCGTCGAGGCCTATCGGCGCGCCGCCATGCTCGATCCCACCGATGTGGTCGTGCTCAGCAATCTCGCGGCCTGCCTGTGCGGGACGGGCCAGCTCGATGCGGCCATTGCCGCCTGCGAGCACGCGCTGGCGCTGCAGCCCGATCACGCCCCGGCGCATACCAATCTGGGCATCATCCACGAGATGCGCGGCGAGACCATCGAGGCCGTCGCGGCGCATCGCCGCGCCGTCGCCTCCGATCCCGGTTACGTCAAGGGTCACGCCAACCTCGCGGTGGCGCTGCGCAACGCCGGCGACATCGACGCGGCGCTGGCCGCCTCGCATCGTGCGATCGCGCTGGCGCCCGACAATGCGCTCGCCCGCTACAATCACGCGCATTTCCTGCTGATGTGCGGCGACCTCGTGAACGGCTTTGCGGAGCATCGCTGGGGCCGCGACTGTCCGGACCTCTCCGCGGGCATGCCGCGCTTCGACGCGCCCGAATGGCAGGGCGCACCGCTCGACGGACGCACGCTGCTGCTGTTCGCCGAATATGGCATCGGCGATGCGCTGCAATTCGTGCGCTACATCGATCGCGTCAGGATGATGGGGGGGCCGGTCGTGCTGCAGGTGCAGCCGGCGATCGCGCCGCTGCTGCGCTGTCTGGAGGGCGTGACCGTGGTGCCACGCGGCGCGCCGCTGCCGCCATTCGACCTGCAGGCACCGCTGATGGATCTGCCGCGCATCTTCGGCACCACGCTGGAGACGATCCCGGCCGAGGTGCCTTATCTCGCGGCCGATCCGATCAAGATGGCCGCGTGGCGCAACGTGCTCGGGCGCGCGCCGTCGTTGAAGGTCGGCGTCGTCTGGGCCGGCAATCCCAGGCACAAGGGCGACCGCCAGCGCTCGCTCACCGCGCAGGCGGTGCTGCCGCGGCTCGTGATGCCGGGCGTGCAGCTCTATTCCTTGCAGAAGGAGCCGCGGCCGGACGATGCGCTAGGGCTCGCCGAGCTTGGCACCGACGTCATCGATCTCGCGCCGTTGCTGGGCGACTTCGCCGAGACCGCGGCCGCCGTCGCCGCGCTCGATCTCGTCATCTCCGTCGACACGTCGGTGGCGCATCTCGCCGGCGCGCTCGGCCGTCCGGTCTGGGTGCTCTTGCCCTATGCGCTCGACTGGCGCTGGTTGCGCGATCGCGCCGACACCCCGTGGTATCCGACCATGCGGCTGTTCAGGCAGGAGAAGCCGATGGCTTGGGACGGTGTGCTGGCGCGGACGGCAGGGGAGCTTGCGCGGCTGGCGGCAGGTGAGCGCGGGCCGTTGTTGCCCGGGCTGGTATGAGGCGGTGAGCGATGTCGAAGGCTGACAGGGCCTGACGCTTATCGCATGGCCATGCGTGCGAGACCGGTCTGATCCGAGCGCGTGGACGGAAACGACAATCGCCACAAGCTGAAGAGCATCGGGAGTTGGAAAACGAAGCTGATCGCCGCAGCGCCCGCCAGCACCTCGAAACGTTGTGCCTCGATCAGGGCCTTGGCGCTCGGGACCACGTGGACCAGGCCGTCGGCGACGTAGACAAGCGCAACGGTCCGCCAGATGTTGGCGGACAGCCAGCCCATCCTGAAGGCGTGATCGAACAGCGCGAGCAATCCGCCGAGCGCGAGCGTCGAGCTCGCCATGTGAGACGGCGTGTCGTAGAAGCCGGGCTCCAACGCGGCCTGGACGAACCAGAGTCCGTAGACCACCGCGACGATCTTCAGCAACATCAGTTCGTTCCCAGGCTCGCGAGCTTGTCGTCTGCCTCCGGGCAACCGATCGGATTGCGCCCCCTTGATCGGAGCAGGCACGCGCGACATCGAGCCTACGATGCGTGTCACGAAGGCTCTATTAATCGGCTCGCTTGGATTGTCCTGAACGAGCCGTTTTGCTCGCGCCTTTGATCCAGGTCCCGTGATGCAAGGGCCGGGCGCAGTTGCGGACATGGTGAAGGACCGCGTAGCCGGCCTACTGCTCCGCCAGCAACTCCCTCACCCTCGGCACCACCACCTTGCCATACAGCTCGATGCTCCGCATCAGTTTCGCATGCGGCAGCGGACCGGCTGAGTATTTCAGCTGAAACCGCGACAGGCCGAGCGCCTTGATCGTCGCGGCGATCTTCTGCGCCACGGTCTCCGGCGAGCCGACATAGAGCGAGCCGTGATCGGCCTCCTGGACGAACTCGTCGCGGCCCATCGGCGGCCAGCCTCGCTCGCGGCCGATGCGGTCGCGCATGGTCTTGTAGTCCGGCCACAGCTCCTCGCGCGCCACTTCGTCGGTGTCGGCGACATAGCCCGGCGAATGCACGCCGATCGGCTTCGTCTCGCGGCCGAACTGCTTGAGCGCGCGATGGTACAGCTCGACATAGGGCGCGAACCGTTTCGGGTCGCCGCCGATGATCGCGAGCATCAGCGGCAGCTCGTAATGCGCGGCGCGCACCACGGACTCGGGACTGCCGCCGACGCCGATCCAGGCCCTCAGCCGTCCATGCTCGACCGGCGGATAGACCAGTTGATCCCTGAGCGGCGGGCGCAACCGGCCCTGCCAGGTCAGTGGCTGCTGCGGCAGCAGGCTGACGAACAGATCGAGCTTCTCCTCGAACAGCGCCTCGTAGTCCTTGAGATCGAAGCCGAACAGCGGGAAGGACTCGGTGAACGAGCCGCGGCCGAGGATAACCTCGGCGCGGCCGTTCGACGCCGCGTCCAGCGTCGAGAAGCGCTGGAACACGCGGATCGGGTCATCCGAGCTCAGCACCGTCACCGCCGAGCCGAGCTTGATCTTCGTGGTGCGCGCGGCGATCGCCGCCAACGCCACCTCCGGCGCCGAGATCGCGAAATCGCCGCGATGGTGCTCGCCGAGCCCGATGAAATCGAGCCCGAGCTGGTCGGCGAGCACCGCCTCCGCGACGACGTCGCGGATCACCTGGGCATGCGAGGCCATCGCGCCCTCCGCGTTGCGGGTGACGTCGCCGAACGTGTCCAGGCCGAATTCGATCGCTGTGCTCATGTCTCATTCCGTTGCGTCGGGCCGTCATACGGCCTCTGCTCGTCAGCTGGAAGGGGCCGCACCGGATTGCAAGCGGAGGAAAGCGAAACACAAGGTTTCCGTGAGCTTGAGCGCATCACGAGAAGGTTGGGCCGTCGCCATTCTCCGTCATTCCGGGGCAATCGTCGATGCGCAGGCGCGGAGCGGCTGCGTGTTGACGATTGAACCCGGAATCTCGAAGTCGTTCAGAATGGACGCAAGACAATATCGAGATTCCGGGTTCAAGGCCTCTCGGCCTTGCCCCGGAATGACGGTGGTCGTGATACCGAGCGGATCAGACGGTCCGGACGACCGGCAAAAATTTTTTCTTTCGTTTTTCCAGAAAGTATGCTCTACTGCGCCCATCCTGCCTCATCGATGAGGGGCGTACGCGCGGTCGTCACGAGACGCGAGGCAGGGATGCGGTGGCCGTAGCGGGTCGCAGCGCGGTGTCGCGCCGACGAACGATCCGATGCGGACAGTCAAGTCGCGTGGTCCTGGCCTCCCGATGCTGAGGTCAAGCCGGATGATGGTGCGGAAGCGCATCACGCCGACGATGGGGGCAACACAGCCGGTCCCCAGGGAGAGCGCGAAGCAGCTGTTAAGACCATCGCGCAGGGAAGGCCGGGATGTTCCAGCCGAACCTGTGGTTCCTGCCGCCTGCATTTTTTTCGCAGGCGGGCCATGGGGGCGGCGAGCTCCCGGTCTTCCCTGCGCCCTCACGTTTCAGAGGGCACGCGATCCGGACAAAGCTCGGGCTTGAGCGGCCGCGAGGGTACGAACCCATGGCCTCGGCTGATGCGATTGCCGCCCGCGCCTCCTGCGCGGTCATGCCATGCCAAAAAATGGGCGTGTGGCCCGGCCGCGCATCACCTAGGCTCCGTTCATCGATCACACGGGATGACGTGCATGGCGGCGGGCAGCGACTATCAGATCTTCGAGGCGGGCGACGTCGTGCTGCAATCGGGCGTGACGTTCCCGTCGCTGCGGCTCGCCTACAAGACCTATGGCACGCTGAACGCGGCCAAGGACAACGTCATCCTCTATCCGACCTCGTTCGGCGCCCAGCATGTCGACACCGAGTGGCTGATCGCGCCCGGCGGCGCGCTCGATCCGAGCAGCTACTTCATCATCATTCCCAACCTGTTCGGCAATGGTCTGTCGTCGTCGCCTTCGAATACGCGCGAGCTGTTCGGCGACGCGCCGTTCCCGGCCATCAGCTATCACGACGCGGTCGCGGTGCAGCGCCGGCTCGTTGAGGAACAGTTCGGGATCAGCCGGATCGCGCTGGTCTATGGCTGGTCGATGGGCGGCATGCAGGCCTATCACTGGGCCGCCTGTCATCCGGACATGGTGGAGCGTGCGGCGGTGGTGTGCGGCAGCGCGCGCTGCTCGCCCTACAATCACCTGTTTCTCGACGCGGTGAAGGCGGCGCTGATGGCCGATCCCGCGTTTCGCAACGGCCGCTTCGCCGGGAAGCCGGTGGCCGGCCTGCGCGCGATGGGGCGGATCTATGCGGGCTGGGCGATGTCCTACGAGTTCTACCGCGACGAGGTCTGGCGCGAGCAGGGCTTCGGCTCGCAGGAGGACTATCTCGCCGCCACCTGGGACTTGGCCTTCGCGCATCGCGATGCCGACAACCTGCTGGCGCAGATCGCGATCTGGCAGGGCGGCGATATCAGCAGCTGCGCGGCGTTCGGCGGCGATCTGGATCGGGCGCTCGGCGCGATCACCGCCCGCATGTTGCTGATGCCGGGCCAGACCGACCGCTACTTCGATTGGCGCGACAACGAGCGAGAACTCCCCAAGCTCGTGAACGCCCGCTCCGCGGCGCTGCGGCCGATCCCGTCGATCCACGGCCACCGCGCGGGCAATCCGATCCGCATCCCGGCGGACCGCGATTTCATCAACGCCAACGTCTCCGCCCTTCTCCAGAGCTGACACCCGAGCTCGACATGACCGACGTGCCCACCGACGAATTCGCGCCCCGTCCGAAGCGGCTGACACCGCCGGTGCTGCAGCAGCTCTGCACGCGCTCCAACATGCAGGGCGCGCTACGCACGCTCAGCCATTACGGCGCGATCATCGGCGTGGGTGCGCTGATCGGAGCGATCGCATCGACGCATGGTGTGCTCTGGGCGCTGTCCTTGCTGCCGGTGCAGGGCGTGCTCATCGCGTTCCTGTTCATGGCGGTGCATGAGACCGCACACAAGACCGCCTTCGACAGCCGCAGGCTCAACCTCGCGGTCGGCTATCTCTCCGGCTTCCTGATCGGACTGCCTTATGAATATTACTGCCTGTTCCATTGGGAGCATCACCGCCACACCCAGGATCCCCTGCGCGATCCGGAGCTGATCGTCGGCCCCAAGCCGCGCTCCGAGACGCAACTCGCGATTGCCTATTCCGGCCTGGTCCAGGTGGCCGGCCGTCTCAGGCTGCTGCTGAAGCATGCGGTGACCGGCGAGGTGACGGTGCCGTGGGCCCCCGCGGGCCGCCGGGCGATCGTCGTGCGGGAGGCGCGCGCCTATGTCGCGGGCTATGCACTGCTGCTCATCGCCTCGCTGGCGCTGCACAGCGCGCTGCTGCTGTGGGTCTGGGTACTGCCGCTGCTCGTCGGACAACTGATCCTGCGGCCCTATCTCTACGCCGAGCACACCGGCTGCGATCACACCCGGAGCGCCTTCCAGAACACCCGCACCACCTTCACCACGCGGGCGGTGCATTGGCTCGCCTGGAACATGCCGTATCATGTCGAGCACCATGCCTATCCGGCGGTGCCGTTCCATGCGCTGCCGAAGCTGCACGCGATCGTCGACGGCGAGATCAAGTATCGCGGGCAGGGCTACGTCGCCGTGACGCGGCAGACCTGGGCGTGGTTTCGCGCGCAGTGGAAGGAAACGAAGTCTCATCCATGATGAGTTTGGATCCGAGTTATCGCCGCTCGGCCGGTGCGCTCCCTCTCCCGCTTGCGGGGGAGGGCTGGGGTGGGGGCGCCACAACGGCAGTCTTTCCAGAGCATCCCCCACCCGCATCGCATCTCTCGATGCGATGCGACCTCCCCCGCAAGCGGGGGAGGCGCAGACCGACCACGTCGCCAGGGATGTCAGCAAGCCATCGTGCCCGACCGGTGCGCGTCCTCCCGGCACGCCCCTTGTGGGAGAAGTGCAGTGATTGGCGTCGTGTTGATATGGTCGCAGCGACGCTGGCTCACCGCCATCGCTCGCGCATCCGCGCGCCGAGATCGATGCGCGGCCCGGAGCGCGCATATGCCGACCCCGGCTGCGCCCGCGGCCAGCTGGCGCGTTCGAACAGCGGCACCAGCGCTTCCGGAATGAACCGCGTGCGCGAGGCATAGACGTGACGATCGCCGCGCACCGGCTGGCCGTGGACGAAGAACCGCTGCGGCACCAGGAGATGCAGATCGTCCTTGGCGCGGGTCATGGCGACATAGAGCAGCCGCCGTTCTTCCTCCAATTCGGCGCTGGAGCCGGCGCCGAGATCGGACGGCATGCAGCCGTCGACGACGTTGAGGACGTGCACGGAATTCCACTCCATGCCCTTGGCGGAATGGATGGTGGAGAGGATCAGATAGTCCTCGTCGAGCAAAGGCACGCCGGACTGATCGGAGGTGGCGTCGGGCGGGTCGAGCGTCAGCTCGGTGAGGAAACGCTCGCGCGACGGATAGCCGCTCGCGATCTGCTCGAGCTGCAGCAGGTCGGCGGTTCGCACCTCCGCATCCTCATGAACGCGCTCGAGATGCGGCTGATACCAGTGCCTGATACGCTCGATATCTCCGGGCCATTCCGAGACGCGCAGCTGCTCCAGTGTGCGCACGAACGCGGTCCAGTCATCGCCGGCGCGCGCCGGTGCGGACTGCTCGCACAGGCGCGCGATCGGATCGGCACTGGCGCTGATGGCATCGAGCAGACGCTGCGCCGACGCCGGACCGATGCCCGGGATCAGATGCAGCACGCGGAAGCCGGCGATGCGGTCGCGCGGATTGGCCACGAAGCGCAAGCAGGCCAGCACGTCCTTCACGTGGGCGGCATCGAGGAACTTCAGCCCGCCGAACTTCACGAACGGGATGTTGCGGCGCGTGAGCTCGAATTCCAAGGGACCGCTGTGCGACGACGTGCGGAACAGCACGGCCTGTTGCTTCAGCACGATGCCTTCCTCGCGCTTCGCCAGCACCTGCTCGACGATGTAGCGCGCCTGATCGGTCTCGTCGCTGACGGTCACGAGCTGCGGCTTGCGCGAACTCGTGCGGTCGGTCCACAGATTCTTGGTGAAGCGCTCCCGCGCCAGCCCGATCACGCCGTTGGCCGCCGTGAGGATCGGCTGCGTCGAGCGGTAGTTGCGGTCCAGCGTGATGATGTCGGCGCGCGGACTGAACTGATCGGGAAATTCCAGGATGTTGCGCACGGTGGCGGCGCGGAAGGCGTAGATCGACTGCGCGTCGTCGCCGACCACCGTCAGTCCCGCGCCGTCGGGCTTCAAGCCGAGCAGGATCTGCGACTGCAGCCGGTTCGTGTCCTGATATTCGTCGACCAGCACGTGGTCGAAGCGATCGCCGATCTCGCGCGCGATGGTTTCGTCCGCCATCATCTGCGCCCAGTACAGCAGCAGGTCGTCGTAGTCGAGCACGGCACTGGCCTGCTTGGCTTCGACATAGGCGGCGAACAGGCCCTTCAGCTCGCCGGCCCATTCCGCGCACCACGGAAAATGCCGCACCAGTGCCTCGTCGAGCGGCATGTCGGCGTTGACGCAGCGCGAATAGATCGCAAGGCAGGTACCCTTGGTCGGAAAGCGTCGCTGCGTGTTGGACAGGCCGCGTTCGTGCCGCACCAAATTCATCAGGTCGGCGGAATCCTCGCGATCATGGATCGTGAACACAGGGTCGAGGCCGACGCGCTCGGCGTAGTCGCGCAGCATCCGCGCGCCCAGGCCATGAAACGTGCCGGCCCAGGTGAGCGCGGCCGTGATCGGCTCGGCCTTGCCGCCCAGCACCTTGCGGGCGATGCGCTCGACCCTGCGGCTCATCTCGCTCGCCGCGCGGCGCGAGAACGTCATCAACAGGATACGGCGCGGATCGGCGCCATTGACGAGCAGATGTGCGACGCGATGCGCGAGCGTGTTGGTCTTGCCCGAGCCCGCGCCGGCAATGATCAGCAGCGGCGGGCCAGGCGCGGCGCAGGCACCGCCATGCTCGACGGCGCGGCGCTGCTCCGGATTGAGATCGTCGAGATATGTCGCAGCCGTGGCCTGCACGAATCGTCCCTCAGCCTGCAAGAATCAGTGATTTGCGCCGCATGTGCAACGCGATGGCCCGGTCGCGGCAGCGTTTTACATGATTCGCAACCGGTCTTTTTTGTCACGGTTGCCCACAGAGCGTCTGCCAGCCGCTTGCGCTGGCGCGCGTGCACTCCTATCCAATCAGCCCCGTCACGAATCTCGGAAGAACACCGTGTCGAATTTTGCCTCCATCATCGCTGCTGAGCTCTCAGTCAAGGATGCCCAGGTCCAAGCCGCGATCGACCTGCTCGACGGCGGCGCGACCGTGCCGTTCATCGCGCGCTATCGCAAGGAGGCGACCGGCATGCTGGACGACACGCAGTTGCGTACGCTGGAGGAACGGCTGCGATATCTGCGCGAGATGGATGCACGGCGCACCGCGATCATCGAGAGTATCAAGGCGCAGGGCAAGATGACCCCCGAGATCGAGCTGGCGCTGGCGACCGCCGACACCAAGGCCCGGCTCGAGGACATCTATCTGCCGTTCAAGGAGAAGCGCCGCACCAAGGCGCAGATCGCGAAGGAAGCCGGGCTCGAGCCGCTCGCCGACATGCTGATCGGTGATCCGATGAAGGCGCCGGAGGTCGAGGCCAAGGCCTTCATCAAGAAGGATGGCGACAACCCGGTCAAGGACGTCAAGGCCGCCCTCGACGGCGCCCGCGCGATCCTGGTCGAACGTTTCGCCGAGCATGCCGATCTCGTCGGCTCGCTGCGCGAGGAGATGTGGACCCGCGGCGCGGTGAAATCGTCCGTGCGGCATGGCAAGAAGACCGAGGGCGCCAAGTTCGCCGACTACTTCGATTTCTCCGAGCCGTTCACCAAGCTGCCGTCGCACCGCATCCTGGCGATGCTGCGCGGCGAAAAGGAAGAGGTGCTGCAGCTCGATTTCGGCGATGGCGAGCCGGAGGATTCGAAGGACCCGACGCTGTATGAGAACCGCATCGCGGTGACCTTCGGCATCTCGCGCCAGGGCCGCCCGGCCGATCAGTTCCTGTCGGACTCCGTGCGCTGGGCCTGGCGCACCCGCATCAAGACCTCGCTGGCGCTCGATATCCGCATGCGGCTGTGGCAGGAGGCGGAGAAGGAGGCGGTGCGCGTGTTCGCGGCCAACCTGCGCGATCTGCTGCTTGCCGCGCCGGCCGGCGGCCGCGCCACGCTCGGGCTCGATCCCGGCTTCCGCACCGGCGTCAAGGTCGCGGTGATCGACCGCACCGGAAAGTTCGTCGATCACGCCACGATCTATCCGCACGAGCCGCAGCGACAGTGGAACGAGAGCATGCTGACCCTGGCGCAGCTCTGCGTGAAGCACGGCATCGATCTCGTCGCGATCGGCAACGGCACAGCGTCGCGCGAGACCGAGAAGCTCGTCAACGATTTGATGAAGCTGAAGCCGGATCTCAAGCTGACCAAGGCGATCGTGTCGGAAGCCGGCGCGTCGGTCTATTCGGCCTCGGAGTTCGCTGCGAAGGAATTCCCCAATCTCGACGTCTCGATCCGCGGCGCCGTCTCGATCGCGCGCCGCCTGCAGGATCCGCTCGGCGAACTCGTCAAGGTGCCGCCGGCCTCGATCGGCGTCGGCCAGTATCAGCACGACCTCAACCAGTATGAGCTCGCCCGTGCGCTCGATGCCACCGTCGAGGACTGCGTGAATGCCGTCGGCGTCGATCTCAACACCGCCTCGGCGCCGTTGCTGGCGCGGGTGTCGGGCATCGGCGAGAGCCTGGCTCAGAACATCGTCGCGCATCGCGATGCCAACGGTCCGTTCCCGACCCGCGACAAGCTCAAGGAGGTGCCGCGGCTCGGACCGAAGGCGTTCGAGCAGTGCGCCGGCTTCCTGCGCATCCGCGATGGCGACAACCCGCTCGATGCCTCCGGTGTCCACCCGGAATCCTATCCGGTCGTGAAGAAGATTCTCGAGACCACCAAGAGCGACATCAAGGTGCTGATCGGCGACACCAAAACCTTGAAGACGCTCAATCCGGCGAAATTCGCCGACGAGCGCTTCGGCGTCCCGACCGTGACCGACATCATCAAGGAGCTGGAGAAGCCCGGCCGCGATCCGCGCCCGGAGTTCAAGACCGCGACCTTCCAGGAGGGCGTCGAGAAGATCACCCATCTCAAGCCCGGCATGATCCTGGAGGCGACCATCACCAACGTCGCGGCCTTCGGCGCCTTCGCCGATATCGGCGTGCACCAGGACGGCCTGATCCACATCTCGGCGATGTCGGAGAAGCGCATCAACGATCCGCGCGAGGTGGTGAAGCCGGGGCAGGTCGTGAAGGTCAAGGTGCTCGACGTCGATGTGCCGCGCAACCGCATCTCGCTGACGCTTCGGCTGTCCGATCCGCTGCCGGCCAAGGGCGAGAAGCGGACCAGCGCACGGCCGCCCGCGGGGCGCATGACCTCGCGTGAGGAGAAGCCGTCTGGCGGCGGCGCGTTCGCCGCGGCGATGGCCAAGGCCGCAGAGCGGCGCAAGGGCGCCTGAGGCGAATGGTGACGAGGCGCCGCGGAGGGAATGTCTCGTCTGCGGCGTCATATCTGCGGCGCCATGGCATTCGGCGTCGTGTCGTTGCGGTCTTCCCTATCTCCGCGGCCAGGCTTACCTTGGGCGGCGAGTTGTGAGTGGGGACCGCGCATGACGAACCGGACCGTGATCATTGCCGGCGCGACTGGGCTGGTGGGACGGGAGCTGCTTCGCGGTCTGCTTGCCGACCCGGCCGTGGATCATGTGCATGTCGTCGGCCGCCGCGCGCCGACTGACCATTCGCCCAAGCTGACGGCGCATGTGGTGGATTTCACCGCGCTGCCGTCCCTGCCGCCGGCCGACGAGCTCTATCTGGCTCTCGGGACCACGATCAAGGTGGCCGGAAGCCAGGCCGCCTTCCGCGCCATCGATCACGACGCCAACCTCGCCGTCGCCAAGGCCGCGCTCGCGAGCGGCACCAGGCGCGTTGGTCTGGTCAGCGCGATGGGCGCCGACAGCAGCTCGCCCGTCTTCTATAGCCGGGTGAAAGGCGAGCTCGAGGACGATCTGACCGCGTTGCCCTTCGAGGGACTGGTGATCGCGCGGCCTTCGCTGCTGGTCGGCCCGCGGGCGGAGCTCGGACAGCCGAGTCGTCCGGGCGAGGAATGGGGCAACAGGCTGCACAACATCATCGGCTTCCTGATCCCGGCGAACTACAAGCCCATCGCGGCGGCGGACGTCGCCAACGCCCTGCTGATGGCTGTTCCTACGGTTGCCGGCAAGCGAGTGATGCTGTCAGGGGCCATGCGCCGATGATCGAGCCTGCCGCTCTTGCGTAGCGGCCCGGTCTCGCTATTTACGATAAATCGAAATCTGATATCGCGCCGCGCCTCAAGCTCGGATCGACTGGTCGACACACCCACCCCGTAGTTTTACGGCTCTCTCGCATGCGACTATCAGCGAGTGAATGGCTGGAGCGGGCAAGACGGGAATCGCATCTTAACATCTTAACCATATCTCGCTGTTAGTTGTGCATCGAGGAAAAACAGCCCGGTGTTTCATGCGCAGACAGCTGCTTGAATTTTGCTTCTTGGCATTGGTGGGAACCCTGCTCGGATCCCAAGCGGCGACGGCGTCTCCGCGAATGGTGTCGCTGGTCTACAACTCGCAGATTCAGAACCCGCAGCAGGTCGGGTCGGACGAATTTCGCGTGAAGCTGCAGGCGTTGGCCGGCAAGCGGCTCATCATTGATGAGCGTGCGGGCAACGCATTCGGCAGCGAGGCGGCGGTGCTGGCTGCAACCCGGAGCGGCGCAGTGGACGTGGCCGTGGTGTCCGGCGGCATCGCCAGCGCGGTGGTCCCCGAGCTTGGCGTCTTCGACATCCCGTTCCTGTTCCGCGACACTGCGCATGCCAAGGCGGTTGCGCAAGGGCCGGTCGCCGCCGCGATCGGCGCCAAGTTCGCCGACAAGGGACTGGTGCTGCTGGCGCTGGGCAAGCAGGGCTTTCGCAATCTCACCAACTCGAAGCGCCCGGTCCGTACCGTCGATGACGTCAAGGGACTCAGGATCCGCGTGATCCCCAATCCGGTCTACCAGATGACTTTCAAGGCGCTCGGCGCCGACGTGATGCCGATGGATTTCCCGCTGGTCTATGCCGCCCTCAAGGACGGTCGGCTCGACGGTCAGGAAAATCCGGTTGCCACCATCGCGGCCAATCGCTTCGACGAGGTGCAGAAATATCTGACGCTCACCGGGCATTTCTTCGCGCCGATCGCCTTCGTCGCCAACCGCGCGATGTTCGACCATCTCGATGCGGCGGATCGAGATGCGCTGGTTGCCGCCGCCAAGGCGGCTGCGGAGGTCACCTGGCAGGCCCAGCTCGATGCGCAGAAGCTCGATGAGTTGCGCAAGACCGGCATGGAGGTGATCGAGACGTTCGACCGCAAGACTTTCGTCGATGCGGTCAGGCCGCTCGATGCCGACTTCGAGAAGCGCTTCGGCAAGGAGCTGCTCGCCACCATCAGGTCCACTCCGTGAAACAGCCGGGCAAATCGATGAAATTGTCTTCTCTGATGTCTTGGATCGGCGTCCGCCCGCGCATCTTCGGCGGCTTCGCCCTGATCCTGAGCTTCCTGGTGTTGCTCGGCGGCTTCGCCATGGTCCAGGTCGGCCGCATCGGCGGCACCGTGGATGAACTCGTTACCAGCGCGGCCGGGGACGCCGGCATGTCGCAGGTGCGTGCCGCGCTGCTCGGCGCCAACGGCGCGGTCGAGAGATTCGTCCGGACCTGGAACGTCGGTGACAAGGATGCGGCCAGCAAGGCCATCGACGCCGTCGGCGGTCTCGCCGATCAGGTCGAGAAGCAGTCCGGCAGCCTGAAGGTGCTGGCTGACGGCGTTGGGCCGGTACGGAGCGCGCTGGCGGCCTACCGCTCATCGTTCGCTGCCGCGGCCGAGGCCGTGGACCGCCTGCGGGCGGCGACGACCAAGACCGACGCATTGGGCGCCGTTGCCGGCATCAACATGGGCGGCATCCAGGTTGCCCTTGCCAATCGTGCGGGCAGCGAGCCGCTGATGAATCCGTTACGTCTGGCCAGCGTCGTCGACGCGGTTCGCATCGCGGTGATGCGCTATACCAACACGTTATCGAATGGCGATGCCGACGATGCCAGGCTCACCTTCGTCTATGCGAAGCTCGCGATTGCCGATACGGAGGCCGAGATCGCGGGTGTCGATGATGCCAAGCTGAAGGCGCTGGTTGCTGCGCTGAAAGAGGCTCTCACGGCGGATGCCGCCGCGCTCGAGGAGGTGATCAAGGTGGCCGCTGACCTGCGCGCCAAGCAGGCGGAGCTCGCCAAGGCGAGTGCCTCGATCGATACCCAGGTCAGCCAGATCAACCGGCAGCTTGGTACCGCGCGTGCAGAGCAGGCCGCAAGGACCGGCGTCGCGGTCGAAGATACCAAGCAGACCGTGATCGTGACCGCAGCCGCAGCGGTGATATTCGGAGCGGTGCTGGCCTGGCTGATCGGCGCCAGCGTGTCGAACCCGATCCGCGGCATGACCGACCGCATGCAGTCGCTGGCGGCCGGCGAATTGGATCAGCCGATTCCCGGCGGCGAGCAGCGCGACGAGATCGGCCGGATGGCGCGCGCCGTGGAGATTTTCCGTGACAATGCGCTTGCCGTGCGCCGCATGGAGCAGGAGGCCGCGGCACAGCGTGAAGCTGCGGAGGCCGAGCGCGCCCGCATGATGTCCGATCTGGCTGGTCGATTCGAGCAGGGCATGCAGGGTGTCATCACCGGCGTCGGCGGGCGTGCGACCGAGATGGGCGAGAGCGCCAGCGAGCTGGCGCGCGTCGCCGAACGCGGCCGTGGCCTTGCGGAAGCGGTCGCCAGCCGGGCCGAGCAGGCCTCCGTCAATGTGCAGACCGTGGCCTCGGCGACCCAGGAGCTCGCGGCCTCGATCAGGGAGATCTCCTCCCAGGTCCAGCGCTCGGTCACGGTGTCGACCCGGGCGACGCACGAGACGCAGCGGACATCCGAGCTGATCGACGGGCTGTCCAGCGCGGCGGAGAGGATCGGCACCATCGTGCAGCTGATCCAGGCGATCGCGAGCCAGACCAACCTGCTGGCGCTCAACGCCACCATCGAGGCGGCGCGCGCCGGCGAGGCCGGCCGCGGATTTGCGATCGTCGCTAGCGAGGTGAAGAACCTGGCGTCGCAGACCGCGCAGGCGACGGAGCAGATCTCGAGCCAGATCGCGACCATCCAGAGCGCGACGCAGGAGACGGTCGGCGCGATCGCCCAGTTCGGCACGACCGTGCGGGAGATTGCCGAGATCTCCAATGCGATCGCCACCGCGGTGGAGCAGCAGGGAGCGGCGACCAGCGAGATTGCACGCAACGTCGAGCAGGCGGCCAGCGGTACGGCGGCGGTCACGCAGGAGATCGGCGACGTGCGCAACGTGGCCGGGCAGACCGATGCCGGCGCTGAAGCTGCGCTGGCGGCGGCCGCGGCGCTGCAGCAGCAGGCCGCTTCGCTGAAGAGCAATGTCGCCGACTTCCTGCAGACGATCCGAACGGCGGCGTGAGCCGCAAACCGGTGGCGAGTGGAGTTGACGCAGGGGACGCAGGCTCACACTCTGGCGCATGACCGAGCACCAGCCGCGTTCCCTTGCGTTTCCCGTCGACGGCGCGGACATCGTGTCCGCGCTGTTCATGGCCCCGCCGCGGCCGCGCGCCTGTTTCGTGTTCGCCCATGGCGCGGGCGCCGGCATGACCCACGTCTTCATGAACCAAGCGGCCGCAAGCCTTGCCGCGCGCGGCATCGCGACGCTCCGCTTCCAGTTTCCCTATATGGAGAAGGGCAGCAAGCGCCCTGATCCGCCCGCGCTCGCTCACGCCGCGGTGCGGGCTGCCGCGGCGGAGGCCGCGCGGCTCTGTCCGGGGCTGCCGCTCGTAGCGGGCGGCAAGTCGTTCGGGGCGCGCATGACGTCGCAGGCGCAGAGTGCAGCGCCGCTGCCAGGCATAGCCGGGCTCGCCTTTCTCGGCTTTCCGCTTCACCCCGCCGGCAAGCCCTCCATCGCGCGCGCCGATCATCTCGATGCGATCGAGGTCCCGATGCTGTTCCTGCAGGGGACGCGCGACAAGCTGGCGGAGATGGAGCTGCTCGCGCCCGTCGTGAAGCGGCTGGGACCGCGTGCGACCTTGCATTGGATCGATCAGGCCGACCACGCCTTCCACGTGCCTGCGCGCTCCGGCCGGAATGATCGGGCCGTCATGGAGGACCTGACGAAGGCGTTTGCGGCGTGGCTGGAGACTCTCGAAGCGTGTGCCGGCTGACGCGCCGAGCGCCTCCTTCGGAGAAAAATGGCATGAGAACAAAAACAGAACTTTTCTGTCACCGGAGGTTGAGGCAATAGTCATATTGAAAGGTAGGGAGGGGGTTCGATGAAGTCAGCAGTGGTGGCGCTATCGGTGTGCGCGCTTGGCGTGCTGATGATCTCTGCAGCTCCATCGCTCGCCGATGCCAGGCTGACCGGCATGGTGGTCGTGAAGGGAACCTGCCAGAAGCTGATCGTCGCGGGAAAGGATCGCAGCTCGGAATGCAAGGGCGCGCTGCTCAATACCGACTATGACGATCAGCGCACCGGCTTCTACTTCACCTTGCTCGACGGCAGCGTGGTCACGTTCTCGAACCGCGGCGATCTGCAAGAGCAACCCGGGCCTGACAAGTTCGTCACGCCGGTCGACATGATGATCATTGGCCAAAGTCGCAAGACGATCAACAAGGTGACGGCCAAGGGGCAATGCCGTCACGGCAATCCATTCAAGGGACCCGACCTGCTCGAATGCACAGCCGACAGCGAGATCGGCCGTTTTGAAGGGCTATTTCTGTCCAATGGCGAGAAGCCGGTGATGCAGACCTTCTGAGGCCGTTACCCCTGCGCACAAGCAGGATGGGCCAGTAGGAGAGCTCGTCGCGGCGTCGCCGGTCGTCACTCGCCATCGTAAAGTCCACGCGGCAAATCCGGCCCGCTCGGCAATATCCACTTTGTCAGAAGATCGCGATGAGAAAGGCAGCTTCATCCGTTTGGCTGCTGGCCCTCGGCGCGGCGAGCCTGCCGACCATGTCGGTCCGTGCAGAGGACGGATTGAAAGGGATCGAGACGTTTCACGGCCCCTGCAGGAAGCTCACGGTCGCGGCAAAGGACCGGACCGCCGATTGCAAGGGCGTTTAGCGCAACACGCGTTACAGTGATGGACGAGGCGGCTTGGAGCAAGACGCCCGGCCTCTGAGGCTGCGATCTCCCGACTCCTGAAAATTTGGCGCGACATCAAGCTCGAAATATTGCAACAAGTCGGCGTCGTGGGGTGAGGCCGGGTGTGCGGGTCGCAGAACTTGGAGAGTGTGATGTTCCGATACGTTGGCGTCGTCCTGGGGCTGCTCTGGAGCCTCGTATCGATCAGCACCGCGCTGTCCGACGACGCCAAGCTCCGGATCGGCGTTCTCCGGCTGTCCTCGTCCGCGCCAGTGTTCATCGCGTTGGACAAAGGCTACTTCCGCGAAGCTGGACTGGACGTCGAGCTGAAGTTTTTCGATGCAGCGCAACCGATCGCCGTGGCGACGGCCACCGGCGACGTCGACGTCGGGGTGACCGCCTTCACCGCAGGACTGTATAACCTCGCAGGCAAGGGCGCGTTGAAGATCATCGCCGGCATGAGCCGTGACCGCCCGGGCTTTCCGCTGATCGGCTACTTTGCCAGCAACAAGGCCTATGAGGCAGGTCTCAGGGCGCCGAAGGACATTGCCGGCAAACGCGTGGCGATGACCCAGGTCGGGTCGAGCTTTCACTATTCGGTGGGGCTGCTGGCCGATAAATATGGCTTCAAGCTCGCCGACGTGAAGATCGTGCCGCTGCAGTCGATGTCCAACATGTCGGCGGCCATCAAAGGGGAAACCGTCGACGCGGCGCTGATGCCGGTTTCGGTGGCGCGCAAGCTGATGGAGGAGGGCGCCGTCAAGCATCTTGGCTGGGTCGGCGACGAGACGCCGTGGCAGGTCAGCGGCGTGTTCGCGGGGCCGAAAATCTTGGCCAACACGGCGCTGGTCGGCAAGCTGCTGGCGTCGCTTCAGCGCGCCGAGCGCGAGTATCATGATGTCGTGCTCGCCTCGGTCAAGGACGGCACCGCCGCCATCGACGACAAGACCAAGCCGTTGCTCGAGATCATCGGCAAGTACACGAACCTGCCGGTCGAGCAGGTCGTGGGCAATTGCGCCTACATCGATCCCGACGGCAAGCTCGATGTGAAGAACATCGACAGCCAGATCAAATGGCTGCAGGCTCAGGGGTTCGCGGACCAGGGCTATGATGCGGCCGCGATCATCGCCAAAGACTTCGTGAAGCCGGATTGATGAAGGCAGGCGCAGCGCGGGCCTGCAGCGGGATCGCTTGATATGGACCTGATCGCCGAGACCATCAGCCACCGTTTCGACGCGCTCGATGTGCTCGATGGCGTGTCGTTCACGGTCGGAGCCGGCGAGGTGGTCGCCCTCGTTGGGCCGTCCGGCTGCGGCAAGAGCACGCTGCTGGCAATCCTCGGAGGTTTGTTGCAGCCAAGCAAGGGACAGGCGGTGCTGCGCGGAGCTCCGCCGCCCGGCAGCCTCAACCCCTTGACGTTCGTGTTCCAGGACTTCGCGCTGCTGCCGTGGGCAAGCGTCGCCGACAATGTTGCCTTTCCGCTCCTCCATACATCTCTGTCGACGCAGCAGCGCGCCGCCGCCGTCGATGATGCGTTGCGGCGAACCGGCCTGGCAGACTTCCGGACCGTCTATCCCAAGCAGTTGTCGGGCGGCATGCGCCAGCGGGTCGGGATTGCCCGGGCGCTGGCGGTCCGCCCGGCGATCCTGCTGATGGATGAGCCGTTGTCGGCGCTGGACTCGCAGACCCGCGAGCTGCTGATGGAGGACTTCGTCGATCTGCTCGCCGACGGCACCATGGGCGCGGTCTATGTCACGCATAATCTCGAGGAGGCCGTGCGGCTCGCCGACCGCATCGTCGTGCTGTCGCGTCGTCCCGGCCGCATCCGGAAGGTCGTCAGCATCCCGGCGACGCGGCGCAGCCGCGGCGATGCCGTAGTACGCACGCAACTGCTGGACCTGCAGAACGAGCTCTGGGGGCTGATCCGGACCGAGGCAATCGATGCCGAGCGCGAGGTTCAGAATGCTTGAACGCTCCCCGGCTGAACTGCCTGAGGTCGTCGGCAAGCAGAGCCGGAAAGTGCCGTTCCGGGGCGGCGGCTTCACGCCGGCCGCAAGCCGATGGGCCGGCTGGCTCGCGCTCGCGGCGGCTCTCGGCCTGTGGCAATTGATCGGCAGCCTCGGGCTGGTCAATCCCTTGTTCCTGCCGGCGCCGCTGATGATCCTGCGCACCCTGTATCGATTGGCCGAAAGCGGCGCGCTCTGGCAGCATGTCTCGGCATCGTTCGTGCGCATCGTATCCGGCTGGGCGCTCGGCACGGCCACCGGCATCGTCGTCGGCTTCGCGATCGGCCTCTGGCGCATTGCGCGCAGCATCGGCATCACGTTCGTCTCTGCGCTGTTTCCGATTCCGAAGATCGCCGTGCTGCCGCTGCTGATTCTTTGGCTAGGCATCGGCGAGCAGCCGAAGATCGCGACGATCGCGCTGGGCGTGTTCTTCTCGACCACGATCTCAGTCTATAGCGGCGTCGATGCGGTGCCGCGCAACCTGATCCGCATGGCGCAGAGCTTCAACGTGCCATTCCCGACCATCGTCCGCCGCGTGATCTGGCCCGGCGCGCTGCCGTCGATCCTCGCCGGTTTCCGCATCACCGCGTCGGTCGCGCTGATGCTCGTGGTTTCGGCGGAGATGATCGGCGCCGAGACCGGCATCGGCACCTTCGTGCTGCAGGCCGGCAATCTGATGCAGACCGATCAGCTGATGGCGGGGATACTGATCCTGTCGCTGTTCGGTCTCGCCGTCGGCCGGCTGATCAGCATGCTCGAAGCGCAGCTCCTGCGCTGGCGCTGATCCGGCGGTGTCAGGCGTTGCCGCGGTCTTCCCGGAACAAGTCGAGCTTCTCCTGCACCGGGCGATCCGAGAACGAGAACAGGACCGCATCCTCGTCCGGCTCATGGCTGACCCATTGCCAGCTCGGAACGACGAACAGGTCGCGCGGGCCCCATTCGAAGGTCTGGTCGCCGATGCGGCTGCGGCCCCTGCCTTCGATCGCGGTGAACACGGTCGCGTCGGTCGAGCGATAGCGCGCAGTCTTGAAGCCCTTCGGCAGCAGCTGGATGAAGGTGCCGATCGTCGGCATCGCGAAATCACCGGTCTCCGGGTTGGAGAATTTCAGCTTCAGCCCGTGGCAGGCGTCCCATTCCTCGCTCCGCTTCGCGTTCTCCAGCGCCTCGCGCGTATAGGCGTAGGGATAGTTGAAGATCGGCGATGTCCTGGATTTGCGCTTCGCATCGACCGGCAGCAGATTGTGGCCGTAGCGGGCGAAGCTGTCGCCCGCGGGGCGCGCGACCTTCTGCTGGTCCTCCTGCGCGCCTTGCGCGAACGACGCGTCGAGAAACTGCACCAGGGGAATGTCGAGGCCGTCGAGCCAGAACATCGGCTCGGTGGTCTCATTGCCGTGATCGTGCCAAGTCATCGACGGGGTGATGATGAAGTCGCCCGGCTCCATCAGGGTGCGCTCGCCCTCGACGGTCGTGAAGGCTCCCTTTCCTTCCAGCACGAAGCGCAATGCGGACTGGCTGTGCCGATGGGCGGGCGCAACATCGCCTGGGATCACCATCTGAACGCCGGCATAGAGCGAGGTGGTGATCTTGGATTGCCCGCGCAGTCCCGGATTCTCCAGGATCAGCACGCGCCGCTCGGCTTCCTTCGCCGTGATCAGCCGCCCGGCTTCGACCATGTAGTCGCGGATCGCCGCGAACTGCCACAGATGCGGGCGGCAGGCGCTCTTCGGCTCGGGCGTGATGAGATCGCTCATCACGGTCCACAGCGCCGTCATGTTTTCGCCGTCGATCTTCTTGTAGAACGCCTCGCGCTCCGGTGTCGAAACCGCGGCCATGCGCGCCTCCCATGATCAGATGTCGTTCTTGATTGACAGTATACTGCCAATTTGATTACCGTCAAATACAACCAGAGCTATCGCATCGGGAGGACTGCCATGATGAAGCTGCACGGCTATTTCCGCAGCAGCGCATCCTATCGCGTCAGGATCGCGCTCAACCTCAAGGGTCTCACGGCCGAGCATCTGCCGCATCACCTCCGCAAGGGCGAGCAGCGCGCGCCCGCCTATCTCGCGCTGAACCCGCAGGGTCTGGTCCCGGCGCTCGAGGACGACAGCGGCGCCACGTTGATCCAGTCGCTTGCGATCATCGAATGGCTCGACGAGACTCATCCCGAGCCGCCGCTGCTGCCGAAGGATCCGTTGCGACGCGCCCAGGTCCGCGCCTTCGCGCAGGTGCTCGCCTGCGACACCCATCCGGTGCAGAACCTGAAGGTGCTGGCGCGGCTCCGGGAGCTCGGCCTGCCCGAGGACAAGGTCACGGCCTGGGCCGGCTGGGCCAACCGCGAGGGGCTCGCTGCCTGCGAAGCGCTGATCAAGCATGAGCCTGGCCCATTCTGCTTCGGTGCGGCGCCAACCTTGGCCGATCTCTGCCTGGTGCCGCAGCTCGGCAATGCACGCCGCTTCGGCGTCGATGTCGCAGCGTTTCCGCGCCTGCTGCAGGCCGAAGCCGCGGCGAAGGCGCTGCCGGCCTTCGCCGCTGCTGCTCCGGAGCGTCAGCCCGATGCCGAGTAGGCCGTCCGACATCACGATGGACGCAGTCTACACCAAGCCGGGCTATCTGTTCCGGCGGATGCAGCAGATTGCCGTGTCCATCTTCGTCGAGGAGTGCCGCGAGTTCGACCTGACGCCGGTGCAATATGCGGCGCTGGTCGCGATCCAGACGCACCCCGGCATCGATGCCACCAGGCTGTCGGCGGTGATTGCCTTCGACCGTTCGACGCTCGGCAGCGTGATCGAGCGGCTGGAGAGCAAGGGCCATATCGAGCGCAGGCCGTCGGCCGAGGACAAGCGCGTCAAGCTGCTTTATCTGACCAGGGCGGGCGGAGCACTGCTCCGTGCGATCATGCCGGCGGTCGATCGCGCCCAGGCCCGCATGCTGGCGCCCCTGAAGGCCCCGGATCGCAAGATGCTGATGGCGCTGCTGGCGCAGCTCGTCGATCTCAACAACGAGGTGTCGCGGGTGCCGCTGCGCGCCGAGGATGCGCTGGAGCATCTCGGCAAGACCGGCTGATCGCGGAACTCCGCGGTTGTCGGGCGCAAGGCGTAGGCTCACAGCCGCATCACCGCCTGACGATCGATCTTGCCGGTGCCCGTCTTCGGCAATTCGTCGATGAAGACGATCTCGCGCGGATATTTGTAGGGCAGCAGTTTCGCCTTCACGTAGTCCTGCAGCGCCTTGACGGTCGGGATTTGGTCGGGGGATCCGCCGTTGGTGACCACCACGGCCTTCAGGCTCATGCGACGATCCGGCAGCTCGTGCGCAAACACGGCGCATTCTCTGATATCGGGATGCTCGGCGAGGCAGAGCTCGACCTCGAGCGGATAGACCCATTGGCCGGAGATCTTGACCAGGTCGTCGGCGCGGCCGCGAAAGAAATGGAAGCCGTCGGCATCGCGCACGAAACGGTCGCCGGTGTAGATCCAGCCGCCATCGCGGATCGTCTCCGCGGTCTTGTCCGGACGGTTCCAGTAGAGCGGCGTGTTGGAGTCGCCGCGTACCCAGAGAATGCCCTCTTCGCCGTTGGCGACCTCGCGTCCTTCGCCGTCGCGCAGCGCGATCTCGTAGCCGGGAACGCGCAGTCCGGCGGCGCCGAGCTTCTTGCGGTCCTCGCGGTTCGAGAGATAGACGTGGAGAACCTCGGTCGAGCCGAGACCTTCGACGATCTCCAAGCCGGTCAGGCTCTTCCAGCCGTTGAAGACCTCGGCCGAGAGCACCTCGGCCGCGGAAACCGCGAGCCGCAGTGACGAGACGTCGGCCTGCTTCGCACCCTCGGCCTTGGTGAGCGCGGTGTAGAGCGTCGGCAGGCCGAAGAACACGGTCGGTCGGAAGCGGCCGATCGCATCGAAGATGGCGGCGGGTTTCGGCTGGCCGGGCAGCAGCAGCGTCGTCGCTCCGGCCGAGAATGGAAAGGTGATCGCATTGCCGAAGCCGTAGGCGAAGAAGATCTTGGGCACCGAGAAGCAGATGTCGTCCGGCTTGAGCCGCAGCACGTTGCGGGCGAACGCCTGCTCGCTATAGGCCATGTCGTGCTGCAGATGGACGATGCCCTTGGGGCGTCCGGTGGAGCCGGACGAATACATCCAGAATGCCATCTCGTCGCGGTGGGTGTCGGCCTCCGCCAACTGATCGGTGAAGTTGGGCAGCCACGCATCGACCGCGACCGTCGTTGCGACGGCGGTGGCCGGCGCCTCGCCATTGACGACGACCAGTGTGCGCAGCGCGGTCTCGGCGCAGGCCTGTGCGTCGAACCGTGCGGCAAACTCGGCGTCGGCGACGGCGATCTTGGCGCCGGAATCAGCGAGATAGAATTGCAGCAGATCCGGCGGCGTCAATGTGTTGATCAGCAGCGGCACGAAGCCGGCGCGCACTGCGCCGAAGAACGCGGCCGGATAGGCCGGTGTATCGTCGAGGAACAGCAGGACCCGTTCGCCGCGGCTGAGCCCGAGCGCGGTGAAGCCGTTGCCCCAACGGCAGGCGTCGGCACACAGCTCGGCATAGCTGCGCTGGCCGGCCGGACCGATCAGCGCAGTCTTGTTGGCGTTGCCCTTGGCGAGGTTGTCGAACAGCACGCGGCTGGCATTGTAGCGGGCGGGAATTGCGAAGCCGATCTCGCGCGCGCCGGCGCTGTCGCGCGGAACCTGGTCGGCGATCTCTCTCGTCATGCGCGTGCTCCCGTGCTCCGAGATGCCTCGTAGCGGGCCATGAACTGCGGAGCCATCGCGCGCAGCCTGGTATCATCGATGCGCCCGGACCGGGTGATGTAGCTGTAGGCAAAATCCAACAGGCTGAGCGTCATGTGAGCCGGGAAGGACTCATACCAGTCGCTGCTGGTCCGGGCCGCCGTCACCAGCTTCTTCACGATCGGCTGGCGCTCGGCCTGATAGCGGGCGAGGCCGTCAGAGAGGCTGGTCTCGGCATCGAGCGCCTTGGCGAGCGCGATCGCGTCCTCGATCGCCAGCCGCGTCCCGGAGCCGATCGAGAAGTGCGCCGTATGCAGCGCGTCGCCGATCAGCACCATGTTCCGGTGCCACCAGTGCTCATTCCAGACCCAGGGGAAATTGCGCCATACCGATCGGTTGGAGACCAGCGCGTGACCGTCGAGCGTGGCGGCGAACACCTGCTCGCAGACGCGCCGGGATTCATCGACCGACATCTCGGCGAAGCCATGGGCGTGCCACGTGGCGCGATCGCATTCCACCAGGAACGTGCTCATGTCCGGCGAATAGCGATAATGGTGCGCGTTGAAGCTGCCGCGGTCGGTCGCGACGAAGGTCTGCGACAGCGTGGCAAAGGTCTTCGACGTGCCGTACCATGCGAACTTGTTGCTGGAGTAGGAGACGGAGAAGCCGAAATCGCCTTCGAAGCTGCGGCGAACCAGCGAGTTCAGCCCGTCGGCAGCGACGATGAGGTCGTAGCCTGCGAGCTGGTCCAGCGACTGGATGGTCGTGCCGTAGCGGGCGACGACGCCCACGCTCTCGGCGCGGGCCTGCAGCAGCTTCAACAGCTCGAGCCGGCCGATCGCGGAAAAGCCGACGCCGTCGATCTCGACAGTCTCGCCGCGCAGATTGAGCGTGATGTTGCGCCAGCTCTCCATGTGCGGCGCGATCGCGTCCACGGTGTCGGGATCGTCGGCGCGCAGGAATTCGAGCGCCTGATCGGAGAACACGACGCCAAAGCCCCAGGTCGCCCCGGCCGGGTTCTGCTCGAACAGATCGACCACGGCGGCGGGGTGCCGCTTCTTCCAGAGATAGGCGAAATACAGCCCGCCAGGGCCGCCGCCGAGCACGGCGATGCGCAAGGGCGTCCTCCACATTGACAGTATACTGTTTATTTTGGATCGGAGACTAATCCCTCATCTCGATCGAGGCCAGGGAAATCTTATTGCTGGAGATCGGGCCGGCGGCCGCAAGTCATCCCGACCGGCCTCTGCCGAAGATCGCGTCGAGCGCGGCGAAATATGTGCTTTCGACCAGCTCCGGCGCATGCCGGCCGAGCGCCTCCATCTTCACGCCCGAATTGATCTCGAGCACCTGCCAGTGTCCATCGGCCAGCACGAGGTCGACCGATGCGTAGCGGATGCCGATGACGCGTGCCGCCGCGGTGGCGAGTGCGGCACAGAGGTCCCGCTGCGCGCCTGGTTCGAGCAGCACTGGCTGAGCTCCGAATTCGAGATTGTGCCGCCAGCTCAGCAGGCGCTGCTCGCCGCGCGGCACGACGGCGCGCAAGGCCGACGCGTCGAATTCCGCATCGAGGCGCCGCAGGAGCTGGGCGTGCCCCGTGGCCGGAGTGGCCGCCAGCGCGAGGGCGAGCAGCGGCTGCACGCCATCGCCGGCCACGATGGGGCGCTGCTTGCGGTAGACGATCAGGGACGCGTCATCGAGCTGCACGACACGGACTTCGTCGACGATGTCCATGAGCGGCGCGATCGCGACATTCGCGCCGGTCTCGAAGATGCTGTTCACTGCGCGCAGCAGGTCATCCTTCGCCGTGACGCGGACCACCGACCGTCCAGAGGTCCCCTCGTTGGGCTTGACCACCAGCCCGCGCGGATGCGTTTCGAGCAGCGCCAGCGCGGCCTCGGCCATCTGCCCCGACTGGCCGCCGAGGGCCGGCGCCAGAAAGAATGCGTGTGGAACCGCGGCAATCCCGTCGGCTCTCAGCAGCGCCGAGGTCGCCGCCTTGTCACAGGCCAGTCTGTGCGCCACCGCACTGTTCAGGCCGAGATCATAGCCGAAGATCAGGTGACGCCGGGTGGCATCCTCGAGCACCAGCAGCCAGCCGTCCTCCCGCACGTCGAGCGCGATGCCTCGTTCGGCGCAGTAGCGGGTGATGGCGGCGAGCTGGGCCTGCGGATGGTTAATCATTGCTCAAGGATTGGGCCAGAGATGCGGAATTAAAGTGCTGGAAAATCGGAATATCGGCAAGTAAATTACCCATATCGTTTGTGTACGAACGAATGCCCGATCGAGGCGAATCCGGACATCAGCCGGCATGCATTTGATCGTGATCAATGGTGCGTCCATGCGGGTTGATTATTCGCTGTTTTCACGTACATCAGGCGCCGAAATCGCTGGATCTATAGGGGTTTTGCGGTCCTGCCTCCGCCACGACTTGTTTCTTCCAACTTCAGCCCACGTGAAAAAACAAACGACATGAGCGCGTTCTATAAAGAGAAAGTTCTTTCCGTTCACCACTGGACGGACACCCTGTTCTCCTTCCGAGCCACCCGCGATGCGGGCTTCCGCTTCCAGAATGGTCAGTTCGCGATGATCGGCCTCGAGGTCGAGGGCCGCCCGCTGCTGCGCGCCTACAGCATGGCCAGCGCCAATCACGAGGAGGAACTCGAGTTCTTCAGCATCAAGGTGCAAGACGGACCGCTGACCTCCCGGCTGCAGAAGATCAAGGAAGGCGACACCATCCTGGTCGGCCGCAAGGCGACCGGCACGCTGATCCCCGACAACCTGCTGCCCGGCAGCCGGCTTCTGCTGCTGTCGACCGGCACCGGCCTTGCCCCGTTCGCCAGCCTGATCAAGGACCCCGACGTCTACGAGCGGTTCGAGAGCATCGTGCTGGTCCATGGCTGCCGCCAGGTCGCCGAGCTCGCCTATGGCGAGAGCGTCGTCGCCAAGCTGCGCGAGGACGAGTTGTTCGGAGAACTGCTCGACGGCAAGCTGCAGTATTATCCGACCGTCACACGCGAGCCGTTCCGCAACCGTGGCCGCATCACCGACCTGATCTCGTCGCAGCAGCTGTTCAACGATATCGGCCAGCATGAGCTCGATATCGCCAAGGACCGTATCATGATGTGCGGCAGCCCGGCGATGCTGGAGGAACTCAAGACCATGTTCGAGTCGCGCGGCTTCCTCGAAGGCAGCGGCAACGAGCCGGGCCATTTCGTGATCGAGAAGGCCTTCGTCGAGCGCTGAGCCGTCGCCCCTTCGTCTCCGACTTTTCTGAAAGAGCGCCTCGACGCAATCGGGGCGCTCTTTTCGTTGGCAATATCCTCCTTGCGCGTTTCGAAGCGGCTGTGCGATTTTCGGCAGCAAGACCGGACCTGCAGACGTCCGGCGCGACACAGGGAGGGGACTTGGACTGCCTGAGCGGCGGCCATCCCCGATACAATAAGGGGTACGGCCATGGATTCCATCGTTCGCAGACAGACGCTCGGTGACCTCCTGCGGCGGAGCGCGGCGCGCACGCCGGGAAAGACGGCCGTGATCTGCGGCGAGGTCAGCTGGACCTACGCCGAGTTCAACGCCATCGTCGACCGCCTCGCGGCCGGCCTCGCCACCCGCGGTGTCGGCAAGGGCGAGCGCGTGGCCATCCTCGCCCGCAATTCGCATGCCTTCGCGGCCTTGCGCTTCGCGCTGGCGCGGCTCGGCGCCGTGCTGGTGCCGATCAACTTCATGCTCAAGCCCGAGGAGGTTGCCTACATCCTCAAGCATGCCGGCGCGCGGCTGCTGGCGACCGACAGCGGCTTTGCCGGCGTGGCCCGCGCCGCCAAGACGCTGGTGCCGGCGGTCGAGCAGATGATCTGGCTGCCGTCGGAAGGTCCGAGCGAGCGGCAAAGCGACATGATCGACTTTGCGGAGCTCGCGGCGTCGACGGCGACGGTGCCTGCCGTCGAGATCGCCGGAAGCGACGTCGCGCAGATCGTCTACACCTCTGGTACGGAGTCGCTGCCGAAGGGCGCCATGCTCACCCATGACGCCGTCATTTGGCAGTATGTGAGCTGTATCGTCGATGCTGGCATCGCCGCCGATGACGTCACCCTGCACGCGCTGCCGCTGTATCATTGCGCGCAGCTCGACGTGTTCTTCGGCCCTTCGATCTATGTCGGCGCGACCAACATCATCACGGCGTTTCCGACGCCCGACAATCTGCTGCCGCTGATCGCGAAATATCGGATCACATCGTTCTTCGCGCCGCCCACCGTCTGGATCTCGATCCTGCGCTCGCCGCTGTTCGAGACCACCGACGTATCCACTTTGCGCAAGGGCTATTACGGCGCCTCGATCATGCCGGTCGAGGTGCTGCGCGAGCTGGCGCAGTGGCTGCCCAAGGTGCGGCTGTGGAATCTCTACGGCCAGACCGAGATCGCTCCGCTGGCGACGATGCTCGGACCCGAGGATCAACTGCGCAAGCCGGGCTCTTGCGGCCGCGCCGTGCTCAACGTCGAGACGCGGGTCGTCGATGACGACATGAATGATGTCGCACCAGGCGAGGTCGGCGAGGTCGTGCACCGCTCGCCGCATCTGATGCTCGGCTACTTCCACGACGACGAGCGCACCGCCGCCGCCTTCCAGGGCGACTGGTTTCACTCCGGCGATCTCGCGACCATCGACGGGGAAGGCTACATCACCATCGTCGATCGCAAGAAGGACATGATCAAGACCGGCGGTGAGAACGTCGCCAGCCGCGAGGTCGAGGAGGCGCTCTATCTGATCCCGGAAGTGTCGGAGGTCGCCGTCGTCGGCCTGCCGCATCCGCGCTGGGTCGAGGCCGTTGTGGCGATGGTCGTGGTCAAGTCCGGCTGTGAGCTGACCGAGGCGGCCGTGCTCGAGCAGGCTTCGGCCAGGCTGGCCTCGTTCAAGACGCCGAAGCGGATCGTGTTCGTCGATGCGCTGCCCAAGAACCCCAGCGGCAAGCTGCTGAAGCGGCAGTTGCGCGAGACGCATTCGGGGCTGTTTGCGCAGGGGTAAGCGGCTGCCGTCGTCGAGCAACGCGTAGCGGCGCCGGGAGTCCCGGAGGCCGGCCCGGCGCTGCGGCTCGATCCCGCAGCGCGGCAGTCGATAGAAGGCGGCTATCGACGTTGTGATATGATCGATGGCCGATTGCGCGCGCTTGTGTAACGATTGCTTCGCGATATCAGTAGTATCGTGATCAAAGATCTTCCACGAGCCGCCCCGAGGCCTTCCATGGATACGCTGCTGCTCCCGTTTTCGCCGCGCTTCATCGTGCTGACGATCTGCGCCACGGCGACCGCTTTGCTGCTGATCCTCGGCATCTACGACCGCAAGATCTTTGATCTCGTCCTGATCCCGCTGTTGATCTTCGGCGCGCTCACCCTGCTCGGCGTGCGCGACCTCATGCAGAAGAGCCACGCGGTGCTGCGCAACTACCCGATCGCGGCACACCTGCGTTTCCTGCTCGAGGAGATGCGGCCTGAGATGCGGCAGTATTTCTTCGAGAGCGAGAAGGACGGCATGCCGTTCTCGCGCGACACCCGTGCGGTGGTCTATCAGCGCGCCAAGATGGTGCTCGACAAGCGCCCGTTCGGCACCCAGGAAGACGTCTACCGCGAGGGCTATGAATGGATGCACCATTCAATGTCGCCCAAGCCGCGTGCGGAGGAAAAATACCGCATCACCATCGGCGGCCCCGACTGCGCAAAACCCTATTCCGCCTCGGTGTTCAACATCTCGGCGATGAGCTTTGGCGCCCTGAGCCCGAATGCGGTGCGCGCACTCAATGGTGGCGCCAAGCGCGGCGGCTTCGCGCACGACACCGGCGAGGGCGGCTTCAGCCCGTACCATGCCGAGATGGGCGGCGACATCATCTGGGAGATCGGATCCGGCTATTTCGGCTGCCGCCGCCATGACGGCACGTTCGACCCCGACGCGTTCGCGCGGGTCGCAGCCGCCGAGCAGATCAAGATGGTCGAGCTCAAGATCAGCCAGGGCGCCAAGCCCGGCCACGGCGGCGTGCTGCCGGCGGCGAAGGTGTCCGAGGAGATCTCCAAGATCCGCGGCGTCGCGATGGGCGAGGACTGCATCTCGCCGGCGGCGCACCGCGCGTTCTCGACGCCAATCGGGATGATGCAGTTCATCGGCGAGATGCGGCGGCTGTCGGGCGGCAAGCCGGCCGGCTTCAAGCTGTGCATTGGCCATCCCTGGGAGTTCCTTGCGATCTGCAAGGCGATGCTGGAGACCGGCATCTATCCCGACTTCATCGTGGTCGACGGCAATGAGGGCGGCACCGGCGCGGCGCCGCTGGAGTTCATGGACCACCTCGGCATGCCGATGCGCGAGGGCGTCAATTTCGTGCACAATGCGCTGGTCGGGCTGAACGTCCGCGATCGTATCAAGATCGGCGCCTCCGGCAAGATCGCCACCGCCTTCGACATGGCGCGCGCGATGTCGATCGGCGCCGACTGGTGCAACTCGGCGCGCGGCTTCATGTTCGCGCTCGGCTGCATCCAGTCCTTGAGCTGCCACACCGACCGCTGCCCGACGGGCGTCGCGACGCAGGATCCGACGCGCGCCCGCGCGCTGGTCGTGCCGCACAAGCTCGACCGCGTCTACAACTATCATCACGCGACCCTGCATGCGCTGGCCGAACTGCTCGCCGCCGCCGGCCTCGAGCATCCGCAGGATCTGCGGCCCATCCACTTCTCACAGCGGACGTCGACCACCGATGTCTCCTCCTTTGCCAAGCTGTATCCATCGCTGCGGCCGGGCGAACTGCTCGAGGGCACCCAGGACGTCCGCTTCCGCGACGCCTGGGCGATGGCGCGAGCCGATACGTTTGCGGCGGTGCAGTGAAACGCCTTGCGTGATCGTTCTTGGGAACTTTCCGGCTCCAATTCCATCTAAGCCACGTGTACTCAGCTTGGATGATCGACAATGCCTTGGACCACAGCGACCACGGTCTCCGCGGCGACGAGCGGCGAGGATGACCTGATCCGACGGGCGAAAGCCCGCGACGAGGCGGCCATTCGGGCCATCCTGCAGGCCAACAACCGCCGCCTGTTCCGGATCGCCCGCGGCATCCTGCGCAACGACAGCGAGGCGGAGGACGTCGTGCAGGAAACCTATGTCCGCGCACTCACCCACCTGGACGCGTTTCGCGGCCAGTCCAGCCTGTCGACGTGGCTGGTTCGCATCGCGATGAACGAAGCGATGGGGCGGCTGCGCGGGCGGCGACCCGCGCTGCAACTGGATGCGGAGCGAGAGAACAAGCCTCGGGCCGAGGTGATCCAATTTCCCGCCACGTCGAGCGATCCGGAGAAGTCGGTGGCGCAGCGCCAGATCCAGGCCGTCGTCGAGCGGGCGATCGATGACCTGTCCGAGCCGTTTCGCCTGGTGTTCATCGCCCGCGTGATCGAGGAGATGAGCATCGACGAGACGGCGGACTTGCTCGGATTGAAGCCCGAGACCGTGAAGACGCGCCTGCATCGCGCCCGCGGTATGCTGCGTGAGAACGTCGAAAAAGAGATCGGTCCCGTCCTTCTGGACGCGTTTCCCTTCGCCGGCCCGCGTTGCGAGCGGCTGACCGAGGCCGTGCTCGATCGTCTTCGGCGTCCGACCTGAAGATTCTCGGGAACGTCGGCTCCCGCTTTTCATCCAATCCCTGTGCAGTCATTCACCCGCCGGCCACGAGCTCCGGCGGCACAGGAGATGAGAACCATGTTCAAGCATATCGGCACGATCGCCCTCGCGCTCTGCCTCACGAGCAGCGTGGCCCTGTCGCAGGGCGCCAAGCTCAGCGATCCGCAGATCGCGCATATCGCCTACACCGCCGGCGAAATCGACATCAAGGCAGCGAAGCAGGCCTTGGACAAGTCCGGCAGCAAGGAGATCAAGGAGTTCGCGCAAGGCATGGTGCGGGACCACGAGGCGGTCAACAAGCAGGCCCTCGCCCTGGTCAAGAAGCTGAAAGTGACGCCGGAAGACAACGACACCAGCCGCGCGCTGTCGAAGCAGGCGAGCGAGAAGCTCGACGAGCTCAGCAAGCTCAAGGGCGTGGCATTCGACAAGGCCTATATTGCCAACGAGGTCGCCTACCACAAGACGGTGAACGGCGCGCTGGAGACGCAGCTCATTCCGTCCGCAACCAACGCCGAGCTGAAGGAGTTGCTGCAGACCGGCCTGAAGCTCTTCCAGGGCCACGAGCAGCACGCCGAGCATGTCGCGGCGGATCTGAAGTAGGACGATCCGATGCTGTCGGGACGCATCACTCTCGTGAGTGTGGTTGTGCTCGCCGCCATGAGCGTTCCGGCGCGCGCTGCCACGATCCGGATCTTGGTGGACAAGCTCGAATTCTCGCCGGCCGTGGCTTCGGCCAAGGTCGGCGATACCGTCGAATGGGTCAACAAGGATGCGCTGGCTCATACGGCCACGGCGCGGGATGGCGCCTTCGATGTCACTTTGCCGCCGAGCAAGACGGTGAGCTCGGTCCTCAAGAAGGCGGGCACGGTCGACTACTACTGCCGCTTTCATCCCAACATGAAGGCGACACTGACCATCGCGCCGTGACGCCGTTGGCCTCAATGCGGGTTCTCCAGGCTGAAGGTCTCGGACTGCTCGTCATAGGCGAACAGCTCGGCATAGCGGCCCCATGACACGATGGTGTGCAAGGTCTCGTCGGCGTAGTGCTCGGACATGTAGTCCTCGAGCTCGATGCGGAAGCGCGCAGCCGGAGCGGCGTGCGAGGGGCGGTCGTCGAGCACGCGGCGGATCAGCCCCATCAGCGGCACGTTCTCCATCAAATGCTTCGCGAACAGCTTCTTGCGCTCGTCGGTCTCCTGATGGGCGAACCGCCGTCCGTCCTCGGTCAAGGTCAGGTCGCCTTCACTGAGCTGGGCGAAGCGCAAGAGCTGCAGCGCCTCGGCCAGCGGAAAGATCTCGTCGACCTCGAGCTGCAGATGGCCCGCCAGCACCGGCAGGTCGGCATGCCCATTATAGGGTTCGCCGGCTAGCGTCTCGACCAGGCCGGAGATCGAGTTCGAGGAGACGTGGTTGAGCACCATGCCCACGCCGGCGCTGGCGGTGCTCGGCAGCTTCGGCTCGGGCCGCTGCGTCATGCGGGCATAGAGACTGTCGACGAGCTGGCGGAACGCGGGATCGAGCCGGTTGCGCGGATGCGGCAGGTCGATCCTGAACTCGGCGGCGACGCGGCCGGGATTGGACGAGAACACCAGGACGCGGTCGCACATCAGCACCGCTTCCTCGATGTTGTGCGTCACCATCAGCACCGACTTGATCGGCAGCCGGCCGTCGGTCCAGAGATCGACGAGGTCGGTGCGCAGCGTCTCGGCGGTCAGCACGTCCAACGCCGAGAACGGTTCATCCATCAGCAGGAGGTCAGGATGCACGACGAGCGCGCGGGCGAAGCCGACGCGCTGGCGCATGCCGCCGGACAGCTCCTTCGGAAAAGCCGATTCGAAACCGTCGAGACCTATCAGGTCGATCGCGGCCAGCGCGCGTTTGCGCCGCTCGGCACTGTCGACACCGAGCGCCTCCAGGCCGAGTTCGACGTTTTGCAGCACGGTGAGCCAGGGAAACAGCGCGAACGACTGGAACACCATGGCGACGCCAACAGGGGGGCCGGCGATGATCTCGCCGCGGCATCGTGCTTCGCCTGAGGATGGCGACACCAGGCCGGCGATGATCCGCAGCAGGGTCGACTTGCCCGAGCCGGAGCGTCCGAGCAGGCCGACGATTTCGCCGGCTCGGATCGTGAGGTCGACCTTCTCCAGCACGACGAGATCCTCGCCGCTGCCCTTCGGGAAGAGCCGGCTGACGCTCTTGATCTCGATCAGCGATGTGTCCTTGACCTGGTCGCGCATGATGATCTCTCCCGGTCAGCCGAGCCGCAGCCGGCGCTCGCCGAAGGCATACAGCGGCCGCCACAGCAGCCGGTTGAACAGAGTGACGAGGATGCACATCACGGCAATGCCGAGTACCACGCGCGGAAAGTCGCCGCGCTCCGTCGCCGCGGCGATGTAGGCGCCGAGCCCCGACGCCGTCAGATGCGTGTCGCCCCAGCTCGCGACCTCGGCGACGATCGCCGCGTTCCATGAGCCGCCCGAGGCGGTGATGGCGCCGGTGATGTAATAGGGGAAGATTCCGGGCAGCACGACCTTGAACCACCAGCGCCAGCCGGTCAGGTGCAGGCTCGCGGCCGCCTCGCGCAGGTCGGTCGGGAAGGCGCTGGCACCGGCGATGACGTTGAATAGGATGTACCATTGCGTGCCCAGGATCATCAGCGGGCTCAGCCAGACATTGGCGTCGAGGCGAAAGCGCACGATCAGCACGACGAACACCGGGAAGGCGAGGTTGGCCGGGAAGGCGGCGAGGAACTGCGCCAGCGGCTGGATGCGCTCAGCGAGCTTGGGCCGCAGCCCGATCCAGACGCCGACGGGGACCCAGATCAGCGACGCCAGCCCGATCAGCACCACCACGCGGATCAGCGTGATCAGGCCATAGCCGATGGCGGAGAGGACATCGGCGGGCGCCAGCGTGGCCGAGAGGTAGAGGTACGTCTTCCAGCCGGCATAGGCGCAACCGAGAACGACGACGGCGAGCCAGAGGCCGTCGACGAGCTGCGACGGTGGCGCGTGCCGCACCGGGCCGCTCCAGGTTTTAGGCCAGTTGATCCGCAGGTTCGAGACGGCGCGATTGACCGCGGCGAACGGGACGGACAGCGAGCGCAGCGCGCGGGTGCGCCGGAACAGGTCGAGCATCCACGAGCTCGGCGGATTGCCCGAGGCGGTCTGCTCGAAGCGGAATTTGTCGGCCCAGGCCACGATCGGACGGAACAGCAGCTGATCGTAGGCGGTGATGACCAGCAGCATGGTCAGCAGCGCGGCGCCGATCGCGGCGAGATCCTTCTGCTGAATTGCCAGCGCGACGTAGGAGCCGATGCCGGGCAGGGTGACGGTGGTGTTGCCGACCGTGATCGCCTCGGAGGCCACGACGAAGAACCAGCCGCCGGACATCGACATCATCGCATTCCAGATCAGGCCGGGCATCGCATAGGGGACGTCGAGCCGCCAGAAGCGCTGCCAGCCGGAGAGGTGGAAGCTGCGCGTCGCCTCCTCCAGATCCTTCGGCACGTTGCGCATCGACTGGTACATGCTGAAGGTCATGTTCCAGGCCTGGCTGGTGAAGATCGCGAACACGCAGGCGAGCTCGGCGCCCAGCACCTTGCCGGGGAGCAGGTTCATGAAGAACACGACGGTGAAGGTGAGGAAGCCGAGGATCGGCACCGACTGCAGGATGTCGAGCAGCGGGATCAGCACGATCTCGGCGCGCCGGCTCTTGGCCGCCAGCGCGGCGTAGACGAAGGTGAACACGAGCGAGCACGCGATCGCGAGCAGCATGCGCAAGGTCGTGCGCAGCGCGTAGAGCGGAAGGTTGGCCGGATCGAGCGACACCGGGGCGGTATCCAGCGCCGACAGCGGCTGGGTGGTCTGCTCGCCGCCATAGACGATCAGCACCATCGCGCCCACCACGATCACCAGCGCGACCACGTCCCAGATGTTGGGACGGACGGCGTCGCGCAGCACTGTGGTCCGGAGCTCCTGAAGCATCATCGGCGTGTCTCGTCTCGTCGTCCGCAGCCATCGGCGGTGGCTGCGGACGGTGCTTGTCATGGCGTATGGGCTGGTTCGCGCCGGCTGGGCTGCCGACCGAATCCGTACCCTAAGTGCCCTGTGTGATGGTTTGATATCAAGCGGCGGCGGCCGGGATCCGGTACCACATGTCGGCCTATCAAAGGATACGCAGGCCGCGTCTTCACGTTCCCGCGACATCGGCTGTCCGGGGTATGCCTGATCGCGCGCCACTCGCTCGATCTGCGCCTCCGCCGCGTGCGAGGGAGGTCGCATCGCATGGCAGATGCGAAGCGGGTGCGAGAATGCTCCGGCGGGGCGCACTGTCGTTGCGGCGACAGCACGGGTTCAGCTACCCCACATTCGGCTCGCCGCCCTCCGGCGCGAGCCTGGTCGCCAGGATCTTGTCGATGCGGCGGCCGTCGAGGTCGATGATCTCGAAGCGCCACCCCTGCAGCTCGAAGCTCTGGCCGACCTCGGGCACGCTGCCGAAGTGCTGCAGCACCAGGCCGGCGACGGTGTGATAGCCGCGATGTGGCGGCACCTCGATGGCGAGGACGTCGGCGAACTCGTCGAGCGGCATCCAGCCGGAGACCAGCAGCGAGCCGTCGTCGCGGCGGACGCAGGCGGGCTCGGGGGGACCCTGCTCGGACGAGAATGCGCCGACGATCGACTCCAGAATATCCGCCGCGGTCACGACGCCTTCGAACGCGCCGTATTCGTCGTGGACCAGCCCCATATGCACGGGCGCTACCTTGAGGATCGCGATCACGTCGCGCGCATCGACGGTGGAGGGAATGATCGGCACCTCGCGCACCAGGTTGCGCAGGTCCGGCGTCTCGTCGCGCAGATAGGCCGCCAGCAGGTCCTTGGCCTGGAGCACGCCGATCGGACGGTCGCGCTCGCCGTCCGACACCGGCAGGCGCGAATGCGGGCTCCTGGCGAGCAGCTCGCGAATGGCCTTGGGATCGTCGTTGAGGTCGACGACGTCGACCTCGGGACGCGGCGTCATGATGGCGCCGACCGGGCGGTCGCCGAGCCGCATCACGCCCGCGATCATCTCCTTCTCGCCCGGCTCGAGCACGCCGGCAGTCTCGGCCTCGCGCACCAGATGATGGATCTCCGCCTCCGAGACCTTCTCCTCGGCCTCGCCGGAACGGCCGAGCAGCGTCAGGATCAGCTTGCCGGAAAGGTCGAGCAGGACCACCAGCGGCAGCGACACCTTGGCGAGCACCTGCATGGCCGGCGCGACGCGGACGGCAATCGCCTCGGGATCACGCAGCGCGAGCTGCTTCGGCACCAGCTCGCCGACGATCAGCGTGGCATAGGTGATGATGGTGACGACCAGGCCGACGCCGACGATGTCGGCGACGGAAGCCGACAGGCCGAGCTCCAGCAGCGATTGCGTCAGGCGCTGGCCGAGCGTGGCGCCCGAGAACGCGCCGGAGAGCACGCCGACCAGGGTGATGCCGATCTGCACCGTCGACAGGAATCGCCCCGGGTCGGACGCCAGCGTCAGCGCCCGCCGCGCGCCGGACACGCCTTTCTCGGCCAGCATGGCCAGCCGGGCCGGCCGCGACGAGACGATCGCGAGTTCGGACATCGACAACAGCCCGTTGACGACGATGAGGACGACGATGATGGCGAGTTCGACTGAGAGCATTTCGACCTGTGAGCGCCCGAAGGGGCGGGGAATGGAGACAGGTCCTAGCATATGGGGATGGCAAGCGCCCAATGCCGCATTGCGGTAAGCGCATGGGGGACTGCACCCTGGCGGCAGGTCAGCTTGGCGCACCGACGGGCGCATCATCCTCCGCTGTCGTCCCGGCCTTGAGCCCGGACGACACCCATTTGTGGCGCGAATTGTGGCTCTCATCGGCGCTCGACTGCCGGCCTCGACGGCGGCGCAGCCTGTCGCCCTCAGAAATCCCCGTGCAACCGCCCGGAGAAGATCGACACCGGGCCGCGGTCGGCGTTGTAGGCGGGGTTGTTGACGAACTGGTAGTCCGCCGTGAAGGTCAGGTATTTGTTGATCGAGTAGGCGTAGTAGGCCTCGATGATGTTCTCGCGTCGATAGTTCAGCGCACCATCGCCGATCAGCGGGCCGAGGCCGCCGGCGGCGAGGAAGGCGCGGTGGTCGCGCGACAGCCCGTTGGTCACGCCGGCGAGGCCGATCGTATCATCGGGACGGCCCCAGCGCGTGCCCTTGATCGAGGTGCCGAACGACAGGCTGTTGTCGATGTCGGTGAAGGCCATGATCTCGGTCTTGCCGTCGTTCCAGCTCCAGCGGCCGAACAGGCCGAGCTCGTCTGACAGCGCCTGGTCGAAAGAGACGACGTAGCCGTATTTGGGGCGGCCGCGGCGGGTCTGGGTGATGTCGGCATTAAGCGCGGGATTGTCCAGCGTCTCGCGGTAGCTGCCGGAGAAGGTGTTGTTGAAGAAGCCGATGGTGCGCAGGTGGCCCGGCTGCGAGAACAGCTGATAGCGCGTCTCCAGCTCGACGACATAGCTGCCGCGCCTGAACACGTTCGTGTCGAAATTGTTGGAGTTCGAGGTGGCGTCGACCAGGAAATAGCCGGCGCGCAGCGCCCAGTTCCTCTGGTTCAGCTCGGCGGTGGCGCCATAGGTCAGGCCGAGCTTGTCGGCGGCGTAGTCGAAGGCACCGGGCGCCCAGATCGACCAGTTCATGAAGTCCTTGCGCGCATCCTTGGCGTAGGCGTTGCCGTCGAACACGTCGAGCACCGGAAATTTGCCGATCTGCACCGTGAGACGCGAGATGTCCTGCTTGCCGGAGAGCTGCAGCTGGCCGCTGCCGAGCTGCTCCTGCTCGCCGCCGAAGCCGAAGGTCTGGCGCAGGAACAGCCGCGAGGTGTTGTAGTGCGGATAGGGGAAGTCGGACTTCTGCGCTTCGCCATTGGGGAAGCCGCCGAGTCCGACGGTGTTGCTGAGGCCGAAGCCCTGCAGCAGCTCGGGATTGTAGTAGACCTCGCCGCCGTCCCACAGCCGCGCGTTGATGTACAGGCTGTTGCTCCAGGTCTCCTGGAATTGGCGCGCGGGTGTCAGGCTGTTGGCGCCGGTGTAGGCGGCGCGGAACGCCGGATAGCCCTGGCCGATCACGGTCGCCTGGCCGTGGATCTCCCAGCGGTCGGATTCGGGATCGGACGGATCGCTCTTGAGCTTCAGGTCGGGACCGCTGGCGAAGTCGAGCTTCCGGTTGAGCCCGACCCGCAGGGTCTGGAAGTCGAGTTGCGAATTGTAGCTGGCTCCGTTGGAGAAGCGGACGCCACCGTTCTCGAAATGGCTGTAGAGATATTCGAGGCGCCAGCTCCAATGCGGCGCAAAGCTGCGTTCGATGCCGGCGCCGGCGGCCCAGCCGAGCCGCGTCGTCAGCAGTTTCTCGGTGTCGCCGGCTGCATTGGTGTTGATGAAGCGGCCGCCGGTCCAGGCAAGGCCGCCGGTGGCATAGACCAGCCAGTCGCCCCTGATGTAGCCGACGCGGCCGCGGGCGGTGGCGACATAGTCCCACAGCTCCGAGACGTTCGAGCCGGGCGTGCCGAGCATCGCGACGGTGTGGTTGGAGGTGAGATAGTTCGGAAAGCTGAAATCACCCTCGAGCCCGAGCAACAGCCCGGAGCGGGTGACCCAGTTGTAGCCGGCCTGAACGCCGCCGGTGAGACCGCTGAACGGGCTGCCGGTGCTGACCGTGCCGCTCGGGTCCGTCAGGGTCGCCCGGCCGTGGTCACGTGTATAGCCGGCATGGACGCCGACATAGAGGCCGGTCCAGTCGAACACCGTTTGCGCCATCCGGGCCTTGACCGGCAGGTCGGCGGCAGCGGCGGGGGCAGCGAGCGCGGCGATCATGGCGCCGGCCGCGATCACTTCCCGGGTGCAGTTCGAACGGATCATGGCGGCGGATTCCCAAGGCAAGGCAAACGACACAGGCAACGTCACAACTGATTGCCCGCGCACAGTCACGAGAAGATTACGGAGTCGTCGATGTTTGATCGGAAGTGTGGATGACACGCGGCAATTCAGGGATGATTTATATTGCGATTAATTCGCAAGAGCAAGCGTGGGGCGATCTGACCCGGTTTCTGATCGAGGGTGTTGCGCCCACGCAACAATCGGCCCGCCCGGGCGGCCGGGCGGGCTGTCGAGATCGCAGATCGGGGCAGGTAGACGCCCGGCCTTGGCGAATTTGGCGAGGCGAGCCTTGGCCGCGGCTGGGCGGGGCGCGACGAAAGCCCAGCATCAATAGCCGCAGGCCCTGACCCGGCCGACATACTGGCCGTAGACGTTGTACTGCGGCACCCAGCGGCAGTACCGATAGCCACCGCCATAGTAGTAGCCGTCGTTGCTGGCGGCGATGGCGCTGCCGACGACGGCGGCGCCGACGAGGCCGGCACCGACGCCCCAGCCCCAATGGTGATGATGGAAGCCGTTGGCCGCGGCAGGCGTCGACGTTGCGGCGATGCTGCCGGTCACGGCGAGAGCGGTCAGCGCGAGGGCGGCAATCTTGGTCTTGATCGACATGGTGAAGGCTCCTGTTTGTTGTTGCGGCGGCCGGCGTCGGCCGCTTGCCAAATTGGACGGAGCCTTTTCGAAACCGGTTCGAATCGCCTGATCGCGATCGACGCCGTTCGAAGATTCATCAGAAGATCCAGAGTGTTATCTCTGGCTCAGCCGCCCGACAGGGGGCCGCGGCCAAGCGCGTTCACGTCGAAGTTATCGATGTCGTCCAGCAGCGCACAGAACGCCCGCGCGCCGTGGTCGAGCACGCGCTCGCCCTTCTCCGCCGACGCCTGCGTGGCATCGCCGACCGCGCCGCCCGCATTCAGGTCCTGCGTCTGCCAGGCCATCGGCGCCGGCCGCTGCGTCGAGAGCACCTTGTAGGTCGTTTCCATCTCAGCGCCGCGCGAGGAGAATGCGGCGATCGCATCGCTGCGCACCAGCGTGGGATGGCGGGCCAGCATGATCGAGGTCTCGACGGCGCCGCCGTGAATGCCGTGCCGCAGCTCATCGGGCGAGAACAGGCCGTCGGGCGCACCGAAGCGCGACCACGACGTCGTCACCACCAGCATGCGGTGATCAGCGCGCAGATCCTGTGCGACCAGGGTCATCGCGGCACTGTTGCCGCCATGGCTGGTGACGATCACGAGCTTCCTGATCCCGGCGCGCGCGACGCTGTCGCCGAGCGCACGCCAGCTCCGCAGCGCGACCTCGGTCGGCATGGTCAGCGTGCCCGGATAGTCGATATGCTCGGTCGAGATCCCCACTGGCTGCACCGGCAGGACCGTCACCGGCAGCGCCGGCGGCAACAGCGCCCGCACCTGGGCGAGATAGGCCTCGGCGATGTAGACGTCGGTGCCGAGAGGCAGGTGCGGGCCGTGCTGCTCGGTGGCGGCGAGCGGCAGCACTGCGATCCAGCGCGCGCTCTCGGGCGTTCCCGCCTCGGACGTTGCCAAAGCGGGCCAGTGCAGCTCGGTCCAGTCGCGGGGCGGCAGGGTCATCGCGCGGGCAGTTTCCTTCGTCCGTGGGGCAGGGTAGGTATCGCTCGAACGATCTTAACATGTTCAGCCAGAAAGAACCGGGGAGACCAGACATGGCGCAGGCGCTTCTGCCGCGAACGTTAATGGCGGCATTGCTGGTCCTCGGCGGGACTTTGGGCGGGATGATTTCGGCGGCCCACGCCCAGACCCTGGACAAGGTCTCGTTCGGCACCAACTGGGTTGCCGAGGCCGAGCATGGCGGCTTCTTCCAGGCGGTCGCCGACGGCACCTACAAGCGCTACGGTCTGGACGTGACGATCGTGCCGGGCGGTCCGAACGAGAACAACCGCATGCTGCTGATCTCGGGCAAGATCGAGTTCTTCATGGCCGCGAACACGCTGATGTCGTTCGACGCGGTCGCCAACAACGTGCCGGTGGTGTCGATCGCGGCGATGTTCCAGAAGGACCCGCAGGTGTTCCTGACCCACCCGGAGTCCAGGATCACCAAGCTCGACGAGCTGAAGCCGCTCACCCTGTTCGTCTCCAAGGAAGGCATCTCCAGCTACTATCAATGGCTGAAATCGGAATACGGTTTCTCCGAGAAGAACGTCCGCCCCTACACGTTCAATCCGCAGCCCTTCATCGCCACGCCGCAGAGCGCAATGCAGGGCTATGTCACGTCGGAGCCGTTCGCGGTCGAGCGCGCCGCCGGCTTCAAGCCCGGCGTGATCCTGCTCGCAGACAACGGCTTCAACACCTATTCGACCCTGATCGAGACGCGGCGCGACCTGATCGAGAGCAAGCCGGACCTGGTGCAGCGTTTCGTCGATGCCTCGATCATCGGCTGGTACAACTACATCTACGGCGACAATTCCGCGGGCAATGCGCTGATCAAGAAGATGAACCCGGAGATGACCGACGACCTGCTGGCCTATTCGGTCGCCAAGATGAAGGAGTACGGCATCGTCGATTCCGGCGACAGCGTGGAGAAGGGCATCGGCGCCATGACGGAGGAGCGCATCGCCAGCTTCTTCGACAAGATGGTGCGGGCCGGCGTGGTCAAGTCGACGATCGACTATCGCAAGTCCTACACGTTGCGTTTCGTCAACAAGAGCGTCGGCATCGATCTCCGGCCGAAGAAGTAGGACGCTTGAGCGGCACTTTCAGCAAATGAGCTCACCCCTTTCGTCCGAGCGCGCCGTTGCGACCGCGGTACGCCTGCGCGGCGTCACCAAGGTGTACGAGTCCGGCGTCGCCGCGCTGGGGCCGATCGATCTGACCATCGCCAAAGGCGAGTTCGTCTCGCTGCTCGGCCCCTCCGGCTGCGGCAAGTCGACGGCGCTGCGGCTGATCGCCGGCCTCGCGAGCCCGAGCGGCGGTGCGGTCGACGTCGCGGCGTCCGCGTCCGAGACCCATCCGGGCCATCGCATCGGCTTCGTGTTCCAGGAGCCGACCTTGATGCCCTGGACCAGCGTGCGCGATAATGTCGGATTGCCGTTGAAGCTTGCGCACGTCCCGGCCATGGAGGCGCGGCCGCGGATCGATGCGGCCTTGGCGCAGGTCGGCCTGTCGGATTTTGCCGATGCGTTCCCGCGCGAATTGTCCGGCGGCATGAAGATGCGCGCCTCGCTGGCGCGGGCGCTGGTGACGCGGCCCGACATCCTGCTGATGGACGAGCCGTTCGCGGCCCTCGACGAGATCACGCGCTTTCGCCTCAACAACGACCTGCTGGCGCTGTGGCGCAGCCTGAACATGACCGTCCTGTTCGTCACCCATTCGGTGTTCGAGTCGGTCTACCTGTCGCAGCGCGTGCTGGTGATGACGGCGCGGCCCGGCCGGCTCAGCGCCGAAATCCGGATCGACGCCGACGCGCGCGATGATGCGTTCCGCGCCTCGCCGGACTACGCCGCATACTGCCGTCGCGTCTCCGACGCGTTGGCGCCGGCCTACACCGGAGTGCATGCGCTGTGAGCGGCGCCCCCGAGCGAGCGCCATCCGTTGCGGGCGAGCGGCTGGCGAGCCTCGCCTTTCCGGCCTTGGTTTTCGTCGCAGCGATGACGGCGTGGGAGTTGGTGGTGCGCGTCAACGGCATCCAGCCCTATGTGCTGCCGGGGCCGCTGCTCATCCTGAAGACCTTGGTTGCCGATTGGGACATTCTGGCGCAGTCGCTGCTGACGACACTGGTCACCACGCTCGAAGGCTTCATCGCTGCCGCGCTCGGCGGCATCGCGCTGGCGCTGTTGTTCAACCAGTCGAGATGGCTGGAATGGGCGTTGTTTCCCTATGCCGTGGTGCTGCAGGTGACGCCCGTGATCGCGGTCGCGCCGCTGCTCCTGATCTATCTGCCGCAGCAGACCGCGGTGGTCGTATGCGCCTGGATCGTCGGCTTCTTCCCGGTGCTGTCCAACACCGCGCTCGGGCTCAACTCGGTCGATCGCAATCTCGCCGGCCTGTTCCAGCTCTACGGCGCCTCGCGCTGGCAGACCTTGCGCTATCTGAAATTGCCCGCCGCTCTGCCCTACATTCTCGGCGGTCTGCGCATCGCCGGCGGCCTGTCGCTGATCGGCGCCGTCGTCGCCGAGATCGCCGCGGGCAGCGCCGGCGCGGGCTCAGGGCTCGCCTATCGCATCGCCGAATCCGGCTATCGTCTCAACATACCCCGCATGTTCGCAGCGCTGGTGCTGCTGTCGGTCGCCGGGATTGTCATCTATGGCTTGCTGGCGCTAGTTTCGCACCTCGTTTTGCGGCGCTGGCACGAGAGCGCGCTTGGAAAGGACAACTGATGGCGGCTACTTCGTCTGACAAGATCGATGTTCTGATCTATGGGCCGCTGCGGCCGATCCTGGAGAAGGGGTTCCCGGACAGCTTCAACGTGCACCATGCGACGACGCAGGCCGATCTCGAAGCGCTGCCGGCGGACGTGAAAGGGCGGATCCGCGGCGTCGCCGTGACCTTCCATACCGTGAAGACCGATGCCGCCGTGATGGCGATGCTGCCGAAGCTGGAGATGATCGCAAGCTTCGGCGTCGGCTATGACCATATTGCGGCCGCCCATGCCGGCCAGCACGGCATCATCGTCACCAACACGCCGGACGTGCTGACCGAGGAGGTCGCCGACGTCGCGCTCGGCCTGCTGATCGCCACCTGCCGCGAGTTCATCAAGGCCGACCGCTTCGTGCGCTCCGGCGAGTGGACGTCGAAGCCCTATCCGCTGAGCGTCGGCTCGCTGCGCGACCGCACCGTCGGCATGGTCGGCATGGGCCGCATCGGCCAGGCGATCGCGCGCCGGCTCGAAGCCTCGCTGGTGCCGGTGGTCTATCACTCGCGCAACCCGGCGGCGGGCGTCACCAACAAGCACTATCCCGACCTGCTCGCGATGGCCAGGGACGTCGATACGCTGGTCGTGATCGTGCCCGGCGGCGCCGGCACCAACAAAATCGTCAACGCCGAGGTGCTGAAGGCGCTGGGGCCGCGGGGCGTCGTCGTCAACGTCGCCCGCGGCTCGGTGATCGACGAGCAGGCTTTGGTCGAGGCGCTGAAGTCCGGGACGATTCTCGGGGCCGGCCTCGACGTGTTCGAGAAGGAGCCGGCGGTGCCGGACGCGCTCAAGGCGATGGACAATGTCGTGCTGCTGCCACACATCGGCTCGGCTGCCATCGTAACCCGCAACGCGATGGATCAGCTGGTGGTCGACAATCTCAAGGTCTGGTTTGCCGGCAAGCCGCCGCTGACGCCCGTTCCGGAAACGCCGGTGAAAGGCCGCTGATGAAACGCTCGCTCCCAATGCTGATCGCGCTGCTGTCGTCAGTGGCGAGCGTCCCCGCCGTTGCGCAGGACGCCGCCGGCCTGAAGAAAGCGATGATCGGGCAGTGGGAGCTTGCGACCACCGAGCGCAGCAAGACCTGTGTCGTGACCCTGAAGCCCGACGCGGCGCCGCGCGGGCAGAAGCTCGAGCTGGAGCCGAGCTGCGCCGCCGCGCTGCCCTTCACCAAGGACATCGCCGGCTGGAACGTGAAGGGACTCGACATCGTCAGTCTCCAGGCCGCCAACGGCGAGGCGGTGATCGACTTCACCGAGGTCGAGGCCGGCATCTTCGAAGGACTGCGCCAGGGCGAGGGCGTCTACATCCTGCAGAACCTGGCGGCGGCGCGGTCGCTGGCGAAATCGATGGATCAGATGATCGGCGACTGGGCGATGGTCCGCGGCAATGGCGCCACGATCTGCAGCCTGGTGCTGACCAACAACGACGCCGGCCACGACAATTTCCAGGTGTTCGTGAAGCCGAAATGCGACCCCATGGTCGCAGCGTTTGCGCCGAGCCAGTGGCGGCTCGAGCACGGCCAGATGATGCTGATGTCCGACCGCGGCGAGACTTGGCGGTTCGAGGCGGACGACAATGCGCAGTGGCGGCTGGTGCCCGACAGCGCCAATCCGCTGATCATGCTCAGGCAGTAGGACGAGACGCGCGCCGTTGAGTGCCCTTGCCGCGCGGCGGGCAAGCCTCTTCCGGCATCGGATTTGGTTAACGGCCGGTTACACGCCTGTTCCACTGATTGGAACTTGTTGTTTACGCATCTTGCGTCTGATGGTTGTACTCCATCGAGGGGGACCGCCATGCGTGAGTTGTTGCGCCGGTTCAACAGGTCGCTGCCGTCGTTCAGCCTCAACGACAAGATCTCTGCGGCTGCGGCCGCGTTCGCCGTCCTGGTGATGCTGTCGACACTGGGCGCGCTGTCGGCGCTGCGCGAGCAGCGCCTGTTCTACGACCGGCTCGAAGCGCTTTCCATTGCCGCCCGCAACATCGAGCGCACCAACGCGCTGATCTACGCGGTCGTGATGGAATCGCGCGGCATCTACATGTCGTTGGACCGCACCGTCGCGCGGCGCTACGCCGATTCGCAGCTTGCGAAGATTGCGCAGCTGAGCAAGGTGGTCGACGAATGGGAAAGCCGGGTCACAGATGACGACGCCGCGCTGTTCGCCCCGTTCAGAAAGCGGATCGATCAGTTCGTCGCATTCCGCACCGAGATGGCGCGGCAGACGATCTCGGTCGGATCGTCGGCGGCGCGCGAGCTCGGCGACAATGACGAGAATCGCGCGGTGCGCACCGCGCTCAACGAGGACCTCGAGAAATTGTCGCGGCTCTATGCCGACCGCACCCGCGAGCTCGGCGAGGCGGCCGACGCGCGCGGCATGGCCGCGTTCTATCTGGGCGCGCTCGGGGCGGTGATCATCGTGCTGATCGCGGCCGCGGCGCTGGCGCTGCGCTGGGGCGTGCTGATGCCGCTGCTGGACATCGCCCGCGTCACCGACCGCATCGCCGCCGGCCGCATCAAGCTCAAGATTCCCCATGCGCGGCGCCATGACGAGATCGGACGGGTCGCCCATGCGGTGGAGACTTTCCAGGACGGCGCCTTCCGGATTCAGGAGCTCGAGCAGCACGAGGTCGAGATCGAACGCCAGCACGCCGACATCCTGCGCGAGCACGAGCGGCTGGAGCAGGGCGCGCTCAGCAACCAGCAGCGTCTGGATGCCGCGGTCGCCAACATGGCCCAGGGCCTGATCATGCTCGACAGCTTCGGCTACGTGCTGATCGTCAACGAGCAGTACCGCAAGCTCTACGGCCTTCCTGCCTCGGTTGCGAAGCCCGGTGCGCATGTACGCGAGATTCTCGCACATCGCGCCAAGCTGGGTCTGCTGCGCGAGAAGCCGTCGGAGTTCCTCGCCGCGCTACGGGAGCGCATGAAGGAGCGAAGGGCCGAGATCGTCGAGGTCGAGCTCGCCGACGGCCGCATCATCCGCATCTCGGAGCGTCCGATGGACGGCGGCGGCTGGATCGCCACTCATGAGGATTTCACCGCGCAGCGCCGTGCCGAGCGCAAGCTCGCGCGCGCCGAATATTTCCTCGCCGCATTGCTGGAGAACATCCCGCAGGCGGTGCTGGCCAAGGATGCGCAGTCGCTGCGCTACATGTTCGTCAATCGCGCCGCCGAGCGTCTGTTCGGCGTGCCACGCACCGACATCATCGGTCGCACGCCGGGCGAACTGTTCTCCGCGCCGACCGGCGCAATCCTCGAGGAAGCCGCCCGCGACCAGCTCGCAGGGCGCGGCGACGATGAGCCGCGAGCCCATAGCATCCTCACACCCGGGAACGGTACGCGCGACATCGTCGTGCGCCGGCTACCGGTCTCGATCGGCGAGGGCGAGCCGAGATATCTCCTCAGCATCATCGAGGACCGCACCCGGGATCAGCGCGTGGCGGCATGATGCGCCGCCTGGCAAGGCCGTGGATTGCCCTGCCTTGACGTCGCCTTGATCTGCATCAAGAACGGCCGCGCCGGGCGGACTAGCGTGCCTGGAACGGAGGCCTGTCCATGATCCGACGTCTGGGGATTCCCTTTGCTACCCGCCTCGGCGCTGCGGCGCTGCTCACGCTCGCCGTCGTCGCGCCGGTGCATCAGGCTGCCGCGCAGGACGTACTCGGCGGAGCGATCCTCGGCGGCGCCGGCGGAGCGATCCTGGGCGGCGCGATCGGCGGCGGCCGGGGCGCTGCGATCGGCGCCGTGATCGGGGCCGGTACCGGAGCTGCAATCGCGGCCGATGGCGAGCGCCGTCGTGGCGGCTATTATTCCTATCGCAATGGCTGCTATTTGCAGCGCGGCGACGGCTCATGGGTCCGCGCACACCCGCGCTACTGCTACTAAGCCTTATCCGTCGGTCGAATCGGCCGCTTGGTGGCGCGACGAACGCGCCGCCGGTGGCTTTGTCGCGCGCTCCAGCGCGTTGATGACGCGCGGATCCTCGCAATGCGCGACGTTGAAGCGCATCATCGTCGCGGCGGATTGCGTCGCGCTGAAGACGTCGCCGGGCGCGAGCACCACGTGTTCCTCGAGCGCGGCCTGGGCCACCTCGATTGCCGTACAGCCGTCCGGCAACCTGCACCACAGATGAAAGCCGCCGCGCGGCATCAGCCATGGGGCGATACCGATGCGCTGCAGCCATGCCGCCACGCGCGGCCGTGCTCGCCCAAGCCGTGCGCGCAGCTCCTCGACGTGCTTGCGGTAGCTGCCGCTGGTCAGCACCTGGGTCAGGGTCTCCGCGGCGAATTGTCCGGGACCGCCGAAGCCGGTCGCGATCTGTAGGTCGATCAGCGGTTCGATCCAGTCCGCGCGCGCCGCGATGTAGCCGCAGCGCACCGAGGCCGACAGAGTCTTGGAGAAGCTGCCGACCAGGATCACCCGCGTCAGCCCGTCGAGTGCGGCGAGCCGCGGCGACGGCTCGGGTTCGAAGTCGCCGTAGATGTCGTCCTCGACGATGATCGTGTCATGCGCCGACGCGGCGTTGAGCAGCCGGTGCGCCGTCTGCAGCGACAGCGTCGCCCCGGTCGGATTGTGCAGGCCGGAATTGGTGATGTAGAGCCGCGGGCGCTCGGCCGCGAGTATCGCCTCGAACTGCGCGATGTCGGGTCCGCCCGGCGTCATCGGCACGCTGATGATCCGTGCCTGATGCGCGCGCAGCAGCGCGAGGAAGTTGAAATAGCAGGGATCGTCGACCAGCACGGCGTCGCCGGCACGCAGCAGCATGCGGCAGATCAGGTCGATCGCCTGCGTGCCGGACGAGGTCAGCACCAACTGCTCGCTGAACGCGTCGATGCCGATGCCGGCAAGGCGGCCCTGCAGCAGCCGTCGTAGCGCCGGCGATCCTCGCGCTGCGCCGTAGTCGCTCAGCACAGGGCCGGCGCTGCGCGCCAGCGCGCGGACCGCGCGCCGCAGCGCGTCCTGCGGCATCCACTCGGCCGGCAGCCAGCCGCAGCCGGGCGTCAGCGTTCCCGGTCCGGCGTCGAGCGACTGCCGCGACACCCAGAACGGGTCGACCGCGCGCGGGCGGCGCGGCTCGCGATCGGCGAGGGCCAGCGGCGGCAGCGCCGTGTCGGCGACATAGAAGCCGGAGCCGCGCCGGGCACGGATCACGCCCTCGGCGGCGAGCCGGTCATAGGCCTCGACCACCGTGGCCGGCGACACGCCCATCGCCGCGGCGAAGGCGCGGATCGAGGGCAGGCGCTGGCCGGCGCTGAGCGCGCGTGTCGCCAGACGCTGGCGGATCGCATCGACCACGGCGATGGTCCGCGAGCCGCCTCGGCGGGAATCGGGCGTCCCTGGTCCCAAGTGTGTTGCCCTTTGCATCAGTACAGATTGTCGAAATTGTATCGGTTTGTCGCTGCCGCAACAAGCCTGATCGGGCTATGGGATCTGCGAGGAGGAGCCGTGCATGAAGGGATCGATCGAAGGCTGGGGGAGCGGCATCATCGGCATGACGATCTTCAGCGGCTCGCTGCCGGCGACGCGGGCGGCACTGGAGGGTTTTTCGCCGCTGTTCCTGACGGGCGCACGCGCGACGCTCGCGGCCGTGCTGGGCGCGCTTTGTCTCATGCTGTTGCGGCAGCCGCTTCCCGGCCGGCGCGACCTGATGTCGCTGGCGGTCGTGTCGCTCGGTGTCGTCATCGGCTTTCCGCTGCTCACCGCCCTGGCGCTCCAGCACATCACCTCGGCCCATGCGATCGTGTTCGTCGGTCTGCTGCCGTTGTCGACCGCCTTGTTCGGCGTGCTGCGCGGCGGCGAGCGGCCGCGGCCGCTGTTCTGGCTGTTCGCAGCACTTGGTGCTGCGGCGGTCTCGGGCTTCGCCCTGTCGCGGGACGGCGTCGCGGCGCCGATCGGCGATCTCGCGATGATCGCTGCGATCGTCGTCTGCGGCCTGGGCTATGCCGAGGGCGCCATGCTCACGCGCCGGCTCGGCGGCTGGCAGGTGATCTCGTGGGCGCTGCTGTTGTCTGCACCGCTGATGCTGTCGATGGCGGTGCTGACGCTGCCCGGCGCGTCGCACGACATTACGGCCGCGGCGTGGCTGGGTCTCGCCTACGTCTCCGTCTTCAGCATGTTCGTCGGCTTCGCCTTCTGGTACCGCGGGCTCGCGCGCGGCGGCACTGCGACGGTGGGCCAACTGCAACTGCTGCAGCCCTTCCTTGGCCTCGGTTTCGCGAGCCTACTGCTGCATGAGCCGGTGTCGGCAACGATGATTGCCGCAGCCGGAATCGTCGTCGTCTGTGTGGCAATGGCGCGCCGCTGGGCATGAGCCGTCGGCGGCTATTTGCGATGATAGAGTCCAGTGAAGCTGACGCCGGCACCGCCGCAATCATTGTTGTCCTCGACCAGCAGAAGCGCGCCGATTCGCTGCAGGCGCACGCGGCACTCGTCGCCGGCATTCGGCCGCTCGAACGGTGTGCTGCCGTCGTCGACGAAGGCGATCAGGCCGCCCTTGGGCTCTGCCGTCGCGCCGAGCGATCCGTTGCGCAACTCGCGCCCGGCCGGCAACACCTGATCGCCTTCGATCCTGAGCCGGTTGCCGGTCTCTTTCCTGATCGTCAGTCCCCCTCCAGGGTGCTCCCAGCTTCCGGCCCAGTCGGACATTGCCGGCGCGGCCATTGGCGCGACGGTGGTGAGGGCTGCGCGCGGCAGCCAGCCGGTGGTCCAGATCTGGGCCTTCGCACGCGGCGCCTGGTAGCTGACGCAGACGAAATCGCCGCGGGTCCTGCCGACCAGCACGAGGTCGTCGCCGACGAGGTACGCCTTCTTCCGGCAGGCCTCGGTCGCGGCCGGACAGCCTGCGGCCTTGAAGTCATCGTCATAGGGACTCTTGACGAAATTCACGCGCGGCTGGCCACTCACTTTGGCGACGACGAGCGGCCGCGCATCGTCCCAGCCGATGCCATTGCAATTGGCGGGATCGTTGGCGTCGTAGGCAGCCGCCGCCGTGACGGTCAGGACGCTCAGGATCAGTCCGATGAAGGCCGCGCGCATCCGTCATTCCTCTCCACGTTTCGCCCGCATTAGCCGGCGCGGGAAGACGTCCGGTTCAAACCGGCCCGACGTTTCGTCCATCCCGCGGCGATCTTTTGGCAGCTCCGACCGCAGCACGCTGCATGCGTCGTCTCGTCGGCGTCGCGCCTTCACATCACCCCGATGCTCTTCAGGCTGGTGTGGCCATTCCTTCCGACGATGATGTGGTCGTGAACCGTGATGCCAAGCGGCTTGGCAATCTCCACGATCGTCTTGGTCATCCGGATGTCGGCCTGCGACGGCGTCGGATCGCCGGAGGGATGGTTGTGCATGAGCGTAGCGCCGCAGCTATGTAATTGAAGAATAACGGATTTAGCAGGCCGACCATCAAGCGGGGGACGGAGAGTGGGGACGGTAGTGCACGCCAAATCGTGATCATCACGCCTGATCAGGCCCAGTCATCGGTGATCGTCCTGGCGCACGGCAGGACACCATGTTTCTCTTGTCCCAAGCATCGAGTTCGCCAACCGGATATAGGACCGCTTTCCCGATTTTGACGAAGGCGGGTCCGACGCGCATCGCTCGCCAGTTTCGAAGGGTCCCGACGCTGACCGCGCCACGGTAGCGCTCCGAGACTTCCTCTGGCGTCAGATATTTTCGATCGTCCATTGCCGCACTCCCGATCACGCGACCATGAATTCAGTAATTCACGGTCCTGACCGCTCTCGGAAGCTGGATGCATTGTCGATAGTGAAAGAGAAGGCTAACGGCCACGCAAAGGCGTATCGTCCACGTCAACCCGAGATCGAGCCGAATATTTCGACGAGATCGAGCACGTGAAAATCACGAAGGACATGCTCGAGCCGAAGGACCTCCGGAAGATCCTTCTCGTCAGCCCGGATCGAGCTCGGAACTCGGACCCGCGGCGTTTTCACAGAGTTAGGGTCAAAAGCGACCGTCACAGCGCAATCGCGTTTTGGTCCGCTTTCCCTCCAACACCGGACGCAGCCGGCGTCGGTGGCAAGGTCAGAGATGGACCAGAAGCGGAAGTATCCGCGAGAGTAGCGGATGCCCGAGGCATTTGCCGCGCTCCAGAAGTCGAGTAAAAATCCAATCAGAACTCGTAGCCCTTCTGACCGATGGCTTGCCAGTTGCACCAACTTGTGCTCGGGGGCATGTTTTTAGAGTCCTACGCCACTTGTACGGTTCTCTATCTGAGCCAACAATCGGGAGGCACGAACAAGGTCTTGCGTACCAAACCCTTCGGTGAATTCGCCAAAAATCGGAGCGAGCAATTGAACCGCGTCTATCTCGCGGTTTGTCGCCGCCCAATGAGCGGCGAGGTCGGTGGCGATCCGAAGCGCGAAAGTTAACGCGCCGATAGCGCGAGCTTCAGCCAGCGCCTCCTTTAATAGCTTTTCAGCGCGGACTGTTTCGCCATCCTCAAGAAGGATAGATGCATTGACTCGCTGAAGTTCCGAGCGGCACCAGCGCTCGCCCTGCCTTTCCTGATAGTCGATGGCGCGCGTGACGGCGTCACGCGCTTGCGCGATCCGCCCTTGCCGCAGATAAGCACGAGCGAGGAAAGCCAGATAGCTGCCGATCCGCATCAGAAAGCGGCATTCGATCAGTTCGTCAATCGCGGCCCGAATATCCTCCACCGCGCGCGGATCGCTGCGCAATTCGCGCAGGCAGGCGGAGAAATAGCGCTCGACCGAAACCCAGCGCCAGATGCGCTCGCGTTCCAGATTGCGACGCAGGCGTTCCGTGAACATATCGAGCGCGTCAAGATCGCCGATTTCAAGCGAGATAGGAAGTGCGGCGAGCCCAAGTGCGTTCGACTGCGACACCCAATGGCCACCGCGGTCCGCAGCATCAACGGCCTCACGCGCCAGTCGAGCGGCGTAGTCGGCCTGCCCCTGCATCCACACTACAAAAGGCATGTTGGTGCGGACGGTGATGAAGCGGTAGACCTCATTCGCATCCTTGCGCGAACGCCCCCGGACTAGCGAATGGGTTGACGCGAGACGATCGAGAACCGGGCGGCTTTTGCTTAATTCGCCGGCGAAGGCGTGGGCCCAGGCCAGGGCCTTGTCGGCTTCGGATGTCGCCGTCGAATCGGGGTCTCGGTCGGCCAGCGAGGTGGCCTCCTCGAGATAAGTGATGGCACGTGCGATCTCGCCGATCTGGAGCAGATAGAACGCAAAACCCGTCAGCGCGCGCTGCTGAAGGTCGACACTGTCAGCACGCCTTGCGAATGCGATTGCGTCAAGCCAGGTGACTTCGTTCTCGTTCGAACTCTTGCGGGCGTAGAAGAGGCTCCATCCGAGGGCACAGGCGAGCTTTGCCTTGGACAGATCGTCGCATGGAACGCGCTTGGCCAACGCGAGTGCGACCTCCAACCGCGCTTGCGCCTCCGACAGGATGGAGGTCTCCGACCACAGGGTGATCGCAGCAACCGCAAGCCTGATTCCGAGGATGTCATCGCCCTGCTCGCCGAACGACCATGAAAGCGCACTTCTCAAATCGGCAATGCGGCCAAGGTAGCGCTCGGTCCAATCGGTCGGCTCGCGCCATTTCCAATCCTCCTCGGATTGCTCGAACAGCGCAGCCATGCGCTCCGCATGGCGGCGCATCGCCCCGCTGCACGCCGGATCGCCCCGACGCCGCTCGGCGGCATAGCGACGCGTGCTATCGAGCAGCCGGTAGCGCAGGCTCGCGCCCCGCGCCTGCGCGCTCAACAGTGATTTGGCGACGAGACTGCCGAGTGCGGTCGCGACGTCGATCGGCGTGAGACCTGCCGCTTCCGCGACGAAGACCGCATCCTCGTGCTCGAACCCGTCACTGAACACTGACAGCAGGGCGAAGAGCCTGGCTTCCGTCTGCGACAGCAGCCGGTAGCTCCAATCGATCGTTGCCATCAGGGTTTCATGGCGCGGCGGCCCGGCGGCGGCCCCGGTCGCGCTAAAGCCAAGCCTCTGATCGAGGACGACCAACAGCTCCCGCGGGGTGAACCTGCCGATCTGGGCGGCAGCCAATTCGATGGCTAGGGGAAGCCCGTCCAGCGAATGACAGACCGCTGCGATGGCGTCGCAATCCTCGTCGACGAACTCGTAATCCGACCATTCGGCGGCGCGTCGAACGAACAACTCCACCGCCGGGAATCTGACGGCCTGATCCACCGACAGCCCAAGGCCTGAACTCGGAGCAGATAGAGAGCCAAGCCGCACGACGTGCTCAGTGGTGGTGCCGAGCGGCTCGCGACTCGTGGCAAGCAGCCGGGATGGCGATGTGTCCGTCATGAACTTGCTGGCAAAGATCGTGGCGGCTGGCAGCACATGCTCGCAATTGTCGAGGATGAGCAGCATCTGCCGCGGCCTCAGATAGTCGAGGACAGCAGCCAGCCCCATGTCCGTATTGCCTCGGATACCGAGTGCCGTCACGAGCGCCGCGCCGAACAGAGTAGGATCGGAGATTGTCGCGAGATCGATGAAGCAGACGCCGTCGCGATACCTTGACACGAACGCCTGGGCGACGGCCAGGGCTACGGTCGTCTTACCGATCCCTCCTGCGCCGGTCAGGGTCACGTGCCTGTCCTCGGCGAGCAGATCGGCGATTTCAACGATATCGGCTTCGCGGCCGACGATGCCGCGCGGCGATGGCGCATGCGAAAGCGGGAGCGGATCGGCCAGCGCAGGCTCCCCCTCGATCTCGCCGATGCCGACCCGGACATCGGCGATGAACTTGTACCCACGCCGCGCCACGGTCGCGATGTAGATGGGCTCGATCTGGGTATCTCCCAGCGAGCGCCGCAAGCTCCACATATTGACCTTAAGATTGCTGTCGTGGACGAACGTGCCCGGCCAGGCTGCCGCCATCAGCTCGTTCTTGCTGACCAGCTCGCCGCGGCGCTGCACCAGCAGCCGCAAGAGCTCGAAGGCGCGTCCGCCAATCTTGACGGGGCGCTCGTCTAGAAGAAGCAACTGACGGCCGGGGACCAGTCGAAACGGGCCGAAGCTGAATGTCAGCTTCTGTCGAGGTGCGCCCCGTTGCCGTCTGGCCGTCCGCATTTCGCATTGCCAATCGATCGAAGAGATCGCTTGGTATTATCATGCACTGCAAACTTGTTGAAGTGAGCCGTTCTGACTTTCACGACCGCTGCGCAAAACCACGCGGGTGTGGCTATTTTTTTGGCTTGCGAAGAACCGCTGTGCTCACAATCTCGACGCTTCATTGGTCGGAACCTCGGCGAACCACCCTCTCACACCCACTTCAACCGGGGAGCGGAGCTGCGGAGTTGACGAGCGCCTGCGAGCGCAGCTCGCGCCAGAAATCGACGGGGACGACTTCCTCGAGCGCGGCGCGATCCTCGGCAATGCGGCCTGGACGGCTCGCGCCGGGAATGACGGCAGCCACCACCGGGTTAGCCAGCACGAACTGGAGGCCCGCCGCCTTCATGCTGATGCCGTAGCGGTCGGCGATTGCCTTGATCCTCCCCACCTTGTCGATGATTTCCGGGGGCGCCGGCGCATATTCAAAATTCGGGCCGCCGACGAGCGCGCCCGAACTGTAGGGGCCGCCGACGACAATCGCGAGCTCATGCTCCGCAACCATCGGGATCACACGCTGAAGCGCCCTCGCATGGTCGAGCAGCGTGTAGCGGCCCGCGAGAAGGAAGCCGTCGGGGCGCGGCTCTTCCAGCGCCAGCAGCAGTTCGATCGGCTCGACCCGGTTGACGCCGAGGCCCCACGCCTTGATCACGCCTTCGTCGCGTAGCCGGTCGAGCGCCTTGAACGCCCCCTTGCGTGCGCTTTCGAACACCGAAAGCCATTCGTCGCCGTAGAAGTCCTGCGCCACGTCATGCACGAAGGCGATGTCGATGTGGGAGGTCGCGAGCCGCTTCAGACTGTCTTCGATCGAGCGCAGCGTCGCGTCTTCGGAATAGTCGTTCACAATCTTGTTCGGACGCCCGTATTTGAACACATCCCCCTTCTCGCCGAGGTCGCGGGCGCCGACATCCTCGATCTCGTCCAGGATCAATCTTCCGACCTTGGTGCTGACGACATAATCGCTTCGCGGCCGGTCGGCGAGCGCGGCGCCCATGCGGATCTCGGCAAGACCCGCGCCATAGAAGGGCGCGGTGTCGAAATAGCGGATGCCGTCGTCCCAGGCCGCACTCACCGTCGCGAGCGCTTCCTGCTCCGGGATGTCGCGAAACATGTTGCCGAGCGGCGCCGCGCCGAAGCCCAATCTTCCCGGCAGAATATTCTTGAGGGCCATGTTGCGTGTCCTCGTCTGCGACAGGCAAGTCCGCCCGTGCGCGGCGCCGCCCGTCTCATTCGGTCGCGGAGGTATCCGCGCTTCTGATGAAGGCCGCGACCTCGCGCGGATGCGACAGCATCACCGCGTGGCCGCTTTTGATCTCCGTCACCTTCGCGCCCGAGCGCTTGGCCATGGTGCGCAGCCAGGTCGGCGGGATAATGTGATCCTCCATCGTGACCATGTAATAGGTCGGCTTGGTCTTCCAGGCCACGCGGTCGACCTTGGACTGCACCGCCTGCAATCCAAACGGCAATTGCGCCGCAGCCATGAAGCGCGCGGTCGCAGCGTCGACGCCGCCGGCGAAAGAGGTCGGGAATTTGTCGCGGTCGACGAAGATAAAGTTGCCTTCGACGACGAGCGGACCCTTTTGCTCGCCGGCGGGCACTGAGCCTTCCGACAGCGTGCTGACAGACTCTCCGGCGTCGGGAGCATATGCCGCGAGATAGACAAGGCTCTGAACCTTCGGATTGTCGCCGGCCTCCGTGATGACCATGCCACCATAGGAATGTCCGACGAGGATGACCGGATGCCGCGCCTTGGCGATCACGCGTTCGGTCTCCGCGACATCGTCACGAAGCGAGATCGTCGGCTGCTGGACGACGAGCACTTCATAGCCCGCATTCGAGAGAATGTCGTAGGTGTCCTTCCAGCCCGAGCCGTCGACGAAAGCGCCGTGGACAAGGACGATGGAAACGGTCTTCTCGGCGGCCACCGCGGGGACGGCCGTTGCGATCGACATTGCAACAAGCGCGGAAATAAGCGGCTTCATAGCAGGCTCCGATCCTTGATACGGCGACATTGCCGTTTGATGAGCTTCATTAGCGCAGCTGAGAAGTTGCGGTATTCCCGATTCCTGCGCGACGATGGACGCATCTTGCTCATCTTCGATGAGAGCAGCTTTCGAAGCGGCGGTGCGCGTGCTCCAACCTTTTGCTTTGCTTGCCTTTTACTTCTTTTAACCGTGCCGCCTCTGGACTTCGCTATCGGTCCTTGTGAGAAATTCAGGATCGGCGTGGCAGCGGGCCGGGGCTGCACTCATTTACCGGATGGAATGATCGCTCTCTTGCGATACGGGGCCGGGATTCGCCGCAACTTGCGGAGGTCGTGATGGCACTCGTGACTCATGGAGATCAGAAGTACCAGAACAGCGAGAAGCTCGCGGCGGCCAACGATTGGCCAGGGCTGAGCATCGAACATCGCAAGTTCGAAGCGGGGCGCCAGGCGACGCCGGTGCCTATCTGCACCGAACTGGTAATGCTACTGTCCGGCGGCGGGATGGTGTGTCGCACCGGCAACGGTGAAGTCCAGAAAAGCCTCGCGCGCCCCGGCATGAGCTACCTCGTTCCGGTCGGGACGCAGGAGAGCCATCTCGAGCTTTCGGACCGGATGGAGTGTCTTCACCTCTACCTCCCGCCGGCGCTGCTGGACCAGAGCGCGCTTGCGGACTTCAATATCGATCCGGCAAGGATCGAGATCGCCTACGCCCACGGTCTGACGGACCAGGTGCTCTTCCACATCTGCTCGCCGCTTCGGGATCTGCTTCATCGTCCGCGCCAGTCGACTGACGCGCTGTTCGTGGAGGGAATTCAAGTCGCGCTTGCAGCGCATCTCCTGGGCAACTATACGATCGACCGCTGGCGTGCGCCCGACAGGTCTCCGTCGCTCGATCCACGGCGCCTGCAGCGCGTGCTCGATTATATCGAGTCGTCTCTGGGAGACGAAATCAGACTCGAGGATCTGGCGGCTCAGGCCTGTCTCAGCCCCTATCATTTCTCCCGGCTGTTTCGCGAGGCGACGGGATTGTCACCGCACCGATACGTGACCGATCGGCGCGTCCAGGCTGCGCGGCACGAGCTCGCGCGCAACCGACTGTCGCTGGTCGAAATCGCCCTGGAGTTCGGTTTTGGCTCGCAAGCAAACTTCACGCGCGTCTTCCGCAAGGCCGCAAGCCTTACGCCGGGGCAGTATCGCGAGTTGTGCTGCGGCCAGATCGAGGTGAATGCCGATCGTTCCGATGCGGAGTACCGCAGGGATTGCTCATGATCCCGCAGGATTCGGAAATACGGTTCTGGGCCGCGCGGGTAGTGTCGTTGCGGCGCTCTTCGACTTTATGGATACCTCCAGGAAACGAATCATGACTCAACACGTCCTGTTTATCGTCAGCAACGCAGCGGTGATCGGCCCGCAAAATCGTAAGACGGGCTTCTTTTTCGCCGAGGTCGCGCATCCGTTCGATGTTCTTGACAAGGCAGGCATCGCCGTTGAGTTCGCTTCCTTGAGAGGCGGATGGACGCCCTACGATGCCTACGACGAGAAAGATCCTGCGGAAAAGGCCTTTCTTGAAAGCAAGGCTTTTCGCCGCCTCAATCGCAGCCGCAAACTTGCCGAGGTGGATGCTGCGGATTTTGATGCCATTCTCGTGCCCGGCGGGCTCGGGCCGATGGTCGACATCCAGCGTAACCCCATCGTTCAAAATGCAGTCGTGCGCGCCTGGAGCACGGGAAAATTCGTGACGGCCGTTTGTCACGGTCCGTGCGCGCTTCTCGGGGTGGACCTTGGCGATGGCAAGCCATTCGTGCAGGGCAAGAAGCTGACTTCGTTCTCGAAGAAGGAAGAGTACGACTACGCGCGCGAAGATGTTCCCTACGAACTTGAGGACGCCCTGCGGGCAGAGGGCGCCGAATATACGTCCGTGGCAAACTGGGAACCTCACGTTGTCGTCGATGGACGTCTCATCACCGGCCAGAATCCCGCCTCAGCCGGGCGCCTGGCAAAAGAGCTGCTGGCAGCACTGAGAAAATTATAAGACAGGCAGCCGAACATCGCCTGGCTGAACTGAAGCCAGCAGTCACTCTGAAAAGTTTTGGTCGATCGCGATGCCGTCGAAGATTACTGCTCTTCTGGTTGCTCACCCCGGCAAAAGCGATGAGCTGAGAGAACTTCTGGTCGGCCTTGCGCCGCATTGCAGGGCAGAGCCCGGTAATCTGCGTTGGGACGTTTGGCGCGACACTTCGAACGATCATCGTTACGTCCTTGATGAGCTCTACCGAGATATCACTGCGGTCGAAGCACATCGCGCCTCGCAACATTACCAGGCCTACTTGGCCAGGGTTCCCGAACTGGCCGAACGTACGGCAGTAATCGCGGAATCCGTAGACGTGAGATAATCGGGTTTGAGGAACGACGTACCGTATAAAGGAGTTGCCATGCGCCTTTCTTGCGCGACTCTCATCGCCTTAACCATTGTAAGCGCACATCCATCGCTCGGGAGGTCCACGGCTTCTGCATGTGGACCGGGGGCAACGCCCGCTCATCGTTGCGGGCCAATGCCCGGCGGCAGCGTAGGTGATTTAACCGTTCATTACCGCACGGCCGCCATCAGCGGCGTGAACGTGTTCTACCGCGAAGCTGGGCCAGCAGATGGGCCCGTCGTTCTCCTTCTGCACGGCTTTCCGACGTCCTCACACATGTTCCGCAATCTGATTCCGAATCTAGCCCACCGATACCGTATCATCGCGCCGGATTACCCCGGCTTCGGGCAAAGCGATGCGCCGGATCGCAACCGCTTTTCCTATAGTTTTGCGAACTATGCCGAGATGATCGACGCCTTGCTGAATCAACTCGGAGCGAAACGCTACACCATGTACGTCATGGATTACGGCGCACCGGTCGGCTATCGCCTCGCCCTCAAGCATCCGGAGCGCGTGACTGCCCTCATCATCCAGAACGGCAACGCTTACGAAGAAGGATTGCGGGAAGCTTGGGACCCGATCAAGGCGTATTGGAGGGAAGGAACGGAGGAGCGGAGGAATGCGCTTTCATCCCTCGTCTCTCTCCGCGCGACTAAATTCCTATACACCGATGGCGTCCGCGATCTGACGCGCATAAGTCCTGACAATTGGGTGCAAGACCAAGCGCTGCTGGATCGTCCCGGCAATAAGGACATTCAGCTCGACCTGCTCTACGACCACGCGACCAATATCCCGCTTTATCCGGCGTTCCAAGCGTTTTTCCGCGAAAGGAAGCCGCCCGCTCTAATCCTCTGGGGCAAGAACGACAAGGTCTTCGCTGAAGCCGGCGCACATTCCTATTTGCGCGACTTGCCAGACGCCGAGTTACACATCCTCGACACCGGTCACTTCGCACTTGAGGACCAACTCGACGTGATGGCGCCGCTGATCAGCGACTTCCTCGACCGAACGAATGAACGGCCCTGACGCAAGACTTTCGCACGAACTTAAAGGTAGCCGATCTATCACGACGCCCCACAACACGAAAGGAATTCCTGTGAACTATTTGGCATCTCTGCTGGCAATGTGCGCGCTCGCTATCACGTCGAACTCCGCGGGAGCTCAGCAACAGAAAACGACATCGGTCGTCCTTGTGCACGGCGCGTTTGTCGATGGCTCAGGCTGGCAAGCGGTATACGATCTCCTTAAAAAGGGCGGATACGAAGTGCTGGTGGTCCAGAATCCGACCATCACGCTCGAGGGTGACGTCGCCGCCACGGAAGCCGTGATCGCAGCAGCCAAATACCCTGTTGTGCTGGTTGGCCACTCGTATGGCGGCATGGTGATCACACAGGCTGGCGACAATCCGAAGGTCAAGAGCCTGGCTTACATCGCGGCCTTTGCGCCGGACGCTGGCGAATCTGCCGCATCCCTGAATGACTGGCCGGCAGAGCCTGGCGAGGCGAAGGCGCCCCTGCTGCCGCCGCAAGACGGTTACCTGCTGGTCGATCCCGTGAAGTTCCCGACTTCCTTTGCGGCGGATTCCCCTGCGGCGCTGACTGAGTTCATGGCGGCCGCGCAAGTGCCATGGGGACTGAAAGCCGTCGAAGCCAAGACCACAAAAGTGGGCTGGAAGGCAAAGCCGAGTTCCTTCCTGATCCCGTCTCAGGACCGCATGATAACCCCCAGTTCACAGAGAAAGATGGCTAAGCGAAGCGGTGCGCGAGTGGAAGAAATAAATAGCAGCCACGCAGTGATGCTGTCTCATCCGCGGGAGGTGGCCGCGTTCATCGAGTCTGCCGACCGGTAATCGACGCAAAACGGATCAACTTATTCGAGGCCTAGCGACGCTAATGAAGACGGCGGGTTGTGTGCTGATGGGTCAGCGCAGGATGCATCAACCTCGGGGCGCGCGAAGGATTATGGCCTTCGTACGCCAAGCCCGTCGTACAGCTCGTCTATCCGCGACCAACGAAGCGCGGGCGCAGGTTGTTTGTCCTCTCAGCGATGCCCAGACAGATCGCAATTCTGATCGCGCATATGCTCGGTCCAGCGTTGCAAATACATTCAGCAACTGGATTGATTAGAACAGGCTGGGGTGCGTCATTCGCTGGCAGAGTGCCTTCGCGAGTTGCGGCTATAGCGTGTGGAAGCAGCTGCTCAGTATCGTCTGGTGATAGTAACCGATTGCTGGTCTAATTCGCCAAAATTTCTCTATACCGTCCGCGTGGGCTAAGGAGCCGTTGAACAAAGTGCGGATGTCTCTGGACCAAAACCAGTCTTTCGCCGGGGATGCTGCCGCTGATCGGCTTTGGGTCAAAAGCGGATAATCCGCTGATGCGGCCGCAAACGTCGGCTTTGGGTTAATCGTGTCGCCTCGGATCGACCTGGATCGTTTCTGTTCTTCATGGGAAAGCTGACCCGCGGGACTGCTTCGCGTTGTGATCAGTGCAGCCCCGCTCACAAGAAGCCATTGGCGCCTCGAAGGAAAAGGTCCGGGCCAGCCGCAATCCGGTCAAGGCCCGTCAGCGGCTTCGCCGCGCGCTTAGGGCGAGCCTTGACGGGCTCCGTTAGCCCTGTAGCAGCCTTCCATGCGCGCATGGCTAGGTATGTCCCAATTCTGCGACCTAGTTCGCTAAGCTGCGATTAGTGCCATTCGGGACATTGATCTCTCAGGTCTTTCTTCCTCTAGCAACACTATGAGTGTTGGAGCAGTGCCGTGCTGCGATAAGTAACCTCAAAAACTTACGACCGCCGAGTCTACGCCGCGGAGAGGCGCTTTTATCTTGCCGTCGAACTCGCCCTCTGCTCGCTCCTCTCCAATCCCAGGCTGAACTGCGCTCAGACACCGCGTGGTAGCTACACGAGTAGTGAGTCTCAGACAGCATCTTTGCCGCGGCTCCGGTCAGACCATCGGCATCCGAGCGCAGGGTCTTAGCGATCTATCGACAGAAACCAGAGTGATCGAACTGCATCGGCGATGCTATTCGTCTGGAGATCCGAGATGGAAAGTCGGACTGCCCGACGGCATCAATTCGACACGGACCGGTCCAACGTCGAGGAAGATCGGTGTTAAAGCCGCGCGCAAGTCGCCAATACGGATGGCTCAGATCGAGTGTCGATCGGCGGCAGTTCGGCAGCAACCGCGCATAGTGGCCGTTAAGCGGAGGGCCATAGCGTGCGACGTCGCGCAATTCGGCCGTTCCGCTCTGACTTCGAAAATGCCACCTTTGCGGGACACCTGCACGCAGGGCAGGGCTCGCGAGGCTTGATCCGCTTTCGCCAAGCGGCGGCAGAAAATCGCCCGCCATCCGCACCGCTACGCGCAGGGCCCCTCCGTATTCTCTCCACGGGGCGAGCAGGAGGGGTGACCGATCCTGGTCTGGGCCGGCAGCTCCCCGTTCAGGCCAATGAGGTCAGCGTCATCGTTCTGGAGCAGCCGGCCTTTCGCGCGCCTCCGATCGCGGGGCCGAGACGCAAGGAGCAACATCTGATCATGACCGAGTCCGTTCCGCCCCATCCATTTGATGACAGGGAGGCGCTGGCTTGGCTGCGCTCCCAGCCCGAGGGACACGTGACGGTCAGCGCCGCTGAGCTCGGACGCCAATGGGGCTGGAATAGGATGCGGACCAGTCGTCGCCTGAAAGCCTGGGAGCGCGCCGGCCTGATCAGCCGTAACGCTGAAGCGATCATTGTAACGGGGACCGTAACACCGACCGTTACGGATGGTACCGCCAGCGTTACGGACGCGGCCGGCGTCGCAGGAATGTCTGCAACGGAGAAAGCCCATGGTTCTCCGACACGCGTCAAGCTCGCTGCTTTGATTGTCGCTCTGGCGTTGGCTTGTGTATCGGCTGCCTTTTCCATCGACGGCCTGACCGCGATCTTTGCCGGAGCCTTCTGGCCTGTCATCATCATGGGCGCCGTGCTGGAGGCCGGAAAGCTCGTGGCGGCGGCCTGGCTGACTGAGCATTGGACGTCTGCGCCGTCCTTCCTGAGGTTCGTCCTGGTCCTGATGATTGGCGTGTTGATGGGCCTGAACGCCGTTGGCGTATTCGGCTTTCTCACCCGCGCTCACCTCGACCATATGGCATCCGTAGATCTCGCTCTTGCCGACAGAACCGCAGACGTCGAGGCCCGCCTCGGGATGCAGAGCCGAGTGATCACCGACATTGACCGGCGCATTGCCCAGATCGACGCGGCCATCGACGAGGCGACGCGCCTTGGCCGGCCGGTCGGTGCGATGACGATTGCTGACCAGAGGCGTCGCGAACGCGCCGACATCGCGGCGGAACGCCAACGTGAGTCCCAGGCTCTCGCTAGTCTACAGATCGAAAAGGCCAAGATTGACGCGCAACGCAGGCGTGCCGAGGCCGAGGTCGGACCGATACGATATCTCGCCGAGCTGATTGGCATACCCGCCACGGACTTCGAGAGAGCGGTCCGGCTGCTCACGCTGGCGCTCGTCGCCGTCCTTGATCCGATGGCTGTGGCGCTGCTGCTCGCTGCCGGAGTTCACAGCGGGCGCGCTGATTCATTCTGACTTTGCCGTTTCGTCTCTAGGCAAGCTCATTGCGCGATACGGGTCTTGGCCAAATCGGTGACCAGCAAACCTGCTTCCGCGCAAACTTGCAGCCGAAAGCCAGGAGAATGAAGTAAGGGTCTTCTCACACCCTATGCCCCTGGGGTGCTGACACTTCGCGGGCCGCCCGCGGCTATCTCATTGGGGTAAAGCACATATTCTCTCTAAGGCGGAGTTTACACAAGCGGGGCGGAGTGAACACGGCGATCTCGCCGAATGATCTAGAAATCAAAGCTCGTCAATCAGTTGCCGGCGGTTGGGCGCGTATCCCACCTGCATCGATTGACTTTTTTGCCTGAGCCCCCAGCTTGGCCGCCACTTCCTTGTTCTGACCGCCTTCCGCGCAGGTCAGCACGATCCGGGCTCTCAGAGCCAGCGCCTGCGCCGTCTTTTGCCGCATCGTCAGCGACTGAAGTTCAGCACGCTCAACATCGCTCAAAATTAGGGGCGCAAGTCGCTCGGCCACCGTCGGATCCTCCCTCGCTGTGTAGCCGCCATCTCTGGCACAGCGACGCGGATCCAACGCCAATCTACGATTGCGAACTTGTGACTCAGGACACTAGGTGAGTAGTCAATTCGGTAAGACGGCGACTTTGGTCTCGGCTGGTAGAAACAGAGCGGGCACAGAGCCGGGTCGAGGAAATGTAGTACACTTGGGGTAATCTCGCGGCCGACGCTTATCGAAGTGACCATCGTCGCGCCACCCAAGAACGTGCCATGCATTGGCACAACGGTGATAGCAATAACCCAGGTGCGAAGGTATCGACTGAGCGCTCAATTCCATGAACCTTGGAGCTCGGCTTCGCAAGTGTTCGGAAGCGCGCTTATGAGCAAGCCCTGAGATCGGGGCATGTTGCAAGGCACAAATGTTTTAATTTGATTAGTCTGGCACGAAATGCAACCATGAATGGAATTTTGTAGAAGACGATTTTCGGGTATCGACCCTTGGAGACAAGATAAGTTGAAGCAAGAGATGACGGACGATTTTATTACCGGACGAAAAGCTGAAGTAGAACTCCATCGCTTCGTTCTTGATGAATGCTTGGACGGCGTGGTCCTGAACTTCATTTTGCCCGGAAACAAGCCGCTCTCATGGGAGAGCTCTCTCTGGGATTACAAGCGGAAGTTACCGAACACATCGGGCAGAGGATCTACTGAAGAGAAGACTGCAGCCAACGCTGCGATAGCTGAACTCATTAAGGACGTTGTCGCATTTCACAACTCATTCGGCGGCTATATCATTTCGGGGGTTGATCAGCACGCTCCCGCGCCAATCATCGGCTGCGACGAACTCGACACCGCCGAATTCACCCTTGAAAAATTCAACGAGCAAGTCTCGGCATACACTCGGGGAAAATTCGCCTGTAAATTCCGCAAACTGACCGTGGCGGGAAAGACCCTGGGCCTGCTGTTAGTGCCCATGCGGGGCAGTAACAGCCCCGTTGTCCGCATGACAAAGGGAGCGCCCGAACGGCAGGGCAAGTCGGCGTTCAGGAAAGGTGAGATTCTTGCGCGCATAGGAGACGCTTGCCTACCGGTACAAAACGATCTGCAAGGATTGCAGTTTGTGTGCTCAAGGCGCAGACTTTCTTCCGACGTCCCCGAATTCCCGCGAATTGAGAACAATCTCCCTCCTAAGGATCCGAATCTAATTAGGTTTGTGGGCAGAACCGAATATTTTCTAAAGCTTTGGAGCTGGTTGACCGATCGGCATACACCGTTGAAGGTGATGACTGCCCTAGGAGGCACGGGCAAAACGGCAATCGCGTACGAGTTCTGTCTTCACTTGTTATCCGATCCTCCAGCCTGGATGTCAAAGCTCGTTTGGCTTACTGCGAAGAAGCAGGCGTTTTCTGCGATCCAAGGCAACTATGTGGGGGTGACCCGAACCGATTTCGAGAGCGTTGATGGATTTTTGCGCGCTATTGCGTCCGAGCTTGGCGTCATGGACAACGAGATCGCTGAGGCGGACGATAATGACGAGCTCCTGGACTTAGTGCTAGACGGGCTCAACCATTTCCCGTCTCTCGTTGTAGTTGACGACATTGATACATTGAAGGAGAAGCAATCTGATCTCTTCGCAATGATTCAGATACTGTCAGGCCGATCATTCGAGAAGGGAAGTCGATTTCTCGTCACTTCACGCTTGGACCTAGGCGCGGGTGAAAGCCAATTGATACCGCTGGGTGGCTTTGAAGAGAACGAATTTGCAGAATATGCGCGAATGGTTGCCGGGGAGCGTGGGCTAAAGCTAGATGACGGTGTGGTATCTAGGTTGTTCAAAGCCTCACTAGGATCGCCGGTTTTCTGTGCGTCAATATTGCGTTTGGTTTCTCTCGGAGCCGACATAAATATGGCGATCCAGCAGTGGAAGGGTAAGCAAGGCGAGCAGGTCCGCAAGTTCGCCTTTGAACGAGAGCTGGAGCAGCTGACTGAATCGCAGGCAAGAACTCTCTTCGCGCTGTCGGCGCTAGGCGAAACGACGCAGCTAGAGCTCAAGCAGGTGTTGCAGGTCGATGATGATCAGATAACTCACGATCTTTCTCGTCTTCGAGAGTTTCACCTCTACGCGAGTGGCGGGGATCCCGTTACGGGCACCAAGTTGGAAGTGCCGGAGCCAATTAGGCTCATGAACGATATTTTGCGGGTACGGCTTGTTGATCCAGCCCGAATTGAAAGGGAATGCGCTAGAACGCGTTCACAAGTTCCCAAGGTCAAAGATAGAGTCGCGATATCGATCGCGTCAGTCCTCGCTCTTTGGAAAGCCGATGAATACGACGCAGCACTATTTTCAGCTCTGCAATCGAGGAAAGAGAATCCAAAAAGCGGTGACCTCAGCTGCATCGTCGGGCAGTGCTATTTGAAGATCACTCCTGCGAAACCCGAGGAGGCGGACAAGGCTTTTGTGCAGGCGTTTCGACTCGGTTGCGGGCGGCCCGAGTTGATACCCTTCTGGCTGGACGCGAAGCTCTTGCTCAAAGATTGGAACGGAATCATTGACCTTGCCGCGAAGATTCCGCCGCCAGAAATCCGCAGCGGATCTGCCGTAATGGTGTTGGATGCGAAGTTAGAAATCGCCAGGCAGGCTGCGGGAAGGGACGATCTGACTCGAGCCAGGGATCTCTTCCAAGATGCGATGACGACCGCGAGCGCTGTAATTCAGCAGCAACGGGCGGGCGATAGGTTGCCAGACGTGCGTGCACGGTGTCGTGCCGCGGCGCAGGCGTACGTGAACATGGCCGATCGATGTTACGATCGTCGTGGCGACAGAATCAATGTATTTAATGCCACTATGGATGCGTTTAGGTGCCACGTAACTGAGACGTGGATCGTTGATCTAGGTTTGACCAGTATCCGAACGTGGGCCGCCGACGCCGTCGATCGTCCGGAAGCTGACCTGGGAGCCGTGGATATCTTGGACCGTCGTATGAACGACTTAAAGGTACTTGAGAAACATCTTGATGAACTCAACCGGGATCAGCTCTTGGCGCGGCTCAAGAGCACGATGGACGAGCTAACGAGGCGAAAGCAACAGATTCGTCAGCAAGCCAAGAGCCAACATTTTCGTTGAAGTCCAATTTGCTTGCTCCTTGCGCGTTGTCGCGTTGCGAAAAACGAGGCAGATGCTACAAAGCTTGTGCAAAGGCTGACTCTCCTAAGAATCTCTTAGGGGCCGCTCTGACGAAGGACGGACAGATGAAGCGGAAGCCGTTCACGGAAGAGCGGATCATGCGGCGCTGAAAGAGCGCGAGGCCGTCGCGAAGCCGCGTGGGGGCACGGTGGAATGTCCTCGTCTATCTACCACGAAAACGTCATAACCACTTTCCCGTCTAGGGCACAGACCAGTGTCGTCCTACCTCTAACCTGCGCGCTCTGTATCGGTGAGTTGCTCGGTACGGCGTTGCACCACATCGAGGAGCTAATCCCGGCGCTCGCCACCGCGCAGTATGCGATACGCCCGTCTGCGCTTGTTGGAAGGGCGTAGGTCGAGGCAGTTTATTGCCGTCCTGCGGCCGGGCTGGCCTAGCTGAATTCTGGTGACCTTGCCTCTCCGGCATAATCCAGTTTGAAGTTTGTTCTGGCCCGCAACTCAATATCGGCTCAAGTTGCTGCCGCTGGCCCTGAACTGAGCGAAGAGTGCATGACGATACATGCACCTCTTGCCTATCCTGCAGCCGTATGAAAGTGTGTGACAACCTGTAGTTCATGGAGGGGGACATGGCTCGGCGGGCTCACTTTGCTGCGTTTGCAGCATTGGCGGCGTGGGCAGCAATCTTTTTTCTCACATGCCCATCCCTAACTTCCGCTCGCGCGGAGGAGACCCCGGGCGCCCTAGCCGGCAACGCCACTGTGTCGTTGTCTGGGGCCGCGCAATACAACATTCCGATTGTGGTTCCTGTGGGCACGGCTGGAATGACGCCAAAGCTGTTCCTCTCCTACGACAGTGGAGCGGGGCCAAGTTCGCTGGGTCTGGGTTGGAGCCTGATGGGCGTTTCGTCCATTACGCGCAGCGGTCGGACTTCGTTCTTGGACGGCCTGCCAGGGCCCGTGGAGTTCTCCGATAGAGATGCCTTCACGTTGGATGGCGCACGGCTCGTCCCCGCGCCAGAAGGGGGCGGCTTTCTCGCAAAGGTGGTCGATGATCAGAGCCGTGTCGAGGTGGTTAAAAATGCCGAGGGTTTGAGCTTCATCGTTCGTACCAAGGCCGGTTTGCGAATGTACTATCGAACTCGTATCAAGGCCGCTGACGGTGGCGTTTTGGTATGGGCTTGCGATCGAATTGAAGACACATTCGGTAATGCCATTATTTTCCGCTATCGAGAGAACGGAAAGGGCGATTGGGGGCTCGAGAAGGTCGAATACTCCGAGAATGCTCAGCAGCACCTCGCTCCCTATGCAACGGTCGAGTTCACTTACAGCGAGATTGATTCGTCGGTTTCGTTCGTTGGAGGGCAACGCATCGAACGGTCGTTGGTGCTGAACTCGATCGAATCGCGAATTCAAAACAAGCGGTACCGGCTCTATGAGATTCACTACAAAGAGACGGGCCGCTTTGGAAGTCGGCGGATAGAAAGCATTGCGGAGACCGGGGCTGACTTAGGGACTGGCGACCTCCGACATCGTCCCACGACGTTCGAATACCTTGATCCGAACCCGACGTGGCAGAAGCAGCCCGACTATGAGATTCCCGAGGGCTTCTCAGTTTCTGCCTCATTGGGCAGCGGTTATCGCTTCGTTGATCTGGACGGCGACGGGAAAAGCGAAATCCTATATTCGGCAAATCTTGGCGGTCGGCTGATCGCGTCGACGTACAAGCTCGAAGCCGGAAAGTGGATAGCAAAGACGGATCTTGCGCTTCCTACCGCTGTCTCAGGTCCGGCAGAAACAGACGCGGGAACCATCTTTTTCGATGTCGATGGCGACGGGTACAAGGACCTTTTGATAACACGTCAGCCAGTCGGCGCCGACGAGAAGGCCTACCGGTTAGCCAACGGCGCCAAGTGGGAGAAGGCCCCTCAGTTCGCGTTTCCGATGCCGCTTGTGGTGAATGGGCAAGCCCAAGCGCAGGTGATCGCGGTAAAAAAGAAGGATGGGTCCTCGCGCTTGATGACGTCGTTGGTAGGAGACGGCACCACCAACCTTTGGTCCTATCAGGCTGGCCAATGGGTCGCAGAAGCAGTCACGCGTAAGCTTATCACCCCGCCCAAATCGACGTTATCAATTCTGCTGAGCGACGTCGATTGCGACGGGCAAGACGACGTGCTGATCCTTGATACGGCTGCTGGCACGGTTGAGGTCGCAAGGTTCAATGAGTCGGGGGGAGCGATCATTCTCGAGTCGCGGGGGATCGAAAAATTCGACGGACGGCTGGCTTCGGCGACTAAGGTTCACATCGGCGCTTGCAATCACCTCGTTCTCAAAATCTCAAAGGACAACAACGACGGGGTGCTTGATGTCAACTGGCCAGCTGCAGCGGGGGCTAACCTACCTCCCGCGACGCGGGCGAGCATCGACCTGACCTCGTTCGGCAGTAAGGTCGCCGGAGTATACCCGGCAAACATCGTCGGGAACGCCAGCGAAGAGGTGCTGATACAGCTCGCCGACTCTCCCACTGCAGATATAGCTGCTTTCAAGTATGATTCTGCTTTGTCAAAGTGGACGCACGACGCCACATTCGACTATCTCGCCCCGCCGGAAGCCCGGATTGGTGGCGCATACATTATTTTTCCGAGTGCGCTTCAGCAATCTGGCAATACAGATCTGATCTTATTGCCGATCGCGCAAGATCGGCCGACGTTTGCCCTCCTTAACCAGAATCCCGGGTGGAAACGGTTCGATCAGTTCGTCCCATTGATCGCCTTCGCTCAAGACAAGAAAGATGCGGTCCCATTACAGTTCGTGGATCTTAATGGTGACGGGCTGGCTGATCTCCTTGGGTATCACATCGATGAAAATGGGGTCGCGACCACCGCCTCGAAACTGAATACCGCAAGAGGCTGGGTCGACGATCCGCGCTTGTCTCTGCCAACTGGGTACCCGATGAGCCGCAGTAAGGCGGGTATCGCAGGCATGGTAATCGATGTCACGGGCGATGGCGTGCCCGACTACCTATATGCGTACGCAGGGCAACATATCTTTCGCAGAAACGCTCCGAGTAATCCAGCCAATGTCTGGGTCGAGGATCCCGCTCTTTCATACGCTCCGCCGGAGGACTTCTCTGCTGAGAACCTTGGTGACCTAGGCACTCGCTTTCTCGACGTCAATGGCGACGGGAGAGTGGATCTTGTTGTGGCCCGACGAGAAGCGGATGGTTCGATTCATCGTGCCGCCTACCTCAACACTGGCTCCGGCTGGGTGCAGGATACCAGCGGACGCTTTGTCCCGCCCGTACCCTTTGTGTCGAGATATGTCTATGACGTGGCGTTCGAGACGCCGGGTGCAGGATCTGCATACTATCGCGATCTCCGAGTCCAGTTAATGGATCTCAACGGGGACGGGCTGCTCGATGTTGTATTCTGGTATCACTTCAGTCCGACCATGTTCAAAGAGATCGATAGGGGGTGCCTTAACGTTCCGATTGACGATCCAAAGAGCACTCCCGAGAAGCCTCTTCCGAAAATACCGCCGAAAATTCCCGAGAGTGGGAACTGTGCAGGCGCATTTCTCAATACGGGCAAGGGATGGGCACCTCTTGCCCAAAATCTGCTGCCGCCAATCGCGTTTGACATCGATCTTACGGACAAAGGCGCGCAGACGGATTTCATTGATATTAACGGCGATGGGCTCGTCGACATCGTGCCTGGCCACCGGGTGGGCGGGAACAATGCTTATGGGGTTTATCTAAATAGGGGGCCCGGATGGCTAGATGCCAGTGATCCGGCCGCGAAGTCTTATCAACTTCCGGTTGAAGCGCTGTCGACCTCGGACAAGAGTTCGAGCTACCGTCTCCTGGATCTCAATGGTGATGGTTTAGTTGACATTGCTTTTGCAAGACCGGATGCCAAGGGCGCATTTCTCAACACCGGCCGCGGTTGGAGCGCGAGGGTGGACTCGTTTGCGCCCCCCGAGGCCTTTGTGGATAACACTGGCGCTGATCTCGGCGTGCGGCTTGTCGACGTGGACGGCAACGGACTCCCTGACCTCCTAAGGAGTTGGAAGGACAAGGACGGCGCGGTTCAGAAAGCTGCCTATCTCAACGTGGGAAGTCGCGCGGACACCATGCTGGCGCTCACCAGCGGCACCGGCCAACGGATTGAATTCGCTTACCGGTCGTTGCTGACTCTACGCGAAAATGAGGGCGCCGGAACGCGTTTCTACGAGCCGAGTCCTATCTCAGAATACCCGGTGATCAGCCACGTACCGACTATGTACGCGGTTTCAAGGCTCTCTGTTGTCGATGGCCCGGGCAAACGCCTCGACACGTCGTACCGATACGCCGGCTTTCGTTTCGACGTGATCTCTGGCTCCGTTCTCGGCTTCGCCACCCGTTTCGCAACAAGCTTCGTCAACTCTGTTGCAAACATTGAGGAGCGCGTCGACCTGTATCAAGACTATTACCGGAATGGCCGTAACAGGCGAGAGACCTCGAGCTACGGCGGCGTCAACTTGTCGGTGACAGAAAACTCTTATGAGGTGATTGCGACGCCCGGTGGCGGTCGGATGGCACGGGTTGTACTTGCATCAACTCGCTCCGAAAACCGAGATCTAACCGGCGTGGTAATCGGTCGGACTGCAGAGACCGATACCTTTGACGCGTACAGCAATCTGGTCGACAGCTGCGTCGTGTACGGTGATGACAGCTGGATGTTCACTCACAACGAGTATCTTCCGGCTGCGCAGAATTTTGATTTGCGAACGTGGTTTCTGGGTCGCTTGACGCGCGCAAACGTCACGCATGCGACAAAGAACGTGACCTTAAAATGCAAGGACCTATCTGCAGACGCGAGCGGTGTTCCCGAGGCGGAGTACCTCTCCAGATCGGCAGAGTTTCGATACGATAAGCTCACTGGCGTTTTGACCGGTGATACATCGAATGTCGGCGACCCGCTCTCAGTGACGACGGAGTATCACCACGACGGCTTCGGAAACGTGGATAGCACCGTACGATCCGCAGCAGAGGAGAAGAGCCGCACCAGCTCCGTCGAATTCGACCCGCTTGGGCGACTGGTTGTCGCCGAAACCAATGCCTTAGGTTATCGCAGCACCCGCGTACTAGGCCCGATCCTGGGTCTCGTCACGAGGATTACGGACGCAAATGGCACGTCCGGTAGTACCAGCTATGACGCCTTCGGTCAGGAACTGAGGAGCGTTAATCCAAGCGGTCTCGTCAAGCGAACGGTTCGGGAGTTTGGGGCAGGCGAGAGCGTCTTCGGTGTACCCGTGGCTGTGAAGGTGACTGCGACCATCGAGCACTTGCCATCCAAGCAACTCTGGCTTGATCTCGCAGGCAGAACCCTGAGAACTGTAAGCGTTGGGTTCGGCAATAGGCGGGTGTTCACGGACTATGAATACGACGCTCAAGGTCGACAGATCACAACGACCCTCCCATATTTCGAAGGCGATGCAGTTTTCGCATCGAAGACAACCTATGACATCCTAAACAGACCTGTCCAAGTCAATCGTCCCAATGGCGGCTATACGATTTCCACCTACGCGGGCCTGGTTTCGACAGTCACGGAATTGGTCCGAGCTCCGTCAAACGGGGCGCCGTCGACCACCACGTCAAGGGTTGTTAAGGACCTCAAAGGAAGGGTGGTGCGAACGATTGATGCCAAGGGCGGCGTCGTCGATTTTACATTTGGTGCGGCCGATCGACTAATTAAGACAGTTAGCCCTGGGGGCCGTACAGTCGAGCTTTGCTACGACCGGATTGGCAATCGCACAGAAACAGTCGACCCTGATTTAGGTCACTGGCAGTATCAGTATGACGCCTTCGGAAAGATTGTCTGGCAGCGTGATGCACGAGGGCAGACCACAATTATCCAGTACGATGTCTTGGGGCGACCGCTGAGCCGGCGAGGTCCCGACAAGCAAGCGACCTACACGTATGACGTGGGTCCGTTTGCGATTGGACGTCTTGCATTCGTCGTCGGCTCAAACGGCTACGAGGAAACGTACACCTACGATTCAAGCGGTCGCGTAACGCAGAAAGCCAGTCGAGTGGGCCGACAGCTCTATGGGATCTCGCTGGTCTACGATGCGAACAGCCGCGTTAAGGAGGTCTATTACCCTGGCGGATACACGACCTTCAACGACTATGACTCGCTCGGCTTTCTCGCGACCATCTCCGCGAAAACTCCTAAAAATGCTCTGTTCGGAAGCCGCACGGCGGTTTGGAAATCAGACGAGCGCGACCAATACGGGCGGGTGAAGCTGGAAACATTCGGAAATGGCGTCAAGACGAAACACGTTTTCAGCGAAGAAGCCGGATATGAAAAGGAAATGGAAGCGACGCGGGAAGACGGGTCGCACGTCTCTCACCTGTCACTCAATTACGATCTCGCAGGTAATCTTAAGGACAAGACCGAGCATACGTCGGGCGTTATAGAGGAATTCACATACGATCCGCTCTATCGATTGGATGGCTGGAAGGTAAACAAAAAGACTGCGGCCACTTACAGCTATGACGATGCCGGGCGCATAAAATTCAAATCTGATATGGGCACTTTCGACTACACGGGAAATGGTCCGTTCAGCGGGGTAAAGAGCATCACTACAAAGGAGGGTCAACGGCAATATTTCACCTATGACGGCAACGGTAATATGGATTTTGGCCCCAAGGGCCACTTCACCTACGACTCTTCGAACCTCATGACCGAGGCGTATCGATCGAACGATGCGTGGTCGTCATTCGAATATTCCCCTGATGGCACGCGATATCTAATCCGCGCTCGCGACCACGCGATGTACACCGAAACCACCACAATCGGCGCTTTTGAGCGAATCGTAGAGTATTTCTCTGTCAGTGGCCACCCCGATGTAACTCGTGATCGGATCTATGTGTCGGCAGATACTGGGTTAGTGGCAATTCTCGAGGAAGCCACAGCGTTTTCTCCATACGGTAGTTCGTTCCCTCCGAATCTAATTGGGTCGAAGGCGCAATTCGATAAGATCGCAGATCTCACTACCACCGTTCACTACATCACCAAGGATCAGTTGGGATCGATCACTCGGATAACTGACAAGCGGGGCGTCGTCGAAAGTGCCTTTGCTTACGACCCTTGGGGGAAGAAGTGCGCACTTGGCGGTTCGGGTCTTCAGGCCCCGAATCGCAGTTGTTCGCCTCTCCAGAGCGCGAAGACGCTTGGATCAGTATCTGAACATATAAGCGGAACGTTCCATCGAGGGTTTACCGGCCACGAACACCTCGACAATCTTGACCTCATTCACATGAATGGTCGGGTTTACGATCCAACGATCGCTCGATTTCTCTCAGCTGATCCGCAAATTCAATCTCCGCTTTATTCGCAGAATTACGATCGTTATAGCTACGTGTTGAATAACCCTCTGCGTCTCGTCGATCCATCTGGGTTTGGTTTCTTCGGTGATTTGTGGGAGGGGATCAAATCGGTTGGTCGCGCAATCGCCAGACCGTTTGAACAGGCTTGGCATTGGCTGGAGCGTAATTGGAAGACCGTGGTGGTGATCGCCGTCGCAGCGGTGATCACGGTTGCAACTGGGGGGATTGGCGGTGCAATTCTTGCTGGGGCGATTTCTGGTGGATTGAACGCTGCGTTGTACGGGGGTGACATCAACGACATATTGCGTGGCGCGATCATTGGAGCAGCAGTGGGAGCAGCCTTCTATGGGGCCGGAAGCCTGGGCATGAGTGTTGCGCAAGCCTCAGGTTCACAGGCCGCAGGTCTCGCAGTCGGCACGTTGGGACACGGTGTGGTTGGAGGACTCCAGGCCAGCATGCAAGGAGGTAACTTCTGGTCGGGCTTCGGCTCCGCGGCTGCAACCAAGGCATTCTCCCCAATTGTCGAAAGCGAGAACAATGTGGCTGCCGAGACGGTAACCGCCGCGGCCATCGGTGGTACAGCCAGCGTGATTGGCGGTGGGAAATTCGAAGACGGCGCTATTACGGGAGCCTATTCGCAGCTCATGAATGGTATCGCTCACGATCTTGAGCAACGGTGGGCCGACGATAGCTACTTCCATCTGAATGCTAAAATAGGCATGTTCAGTATTGACGGTTTTACCGTGGGTGCCGAATCCGGGAGTGCCACAGCGGGAGTGATTACTCAAAACGGAGCCGCAGAGAACATCTACGCGGTTGAGTATGACGGGGGACTTGCGGTCTCGGGCTTTAAAGTCGGAGACCAATACGGCGCCGGTCTTGGTGTGGGCGCTGCTCTACACGCGGGGCCGGGCGCGGTAGGAGGGCAGGCGGAGGGCTTCGTTTTGGCAGGTGGCGGACAAGCGGGCGTGGGTGTCCTGGTGACAAAGACAGTAGGAGTCCAGACAAGTGGAGTAGGCGTTGAGGTATCGGTTCAGCCGCAAGCTGGTGGCGCAACGCTTCGAGCTCTTCAAAGCCTGGAGAATTCGATAAAGAGCGCGGTCGGCTTTTACAGAATGTGTCCCCAGTGCCAGTGATGCTAGGTATTTGACCAATGCCGGTGACCGCTGCGTCGGTCGAGAGCTGGATTGTAGGTGCTGCAGAGCGCGTTAAACTATGTCGTATCCAAGGTCGCCGCCGGCCGGTCTTCCGCTCTTTGCGGCCTTCGTCAGCGATGACAGATAGGGTTTTTTGGGGCTGAGTGCCGAGCGACGACAGGTCAGCATTCGCACGGCAGACGTCTCGTTGTGGTTCCTTCGCGCGTCATCCGTTCCCGCGCCGCATCTTCGTCGGTTCAGAAGTAAAACGGGCATCGATTTCCGCGCCCGACGCGACCGCACCGGACTAGCTACTATTGATGGCTAATCGGGGGGCAGAGGTTAGGTCGAAACTTGTGCAAGCTGCGTCCTGACTTGGCTGTCCAGAGGCGATAATTGTCGCTATACCAATTTTGATGTATCACCAACACGAGACACCGGTGACGCCTAGACATTGTGCTTTGTTGAACTTGCTTGCGAATTTGCTCGGTTGGTAGGGAGTCCCTCCAGCGCATTGAACCCTCGACTGAGTGAGGAGCCGCTCAATCGTCACGCTCACCCGTTGGGATCTCTATGGCCACCTTCCGTCTGCTGTTTTCCGACTTGTGGCTTTCGGATGCTTAAGGGCGTGCTTGCGACGTTGCATATCGCTTCAACGAGCAGACGCACCGCTCGTCCTTCCCAACCTATTTGATCGATTGGGGCTTCCCAGTACTCCGACAGAACGTAGGCCAAGTGACGGGCCTTCACACTCAAGCCCGTCATCGTATAGGCGGGGGTCCCCATGATGGCTCGTTCAACGGGATCAAGGCGGGCCAGGAGGGCCTCATCCCGCGCCGTCAGGTACTCGTCGGACTGCTTTAGGTTTTCACCGTCACGATCGAGTTCAGCTACCAACGCCAAGAACTGCTTTTCGAAGGCGACCAAAGGAGCGTCTAGGTCTCCGGCAGCTTCCTCGGGGGTGGTGCCTTTGGCGCAATCACGCATTTTTTCAGGTCGGTACACGGAAACCGATAATTTTACACGGTTAGCGTTTATAATCGCGGATGTCAACGCTTTTCGTGGCTGTTAAACGAAAATCGTGTTCCCATGAAATGGCGGTTGAATGACTCCCGATCAATCTCGGGCGGCTCGTGGTTTGCTCGACTGGTCTCAGGCTGAATTGGCTGCTCGGTCCAATTTGAGCGAGAGTACAATTCGTGATTTCGAAAAAGGCCGTCGTATTCCGTCAATCAACAATCTGGCGGCTGTCAGGCGCGCTCTTGAGGCCGCCGGCGTGCAATTCATCGACGGCGATCATCCTGGAGTTCGCTTAGTACGATGACAGACTGCTTCACGCGTTGGCAATCACTTACAGTTCAGGACGATTGCCGCGCCACCACGGGCCGCCTCTGGAGCCGAGCCTGAATTAAGGCGGTTGACGACTTCGGCTGCTTCGTTCTGAATCGTGTCTAACCTGTTGAAGTTCAGAACCGGCGACTTCTGGCACACGTCAAATAGCCCAAGATCGCGGCTCCTAACTGTTGGGTCGCACGCGCGACGACCTGCAGCATGTTTTCAGCAGAGTGACTATCTCCAGCCCGCGGGTGAGGAGCGATCTTCGGGCCGCATAATTCGGACAATCTAGAAAAGCTGTTTCAGTTCAATGGCGCCTGGAGCTAAATTTGTCCGAACGCGCCTTGAAAGTATTCAAATGTCGAAACCCTTCCAAGCTGGATCCGATGGCTGCCTTACAGTCTTTTACCGTATGCTGCGGAAGCTTATTCGCGTCCCTGGAGCGAATGGCCGCGATCGCCAGCGACCTCGGTGTGGCAGGCCCTGCGCTGGTTTCGATTTCCCTCGATGGAGTTGAAGACGTTGAGTTGTCTGCCGCACGGCCCGGCGGAAGACGAGTGCCGCAACCGGAGGTCATCTTGCCTGTGGCCAAACTGGCCGAGATGAACGGTGAACTCGCCCCGAAGGTTCAAGAGCAATTGGATATCCTGTGGCAGACAGCCGGGTGGATTGACGGTTCACCCTCTTTCACCTCTGAAGCCTGGGCAGGCTATAGCGACAAGCAGAACTACAGCATCGAATAGAAGGCGGAACTTGGCGAGGCGCCCCTTGGGGGATCACCTAGCAATTCGTTGATGGGGGATGCGGGGAGCGGGGTGATGAATCGTCGAACGGTTGTCGTTGAAGGGCCGCTCGCCTTTCGCATGAGGCGGATCGCCGCCGCACGACAAAATGAAGGCGGCGTGCAGATCATGACCTTGCCGCAGCTTGCGGCACGGCTAGCCGGCGGCTTCACGCGCCCCGCCCAATCGGAGGAGCTTGACCGGGCGATCCGCTCGGCGCTCGAAGCCGGCGGTTTCGCCGAACTCGAGAGCATCCGAAGCCTTCCCGGCATGACGCGTTCTGCGGCTTGGACGCTGAACCGGCTGTGGAACGCCGACTTCGCGTTGGCCGACCGCGCCCGTGAGCGCGCGCGGCTCCAGGATCTTATGACAATCGATGCGCATGTGCGTGCGAGCCTGCCTGCGGGTGTCCTGTCGCCGCGCGATCTGCGCGATGCAGCCCTACAGCGTGTAGCGTACGCGCCCACGGTCCTCGGCGCGGTCGAGCTCGATCGCGTCGTGGGGGTCGCCCCCGTTTGGCGCCCGCTGCTCATTGCCCTCGCGCAACAGGTGCCGCTCATCTGGCGCAATCCCGGCGATCCCGATGTCGCCTGGTTCGCCGGCGAGCTTGGCTCCGATCCGCGGCCCACACCGGCGCCACCCGAGATCGTCTCCTGCGCTTCGCCGCGCGCCGAGGCCGTCGAAGCCCTGCGGTGGATCCGCGAACTCATCGCGTCAGGCCGCGCACGGCCGGACGAGATCGCCGTCTGCGCCACGGCGACCGAGGACTGGGACGACCACATGCTGGTGCTGACGGCTGACTCCGGTCTGCCGGTGCATTTCTCGCACGGCGTGCCGGCGCTGGCGTCGCGGGAAGGCCAGACCTGCGCCGCCTTAGCCGACGTCTTGCTCAATGGGTTGAGCCAGGATCGCGTGCGCCGCCTCCTCGGCCGCGCCGTTGGACGCAGCCGCGGCCTCGATGCGCTGCCTCCGACCTGGGCGCAGGGCCTGAGGCCTGGCGCTGCGCTCTTCGAGCTTGAGCAATGGCGCCGCGCACTCGATGAAGCCCATGCTCGTCGCACGGATGGCGTCGACGTGCGGCCGCTGCTCATGCCGGTTCTCGAGGTGCTTGCCAGAGGAGCCGGCGCCGCAGATGCAGCCTGCGGTCTGTTGCTCGGGCGCGCGGCACAGGCGCTCTGGGTCGAGGCGCTTCGCCGTGCGCCGCCGGATGCGCTCGAATTTTCGCTGCATGAGCTTCGTCTTCCGGATGGCCGCGACCCGGGCGCCTGCGCGGTCTGGTGTCCGGCGAATCATCTCGCGGCCGCGCCACGTCGCTTCGTCCGTCTGCTTGGTCTGACGACGCGATCGTGGCCGCGGCGAACCGGCGAAGATCCGCTGGTTCCGAGCCACATCCTGTCGCGTGACTTACTGGATTCCGTGTCGGTCAGCGAACAGGACCGGCGGGCGTATGCGATCATCACCGCGCAGGCCGCCGGCGCTTTGGTGCTGTCGCGAAGTCGCCGCAACGCCCAAGGCGGGCTGCAGGCGCCCAGTCCGCTCCTGCCGCACGGCCCATGCACCACGGCATTGAAACGCGCGCGCATCCCGAGCCATGCTTTCAGCGAGGCCGACCGCCTGCTGGCTCGGCCCGAAGAGGCGGCGATCTCGGCGGCGCTGCGAGCCGCTGACGCCTGCTGGCGCAATCGCCGAAACCCTGCAGTGACCGCTCATGACGGTCGCGTGAGCCACGACCATCCCGTCATCACGCGGGCCATCGAGCAGGTGCAGTCGGCTACATCGCTTCGCCTCATGCTGCGCGACCCGCTCGCCTTCGTGTGGCGCTACGCCTTGGGCTGGCGCTCGCCGGTCGAAGACGAGCAACCTTTGTCGCTCGACGCGCGCGCCTTCGGCGAGCTCGTCCACGAGATGCTGAAGCGCACGGTCGACGCGCTCGAGCCCAATCCCGGCTATGTGCGCGCGGCCCGCCATGAGATCGAAAACGCCCTCGATGCGGCATCTGCCGCCATCGGGGCGCAGTGGCCGGTCGAGCGTTCGACCCCACCCCTTCTTTTGTGGTGCCACACGCTAGCCGCCGCGCGCGATCTTGCGCTCAAGGCGTTGACGCTCGATGAGGCGTTTCAGGCTGTCACGCGCAGCTGGACCGAACTCGCGTTCGGCCGCGAGGAAAATGCCACGGACGCCGCTGGCGATCTCCTGTGGCCGCCGACGGGACAGGTGATCATTCCCGGTGCCGGGGTGCGCATTCGCGGCAGCATCGATCGGGTGGACTTCAACAGCGCCTATAAAGCCGTCCGCGTCTCCGATTATAAGACCGGCGCCGAACCGGCGAAGGCCAGCGAGATCGTTCTCGGGCGCGGCGCCGAGCTGCAGCGTGTGCTCTACGCGCTAGCCGCGCGCCAACTCGTGGCGGACAATCCGCGGGTCATCGCGCGCCTGGTCTTTCTGGGGGCTGATCGGCCCAGGCCGTACAGTCTGCCGGATGTCGATCAGGCGATCGCTGACATTGGCGCGCATATCAGCGCGGCCATCGATCTTCTGCGTCGCGGCAACGCCTTGCCGGGTCCTGATGCACGCGAGGCCTGGAACGACTTCGCATTGGCGCTGCCAGCGAACCCCGCGGTCTATTTCCAGAGCAAACAAGCAGCTTTGGGCCGCGCCTTTGGCGACTTTGCCCGAATCTGGAGCGTGCGATGACGAAACTCGTCGACGAATCCGCGCGGCTGAGGGCGCTCACACAACTCCATTTGACGCTGCTGGTGGAGGCGGCGGCAGGGACGGGCAAGACCGCTCTCATGGCGGGCCGACTGACGATGCTGTTAGCGCGCGGCGCCGAACCACGCTCGATAGCGGCCATCACCTTCACGGAGCTCGCGGCGAGCGCGCTCGGCGCCCGCGTCCACCGTTATGTCGACGATCTGCTCGCGGGACGTGTTCCGAATCCGTTGCGGGAAGCTCTGCCCGACGGCTTGACCGACGCGCAGCGGCGCGCCCTTTCGGCGGCTGCCGGCAAGCTTGATGAGCTCACCGCCACGACAATCCACGCGTTTTGCCAGACCATCATCTGCAGTTACGCGGTCGAAGCCGATATCGATCCCGGCGCACGCATCCTCGATGCGACGCAGGCCGAGGCCGCTTTTGAGGCCGTGTTTGAGCAATGGTTCAGAAGGCGGCTGAACGGACCGGCACGGGCCGATGATCCGATCGCCTCCCTGTCGGAGTATGATCCGCGTCACGTGGCCGCCACCTTGCAGGGGCTTGCTCGGTTTCGCCTGAAGCATCGCGGTGCGCGGGCGCCCGCGGCCGATCTCAGCGGCCGGCCGGATGTCGATATCGTCGAGGCTGTCGCGGATTTCCGCCGCTGGCTGTCGGCGCAGCCCGTCGAGCCCAAGACGCTCGAAGTGGTCAGACAGCTGGAGACACTGGCCAGTCATTTCGAGGGCAGCTTCGCGACGCCGCCTGTTTTCGACACGCTCTGGCGGCTCGCTCATCCGGCGCGTCTGCCTTGTATGCGGCGCTACACCTTCGATTTGCTAACCCCAAGGATGAAGACGGCATGGGACAAGGCCGCCGGCAAGGATCGCGGCGCCGAACTCAACGCGGAGGCCGGTCGCCATTTTGCGCGGGTCGACCACTGTTACCGCGTCATCCTCGGCCGTGTCGCGACCGCGCTGGTCGGCAAGTTGTCCGATGAGCTCGATGAGGTACTCGCCGACTACGCTGTCTTCAAACGCGCCGCCGCCGTTCTTGACTTCGACGATCTGTTGGAGCGGGCGCACGCGCTCGTGCGGGAGCACGATGCAGTTCGACGCGCGCTTGGACAGCGATATCGCCACATCTTCGTCGACGAATTCCAGGATACCGACCCGATCCAGGCGGAGATCCTGTTTCGGATCGCCGCCGACGACGGTGCGCCCCGATGGCAGGACAGCGTTCTGCGCGAGGGCGCTCTCTTTATGGTCGGCGACCCTAAGCAGGCGATCTACCGCTTCCGAGGCGCCGACGTGGGCTCCTACGCAGAAGCACGGGGCGCCGTCGCCCGGCGCTGGCCCGACAACATCGTCCAGATCACGGCGAACTTCCGCTCGCGGCCGGCGGTCCTGACCCATATCAACCGGTGTTTCGCGGCGCCGCTCTCCGGCCGGAATCAGCCGGGTTACGTGGAGCTCGCGCCAACGCTCGATCCGCCGGATCACGAGCTGCCGTGTGCCGCCAAGATCACGATCGATTTGCCGCCGGACTCGCGGGCGGCGCAGATCCGCGACGCCGAGGCCGAAGCCGTCGCCGATCTCTGCACACGGCTAATCGGCAACTTGAAGATCCGCGACGAGGACGGCGAGCTTGCGCCGCTCACGCCGGGCGGCATCGCGCTGCTCGCCCCGACGGGCTCCGAGCTCTGGCGATACGAGCGCGCGTTTGAAGCGCGCGGGCTCCCGATCGCTTCGCAGGCTGGGAAAGGACTGTTCCGTCGCCAGGAGGTGCAGGACCTTGTCGCACTCGCGCGCGTGCTGGCGGACGCCGGTGACACCTTGGCGTTCGGCGCCTTGATGCGCGGTCCGCTGGTTGGCCTCAGCGAGGAGGAGTTGCTCGATATCACCGCCGGTTTGCCGGCGCTTGCGGATCGGCCCGACGCAATTCCTCAATTCTCGCTCGCGATGGATCCCGATCACGTCGCTCATCCAGTCGCGCGGCGGATCCTCACGATCCTCCAGGACCTACGCCGCCGGACGCGGGCGACGACGCCTGCGTTGCTGCTTGCCGAAGCTGTCGAGCGGCTGGCCGTGCGGCCGATCTTGAGCGCGCGCGAAGGCGACCGCAGCGCGCGAGCCGCCGCCAACGTCGAGGCGCTGCTCGAACGGGCACGGTCCTACAGCGTCAAAGGCATGAAGCGCTTTGCCCGCGACGTGAGCCGCGACTGGCGCGACGGCGCCGCCTACAACGAGGGCCGTGTCGATGCCGACGGAGACGCCATCGAGATCATCACCATCCACAGCGCCAAGGGGCTCGAATGGCCGGTGGTGATCCCGATCAACACCGCGACCTTGCTGCGCTCCCGCGAGCCGTTTGTGCACCGGGCTGACGACGACACGCTACATTGGGTGATCGGCGATGTCGTGCCGCCCGAGCTGCGCGCTGCGCTGGAGACCGATGACGAGAGCCTGATGCGCGAACGGGAACGGCTCTGGTACGTGGCGTGTACGCGAGCCCGTGAGCTGCTGATCGTGCCGGAACTAGCGCAGGCCGAGCAGACGTCCTGGGCTCGTGTCGTCAACCTGGGCCAGGACGCATTGCCGGAGCTGGACGTCTCCCGCATGGCGCCGGTGCCGACGTCGATGAGCGCCGACCCGCCGAATACCCAGACCGCTGAGCTCTTTGCAGCCGAGCGCGGGGTCATCGAGGAAGCGGCCGTTCCGCTGACCTGGGTGCGGCCGAGCGATCATGATCCGGACCGCTTGCAGTCGATCGAGGCCATCACGCTCGATGCCGGCGATGCGCCCGAGGTCAACCAGCCTGTCGGTGCGGGGCGCGTGCGCGGTCTTCTCCTGCACAAGCTGATGGAAGAGGTGCTGACGGGCGAACTCGTCGAGGAGGTGGAGCGCTTTGCCAGCCGCGCGCGCCAGTTGGCGGCTGAACTGGTCCTCGATCCCGACGACGGCGACGGCCTTCCGGACGCCGGCGAGATAGCGGCTACCGCTTGGCGTACGTTGCAGCTGCCGGACATCGTGGCGCTTCGCGAGCGGCTGATCCCTGAGTGGCCGGTGTATGCGCTGCTCGAGGATAGCTCGAAGCCAAGCGCGCTCTCCGGGCGCATCGACGCCATCGCCTACGCTGGGGATCGCGCCGAAGTGGTCGTCGACTGGAAGAGCGACGTCGATCCGTCCGACGCTGATATTCGCCTCCATGCCGGTCAGCTCGAAGACTATGTACGGGCGACGGGCGCTCACAGGGGCGCGCTGGTCTACATGACGCCGGGTGTCGTTCAGTGGGTTAGGGGCGGCTCGGCGGCGTGAGCGGTAACCGGGAGGGAGGGATTGAGGTGCCGGTGGGGTCGAAACCGCCCTTACCAGCCAGCCGCCGGAAGGGAAAGACGTCAGAAATTTGTAATCGTTTTTCTGACAGCCTCGACTCTCCGGTCGGAAATGGGGATACATTTTCTGACAGGGCGGGCGGACGTGTTGAGCGAGACGTTTGACTGAGATCCGGAGCCGAACTTCGATCCATTCGGAGGGGTCGACTGTACCGGCGAAAAGGGCTGTCTCTATCACCAACGTGGCGGGTGCCTCCGGAAAGTAGAGGCCTGCCTAGCTCGTCAGTGATACTTGGCATGGGTCGGCGTGGGCACAAGCCATGGAGCCGAACACGGCGGGCGTGGCAACCACGATAAGCGAGCGGCAACTCACGCGGCCTGCTCCAATGCGCGGTTGGCCTTCTTCTCCTTGAGCAGGGTCCGAACGAACCTGTCCCATTTGGCCATCCCGGCGCGCTTCTCGGGCATATAGTGCCACCGATCGTAATTCTTGGAGCTCACATCCTGGAGCGCGTGGTTTTGGAGGCGGTCGCGGATCTCTTTTGAAACGCCGGCCTTGCCTGCCAACGTCTTGAACGTCCGTCGGAGATCCCGATTGGTTGCGTAAGGTATGACGCCGCGGTCGCGCTGCCGCCACACGAAGCTATAGAGCGTTCCGTGGCTGACGGGCTTCCTCGGGTCTTTGGCCGATGGGAAGTACCAGCCATATTCGTTCGGCTTAATCGACTCGATCAGCTCAGCAGCGAGCAATGGGACCGGGACGGCGTGGGGTTGGTCGTTCTTGGTCTTGGACCAGTCAATGATCCGCTCCCTGGCGTCCCATTGATCGATACGGAGCCGCGCGATTTCCTCGACGCGCTGGCCGGTCAGCATGATGAGCTGCACGGCGCGCGGATAAGAGGGATGAACCGGCGTGTCGGGGTGCTCCAGCCAGCGATAGAGCTGCACGAACTCGTTTTCGTCGAGCCAGCGACTGCCTTGGACCTTGGGTTCGGTGGGGATGCCCGTTGCCGGATTAAAGGGAATCCGGAAGCGGCGAGAGGATTGCTGACGATAGTCGTTGTCGGACTTCATGCCCCAACTAAAGGCGGCATGGAGATAGGAGCGCACATGGTCGGCCATCGACTTGGCACCGCGCTCGTAGATCGGGCGGATCAGCTCGATGATTTCCTCGGCCTCAATCTCGCGGGCGAGGCGATTACGCCCGAGCGTGTCGGCGATCTTGTTGAGGCCTTTTTCAGTTTCCTTCCAGGACGGTTTGCCTCCGTCCTTGAGCGCAGCGACATAACCCTCGAATAGATCGGTGACCGTGCCGGGGCGAGTGTCGGTGGCGATCTTGATGCTTCGGCCCTTCTGGATGACGTCAGCAAAGTCGCGCTTGTAGATCTCGCGAGCTTGCGTGAGCGACATCGAGGGATAGGCGCCGATCTTTTTCTTAGTGCGTCTTCCGTCGCGCCACTGCTGCGCCATCCAGTCGGCGGTGACACGCTTGGGCATGGGCTTGAGGACGAGAACGAGACGGCCGGTGCCGCGCCCCTCGCCATCGGCGAGGTTCTCCTGCTTGCGACTGATCTCGACGCGCTTCAGCGCATGTCGGATAGCGGTGTCAGTTAGGGCGGGCATAGCGTTTCCTCCTTTCCGGAACTGGGATCGATCGAGGAGAAGCAGGGATCGCTAGCTGGGAGCGGAAGGCCGCTTTCTACCCCTTTTACAGCCCCCAATTTGCCAAAACCGCCTCCACTACGCAATGTCGGAAAAATTATATTTTACAAGTGTTTCAATGAGCTTGAGCGTGATCAGGCGTGAGCGAAAAGTGGCAAGTGGGGTGGTTGTGCACCAGGATGATCGCGGTGGCCGACAATTCGAGCGCGCGCTTGATCACTTCGCGCGGATAGACCGGCGTGTGATCGACGGTGCCGGTCTGCTGCACCTCGTCGGCGATCAGCTGGTTGCGCTTGTCGAGAAACAACAGCCTGAACTGCTCCTTGTCGGCGAACGCCATGCTGGTGCGGCAATAGGTGATGACGTCCTGCCATGACGCCAGCGCGTGCTTCTGCCGCACCTCGCCCTTGGCGATGCGGTGCGCGGCGGCGGCGATCAGCTTGAGCTGGGTGATCGAGGCGTCGCCGACGCCGTCGATCTCGCGCAGCCGCGGCTCCGGCGCGTGGATCACCTCGGCGAACGATCCGAACGTCTTGAGCAGCGCCTTCGCCAGCGGCTTGACGTCGCGCCGCGGCAGCGCGGCGAACAGCACCATCTCCAGCAGCTCGTAGTCGTTGAGGGCGTCGGGACCGGCGCTGTGAAAGCGCTCGCGCAGCCGCTGCCGGTGGCCGTGATAGTGCGGCGTGTCCGGCGGCGTATCGTTGGGAGGAGGGGCTTTCTCGGGCATCGGCGTCAGCATGCCGTGATGCCGCATTTTTGCAACATCGAAGTGCTCGCGCCCCGCAGGGCGCGCCTTGCTAGGCCGCGCGTCCGGTCAACACGATGGCGAAGCCGACGATGAGCGAAAACGCTGTGGGGTAGAAGGTGAGCGCAAAGCCGAAGGCGCGGCCCGCGGCGCCGCTGGCATAGCCGAGCCAGAACAGCAGACGCCCGAGGCCGAACAGGATCACGAGCGTGAGCAGCACCGGACGATGTCCTTCTCGTCCGTCGGGCGATCCTGCTTATGGCTGCAGACTGCCGATGAAGGCTTCGATGCTGGCGAGGGCCGGCCTCTGGTCGCCGGCGAACATCCAATGGTCGGCGCCGTCGAGCTCGACGAAGCGCGCGTGGCGGATATGGCTGGCGACATGCCGCCCGGCCCCGACGAGCACGGCGTGATCGTGGCGACGGTGCAGCACCAGGGTCGGTGCAGCGACCCGGGCGAGCAGGTGGCGGACGTCCGTATCCCTGAAGGCTTCGAGCAGGCCCTTGATGGCGCCGGGGCTGGATGCCGCGCGAAGCAGTCCGGCCCACCAGGCGCGCGCCTGGGGATCGCCAGCCAGACTCGGTGCGAATGTCTCGATGCCGGCGGGGCCGCCCCATTCGGCCACCAGCTGTCGCAGCCAGATGCCGTACTGGCTGGCCTGCAGCGCATGCGGATAGCCGGGCGCAGCGCTGCCCTTGGCGAGCGAGGCGAACAGGATCAGCCCGGCGACACGTTCGGGATGGTCGGCCGCGAAGGTGATGCAGGCCGGTCCGCCCTCGGAGGCGCCGAGCAGCACCGTGCGCCGGCTGCCGGCGGCGTCGAGCACGGTCGCGATGTCGCGCGCCGTCGCCTCCACGCTGGGGCTGAAACCGACCCGGTCGGAGAGCCCGATGCCGCGGCGATCGAACAGGATCAGGCGGCCGATTCTGGCGAGCGCGGACAGCAAGGCCCGACAGTGCGGCTCCTCCCAGATCCGCTCGACATGCGAGACGAAGCCGGGCAGCAGCAGAATGTCCTGCGAACCTGTGCCGTAGGTCTGATAGGCGAGATGAACGCCGCCGCCCAGGACATAGCGCGTCGGCGGTGCGCTGTCGCCTGGCGCCGCAACGCCCTGCGCCAGCAGCGCCAGCGTGTCGGTTTCGGGGGCGACGCCGAGCTCGTCGCGCAGGCGCTGCGTCAGGGCGTCGAGATGGCGCTGGGCGGCGGCGCGGTCGCCGGCCAGCATCAGGCTGCGGATCAGGGCGCGGCCATAGACCTCGCTGAGCGGGTCGAACGCGACGAGGCGTCCGGCGTGGACCGCCGCCGCGGCATGGTCGCCGGCCGCGCTGCGATCCCGCACCACGCGCTCCAGCGCCTGGACCGCCCGGCCGCGCAAGGCTTCACGCCGGAAGAACGCCCATTCCTCGAACTGCGGACAGTCGCCGGGCGCGAAGCCGTCCAGGAAGTCACTGGAATAGAGGCGGCAGGCCAGCTCGAATTCGCCGCGGTCGCACGCCGCCTCGAACAGCCGGGATTCGACCTCCAGCTCGACCGCTTCCGCCCACCGAATCGTCGCGCGATCGATGGTGAGGCAGCCGTCGCCGAGTGTGAGCTGGAGCCGGTGCAGCAGGCGGCGCAGCCGCGCCCGCGCGACCTCCTCGGAACACTCCGGCCAGAGCATCGTCGCCAGGACGTCCCGCGCGACAGGGCCTTTGGCCTCCGCCAGATAGACCAGCAGAGCGAGGCCCTTGCGCAGCGCCAGCGGGCACGGCTGGCCGTCGCGATGCAGCTCGGGAAAGCCTAATGTCCGGACGCGGAACTGAACCATCGGGGGTGCGACCTGGGTGGCTGCGTTCGGGGGACGCTCGGGGGACGGTCGATTGGTAAGGGCTCAGGCTCGCGCGAGACGCGACCGATCCCAGGATCTGGCGTCTCGATCACGGCCACGCCGTCCTCGCAGCAACAAGGAAACCTTCATGTCCGGGCGTCTCCTCATCATGCTCTACGCCGTCGCGAGCTATGCCGTCTTTCTTGGGTCGTTCGTGTGGGCGGTCGGTTTCGTCGGCAATTACAACTATCTCACGGCCAAGTCGATCGATGTGGGCGTGTCCAGCGCCGTGACCGAGGCCGTCGTCGTCGACGCGCTGCTGCTGGCGCTGTTCGCGATCCAGCACAGCGTGATGGCGCGGCCGGCGTTCAAGCGCGCGTTGACGCGCATCATTCCGGCGGCGGCCGAGCGCAGCACCTATGTGCTGCTGTCCAGCCTGATCCTGCTGCTGCTGTTCTGGCAATGGCGTCCGATCCCGAATCCGGTCTGGCACGTCGAGGGTGTCGCAGCGGGCGTGCTGACCGGCGTGCATTGGCTCGGCTGGCTGATCGCGCTCTCCTCGACCTACATGATCGATCATTTCGATCTGTTCGGCCTCCGCCAGGCCGTGCTCGCCCTCCGCGGCAGCGCCGGGACGGCGCAGCCTTTCAGAACGCCGCTGCTGTATCGGCTGGTGCGCCACCCGCTGATGCTGGGCTTCCTGCTCGCCTTCTGGGCCACGCCGGAGATGTCGGTCGGCCACCTGCTGTTCGCCGCCCTCAGCACGGCCTACATCCTGGTCGGGCTGCAGCTCGAGGAGCGCGATCTGATCGCCCAGTTCGGCGACACCTACCAGCGCTACCGCCGGCGGGTGCCGATGCTGCTGCCGCGACTGATCGGCGGCCGGCGGACCGCCGAGACGGAGACGGAGGCGGAGGCGCGCGGCGCGCAGTAGCCGGCGCCGGCTCGACGTCCGCAGGGCTCGTCGGGCACGCTCGCTTTTGATCACGGCTTGCCCGGTGCCGCGCCCACGCAGACGTGAATTGGTGCGGGGACCTCAGCACCTATGTCGGGCTTGAATGCTGCGATGCAAAATCACAGCTCGACAGCCTCCGTTCTCATAAGGCCCTATGGCCTGCCTGTTCAGTCCGAGAGAGATCCGCGTTGACCACCATCACGTCCGATTCCGGCGACTCGCTGTCGGCCTGGATCACGCTGTTATTGGCCTTTTCCTGCGGGCTGATCGTCGCCAACATCTATTACGCGCAGCCGCTGATTGGGCCGATCAGCGCCGAGCTTGGGCTGCGGCCGCAGCTCGCGGGACTGCTGGTGACGATGAGCCAGATCGGATACGGCGCAGGTCTCTTGTTCGTGGTGCCGCTCGGCGATCTCATCGAGAACCGCAAGCTCGTCATCATGACCATCATCGTCGGCGCGGCCGCGCTCGGTTGTGCGGCCCTGGCGACGAGCCCGTCGACATTCCTGCTCTCGGCGCTGCTGATCGGCTTCGGCTCGGTCGCGGTGCAGATCCTGATCCCCTATGCCGGGCACATGGCGCCGGAGGCGATCCGCGGCCGCGCCGTCGGCAACGTCACCACCGGCCTGATGCTCGGCATCATGCTGGCACGGCCGCTCGCGAGCTTCGTCGCGGCGCATGCCTCCTGGCACGTGATCTATGCGGCCTCGGCGCTCGCCATGGTGATCCTGGCCGGGGTGTTGCGCCTCGCCCTGCCGCCGCGTGAGCCGCAGGCGCGGCTGAGCTACGGCCAGCTGCTCGGCTCGATGGTCGAGCTCTATCGCGACACGCCGGCGCTGCGCCGCCGCGCGCTCTACCAGGCCGCGCTGTTCGGCGGCTTCAGCGTGTTCTGGACCACGTCCCCGCTGCTGCTGGCCGGGTCCGATTTCCGGATGTCGCAGACCGGCATCGCCCTCTTCGCGCTGGCCGGCGTCGCCGGGGCGATCATGGCGCCGGTCGCCGGCCGCATCGCCGATCGCGGCTGGACGCGACCGGCGACGGTCGCATCGATGCTGATGTGCGCGATCGGCTTCGCGTTGACGCTTTCGGTTCCACTCGGAACGAACGGGTCGCTGGCCACGCTGGTGATCGCCGCCATCGCCATCGATTGCGGCGCGCAGCTCAGCCTCATCCTCGGCTATCGCGTGCTGTTCGTGCTCGGCGCCGGCCAGCGCAGCCGGCTGAACGGGCTCTATATGACCACCTTCTTCGTCGCCGGGGCGGCGGGTTCCGGCCTCGGTGCCTGGGCATATGCGCATGGCGGCTGGACGGCCGCCGCCGCGCTCGGCACGGCGCTGCCGCTCGCGGCGCTGGCCTATCAGTTCACCGAGCCGAAATGATCAGAACGGGCTGCGCTTGAGCCCGGGCACCAGCGCCGCCAGCCGGTCCTTGATCCAGGGTGCGGGCGGCAACTTGCCAGTGGGCATCTCGACGGCGGCGGCCGGGTTACGGCTTACGGCCAACGTGAGGGTCGCCAGATAGTGATCGCGCTCCTCCTTCACCGCGCAATGCGCGCGGTGTTCGGGATCGGCCTCGGTCGCGACGCGGTCGTTGGCATTGATGACGAGCCGTTGCTTCGGCCGTCCCGTGTAGTCGGGCACGTTGGTGTAGATGAACTCGTTCAGCGCCTCGGGAAAGAAGGTTTGTCCGGTCAGCACCGTGGCCTCGTCGACAAACACCCTGAAGTGGATGTGGGTGGCGCGGCCGGCATACCAGCCGGGATAGATGGTCCTGAAGCCGGCCCAGCCGGCGGCGTCGGCCATCTGCGTGCCGCGCAGGAACGTCTTTCCGCTCTGGTCGAGCTTGTGAGTGTCGCTCTGGCCGGGATAGCCCGAATAGATGCCGCGGGCATCGCAGTGCCAGATGTCGACGCGCGCGCCGGGGAGTGGCGCGCAGGAGCCGGCCTCGATGACGCGAAGGCGCAGCCTGAGCGGCACGCCCGGCCGGTCCTCGGCGATCTCGGCGCGCACCAGCTTGGGATCGAGATAATAGGGACCGGATTCCGACTGCGGCGTCAGGATGCAGGCGTCGTCGGCATTCGCCGATGCGGGAGCTGTCTCCGACGCTGCGCGCGCCGGCGGCGTCAGCAGCGCTGCGCCCGCCGAGAGCAGGCCGAGAACGCCACGGCGTGTTGCGTTGGTCAGAGCAGCCTCCCGCAGTCGCATGCGACGGAAGCGGCAGTCGATCAGCCGGGCATGGCAACAATCGGACGCCCGGCGGCCATTCGGCCAGGAGCCCGCTCACACCTGCGTCAGCGGCTTCTCTCCATGGCGCTCCGAGAGCGTGAAGATCTCGACGCCGTCGGCGGTGACGCCGACCGAATGCTCGAACTGCGCCGACAGCGAGCGGTCCCGCGTCACTGCGGTCCAGCCGTCGGACAGGATCTTCACATGCGGCTTGCCGAGATTGATCATCGGCTCGATGGTGAAGAACATGCCGGGCTTGAGCAGCACGCCCTCGCCGGGACGGCCGACATGGATGATGTTCGGCTCGTCATGGAACAGCCGGCCGAGACCATGGCCGCAGAAGTCGCGCACCACGCTCATGCCCTGCGGCTCGACGAAGCTCTGGATTGCGTGGCCGATGTCGCCGGTGGTGGCGCCGGGCTTCACCGCGGCGATGCCGCGCATCATCGATTCGTAGGTGACCTCGATCAGCCGCTCGGCCTTGCGCGCGATCGGGCCGATCGCATACATGCGGCTGGAATCGCCGTACCAGCCGTCGACGATGAAGGTGACGTCGACATTGATGATGTCGCCTTCCTTCAGCGGCCGGTCGTTCGGCATGCCGTGGCAGACCACGTGGTTGATCGACGTGCAGGTCGAGTAGCGATAGCCGCGATACATCAGCGTCGCCGGATAGGCGCCGTGGCTGAAGGCGAAGTCCCGGACGAAATCGTCGATCCGCGAGGTCGGCACGCCCGGCTTGACGATGTCGGTGAGCGCATCGAGGCACTTCGACACCAGCGCGCCGGCCTTGCGCATGCCGGCAAAGCCGCTCGGGCCGTGCAGCTTGATCTGGCCGTTCTTGCGCGCAGCGGTGTCGGTCGCTTCGATATAGTTCATGGGCCTGTTTCGTTCTCAGGGGTGTCGCAGGGTGATCGCCTAATTTAATGATCGTGCCGGCCGGTGCAAGCCGGGTGTGCACGGCCGGATCTGCCGCCTAGCCGGTCGGCACCTCCAGCGTGGTCTCCACCGGCAGCGCACCTCCGCGAACGCGAAGCTCTCGCACCGGATACGGCACCCTGATGCCCTCGCGCTTGAAGGCCTCCCACAGCGCCAGCATCACCTCGCTCTTGACGCTGTCCATGTAGCTGGGGTCGGCGATCCATGTGGTCAGCGAGAACTTCATGCCGGCCTCGGTGAACTCGGTCAGCAGGCAGTTCGGCGCCTTCGATTTCAAGGTGCGCGGCGTCTCGGCCGCGATCTCGGTGGCGAGCTTGCAGACGACCCGGGGATCGGCGTCGTAGTTGGTGCCGAAATTGACCTTCACCAGCGTGTTCTTGTCGGTGTAGGTCCAGTTGGTCACCTTCTGGGTGACGAGGTCCTCGTTCGGGATCAGGAACTCGCGGCCGTCGCCGGCGGCGACCGAGATGTAGCGCGTGTTCATCGCGCTGATGCGTCCCGAGCTGTCGCCGATGGTGACGAGATCGCCCGGCTTCACCGATTTGTCGGCCAGCAGGATGATGCCCGCGACGAAATTGGCGACGATGCGCTGCAGGCCGAGGCCGATACCGACACCGGCGGCGCCGGAGAAGATCGCGAGCGCCGACAGGTTGATGCCGACCGCGCTGATCGCAATCGCGACGCCGAGGATCATCAGGCCCATGCGGACCATCTTGATCAGGAGCACCTGGATCGACGGCGTCAGGTCCGTCGAGCGCGTGATGCGGCTCTCGACGAAATTGCTGGCGATGTTGGTCAGCCACAGCACCGCGAGCAGCAGCACGCCGAGCTTGATCACCAGCAGCGGCGTCAGCCTGAGGCCGCCGAGCACGACCGAGATGGAATCGAGCGCGTCGACGACGTTGTCGAGCTGGCCGATGATGCTGAGCGCGGCGACCAGCCAGGCCGAGATCGACACGATCTGCACGATGAAGGTGCTGCGGATCACCGAGGTGATCAGCCGGATCACGAGCCAAGCGAGCGCCAGCTTGAGCGCGACGGCGAGCAGGTAGCTGCGGCTCGGCCAGGTCCACAGCAACATGCCGGTGCGGGCGATCCGCATCAGGATCACGAACACGACCGTGGTGACGCTCTCCAGCAGCACCCGTAGCAGCTGCCGCAGCGGGCCAGGCCAGCCCATCGCCAGCGAAGTCAGGTCGATGCGCGCACGCACGGCGGCGCTCGCCGCAAAGGCGATGCCGGCGCCGCTCAGCACCAGCCCGAGTTGAAGATAGAACCACGGCGAGGTGACCTCGGCGCCGATCGAGCGGCCAACGGTCTGCAGGAAGTCGAGAACGTCTTTCAGGTCGAGGTCCATCAGCGGGGTCTCGGAGGGGAACAGTGGCGCGGGTTGGCCGGATCAGCGGAATTTAGTTCGTTTTCGTCACAGGCGATTGCCGCGAAATATACCCCGAACGCGGGCAAGGATGGAAAAATGGGCATATCGCCGCGATAAGAGCAAATCCGGTTGGCGTGCAAGTGTGGCGACGATAAGGATGTAAAACTCGGATCCATCAACGTTTTTTCATGTCATCCCTCGACGCCGTCAGCATTGCGATCCTCCTCGGTGCGGTCCTCGTGATGGCCGGCATCCTGTCGAGCCTGCTGGCGTTGCGCTTCGGCGCACCGCTGCTGCTGGTGTTCCTGGTGATCGGCATGCTGGCGGGCGATTCCGGCCCTGGTCATATCGAATTTCAGGACGTCCGTACCACCTATCTGGTGGGCTCCGTCGCGCTGGCGCTGATCCTGTTCGACGGCGGTCTGCGTACGCGCTTCCAGAGCATCCGCACCGTGCTGGCGCCCTCGATGGTGCTTGCGACCGTCGGCGTGCTGATGACCGCCTTCATCACCGCGCCCGTGGCGAAATATGCCCTCGACCTCGGCTGGACCGAGGCGATGCTGGTCGGCGCCGTCATCGCCTCGACGGATGCGGCGGCCGTGTTCCTGCTGGTCCACGCCCAGGGCCTGCGGCTGCGCCCGCGTGTCGGTGCCACGCTGGAGGCGGAGTCCGGCAGCAATGATCCGTTCGCGGTGTTCCTCACCCTGATGCTGGTCGAGCTGATCTCGGTCGGTCACGGGTCGTTCGGACATTTCGTGTTCGAGCTGATCCGCGAGGCGGTGCTCGGCACGCTGTTCGGCATCGTCGGCGGCCGCCTCGTCGTCATCGGCCTCAACAAGGTCGCGCTGCCGCAGGGCCTCCACGCGCCGTTCGTGACCACGGCCGCGCTGGTGATCTTCGGCATGGCGCAGATCGCCCACGGCTCCGGCTTCCTCGCGGTCTATCTCGCCGGCCTCATCGTCGGCAACCGGCCGACCCGCGCGCACAACTCTGTCGTCACCTTCCTCGATGCCGCGACGTGGCTCGCCCAGATCGTGATGTTCGTGCTGCTCGGGCTGCTGGTGTCGCCGCAGCGGCTGCTCGACAGCCTCCTGCCGGCGATTGCTGTTGCGCTGATGCTGATGCTGGTGGCGCGACCCGTTGCGGTGTTTGTCTGCCTCTATCCGTTCCGCTTCAACTGGCGGGAGAAGGCGTTCATCGCCTGGACCGGCCTGCGCGGCGCGGTCGCGATCTTCCTCGCCTCGATCCCGCTGCTGGTCGGCCTGTCCAGCGCCTATCTCTATTTCGACGTCGCGTTCGTGGTCGTGATCATCTCGCTGCTTGCGCAGGGCTGGACGCTCGGCGTGGCCGCGCGCAAGCTGCACGTGGCGCTGCCGCGCACCGATCGGGGCCCGCGCCGCATCGAGCTCGATCTGCCCGGCCAGCTCGAGCAGCAGCTGGTCGGCTATTCGATCCGCTCCAAGAGCCTGTACTTCCGCCGCGGCCTGATCCCGTCCTGGTCGAAGCCGACCCTGGTGATCCGCAACGAGCAGATTCTGTCGCCGCCCGAGGCCGAGCCGATCGCGCCGGGGGACTATCTCTATCTGCTGGCGCCGCCGGAAAAGGCCGAGTCGCTCGACCGCTTCTTCGTCGACATGCCGCCGTCGGCCGCGCCCGACCCGCATCTGCTCGGCGACTTCATGGTCTCGGCCGAGCATACGCTCGACGAGGTCGCCGGCATCTACGGCGTCAAGCTCGGCGAGGGCGAGGACAAGCTGACGCTCGCCGACTATTTCGACATCCATCTCGACAACGCGCCGAAGGAAGGCGCGACCGTGGCGCTCGACACCATCGTGCTGGTCGCCCGCTCGATCTCCGGCGGCCGCGTCAACGTGGTCGGACTGCGTCTGCCGGAGGACGAGGAGGATGTGCCGGTGCTGACGCGCAAGGAGCGGATGAAGCGCAAGCTGGCCAGTGTCTGGTCGTCGGTCGCAGGGGTGTGAGCGTCATTCTGCCGCCGGCAGGACGGCGATCGAGATCGCATTCTCCGGCGCGCCGCTGACCTGCAGCACGAAAGGCTTTGATCCCAGCTCGTACTTCATGGTCTTGCGAATGCCGTCGCAATCGGTGGCGCCGCTGAAGCCGGCCGGCTTGAGGATCTTGCCGTCCTGCACCACGTCGATCCAGGCCGCGGCCGACAGGCTGATGGTGTAGACGCCGGCCTTGGGCGCTCCGGCGATCCGCGTGAGGCCGGCGAAGCTGCCGTCCCTGGGCGCGCGCTCCGGCGGCATCGCCAGCTTGGCGTCAGCCGTCGGACGCAGCTCCAGCACAATCCCGGTCGCGGGAATAACGGCCATCTCGGCGCCAGATACGAGCTTCTCGCGGTCGGCTGCGGTCAGCGCGGCGTGCTCGCGCGCGATGTCCCATTTGAACTTGTCGCAGCCGCTCGGTTCGGCGGCAACCGCAGCCGAGCTCGCGGCCACCGTAACGAGGAAGGCGGTCGTGGCGGGACGGATCAGGATCATGACGGACTCGCGACTGTTACGCCGCGCAGCGGCGCGCGGCATCTTGATACCGCGATAACAGGAGGTGGAGGGACCGTCATCCCCTTCGATCGCCGCGCTGACGGCGCGAGCAATATCATCCTATGGCAATCGTCCCGCCGCTGCGACTCCCAATCACGGCAGCGTCGGCCGAATCAATTCTTGGCGTCCGGCGCATGCAGCACCGCTCGGCAGCCAGGCGGCAGTTGCGCCATCGTCAGCGGTTGCGGCGGCTTAGGGGGCTCTTTCGGCGGCAGCGGATGCAGCACCGCATCCGAGAACCAATAGTCGAGGTCGCCGCAGCCATCGCCGCCCTCCTGGTTGGTCTGGCCGTGGCAGTCCGGATTGCCCGGCGGGCACACCATGCGGATGTGGAAGTGATAGTCGTGGCCCCACCACGGCCGCACCTTGGTGAGCCAGCTACGGTCCCCCCTCGCGTCCCGGCACAGCGCCTTCTTGATCGCGGCGTTGACGAAGATGCGCTGCACCGACGGCTCCTGGGCCGCGGCGCGGATCACGGCGACGTGGCCCTTCGTGAACACCCGCGGATCGACATCGAGGCGATCAGGCCGAACCATCATGACCGCCGACATCTCCTCGCGCTCGTTGCGCGACAGCCTATGGTCGGGCATCGGCGTCAGCCAGATGTCGGCGTCGAGCCCGATCTGATGGCTGGCATGGCCGGACAGCGCTGGTCCGCCGCGCGGCTGGCCGATGTCGCCGACCAGGATGCCGGGCCAGCCGGCATCCTTGTGCGCGCGGGTCGCCAGCCGCTTCAGCAGCGCGATCAGGTTGGGATGGCCGAAATTGCGGTTGCGCGACAGCCGCATCACCTGCCAGCCCTCGCCGTTGACCGGCATTCGCTCGGCTCCGGCGATGCAGCCGCGATTATAGGTGCCGATCACCCTGGTCGGTTGCGCCGACGGCAGGATCCTCCGCGCGAACAGCTCCTTGGCCGGCGTATTCGGATCGTCCGGATGCGCCAATGGCGGCAGGGCCTTTGGCTCGACGCTGCCCTTGTCCTGGGCATGAGCCGGGGCCGCCGCGGCAATGACGGCCGAACTGACGATGGCGACCAGAATCAGGCGGACATGCATGGCGCCAGTGTAGCGTCTGCCGACCGGCCGGGTTGCCCAATTCTACGTCAACAGCGGGTCATTCGAGCCGTTTTAACCTGGCTCTAACCCTGCTGCCGGATTGGCGGAACCGGCTGAACACGGCTCAATTGCGTGAGTTCGTTCGGTAAACGAACAATAAGCGCAGGGCCATTGCACGGTATGCGGGTCTTTTCTGGCTCGTGGCAACCGACGTCACTTATCGCTGGTTGTACAGCAGCCCTTGGTTGATCCTCCGCGCAGGTCTCAACTCTCCAAATGCGCGAGTGCATCCACCTGTTCCCGTAACCAGTGGCTGTCGCGCCCTGCATCAAGATACCATTTTTTCAGAAACGTGGCCGAAAACTGCCGTTCGAGAAGGAGAGTGAGGCACGCGATGCGGCCCGTTCGGCCACCCACGGCAAAAAAGCGCAATCGCGTGCCAAGCGCCCGCGATGCAGTTCACCCGGTCAAGCCAAGCCCGAGATTGCGTTGGCACAATTTGCGCAAGCTCGCCCCCGTCGATGAGATCGGCGGCAAGTGCGCCGAAGTGGCGATGGCTGAGGCGAAGAAGGCGCATGATCGGCTCATCGAAGCGATCGACATTCTTCCCGAGGGGATCGTGTTCCTCGACGCCGACGGCCGCTACATTCTCTGGAACAAGAAATACGCCGAAATCTACAACCGCAGCTCGGACCTGTTCGAATCCGGCGCCCGGCTGCAGGATACGATCCGGATCGGCGTTACCCGCGGCGACTATCCGGAAGCCGCGGGCCGCGAGGAGGAGTGGATCGCCGAGCGGCTCGAAAAGCTGTTTCATCCGAGCGGTCGCCATGAGCAGAAGCTGTCGGACGGCCGTACCATCCTGATCGAGGAGCGTCTGACCGGCGATGGCGGCATCGTTGGCCTGCGCGTCGACATCACCGAATTGAAGCAGCGCGAGGAGTCGTTCCGCCTGCTGTTCGACGGCAATCCGGTGCCGATGATCGTCTGCGCGACGGATGACGGGCGCGTGCTCGGCGTCAACGAAGCGGCGGCCCAGCATTACGGCTACAGCCGGGACGCCTTCGAGCGGCTCAGCATCCGCAGCCTGCAGGCCTATGATAGCGAGCCGCCCTGGGCAGGCGAGCAGTCCAGCGAGGAGCAGGCGGCGCGCACCTGGAAGCATGTCCGCGCCGATGGCGCCCTGATCGATCTCGCGATCTATTCGCGCCATCTCGTCCACAACGCCCAGCCCGCGGTGCTGCTGGCGCTGATGGACATCACCGAACGCAAGCGCGCCGAGGCGCGGCTCGCCTTCCTGGCCCAGCACGACGCACTGACCGGCCTGCCGAGCCGCAACCTGCTGCGCCAGAAGATCGATGACAAGCTCACCCAGATGCGGCGCGGCTCCGAGAAGATCGCCGTGCTGGTGCTCGGCCTCGATAGTTTCAAGTCGATCAACGATACCCTCGGCCACGCGGTCGGCGACCGGCTGTTGCGCGGGGTCGGCAAGCGGCTGCGCTCGGTCCTGCGTCAGGAGGACATCGTCGCGCGACTGAACTCCGACGAGTTCGCGGTGGTGCAGGGCGGGCAGGCGCGGCCGGAGGATGCGGCCCAGCTCTGCCGCCGGCTGCTGGAGGCGATCGCCGATCCCTATCTCATCGACGGCAGCTCGGTGACGATCGGCGCTACGATCGGCATCGCCATGGCGCCGAACGATGGCGACGACGCCGAGAAGCTGCTCAAGAATGCCGACATGGCGCTGTCGCGCGCGAAGAACGAGACGCGCGGCTCCTTCAGCTATTTCGAATCCGGCATGGATGCGCGGGCGCAGAGCCGGCGCAAGATCGAATCCGAGCTGCGCGAGGCCATCCAGCGCGACGTGCTGCAGCCGCATTATCAGCCGCTGATCGACCTCTCGACCGGACGCATCACCGGTTTCGAGGCGCTGGCGCGCTGGCCGCATCCAGAGCGCGGCATGATCCCGCCGTCGGAGTTCATCCCGGTCGCCGAGGAGACCGGCCTGATCTCGGCGCTCGGCCGCGCGATGTTGCGGCACGCCTGCAACGACGCCGCGAAATGGCCGGACGACGTCCGTGTCGCCGTGAACATGTCGCCGCTGCAGTTCCGCGTCGGCAACGTGCTGTCGCTGGTGATGGACGTGCTGAAGCAGTCGGGCCTGCCGCCGAGCCGACTCGAGCTCGAGATCACCGAGACGCTGGTGCTGGAGAAGAGCGGCCAGGTGCTGGCCACCCTGCATGCGCTGCGCGCGCTGGGCGTGCGCATCTCGATGGACGATTTCGGCACTGGCTATTCCAGCCTGAGCTATCTGCGCAGCTTTCCGTTCGACAAGATCAAGGTCGATCAGTCCTTCATCCGCGGTCTCGCGGCCAATCGCGAGGCGCAGGCGATCGTCCGCTCGATCGTCAGCCTGGGCAAGGGGCTCGGCGTCATCATCACGGCCGAGGGCGTCGAGACCGAGGCGGAGCTGCGCTGTCTGCGCGCCGAGGGCTGCCATGAAGGGCAGGGCTATCTGTTCAGCCGGCCCCGGCCCAATGTCGACATCGTCCGGCTCTTGCAGGCGCAGCGGGATGCCATGGACGGCACCTCACCCGGCAACGCGCTGGTGGCTTGAGCGAGCGACGTTGGCCGCTGTTGGACGCGCCTCGAAGCGCCGCCGATAGGCCGCGGGCGACGTTCCGACGATGCGCCGGAAAGCGACGCGAAACGTTTCGAGCGACCGGTAGCCGCACTGCGCCGAGATGTCCGCCAGGGAGAGCGTCGCATTCTCCAGCAGCTCCCGCGCCCGCGTCATGCGCTCCTGCTGCAGCCAGGCCGTAGGGCTCGCGCCCGTGCTGTCCTGGAACGACCGCAGCAAGGTCCGCTCGCTCATCCCGGCGCGTTTTGCCATCGCGCTGACCGCAATCGGCTGCGCCAGTCGCCCCCGTGCCCAATCCATGACGGCGCCGATCGTCCGTCCCGGGCGGGCCTGGACCGGTGCGACGACGTATTGCGCCTGCCCGCCGTCCCGGTGCGGCGGCATCACCAGCCGCCGGGCAACGCTGTTCGCAACCTTGCTGCCGAAATCGCGCCGGACCAGATGCAGGCAGGCGTCGATGCCCGCAGCGCTGCCGGCCGAGGTGATGACATTGCCCTCGTCGACATAGAGCGTGTCCTCTTCGACGCGAATATTCGGATAGAGCCGCTTCAGGTCGGGAATGTGCCGCCAATGCGTGGTGGCGCGCCTGCCGTCGAGCAGGCCAGCGGCGGCCAGAACGAACACGCCGGAGCAGATCGACAAGCACCGCGCGCCGCGCGCGGCCGCCTGCGCGATGGCGCGCAGCAGGCGCTGGGGCGGCCGCTCGGTGCGATCGCGCCATCCTGGAACGATGATCGTGCTGGCTTGCTTCAGGCGTGACAGGGGCGCGCCGGCCTCGACCACGATGCCGCCGGTCGCGCGGGCACGCCGCGCTTCGGCAGAGACCACCGTGAACCGGTACCAAGGGAAGTCGAACTCCGGCCGCGGCAGCCCGAAGACTTCGACCGCGATGCCGAACTCGAACGTGCACAGCCCGTCATAGGTGATGACGGCGACCAATCCCGGATTCGGGTGTGGAGCATGGGTTGCGGCGCGGGGCATTGGCGGAAACTTACCGAACTTTGTCCGATCCGTCACTTGGGTCGCCCCGCGTAGCGCGCGAGATTGGAGGAGCTCACGCAACGTCGCAGGAGAGAGACGATGACGACCCATGTCACCGAGGTGCCCGCAGCCCCGTCAGCCCAGGCGCTCGCCCATTTCGAGGCGATGCTCTCATTCGAGACCGATTGCTGGGACGTGCACGAGAGTCTGCATGCAGCAGCTCCGGACTTCATCCTGGTGGATGTCAGGGGCCCGGCCTCGTTTGCCAAGGGGCACATCACCGGCGCCATCAACATCCCGCACCGGACCATGACCGCGGAGCGGATGGCCGAGTACGCGAAGGACAGGCTGTTCGTGGTCTACTGCGCCGGCCCGCACTGCAACGGCGCCAACCGCGCCGCGATCCGGCTTGCGCGGCTGGGACGGCCCGTGAAGATGATGATCGGCGGCATCACCGGCTGGCTCGACGAGGGCTTTGCACTCGCGACCGGCGATTGAAGCGGAGGCCCGGCTGTTACCTCATCACCAGCGTCGTCCCCGCGAATGCGGGGACGACACCGATTTTGGAGCTCGCCGCCTTGGAAGGCTGCGAGCCAAGAGGGCGGGATGGCGAAAGTCGCCCGCTACGCCGCCTTGCGCAGGCCGGCGAGGAAGGTGTCGACGCTCTTGAACAGGTCGTTCGCACGCTTGCCGAGGTCGCGCGTGGCGACCATGACGTGGTCGGCGAGCTCGCGTGACTGCTCGGCGGCGTCACTGGCGCCGACGACGTTCTGCGACACCTCGTTGGTCCCGGACGCCGCCTGCTGGACGCTGCGCGCGATCTCGCGCGTCGCCGAGTCTTGCTGCTCGACGGCGGCGGCGATGGTCGCGGCAATGCCGCTGATCTCCTGGATCGTTGTGCTGATGCCGCCGATGGCGGTCACGCAGTCGGACGTCGCGGCCTGGATCGAGGTGACCTGGCCGGCGATCTCCTCCGTCGCCTTGGCGGTCTGTCCGGCCAGCTCCTTGACCTCGGCTGCCACGACCGCGAAGCCGCGGCCCGCCTCGCCGGCACGCGCCGCCTCGATGGTCGCGTTGAGCGCCAGCAGGTTGGTCTGGCTCGCGATCGCGTCGATCAGGCGCAACACGTCGCCGATCCTCTCGGCGGCTGCGGCGAGGCTGCCGACCATCTCGGTGGTCTGGCGCGCCTTGACGACCGCGGCATCGGCCACCTTGCTGGAATGCGCGACCTGGCGGCCGATCTCGGTCACCGAGGAGGCGAGCTCCTCGGAGGCCGCAGCGACGGTCGACACGCCGCTCGAGGCTTCCTCGGACGCAGCAGCGGCGGCCGCTGCGCGCTGCGAGGTGCCGTTGACGCTGACCGTGATCTCGTGGACGACGCGCTCCATGTCCGCCGTGGCCTTGGCAACCGAGGACACCACGCCCTTGACGTCGGCCTCGAACCGGTCGGCCATCTGCCGCTGCAGCGCCTGCTTCTCCTGCTCGGCGCGGTGTTGCGTCGCCTCCTGCGCCTCGCGCAGGCTGGCCGTCTCGATCATGTTGCGGCGGAACACGTCGACCGCCTGCGCCATCGTGCCGAGCTCGTCCTTGCGCTGGCCGCCGGGGATCGCGACCTCGGTGTCGCCGCTCGACAGCCGGTGCATGACGGCGGTGATGGCGACCAGCGGGCGCGAGATGCCGCGGGCGACGAACAGCGCGACGATGACGGCGAGCAGCAGGATTACGACCGTGCCGATGATCAGCTGCTGCTGCGCGCTGGCGGCGGCGGCCTCATAGGCGGTTGTGTCCTTGATCAGCTCCAGCACGGCGATCGGGTCGCCGGCGTAGTTCCTGATCTGCCCGGCATAGACCGCGGCGGGCTTGCCGGCCAGGGTGGCATCGCGCAGCAGCGCCGTGCCCTTGAACACCGCGAGCACCTCGTCCGGGGTGGCGACGGTCTCGTCGCCGAACGTCGAGGACAGCCGCTTCGGCTGGCCGTCGTTGATCCAGTAGACGGCGAGATCGATGCCGAAGCGCTGCTTGGCGCGCTCGACGAATTCCTTGCCGAAGGCGGCGCCGACGTCGACGGTCGCGATCACCTTGCCGTCGCGCACGATCGGGGTCATGCCGAAGATGCCGAGCGACAGCCGGCTCTGCTCGACGCCGGCGATCAGGCGGCCGGTCTGGTTGGCCTGCACCACGGTGATGCGGCGCTTCGAGGTGTCGTCGCCGAACACCTTGGGCTCATGCACGCGATAGAAATTGGTGGCCGGCGGCGCCCATACGTTCACCAGCGGAATGCCCTGCGCCTTCAGCGACGTCATGGCGCCGCCGAGCAGGGCGCCAAGCGCGTCGCGGTCGCCCTTGAGGTAGGCGTCGGCGATCGGGGGCAGCGCCGCCAGGGTGGAGCTGACCGCCAGCGCGGCGCGGCCTTCATAGTCGATGCCGGCCGACACGCTGTCGAACTGCAGCTTGAGTTGCTGCTCCAGCGCCAGTCGGGTCAGAGCGCGCTGCTGGATGACGGAGAAGGTGCCGAGCACGGCACAGGCGATGGCGACGGTCAGCGAGAGCGCGATGATCAGGCGGGCGGAGATCGACCGGAGGCGGGACATTCGGGGCATTCCTTGCTTTGCAGCAAGGGTCTCAGGATACCATTAAGGAACAGATACCGTAGTTGCACGGGAGCGCTGGTTCCGCTTTGGAATCCGGATTTTCTTCAGCCTATCGTGCTGATGAAACCAGAGAAGGGGGCGGGCCCGCGCCTCAGCTATCCACCTTGAGGGCGGCGATGAAGGCTTCCTGCGGGATGTCGACCTTGCCGAACTGCCGCATCTTCTTCTTGCCTTCCTTCTGCTTCTCCAGAAGCTTGCGCTTGCGGGTGATGTCGCCGCCGTAGCACTTCGCGGTGACGTCCTTGCGCAGCGCGCGCACGGTCTCGCGCGCGATCACCTTGCCGCCGATCGCCGCCTGGATCGGGATCTGGAACATGTGCGGCGGAATCAGGTCCTTCATCTTCTCGACCATGGCGCGTCCCCGGCCTTCGGCGCGGGTCCGGTGCACCAGCATCGACAGCGCATCGACCGGCTCGTTGTTGACGAGGATCTGCATCTTGACGAGATCGGCCGGCTTGTAGTCGGTCAAATGATAGTCGAACGAGGCGTAGCCCTTGGAGACCGATTTCAGCCGGTCGTAGAAGTCGAACACCACCTCGTTGAGCGGCAGGTCGTATTTGACCATCGCGCGGCTGCCGACGTAAGTCAGCTCCTTCTGATTGCCGCGGCGGTCCTGGCAGAGCTTGAGCACGCTGCCGAGATATTCGTCCGGCGTCAGGATCGTCGCCTCGATCCAGGGCTCCTGGATCTCGGCGATCTTGACCACGTCGGGCATGTCGACCGGGTTGTGGATCTCGATCTCCTCGCCGTCGGTCAGCTTCATCTTGTAGATGACGCTCGGCGCGGTCGCGATGAGGTTGAGATCGAACTCGCGGGAGAGACGCTCCTGGATGATCTCCAGATGCAAGAGGCCGAGGAAGCCGCAGCGGAAGCCGAAGCCGAGCGCGGCCGAGGTTTCCATCTCGAACGAGAAGCTGGCGTCGTTGAGCCGGAGCTTGCCCATTGCGGCGCGCAATGTTTCGAAATCATCGGCATCGACCGGGAACAGGCCGCAGAACACGACCGGGATGGCCGGCTTGAAGCCCGGCAGCATCTCCGAGACCGGCTTGCGGTCGTCGGTGATGGTGTCGCCGACGCGGGTGTCGGCCACCTCCTTGATCGCGGCGGTGATGAAGCCGATCTCGCCGGGCCCGAGCTCGTCGACCTGCGTCATCTTCGGCGTGAAGAAGCCGACGCGCTCGACGTCATAGGCGGCCCCGGTGCCCATCATCCGGACGCGCTGGCCCTTCTTCATCACGCCGTCGACGATGCGCACCAGCACGACGACGCCGAGATAGACGTCGTACCAGCTGTCGACCAGCAGCGCCTTCAGGGTCGCCTCGCGGTCGCCCTTGGGCGGCGGCAGGCGGGTGACGATCGCCTCCAGCACGTCGGGAATGCCAAGGCCGGTCTTGGCGGAGATCATCACCGCGTCGGAGGCGTCGATACCGATCACGTCCTCGATCTGCTGCTTGATCTTCTCGGGCTCGGCCGCCGGCAGGTCGATCTTGTTGAGGACCGGGACGATCTCGTGATTGTTGTCGAGCGCCTGATAGACGTTGGCGAGCGTCTGCGCCTCGACGCCCTGGCTGGCGTCGACCACCAGCAGCGAGCCCTCGCAGGCCGCCAGCGACCGGGAGACTTCGTAGGCGAAGTCGACGTGGCCGGGCGTGTCCATCAGGTTGAAGATGTAATCCTTGCCGTCCTTGGCATGGTAACGCAGGCGCACGGTCTGCGCCTTGATGGTGATGCCGCGCTCGCGCTCGATGTCCATCGAATCGAGCACCTGCTCCTTGCCCGCCATCTCGCGGTCCGACAGCCCGCCCGTCATCTGGATCAGGCGGTCGGCCAAAGTGGACTTTCCATGGTCGATATGGGCGACGATGGAGAAGTTGCGGATGTTGGGAATGGGGGCGGTCGTCATGGGTCGCGCAGATAGCACCCCAAGCCCCTCACCAGCAACCATATTGCTGAATTTCCAGGGGCTTTCTTCACGGCAAGCTGATTCCCCGCGCCGCCAAAACAGGCTACCGAGGGCGGATGTCGAGTACCTCTCTTCCGCCTCTCGCGGCGCGCATGCGCGGCCGTCTCGGACCGCGGCGAATCTCCGCCTGGCTGGTGGCGCGCGCCACGGCGCCGGCAACGTCGCTCTGGGTCGTCGTCACCTTCGCGGTCGTCCATGCCGTGCTGTGGACGGCGATCCTGACCAATCTGAAGGCGGCGCAGGACGTCCATATGGACGTCGCCGAGGCCTATGCCTGGGGCAGCCGCTTCCTGCTCGGCTACGGCAAGCATCCGCCGCTGTCGGGCTGGATCGCGGGGCTGTGGTTCGCGGTGTTTCCGGTCAAGGACTGGGCGACCTATGCGCTGGCGATGGCCGTGAACGGCAGCGGTCTCGTCATCGTCTGGCTCGCGAGCCTCAAGGTGGTCGACCGCCGCCGCGCCTTCTTCGTCGTGGTGATGGTCGCGCTGTACCCGATCTTCAATTTCAAGGGCTTCAAGTACAACGCCGACCTGGTCCAGCTGCTGACCCTGCCGCTGCTGGTGCTGGCCTATCTCAACGCGTTCGAAAAGCGCAGCGCCGCCTCCGGCCTGTGGCTCGGCCTCGCCGGCGCGGCGGCGCTGATGACCAAATACTGGGTGCTGACCATGATCGGCGCCATCGGCCTTGCGGCGCTGCTGCACCCGGAACGGTTGCGCTTTCTGGCGTCGCCCGCGCCGTGGGTCGCGATCGTCACCATGCTGGTGGCGATGATCCCGCATCTGGTGTGGCTGTGGCGGGTCGATTTCGTCGCCATCACCTATGCCGGGGATGTCTATACGCTGTCGGACCGCGGCCGCGCCGCCGAGCTCGTGCTCGGCTATGTCGGCCACAATCTTGCGCTGCTGGCTTTGCCGGTGGCGCTGGCGGCGCTGGTGATGGCCTGGCCGCCGCGATTCGCCTTCCGCAACTGGCGCGGCGGTCCCAATCCCGGCGTGAATGTAAGCCAGGCGATCAATGTTTGGCTGGTGCAGGCGATCGTTGCCGTCGGGCCGCCGCTCGGCGGCCTCGCCTTCACGATCTACATGAAGACCGATTGGGGCATCTCGCTGTTCTTCCTGGTGCCGCTGGCGCTGGTCGCAATTCCCGCGCTGCGGCTGCGATCGGTCATGCTGCCGCGGCTCGCCGCCGTCTGGCTCGTCCTGTCGCTGCTCACGCTGATCGCCTCGCCCTGGATCGCCCGGCGCGAGATGGCCGCCAATCCGAACGGCGCCACCGGCTATGGCGCCCGTTCGGAGCTGGCGCGGGAGCTGACCAAGGCCTGGCATGCCCGATTCGGCTCGCCCTGGCCGCTGGTGGCCGGCTTTGCCGAGATGAACACGCCGATGACCTTCTACAGCCCGGACCACCCAAGGCCGTTCACGGTGCCCACCACGCCCGAGGAGACCTGGAGTTCCGGCCTGAGCGCGCTGGAGGACCTCAAGCGCGAGGGGTTCATCGGCATCTGCGACACCACCGACAACCGGATCGCGGCCTGCGAGGCCTGGATGGCCAAGGAGGCCCCGACAGCCGAGCCGCTGGTTATGACCACGCAGCGCTTCTTCCACGGCCAGGCGGGCCCTGCAATCGTTTGGAAGGTGTATATTCAGGCATCGGGGGGATAGCTCCGCGGTCGTCCCGGCCAAGCGCTCCTGCGCGCGAGGCCTCCCGATCACCGGAGCAGGGAATCGAGCTGGCGGATCAGCTCTCCGACCCGGCCTCCTCCGGGCGGCGGACCAGGATAACGCCTGAGGACGTCCACGACCTCTCGAGAAGCAAGGAGCCGTGATCGCGCGAGGTAGTCAGCGCCGACGGCGGGAACGTCTCCGGCCGAGATTTCGAAAGCTCGCGCCGCGTGGCCGGCAGCTCCGAGGATGTGCTTGACCTGGGAAGGGTTCGCGAGGGGATGAAGGAAGCCCGCGCCCGCCGCGGCAAGGGCGGCGCGAGCGGCCTCATAGGCCGCGCGCAACCCTTCATCGCGGGCTTCGATTGCCGCCCGCTGCGCCGCCCACGCGCTATCCCGTAGGGATTTGCTCCGACTCCCGCCGCTCGCAAAGCTTCGGGCGGCCTGTATTGCGGCTCGTGCACGAAGATCATCCGGTCGGTCGCGTTCGAAGATCGCCAGCGCCGGATGTGCAGAGAGGGCCGCGTATTCAGCCACGGCTCGCAGGTCTGCCTCGCTCAGCCGAATAGTGCTACTGGACATGCCATCCTTACCGCGTCGCTATGCGAGGATAGGCGCAAATCGGGTAGAATGCCCCATTGCGGCATGGCGAAACGCGTTTCGGGAGGCCCTTACACGCCTTCTTCGTGGAACTTGTCGTTCACCAGGTCGGTGATCGCCTGCAGCGCGGCCTCCGCCTCGGGCCCGGTGGCGGAGACCAGGATCTTGGTTCCCGGCGCCGCCGCCAGCATCATCAGGCCCATGATCGAGCGGCCGCCGACGGTCTCGCCGCCGCGCGTCACCCAGACCTCGGCCTGGAACTTCTCGACCATCTGCACGAATTTCGCCGAGGCCCGCGCATGCAGGCCGCGCTTGTTGGTGATCAGCAGCTCTCGCGAGATGGCTCCGGCAGGGACAGCCGGGCCGGCGACGTTGTCCTGCTGAGCATCCTCGTCGCTCATTTGCCGGCGAGCACCCGGCTGGCGATGGTGACGTATTTGCGTCCCGCCTCCTGCGCCATGGCGATGGCGTCGGGCAGCGAGCGCTCCTCGCGCACCTTGGCGAGCTTCACCAGCATGGGCAGGTTGATGCCCGCGAGCACCTCGACCTTGGGCCGGCTCATGCAGGAGATGGCGAGGTTCGACGGCGTGCCGCCGAACATGTCGGTGAGAATGGCGACACCGTCGCCGGTGTCGACGCGGTTCACGGCTTCGATGATGTCGCTGCGACAGAGATCGGAATCATCGTCGGCGCCAATCGTGACCGCTTCGATTTGTTTTTGAGGACCCATGACGTGTTCCAGCGCCGCCCTGAACTCGTCGGCGAGGCGCCCATGGGTCACCAGTACCAGGCCAATCATCGGATACTCCTCGCGGGCGCCTTGGGTGCACCGCACGAACGCGCCACTTTGACCATCCGGAGCCCTCGCGCAAGAGGGCATATTCGCGAGTCTCCCGGATTCTGGCATACAGAATGGGAGGGGGCGGCGGTCTACTCGGTCGCGATAGTGGGGCTGATATGGTTACCAATTTGCCCCACACAATCGGCCGAAAGATTACCGGAACATGAAAGCTTGAGTGGTAATTAGTTCCGCTGCAACCAGCGGGAGGGGTGAGAAGCCCGGGCCGACAGGTATCCGTGGCAATTCGATACCGTTGAGATGAATCCGAAGCGATTCGGCGTTCGGCAGGCGGGCAGCGTCCTCGGCCATCAGGTCAACCACAAGCCCAAGTTTCGCCTCCGACACATGGTCGCAGGCGCGGATTCCAAGGCCGCGGATCTCGATCAGCCCGGCCAGAGCGGGCGCGGGGCTCACCCACATTTCCCCGCCGCGTGTGGCGAGATGAACACGGTCGTCGCCCACCAGAACCGTTGGCGGCAGCTGTCCCGCGCGTCCGGCGAGGATCAGATCGAAGGCGAGTCGGGATTTACCGGAACCGGAGGGGCCCCGGATCAGGACGGCCTGCTCCCCCACCTGGACGGCAGACGCATGGATGCTCGCCGTTTCGTTCGTCACGACGCCGGCAGCCGGACGACGAAGCGAGCCCCGGCCGAGGTCGGATGTCCGTCGGCGTCAACAGGGCCGGGCCGGTTCTCGGCCCAGATCCGCCCGCCATGGGCGTCGATGATCTGCTTGGAGATCGACAGGCCGAGCCCGGAATTCTGGCCAAAGCCCTGGTGCGGCCGGTCGGTATAGAACCGCTCGAAGATGCGCTGCAGGGCGTCCTCGCGAATGCCGGGACCGTCATCATCGACGGTGATCTCGATCTCCGAGCGCACGCGCCGGCAGGTGATGCGCACCTTGCCGCCGGCCGCGGAGAACGATTGCGCGTTCGAGAGAAGGTTGGAGATCACCTGGCCGAGCCGCGAATCATGACCGGGCACCGAGAAGGTGTCGTTGGCGCCGCGGCCCTCGAAGCGGACCTCGACGGTGACGTCGGTTCCGAGCTTGGTCTCGTTGGCGACCGAGGTCAGCGTGTTCAGCAGCCGGCGCAGATCGACCAGGGTCATGTCCTGGCGCTGCAGCTCGGCATCGAGCCGGCTGGCGTCGGAAATGTCGGAGATCAGCCGGTCGAGCCGCTTCACGTCGTGCTCGATCACGGCGAGCAGGCGGGCGCGGCTGTTGTCGTTGCGCGCCAGCGGCAGCGTCTCGACCGCCGAGCGCAGCGAGGTCAGCGGGTTCTTGAGCTCGTGGGCAACATCGGCGGCGAACATCTCGATCGCCTCGATGCGGTTGTAGAGCGCGTCCGTCATGTCGCGCAGCGCCCCGGAGAGATGGCCGATCTCGTCGCGGCGGCGGGTGAAGTCGGGGATCTCGACGCGGGTCTTGATGCGGCGGCGGACCCGCTCGGCACTGTCGGCGAGCCGGCGCACCGGACCGGCGATGGTGCTGGCGAGCAGCAGCGACAGCACGATCATGACGGCGGAGGCGACGCCGCCGACCTTCAGAATGGCAAGACGCTCGGCGGTGACCATCTGGTCGATGTCGTCGCCCTGTGTCGACAGCATCAGGGCGCCGTGGATGGTGCGCGAGCGCTGCACCGACACCGCGACCGAAACGATCACTTCGCCGCGCGAATTGACCCTCACCATGCTGCGCTTCTGGCCCTTCAGCGCGTCCGCGACTTCCTCGTAGCCGTTGCCGTTCTCGGGGCCATATTCGCGGTACAGCGGCAGGTCGCCGCGATTGAGCCAGGTGCGGACCGAGATCAGCGCACGCTCGACGAAGCCGGGCTTCTCGCTCGACGGCGGCGGCAGGTCGAAGCGCAGCACGTTCTCCAGGTTGCGGCTGTCGAGCAGGAGCCCGCCATTCGGATCATAGATGCGCGCGCGCGTCTTGGTCGGCGAGATCAGCGTGCGCAGCACCGGCGCGACGCGTTCCGGATTGATCGGGAAGTCGAGCGGCGAATATTCGTCCGGCGCGCCGTAGCTCTCGCCGGGCTTGAGATCGAGCAGGCGCTCGGGATCGATGGTGATGGTGTTGGTCTGCACCGTGGCCGAGGCGGCGATGGCGCCGGCGATGATCTCGGCCTGCACCAGGAGGCTCTGCGCGCGCGCGTCGATCAGGCCGGCGCGGAACTGCGACAGGTACAGGATGCTTGCAACCAGTGCGAGCAGGCCGGCGATGTTCAGCGAGACGATGCGGCGGGTGAGGCTCGAGAACGACAGCGCGAACAGGAACTGTCCGGCGCGGCGCAGCCAGCTCAGCGGACGCTGCCAGCCGGAGACCTGCGGGGTCTCCTCCGCCGCCTCGGACGCGATCGCGGCGGCGGCGTCGTGGGCATTCACGGCTGGGTCAAGCTGCGTGCGATCGAGCAATGTGAGTGCTCCGATTCCGAATTTCGTAGGGGTTGTGCGGCGAATTCCCGCGAGAACTCGACTTGCCGCACCCGAATTCGCCGCAACAATGGCCCCGTTCCGGCATCTGCGCTCGGACAAACGCGCAGGAGGCGTAGCCTATCCAATCGAGACCGCGACGTCAGCGCGCAATTTCGCATGACGTCGCGCAAGGCAATGCTTCAGGTCCCTTGCCGCAGGGCTTCAGGTTTCCTTGAAGCGATATCCGACGCCGTAGAGGGTCTCGATCATCTCGAACTCCTCGTCGACCATCTTGAACTTCTTGCGCAGCCGCTTGATGTGGCTGTCGATGGTGCGGTCGTCGACATAGACTTGGTCGTCATAGGCCGCGTCCATCAGCGCATTGCGGCTCTTGACCACGCCCGGACGTTGCGCCAGCGCCTGCAGGATCAGGAACTCGGTGACGGTCAGCGTGACCGGCTCGTTCTTCCAGGTGCAGGTGTGACGCTCCGGATCCATGCGCAGCAGGCCGCGATCGAGCGCCTTGGCGTCGTTCTCCTTCGGCAGAGCCGTCGGATCCTTCGGCTGCGAGCGGCGCAGCACGGCCTTGACGCGCTCCACCAGCAGGCGCTGCGAGAACGGTTTGCGGATGAAGTCGTCCGCGCCCATCTTCAGGCCGAACAGCTCGTCGATCTCCTCGTCCTTGGAGGTGAGGAAGATCACCGGCAGGTCGGACTTCTGGCGAAGCCGCCGCAACGTCTCCATGCCGTCCATGCGCGGCATCTTGATGTCGAGGATGGCGAGGTCAGGCTGGCTGGTCCGAAAACCGTCGAGCGCCGACGCACCATCGGTATAGGTCATGATCCGATAACCCTCGGCCTCGAGCGCGATGGAGACGGATGTCAGAATGTTGCGGTCGTCATCGACCAAGGCGATTGTGGGCATGAGCCTGCTTTCAGAGTCTGGTTACGCCGAGACTTCGAGAATCAAGATAAGGGCCGCATATTTGGGCTTCGAACATGGTCAACGAGCAATGCAAGCTGGGCTGAAGTGTGACCGAGTTCCACAAATACCATGGCAAAGTCTTGTGCCGCGCCCAGGTTTGTGGCCCGTTTAGCCGAAAAAAGGCCTTCATTGCAACTGGATGGACGAGGGAAAAGACGATGTCTGCGAGCTTTAACCCTAACCGCGTGACGCAATCCCTGCTGCGCCGAAGCCGGCAGGGCGCACTTGCGACCTTGATGGTTGGTACGGGCGATCCCTACTGCTCCCTCGTCAACGTCGCCACCGCGTCCGATGGTGCTCCGATCATCCTGATCTCGCGATTAGCTGTACACACCAGGAATGTACTTGCCGATTCGCGCGTATCGCTGATGCTCGATGAACGGGCGCCGGGCGATCCGCTGGAGGGAACTCGCATCATGCTGTCGGGCAAGGCCGAGCAGGCCACCGACGACAATCGCGAGATGATGCGCCGTCGGTATCTCAATGCGCATCCGTCCGCTGCGGACTATGCGGATTTCGCCGACTTCTCGTTCTTCGTGATTCGTCCGTCAGGCGCGCATCTCGTCGCCGGATTCGGCCGCATCGTCGATCTCAAGCCCGAGCAGTTTCACACGGATATCTCCGATGCTGATGAACTGATTCTGGCAGAGCAGGGCGCTGTCGATCACATGAACGAAGATCACCGCGAGGCGCTCGCCCTCTACGCGACGAAGCTGCTCGGCGCCGAAGCCGCGGAGTGGCGGTGTAGCGGCTGTGACCCGGAAGGATTGGATCTGATGGCCGACGGCAAGACGCTACGGCTCGGGTTTCCCGAGCGCGTAACCACGCCCGGGGCGTTGCGCAAGATGCTTGTGCGGCTTGCTGACGAGGCACGCGCGAAGTGAGGTGTAGTTCGAGCCCGCTTTGATGGCTGTGCTCATCCTCTCGTGACGAAAGACGACAAAGTTCACGCATGAACGCAGTTGCGGTGAAGCTCGATGTGCACGCTCCCCGTCCAGCAGAAGGTGAGCGCCGCGCAAACCCATGGCGTGGGCGCGAGTGAGCTCATTGACGTCGCGGCCGGGAGAATCGGATTAAGTGATCCCGCAAGCGCGAGGCAATCGTGAATGGAAGCTGGCTGATCGGGTGGGCGACGACACGGCTGATCACCGACGCATTCCGTCGGCTCGGGCGGCGTCCCTTGATCGGTTGCAGCGATGCGCTGCGACGGGCGTTGGCCGGATGCTCGGTCTTCGTTTTGGTCTTCGCTTGCCGGCGCGAATTCGTCGATTTGAGCGTCGTTCGTCGTTCTCGTGAAACCCAAACGCGCTGATATATCTGTTGCGTTGCAGCAACTCCGCGGGGCGCAGGCGGCTGCTGCTGGAATGTGCATGGCGCGGCAAAACATGAGCTACGTACATCACGGTTTGCCAATAACCAATTGGGCCGGATCGTCTTGGCAAGACCAGCGTTGATCAGTATTAGGTCGGCGACCGCGCTTCGATAAGGCGATGTAACGGCAACGGTCACCGCGCAACGCGCGCGACTGCGCGCAACAGATGCGGGCTCTCAGGAGGGATCTTCGTGCAAGAGACGGGTATTCGCAACGGCGCCTTCGGTGCCGACAAGTTCGGCTTAAAGAACCTCAAGCAGGTGCACTGGAATCTCGGCGCTCCCCAGCTCTATCAGTATTCGCTGGCGGCAGGCGAGGCGGTGCTGTCGGCCGACGGGGCGCTGTGCGCGGATACTGGCGAGTTCACCGGCCGCAGCCCGAAGGACAAGTTCACGGTGCGCGACGCCTCCACCGAAAAGATGTGGTGGGCGGGCAACCAGGCGATCACGCCCGCGCAGTTCGAGGCGCTGCATCAGGACTTCATCAAGCACGCCGAAGGCAAGACCCTGTTTGCGCAGGATCTCTATGGCGGCGCCGATCCGAGCTTCCGCATCAAGACGCGCGTCTTCACCGAACTCGCCTGGCATTCGCTGTTCATCCGCACGCTTCTGATCCGCCCCGAGAAGATCGAGCTCGACACCTTCGTGCCGGAGCTCACGATCATCGACATGCCGAGCTTCCGTGCCGACCCGAAACGCCACGGCGTGCGCTCGCAGAACGTCGTCGCGATCGATTTCGCCCGCAAGATCGTCCTGATCGGCGGGTCCTATTATGCCGGCGAGATGAAGAAGAGCGTGTTCACCACGCTCAACTACTACCTGCCCGAACGCGGCGTGATGCCGATGCACTGCTCGGCCAATGTCGGTTCGAACGGCGACACCGCTGTCTTCTTCGGCCTGTCCGGCACCGGCAAGACGACGCTGTCGGCCGATCCGAACCGCACCTTGATCGGCGACGACGAGCATGGTTGGGGACCGTCCGGCGTGTTCAACTTCGAGGGCGGCTGCTACGCCAAGTGCATCAAGCTGTCGCAGGAAGCCGAGCCGCAGATCTATGCGGCGTCGACCCGGTTTGGTGCGGTGCTCGAGAACGTCGTGCTCGATGAGGATACGCGCGTTCCCGATTTCGACGACGGCTCCAAGACGGAGAACACCCGCTCGGCCTATCCGCTCGACTACATCCCGAACGCCTCGCGCACCGGCCGCGCGCCGCATCCGAAGAACGTCGTGATGCTCGCCGCCGACGCCTTCGGCGTGCTGCCGCCGATCGCAAAGCTCTCGCCGGCGCAGGCGATGTACCATTTCCTGTCCGGCTACACCGCCAAGGTCGCGGGCACCGAGCGCGGCTTGGGCTCCGAGCCGCAGCCGGAATTCTCGACCTGCTTCGGCTCGCCGTTCCTGCCGCTCGATCCGTCCGTCTACGGCAACATGCTGCGGCAGCTGATCGCCGAGCACAATGTCGACTGCTGGCTGGTCAACACCGGCTGGACCGGCGGCAAGTATGGCACGGGCTCGCGCATGCCGATCAAGGTGACGCGCGCGCTGCTGACGGCGGCGCTCGACGGCAGCTTGCGCAACGTCGAGTTCCGCACCGACAAATATTTCGGCTTCGCGGTGCCGACCGCGCTGCCGGGCGTGCCGACCGAGATCCTCGACCCGGTCAACACCTGGAAGGACAAGGCCGAGTTCGACAAGACTGCGCGCGCGCTGGTCGGCATGTTCCAGAAGAATTTTGCCAAGTTCGAAGCCCAGGTCGATGCCGAGGTCCGTAACGCCGCGCCGGATCTGAAGCTGGCGGCGGAGTAGGGCTGCAAACGTCAAGGGGGCGGTCGCATTGCGGCTGACCCCACATTTTCCCGCTCCGCCCCGTTCAATGCACGAGAGGCGCGAGCTCAAGCCATACCCACAGCTGTCGTCCCGGCTCAAGGCCGGGACGACGCCGTTTTCTTGGCTTGCGTCCCGGCCCTCACGCCTTGAAATACGCAATCTGCGTCGTCGTCGCGAGCAGCCGGCCGGACGGTGACCACAGCTCGCCATGCTGGTCCTGATAGCTGCGGTTGAAGATCTTGGCGTCGGCGGTCGCGAGCACATGCGTGATGTCCTCGGTCGCCAGCTCCTCCCGGCTGACGTGGAAATAGGTCGTCAGCGACACCGTGCCGAACGGCACCAGCTCGCCGCGGGCGTGGAAGACGCGGCCGAAGAAGGCGTCCGACATCGACAGCACCGATAGGCAGTCGAGCTTGCGCGGCTTGCGGTCGGAGATCCACAGCCGGGAATAGCTGCTGTGCGGCTCCCCCGACGACGATGCGCCAAACGCCGGACGGCCCTCGATGAAGCGGAAATCGTACTGCTTGGTCCAGGACATGTTCGTGTCGGGATGTCGCTTGACCTGATCGAACGGCGGCGCCTCGGGCTTTGTGGCCGGCTGATGCGACCAGGACGGCCGGCGCTCGGCGAACACGGCGGTGGCGAGCGTCGCCGCGTCAGAGTCGCCCTGGCTCAGCTCGACGCACCAATGCTGCGACGAGCGGTTGGCCTTCACCAGCCGCACGTCGAGATCGAACGGCCCTTCCGCGATCGGCGCGCAATAGTTCACCGTCACCGCCAGCGGATCGCCCTGAATTTGCGGATGCTGGATCAACGCGCGCAGCACGGTCGCCGCCGTGACGCCGCCAAACGGGCCGACGAACGCCCAGTAATCCGGGCTGGTCCGTCCCTGCCAGCGGCTGTCGCCGGCGGTGACGCGGGTGGCCTCGTCGAACAGGTGAGCTGGCGGTTCGGTCATGCATTCCTCCCGACGGTCATCGTATGATGGCCGTCAGATGAAACGCAATGGAAGGCCTCTGCAATGACGTCATGGGTCATTGCTGAAGGCGAGGGGAAGGGCCCGTCACGCCCGCTGCGCTTGCACCGGCGCCATCGCCAGTCCGACCGGCACGTTCCAGATGTCGTCGGCATATTCGCGGATGGTGCGGTCGGAGGAGAACCAGGCCATGCGCGCGACGTTGAGGATCGAGGCGCGGGTCCAGGCCGGCACGGTCTGCCAGCGTGCATCGATGCCGCGCTGGGCCTCGTAGTAGGAATCGAAATCGGCCGAGACCATGTAGTGGTCGAGATGGCGCAGCGCATGGGCGATCGGCTCGAACCGGCCGGGTTCGTCCGGCGAGAACGCGCCGGACGCGATCGCATCGATCGCGCGCGCCAGCCGCGGTGACTGGTGGATCACGTCGGACGCGTCCAGTCCCTGCTTGCGGCGGAGCATGACCTCGTCGGCCTCCATGCCGAAGATCGCGATGTTGTCGGCGCCGACATTGTCGCGGATCTCGATATTGGCGCCGTCCAGCGTGCCGATGGTAAGCGCGCCGTTCAGCGCCAGCTTCATGTTGCCGGTGCCGGACGCCTCCATGCCGGCGGTCGAGATCTGCTCGGACAGGTCGGCCGCAGGAATGATCGTTTCCGCCAGGCTGACATTGTAGTCGGCCATGAACACGACCTTCAGCTTGCCGCCGATCGCGGGATCGTTATTGACGACCTCCGCGACGTCGTTGATCAGCTTGATGATCAGCTTGGCATAGCGGTAGCTCGCCGCCGCCTTGCCGGCGAAGATTTTCACCCGCGGCACCCAGTTGGCTTGCGGGTCGTCCTTGATGTCCAGATACAGCGCCACCGCTTCGAGGATGTTCAGGAGCTGGCGCTTGTATTCGTGGATGCGCTTGATCTGCACGTCGAACAGCGCGCCCGGATCGAGGCGCACGTTCATGCGCTCGCCGATCAGACGCGCCAGCTGCACCTTGTTGTGGTGCTTCACCGCGCGGAACTTCTGGTGGAAGCCGGCGTCGGCGACGTAGCTCTCGAGGCTCGAGAGCAAGGTCGGATCGTCGACGACGGCGTCGCCGCAGGCCTCGCGCAAGAGGTTCGTCAGCTTGGGATTGGCCAGCATCAGCCAGCGGCGGAAAGTGATGCCGTTGGTCTTGTTGGTGATGCGGCCGGGATAGAGATGATTGAGATCGTGGAACACGGTCTCCTTCATCAGGTCGGAATGCATCGCCGAGACGCCGTTGATGCGGTGCGATCCGACGAAGGCGAGCTGGCCCATGCGCACGCGGCGGCCGCTCTTCTCGTCGATCAGGGACACCGAGGCGCGGTAGTCGATGTCACCCGGTGCGCGCTGCTCGGCGAGCGCGAGATGCTGCGCATTGATGCGATAGATGATCTCGAGATGGCGCGGCAGCAGCCGCTCGAACAGCTCGACCGGCCAGGTCTCGAGCGCTTCGGGCAGCAGCGTGTGGTTGGTATAGGACAAGGTCGCGATGGTGATCTTCCACGCCTCGTCCCAGCGGAAATTGTGCAGGTCGACCAGGATCCGCATCAGCTCGGCCACGGCGAGCGAGGGGTGCGTGTCGTTGAGCTGCACCGCGGCCTTCTGCGCCAGGCTGCGCAACTGGCCGTCGGAGCCGAGATGGCGCTTGACGAGATCTTGCAGCGAAGCCGAGACGAAGAAATATTCCTGGCGCAGCCGCAGCTCGCGTCCCGCCGGGCTCTCGTCGTTCGGATACAGGAACTTGCAGATCGCCTCGGCGCGCGCTTCTTCCGCCGAGGCGCCGAGATAGTCGCCGGAGTTGAACACGTCGAGCTTCAGCGGATCGGGCGAGCGCGCCGACCATAGCCTGAGCGCATTCACGTGCTGGCCGCGCCAGCCGACGATCGGCGTGTCATAGGCCACCGCCTGCACGGTCTCGCCGGGATGCCAGATCGCGCGGGCCCGGCCCTTGTCGTCGATGTGCTCGACGCCGCCGCCGAAATGAACGTGATAGACCACCTCGGGGCGCTGGAACTCCCAGGGATTGCCGAACGACAGCCAGACGTCGGGATATTCGTGCTGCCAGCCGTCGACGATGACCTGGCGGAACAGGCCGAAATCATAGCGGATGCCGTAGCCGATCGCCGGGATCTGCAAGGTCGACATGCTTTCCATGAAGCAGGCCGCAAGCCGGCCGAGGCCGCCATTGCCGAGCGCGGCATCCGGCTCGCATTTGCGCAGGTCCATCAGGCCGACGCCGAGATCGCCGAGCGCGGTCTCGAACACCTTCATCAGGCCCATGTTGTTGAGCGCGTCGGTGAACAGGCGGCCGATCAGGAATTCGAGGCTGAGATAGTAGACCCGCTTGCGCCCGGCGTCGTAGCTCTCCTTGTCCGCGGTCAGCCAGCGATGCACGATGCGGTCGCGCAAGGTCAGCGCCGCGGCGTGGTACCAGTCCTGCGGCGTCGCCTGGCTCGCCTCCTTGCCGATGGCGAGGCGAAGCTTGGCCAGGATGTCGCTCTTGATCTCCGCGACCGCCAATTCGTCGACGGGCTGGCCGGTGCTTACGAAGCTGCGCTGGGACGGCTGATCTGTCACCTTGGAAACCTGTGATGCTACGAGGAACCGGTAAAAGCATACGATGGTTGCGCGCGGTCCGAAACCCGGGGAAAGGCTGGTCCGCACAGCAAGGTGATGGAAAATGATGCAAAAACGGGGCCGGAGTTCCGGGGGCGGAACGCGCCAGGATGGTGCAGGTGCGTCGTGGAGTTGAGGGCTCTCCCCATCGTCATCCCGGCGAAAGCCGGGATCCAGACTCACGTTGTGAGGCGAGCGACGAACATCTGCTCGATCCGACGGCGCCAATCCGGCTCGTACTCCGCGTTCATGCCTTCGGCCCGCAGCACGGCCGCGGCGAACGCCTGCGGAGAGGGCGGTTGGCCGTCCAGCATCAGGTCGTCCGCGGTGAGGCGGCTGCAAAAGCCCCAGTCCACGCATAGGTCGCGCAGCAGCCAGTCGAGACGCTTGCGCAGGGCTGCATCGGTTTCGGTGTTGGAATTCTCCATGAGAGCGGCGCGCCTCCTTTGAGAAGGGATGGACAATCGGCTAGGAACAAATTAAGAACAATTTAGCAAGCGATCGTTTATCCTGACAGCGATTCGATCCGCCAGCCCCCGGCATCAGTGCATCCCGCGAGGACACCCATGTCCAATATCGCCTTCGATCCCCTGGCCCTGACCCGCATTGCCGATTTTGCGCGCAGCCTGACGCGGCTGCACAAGACGGCTCGCCGGCGGGCGGTGGACGACGACCAGATCGACCGCGCCTTCAACGCCGTCTGCATGTCGGTCTGGGGCTACACCACCGACGACATTTCCGACGATCTGTTCTCGGCCACCGACCACACCTTCCTCGATGGCCTCGACGAGGCGCGGGCGCGCATCTTCGCCGCCGAGCAGGGCTACGACCTGGTCGACGACGAGGGCATGCTGACCGATTGGTGGGGCTTCTGCTGGATGATCCTGGCCGAGAAACGCGGCCTGCTGACGCCGGACAACCGCGCCGCCGCGCGGGCGGCGATCGAGGAGAAATATCTGGAAGCGCCGAACGTCATCGGCGTGATCGTCGCGCGCTAGGTCAGCATTCCGTCATTGCGAGCGCTGCGAAGCAATCCAGGGTGGTGTGCGGGACTCTGGATTGCTTCGCTGCGCTCGCAATGACGAGTCCGGGCTCAATCCACATCCGCGCGCTTGGCGCGGCCGGTGGCCGGCTTCGGCGCGATCGTCAGCGGCGGCGCGACGCTGACATTGCTGGCGCTGGCCTCCGGCGGCGGCATCGCGGCGAGCGCATCGGCCGCCAGCATCTCGGCGCGCACCGGTGCGACCTTCATCTCGCTCAGCTTGGCCCGCATGTCCGAGTTCAGCCCGGGATAGGAGGCGACCGGCTTGAAATCGGCCGGCTGGCCGCCGCTGCCGCGCGTGCCCGAATAGGCGACGAGGCCGTCGCTGGTGGCGACGACGTCGCCGGGGCGCAGCGAGGTGTCGAGCGACAGGTCGACCGGCGCCAGCCCGGCCGGATCGCGGCCGTTGCAGGTGCAGTCGGCGCGCAGCGCCTGGCGATAGGCGAACGCGTTCTCGCTGTCGGCATAGCGCTCGCCGTTCGCCGCCGTGGCGTAGTCGATGTTGGAGCCGAAATAGATCCTGGTCGGGCTGGCCGGGCAGAACGCCTGGCACATCTGGGCCGGCGAGGCGAGGCCCCGCGTCAACGGAAAATAGCGGCCGTCGCAGGTGCGCACGCAGAACGCCGCGCCCGATCCGCCGCTCGCGGTGCGCGGCTGGGCGGGGGCCTGCGGGTTGGTGCCGAACGGATCGGCGAAGAAGCCGCCTTGCGCCGGCCGCTGCGATTGCGGCTTGTTGAAGCCGCCGAACAGGAAGTCGAACAGGCCCTGGGCCGACGCCATTCGCGGCGCCAGCGCGCCGGCCGCGACGAGGCCGACCGTCGCCGCGACAGCGACGTGGCGGGACCTCCGCCGAAACGACAACACGCTACGCAACGCCCGCTCCATCGCCAGGATCTTCACCGCAAAGCCACGCCGTGACGCGGCAACCCGCGTCGCTCGATCATGTGCGATCGAACGCGCCTTGCCCAAGGCATGGCGCCATCAGCTTTGCGGTAACCTTAACGGGCGTTGGTAAATGAGCGGTATGCGCGGGTCGCGAATTGCGCCGCGCGCCAGGCGCCTCAGAGGAATTCGTGCGCCTTGTAGAGCGCCCGGAACGGCAGGCCGGCCTGGGCGAAGGTCTCGGCGGCGCCTTCCTCGCGGTCGACCATGGTGAACACCAGCGCCACCTCGGCGCCGGCCTCGCGCAGGGTTTCCACCGCCTTCATCGCCGAGCCGCCGGTGGTGGTGACGTCCTCGACCACGACGATGCGTTTTCCCGCCAGGGTCTCGTCGCGGGTCAGGCCCTCGATCGCGAGCCTGGCGCCGTGCTCCTTCGGCTTCTTGCGGACGAAGAAGGCCGCGATCGGATGGCCCTTGATCCAGGAGATCTGGGCGATCGCGCCGGCGAGCGGCACCGCGCCCATCTCCAGGCCGCCGATATAATCGAAGCCCTCGTCCTTCAGCGCCTCATAGGTGAGCTCGGCGAGCAAGGTGGCGCCCTCCGGGTCCATCATGGTCGGCTTCAGGTTGAAATAGAAATCGCTCTTGCGGCCGGAGGCCAGCGTGACCTCGCCACGGCCGAACGAGCGCCTGCGGATGATCTCGAGGAGGCGGGCGCGGGAGGCGGATTTGGACACGGCGTTTCCCCTGAGGGTGGATTCTTGGGTGGCGCAATCTATCGGGGGCGGGCGGCGGAGACCAGCCGCCACGATGTCCCATCAACAACGGTACGTTTGAAGCCGGATGCAGTTTCGAGCTAATGGGAGCCCGCGACCAAGCAAGGACGGTTGGGAAGGATGCCCCGCATGACGATCGAGCTGTACACCTGGAACACCCCAAACGGGCGCAAAATCTCGGTCGCGCTGGAGGAGATGGGGCTGCCCTACCGCGTCGTTCCGGTCGACATCACCAAGGGCGCCCAGATGGCGCCGGAATTCCTGGCGATCAGCCCCAACAACAAGATCCCGGCGATCGTCGATCCCGACGGCCCCGACGGCAAGCCGGTCAGCGTGTTCGAATCCGGCGCCATCCTGCTCTACCTGGCTGAGAAGACCGGCCAGTTCCTGCCGAAATCCCTCGCCGAGCGGATCCCGGTCTATGAATGGCTGATGTGGCAGATGGGCGGTTTCGGCCCGATGCCCGGCCAGGTGCACCATTTCATCGCGCTGACCAACGAACAGGACCGTGCCTACGGGCTCAAGCGCTACATGGCCGAGACGGTCCGGCTCTATGGCGTGCTCGACCGCCGGCTGGCGCAGCACGAGTTCGTCGCAGGCGCTCTCTCGATCGCCGACTTCGCCATCGTCGGCTGGGCCTGGCGCCACCCGCGCCACAAGGTGGATCTCGCCGACTTTCCGAACGTCAAGCGCTGGTACGACACCCTGATGGCCCGCCCCGCCGTGAAGCGCGGCATGGAGGCGAAGCTGGACTGACGACTGCTGCTCCGTCGATCATGGCGGCGCTGTCTTCCGCGTTGGCGCTGCGCTCCCTCTCCCGCTTGCGGGGGAGGGCTGGGGAGAGGAGCCACACCCGACCGTACCGCTTTAGCGAGAACACGCCCCGACCCGTCTCATGCCGGCGGGTGAGCCGACCTGCTCCATTCCCGCCGCCGCCAAAAGGAGCTTCGGCGGACGAGGTGGGGGAGCCGATGGAAATCACCCCCGCCGCGCCTCCAGCGCCATGCGCACCGCAAGTCCCGCGAGCACCGTGCCCATCAGATAGCGCTGCACGAGCGCCCAGCTCGGCCGTGTCGCCAGGAACAGGGCAATCGATCCTGCCGCCATGGCGATCATGGCGTTGACGCTGACGCTGATCACGATCTGGATCGCGCCGAGCACCACCGACTGCGTCAGTACGCTGCCGACAGCGGGATCGATGAACTGCGGCAGCAGCGCCAGATACAGCATCGCGATCTTCGGGTTCAGCAGATTGGTGGCGAGCCCCATCAGGAACAGCCGGCGTGGGCTGTCGATGGCGAGCGTCCTCACCTGGAAGGGCGAGCGTCCACCCGGCTTCACCGCCTGCCACGCCAGATAGAGCAGGTAGGCAGCGCCGGCGAGGCGCAGCGCGTCATAGGCGAACGGCACGGCAAACAGCAGCGCCGTGATGCCGAACGCCGCCGCCAGCATGTAGACCAGAAAGCCGACGGCAACGCCGCCGAGCGAGACCAGGCCCGCGACGTGACCCTGCGTGATCGCGCGCGAGATCAGATAGATCATGTTCGGCCCTGGTGTCAGCACCATGCCGAGCGAGACGAGGGCGAAAGCGAGCAGGGATGATGCGGGGGGCATGACCGGCGTGACGATGGGGATCTCCTCCGCCTGCTTAGCGCAGCCGATCGCCGATCGTCATCCGGTCAATTGCACCGAGAACAATCAACCCGCGGCGGGCGGCGTCATGTTCAATGCAGGCGCGCTCCGGCCGGAGCGGTCGAACACACCGGCGATGCTCAACGCCAGCAGGACCAGCAGAATGGCCGCCGCGAACGGCACGGAGTGCCCGATCATGGCGAGCAGGCAGGCTCCCAGCGCGATCACGAGGCCGATCTCCAGCGGCGCGATCGGCTCGCCGGCGTCGCTCCGCGCCTTCCAGTGGATCGCAATCCCCGCCGCCACCATCGGCATGTCGTAGATCATCGCATAGGGCGTGGCGATGATGCTGCCGACCGCGACCAGCGCGATCGCCTGCTGCGTTGAGCCGCGTCGCCAGGCATCCCAGACCATCACGACGATGGAGCAGGACAACAGGAGCTGAACCAAGTAGCCGATCGGCGGCGGCGCGCCGAGCGCGTGCAAGCCAGCGATGACCGTCGGCATCATGTGATTGAGGCTGACCTGGTTGGCCTGCAATTGCGCCTGATAGCTCGGAAATTTCACGATCCATTCGAGCCAGATCCACGCATCGAGCGCAGCGCTGGTGACGACCGCGACGATCACGGTCGTGGCGATGGCCGAGAGGATGGCGCGCCAGTTGCGTGACGCCAGCAGCACGACCGGCATCAGCAGCACGAATTGTGGCTTGTAGGCGAGCAGGCCGAGCAGCGTGCCGGCAACGATCGGGTGGCGCGCGAGCAGGCGCAATCCGCCGATCAGCAAGGCAGCCGACAGGAAACCGTTCTGGCCGGTGATCGCGTTGATGAGCGTGGTTGGCGCCGCGAGCAGCGCCAGAGAGGTTAACGAGCGCCAATCGCGCTCCAGCGTCGCCAGGCCATAAAGCGCGAAGGTGACCGAGATCCAGCAGACATAGGCAACCGGCAGCGCCAGCATGCCCAGGGGTATCAGCACCAGCAGGAAGGTCGGCGGATAGGGATAGGGAAAGCCGCCGCCGCCCAGCGTCGGATCCAGCGTCTGCTGATAGCGCGCGAGCGCAACCGGATCGTAGATGCCGGCGCCGGACAGCGCGGCAAATCTGCCGAACGACCATAGCCCGAAGAAGTCGCCAAACGCCGGCTGCGGCGACGACAGCGCCCAGCCGACGAGATAGGCGCCGTTGTAGAGCGCCATCGCGACCAGCAGGATCAGCACCGCGCGCCGGTCGCGCGTCTTGGGGTGAGCTGCGGATGAGGTCGCGGTCATGGAGCTCTTCGTTCGCGCCCTCGGCGCAGTCGTGGCATGGGGATGATCGGAGCTGTCAGCGATCGCTCGCGTGCGGTGCCTCTCCAACCTTGCCAGGGTGCGCTGCACGTCGTGTTACCGTCCGTCCATCCGGCCAGGCGCGATCTCATCGTGCCTAACGAGGGGTAAAATCGCCGCGTTCCGAGTGACCGTGAACAGGGGACGGCGTCATCGCTCGGCATCGGGCAACGCGCTCGTCAAGATTTGTATTGCTATTTTTCCGAAATCGTGCTCTATTCAGCGCATCCCGTCCTCATGCAGAGGGGCGTACGCGTCGTCACGATACGTTGAGGCGGGGAGCGGTGGCCGCGGGCCTGTCAGGTGCTGATGCGCTGGACGATTGGCAGCTCGCGGACGTTCAAGCCGTGTGGTCCTGGCGCCCCGAAGCTGGCGCCAAGCCTGCGTGACATCACGTGTCGCGCTGGTGACGGGGGCAAACAAGCCGGTCCCCGGGGAGAGCTCGGAGCAGACGTTAAGCCCATCGCGCAGGGAGGGCCGGGTCTGTCCGGCTGAACCTGTGGTACCTGCCGCCTGCATTCTTTTGAGCAGGCGGGCCACGGGCCTCAGCCGAGGCCCGGCCTTCCCTGCGCCCTCTGCAAAATTCAGAGGGCGAACGACATGCATCCCTCGAGCAAATCATGCTGCGAGAAGGCTGAGGCATGTCTACGGCTCGCGTTGCAGCCAATGATCATCGTATTGGGGAGCATCAAACGGATGCGTATGAGGGCTGCGTTGCGAGGCACGCTGCCCACCCTCCCCTGGAGGGGGAGGGTCGCCTCTCACGAGCGCAGCGAATGGGAGGCGGGGTGGGGTGATCTCTCCACAGGCGCCAGCGCCCGCGGCTCACCCCACCCCGCTCGCCCGCTTTGCGTGCGATCGACCCTCCCCCTCCAGGGGAGGGTGGCATCTCGCTCGTGACGGATTTCGGCGCTCGCGATGACGAGGCAGAGATCACCGCGATCAGCTCAATGCGCCTCATCCCAGTTATCAGCCGCGCGGGCGTCGACATGTAGCGGCACCGACAGCAGCACCGCCGGGAAGGGGGCGTCCTGCATGACGTGCTGCACCACCGGCAAGGTCGCGGCGACCTCGTCGTCCGGCACCTCGAAGATCAGTTCGTCATGCACCTGCAGCAGCATCTGAGCCGACAGCTTCTTTTGCGCCAGGGCCTCCTCGACGCGGATCATGGCGCGCCGGATGATGTCGGCCGCGGTGCCCTGCAGCCGCGCATTGATCGCGGCGCGCTCGTTGAAGGCGCGCACCGAGGCGTTGGAGGCCTTGATCTCGGGGTAATGGCACTTGCGGCCGAACAACGTGGTGACATAGCCGTGCTTGCGGCAGAACTCCTTGGTCGCGTCCATGTAGTCGCGAATGCCGGGGAAGCGCTCGAAATAGCGCTTGATGTAGGCCGAGGCCTCCTCGCGGGCGATGCCGAGCTGGTTGGCGAGGCCGAACGCGGAGATGCCGTAGATGATGCCGAAATTGATCGCCTTGGCGCGGCGGCGCACCTCGCTCGGCATGTCCTTGATCGGCACGCCGAACATCTCGGATGCCGTCATCGCGTGGATGTCGAGCCCGTCCTTGAACGCCTGCTTCAGCACGGGGATGTCGGCGATCTCCGCGAGCAGCCGCAACTCGATCTGCGAGTAGTCGGCCGACACCAGCTTATGGCCCGGCGTCGCGATGAAGGCGCGGCGGATCTTGCGGCCATCTTCGGTCCGCACCGGGATGTTCTGCAGATTCGGCTCGTTCGACGACAGCCGGCCGGTGGTGGTCGCCGCCAGCGCGTAAGTGGTGTGCACGCGATGCGTCTGCGGGTTGACATAGGTCGGCAGCGCATCGGTATAGGTCGATTTCAGCTTCGAGACCTGGCGCCATTCCAGGATCTTGCGCGCGAAATCGTTGCCCTGCTCGGCGAGGTCATCGAGGATGGAGGCAGAGGTCGACCAGGCGCCGGTCTTGGTCTTGGTGCCGCCCGACAGGCCCATCTTGCCGAACAGGATGTCGCCGATCTGCTTCGGGCTGCCGACATTGATCGGCTCGCCGGCCAGCTCCTGCAACTCGGCCTCGACGCGCGCCGCGGTCTGGGCGAAGTCGCCGGACAGGCGCGACAGCACCTGGCGGTCGATCGAGATGCCGCGCCGCTCCATGCGCGCCAGCACCGACACCAGCGGCCGCTCCAGGGTCTCGTAGACCGCGGTCATGCGCTCCGCCGTGAGGCGCGGCTTCAGCACGCGCCAGACCCGATGGATGACATCGGCGGCTTCCGCGGAATGCGCGGTCGCGCGATCGATGGCGACCTGCTCGAAGGTCAGCTTGTTCCGGCCGCTCCCGATCAGCTCACCTTCACTGATCATGGCGTGTCCGAGCACGTGCTCGGACAGCGAGTCGAGCTTCTGCGATCCACGTCCGGCGTCCAGCGCGTAGCTCATCAGCTGCACGTCGTCGGTGTTGGTCAGGGTGATGCCGGCCTGCGCCAGCATCACGGCCGTGAACTTGATGTTGAAGCCGATCTTGAGCAGGCCGGCCGATTCCAGGATGGGCGTCAGGGCAGCGAGCGCCTCGCTGTCCCTGATCTGGCCAGGTGCGAGCCCGGCATCGAACAGGCCGCCGCCATCGCCGGCCTGGCGATGCGCCAGCGGGATGTAGCAGGCGTCGTTCGGCGCCAGCGCCAACGCGATGCCGCACAGGCTGGCCTGCATCGGATCGATCGAGCTGGCTTTGACGTCGATGGTGACCCGACCGAAGTCATGGACGCGGGCGAGCCACGCATTCAGCTCCGATACGGTGCGCACGGTCTGATATTTATCGCGATCGATCCGCGCGCTCTTGGCCGCCTCGGCCCTGGACTCGGCGAGGCTGGCGGGTGTGCCTTTGCTCATCGCCGACTTGTCGGTGCGCGGGTCACCGCTGCGAGGAGCGGCGCCTGGCTTGCTCAGTGTGCTCCCTCCCCCGCTTGCGGGGGAGGGCGGGGTGGGGGCTGCGGCCGGACTCGATCCCACCTTCAACTGCTCATCCGCCGATACGTCGGCCGGATCGATGTGCGAATACTCGGCGACGCGGCGCGTCAGCGTGGTGAACTCCATCGCCTTGAGGAAGGCGATCAGCTTGCGCGGATCGGGCTCGTGCACCGCGAGGTCGTCGAGTGGCACATCGAGCACGACCTTGTCGTCGAGCAGCACCAACTGGCGCGAGATCCGCGCCTTCTCGGCGTTCTCGATCAGCGCCTCGCGCCGCTTCGGCTGCTTGATCTCGCTTGCGCGCGTCAGCAGGCCTTCGAGATCGCCATAGTCGGTGATCAACTGCGCGGCGGTCTTGATGCCGATGCCGGGCACGCCCGGCACGTTGTCGGTGGAATCGCCGGCCAGCGCCTGCACCTCGACCACCTTCTCCGGCGGCACGCCGAACTTCTCGATCACCTCGGCGACGCCGATGCGTCGGTCCTTCATCGTGTCGTACATCGTGACGCAGTCGTTGACGAGCTGCATCAAATCCTTGTCCGAGGACACGATGGTGGTGGTGGCGCCGCGCTCACAGGCAAGCCGCGCATAAGTCGCGATCAGGTCGTCCGCCTCGAAGCCCGACTGCTCCAGGCACGGCAGGTCGAAGGCGCGGACGGCCTCGCGGATCAGCGAGAATTGCGGGATCAGGTCGTCGGGCGCCGGCGGCCGGTGCGCCTTGTAGTCGGCGTAGATCTTGTTGCGGAACGTGACCTCGGACTTGTCGAACACGATGGCCAGATGCGTCGGTCGGTCGGTCTCGGGCATGTCGCGCAGCAGCTTCCACAGCATGTTGCAGAAGCCGAGCACGGCATTGACCTGCAGCCCGTCGGACTTGCGGTTGAGCGGCGGCAGCGCGTGATAGGCGCGGAAGATGTAGGACGAGCCGTCGACCAGGAACACATGGTCGCCGTTGGCCGCGCCCTTCGCCAAATTCTTGGCGGCGGCAGGCACAGGGGCGGCGGGCGTGGCGGCGGCTTTCTGGGGAGCTTTGGGCATGGCCGCAATGTAGGGATTTTCGCTCGCATTGACAGCCGTGACGACGCCATGCGCACCGGATTTTTCCGCCCCTCAGTCCGGTCGGACGCAGCGGGTCAGGAACTCCATGACGGCGCGAATGAGGGGCGTGCGCCTGAGGTCGCGATGAACGATGAGCCAGATGTCCCTGCTGATGGCCGCGCCGGCTTCGAAGCGGGTGAGGTCGGGATCATGATCGCCGAGAAAATGCGGCAGGGCGGCGAGCCCCAGCCCTGCGCGCGCCGCTGCGGCCTGGCTCTCGAGATCGCTGCTCCGAAACACGATCGGGCGCTGCCCGGCGACCGCCTTCAGCCATTGCTGCTGGGGTGCCGAGTCCATGCTGGCATCATAGGCGATGAATCCGAGCGCATGCTGCGGCGTCTCCTTGAGATAGTGCGGCGCGCCGTAGAGGTTGAAGCCGAAGCGGCCGATCTTGCGTGCGATCAGGCCGGGCTCGTCGGGACGGAACAGTCGCAGAGCGATGTCGGCTTCCCGTCGGTTGAGCGAGGCGCTGCGCTTCTCGCCGATCAGCTTGATGATGATGGCGGGATGCCGCCGGTGCAGCTCGACCAGCCGTGGCGCGATCAGCCTGTTGGCGAGCGTCGGCGGCGCGCTGACCGAGACCTCACCGGCCAGACCGGGACGCGATGCGACCACGGCGCGCTCGATCGCGAACGCGGCCTGCTCCATCGGGCCGGCGGCCGCGGCGAGGCGGCGGCCGTCCTCGGTCAGCTCATAGGCCCGCGCTCGGCGGTCGACCAGCTTCAGCCCGGTGGCCCGTTCCAGGGCCGCGACCCGGCGGGCCACCGTGACATGATCGACGCCGAGACCACGTGCGGCGGCCGACAGCGTGCCCTCGCGGGCCAGGGTCACGAAGTGGTGAAGGTCGGTCCAGTCGATCCGCATGTTCGAATATTCACAATAGGGGAGCCAAATTGGGCAATTCCGCAGAATGCCAACGCTGACCACACTGTCCGGATCAAGGCAAGATGTGTGGAGACGGGCATGGTTGCTATCGTTCGACTGAAGGCACCGGGTGGCGCGGAGAATCTGGTGTTGGAGAATGTTGAGCTGCCGGCGCCGGGCGCCAACGAGATCCGGCTGCGCCACACGGCGATCGGCGTGAACTTCATCGATATCTATCAGCGCAGCGGCCTCTATCCGCTGCCCGATGGAATTCCTGGGGTCGAAGGGGCGGGGATCGTCACGGCGAAAGGCGCGGACGTGACAGAGTTGTCCGTCGGCGACCGCGTCGCCTATGCCGGCGCCCCGGTCGGCGCCTATGCCTCGGAGCGAAATCTGCCCGCCTGGCGCGCGATGCCGCTGCCCGACGCCGTGTCTGAAGCGAGCGCTGCGTCGACCCTGCTGAAAGGCATCACCGCGGTGATGCTGCTCAATCGTACCTATGCCGTCGGAGCCGGAACGACGCTGTTGGTGCACAGTGCCGCCGGCGGGCTCGGCCAGGTGCTGACGCGACTGGCTCGGCTGCGCGGCGCGACCGTCATCGGCACGGTGAGCTCGGAGGCCAAGGCGGAGCTCGCGCGTGCCGCCGGCGCGCGCCATCTGATCGTCGGCCGGGATGCTGACTTTGTCGATGCCGTGAAGCGATTGACCGACGGGCGCGGCGTCGATGTCGCCTATGATGGCGTCGGCGGCAAGACGCTTGCGCAAACGCTCGCCTGCGTCAGGCCGTTCGGGACGGTCGCCAGCATCGGTCAGTCCGGCGGTCCAATTCCAAGCCTTGCCGTCGAGGAGCTAGGGCCGCGCCGCAGCCTGTCGCTGGCACGCCCGAGCGTGATGGCCCATGTCAACGATGTCGCCGACTATCGCAGGGATGCAGCGACGGTTCTCGCCGCGCTCGCCGATGGCGATCTCGTCGGCCACGGCACCGCGTATCCGCTGGCGCGGGTCGTCGAGGCCCATATCGATCTGGAGAGCGGCCGCAGCCGTGGCGCGCTGCTTCTGGTGCCCTGACGGTGACGCTACTCCGCCGGCTGCAACACGGCTTTCGGCTTCGGCGGCGCGATCCAGAACGCGATCGGGCGCTCGAACAGGAAGCGTGCGCCGAGGCGCAGCGCGAGGCGCCAGATCGCGAGCGCGCCGAGCACGCCGGCGACGGTCACGAGCAGGGAGATCGTGCCGATGTCGGCGATGGCGCCCGTCTTCAGCAACAAGGAGCGCGTCGCCGCCATCGGCAGGAAGAAGGCGAGATAGATCACGATCGAATGCTCGCCGCAGAACCGCAATGCGTTGAGGAGCTGCGCGCGCGCCAGCAGCGTGCCGGCGATGATGATGGCGACGGCGCCGGCATAGCCGAGCATGAGGGAGACAGCCGGCCATTCGCTGACACCGAGGTTCACCAGCGACTGATTGATCACCGCCCAGGCGAGCAGGCCGACGATGGCGAGCATCGGCTGCGCCCGCGCGCGATCCGACAGCGCGAAGATGGCAGGCGCGAACAGATAGCCCGAATAGATATAGACGAAGCGGGCGCAGAATTCGTCGATCACGGTCCAGCCGGTGACGATGTGCGCCATTTCGAGGCCGGCCGCGACGCCCCAGATCACCGGCGCCGGCAGCTTTCGTGTCAGTTTGATGACGACGAAGAAGATCGGCAGCAGATAGATGAACCACAGCGTGCCGAACGGCTCGATGAAGGATTCCAGGTACAGGTAGCCGGCGTGCGGCCAGCCGGACGCGGCGGCGAAGCCGGGCGCCTTGAAGCCGAACTGGATGGTCACCCACAGCACGTAGAAGTAGGCGAAATGCACCACCTTGCGGTCGAGATAGGTACGCCAGTCCCGGTTGATCACCAGTGGCAGAAACAGGCCGGAAATCAGGAAGAAGTCGGGCATCCGGAACGGCTTGGCGAAGGCGACGACGGCGTGCATGAAGCCGGTCTCGCCGGCGGCGAGCTCGACGCCGAGCACCGAGTGCATCATCACCACCATGATGATGCAGATACCCTTGGCGTAGTCCACCCAGTCGATGCGCGTCTCGGTTCCGGCCGTTTTCGGCGTACCATTCGCGGTCATGCTGTCCCTCTTTGGCGCGGAGCTGCCGCATTGTCGGGCAGAGCCGTTAATACTCCTCCTTGTCATCCAAACGTCATGCCGTTTTCTAAATTCCCCTTGAACCGCAAATGGTTTAAGACGCGAAAGTATTAACCTTGAAGGATGGGTTTCGATGCGAATTGCGATGATCGGCACGGGCTATGTGGGTCTGGTGTCCGGTGCCTGCTTCGCCGATTTCGGTCACCAGGTGACCTGCGTGGACAAGGACGAGAGCAAGATCGCCGCGCTGCATCGCGGAGAAATTCCGATCTTCGAGCCCGGCCTGGATGCGCTGGTCGCGGCCAACGTCAAGGCCAAGCGGCTCGATTTCACCACGGACCTCAAGCAGCCGGTCGCGGAGGCCGACGCCGTTTTCATCGCGGTTGGTACGCCGTCGCGGCGCGGCGACGGACACGCCGACCTCACCTACGTCTATGCCGCCGCGCGCGAGATCGCCGCCTCGCTCACCGGCTTCACCGTGGTCGTGACGAAGTCGACGGTGCCGGTCGGCACCGGCGACGAGGTCGAGCGCATCATCCGCGAGACCAATCCGACGGCCGATGTCGTCGTCGCCTCCAATCCGGAATTTCTGCGCGAAGGTGCCGCGATCCGCGATTTCAAATGGCCGGATCGCATCGTCGTCGGCACCGCGGACGAGCGTGGCCGCAAGGTGCTCGGCGACATCTATCGCCCGCTGTCGTTGAACCAGGCGCCGATGATGTACACCGAGCGCCGCACCGCCGAGCTGATCAAATACGCCGCCAATGCGTTCCTCGCCACCAAGATCACCTTCATCAACGAGGTCGCCGATCTCGCCGAGAAGGTCGGCGCCGACGTGCAGGAGGTGGCGCGCGGCATCGGTCTCGACAACCGCATCGGCTCCAAATTCCTGCATGCCGGTCCGGGCTTCGGCGGTTCGTGCTTCCCGAAGGACACGCGTGCGCTGATCAAGATCGCGCAGGACTACGACACGCAGCTGCGCATCGTCGAATCGGTGCTGGCGGTGAACGACAACCGCAAGCGCGCGATGGCGCGCAAGGTGGCGCATGCCGTCGGCGGCAATCTGCGCGGCAAGACAGTCGCGGTGCTCGGCCTCACCTTCAAGCCGGAGACCGACGACATGCGCGAGGCACCGTCGATCCCGCTGGTGACCGGTCTGCTCGACATGGGCGCCAAGGTCCGCGCGCATGATCCCGTCGGCATCGAGCAGGCCAAGAAGGAGCTGCCGGAGATCGCCTACTACGACGATCCCTATGAGTGCGCGACCGGCGCCGATGCGATCGTGCTGGTCACCGAATGGGTGCAGTACCGCGCCATGGATCTCGATCGCCTCAAGGAGGTGATGGCGCATCCGGTCGTCGTCGATTTGCGCAATGTCTACCGCCCCGACGAGATGGCCGCCCACGGCTTCGTCTACGAGAGCATCGGCAGGCCATCGGTGAAGGGCGGTTGACATGGCATTGTCATACCCCGCGCAGGCGGGGTATCCAGTACGCCCGATCTTCGTGATCCGCGAGATTTGCGCTTACTGGATCACCCGCCTTCGCGGGTGATGACGGGTTGCTGCTATTGCCCCTCCGCTTCGACACACCGCTGCCCATCGATGCCGTGCTGGACGATCTGTCCGGCACGCTCGAACGCAGCAACACCGCCGTGCTGGTGGCGCCGCCCGGCGCCGGCAAGACCACGCGGGTGCCGCTGGCCTTGCGTGATGCAGTCTGGGTTGGGGACAAGAAGATCATCGTGCTGGAGCCGCGCCGGATCGCGGCCCGCGCCTCGGCCGAGCGCATGGCGAAGTCGCTCGGCGAGCGCGTAGGCGACACCGTCGGCTACCGCGTGCGCTTCGGCTCGAAGATCTCGCGCGCGACCCGCATCGAGGTCGTCACCGAGGGCATCTTCACCCGGCAGATCCTCGATGATCCCGAACTGATCGGCGTCGCTGCCGTGCTGTTCGACGAATTCCACGAGCGCTCGCTCGACGCCGATCTCGGCCTCGCATTGGCGCGCGATGCGCAGCAGGGGCTGCGCGAGGATCTCCGTATCCTCGTGATGTCGGCGACGCTCGACGGCGCCCGCGTCGCCAGACTGCTCGGCAATGCGCCGGTGGTCGAGAGCGAGGGCCGAGCCTATCCGGTCGAGACCCGTTATGTCGGCCGCAAGCCGGATGCGCCGGTCGAGCGCCAGATGGCCGAGACCATCGCCAGCGCGCTGCGCGCCGATGCCGGCTCCGTGCTCGCCTTCCTGCCGGGCGCGGCCGAGATCCGGCGTACCCAGACCATGCTCGCCGAGCGCGTTCATGATGCCAGCGTTGAGATCGTGCCGCTGTTCGGCGCGCTCGATGCCGCGGTCCAGGACCGCGCGATTTCGCCGGCACCGAAGGGCAGCCGCAAGGTCGTGCTGGCGACGTCGATCGCCGAGACCTCGCTGACCATCGAAGGCGTCCGCATCGTGGTCGATTCCGGTCTCGCCCGGGTGCCGCGCTACGAGCCGGACATCGGCCTCACCAGGCTGGAGACGATGCGGGCTTCGCGCGCCGCCGTCGATCAGCGCCGCGGCCGCGCCGGCCGCACCGAGCCTGGCGTCTGCTACCGGCTATGGGACGAGCCGCAGACGGCCTCGCTGGCGGCCTATACGCAGCCGGAAATCCTCAGCGCCGACCTGTCCTCGCTGGTGCTCGATCTGGCGCAATGGGGTGTCAGTGACCCCTCCGCGCTGAGCTTCCTCGATCCGCCGCCGCAACCGGCTTGGAAGGAGGCAAGGGACCTGCTGCGCGAGCTCGATGCGCTCGATGCCGATGGCAGGCTGACCAACGAAGGCCGGCGGCTGCGGGCGCTGGCGCTGCCGCCGCGGCTGGCGCGGATGATCGTCGATGCCGCCGACCACGGCGCGGCGGCGCAGGCCGCCGACATCGCCGCCATCCTGACCGAGCGCGGGCTGGGCGGCGACAGCGTTGATCTCGAGGTGCGGCTCGATCAGTTCCGCCGCGACCGCTCGCCGCGCGCGCAAAGTGCCCGCGACCTTGCGCGGCGGTGGGCGCAGCAGGTGTCGTCCGCGTCCGCCCGCGCCGGAGACGCGGACATCTCCACCGGCCTGATGCTCGCCTTCGCCTTTCCCGACCGGGTCGCGCGCAATCGCGGCAATGGCAGCTTCGTGCTCGCCAATGGCCGCGGCGCCGCCGTCGACCCCGCCTCGTCGCTGGCGCGCGTGCCCTATATCGCGGTCGGTGAGCTGACGGGAACGGCGGCCAGCGGCCGCATCCTGCTGGCGGCGCCGCTGGCGATCGAGGATATAGAGCGGCATTTTGCTGCACATATCGAAGCGAGAGACGAGGTCAGCTTCGATCAAAACGCGATGGCGTTGCGGGCGCGCCGCCGGCGCAAGCTGCATGCGATCACCATGGCCGATGCGCCAGTCGCGCTGACGCCGTCGGAGGAGACCGCGCGCATCTTCGCGGAAGGGATCTGCGCGGCCGGGCTCGACCGGCTGCCCTGGTCGAAGGCCGCCAAGCAGTGGCGTGACCGCGTCACCTTCCTGCGCAGGGCGGAAGGCGAGAGTTGGCCGGACCTGTCGGAGGCGGGCCTCGCCGAGCGGCGCGAGGACTGGCTGGTGCCGCTGCTCGCCGACAAGACCTCGCTCAAGGACATATCGCCCGGCGACGTCTCCGACGCCGTGATGGCGCTGCTGCCCTGGGATCTCCGCGCCCGGCTCGACCGGGAGGCGCCGACCCATTTCGAGGCGCCGACCGGCACCATGCTGGCGATCGACTACGAGGCCGAGCAGGGGCCCACCATCGCGGTGCGGCTGCAGGAGCTGTTCGGCCTGAACGTCCATCCCTCGATCGCGCGCGGCGCTGTGCCCCTGGTGCTGGAGCTGCTGTCGCCGGCGCAGCGGCCGGTGCAGGTGACGCGCGATCTGCCCGGCTTCTGGCGCGGCTCCTATGCCGCGGTCCGCACCGACCTGCGCGGCCGTTATCCGCGCCATCCCTGGCCCGACGATCCGGCCCATGCCGAGCCGACCCGGCGGGCCAAGCCGCGGGGGACGTAGCTCATGCAAATTGTACCGCCGCCGTCGTTGTCGTTAACGCTTCACTCATCGTTTTCGCCAAAATGGCGGCGGCAGCCGGTCGCTCGCAGTCGCCCGTCAGCGGCTTTGATGGTCAAATCGGTTGCGGGGTAAAGTCAGGCGTTTGCGTCATGCGTAACATAATGATCTTCGCGGCCGTTCTCGTCGGTCTCGGCACCTTCATGGCGCAACTGGCCGATCGCCTGACCCCCGCGTCGGCATCCGCGACGCCGTCCGCGCGGGTTGCCACGGCGGAACCGTCTCCTGCGGGCCAGCGCAGCCTGAGCATTCCGACCGACCGCCGCGGTCATTTCCGCGCCGACGGCCGCATCGACGGCCAGCGCATCAGCTTCATGGTCGATACCGGCGCCTCGATGGTCGCGCTGAACGAGAGCTCGGCCGCCCGTTTCGGCCTGCGTCCGGCGCGCGGCGACTACACCGCCACCGTGACCACGGCCAACGGCACCGTGAAGGCCGCCCGGGCCAGGCTCGCGATGGTCGAGCTCGGCGAGCTCACCGTGCGAGACGTCGATGCCCTGGTGCTGCCCGATACGGCGCTGTCGGAGAATCTGCTTGGCCTGTCCTTCCTGTCCAAGCTGAAGCGTTTCGCCTACGCCAACGGCCAGATGGTGCTGGAGCAGTAGGCTGCACCGAAGCGGAATGTTGTTTCGCGCGTCACCGGCCCCCACATACCGGCAGGCAGGCCTATCCCGAGTCGCAGTCATTGAGTTCGTCTGGTGGCCTGCTCGAGCGGTCCTGCCCGATTGTTGCCTGTATTCCTCTGCCTTCTGACACTGTTGTCTGACGTCGTGCTAAGCACGAATGCCTTCTTCCATTGATGTGATATTGCCGAGGCCGTCTCCTGATGTTTCCGAAACCCAAGCCCGTCCTGGTTCCCAATACCTACGCCTTCGAATCCGAGCCGATGGTGAAGCCGACGGGCTTCCGCGAATATGACGCGCGCTGGCTGTTCAACAAGGAGATCAATCTGATGGGGGTGCAGGCGCTCGGCATGGGGCTGGGCGCGCTGATCGCCGAACGCGGCGTCAAGCAGGAGATCGTGACCGGGCACGATTTCCGCGGCTACTCCGCCTCGATCAAATACGCCCTGATCTCGGGCCTGATGGCCGCCGGCTGCAAGGTGCATGACATCGGCCTTGCCGTGACGCCGATGGCCTATTTCGCCCAGTTCGACCTCGACGTGCCCTGCGTCGCCATGGTGACCGCCTCGCACAACGACAACGGCTGGACCGGCGTGAAGATGGGGGCCAACCGCCCGCTCACCTTCGGCCCCGAAGAGATGACCCGGCTCAAGGAGATCGTGCTCGAGGCCGCGTTCAAGAATGGCAGCGGCGGCTCCTATCAGTTCCATGAGAATTATCCGGCGCGCTACATCGCCGACCTCACCAGCCGTCCCAAGCTGAAGCGCAGGCTGAAGGTGGTCGCGGCCTGCGGCAACGGCACCGCGGGCGCGTTCGCGCCGCAGGTGCTGGAGGCGATCGGCTGCGAGGTTGTCCCGCTCGACACCGAGCTCGATCACACCTTCCCGAAATACAATCCCAATCCCGAAGACATGGAGATGCTGCACGCCATCCGCGATGCCGTGCTCGCGCACGAGGCCGATGTCGGCCTCGGCTTCGATGGCGACGGCGATCGCTGCGGCGTGGTCGACAATACCGGCGAGGAGATCTTCGCCGACAAGGTCGGCGTGATGCTGGCGCGCGACATGTCGGCGATCCACAAGGACGCGCAGTTCGTCGTCGACGTGAAGTCGACCGGCCTGTTCATGACCGATCCGGTGCTGCAGGCGCAGGGCGCGAAGACCGCCTACTGGAAGACAGGCCATTCCTACATGAAGCGCCGCACCAACGAGCTCGGTGCGCTCGCCGGCTTCGAGAAGTCGGGCCACTTCTTCTTCAACCGCCCGTTCGGGCGAGGCTACGACGACGGTCTGGTCTCGGCGATCGCGATCTGCGACATGCTCGATCGGGCGCCGGGCAAGTCGATGGCCGACCTGAAGGACGCGCTGCCAAAGACCTGGTCGTCGCCGACCATGTCGCCGCATTGTGGCGACGAGGTCAAATACGGCGTCGCCGACGCTGTCGTGAAGCACTTCCAGGCGCTGCAGCAGCAGGGCGGCAAGGTGGCGGGGCAGAAGATCCGCGATCTCGTCACCGTCAACGGCGTCCGCGTCACCGTCGAGGACGGCAGCTGGGGTCTGGTGCGAGCGTCATCCAACAAGCCCGAGCTCGTGGTGGTGGTCGAAAGCCCGGTGTCCGAGCAGCGCATGCACGACATGTTCGAGGCGGTCAACGAGGTGCTGCGGACGCATCCCGAAGTCGGCGCCTACAACCAGACGATCTGAGGCCGCGTCGATGATGTCGCGCTAGGGCGCTGATCCGATCCTACTCGATGGAATCAAGCGGCCCTCAGGGAGCTCAGGAACTGATCGACCTCGGATTTGAGCCGGGTCGATTGCGAGGTGAGTCCGGTCGCGGACTCCAGCAGGCGCGAGGCGGCGCTGCCGGTCTCGTCGGAGGCACGGGTCACGCTGCCCATGCTTTGGCTGACCAGCCGCGTGCCTTCGGCCGCCTGCTGCACGTTGCCGGAAATTTCTCCGGTGGCGAGGCCCTGCTGCTCGACCGCGGTGGCGATCTCCTTGGAGATGTCGTCGATCTCGGCAATCGTTCCCCCGATCGCCTGGATGGCGGAGACGGCGTCACCCGTTGCGCTCTGGATGCTCTGCACCTGGCTGGAAATTTCCTCGGTGGCCTTCGCGGTCTGGTTGGCGAGCGCCTTGACCTCGCTTGCCACGACGGCAAAGCCCTTGCCGTGCTCGCCGGCGCGCGCCGCCTCAATGGTGGCGTTCAGCGCCAGCAGGTTGGTCTGGCTGGCGATCGTCTGGATCAGCGTCACCACCTCGCCGATCTTCTGAGTGCCGGCAGCCAGGCTCGCGACCACCGTGTTGGTGCGGCGAGCTTCGTCCGCCGCTTTCGCGGCGATCTCCGCCGACCGCGTCACCTGCTGTGAGATACTGTTGATCGACGCAGTCAGCTCTTCCGTTGCGGCAGCGACCGTCTCGACATTGGTCGACGCCTGTTGCGAGGCGCCGGCCGCGGCCGACGTCTGGCGCGAGGACTCCGCGCTGCTCCGGCTCATCGACGAGGACAGGCTCTGCATCTCGTTGGCGGCGACGGCCACCGCCTCGACGATGCCGCCGATCTTGCGCTCGAAGCCTTCTGCGAGCTCGCGACGGGCAAGATCGGCCTGCTGCTTGACGCGTTGCTCGGCCTCGAACCGCTCGGCGGTGGCGCGCGCCTCGGCAGCGATCGCCGATTCGGCTTCTGCGGTCTTGCGCGCGCTGGTTTCGAACAACTGCGTCAGCTTGAGCGCAAGGGCGATGAGAACACCGGCCTCGATCAGCAGGATGACCGCATGCAGCACAACGCGGCCGAAATCAGCGCCGCCCGGGTAGATCGCTGCAGGAAAGACGAAGTTCAGGACCAGATGGTGAAGCGCGACGGCGACGGTGCCGGCCAGGATCGGCCGGTAGTCGCAATATGCGACCAGACAGGCGAGCGCGGCGAAGAAATACATGTGCATGTCGATCTGCCAGGCATGTCCGGACATCTGGTAGACAAGCACAGATACACCGCCCATGACGGCGACCGCGACCGTGAGCTGGGTCGACAAGGTGTCGCCGGCGCTGCGCCAGGAAAGGGTCGCCACCACCGCCATGACGACCATGAGCATGGTCGGCATCAGCCAGTCGCCGCGCGACAGCCCGATGATGAGGGAGAGCGGAACGTGAACCCAGAGTACCGCCAGCAGAAGCTTGCTGGTTGTGTGCCGGAGGGTTGCCAGATCGCTGGTCTCGACGTTCATTTCCGATTCCCCCAAAGAGATCATTTTGCAAGGCAGGCGGAGACCGCCTGCGGATCGATGATGAGCCAGGCTCCGGCCTCGCGCAGCCGCGCCGAGCCGTCGTGTTCGCCGGGACGAACGACCAGCAGCGATGAAATGGTCGTTGTGCGCACGAGCGCGGCGTCAGCCGAGGCCGCAGCGAGCATCGCGTGTTGCGCGCTCCACCAAGGTGGGAAAGCGACGGCCACGATTTCGCTCCCCGCGCGCACTTGGAGTGACAGCGCTGCGACCGCGACAAAGCTCGCGATCAGAAGCGCCGTGGCATTGAGCCACGGGCGCGAAGACTGAGGTATGGTTGCACCGGACGTCATCACATCCAAGAATAGAGGGATGGGAATAACTTCCGGTAAACGTTCGTTAGGGATGACGACTGGAGTTCGGGACGCCGGCGCTGCAACGTCCAAGCGGCCCGGAATGCTCGGCTCAGACCGGCGGCACCGGCAGCGCCGTGACCGACTTGATCTTCTCCATGGCGAAGCGCGAGGTGACGTTCTTCAGGGGCACCGCGCTGATCAGCTTCTTGTAGAAGACATCGTAGCTCTGCATGTCCGCAACGACGACGCGCAGCATGTAGTCGACGTCGCCGGCCATCCGGTAGAACTCCATCACCTCCGGCATCGAGCTGACGGCCTCGGCGAATTTGCGCAGCCAGGCCTCGGAATGGTCGGCACTCTCCACCGAGACGAACACGGAGATGCCGAGCCCGATCTTGTTCTGATCGACCAGGGCCACCCGGCGCAGGATCACGCCATCGGCCTCCAGCCGCTGGATGCGCTTCCAGCACGGCGTCGACGACAATCCGACCCGATCGCCGATCTCGGCGACGGAGAGCGATGCGTCCTCCTGCAGGACCATCAGAATCTTGCGGTCAATGGCATCGAGCCGGCGATTGGCCTCGGAGCCTTGGGCGGCGACGTCGGTCATGGAGAAACTTGTTCCATAGGAAGGCTATAAAACCCTCATATAGAGAAAATCGTTCCAAGGCAAGGATCGGCCGTTCAGCCCTTTGCGGCCGGGTCCGGCCGTTTCCGCAGAGGGCCGGACTGGTTTCCTGTTACCGCTCGTCGTTCTCCTTCAGCCAGCGGCCGACCAGATGATGAGCAATGGCGAACGGATGCGGTCCCGCCAAGCCGTCCGGATGCTGCCGTAGCAGCATCTGCCGGGCCTCGTCGCGGCTGAACCAGCGCACGTCCTCGAGCTCGGTGCGGTCGATGACGATGTCTTCGTTGAGCGCTCGGGCGCTGCAACCGATCATCAACGACGACGGATAGGGCCAAGGCTGGGTCATGTAATAGGTCACGTCGGTACAGCGAATGCCCGATTCTTCGAACACCTCGCGCCGGACGGCGTCCTCGATCGTCTCAGCCGCCTCGACGAAGCCGGCGAGGCAGGAATACATGCCGGCCGGAAACTGCTTCTGCCGCCCGAGCAGGCACTTGTCGCCCGAGGCGACCAGCGAGATCACGACCGGATCGGTGCGCGGGAAATGCTCCGTCTTGCAGCTCGGGCATTCGCGCTTCCAGCCGCCCTCGCGCATCGCGGTCTTGGCGCCGCAATTGGCGCAGAAGCCGTGGCGCTGATGCCATGATACCAGGGACTTCGCCATCGCGATCGTCGCCAACTGGTCGACCGGGATCGCGCCCTGCATCGCCATCCCGCGCAGCTCGGTGACCGCCACATCGTCGCGCCCGGCGAGCTTCTCGACGGCCGCCGGCGAGATGCCCATGCCGAACACCGCCGCTTCGTCCTGCAGCCCGAGGAAGATCGTTCCCGGATTGGCACCGAACTTCAGCGCCTCGTCGATCGACAGCAGCGCGCGCAGCTTGTCGCCCTCGCGCTTCAGCACCAGCGAATCGCGATGCACGACATAGGCCCGCGTCGACGGCTTGCTCTCGAAGCCGAGCAGCCTCTCGTCATGGAAGCGCAGATGGGCGGCGCGATCGATCGGATGGCCGACGAAGGCCGGCTTGCCCAACGGAAACAAGTCGAATGGCGACATCTCTCACCCTAGCCAGATCTTGCGCCTGATAGCGCTGATGAACTGCTGCACCTCCTGCGCATCGTGGGGCACAGGCGGCACGGCGCCCCACACCGGTCGCGGCCAGGCCACGTCACTTGTGCGTCGCGCGATGATGTGGACGTGCAACTGCGGCACCATGTTGCCGAGCGCGGCGACGTTGAGCTTGTCGCATTTGGTGATCTCTTTGAGCGCGCGTGACGCCCGCGTGATCTCGGTCATCAGCTGCGCCTGCGCGACCTCGTCGAGATCGATGATCTCGACCGCGCCCTCGCGCCGCGGCACCAGCAGCAGCCAAGGATAGTTCGCGTCCTTGATCACCAGCACGCGGGACAGCGGCAGGTCGCCAATGTCGATTGTATCCTTCGCAAGTTGCGGATGCAGCGACCAGGCTGATTCGGGCATGCGGCGGTTCCTGGCGGATGGTCAGGTGGGGAGCTCGCGGGCACCTAAAGCCTTTCCGAGCTGCGGCACAAGCCCGCGGGGCGGTAGACTAGGCCGGCGAAGCTCGCGCTTGCTTTCCGGACCATTTGGCCCCAAATAGGCAGCGGGAGATTGGCGGTGGACGAGCCACTCGCCAACCGGGTCAGGTCCGGAAGGAAGCAGCCCTAACGAGGTCCGGATCGGGTCGCTCGTCAGTCTCCTACCTGTTTTCTCGAGCGAATCGCGCAAAGATGGCGGGGACCCCGCGCAGGGCGGGCGCTCGACCGCGCTCCGGCTGATTGCGTCGACGATCGCGATCGATGCCGGCCTGGAATGCTCACTTGCGGATCGCTCGATGACCGACGCTGGCGCCCCACCTGTTCCGCCTGACAGCGCCGACGCTCCCGCCAAGCCCTACCGGGTGCTGGCGCGCAAATACCGCCCCTCCAGCTTCGCAGATCTGATCGGCCAGGAGGCCGTGGTGCGCACGGTCTCGAACGCGTTCGAGACCGGCCGGATTCCGCAGGCCTGGATTCTGACCGGCGTCCGCGGCGTCGGCAAGACGACCACCGCCCGCATTCTCGCCCGCGCATTGAATTACGAGCTGCCGGACGGCTCGGTGAAGGGGCCGACCATCCATATGCCGGTGCTCGGCACCCATTGCCAGGCGATCATGGAAAGCCGGCACATGGACATCCTCGAGATGGACGCGGCGTCCCATACCGGCGTCGACGACGTCCGCCAGATCAATGACAGCGTCCGCTATGCGCCGGCCAGCGCGCGCTACAAGGTCTACATCATCGACGAAGTCCACATGCTGTCGACAGCGGCGTTCAACGCCTTCCTGAAGACCTTGGAGGAGCCGCCGGAGCACGCCAAGTTCGTGTTTGCGACCACCGAGATCCGCAAAGTGCCGGTGACGGTGCTGTCGCGCTGCCAGCGCTTCGATCTGCGCCGCGTCGAGGCCGACGTGCTGATGAAGCATCTTTCGGGCATCGCGACCAAGGAAGGCGTGACGATCGAGCCCGAGGCGCTCGGCATCATCGCGCGCGCCGCCGAAGGCTCGGTGCGCGATTCGTTGTCGCTGCTCGATCAGGCGATCGCGCACAGCGCCGGCGAAGTCCGCGCCGACGATGTCCGTCAGATGCTGGGCCTCGCCGACCGCACCCGCGTGATCGACCTGTTCCACCATCTCGCCAGCGGCGACATCGCCGCCGCCTTCAAGGAATTCCGCGAGCAATATGACGTCGGCGCCGACCCCGTGGTCGTGCTGTCGGATCTGGCCGAGTTCGTGAATTTCGTCACCCGGGTGAAGGTCGTGCCGGCCACGGCCGACAACGTCGCGTTCAGCGAGACCGAGCGGCTGCGCGCGCGCGACTTCGCCACCAAGCTGTCGATGCGGGTGCTGTCGCGGATGTGGCAGATGCTGCTCAAGGGCATTGCCGAGACCCAAGGTGCGACGCGCCCGGCCGCCGCTGCGGAAATGGTGCTGGTACGGATTGCCTACGCGGCCGATCTGCCGACGCCCGACGAAGCCATTCGGATGATCGACCAGAACGGCGGCGGATCTCCCGTTGTCACGAACGGCGGCGGAGCGCGTGCTGCGCCGGCATCCACCATGAGCGCGGGAACGCCGCCTGTGATGACGTCGGCGCCGATGCAGGCGCCGCGCGCGCAAGGCCCGACGCTCGCTGCGGTCGGCGGTTCGATGCGCCCGCAGGCGATGTCGTCACAGCCGGCGCCGGCAACACAGGACCAGCCCGCGCTGCGCATCGCGAGCTTTCAGGAACTCGTCGCGCTGGCCGGCAAGAATCGTGACCTGATCACCAAGAGCGCGCTGGAGATGGACGTGCGGCTGGTCCGCTTCGAAGAGGGACGGCTGGAGATCGCGCTGGAACGGACGGCGCAGCGCTCGCTTGTCTCGGACCTCGGCCGCAAGCTGGAAGACTGGACCGGCCGGCGCTGGACGGTGATCGTTTCCAACGAGCCGGGTCAGGCGACCTTGCGCGAGCAGAACCTGCGCGCCAAGAGCGAGCGAGAGGCGGCGGCGGAGGCCGATCCGCGCGTACAGGAGATCCTGGCGCGGTTCCCGGGCACCAAGGTGGTCGAAGTGCGCCGGCTCGCCCCCGAGCCGCCCGAATCGGACGCCAGTGCTGTCGAGCCGCCCGACGAGTCCGACGATGATGATTTCTAGAGCATGATCCGGAAAAGTGGAAACCGGTTTTCCTCGCGACAAACGCCAAAGGCGTTTGCGCGGAGATCATGCTCAACAAGATGGCTGATGATGAGGTGCTCCGATGGCTGACTTTCTCGGCATGATGAAACAGGCGGCGCAGCTGCAGACGAAGATGCAGGAGATGCAGGAGGAACTCGGCAACGTCGAGGTCGAGGGCATCTCGGGCGGCGGTCTGGTTGCCGTGCGCATGACCGCCAAGATGGACGTGAAGAGCATCAAGATCGATCCGTCGCTGCTCAAGCCGGAGGAGGCCGAGATCCTGGAGGACCTGCTGGTCACCGCGCATGGCGATGCGCGGCGCAAGGCGGAAGCCGCGATGCAGGAGAAGATGCAGGCCATCACCGGCAAGCTCGGCCTGCCGCCAGGCTTCGGTTTTGGTTAGTTGACCTGATGACATTCGTGAACTGATGGCCGTCGCTGGTCCTGAGATCGAACGCCTGATCCAGCTGCTCGCGCGCCTGCCCGGCCTCGGGCCGCGTTCGGCGCGGCGCGCCGCCCTGCATCTGATCAAGAAGCGCGAGGCGCTGATGGTGCCGCTTGCCTCGGCGCTGCAGGTCGCGATCGATCGCATCCAGGTCTGCAAGACCTGCGGCAACATCGATACGCAGAATCCCTGCACGGTGTGCACCGATCCGCGGCGTGATCCCGCGATGATCGTCGTCGTCGCCGATGTCGCCGACCTCTGGGCGCTGGAGCGCGCCAAGGCCTCGAACGGCCGCTATCACGTGCTCGGCGGCACCTTGTCGCCGCTCGACGGAGTCGGTCCGCAGGATCTCACCATCGACGCGCTGGTGCAGCGCGCGCATGCGCCGGAGGTGCAGGAGATCATCCTCGCTCTGAACGCGACGGTCGACGGCCAGACGACGGCGCACTACATCACCGACCTCCTGCAGGAGGCGAACGTCAAGGTCACGCGGCTGGCGCATGGCGTGCCGGTCGGCGGCGAGCTCGACTATCTCGACGAAGGCACGCTCTCGGCCGCGATGCGGCAGCGGACCTTGTTCTAAGCACAGACGGAAGTGAATTGATGACGAAACGCGGATTCGGCAAACGGCTGGCTTTGGGCGCGATTCTGGCGGCACTCTCGGCGCCGTCGGTGCTGGCGCAGCAAAGCGAGGCACCGCAGAAGGCGGGGCGTCCGCTCAATGCCGGTGACGTGCTGTCGGGCGAGCTGACGGCGCTGAAGCTGAAAGGCGCCAAATCGGGCCAGCCCTCCGCCGCCTATCAGATCACCAGCGAGCCGCGCCGCCTGCCGCCGCCGAGCGGGTTGTGCAATCTCGAGACCGGACCGGAGACGTTCCAGCTCGTCACCGCGAACACGGCGCAGGCCTCGCAGCTCAAGGGCCTGCTCGGCAAGCAGATCGCGGTCAAGGTCGACGAGATCGCCTGCGCCCAGGATGCGGGGCAGATGAGCGAGGCGGTCGTGACCAAGTGGAGCTTGGTGAAGCGGTGACACTTGGGACGCTGCGAGCGCCGCCTCCTGACTTCTGCAGTCATCGCCCGGCTCGACCGGGCGATCCAGTACGCCGCGGCCCCTCGGTGGATAGCTGACGTCTCTGGAATACTGGGTCACCCGCCTTCGCGAGTGACGACAGTTGACGGTGAGGCGGCAGCTACAACTTCACCGGCCCCAAATCATCGAAATGCCCACGCCGTTGCAGCCAAGCGAGCAGCACGAGGCTCGGGATCGCGACGAGCACGCAGATGACGAAGAATGCAGGCCAGCCGGTCGCTTTCGCCACATAGCCCGCGCCCGATGACAGATAGGTTCGTCCAACCGCGGCGAGCGCGGTGAGCAGCGCATATTGGGTCGCGGTGTGCAGCGGGTTCTGGCACAGCGCAGAGAGATAGGCGACGAAGATCACGGTGCCGATCGCGCTGGTGAGGTTCTCCGCAGAGATCGCCAGCGCCAGCGCCCACTGATTGACGCCGACGATGGCGAGCCATGAGAACGACAGGTTGGCCAGCGCCTGCACGATGCCGCCGATCCACAGGCTGATGGCGAGCGAATAGCGCCGCGCGACGAAGCCGCCGGCAAAGCCGCCGGCGAGCGTGGCGGCGAGGCCGACGCCTTTCACGATCGCGGCGTAGTCGACCTTGCTGAAACCGAGATCGATCACGAACGGCGCGGTCATCGTGCCGGAGAAGGCGTCAGTGAACTTGAACAGCACGACGAAGGCGAGCGCCGTGAGCGCATCACGTCGGCCGAGGAACTCGACGAAGGCCCCGGCAGCCGCATGCATCACGCGGGTGAGCGCGGTGTCCGCCCCCATCGCGGCCTCCGCCTGCTGCGACTGGGCCGGCTCGGTCGCCGCGAGGGCCGTGATCGTGCCGATCAGCACCAGTCCGGCCATCGCAACATAGCCCCACATCCAGGACGACGGACGCGTCAGCCCCGAGTTCTCGAATGCACTGACCACCACCAGTGCGCCGGCGGTCGAGACCAGCATGCCGATGCGGTAGGCGGCGACATACGCCGCCATGCCCGCGGCCTGCTCACTCTCCGGCAGGCTCTCGACGCGGAAGGCGTCGACCACGATGTCCTGGGTCGCCGACATCGCGGCGACCAGCAGCGCGGCCAGCGCCACCATGAACGGCGCGTGCGCCGGATCGGTCAACGCCAGCAGCAGGATGGCGGCGATCAGCAGCAGTTGCGCGAACACCAGCCAGCCGCGTCGCCGCCCGAAGGCGCGCGTCAGCAGCGGCACGTGCAGCGCGTCGACCAGCGGCGCCCAGAGGAATTTCAGCGTGTAGGGCGTGCCGACGAGCGCGAATAGCCCGATGGTCCCGAGGTCGACGCCGAGCTCGCGCATCCAGATCTGCAAGGTCGAGCCGGACAGCGCCAGCGGCAGCCCCGACGAAAATCCGAGGAACAGCACCACGAGCACGCGCGGCTGCAGATAGACGGCCATGCTCTCGCGCCAGGTGGGGGCTCTTGGCGCAGCCTCGGGCTTTGCGCCGGTCGCGGTGATGTCGGAAGAAGCCTCAGGTACGGTCATGGATGGGTGGTAGCAGATTGGCGCAAGAAACGCTCCCCATCTCAGCTGTCATCGTCCGCGAGCCGGACGATGACAGTCTTGGCAAAATTCAAGCTGCGACAGGGGCAGCTGCCCAATCACTCGCCCGCCTGCACGCGTCCCGCCAGCGGAAACAAATCCGGCGCGGTGCCCGTAGCCGGCGCGATGCGTGGCGACTCCACCGGCGTGTCCTGTTTGCTGAAGTCGAGCTCCTCGATGCGGGCGGCGCGCTTCTCGATCTTGTCGGCCGAGATGAGGATCTGGCGGATGTCCTCGCCGACATCGCCGAAATGCTTCTGCAGCTTGAGCACGCGCTCGCGCAGGCGGCCGAGATCGTCCCCGAGATGGATCACCTCGTTGCGGATCTGGTCGGCGGCGTCGCGGATGCGTGCGTCCTTCATGATCTGCTGCATGACCTGGATCGCGAGCATCAGCAGCGACGGCGACACCAGCACGACGCGCGCGCGATACGCTTTCTGGATGACGTCGTCGAAGCCATCATGGATCTCGGCATAGACCGATTCCGACGGCACGAACATCAGCGCGGTGTCCTGCGTCTCGCCGACCACCAGATATTTCTCCGCGATGTCGTTGACGTGACGCAGCACGTCGGTACGCAGGCGCTGTGCGGCGGTGCGCTTCTCCTCGTCCGTCTCCGCATCATGCAGCGCGGTCACGGCTTCCAACGGAAACTTGGCGTCGATGCACAGCGGTCGCGCGTCGGGCAGGAACACGACGCAGTCCGGCCGCTTGCCGCTGGCGAGCGTGTACTGGAACGCGTAGCTGCCCTTCGGCAGTCCGTCCTGCACGATCGCCTCCATCCGCGCCTGGCCGAACGCGCCGCGCGACTGCTTGTTGGCGAGGACGTCGCGCAGGGTCGTGACCTGGGTCGTCAGCTCGCTGAGATCACGGTGGGCATTGTCGATGATGCCGAGCCGCTCGTGCAGCACGCGCAGACTATCCATGGTGTGGCGCGTACTCTGCTCCATCGACTGTCCGACGCGATGAGTCACCGCATCGAGCCGCTCGTTGACGCTGCGGGCAAGATCAACCTGCCGGCCGGCGAGCAGCTGCGCCATCGCGTCGACCCGGCCGGAGGCCTCGCTCTGGACGCGGATCATCTCGCTGAACCGATGTTCGATCTCATCGCTGCGCATCGCCTGCTGGGCCGCGAGCTCGGCGCCGCGCCGGCCGGAACGCACCACGGCCGCCACGATCATCACGAGCAGCAGCACCACCAGCACGCCAAATCCGATCAGCGCATCGCTGGCGCGGACCGGAAGGTCGCCGATCATGATGACGACAGGATTGAGGGACTGGCTGGCGGCGGTCATCACGCCCGTCTATCCGATTCGCACAAGCTCGCGAACGAAGAGAGAACATTTATGGTTAAGGCCAGGTTAAGAATCATGGTTAACGAGGCGTTGAAATTCATGGTTAGCGAAGTCTTAACCGCGCACCCTCACATTGACCGCGCCGGTTCCGCGGCTTAAATCGCGCGCCATGTCCCTAAGAGAAATCATCATCCTGCCGGACCGGCAGTTGCGGCTGGTGTCCAAGCCGGTCGAGAAGGTCACGCCGGAGATCCGGCAGCTGGTCGACGACATGTTTCAGACCATGTACGACGCGCCGGGCATCGGGCTCGCAGCGATTCAGGTCGCGCAGCCGCTGCGCGTCATCACCATGGATCTGGCCAAGCCCGACGCGAACGGCGAAGGCAAGCGCGAGCCGCGCGTCTTCATCAATCCGGAGATCGTTGCCAAGTCGGACGAGCTGTCGGTCTACGAGGAAGGCTGCCTGTCGATCCCCGAATATTACGAGGAGGTCGAGCGGCCGGCGCGGGTGCGCGTGCGCTTCACCGATCTCGACGGGCTGGTTCGCGAGGAGGATGCCGAGGGGCTCTACGCCACCTGCATCCAGCACGAGATCGACCATCTCAACGGCGTGCTGTTCATCGACTATCTGTCGAAGCTCAAGCGCGACCGCGTGATGAAGAAGTTCGCCAAGGCCGCCAAGCGCGCCAGCGAGTAACGATCAACTCTCTCCTCCGTCATGCCCGGGCTTGACCCGGGCATCTACGTCGCGCCGCGCGTTACAGGCAGCTCGACGTGGATGACCGGGACAAGCCCGGCCATGACGCGGAGGATTCGGCAATGCAGGATCTTCCACCAGATGCCGCTTCGCCTGATCTTCATGGGCACGCCGGATTTCGCCGTGCCGACCCTGCTCGAACTCGCCGGCCACGGCCACGAGATCGCGGCGGTCTATACGCGCGCGCCCAAACCCGGCGGCCGCCGCGGCCTGGCGCTGGTGCCGACGCCGATCGAGACCGAGGCGCGCCGGCTCGGCATTCCCGTGCTCACGCCGAAGACGCTGAAGACCGAGGACGCGCTGGCTGCGTTCCGCGCCCATGAGGCCGATGCCGCCGTTGTCGTCGCCTATGGCATGATCCTGCCGCAGGCGATTCTCGATGCACCGAAACTCGGCTGCTACAACCTCCACGCCTCGTTGCTGCCACGCTGGCGCGGCGCCGCGCCGATCAACCGTGCCATCATGGCAGGGGACGCTGAAAGCGGCGTGATGGTCATGAAGATGGATGTCGGTCTCGACACCGGCGACGTCGCGATGGCCGAGCGTCTGCCCATCACTGACGCGATGACGGCGTCCGATCTGCACGATCGCCTCTCGCGGATCGGTGCCGACCTGATGGTGCGCGCGATGGCGGCGCTGGAGCGCGGCGGGCTGACGTTGACGAAGCAGGCCGAGGAGGGCGTCACCTACGCCGCCAAGATCGAGAAGGCGGAGGCGCGGATCGATTGGACGAAGCCGGCGCATGCGGTGCTGCGGCACATCCACGGCCTGTCGCCATTTCCCGGCGCCTGGAGCGAGGTCACGCTCGATGGCGAGGCGGTGCGTTTGAAGTTCCTGCGCTGCGCGCTCGCCAGCGGCGCGGGCGAGCCGGGCGCCGTGCTCGACGAGCAGCTCACCATCGCCTGCGCCGACGGCGCGATCCGCATCACCGAGCTGCAGCGCGCCGGCAAGGGCCCGATGAAGGCCGCGGATTTCCTGCGCGGCACCCCATTGAATCGCGGTGCTCGTTTTTCGTAACGCTGTCATACCCCGCGAAAGCGGGGTATCCAGTACGCCGAGACGTGCATTGTCGCGCCGAGACGTCGGCGAATACTGGATCGTCCGCCTGCGCGGGCGATGACGGCAGCAATAGACCGAATGCCCCGCTACAAGCTCACCATCGAATATGACGGCGCGCCGTTCTGCGGCTGGCAGCTGCAGGAGACCTTGCCGTCGGTGCAGGGCGCGCTCGAAGCGGCGGTGCAGGCGACCTGCGGCGTGCCCACGCGTGTGCACGGCTCAGGCCGCACCGACGCCGGCGTCCACGCTACCGGCCAGGTTGCGCATTGCGACATCGCCAAGGAGTTCCGCCCGGACAAGCTGCGCGACGCGCTCAACGCGCATCTGCGGCCGAACCCGGTCGCGGTGCTCGCCGCCGAGATCATGCCCGACACCTTCGAAGCGCGGTTCTCCGCGCGCAGGCGGCACTACCGTTACCGGATCGTCAATCGCCGCTCCAACCTCGCGCTGGAGGTCGGCCGCGTCTGGCGGGTGCCGCAGCGGCTCGATTCCGATGCAATGCATGCAGCCGCGCAGCGGCTGATCGGCAAGCACGACTTCACGACGTTCCGCGATACCGAATGCCAGGCGAAATCGCCGGAGAAGACGCTGGATCAGCTCGACGTCGTGAGGGACGGCGATGCGATCACCATCCTCACCTCCGCCCGCTCCTATCTGCATAGCCAGGTCCGCTCGATGGTCGGCTCACTGGTGTGGGTCGGGCAGGGTCGCTGGACCGCCGATGATCTCGCCGCCGCGCTCGCCGCGCGCAACCGCGCCGCCTGCGGCGTCGTCGCGCCGCCGGAAGGGCTTTACCTCGTGAAGGTCGACTACTAATTGCGGCCGCTCCACTCGATATCGCTGCCGCGGAGACGTCCTGGATTCCTTCGCTGCGTTCGCAATGATGCGCAGAGAGGGGGTCACGCGAAGTAGCGATCGAGAATGCCGCGATAGATCTTCGTCAGGGTGGCGATGTCGGCGACCGAGGCGCGCTCGTCGATCTGGTGCATGGTCTGGCCGACCAGGCCGAACTCGATCACCGGGCAATAGCTCGAGATGAAGCGCGCGTCCGACGTGCCGCCGGTGGTCGAGAGCTCCGGCTTGCGGCGCGTCACGCTCTCGATCGCAGCAACCGCGAGGTCGGTGAACGGTCCGGGCTTGGTCAGGAACACGTTGGAGTTCGACGGCAGCCAGTCGATGCGGGCGCGGATGCGATTGCCGCAGGCCTTCGTCAGCCGCTCCTCGACCAGCGCGCGCAGCGTCTCCTGCGTATGGCAGTCATTGTAGCGGATGTTGAACTTCGCCCGCGCCAGTCCGGGAATGACGTTGCTGGCGGTGTTGCCGACATCGACGGTGGTGAATTCGAGATTCGACGGCTGGAACTGCGCGCTGCCGTTGTCGAGCGGTTCGTCCGACAAGGCCACGATCAGGCGCGAGATGTCCGGCACCGGGTTGGAGGCACGGTGCGGGTAGGCGACGTGGCCCTGCTTGCCCTCGACGATCAAGGTGCCGGACTGCGAGCCGCGGCGGCCGATCTTGATGCAGTCGCCCATGACCTCTTGATTGGACGGCTCGCCGAGCACGCAATGGTCGAACCGCTCGCCGCGCTCGGCCGCCCACTTCAACAGCTTGATGGTGCCGTTGATCGAGACGTCCTCCTCGTCGCCGGTGATCAGGAACGAGATCGAGCCCTTCGGCTGTCCGCTGTGATCGCGCAGATAGTCGAGCGCAGCCGCGACGCTGCAGGCGATGCCGCCCTTCATGTCGACGGCGCCACGGCCATAGATGTAGCCGTCCTTCACCTCGCCCGAGAACGCCGGCAGGCTCCACGCCGCTTCATCGCCGGGCGGCACCACATCGGTGTGGCCGGCGAACGTGATGTGCGGCCCCTCGGTGCCGATGCGGGCATAGAGGTTGTCGATGTCGGCGGTGCCTGCTTCGGAGAACGTCACGCGATGCGTGGTAAAGCCCGCGTCCTTCAGCAGGGCCTCGAGCACGCCGAGCGCGCCGGCATCGGCCGGGGTCACGGAGGGGCAGCGGATCAGGTCGCGGGTGATGGCGAGGGCATCGGTCATGCCTTTCGCTTAACATGCTATTTTGCCGGCGGGCTAGTGCTGCCGATTGCCGCTTCCCCTAGCGGCGGGCTCGCAACGTGCGGGGTGAACTCCAGCTCCTTGTGCTGGTTCCAGGCGGGCGCGGGCGGTCTTGGCTGGCGGGAGCGTTCGCTGGATCGGACCTTCGGCAACGGGTTGGGCCCGAAGCGATTGGTCCAGGGATCGCCGGCAAGGCAGTACAATTCGATGAAGGCCCACAGCGAGAGCAGCGCACCAGCGCCGCCCACGATCGCTGGAATGACCGTCCCGGGAATGCGCTCCGCGTACTGGTTGACCAGCCCGGGCACGACGAAGAACGGAACCGTCCACCAGCCGCTCCTGTCGCGGTCATGCAGCCGCTTGATGGCGCCTGCGGCAAACACCCAGACGAACACGGGGGTGAGGATGACGTGGAAGGTGGCGGGGACGATATCGGCGCGGGTCAGGCCGCGAAAGGTGTCCGGGTCGAGGACCGCGAAGATGTCGGTCAGATTGAAGCTGAAGGCCGTCGGGCCGCCCAGCAGCCTGCTCGCGCCCGCCACCAGCGCGGCGGCAAAGACCATCCAGCAGAGCACCACCAGCAACGACAGCCAGAGCTTGGCGCGGTTGATCCGGCCGTGGAAGCGAAACAGAAACCAGGTCCAGTCCATGGACGTCCTCCGGACCGATGGCTTGGCCGGCCCGGAGATTCGTTGCTGCGGCCGCAGCCGCGGTTCAATCAGTCGCGCAACAGCTCGTTGATCGAGGTCTTGGAGCGGGTGCGCTCGTCGACGCGCTTGACGATGACGGCGCAGGCGGTGGACGGGCCGATCTGGCCGTTCTTCATCGGCTTGCCCGGCAGCGCGCCCGGCACCACGACGGCATATTCCGGCACCTCGCCGACGAAAACCTCGCCCGTCTCTCGGTCGACGATCTTGGTCGACGCGCCCAGGAAAACGCCCATCGACAGCACCGCCCCCTTGCGGACGACCACGCCCTCGGCAACCTCCGAGCGCGCGCCGATGAAGCAGTCATCCTCGATGATCACGGGGCCGGCCTGCAGCGGCTCCAGCACGCCGCCGATGCCGACGCCGCCGGAGATGTGCACGCGCTTGCCGATCTGGGCGCAGGAGCCGACCGTCGACCAGGTGTCGACCATGGTCGCCTCGTCGACATAGGCGCCGAGATTGACGAAGGACGGCATCAGCACGACGTTCCTGGCGATGAAGGCCGAGCGGCGCACGATCGCGCCGGGCACGGCGCGGAAGCCGGCGTCGCGAAAGCGGTTCTCGCCCCAGCCCTCGAACTTCGACGGCACCTTGTCCCACCACGACGCCTGGCCGGGGCCGCCGGGGATCACGCTCATGTCGTTGAGGCGGAACGACAGCAGCACGGCCTTCTTGAGCCACTGGTTGACGCTCCACTTGCCGTCAGTGCCGCGCTCAGCGACCCGGGCCTCGCCCTTGTCGAGCAGCTCGAGCGCGCTCTCCACGGCGTCGCGGACCTCGCCCTTGGTCGTGGTCGAGACGCCATCACGGGCATCGAAGGCGCTGTTGATGGTGGATTCCAGGGCGGACAGTGACATCGGTCGATCCTCGCTTGGTCCCTGGGCAGAAAGCCGGGGACGGCCGTGTACGAGCATGGTGGGCAGGGCGGCTTTTTCGGGATTTGGACCCGGAGAGTCAAGGACGCATCGGTGGCGGGGGCCGTCCGCGCGGGAGGTGCGGCTTATCATGCTCCGTCATTCCGGGTTCGATGCTTCGCATCGTCCCGGAATGACAGCTCAATGCGTGGCGGGTTTCACCCCACCAGCCGCTGCAAGAACCCGGTCAGATCGTCCGTGACATGATCGACATGCGGATCGTCGCGCCCCGCCAGCTCCCAGTCCTCGCGCACCACCTCCTTGGTGCCGTCGGGCACTACCAGCACGGTCGTCATGCCGAGGTCGTGCGGGACGACGAGATTGCGGGCGAGATCCTCGAACATCGTGGCCCTGGCAGGATCGACGTCATGGAGCTTGAGGAATTTGTCATAGGTCTCGCGCGCCGGCTTCGGCGTCAACTCGGCGGCGATGATGTCGAATACGCCGTGGAAATGCGCGGCAATGCCGAGCCGCGCCAGCACCGCGTCGACGTGGCCGACCGAGCCGTTGGTCAGGATCAGCTTGCGCCCCGGCAGCTTCTCGATCGCCGCGCCCATCGCCGGGTTCGGCTCCAGCGGCGAGTGGTCGATCTTGTGCACGTAGGCGAGGAAGTCGTCGGCGTGCACGCCATGCTCGGTCATCATGCCGCGCATCGTGGTGCCGTAGCGGCGGTAGTAGTCCTTCTGGATGCGGCGCGCCTCCTCCGCATCGACCTTGAGCCAGTTGGAGACGAACTCGCCGATCCTGGCATCGACCTGCTGCCACAGATTGACGTGATGCGGATACAGCGTGTTGTCGAGGTCGAACACCCAGGTGTCGACGTGATCGAAGGCGCGAGGGGATTTTGTCATGTGGGCGTCGGTCCATCCTGCCTTCGGTCATCATGCCCGGCTAGGGCGGCATATTCCGCTGTCGTCCCGGCGAACGCCGGGACCCATACCGCGGAAGCTATCTTGCGGCATGATGGCTGATGCCGATGGCCCAAACCTCGGCCGGTGGTTATGGATCCCGGCGTTCGCCGGGATGACAGCTGTGGGTGTGGTGGCAACGTGGGCAACATCGCTATGCCCCTCACGGCAACGCGAAGCGCAGCGTCTTGCCGCCGCGGGTGATGTCGACGGCGGTGAATCCGGTGGCGGTGAAGCCGCGGCTCGGGCAGTCGCCCTGCTCTGATGTCTCGAACTTGTTCTCGCGGGTGCAGAGTTGCACCAGCCCGCCCCAGTTCAGCGGCTTGTTCTTCAGTTTGATGGTGCGGTTCTCATCGTCGACCGCCTCGGCGAAGCTGTAGACCTTCTTCGGCTGCCCGGTGATGTCGGGATGCAGGCATTTGCCGGCATCGATGCGGTACCAGCCGCGGCTGACCACGGTGCGGCCGTCGTCGGTGCCGACCGCCGCCATGACCTTGTGCGGGGTGTCGTTGCACCAGGTCAGCCCGGTGGGTGAGGGCGTCTGCACCGCGTCCACCATGGTCGCGAAGAAATTCGGCTGCGACACAACGTCGGATGACAGCCCGCGGCTTTTCAGGAACGCCGCGAGCGCGGCTTGCGTCTTCGGCCCGTCGACGCCGTCGATCGGCGAGGCGTCATAGCCGGCGATGCCGAGCAGCCGCTGGATGCCGGCGAGCCGCGCCTGCTCGTCGTCATATTCTGCGCTCTCGGCGAGATAGGCGATCAGGGTGCCGTCGTCGGCCTTGCTCGGCGTCACCTGCGTGAACGCCGCCGGCGTCTGACCGGTGCGGCACTGGCGGGCGGCGGCGATGACGAAATTGTCCGCCGCCACGCACAGCTGATCGTTGCCGTTCTCGGCGAGCGGCGACGCGCCGTAGAGGCTGAGCGCGCGTGCATGCAGGAGAATGCGGTCGGCGGTCATCGTCCCCTGCAGCACCACGCGGCAGGTCGCCGGATCGAGCCGGAACCATCCGCGTGTCGCGGTTGCCGCCTTCTCGTCGATGCCGATTGCGGCCTCGACGACGTAGCTCATTCGGTTGCAGAGCTTGAGGTCGGCGCGGGCGGGGGTGAGGGAGGCGAACAAGGCCAGAAGGATCACAGTGAGGCTGAGCGGAGCGCGAGTCCGGGAGGGTTTGATACGCCCCGCTCTCTCCCCATCGTCATGCCCGGGCTTGACCCGGGCATCCATGTTTCTCGCTCCGAACTCGCCGAACAACGTGGATGGCCGGGACAAGCCCGGCCATGACGGCGAGAGATGGTGGTGGCTGCTCACTTGTGGATCAGCGTGCCCGTGCCCTGGTTGGTGAACAGCTCGAGCAGCACGGCATGCTGCACCTTGCCGTCCAGGATGACGACGCCCTGCACGCCCTGTTCGAGTGCGTAGATGCAGGTCTCGACCTTCGGGATCATGCCGCCGGAGATGGTGCCGTCGGCGATCAGCTTGCGTGCGTCCTTCACCGACAATTCCGGAATCAGCTTCTTCGACTTGTCGAGCACGCCGGGCACGTCGGTGAGCAGCAGGAGGCGCTTGGCCTTCAGCGCACCGGCCACGGCCCCGGCGAACGTATCGGCGTTCACGTTGAAGGTCTGGCCTTCCTTCGAGGTCGCCAGCGGTGCGAGGATCGGGATCAGCTCGTAGCCGATCAGCTGATTCAGCAGCGTCAGATCGACCTTGTCCGGCTCGCCGACGAAGCCGAGATCGACCACCTTCTCGATGTGACTGTCGGGATCGACCATGGTGCGGGTCGCCTTGACCGCGCGCACCATGTTGCCGTCCTTGCCGCACAGCCCGACGGCCTTGCCGCCGGCCTCGTTGATGTAGCCGACCAGCTGCTTGTTGATCGAGCCGGCCAGCACCATCTCGACGATCTCGATCGTCGCCGCGTCCGTGATGCGCAGGCCGGCGGCGAATTCGGAGACGATGCCGAGGCGCTTGAGCATGGTCGCGATCTGCGGGCCGCCGCCATGCACCACCACCGGATTGATCGCGGTCTGCTCCAGCAGCACGATGTCGCGCGCGAACGCTTTTGCGGTGTCCTCGTCGCCCATGGCGTGGCCGCCATATTTGATGACGATGGTTTCGTCGTCGTACTCCTGCATGTGCGGGAGCGCTTCGGACAGGATGCGGGCCTGATCGAGCGGGCTGATGGTGGTCGCGTCGGTCATGTCTGGGAGGTCTCGGCTGTCGGGGGCGTCGCGCCGCGTTCTAGCCGATTGCCGCCCGCGGCGCAAAGCGCCGGATCACGCCCGCCGCGGCCACAGCGCGCAGACCGCGAGTGCGAGCCAGCTCGCGATCTGCAAGCTACCGCCGATCGGCGCCGCGAACGGAAACAGCCGGTCGCCGGTGAACTGCCGCATCAGGAGGTCGCTGGCGAACAGGGCCGGGCCGAGCACGAAGCCGATCGCCGTGACCAGGCCGATGCGCCGATGAACCACGCCGCGCTCTGCCAGCGCGATGGTGCCGAGCAGGGCGCAGGCGTGGAACAGCAGCATGGTGGAGGCGGTCGCGAGCCGCGCTGCGTCGGGCTCGTGCGCGGCCTTGGCCGCCAGCGCGACGCCGGCGGCGCCCATCAGCCCGGCCATTGCGACCAGGATTCGCCACGGCGTCATCATGTGCTGCGCTCTTCCAGCAGCCGCACCATGGCGGCACGCAGCTCCGGCATGCCGGTGCCGGATCGTGACGACGTCGCCAGCACGTGAGGAAACGCCGCCGGATGCTTGGCGAGCGCGGCCTCGGTCTCGGCGATCCGGCTTGCGAGCTCAGCCGGCTTGATCTGGTCGGCCTTGGTCAAGACGAGCTGATAGCTGACGGCGGACCGGTCCAGCGTCTTGAGGATCTCCTGATCGACTTCCTTCAGCCCATGACGGGCATCGATCAGCACATAGACGCGGGCGAGAGAGGCGCGGCCGAGCAGGAATTTGTGGATCAGCTCGGTCCAGGACGCGACCTTGGTCTTCGCCGCGGCGGCATATCCATAGCCGGGCATGTCGACCAGCCGCAGCGGCGCATGCTCGGGCCCCTCGAAGAAGATCAGCTCCTGGGTGCGGCCCGGCGTATGCGAGGTGCGCGCCAGCGCGTTCTGGCCGGTCAGCGCGTTGATCAGGCTGGACTTGCCGACATTGGAGCGGCCGGCGAAGGCGACCTCGATCGCCCCCATCGGCGGCAGGCTTTCGATCGAGGGAGATGCATGGGTGAAGCGCCACGATTGGGCGAACAGCTTGCGGCCTTTTTCGATCAGGCGCTCGTCGGTGTCGTGGCTGGTGGTCATGACAAGGCCTCGCTCTTCGTCATGCCCGGGCTTGACCCGGGCATCCACGCCCATTGCGCGGGATATCAAAACGTGGATGGCCGGGACAAGCCCGGCCATGACGGTAGATGGTTGGTTGCTTCAGCGGCTCACGCCGCCTTACTCGTCACGCCGCTTTTTTTTTGAACGTGCCGCGGATGTTGTCGAACAGCTCCACCTTCACGCCATTGCGGCGCATGATGAAGCCCTGCTGCAGCACCGAGAGCGTGTTGTTCCAGGCCCAGTAGATCACGAGGCCGGCCGGGAAGCCCGCGAGCATGAAGGTGAAGATCAGCGGCATCCAGTTGAAGATCATCGCCTGGGTCGGATCGGGCGGCGTCGGGTTCAGCTTCATCTGGAACCACATCGTGATGCCCATGATGATCGGCCAGATGCCGAGCGCCAGGTAATGGCCGAACAGCGGCAGCTGCGTCGGATCGAACGGGATCAGGCCGAACAGCGTGAACAGATTGGTCGGATCCGGAGCCGAGAGATCCTTGATCCAGCTGATGAACGGCGCGTGCCGCATCTCGATCGTGACGAAGAGAACCTTGTAGAGCGAGAAGAACACCGGGATCTGCAGCACGACCGGGAGACAGCCGGCGACCGGGTTGATCTTCTCCTTCTTGTAGATCTCCATCATCTCCTGCTGCTGCTTCATCCGGTCGTCCGGATAGCGTTCTTTCAGCGCCTGGAGCTGCGGCTGGATCGCCTTCATCTTGGCCATCGAGGCATAGGACTTGTTGGCGAGCGGGAAGAACAGGGCCTTCACCAGCACCGTCACCAGCAGGATCGAGACGCCGAAATTGCCGAAGAAGCGGAAGAAGAAGTCGAGCGCCAGGAACATCGGCTTGGTCAGGAAGTAGAACCAGCCCCAGTCGATCAGGAGATCGAAATGGTTCAGCGCGAGCTTCTGATTGTAGCCGCCGAGGCCGCCGATCGGGAAGTTGATGCCGACCACGCCGGCCTCCTTGGCGCCGGCGAACAGCCGGGTGGAGACGCTGGCCGAGCCGCCGGCCGGCACTGTCTGCGGGGTCTCGACATAGTCGGTCTGGTAGCGATGCTGGTTGTCGACCAGCTTCGACGAATAGTTTGCCTGCAGCCGCGCATCGGTCATCGGCAACAGCGCCGCCGCCCAATATTTGTCGGTGATGCCGAGCCAGCCATTGGTGACGTCGAACTTCGCCGCCTTCTCGTCGTCCATCTTCTTGTAGGTGAACTCCTGCAGGCCCTTCTCGCCGAGATAGCCGATCAGGCCTTCGTGCAGGATGTAATAGCCCGACACGTGCGGCGTGCCGTGGCGGGAGATCAGGCCGTAGGGATACAGCGTCACCGGTGCGTTGCCGGCGTTGGTGACGTCGTCCTTGATGGTGAAGAGATAGTGATCGTCGACGCTGATGGTGCGCTGGAAAGTCAGGCCGTCGCCGTTGGTGGTGGTCAGCTTCACCGGGGTCGACGGCGTCAGCGCATTCGAGCCGTCCTGCTGCCAGACGGTGTTCTGGTCGGGCACCTGCACCTTGGCGCCGGCGGCGTTCACCCAGCCGAACTCGGCGTAATAGGGCTCGGCGGTGTTGGACGGGGAGAACAGCACGATCGCCGGCGATTTCGGATCGACCGTCTCGCGGTACTGCACGAAGGCCAGGTCGTCGATGCGTGCGCCCTTGAGTGAGATGCTGCCGGTCAGCCGCGGTGTGTCGATCTTGACGCGCGGCGTGGCGGCGATGGCGGTGTCGCGCGGCATCACGCCGGTGCTGGTCACGGCGCCGCCCGGCGCGCTCGGGCTGCCGGTCGCGGCCGCGCCCGGCTGCGGGGTGGCCGACGGCGCGGCGCTGTCAGGCTGCGTTGCCGGCGCCTGCTTCTTGGCGAGCTCGGCCTGCATCTGGGCCTGCGCGCGCTGCTTCTCCATCTGCGGTCCGTTGTAGAAGACCTGCCAAAGGATCAGCACGAGGCCGGACAGAATGACGGCGAGGATGGTGTTGCGATTGTCGGTCATCGTTTTCTTATCGTCTCGTCGTTCAATCCGGTTTGCGGGAATGCGCGTCCGGTGCGGGAGCGTTTGGCTTGTCCGCATCCGACGGCTTGCGCGGCTGCGGCTTGGCCTGCGGCCGGTCGAGGCGGCGGAGCGTCGCCTGGAGATCGGCGAGCATGGTCTGGAAGTCGCGTGACAGGGCATCCCGCCGGCCGACCAGCACGTAGTCAGTGTGCGGCCGCATCGACAGGGGATCGAGCCGTTTCACAAGCTCGCGCAGCCGCCGACGGATGCGATTACGCTCCGTGGCGGTGCCATTCTTCTTGGTGACGGTAAAGCCGATCCGGACCGGGCCCCGGTCCGGCCGTTCCCGGCGCTGGACGACGAAGGCAGGGCTGTTCGCCCGCACGCCATCGGCAACGGCGAGGAAGTCCGCCCGCTGCCGTAGCCGATCCATGATGGAAATCTCCGGGACAGACGCCCTGGCTTCAGGCGCTGAGACGCTTGCGGCCCCGGGCGCGACGCGCGGCAAGGACCTTGCGGCCGCCGGTGGTGGCGAGACGGGCGCGGAAGCCGTGACGGCGCTTGCGCACCAGTTTGCTGGGTTGATAAGTCCGCTTCACGGGTCGTTCTCCGCTGACGGGCAATTTGCCAGTTGACAACTTGCCTGCTTGAAATGTCGATTGATGTCCGGTGATGTTTACGGGCCCGAAATGGACCGCTGCCGGCCCTGAAATCGAGCCGCTCCCGGGCGAGCCGGGTCATCGCGGACGGTTGGCGCGGCTTATAAGGGAGCGTCCTGCCTTCGTCAATCGCGGCAAGACGTCATAGGCGGTGCAGGGATCGACGACGCCGAGATCTCGTCAAGACCTTCGTCACCAGCCGTGGGTCAGCGTCGCGAACGACACGAGGCAGGACGAGAACGCAAGTCCCTGCGCACAAGACCCTGCGCACATGACGAAGGCAAGAATGGCTTCGGCGCGGCGGGGTTGAAGACGTCAGAGATCGTGCAGTTTCGGGTTCCATTATGAACGATTTGGAAACCGGAACATGAGCGATCCGTAATTTGACCGGACTCCGGTGCAGTCCCATCTTGCGGTCCCGTAAGGGTGGGGTGTCTCTTACAAGGGCGATACGTGACCGAGAGCGACAACCAGCCAATCCTGGAGCGCCTGCGACCGAAACGGTCGCGGCGGCTCGGCTTGTCTGGAAAGCTGCTGCTGTTGACCATTCCGCTGGTGATGATCGCGGAGGTGCTGATCTACGTGCCGGCGATCGCCAATTTCTGGACCAACCGGCTCAACGACCGCCTGGCGGCCGCAAATACCGCTGCCCTGGTGCTCGACGCCGCACCGTCCGGCATGGTGCCGGATTCGCTGGCGCGGCAGATCCTCACCTCCATCAACGCGCGCGGCGTCGCCATCAAGATGGGCCAGCAGCGCCGTCTGCTCGCGAGCGCCGACCTGCCCGCCTCGATCGACCACGACTTCGACATGCGCGACATGACGGCGTGGTCGTCGATCGTGAACTCGCTGACGATGATGACGGAGACCGGCGACCACACCATGCGGGTGATCGGACCGGCGCCCGGCCGAGCCCAGTTCATCGAGGTCGTCACCGACGAGAAGCCGCTGCGCAAGGCGATGTACCGGTTCTCGCGCAACCTGCTCGGCGTTTCGCTGCTGCTGGCGGTGCTGACCGCGGCGCTGGTCTATCTCGCCCTGCATTTCCTGTTCGTGCGGCCGATGCGGCGTCTCACCGCGAGCCTCGTCGGCTTCCACGAAAATCCGGAGAGCGTGGCGCGAATCATCGTGCCGAGCCAGCGTTCCGACGAGATCGGCGTCGCCGAGCGCGAGCTCGCCGACATGCAGCGCGACCTCGTCTCGATGCTGCATCAGAAGAGCCGGCTCGCCGCGCTCGGCCTCGCCGTGTCCAAGATCAACCACGATCTGCGCAACCTCTTGGCCTCGTCGCAGCTGCTGTCGGACCAGCTCGCCAGCGTGCCGGATCCGCGAGTGCAGCGCTTCGCGCCGAAGCTGATGCGCTCGCTGGAGCGCGCCATCGCGTTCTGCCAGTCGACGCTGTCCTACGGCAAGGTCCAGGAGCCGGCGCCGGACCGCCGCATGGTGGTGGTCGAGCCCGTCGTCGCCGAGGTGCGAGAGACCGCCGGCCTGTCGCCGGATGCATCGATCACCTGGATCGCGGCGATCGAGCGCGGGCTGAAGATCGATGCCGACCCCGACCAGCTGTTCCGCGTGCTGCTCAACCTGGTGCGCAATGCCGCCCAGGCCCTGGACAGCCTCGCGGCGGACGCCGGCGTGCGCCAGATCCGCATCACCGGCCGCCGCGAAGGCGGGGTGGCGATCCTGGAGGTCTCGGACACGGGTCCCGGTGTCCCGGCGAAGGTGCGGGAGCACCTGTTCGAGGCCTTCCGCGGTGCCGGTCGTCCGGGCGGCTCGGGGCTGGGCCTTGCGATTGCGGCCGAATTGGTCCGGGCCCATGATGGCGACATCCAACTGGTCGAAGGGACCCTGGGGGCGACCTTCCGAATCACGATCCCTGACCGTCCTGTCGAGTTGCAGACCTTCTGGACCGAGCGCGCCAGCGCCTGAACCCGACCGGCCTCATCCGCCATTCCCCCGGGCGACGCCGCAGGCGTTGAGCGCGGAACTCCTGGCGTGTCGGAACGAAGCCCATCCGCTCCGGCCATGCCGAACCGCGCCGGCGCGTCTGCGGAAAAATGGTCGCAAAATGTCCCGCTCCAGCCTTGCCAAGCGGTCTCCGAGCCGTTAGTCAGGGGCCCTTCGCGAGGCCTGCCGGCGTTTGCCGCTCCGGCCTTCCGGGATCCGGCCCCTGGCCCGGAGCCTGCCAAATGCGAAAAACGCGCCCGTAGCTCAGCTGGATAGAGCATCAGACTACGAATCTGAGGGTCGGACGTTCGAATCGTTCCGGGCGCGCCATTTGCCGATGATCCACACCACGTTCAGTTCGCACGTCCATCGCTTCCGATCGATGCGTCGATCGGCGGATCTCGGGTGCGCAGGAGAACAATCTTGAGTCGCTTCTGGTCCGAGCTCGTTCATCGGCTGTCGCCCTATGTGCCCGGCGAGCAGCCGCAGATCCCGGGCCTGGTCAAGCTCAACACCAATGAGAGTCCGTTCGGGCCCTCGCCGAAGGCGATCGGGGCCATACGGGCCGCCGCGGCCGACACCTTGCGCCTCTATCCCGATCCCCAGGCAACGCGGCTGCGCGAGGCCCTCGCGGCCTATCACAAGGTCTCACCCGAGCAGGTGTTCGTCGGCAACGGTTCGGATGAGGTGCTGGCGCATGCCTTCGCGGCGCTCCTGAAGCAGCCGGCGCCGCTTCTGTTCCCTGACGTGACCTACAGCTTCTATCCGGTCTACTGCCGGCTGCTCGGAATCGACTACGCGACCGTTTCGCTCGATGCCGAGATGCGCGTGCGTATCGACGATTATGTCGGCCGTCCCGGCCCGGTGATCATCGCCAATCCGAACGCACCGACCGGAATTGCGCTGTCGCGTGCCGAGATCGCACTGCTGGTTGCTGCCCGCAGCGACGCGGCCGTCGTCATCGACGAGGCCTATGTCGATTTCGGCGCCGAGACCGCGATCCCCTTGATCTCCGAGCATCCCAACCTGCTGGTGGTGCAGACGATGTCGAAATCGCGCGCGCTCGCAGGACTCCGCGTCGGCTACGCGATCGGCGACGCCGCGCTGATCGAAGGCCTGACGCGGGTCAAGGACAGCTTCAACTCCTACCCGCTCGGCCGCCCCGCCCAGGCCGGCGCGATCGCCTCGATCGAGGACGACGCCCATTTCCAGCAGGCGCGCTCGGTCATCATGAAGAACCGCGCGGACCTCACCGCCGCGCTGGTTCGTCTCGGCTTCGAGGTGCTGCCGTCCAGCGCCAATTTCGTCTTCGCCCGGCATCCGGACCATTCCGGCCAGGCGCTGTCCGCAGCGTTGCGCCAGCGCGCCGTGCTCGTCCGCCATTTCACCGCCCCGCGGATCGCGGACTATCTGCGTATCACCATCGGCTCGGAGACGGAGCTCGCGCGGCTGACGGACGCGCTGCGCGAGATGTTGGCGCAGAATGGTTGAGGGCCGTGGCTGAGACGACGATCGGTCGGAGCCGATCCGCCACGGCCGGCACACTTTGCGACGTCTGGATGCCATTGCTCCAAGACATCAGGCCCGAATCGCGCGCGCAATCGCCAGTAGCCGCGGCACCTGCACCTCAATGTCCGCCGCCACGTCGCGGTCGAGCCTGTCGCGCCAGCGCGCAGGAATCGCCGCCAGCCCATAGGTGGCGCCGGCCAGCATGCCCGCGAGCGCACCCGTCGTGTCGGCATCGCCGCCCTGGTTGACGGTCTGCACAAGGCATTCGGTGAACGAGTTGGCGGCAAGATAGTGGTGCAGCACGGTCTGCATGGTGTCGACGACGAAGGCCGAGCTCCGCCCCGGATAGGGGACGAAGCTGAAGGCGCGGTGCTTGCCGATCAGAGCATCGGCTTCGCGGCGGACGGCGTCCTGGCCCTCCCCCAGCAGCAAGGCGTGAGTCATGCGCACCAGCGCGATGCAGGCGCCGTCCGACAGCGGATGATGGTGCGTGGCGCGTGCCTGCGCCAGCGTCCAGGTTTCGGCGTTGTCCGGTGCCTCGAGCGTCGCGAGCGCCACCGGCAGCACGCGCATCGCCGCGCCATTGCCGGCGTCGCCTTCGGCGTAGACGCCTTCGACCGTGCCGTGCATGACGTAGCGGCGGATGCCGCGGCGGCAGGTGTTGCCGACATCGGCCGGCCCGGTCCGGAGCCAGGCGGCAAACTCCTCGCAGACGTCGCGCGCGTCGAAGCCGCGCTTGCGGATCAGCGAGCGTCCCAGCGCCAGCGACATCTCGGTGTCGTCGGTGACCTCCCCCGGCCTGAGCTTGAGCCAGCCGCCGCCGATGATGTCGCGATGCACGCCGTATTGCGCGACGATCTCGCCTCGGGTCATGAACTCGACGGTGGCGCCGAGCGCGTCGCCGATGGCAAAGCCGAGATAGGCCGCGAGCGCGCGTTCCTCGACATCGGGTGCGGTCATGCTGCGATCCGCTCATACATAGTCGACGCTCACGCGGTAGTCGCCGCCGATCACGAGGTATTCGCCTTCGCCCTTCAGCGCATGTGACGACAGCAGGCCGTTGAAGAACACGATCTTGCTGACGGGAATCCGCGCGGTGAGGATCATGTCGCCGAAGCAGCCCGCAGTGTCGCGGTCGGAGGAGAACGAGACGAGGTTGTTGAGCCGGACCACCGCCTCGCGCCGCGTTGTTCGCGCCACGATCCAATGCTCGTCGAACGAATTGACGCCGCGATGCAGCGTCAGATGCGTCTCGCCTGGAAAGGCGAAGCGGCGGATCGCCCATTGGCAGAATTCGAACAGCAGATCGAGCTGCACCCAGATCGCATTGTTGTGGAAGCGGCTCGACATCTTCTCCTGGACATAGGTCGTCCAGGCCCGGCTTGCCACGCGTTCGATGATCTCCTTGTGGTAGGACGGACCGAGGCCGAACCGGCTCTCGACCCAGCCCTTGAGCACGGCGCCTTCCGGGCCGTTGCTGTCGAAGCCCCAGCCCTGGATCAGCCGCAGGAAGGACGAGCGGAAACGCCGCTGGCCGCCGGACGTCGCGGCGCGTTGCTCGGGATCGAGGCCGAACATCGCCATCATGTAGGCCGAGAAGGCCTGGCCGGCCTCGTTGAGATGCTCCGCCTGCGCGAGCATCGTGAACAGGCTGGGGTTCATCTCGGTGACGCCCCAGATGTGCAGCGGCGCCGCGCTGTCGTTGAAGGCGCAGCTCGCCAGCCATTCCGAGGGACGTCCCACGAGATTGGTCGAATGGCCGATGCCGCGCCGTGCTTCGTCGTTCATGACGCGCATGATGCCGCGTCGGATGCGAACAGGAAAGTCTACGGCGGTGACACCGGCGAAGAGCGATTGATTGTCAGCTGCAACCGCCGCAGCCGCCTCCACCACCACCTCCGCAACCGCCACCGCCGCAACCACCGCCACTGCTGCTCAGCGCCTTGGATGTTGCCAGCACCGAAGCGTAGGCGGTGCCGGACAGCACCGCCGCGCCGGTCAGTGCGACGGCCAGTAGCAATTCATGCTCGCGCGGGGCGCGGGCTGCGCGCGCATGCGTCGCCTGATAGCTCCGCAGCACCTCGTTGCCGGCGTATGTGCGGGAGGGCGCCTTTGCGATCATCGCCGCGCCCAGCGCCGTAAGACCGAGTAGTAGTATTAGAAAGCCTACGTCGTGTTGCCGCGAAGCGCCGACGAGGACCTTGATCAGTCCGAACAGGATGAGCGCGCCGACGAATGGCAACACGGCCTTGCGGAATGCCACCATCTGGCTGTCGGTCGGTGCATAGCCGAGAGCCTCCAGCCGCGCCTGAATGCGCGCCGTAAGTGGCGCAAGCGCCTGCTGGAATTCCTGCCGTGTCATCTCCGGGCGGAATGCAAGCCGCGGCGGACGGTCCATCAGCGCCGCCAGCGACGTCTGATCAGTCACTGTTATCTTGTGATCGCGGGCGGTGAAGGTTGCTGCGCCGTTCGCAGCGAAGCCGAGCAGCACGGTATCGCCGAAACGTGGCGCGCCGCCGGCGAGATAGGCCAGCTCGAGCTCGTTTAAAGGCGGCTGGGGCTTGGCCGCGGCCGGGCCGATCGTTCCGCGTAGGGCGAAGGCCTTGAGGAAAATGATGGCGCCGAGAACGATGTAGACGAGTAGGAATGGGCCGGCCGTCCAGTCGAACGGATTGAGCGCCATATTCATCTCCTGAACAGCCGCCGCAGCCATGCGCGTGGCCGGGGCAGAATGAGCCAATGGGTGAGGTCGGTGACGTGATAGCGCGGGCCGGCGAAACGGATGTGTGTCGCAGGCCACAGATCGGGGCTGGGCGGACCGAAGAAGCGTTCATGCAGTGCCAGCGTCTCGGCATATTGCCGGCGGTAGGTCATCTGCGCCTGCGGTCCGCCGGGCGTCGGATCATGATGCAGCGGGGCCTGGAGCCGTTCGCCGCACCAGATCACCCAATAGTCGCGCGAATAGATCAGATGCTGGTGCCAGACCTCGTCAACCACCTCGCTGGGCGTCACCGGCGTGGGCGAAACCATCGCGAGAAAGCAGAAGCGGCGATAGGCCTCGATCGCGGCCCGGGCCTCATCGAGGCTCCAGCCATGGTCGCGCGCCAACCGCTGGGTGAAGTTGAACGGCGTATCCGGCTCGAAATCATGCGCGGCAATGCGCTGCCATAAGTCCTGTCGCGCAGGTGCCCAGTCCGGCTCGTCGGCCTGGACATCGACCTTGACCTGCGCGCGTCGCACCGAAGGCTCCCGGAGATCGTGCACGGCAGCACCTTAGCATAGATGCGCGCCGAGTTCCACGGGGGCAGGCGTCGCCGGCAGGCATGCTGAATATCAGCCTCCAAGACGGACCCGGATCTGTGCCAATTTGCGCCACTCGGCATCGAGCCCGGCCGACAGGTTGGGCGCGGCATGCGGTGAGAGCAGTCGCTCGATGGCCGGAGCCTCGATCGCATCGACCGCGGGGAGCGTGGCATAGCCGAGATTGGCAAGGCTCGCACGGAGCGGCGGGTGGGTCGAGTTCGGGTCCTCCATGGACTCCTCCTCGATCGTCTTGGCCGCAGCAGCGGTGAGCGCATCATGGTCGCGGATGTCGACGAGATGGGTCGACATGCGCTGCAGCGGCGTCGCCGGCAGGCTGATGGCGCCGAGCATGTCGGTCTCCAAGGGAGAGAACACCAGCTCGCGCAGTCGCGCCACGCCACCGGCGATCAGCACGAGCGATCGCGCCATCTCGGATGGTCCCAAAAGCGCGGCCGCGCGCCGGTCGGCGGCCAGCTCATTCTGACGTGAGAGTGCGAGATACTCCCTGTTGACCCATCCAAGCACGGCACGCAGCAGCCGTGCTGCAATCCGGCCGGTGATGGTGCGATCGGGGTTCGCATAATGCAGAACGTTCTCGCAGGCGCGCAGAAAGTCGAACAGATTGCCGGCCCCGGTGATGTGACGCAGCTCGGCATGGGCAACCTCGTGGGCGATGGTGGCGCGGATGGCCCGCTCGTCGAGGATCATCAGCAGCGGCAGTCCGACGGTCATCGTGACGTGCTGGCGGAAGATGCCGGCATAGCCGCGCGCTTCGCTGATCGACGCATTGAACTCGGCGTCGAACCGCAGCGTGCGCGCCGGCTTGGCGAAGGCTGGATCGAGCTCCTGCCAGATCCGCCAGAGCGCGGGCGCCATTGCTTCGTCCAGGACGTTGCTCCGCTCGCGCCGGGCCGGCACGAAAAGAATTCCGAGCGCCAGCGCGACGGCGGCCGCGACCACGCAGAACATGATGGGGGCGGTGATGAGCGCAACTCTCGTGTAGTCGTCCAGCGCGATCAGCCAGATGAACAGCAATCCGGCGGCCAGCGCGACGACCGGCAGAACAGCGTAGCGCCCGAGCAGCAGGATGCATGACAGAACGAGACGCTTCATTCACACGCCCGGTACGCCGTCCTCGGGCCGCACCAGCTTGATGTCCTGTGCTGCGGCCCACGACCAGATGTCCTGGCGCTTCAGCGCGGTTGCCATCAACTCCGGAAACTGATGCGGCGTGCAGGCGAACACCGGACAGCCGAGCGCGGCCAGGATCGCGGCGTGCTTGGCGTCGTAGGCCGGGCGGCCATCGTCGTTGAGCGCGAGCAGCACGATCAGGTTGACGCCCGACGAGACCAGCGCCTTGGCGCGGGCCAGCATCTGCTCGGCGATGCCGCCCTCGATGAGGTCGCTGATCAGCACCATGTGCGTGCGCGCCGGCTCGCGCACCAGGCGCTCGCAATAGGCCAGCGCCTGGTTGATGTCGGTGCCGCCGCCGAGCTGCACCGAGAACAGCACCTCGACCGGATCGGCCAGCTCCTCGGTGAGGTCGATGATGTTGGTGTCGAACACCACGAGCTTCATCGCGATCGCCGGGATCGAGGCCAGCACCGCGGCGAAGATCGAGGAGTAGACGACGGAGGTGCCCATCGAGCCCGACTGGTCGACGCACAGGATCACCTCCTCCAGATTGGTCCGGCGCGCGGCGCGCGCGTGCCCGATCAACGTCTCCGGCACGATGGTGCGATGCTCGGCCTGCCAGTGGCGCAGGTTCTTGCCGATCGTGCGCGGCCAGTCGATGTCGCCGGCGCGCGGTCGGCGGGTGCGGCGGCGGCGGTCGACCGCACCGCGGATCGTCTCGGTGGTGCGGGCATCGAGCTTTTCCATCAGCTCCTTGACGACCTTGGCGACGACTTGGCGCGCCGTCGACTTGGTCTTCTCCGGCATCACCGAGCGCAGCGCCATGAGGTCGGCGACGAGATGCACGTCGGCTTCGAGGGCTGCGAGAAACTCAGGCTGCAGCAGCATCTCCTTCAGGCCGAGCCGCTCGAACGCGTCCTTCTGGATCACCTGCACGACCGGTGCCGGAAAGAACTCCCTGATGTCGCCGAGCCAGCTCGCGACGCGCGGCGCCGAGCCGCCGAGACCGCCGCGTCGGCCGCCGCCGCGCTTGCCGCCGGAGCCGGCGTCATAGAGTCCGGCCAGTGCCGCATCGAGGCGCCGATCGCGATCGGACAGGCCGGCCTGGTCGTCGCCGCCAAGCACGAGGCGCCAGCGGCGGTTGCGCTCGGCATCAGCGTCGTCGCTCATCGATTGGCCTCCTTGATCGGCCGGTCGGCGCCGAGGATGGTCAGCAGCAAGGGCAGGGCCGCGTCGAAGCCGGCGGCGGTGGCCGGCAGCGGCGCGGGCGGCAGCAGCGGGCTGGCGTCGGAGGTGGAGCCGACGGCCAGCGGCCGCTGCCTGGCCAGTTCGTCCAGCAGGCGCCGCCGCTCGTTGCGGTCGAAGCTCGCGAAGGCACGGCGCATCACCGGCAGCAGGTTGTTGAACGCCTCGTCGTCGATCGCAGCCAGCCAGCCGTCGATGATCCGGCGCAGCATCTGGTCGTGCAGCAGCACCTGGCCGCTCCGGCCGAGAAACCCGTCGAGCCAGTCGCCGGCCTCCAGCGTCGGCACGCTGTGGGACAGCGCGCGCGACAGTGCCAGCGCGGTCTGCTCCGGTGACACGATGCCCTGATCGTACAGCACGCGGTTCGCCAGGCCCTTCAACAGCGGATGCGCCGCCGCATCGGCGGCGACGTGCAACAGCGCGCGGCTCCAGCCGTCGCGCAGGCCGCGATCCTCGATCAGTCCGATCGCGACGTCGAGCCGCGCCAGCCTGCCGCGGAGATCGGCGGCGACGTCGGCCTGCAGGCTGCGGCAGGCATAGACGAGGCCGGCACAGATCGCCTCGACGAGGCTGGTCACCAGCAGGCGCAGCGCCTCGGTCGGCAGCGCCCGTGCGGTGCCGTAGCGCAGGATTTCGGCGAGCGGCGGCACGGCCTCGGTGAGATCGGCAACATCGCTTGTCGCGGCCGAGCGCTGCTGCAGCAGCGCGATCGTCGTCTCGGCCGCCTCGCTCAGACCCGCTTCGAGACAGCCGCGCACGATGGCCGCGACGGTGTTCAACGAGGTCGCCGCCTGTGCGTTGGTGACGGCGGCATTGTCCGCAGCCTGCGCGACGGTGGTGCCGTGCACCAGCGCCTCGACGAGACGCACTGAGAATTCCGGCTCCCAGCGCAGGCGCCAGTTCTCGCGAAAGGTGCCGCGGCTCTGTCCCGATCCCTGCAACCGTCCCCACGGCACCTGGATCAGGCCCAGCCGGTGCAGGAGCTGCGACTTGGCAAGCCCGGCCTCGCTGCGCAGGTCGAGCGCGATGTCGGTGTCGAGCGCCTCGGGCTTCAGCTTCAGCTTGCGCTGCCAGCGCGCGAGATCGGCGGCGAGCGGCATCTGCGGCACGCTGTCGTCGATCTCGCCGACACGTTGCCCGATGATGAGCTGCTGCTCGATCAGGCGGAACGGCGCCGTCTCGCCCTCGCAGAGCGTCGCAAGGCTCGCCTCGCGCATCTCGGCCAATCCCGGCAAAGCGACGTCGCGCAACGCGGCCAGCGTGATCGCGAGCCGGGACGCCTCGATGACAGATGCCGTCGATGCCGGCCGCCCGTTCCGCCGCAGCAGCTCCGCGACACGGGCCTGCCAGCGGGTCGTGAAGCCGGTGGCGTCGAGCGCGGCGGCCTGGCCGTGCTGCAGTCCCTGCCACAGATGCGCGTACCAGCCCGGCGAAATTACGCCGGCGCCATAGCCGGACGCGGCGGCGAGGCGCGTCTCCGTCCACGGCACCCAGGTGGCGGTGACCTTGACCTGCGGCAGCCCCTTCAGCAGCGCGCGATCGTCCTTCAGCGCCACTTTCCGCCGCAGCGCCGGCACGTGCCAGGCGCCGCAGATGACGGCGACGGCCCCGTCCTGCTCGCCGAGCGCCGCCGCGATTTCCAAGCGCATATGCGCTTCGCGGCGCAGCTCGCGCTGGGCTTCATCGGCAGGCTGGTAGGGCAGCGGATCGATCTTCTCGCGCAACGCCGCGATCGCGGCTTCCAGCGCGGCAAAGATCTCCGGCCCATGCGCCCCCTGTTCGACGATCGCATTCCACCAGGACTCGCTGTCGTCATAGCCGGCAAGGGTGGCGAGATAGGCCAGCGGATCGCGCCGGATCTGCGCCAGCTCAGGATCGACCGTGTCCGGCTCATCTGGCGCAGGCGCATCGGCGTCCTCCGGCGCGGCCTCGCTTTCATTGCCCTCCGGCTGCTTCGGCTTGGCCCGTTCGGCGAGGCGGTAGGACGCCGGCAGGTCGATGAAGCGGACCGGCCGTCCCCTCGCCAGCGCCCAGCGGATCGCCTGCCATTCGGGCGAGAACAGCGCGAACGGAAAGAAGCTCGCATTGGCGGCATCGTCCTGGGCGTGGACCAGCAGCGCGATCGGCGGCACCATCGACGGCAAGCCGGCGAACGCGATCAGCTCATCGGCATCCGGCGGCCCTTCGATCAGCACCACGGCCGGATCGGCCGCGTCGAGCGCTGATAGCACGGCGCGCGCCGATCCCGGCCCGTGATGCCGGATGCCGAGCAGATGCAGGCGATCGGGCTGCGGCGCGGCCATGTCAGATCACGTCGCGGATCGCGCCGTACAGATCGGCCCACGGCTTGCGCTCGCGCACCACCGTTTCGAGATATTCCTGCAGCACGACCTTGTCCTGCACCGGATCCTTGACGATGGCGCCGACGAGGTTCGCCGCCATGCTCTGCGCATCGATCACGCCGGAGCCGAAATGGCCGGCTTCCGCCCAGGCGCCGATGGTCACCGCGATGGCTTCCGCCGTCGACAGCGAGCCCGACGGCGACTTCAGCTTGAGCCGGCCGTCGAGCGTCTGGCCGTCGCGCAGCTCGCGGAACACCGTGACGATGCGCATGATCTCCTGGTCGGCCGGCGCGATCTTCGGCAGCTCGAGACCGCCGCCGATTTCGCCGACGCGCTTGGTGACGATCTTCACCTCCTCATCGAGGTCGGCCGGCAGCGGCAGCACCACGACGTTGAAGCGCCGCTTCAGCGCCGAGGACAATTCGTTGACGCCCTTGTCGCGCGCATTCGCCGTCGCGATCATGTTGAAGCCGCGCCGGGCGTGAACGGCGTCGTTGATCTCCGCGATCGGCATCAGCTTCTCCGACAGCACCGTGATCAGCGTGTCCTGCACGTCCGACGGCATGCGGGTCAGCTCCTCGAAGCGTACGATCCGCCCTGCTTCCATCGCGCGCATCAAGGGCGTCGCCACCATGGCCTCGCGCGAGGGGCCCTTGGCGAGCAGCAGCGCGTAGTTCCAGCCGTAGCGGATCTGGTTCTCGTCGGTGCCGGCCGTGCATTGCACGATCAGCTCGGACGAGCCGGAGATCGCGGCGGCGAGATGTTCGGAGACCCACGACTTCGCCGTGCCGGGCACGCCGAGGATCAACAGCGCGCGGTCGGTCGCGAGCGTCGCCACCGCGGTCTCGATCAGCCGGCGGTTGCCGATATATTTCGGCGTGATCTCGACACCCGATTTGGTGCGGCCGCCCATCAGATAGGTCACGACCGCCTGCGGCGACAGCCGCCATTGCGCCGGCCGCGCCCGCGTGTCCTCCTGCGCCAGCGCCTCGAGCTCGTGGGCATGCAATGCTTCCGCGGAGCGGCGCAACTGGCCGTCGCTTGGGCTCGCATCAGCGTTTGTCATGGGCGTGCTCCGGACTGTTTGATGGTGCGTTACGTCGGCAACGCGAGAACGAGGTCGGCGAAATCCTTGGCCGCGCGCGCGGTCGCGGGGGGCAGCGGGGTGAGCGTGGCGACGAAGGCGGGCATCGTCGCGCGCGGCATCAGCGCAGCCATGAGCACCAGCCGGCCGTCGTCCTTCTGCGCCGCCGGCGTCGTCGCGTCGGCGAGGTCCTGAATCGCCTTCTGCCAGGCCGGCGATGCGAGCACGCGTTCGGCGACCTGCGGCGCGAGCGGCTGGCGGGCCTTCGCCGCCAAGGACATCAGCGCATATCCGTGCAGTGCGTCACCGCCGCAGAGGCGCGCGCCGATGATGCGCAGCACGGTGTCGTCATCGCCCTCGGCCGCGGCGGCATCCATCAGCAGCGTGAGCACGCGGTGCTCGGACGGCGGCAGTGAAGCGATCAGCGCCTCGGGCGGCGCGCCGACCGCCGTGGCGAGCGCGGTGAGCCGCAGCCCGCCGAACAGCCGCTCGCGCAACGCCTCGGCCTCCTGCCATTTCAGGCCGTCGGCCGGCAGCTTGAAGGTCACTGTCGACGCCGCGCAGAGGCCGATCTTGGCCAGCAACGAACCCGCGCGCTGGAAGCACCGCGCGGCCTCGGTCAGCCGGGCGCCGTGCTCGGTGCGTTCGGCGATCCGGGTCAGGAGCTGTGCGGCGAGCTGCTTGACGCTGTCGGCGCGATCGGCGCTCAGGCTTTCCAGAAACGGCTGGTCATCGGAGCCGAGGCCGACCATCAGTGCATCGAGCAGCGCAGCGCGGACCGGCGCGGGCTCGCTCTTCCAGACCGATTCGATCAGCGCGCGGCCGTCGGCGGGATTGTTGCGGCGCTGCTCCGCCACGAAGGCGCGGCGCTGCGTCTTCGGGAAGGTGGTCCAGTTCTCCATGGTGATGCGTTTGAAGAACAGGCCCTTGGTGGCATCGTCATCGGCGTCGGAGGCGATCAGCGCCAGATAAGCGCGCTCGGCGAGGCCCCGGTCCTCGGCATTGGCCTTGATGTGCGGCACGAAATCCGGCAGATCGAACGGATGCAGCCGGCAGCCGGCGGCCTGGATACGGCGCAGCGCGAGCGGCAAGGCGCTCGACGCCAGCGACTTCTCGACGCTGCGCGCCAATGCCTTGAGCGCGCGCCGCGCCGCCTCGGGCAGGATGGGCCGCGCGTCCTGGTGCAGCCGCAGGGCGGCATCCGGGACGGGATCGGCGACAGGCGCCGTCCCGCCGGCGAAGCGCTGCCATTGCGCGGCCAGTGCAAGGAGTGGCAGCGCAGGCTCGCGTCCGTGTGGCAACAGTTCGGCCAGCGCCGGCGGCGTCGTCAAGGGCTGCCGCGCCAGGCCAAGCAGGAAGGATTGGCGCAGGCGGGCATGGCTCTGGGGATCGATCGCGCTCGCCATCGTCAGCCCTCGTGATGCCAGCGGCCGAGCGCCGTTTCGGCGGCCAGCACCTGCGCAATGCGGCCGTCCCACAGACACAGCAGCGACAGGTCGTCGAGGCCGAGCAGCGGCGTCAGTTGGTCGAACTGGCCGCGCTCCACCGCGATCGCAGCTCCGGCCTCGTCGGCGATGACGAGCGCACCCTTTCCCGCGGTGTGAAGCGTGACGCCCGCGAGCAGCAGCGGCCAGCGATCGAGCCACGGCAGCGCGGCGAGCCGCGCCGTGTAGTCCTGCAGCGCTGGGGCGAGCCCCGGCAATGGCCGCGGCCAGGTCGCGGTCGCCGCCGTCTTGCGGCTCGCCAGCAGCCCGCGCAACGGCGCGGCCGACGGATAGAACACGACCTCGCCGTCGATGATCTCCCCCGGCGCGAACGGAAATCCGGCGCCGCCGCCGGACACCGGCACGAAATCGATCAGCACCGCGGCGCGTGGCTGGCCGGGGTCATCGCCCGTGTTGACGAGCCACGTCTCCAGCCTGCGCAGCTTGTCCGGCTGCACTTCGGACAGGTTGGCGGCAACGATCCACACGCTGCTCGCGCGCGGGGCCGTGGCGTCCGCCAGCAGCTCCTCGCGGCGCAGCGACCAGCCGACCGCGCGTCGGACATCCTCGCGCAGCGGTGCCGGCAGCCGGTCCTGATGCCGGTAGGCCGAGGCGATCAGGGACATGATGCCGAGCTGCTCGATGGCGAGATCGGCGCGGCGATCCTCTCCGACGCGAAACAGTTCGGATGAGAGCTGGTCGAGCCGCGCAGCGAGGCCGCCGGCCTTGGCGTCGACCAGTCGCGTCGACAGCGTGCGCGCGGCGGACGCGGCGCGGGCGGCGAAATCGGCAAGCCCCTGGTTGAGCTGATCCGCGATCCAGCGCTCCAGCTCGTCGAGTCCGGCGAGGATCGCCGCCTCGCGCTCGGCCCTGATCCGCTCGCGCTGCGCCTCGGCGCGCGCGGCAGCCTTTGGGTCGGCGGGAGCAATCGTCGCGGCCTCTGCCAGGGCAGCATCGAGCGACGGTGGCGCGCCCGCATCGTCGCCCTCCGGCTTGGGCTTGCCCGGTGCGCGGCCGCTCGCGCCGCGCCGCCGCGCGCTCCAATCCTCGACCCATTGCGGCGGGCTGGTGGTCTCGAACCGCTCGGGCTTGTCGACCCGCTGCCACAGCACCGCCAGCACGTGCTTGCAGGGAAACTTGCGGCTCGGGCAGGTGCATTTGTAGCCGCTGCCGTCGGCCGCGGCGACCACGCGATACGGCGTCGCGCCGGAGCCCTGGCATTCGCCCCACAGCACCTCGGCATCGCTGCTCGCGGCCAGCATTGGCCAGTTGGCAGGCTTCACGAGCTTCAGCGCTGCGGCGAGCGAGGCCTGATCAGGCGCGAGCCCTTCGATTCGTTCGCGTGTCAGAGACACCCACTCTCCCAACCGGCTGATCGCGCGATGCCGCACTCCCTAGCAGATGGCGGCGGAGCCGCACAACAATTCCAGCGCGATGCCTGCTGATTTCGCTTCGCGTCGCACGGGAAAGAAACTGAGCGATCTGCGCAACGCTCGTCGCGTCACGCGCACGCCGGCGGAACTGCGGAGTTTCCTGGGCGGGCATGAGGCGGGCGCGATATCTCCGACGCCGCGGTGAGCTCGCGCACCGGACGCTCTGAAATCGCCGCCGCTCATACGGAACTACATCGCCGTTTCGCCGTCGGAACGGCTCGTCCGTGAAGCACATCAGCGCGCTGTCGGGCCCGTTGTCTTCCATCACATCGGGCCCCGCTGCTCGCGCGCGCTGTGTTCAGCACGGAGGCCATCAGCATGGCCGCCCTTGGAATTTTTCCCGGCCATGCACTGGTGAGATGCCCGGATCATCCGCGTCGTACTGTAATCCTGCGGTAAGGCCGTGACGCTAGCTTCAACGCGTCCTTGATCGAGGTCACATCGGTTTGCCATCGACAGCGTGTCATGATGAGCATTGCTCGCCGTCTCTCGATGTGGCGTTCGATCGGAAGGACATTGGAGCGCCGCCGCAGACCCGAAAGCCCGGCCTGATCAGGTCGGCTCCGTCCCACCTGCGGCACCTTCCATCATGATCTGGCGCCGCATGGCTTCGAACGTCGTCGGAGTCCAGTGAGCAGGCCGTTCGGTTTGTGTCCCAGCCCCACACGTCCGAACGGCCTGCCATGATGGAGCTCGCGGCGGTGCTCGCGCTCACATGCTCGTTGTGCATCTGCCATCCGCCGTCTGTAATGATGCGGTAAGCCGCAGACACGAGTCTCCCGCAGCGACGGCCGAGCCGATCGCAAGGAGAACCCAATGAAACGAATTTGCGCGCTCATGATCATGGCCTCGACCATCGCAGGCACGATCGCCACGCCGGCCAACGCTGGCGGGAATCGCGGAGCGGCGGTCGCCGCCGGCGTCGTCGGAGGTCTGGCGATCGGAGCCCTGATCGGTTCGGCGGCAACCGCCCGTTCCGCGCCCACCTATGTCTACAGCTACGACGACTATCCGCCGCCGCGGGTCGTCTATCGTCGTCACCGCGTCTATGAGTACGACGCGGAATACGGCAACTATGGCGACGGCTATTTGTCCGGCTACCGGGACGGCTATTCCGACGGATCCTGGGACAACGACTGAGACCGCCGCCCGAGCGCAAGGTCCCGCCGACGCGGGACCTCGTCCTTGATCCGAATGTTCGGATCCGCTGACGAGGCTGCCGCGTGCGGCGTTGCCTCAACCCTATGGTTCCTTCCGCCGTGTCACCAGGAATGCCACCACCGTTCGTGTGCATCCTGTCCAGCCGAGCAGCCGCGCCTGCACCGCGAACTCGCGCTTGACGTAGGTGCCGGATCGGGCGGCCACCGCTTCCGCGGCGCCGATGCAATCCGCCTGGTCACGGAAGCACAACGAAATCCAGCCTTCGCTGCCAGAGTCCGCACCGGTCTCGTGGATCGAGACGGGCAGACCGTAAGCGGGATGATCAGCGCTGTAGAAGGCGGTTGCGAGCGCGAGACTCTCGGTGCCGCCGACATGCTCGAGCGGCTTCCCCGTCAACTCCCGCCATTGGCGCGTCGCTTCCCGCGCGGTCTGCTGGTAGAAGGTGCGACCTTCCTCATAGCCGTGCCTGTTGCGGTAGAAGGCGTGGAGCGGCGCCGCGACGATCGCAGCCAGGACGGCGATCCCGACCGTCAGCACCGCGATGTTGACGGTGTGGAAGCGCGCGATCGGATAGCTTGCGCCGCAGACGATCACCACGACGAACAGGAACAGCCCCTGCAGCGCCCATAGCGACGGCAGGTCGGTGCCCATGATCAGCGCGTTGATGACGGGCAGGCCGACCGTGCCGATGGCGATATAGGACAACAGCCGGAGGCCGCCGTTCAGCGCGGCCATCTCCGTGGTGAAAGACCTGATCCTGGCGCCGGCGACGATCAGCCAGGTGGCAGCCGGAACGGCCATCGCGGCCGCGAGCCCCAGCACGAAGAACAGGGCATCCCGCGACGATGTCGCCAGGGTGGAGCGCGCGTGCATCAGCGCGTGCTGGATGGGCGCCGCGTCATGTCCGACGAGCCAGTCGAGATGCATCGACAGCGCGGCGAGGCCTGCGGCCGTGGAGATCCATGGCGACGCCGAGGTGAAATAGGCGCGTCGCTGCGGATGCGCCATGGCGGCGAATGCGAAGCTCACCACCAGAAAGATCGAGTAGTACTTGCCGAGCAGCGCGAGCGCGGCCGTCAGGCCGGCGGCGGCCGCCCAGGGCAGCGTTCGCGTTTCGAACGCGCGCAGGAAGCAGTAGGTGGCGAGCGGCCACGTCGCCAATTGCACCGAGTTCGCGTTGAAGCGCTGGGCGTGAAACTGATAGGCTGGCGTCAGCATCAGCAGCAGCAGCACGATCACCCGCTTGTCCCCGACGACGAAGCGGCGCGAAATCAGGTCGACGAACCACAGCGCCAGCGCCGCATTGGTCATCGCCATCAGGTGGAACGACCAGTCGGAAAGAGGGAAGACGGCGGTCCAGGCACCGGCGATCCAGCCCATCAGCGGCGGATGCTTGTCGTAGCCCCAGGCGAACTGCCGTCCGAATGTCCAGGTCTCGATCACGTCGGGATGCAGGCCGGCGCCGGCGTAGGCGATCGAGAGATAGGCCGTCCACACGGCCACGAAGCACACCAGCAGCAGCGGCACGGCCCAGCCGGCCTCGATGCCGTCGAGCCAACGCAGGAACGGACGGCGCCAGGCCGCCGGATGACAGTCCGACCGTTCGGCGACGGTCGAGAACGCAAAGCCATGGAACATGTCGATGTTGATCAATGATGAGGCGACGGATGTGACGCGCGATCGGCAGCCGCGGCCGACAAGAATGGCTGATCGCCCGGTGTGTCCGGTCGATCATGCGGCAGGCTTCATGCGGGCGAATCCTCGGCGCGTATTTGAATGCCAGTCTAGGCCGAGACGATTACGAAAGGCTGACGTCGAAAATCGGATCAACGCGGCATGGCACGTCATACCACTGCAATCGCGCCGGCCGAGAAGTCGTTCCGCTTGCAACTGAGATATCGCGATGGAGGCTCGATCAGCCCTGGCAGAACGGCTCGACTTCGATTAGGCGCTGAAGAAAACAACGGTACCACAATGCCTCCGACGTAATCCTATTGTAATCCGTCTGTAATGATAGGAACAGCCGATTGTCGATGTTGCGGGAGGATGGCGTGCGCGTTCTGGTCGTTGAGGACGATCCCCAGCTCGGGCTCTGGCTGCGGGATGCACTCGCGACGGCGTTCGGCTCGTCGGACATCGTCACGACGCTCGACGAGGCGCGGGCGGCGATCGCGGTGCGCAATTTCGAGCTCGTGGTGATTGACCGCGGACTACCGGACGGCGACGGGCTGGCGTTATTGCCGGACCTGCGGCAGCAGAAGCCGAGCCCCGCGACCGTGGTGCTGACGGCGCTCGACGACCCCGCCGACATCGCGCGTGCGCTCGACGAGGGCGCGGACGACTACGTCGCCAAGCCGTTCGAGCCGATCGAGCTGGTGGCACGGGCGAGGGCGGTGCTGCGCCGGCTGTTTCTCGACCGCGGCGCGATGGTCTCGATCGCCAATCTGGGCTTCGACATCGTCAATCGCGCGGTCTGCGTCGACCAGGCGCCGATCGTGGTGCCCAGGCGCGAACTGGCGATCCTCGAGGCGCTGGTTCGCCGCAGCGGGCGGGTGGTGCTGCGCGAGACCTTGGAGACCGCTGCCTACGGCTTCGAGGACGAGATCCAGTCGAACGCAATCGAGGCCCATGTGTCGCGGCTGCGCCGCCGCCTGCGCGAAGCCAATTGCAGGGCGACGATCAGGCCGGTGCGCGGCCTCGGCTATCTCCTGAGCGGCGAGTGACGCAGGTGAGGTGGCAGAAGCTCAGCCGTATCCGCCGCTCCATCACGCTGCTCTCCGCGACGCTGATTGCGGTCGTCACCACCATCATGCTGATCTGCGCCGCTGCCTTGCTGATCCGCTTCGGCGGCGACGATGACGGCACGTGGGGCGCGGCCGACGTTGCCGATGCGCTGAAGGAGGCCGTGGCTCGCGATGCTGGCGGCCAATTGCTCGTGAAGCAGACGCCCCGGCTCGACACGATCATGCAGGACTTCCCGACGTTCTGGTACGTCGTCTCCGACAAGAGCGGCGAGGTGAGCTACGGGCCGATTCCGAAATGGCGACCGCACAAGGGTCCGTCGTCGCAGAACGGCACCAGCTTCCTGGCCTATGCGATCGACGGCGAGACCCGGCGCCTGAAACGGATGATGGCGGTCCGCAATACGCCGGTCGGCGAGGTCTTGATCGAGACCGGCGGCGTCGCCTACACGTCGACGCAGCTGATGACGGGCACCTTGACCGACGCGACCATCGTCGCGCTTCCGATCATCCTGGTCCTGGTCGCGACCGTGCTGGCGGCGCTGTTGTTCGTGCCGACGCTGATCGCCCGCCCGGTGCGTGCGGTCGCACGCGCGGCCGAGATGATCGACGGCGTGCCCGACGGCCGAAGGCTGCCCGAGCGGGACGCGCCGGCCGAATTGCTGCCGCTGGTCACCGCCTTCAACCGCGCCTTGTCGCGCATCGACCACGCCGCCGAGGCGCAGCGCAACTTCCTGTCCAATGCCGCCCACGAGCTGCGGACCCCGCTGACCAACGCCCGCACCATGCTGGAGGCGGTGCCGGATGCCGGCCTGCGCGCCAAACTGGTCGGCGAGAACCAGAAGCTGTCGTCGATCGTCACCATGCTGCTGCAACTGGCGCGGATTTCGCTGGAGCCGGACGAGCTGGGCGAGATCGACCTGGTCGCGTTGGCGCGGCGCGTCACCGCCGAGCACGTGCCGATGGCGCTGCAGGCCGGGCTCGAGATCGGCTTCGCCGGCTGCGATGCGCCGGTCCGGATCCGCGGCTCGGAGCCGGCGATCGCGGTCGCGCTCTCCAACCTGATCAGGAATGCGGTCGCGCATGCCGGCGCGGGCGGTCCGATCCTCGTCGAGGTCGACGCCGCGGCGCGCCTGCGCGTGATCGATTCGGGGCCCGGCCTGCAATCCGATCAGCCCGAACGCCTGCTGCGGCCGTTCGAGCGCGGCCACACCCGCGGCGAAGGCATGGGGCTCGGGCTTTCGATCGTCTCGCAGGTCATGGCGACGCATCAGGGCGGCGTCGCGCTGCGCGAGACGCCGGGCGGCGGCACCACGGTCGAGCTCAGCTTCGCGCGCGCCGCGCCTTCGCAAGGCGGCGCTGCGGATGCGACATTGCCGGCCGTCCGGCGCACGGCCGATCAGGCGGGATTGCCGCCGCGCTCCTGATGCCGGGACGTCGCTTCCGGCGGTTCGGCGCTCAGCGCGGCTCCCTGCTCCGCTGCCACTTCAGGAAGTCGCTGTAGAGTCGCGCGGCCTCGTCCGGCGACATCCTCGCCTGCGCCTTGCGCTCGTCGAGAAACTTGCGGAATTCGGCCGGGTTGGCATCCTGGCCCGGCGACTGCATCGCGCGGGCGCCATCGAGCCATTCCTGCGCCGCCTTGAAGCGGACCAGGCCCTGCACCGGCGCCGACAGCACGGTGTCGCGCCATTTCGGATGCCGCGGCGGCGATTGCAGCACCTGGATCTTGCCGAACAGCGCGTCGACGAACCGCGCCGTGCGGCGATAGCGCTCGCTGTTCTCCGGCCAGTTGTAGACCATCAGCACGGTCGAGGCGGCGACGGTCTCGACCTTGGTGCCCGGCGGCACCAGGTTCGGATATTCCTCGGACGAGAATGACGACGGCAGATAGATGTCCTGCAGCGCGTGGTCATAGGGGATCGTCAAGAGATGCAGCCGGCCGCCCTCGTTCTTGATGCCCTTGATGATCGGCGCGTCCTTCGACACCGATGCGATCCAGGCGTCGCCCTGGCCGTCGATCAGCTTTTGCAGCCCGCCGGTCGGATCGGTCTGGGAGTCGATGTCGGCGCGAATGCCGAGCCGGCGGAAGATCGTGCGCGCTGCCGGCAGGCCGATCGAGCGCTCGGCGAACACCCGCCGTCCATTGAGATCCTCCAGCGAGCGGATCTCGCGCCGCGCGACGATGTGGACGTCGTTGTGGAAGAGCTGCGCGATGTAGCGCACGCGCTGGGCAATGTCTGGAATGTTGTATTCCGTCTTCACGAATTCCAGCGCGTCGGTGGTGACGAAGCCCATGTCGATGTTCTTCAACATGATGATGTCGATGAGGTTCTGCGCCGAGCCCCTGCCGAGGATCGGCAGCACGCGCAGGCTCTCGCCCTCGTCGAGCACCGCGGCCATGTCGGAGCCCATGACCGACATCGGCCCGCCGATCGGCGCGGTGATCACGGTGACGGTGCCGGAGTTCAGCGCCTCGCGGTCCGGCAGCGTACCGACGGCGCCGCCGGTGGGCGGGCGCTGCGGCAATTGCTGCGCTCGGGCGCTGCCAGACAGCGCCACGAGGGATGACAGACCACATGCAAATACGAATGCGCCAACAGTTACGCGCGCGACACGATTCACCGAACGCTTCCTCGATACATTCTAAATTGACAGTGGACTTAGCAGTTCGATCCCGGCCGAAGTTTGGCCGTGAGGTGGCGATCCGCGAGATGCTGCAAAGTCGCCCGGCCCGCTTCACCGCTGTGCTGAAAATGCGGTGCAGGAGCGTGATCGGGTGTTGCGATCGAGGACCGGCACTGAGCGCGCCGAGTCCTCCATCACAGGCCCTGTTCGGTGGAGAACGACCGTCCTGCGTGCGTGTCGAAACGTCGCACGCCTGGCGCTGAATGGTGGCGTCGCGCGCCGGCGCTCACGCGCTCGCCGCGTCGAGCCGCGCGACCTGGTCCGCGGTCAGCGCGAGCTCCGTCGCCGCCACCAGCGTGTCGACGTGCTCGGGCCTGGTGGCGCTGGCGATCGGCGCCGTCACCGAGGGCTTGGCCAGCAGCCACGCCAGCGCGATCGAGGCCTGCTGCGCTCCGGTCTCCCTTGCGACCGCGTCCAGCGCGGCGAGGATGCGCATGCCGCGCTCGTTCATGTATTTCGGGATGCCGCGCTGTCCGCGCGGGCTCTTGCCGAAATCGGCCTCCGAGCGATACTTGCCGGTGAGGAAGCCGGCGGCCAGCGAGAAGAAGGTGATGACGCCGACGCCGTAGTTCTCGCAGACGCGTTGCAGCGCGCCTTCGTAGGATGCGCGCTCGGCGAGGCTGTATTCCGGCTGCAGGCTCTCATAGCGCGGCAAGCCGCTCTTCGCCGACAGCTCGAGCGCGGCCTGCAGCCGCTCCGCCGAGAAGTTCGAGGCGCCGATGACCCGCACCTTGCCGGCCTTGATCAGCCTGTCATAGGCCGCCAGCGTCTCCTCCTGCGGCGTCGTCTCGTCGTCCTTGTGCGACTGATAGAGATCGATCACGTCGGTCTGCAGCCGGCGCAGGCTGTCCTCCACCGCGCGCGCGATGTAGTCGGCCTTCAGCCCGACCTTGCCGTCGCCCATGTCCATGCCGACCTTGGTGGCGAGGATGACACGATCGCGATTGCCGCGCAGCTTCATCCATTTGCCGATGATGGTCTCGGACTCGCCGCCGCTGTGGCCGGGCACCCAGCGCGAATAGACGTCCGCCGTGTCGAGGAAGTTGATCCCGGACTCCAGCACCTTGTCGAGCAGGCGGAACGAGGCCGCCTCGTCCACCGTCCAGCCGAACACGTTGCAGCCGAAGCAAAGGGGCGGAACGTTGAGGCCGGAACGGCCGAGCGGGCGCATCTTCATGGGAGGCTCTCGATCTGAATGATGTTGGCTGCATCCGTCGCGGACGCCTGCCGCAGATTGCCGTCATTCGTCGCGCGAGACCAGCGCGGCAGGAGCATGGCGGGCCCGCCCGGCCGCATCCAAACCGTGGCACGGCTGCCCCGAAGTGGGTCCGGCAGCGTCAGACTTTTCACTCACTTGCCGATGATGGTCGCAGCCTGCGAACGCCTCGCAGCTGGAGACGCGGGGGGCCATGATCAAGGAGTCCGTCTGATGAACACGCTGACCCATGACCAGCTCGGGCTGAGCTCAGATGGTCTCATGATGCCCGATCCGGCCGCGGCGGCGAAGAACACGACGACCAATATGGCTGCGGCTGCCTCGCCTGTCGTGCTGCCGCCCGGCGCGGTGTCGGATCCGGTGGTACACGCCGACGGCTCCGAGACCGTCTCGGTTCACACCGGCGGGCTCACCTTCAACCTCACCTTCGATGCCGCCGCCGCGGCCGCGCCCGAAAGCTTCCGCGCCGGCGTCGAGCAGGCGGCGGCGATCCTGTCCTCGGCGATCACCGATCAGGCCACGGTCAACCTCGCGATCGATTTCGCCGGCACCGGCGGCGGGGCCGGCGCCAATGTCTCCAATGGCGTGCTCACCAGCTACGCGCAGCTCCGAACCGATCTGCAGGACCACGCGGCGGCCGGCGACACGGTGTTCGACAACCTGCCGACGGGGCGGGCAGTGCAGGGCCATTCCCAGGTGTTCGTCGCCAACGCCCAGGCCAAGGTGCTCGGGCTCATCGATCCAAACAGCACGACGACTGAGGACGGCTTCGCCGTCTTCAACACCGACATCCCGACGCAGTCGCTGGTCGGCGTCGCGCTGCACGAACTGTCGCATGCGCTGGGACGGGTGCCGTCGCCGGGCAATCTCGACATCTTCGACCTGTTCGACTTCACCAAGCCGGGGCAGCATCTGATCAACAACAGCATCAGCTCGGCGCCTCCCGCGTATTTCTCGCTCGACGGCGGGCTCACCAAGATCGCCGATTACGGCCAGATGTCGGACCCGGCCGACTTCCTCAACACCGGCATCCAGGGCGCCCGCGATCCCTTGAACGAATTCTACAATCCGACCACGTCGCAGACGCTGTCGCCGATCGATCTCGTGGTGCTGGAGACGCTCGGCTACAATATCTCGACTCCCGACACGCAGGCCCTGCTCGCCCAGATCCCGCACGCCGCCGGGGTCGCCGCACCGGTGCAGACGCCGCAGCAGGCCGTCGCGATCGCCTCCGCGGTGGCCGCCGAGACGGCCGCCAGCCTCACCAAGCTGGGTGATGCCGCCGGCGCCGCGCAGGTGCTGGCGAATGCCCAGGCCGACGCTGCTGCGCTGAATGGCGCCGATGCCGGCGCGAACCATGACCAAGCAACGGCCCATGCGTCCTATTCCGCCGAGCCGCACCACGATCCGATGATGCTCGCGATGCATCTGCACGCGATCAGCGCGAACTGAGGCGGTCGCTACCAGCAGAGGATCGATTGGGCGCGAGAAGGCCATCGCGTAGTCGATCTAAGTCATGCCCGCCATTTCATCGTCGTCATGGCCGGGCTTGCCCCGGCCATCTCCGTCGCACTCGCCTGAACTGAAAGGCGTGATGTAGCCAAGCGATCGGGCGGATCGGAGGTGCGGTCCGCTCACGATCGATCGCCATGTGTCCGACGCGACAGGTCAGGATCGCTCGCGGTCGCGTTGTCGGTCGAGTTGACGCAAATAGCTCAAGCCGCAGACGGTCAGCCGGCCGGGATCATGCACGCCCTGATCGGTCATCCCGCGCATGTGCCGCGCCAGCGCGCGCCGCGTCCCCTGGTCCAGATCGTGTCTGGTCATGCGGCGATAGATCTGCATCGCTCGCGAGAGCGGCTTGGCAAGTTCGATCCGAGGCATCGAAGTCAACGGAAGCTGGCGGCGATCGTTCCGAATGCCGGCCCATCATCGGAGCCAACTGGTGCGCCGCTGATTTTCGCCCACGCGCAAACGATGCGGATGGTCCTCGCGTTCGGCTCCTACCGATAGACGACGATCGCTGCAGGCGGGTTGACCTCAACCTCGGTCTTCGACCGCCATGTCAAGACATCTCCGGGGCAAAAGCACCAAGTCTCGACGCGTCGCATATTGCACGGTTCACGGGAACTCGCGTATCTTTCAGGTAGCGCGAATACGACGGTGATTACTCGGGGGCGAGGCGATCGTTGGGCGCTGGGGGATCGTTCATGGAAATGAAGTTCGCTTTGCGTGCGGCGCTGACGGGGGCTGCCATTGCGCTGCTCGGTGGATGTGCGATGTCGCCGGAGGGCCTGAATTCGCGCGACGTTGCCGACAGCAAAAGCTTTTCCGAAAGTTACGAGGAGATCTACCGCCGCTTGAGCGAGACCGGCAAGCGCTGTTATCCGCCCGTGCGGGTCTTTGGCAATCCGGGCAACCCGGGCGGGGGACAGATCGAATCTGAAGGCGAGCTACACCGCGACCGCGGCTTTGCGGAGTTTCGCCTGGTCGCAGGCAGCTATGGGGTCCGGATGAACTACTTCGTCTCAGCGCGCATCGAAAAATCCGGCTCCGGATCGCGCGTGACCATCAAGGTCAGCAACCCGATGGGAGCGGGCCCCCTGAGCGACCGTATCTACCGCTGGGCCGGTGGGGACTCGAGCTGCTAGCTCCGAGCTTCAAGAGCTGCCGTAATGACCAAGAAGCTCGAGCCGATGCATCCCGGAGAGGTTCTGCGCGAGGAGTTCCTGGTTACGCTCGAGATGTGAGCGGGCGCTCTCGCCAAGATTCCGGGCGGCTTGAGGACCGGAGGCTTGGCGTGTCCGCGGGCAGGGGGATCTCAAGCTTCGTGCACTGTCACCGTGACCGCGGGGCGGCGAGCTGGCCGATCGCCCGCCGCGTCCCGGCACGGCAGATCAGGATTGGTCGGAGCCGCGTTGTCGGTCGAGCTTGCGCAGATAGCTGAGGCCGCACACGGTCAGCCGGCCGGGATCATGCACGCCTTGTTCGGCCAGTCCGCGGATATGCCGCGCCAGGGCGCGCCGCGCTCCCCGGTCCAGATCGTGTCTGGCCACGCGACGATAGATCTGCATCGCTCGAACGAGCGGCTTTGCGAGTTCGATCTCAGGCATCCGGGCCAACGGGCGGCGACGGCGATGGTTCCGACGCATCAGGGCGCAGACGCCGGCTTGGCCGGGCGCAGCGTGACGACGACGGGAATGGCGATCGCGTAGATGGCGACGACCGACAGCCAGATCGCCCCGGGCCATTCGTCCCTGACGGCGAAGTAGAGGCTCGAGAAGCCGAGCGGCGCAACGATCGAGGCGAGGCTGACCGTGGCGGCGAGCACGCCCTGGAACTGGCCCTGCAAATGTGCGTCCACCTGCCGGGTGGCGATCGACTGCAGGGCCGGCATGCCCATGCCGCCGAGCGCGAACAGCGGCATCGCGCCAAACACCATCCAGCTCTGGTTGGCGAACGCCATGGCGGTGAGGGCCGTGCAGACACAGGTCACTCCGGTCAGGATGGCGCCGCGCTCGGTCAGCAATCTCACGGCCGGACCGGGAAGGAATATTTGGGCCAGCATCTGGCACACCCCGAAGGTGCCGAGCGACAGGCCGATCCAAAGACCGCTCCAGTGGAAGGCGTCGCCGCCCCACAGCGCCCAGCAGACGCCATAGGCCTCGCCGGTCGCGCTGAACAGGAAGAAGAGGAGAACGACCGGCAGCAGGCTCTTGACGGCGAACACCCAGCGCAGTGGCCGCAGCGGGTTCAGAACTGCGATCTCGATCTTGCCAGGGTCCGGCGGTCGCGATTCCGGCAGCATCAGCAACGCCAGCAGGACGTTGCATCCGTTCAAGGTCGCCGCCACGACGAACGGCAGCCGCAGCCAATGGTCGCCGAGCGCGCCGCCGAGCACGGGCCCGATGATGAATCCCATGCCGAACATCGCATTGAGGAGGCCGAAGCGGCGGGCCCGCTCGTCCTCGCGCGAGACGTCGGTGATGTAGGCCGTGGCCACCGAGACGTTGGCGCTGGTGACGCCGGCGATGGCGCGGCCGAGCAGGAGCATCCAGAGATCGGGCGCAGCGGCCAGGAACAGGTAGTTGACGATGGCGCCGGCCAGCGAGACCAGCAGCAGCGGGCGCCGGCCGAGCCGATCGCTCAGCGAGCCCAGCACCGGGGCGCAGATGAACTGCATCGCGGCGTAGAGCGCCGTCATGACGCCGAGAAGGAACGCCACGTCGCCGGTGTGGGTCACGTCGTGCAGCAGCGCCGGCAGGATCGGAAAGATCAGCCCGATGCCGGCGGCATCGAGCACGATGGTGAGATAGATGACGGCAACAGCCCTGGTCATGGCGCGCTCCGGTCCACGCGAGCCGATGGCGCAAACACGCGCGACCGCTCGCTGGAGCCTGACGATCCGTCAGGCGATTGATGTGTGGGAGACGCTGGGCCGGTCCATGCCAGAAAGGCAGATGGACGGCTTGTACTCGGCCGCAGGCAACGACCGCTTTTCGCGACAGGCGCCGTCTACACGCCGAGATCGGGCGGCGCAAGCCGCCTTTTCCGAACGACGATCGGTGCATTCAATGCATAGTCGAGCGAAGGCCGGTCAGTGGGCGCCTCCGCCGGAGCAGGGACTGCCGGGAGCGATCTCAAGTCGCCGAGATCGGCCGCGGCGATGACCAAGAAGCTCAAGCCTCGCATCCTGGCGAGGTTCTGCGCGAGGAATTCCTTATTCCGATCGAAATGTCGGCCGGTGCTGTCGCCAAGGTCTGCGGCCTGCCGCGAACCCGCATCGAGCGGATCGCCAGCGAGCAGACCGGCATCACGGCCGACACCGCGCTCCCGCTCGCAAGGCGCTCGCTACGACGCCGGAGCTCTGGCTCAATCTGCAGACGGGTTATGATGTCTAGATCGCCAAGCGAAAGCTTGGCAGGGTTCTCGATCGCATCGAGACGGTGAATAAGCCGCAAGCGGTCTAGCTCGGGAGACGACATAGGCCTGTTGGCGACGGTGGTGCCTTTGCCGGCTCCTGCCCAGCGGGTCATGAGCCGGCAAGGCGTTTTGCCATATACAATGTCATCGCAGTTCCTTGAGACTAGCCGTCGCGGCCTGAACGGCGGCGAGCGGCAATCCGGCAACTGTGGGTCCGGCGTGTGTACATGATAGCTGAGGTAAGCTTGAGCAGTTGTCGTCGAGGGTCTGAGGACCGTGGCATGACGGCCTGCAATACAAGGTTCGCCTGTTACGGAATCTTGTGTGATTGTCGATGGGACCGGCGTCGCGCCGTGTTATGGTTCGGCGTAGCGCAAATCCGGCGAATGGGGGAAGATGGTGCTTGAACGCATCTCGAAACATTGGCCAATCTTCACCGCGATTGCGATCGCAATCGTATCGCTATTCAACATCGGCTATTTTATGCCAATTGGCATTCATTTCATCGGAATTGTGGACATCACCAACATTGCCTATTCTTTCGGTTTGGTGATTGTTCTGATTCTTCTTCTTGGGCCAACGATATTTGGAGTTATTCAGGAGTCCGGCCCCAGCGTGATGGCGCAACTAAGGAAAAGAGGGATCGGTGTAAGGTTTTTGCGGCTCTTTTAATCTTGAGTGCGCCATTGGGCATGATGGCCGGTCATATCTACGGCGTCACCTTGCCGTCGGCCATCGTGTGGGTGGCAGCTATTTCGATCTACATGGCCGCATTTAGCTATGATGATTTGGTCAGTGCTGGGTCGGTAAACTCAAGTGGCATCTTCTTTTCATCTTGGGCAGCGATGCTGTTTTTTGTTTTGATAGGTGCGTGGGTTTGCACTCTTCAAATGAAGAGTACTGAGGTCTTCGAAGTTGCGACAAAAGAGCGTGTATTTGCAAATGCCAAGATATTGCGCTCGTCATCGAGCGGCTTTCTTATCTATGTAAATGACAGAGTAGCATATATTCCATCGAGTGAGATCAAGAGTGTTGTAGCGTTGACCGGTCCACTAAAACAGTCTGCCCCTTTTTAGATGCCTTTGTTACAGGGACAGTATGCGAAAACTGTCTTGTTGGACTTAAAGCCTTGGCGCCGTCGCTGCCCGACAGGCATTTCCCGCATCCCCGCATGTGCAAACTGCCCGTCGAGCCAGTTTGTCGCACGCTTCCCGGCTTGCACCGTCGGGCAAATCAGAACGATGTTTCCGGGCATCCCGCTCGCGATGAAGAGGGGCGTTTCGGCCGATCGTCACGGAGCGTAGCAAGCGGGAAGCGGTGGACGTGTCGGGCTTGGGGCTCTGCATTTGCGGAGCCGGCGAGCAGGCCTGGTGCGTACGGTCAAGTCGCGTGGTCCTGGCCTCCCGATGCTGAGGTCAAGCCGGTTGATGATGCGGCGACGCGTCTCGCTGGTGATGGGGGCAAGACAGCCCGGTCCCCAGGGAGATTGCGAAGCAGCCGTTAAAACCAGCGCGCGGGGAAGGCCGGGTCGTCCGGCTGAACCGTGGTACCTGCCGCCTGCATTTTTTTTCTGCAGGCGGGCCACGGACCTCAGTCGAGGTCCGGTCTTCCCCGCGCCCTCTCGTTTCTCGAGGGCGATGTCGGCAGCATGACCCGGGCGCGAATGGCGCCGCGGGGCTGCGGTGGGCTGTTTGGAGAAATCGTGCAGTGGATGTGGTGCGTGGGCGCGGATACGTCGCGCTCGCGATGCTCATCACGCCTGTGAGGTGGAACGGCCATGCGACACACTCAGTGTCGTCCCGGCCTTGAGCCGGACCCATCACCACCGGCGGATGTGTGAGGCACGCTGGTGGCTCAGGATGTGCCCAACACGTCTCCCTGTGGTTATGGATCCCGGATCTTCGCGCGCGATGCGCGCTCGTCCGGGACGATGGGGGAGTGTGGGGCGCGGGCTTGCTCTTGACGCCGAGATCGGAGGTCGTCCAGCGCGGACTACTTCCTGATCCGCACACCCTTCGTCGTGAAACGCTGCGGTCTCTGCTCCGGGCGCACCGGCCGCCGCGTCGTGGCGGCCTTGCCGGTGCCGGGCGGCTGATGCGCGGGGACCAATTGCTCGGGACGCGAGCCGATCAGATCGGCACGGCCCATCGCCCTGAGCGCATCGCGCAGCACCGGCCAATTGTCGGGGTCGTGATAGCGCAGGAATGCCTTGTGCAGCCTTCGCTGCCGCAGGCCCTTGATGGCTTCGACCTTGTCACTGCCGCCGTGACGCACGCCGCGCAGCGGGTTGACGCCGGTGTGGTACATCGCCGTTGCGGTCGCCATCGGCGACGGCAGGAAGGTCTGGACCTGATCGGCGCGGTAGCGGTTCTTCTTCAGCCACAGCGCGAGGTTCATCATGTCCTCGTCGCTGGTGCCGGGATGGGCGGCGATGAAATACGGGATCAGGTAGTACTTCTTGCCGGCCTCCTTGGCGGCGGCGTCGAACATCTGCTTGAAGCGGTCATAGCTGCCGATACCCGGCTTCATCATCTTGTCGAGCGGGCCGCGCTCGGTATGCTCCGGCGCGATCTTGAGATAGCCGCCGACGTGATGCGTGACCAGCTCCTTGATGTAGGCCGGGCTCTCGACCGCGAGGTCGTAGCGCACTCCGGAGGCGACCATCACGCGCTTGACGCCCTTGACCTCGCGCACCTTGCGATAGAGCCGGATGAGGTCGTCATGCGAGGTGTTGAGGTTCGGGCAGATCTCGGGAAACACGCAGGACGGCCGGCGGCACGCGGCCTCGACCTTGGGGTCCTTGCACGCCATCCGGTACATGTTGGCGGTCGGGCCGCCGATGTCGGAGATCACGCCGGTGAAGCCCGGCGTCTTGTCGCGGATGCGCTCGATCTCCTGCAGGATCGAGCCTTCCGAGCGGCTCTGGATGATGCGGCCCTCGTGCTCGGTGATCGAGCAGAAGGTGCAGCCGCCGAAGCAGCCGCGCATGATCGTCACCGAGAACTTGATCATGTCCCAGGCCGGGATCTTGGCGTCGCCATAGGACGGATGCGGCGCGCGGGCATAGGGCAGATCGTAGACGCTGTCCATCTCCGCCATGGTCAGCGGGATCGGCGGCGGGTTGAGCCAGAGGTCGCGGTCGCCATGACGCTGCACCAGGGGACGCGCATTGCCCGGATTGCTCTCCCGGTGCAGCACGCGCGAGGCGCGGGCATAGGCTTCCTTGTCCGCCTCGACCTGCTCGCAGGACGGCAGCCGGACCACGACGTCGCCCTTCTCGCGCGCAGCGCCTTCGTCGGCGGAGTCGAGATCGTCGGCATGCAGCTCGACAAAGCCTTCGGGCACTTTCCGGAACAGCGCGGTGCCGCGCACCGACTGGATGTCCTTCGGCGCTTCGCCGCCGGCGATCCGATGCGCGACCTCGATCACCGCACGCTCGGCATTGCCGTAGATCAGGATGTCGGCCTTGGCGTCGGCCAGCACCGAGCGGCGAACCTTGTCGGACCAGTAGTCGTAATGCGCGATGCGGCGCAGCGACGCCTCGATGCCGCCGAGCACGACGGGCACGTCCTTGAACGCCTCGCGGCAGCGCTGCGCATAGACCAGCGTGCAGCGGTCCGGCCGCCTGCCGCCTTCGCCATTGGGCGTATAGGCGTCGTCGCTGCGGATGCGGCGGTCGGCCGTGTAGCGGTTGACCATGGAGTCCATGTTGCCGCCGGTGACGCCGAAGAACACGCGCGGCCTACCGAGCGCCTTGAACGGCTCGGCGGAGTGCCAGTCGGGCTGCGAGATGATGCCGACGCGAAAGCCCTGGGCCTCGAGCAGCCGGCCGATGATCGCCATGCCGAAGGAAGGATGGTCGACATAGGCGTCGCCGGTCACCAGCACGATGTCGCACGCGTCCCAGCCGAGCGCGTCCATCTCCTTGCGGCTCATCGGCAGGAACGGTGCGGGCTTGAGGTCCGCGCGATGGCGCGGCCAGGAACTCAGCGGTGGGGCGGTGAGGGCGATGTTCATCGCCCACGCATAGAGCCGCGGCGCTGCGAGTTCAACCGAAGCCCCGGTCGCAGGCGAGGGCAGGTGGTCAATTTGTCCGGAATGGTTCCCGCGGCGTTGCGCGGCCGACCTGACGTCGCGGTTCCTGCCGTCTCAGTTGAGGTGATGCGACGCGCCGTTGCGGCGCTTGAGCCAGCCATGGCCGAAATAGGCCAGCAGCGCCGCTGCGGCAAGCATGATCCACATCGAGGGCATCTTCGAGCGCGGGCTGCCGCCGGCCTCGCCGACCGTGACGGGCGCCATGCCGGGCTCGGTCATCGACACCAGCCGCAGGCCGGCGGCGTCGGTCGCGCGCCGCATGTCGGCGATGGCGGAGTGGGGCAGCGGGTCGGACGCGAACAGCCGACCTGTCGCCGGCGCGTCGGACGCGGCGAGGTCGCTCGGCGGCGGCTCCATCGAAGACTGCGCGGCCTGGGTGCCGGAGGGCAGCTGCGCAAAGGAGTTCAGGTTCGCCGGCCGATGCGGCTTCGGTCCGTGCTGCGCCATCCGGTCCGGCTTCTCGGCCTTGTCCATCTTCTTCGGCGTCATGCTCTGCGGCACCGCGACCCGCACCTGCGGCCGCGAATAGGACGCCGGCTGGGTGACGGCCAGCATGCGGTCGGACCAGGCCATATAGGCCTTGCAGAGATCGTTGCAGTACTGGCCGTTGACCATGTCGCCGTTGGCGGAGCCGGCCTGCGCGGCGCCGGGCGCGGCAATGCAGATGACGGAGACCAGCGCGGCGGCCGCTCCGAGCCTCGACGATGTCAAAACAGGCAATGCGCTCAACTGGCCGATCATCGCAATTTCCCCCGTCGCGGTTTCACGCCGTTTGAGGAATAACGACAGCTGGTCTGGTCGAGAGTTGGATCAGATCGCGTCAACATCCGGATGAGTTGAGGTCAATTTGCTGATGCGAGGCGTTATCAATAAAAGGGGGCGGGCTTTGCTGTTCGACATAGACGGCACGCTCGCTGATACCGATGCGCTGCATCTGCAGGCCTTCAACGCGGTGTTCGGGCCATATGGCCATGCGTTCGACCGCGCGCGGGCGGCACGCGAACTGCTCGGCCGATCCAATTTGTCGATCTCCGCCCAATTTCTGCCCGATGAGCCGCCCGAGCGGCGCGCGGCGGTCATGGCGCAGAAGGAGGAGGTGTTTCGCAGCCTCGCCGCCGGCGCGGTGCAGCCGCTGCCGGGCCTGATGGCGCTGCTCGATCGGGCCGCGGCGGCGGCGATTCCAGTGGTGGCCGTGACCAACGCGCCGCGGGCCAATGCCGAGCTGATCCTGCACGGGCTCGGCCTGATGGACCGGTTTCGCGCCGTGGTCATCGGCGACGAACTGCCGCACGGCAAGCCGCACCCGCTGCCCTATCTGGAAGGCCTGCGCGCGATCGATGTCGTGCCGGAACGGTCGGTCGCCTTCGAGGATTCCCGCGCCGGCATCGCGGCGGCGACGGCGGCCGGCATCGCCACCGTCGGCATGCGCACCAATCTCGGTCACGACGAGCTGATCGCGGCCGGCGCGGCGCTGACCGCGGCGGCGTTCGACGACGCCGGCGTGCTGGATCTGGTGATGGCGCGGCTGGGAGGGAGACTGTGAGCGACGCGTCGCCATCCGGCGACAATGCCGCCGGCGGAGCTGACATGTCGCTGACATCGGGCAACAGCTTGCGGTCACCGCGCTTGCGCCATGGTGTCGATGAACGCGGCCGCCGGGTTGGCCGTGACGAGATCAAGGTGAGACGCATGCGCAAGTTGTTGATCGCGGCCGGCCCCTCGGAACAGCCGTTCCGGCTGATGTTGCAGGTCGATGACGAGGGATCAGCATCCAATCAGCGCGGCCGTCGCGCCAGCGGAGCCGGGCGAGCCAAGCGCGCCGATGGCCGCGCCAAGCGTTCGGCCCGGCCGTTTCGCTGGGCGCAGCCGTCGCGCGCAATGGCCGCCATCCTTCGCGGCTTGCGGGCGACGCTGCTGGCGCTCTCTCCCGTGGAGATCCGGAGTGATGTGAGCGTACGCCAGGAGGCCTTGCGGGACATGTCGCCGGTTGTGCCGCGGCTTCGCGCCGTCAGCGGTTGCGGAGGAGCGCGCGAGGCCGCCGCCGTGCCGGACGGCGCGCTCAATGCGATGGTCTGCACTGCGGCCACGCCGCGCCATCACGTCCGGTCGATGGAGACGCCGCGTGCCCAGCGCCGGCGGCTGCGCGCCTGCTGATCGCATCACCGCATGGGTGCCCTGCATGCACCGTCCGTCGCACCTTGCTTGTCCGCAGCCCGATGCCGTGATTGAAACGAACGGTGCGCGCCAGGCTCGCTGTGCTCGCCTCGCAGGAGGACGGATCGATCATGTTCGTGGCGCGTGTCCTGCCGATGGCCGCCGCCTTTCTCTGCGCGACCGCCGCCCTCGCGGCCGACAAGCCCGGCGACACCAGGGGTACGGTGCTGGAGCCGTCGCCGGCCAATCTTGCGCTGACCTGGAGCGGGGCCAACCTGGTGTTGCCGGCGACACTCGCCGGCGGACGGCGCTGGGAGGGCCGTGCGGAGGACGCGCCCGACGTGATCGGGATCGCGCCGCTCGTGATCGTGATGCACGGGTCGAGCGGCGTCGCGCCGGCGGTGAAGGAGTTCCAGGCCTGGCTCGCCGACGAGCTCGGAGTGGCATCGGTGGCGCCCGACAGCCTCGCGATTCCCGACCGGCTGACCTACACCTCGCCGGTCGACGTCGCGACCTATGAGCACGTCCACGCCTTGCGGCTGGCCGAGCTGGAGAACGCGCTGAAGGCGTCGCGCGACTGGAGCTGGGTCGACCGGCTGCGGATCGTGCTGGCGGGCACCAGCGAGGGCGCGGTGGCGGTCGGCCGCTACGCCGGCAAGGACGTGGCGGCGCGGCTGATCTATTCGTGGTCGTGCGAGGACAACTACTTCGTCACCGCGCCCGGGCTCGGCATCGGCCCGACCGAGCCGGTGCTGAACGCGATTTCGGCGCGCGATCCCTATTTCTCGGCCGCCAATCCCTGGAACAAGGACCGCGCCGTCACCGGCTCCTGCGCCGCCGCGCTCAAGGACGATGCGAAGGCGGAGGTGATGGTGATCGATGCCGACGTCCATACGATCCTGAACCGGCCGGAGGTGCACGAGCGGAGCGCGCGATTCCTGCGCGGCGTGTTGGATCCGTGATCGGGCGGGCGGAGGATCGACGAGTGCTGAGACTGCTCGTGCTCGAAGGCAACTCGCTGGACGGCCGACGCCGCTGGGCCGAGGTCGCAGGCGCCACGCCGTCGGAGAGCTACGCGGCCGTGCTGCGCGCGCTCGCGCCGGACGCGGCGATCGACATCGCCACGCCCGCCGATGCCGATGCGCGCCTGCCGCAGCCGATCGATGCCTATCAGGGCATCGTCATCACCGGATCGACGCTCAATATCTATCAGCGCGAGCCGGAATCCCTGCGTCAGATCGAGCTGGTGCGCGCGGTCTTCACGCAGGGCGTGCCGATGTTCGGCTCATGCTGGGGACTTCAGCTCGCCAGCGTCGCGGCCGGCGGCGAGGTGTCGCTCAATCCGGCCGGCCGCGAGGTCGGCTTCGCGCGCAAGATCGCGCTGACGGAGGCGGGCCGCGATCATCCGATGCATGCGGCGCGGGGCGCCGTGTTCGATGCCCCGGCGATCCATAGCGACATCGTCACCCGGCTGCCGCCGGATGCGACGGTCACCGCACGCAACGCGATGAGCGAGGTGCAGGCCGCGGAGATCCGCAGCGGCCGCGGCCGGTTCTGGGGCGTGCAGTATCATCCCGAATTCAGCCTGCAGGACGTCGCCTGGGTGCTCCGCCGCATCGGCCAGCCGCTGGTCGAGGAGGGCTTCTTCGCCGCTCCGGCGGAGCTCGAGCGCTACGCCGCCGATCTCGCGATCCTGCACCACGACCGTGCCCGGCGCGACATTCTGTGGCGGCTGGGGCTCGACCAGGACGTGGCGAATGACGGGATGCGGCAGACAGAGATCAGCAACTGGATCGCCTCGCTCGCACGGGGCTGAGCGCGCTACCGCATGAACTGAATGATGAGCGGCGCCAGCGCCACGTTCATCAGCCCGACCAGCACCATCACGAGGCCGGCGACCGCGCCCTCCTCGCGACCGATCTGGTTGGCGCGCGCGGTGCCCGCGCCGTGCGCGCCGACTCCGAACAGCGCGCCCTTGGCCAGCGTCGAGCGCAGCGGCAGCCGCGCGAGCACGAGGTCACCGACGGCGGCTCCGATGATGCCGGTGAGCACGACGAACACGGCGGTGAGATCGGGGATGCCGCCGATCTCGCCGGAGACTTCCATCGCGAACGGCGTGCTGATCGAGCGCGGCAACAGGCTCAGACGCAGCTCGCCATCGATGCCGAGGACATAGGCGAGTGCCCAACTGGTCGCCACCGCGGTGAGGCTCCCCGCGACCATGCCGGCCAGCAGCAGCGGCCAGCGGCGGCGGATCAGCGCCCGCTGCTCGTAGATCGGCACGGCGAAGGCGACGGTGGCCGGGCCGAGCAGCGCCACCAGCCAATGCGTGCCGCGGATGTAGTCGCGATAGGAGACGTTGAGCGCGAGCGCTGCGATCATCAGCAGTGCTGGCGCCACCGCGAGCGGCATCAGCCACCAGCGCGGCCAGCGCCGGTGCATGCGCTTGGCGAGCACATAGAGCAGGATCGTCGCGAGCGACCAGACAGCTGCCTGGATCAGCGGCTCACGCCACAGCGCGGCGAGGGTCATGACGCTCGGTCCAACGGTAGCAGAGGTCGATCGTGAGCGCGGTCACGCACATCACGGCGGTGGTGCTGACGACGATCAAGGCAAAGATCTTCAGGCCAAGCAGGCCGAACAGTTCGCGATGGTCGAGCAGCGCCAGCACCGCCGGCACGAAGAACAGCAGCATCTCGGCGAGCATCCAGTTCGCGCCGCGCTTCATGCTGGCGACCTTCAGCCCGCCGGCCAGGAACAGGGCGAGCGCGAGTGCCATTCCGATGATGCCGCCGGGCAATGGCAGGCCGGTCGTCCGGGCCAGCGCCTCGCCGACAGCCCAGAACAGGCCGAGCAGGCCGATCTGCACCAGTCGGTTGCGGCGGAGCAGGCGATGGACCCCAATGGAAATGTTGCGATGCATCATGCGACGCGTCCGAGAAGTGATTGCGCCTTCAAGGTATGTCGCATCGCAGCATGTAGAAAGCGAATTGATTGAATGATAATAAGTCCAAAATGGAATACTAAGGGGCGATTATGGAACTCCGTACCCTCAGGACCTTCGTCGAGGTCGTCCGGCAAGGCGGCTTCTCCCAGGCCGCCAAGGTGGTGTTTGCGACCCAGTCGACCGTGAGCAAGGCCGTCAAGCAGCTTGAGGACGAGCTCGGATTGCCGCTCTTGGACCGGCTCGGCCACAAGAGCCGCATGACAGCGGCTGGCGAGATCGTCTATCGCCGTGCGATCCGGCTGCTGACGGAGCGCGATGATCTGCAGGCGGAGCTCGCCGAGCTGCGCGGCCTGAAGCGCGGCGTGCTGCGCCTCGGCCTGCCGCCGATCGGATCGAGCACGCTGTTCGCGCCATTGTTCGCGCTCTACCGCCAGCTTCATCCGGAGATCGAGATCCGGCTGGTGGAGCACGGCAGCGACCGGCTCAGCGAATTGCTGGCTGCAGGCGACATCGATTTTGCCGGCCTGCTGCCGCCGATCGCCGATGAGTTCGCCGCGCAGATCGTGCGCCGCGAGCCGCTGATGGCGCTCGTTTCCGTCGAGCATCCGCTGGCCCGCCGCGAGACGATCATGCTCGCCGAGCTGCGCGACACGCCGTTCGTGCTGTTCGAGGCCGGCTTCGCGCTCAACCGTATCCTCCGCGAGGCCTGCCGCCGCAACGGCTTCGAGCCGGTCGTGGCCGCGCGCAGCACGCAGATCGATTTCATCGCCGAACTCGCCGGTGCCGGTCTCGGGGTTGCCTTTCTGCCGCGCATGATCGCGACCCAGCGCACGCAGGTGCCGATCAGTCTCGTCCTGCTCGACGAGCCCGGCACCGAATGGACGCTGGCGATGGCCTGGCGTCGTGGCGCCTATCTCTCGCCGGCCGCGGCGGCGTGGCTCCGGCTGGTGCGCGAGCGCGGCGAGGCGTGAACATGAGCGCGACGATGTCGCTTCATCTGTGAGGAACGTGCAGCGAGACGGTCGGTGTCGCCATGGCGATTGGCGAGGACCTGAGCTCTACGCACAACGCGCAACGATCGAACACCTGTCGCAACGCCGCGAAAGCGCGAGCCAGTAGAGGCGACCCTCGGACGTGCGGATGGGAACGGCAGGAGCTGACGAAGGTTGCCTCTGCGCGCTGACTCGTTGATCTGCGCTCCCACAGGCCGACGTCCCGTGCGTAACTGAGTGCGCGGGAACCAGTGGTGCTTTGACGCGTTTCCGCCTGCTCCGAAAGAACGTGACACGCGCAGGCGTGCCGCGAGCCCATTGATTGAACCGGAGGGGCAGGATGTGCCGCTGGATCGCGTACCGCGGTGAGACGACCGCCTTCGAGCACTATGTGACCGAGCCGGAACATTCCCTGGTGACGCAGAGCATCCGCGCGCTGGAATCCACCGCAGGCACAAATGGCGATGGCTTCGGTCTGGGTTGGTATGGGGATCATCCTGAGCCCGGCCTGTATCGCGAGACGCGCCCGGCGTGGTCCGATGAGAACCTCCGCTATCTCTGCCGACACCTGCGTTCACATCTGTTCTTCGCGCATGTGCGCGCCGCGACCGGCACGGCCGTGACCCGTCAGAACTGCCATCCGTTTGCCTGCGGCCGCTGGCTATTCATGCACAACGGCTTCGTCGGTAGCTGGAACAGGCTTCGCCGCAAGGTCGAGGCAATGATCCCGGACGCGCTGTATCCGTCGCGGCTCGGCACCACCGATTCGGAAGCCGTGTTCCTCGCCATCGTCGGCGCCGGCATCGATCAGGACCCGATCGGTGCGACATCGAACGTGCTGCGCGCGCTCCGCCAGTTGGTCAACGAGGACGGTCTGCGTGAGCACCTGCGCTTCACGTCCGCCCTGTCGAACGGCCACGATCTCTACGCATTTCGCTTCGCTGCGAATGATCGCGCCAACTCGCTTTACTACCGGGAAGATGGGGATCAGGTGATCGCCGTCTCCGAGCCTTTTGACAAGGAGCCGGACTGGATCGAGGTTCCGCCCGATCACGTGCTGGTCGCGCGCGCGTCCAGACGCGCTGAAATCGTTCCGCTATTTGACGCAGACTCTGCCGGTTTCGCCGCGGAACACAAACGAAGACAGAGGGTTGTCGGCGGCACCTAAGAACAACAGGAACTGGATGATCCGCGATGTGCGGCATTTGTGGTGAAGTCAGGATTTCCGGACAGCCCGCGCTCGCGGCGCTCGGCCGCGTCAACGATGCGATGCAGGCGCGCGGTCCCGACGCCGCTGGCCTCTACGTGCAGGGCGGAATCGCGCTGGGCCACCGTCGTCTCAGCATTCTCGATCTATCAGCCGCCGCGCAGCAGCCGATGATCGATGCCGCGCTCGGCCTCGGCATCGTGTTCAATGGGTGCATCTATAATTTCCGCGAGCTGCGCGCCGAGCTGCAGGCGAAGGGCTATCGCTTCTTCTCCGACGGCGATACCGAGGTGATCCTCAAGGCCTATCATGCCTGGGGCAAGACCTGCGTTCAGCGCTTCAAGGGCATGTTCGCCTTCGCGCTGTGGGAGCGCGACAGCGGACGCGTCGTGATCGCGCGCGACCGTCTCGGCATCAAGCCGCTGTACTACACCGAGGGGCCGGGCTTCCTCCGCTTTGCCTCGTCCCTGCCGGCGCTGCTCGCCGGTGGTGATGTCGACACCTCGATCGACCGAACGGCGCTGCATCATTTCTTCAGTTTTCACGCCGCCGTTCCGGCGCCGCGTACGATCCTCAATGGCGTGAAGAAGCTCGAGCCGGCGACGTTGCTGACGATCGAGCCCGATGGAACGCAGCGCCGCGAAAGGTACTGGCAGTTCAGCGTCGGCGCGTCGCGCTCCACCGATCGTGCCATGAGTCAGGAAGAATGGTCGGATGCATTGCTGGACGCGATGACATCGGCGGTGGACCGTCGCCGCGTCGCCGACGTGCCCGTCGGTGTGCTGTTGTCGGGCGGGCTGGATTCGTCGCTGCTGGTCGCGCTGCTGTCCAAGCTGGGCCACGAGGACATCCGCACCTTCTCGATCGGCTTTGACGCTGTGGGCAAGCACGCCGGCGATGAATTCCACTACTCCGACATCATTGCACGGACGTTCGGCACCAACCACGAGCAGATCAGGATAGGCGGCACCTGCGCGCTCGACGCCTTGCCCCATGCCATCGCCGCCATGTCCGAGCCGATGGTCAGCCACGACGCGGTCGCATTCTATCTCCTGTCGTCCGAGGTCGCCAAGCGTGTCAAGGTGGTGCAGAGCGGGCAGGGTGCGGACGAGGTGTTCGGCGGGTACAGCTGGTATCCGGGCTTTCTCTCGGCCAACGATCCCGTTCAGCAATATCAAAATGCCTATTTCGACTGGACGCATTCGGATCTGCAGCGGCTGCTGGCGCCGGAGTTGCTCGGCGAAGACGACGAGAGCCTGGCATTCGTGGAGCGCTTCTTCGCAGCTCACGCTGGCGCCTCGGCGGTGGACAAGGTGCTGCAGATCGACACCGAGATCATGCTGGTCGACGACCCGGTGAAGCGGGTCGACAACATGACGATGGCGTTCGGGCTGGAGGCCCGCGTGCCGTTCCTCGATCACGACGTGGTGGAGCTCGCCGCGCGCATGCCCGCCGAGCTGAAGGTGAAGAACGGCGGCAAGCACATTCTCAAGGAGGCGGCCCGCCGCTGCGTGCCGGCGGAGGTGATCGACCGTCCCAAGGGATACTTTCCGGTGCCGTCGCTGCGCTATCTGCGCGGCCCGTTTCTCGACTATGTCCGCGACGTGCTCAACGACGAGAAGGCGCGCGCACGCGGTCTCTACCAGCGCGACCTTATCGACCACATGTTGCAAAACCCCGAAACCGAGATGAGCCCCAAGGGACATTCGCGGCTGTGGCAGGCGGCCCTGCTCGAGGCATGGCTTCAGACTCACGGCATTTGACGTCTGACAGGATTGATCACATGGGATTGGATCCACGCATCTTGGAGAAGCTGCGGCTCGGCCTGAGCGATGACGAACGTCGTCTGGTGATCCGCTCGGCCACCGGCAGCGAGGAAGTCACGGAATATTCGTTCGGCATCGAGGAGGAGTACTTTCTCGTCGATGCGCAGACGCGCGATGTCGCGATCCGCACGCCGGACGATCTGTTCGAGGCCGCCAACTGGTCGACCGGCGGACAGGCCATGCGCGAGATGCTGCAGGCGCAGCTCGAGGTCGCCACCAACGTGCATGTCGATGTCGGCGATGCGCGCGAGGAGCTGAAATTCCTGCGGCGCGAGGTTGCCGGCGTGGCGAGTCAGTATGGCCTGACGATCCTGGCCTGCTCCACGCATCCGACCGCGACGTGGCGCAGCTCACAGCCGAGTCCCAAGCCGCGCTACGCGGAGATGATGGAGGACCTCCGCATCGTCGGCCAGCGCAACATGCTGTGCGGCATGCACGTGCATGTCCAGTTGCCGGACCCAGACCTGCGCTTCGCGGTGATGCGGGCGATGCTCCCTCACATCCCGGTGTTCGTCGCGCTGTCTGCGTCCTCGCCGTTCTGGAATTCGCGCGAGACGGGCCTGAAGGGCTATCGGCTCGCCGCCTATGACGAGCTGCCGCGCAGCGGCCTGCCCGAGCTTTTCACCTCGAAGCAGCAATATGATCGCTATGTCGCGGCGCTGACGAAGTCCGGCGTGATGCCGGACGAGAGTCATGTCTGGTGGGCGATGCGGCCGTCGCTGCGGCATCCGACCTTGGAGTTGCGTGCGCCCGACGTCTGCACGTCGGTGGATGACGCCGTGGCGATTGCCTCGCTCTATCGTGCTTTGGCACGCTACCTCTATCTCAATCCCGATCTTGCGGAGAGCGTCGGCAATGTCGAGCGCGCGATCGCGGTCGAGAACAAGTGGCGGGCGCAGCGCTATGGCACCGACTGTCTGTTCGTGACCGAGGACGGTCCCGTGACGGGCCAGGAGATCCTCAACCGCATGATCGCGGATGTCGCACCGCATGCGGAGGCTCTGGGATGTCTCGCCGAGGTCGAGCACTGCCGCATCATCATGCAGTTCGGCAGCTCGGCCGACTATCAGCTGCAGGCCTATCGCGAGTCCGGCGGACAGTTGTCGGCCGTGACGCGCTGGATCGAGGCCGCGACGGTGTCGCGCGCCGAGCCGCCGCGCTCACAGGCACCGGTCGAGCCGGCACAATGACGCGGGCCTAGGTCGGCTGCCTGATCACACGGCCGTCGCGCGCGATGAGGCGGCCGTCCTTGTAGACTGAGCGGCCCTTTGGCACGGCGACGACGGCCTCCGGCACGTGCTCGGCATCGAGGGTGACGAAGTCGGCCCGCGCGCCGACGCGCAGGCCGTAGTCCGCAAGCCTCAAGGCCTTGGCGCCGGCTTCGGTGACGAGGTCAAAGGCCATCCGCAACTCGTCATCGACATAGAAGCCGGAGCGATAGCCGACCATCATGGCGCGGTTCAACAGATCGCCGTCGCCATAGGGCCACCAGGAATCGCGGATGTTGTCGTTGCCGCTGAACACGGTGACCCCCGCCGCGCGCAGCACCGCCACCGGCGGGAAGGGCCGCGCGCCCGGAGCGTTGGTCATGATGGCGACGCCAGACGCCGCCAGGACGTCGGCAATCTTCTTCAGCGGGTCAGCAGGCAGGTCGCCGAGCGCGTAGGCGTGGCTGACCGCGACGCGACCTTGCATGCCGAGGGCGCGCGTGCGCGCCGCGATCTGCTCCAGCTCGAACAGGCCGAGCATGCCCGGATCGTGCAGATGGATATCGACATCGACGCCGTGCTTGTGGGCTGTGCCGAACACGACGTCGAGGTGCTTTTCGACGTCGCGGTCGAAGCTCGCGGGATCGAGCCCGCCGACGAGGTTGGCGCCGAGCCTGATGGCCTCGTCGAGCAGCTCGCGCGTGCCCGGGCTCTTGAGGATGCCGCTCTGCGGAAAGGCGACGAGCTGGATCTCGATCAGCTCGCGATACTCGTCGCGGACGCGCAGGATCGTTTCCAGCGATGTGAGGCCGACGGAGCCGTCGACCATGACGTGGCTGCGCATCCGTGTCGTGCCGTGGCCGATGCAGAGATCGAGCTGGTTGCGGGCGCGCACGTCCATCGGCGCCGCCGCCGCCATGTTCTGCGCCTGGAACGTGACGCGCTCATGCACGTCGAAGCCGTTGGTGCAGGGCTTGTGCGGCTTCCAGGCATCGCCGTAGAAGCTGGTGTCGAGATGGACGTGGCCCTCGACGAAGCCGGGCACGACCAGCGCGCCGCCGAGATCGATCACCTCGCGCGCCTCAGGGCGCTCGGTCTCAGCGAGAAGCCCGCTGATGCGGCCGCCGTCGACCGTGATCGCATGGCGCGCGCCGCGGTCGAGCCGCGCATTGATGAACAGCTTGTCGACGGCCATGCGCAACATCCTTCCCATCTATCCGCCAGCATCGGAGCCGCCGGAGGGCGGTCCGATGCTGGTGCCGATGAGACCACATTCTTGGCCAGGAGCCGCGACAGCCGCAAGCGTCTTCAGGCGGCGATCGCCTGCGGCAGTCCGGCGAGCCAGTCGCGCGCCAGCGTCACATCCGCCTGCGACAACTGGTGCCCCGCCGGAAGCGTCGTGTGGGTCACGTCGGCACCGGCCTCGGTGAGCTGCGTGCACAGCTTCGCCGAATTGCTGGCGGGTACGATCGGATCGGCGAGCCCCGACAGCATCAGCACCGGCCGGCGCGCGAGCGTGGCGGCCGGAGGATGCGCCAGCGGCACCATGGCGCGGAACAGCACTGCACCGGTCAGCGCTTCCGGCTGCAGCAGCAGCAGCGCGGCGGCGATGTTGGCGCCGTTGGAATAGCCGACCGCGACCGGCGCTCCGATCCCGTAGTGCTGACGCGCCTCGCCGATGAAGGCGCCGAGCTCCAGCGCGCGTCGGCGGACGTCGTCCTCGTCGAACACGCCCTCGGCAAGCCGGCGGAAGAAGCGCGGCATGCCATGCTCGAGCACCTGGCCGCGCGGCGACAGCAGGGCGGCGCCGGGCGACAGCGTGGCGCCGAGCGGCAGCAGATCGTTCTCGTCGCCGCCGGTGCCGTGCAGGAGCAGCAGTGGAGCTGCTCCCGGTGTGCGTCCGGGCTGGAAGCGGTGGGTGAAGGACAATGCCACGGTCATGATGCGGCCTCTTCGAGGTTGGGCAGCGCGCCTTCGATCTGCTTGCGGTGCGATTCGAGGAAAGCGGGCAGCTTCAGGTTTCGTCCGAGCTCGGCGACCGGCTCGTCGACCGCGAAGCCCGGGATATCGGTCGCGATCTCGAACAGCACCCCGCCAGGCTCACGGAAGTAGATCGAGCGAAAGTAGTTGCGGTCCTTCTGCTCGGTCGGATGCAGGCCGTGGCGATCGACCAGCCGCTGCGCCATCACGCCCTGTGCGGCGTCATCGGCGGCGCGGAAGGCGATGTGATGCACCGACCCGGCGCCCTGCGCGCCGCGCAGGAAGCCCTTGGCCTCGTAGATGTCGACCACGCTGCCCTGCGCGTCGCCCGGCGCCTTGAAGCGGATGACCGAGCCTTCGCGGCCTTGCTCTGCAAAGCCGAACACATCGGTCAGCACGGCGGCGGTCTTCTCGGCGGAGTCGAGCAGCAGGGTCACGCCGTGGAAGCCGCGGATCGCGTGCTCGGCCGGAATGTCGCCATTGCTGTAGCCGGGCTCGTTCTCCGCGCCGGGGACGCCGACCAGCGCGAGCGCCATGCCGTCCGGATCGGCGAACGGCAGCACGGATTCACCGAAGCGCTTCTCCAGCGCCTCATAGGCGATGCCCTTCTCGGTCAGGCGCTGCGTCCAGTAGCCAAGGGAGCGCTGCGGAACCCGGAACGCGGTCTGGTGGGTCTCGCCGACGCCGCGGCGGCCCGGCCGCACGCCGGCCCAGGGGAAGAAGGTCAGGATGGTGCCGGGGCGGCCGGTCTCATCGCCGTAGTAGAAATGATAGGTGCCGGGATCGTCGAAATTGACCGTCTTCTTGACGAAGCGCAGCCCGAGGTCGCGGGTGTAGAAGCCGAAATTGCGGATCGGATCGCCGGCAATCGCAGTCACGTGGTGCAGTCCGGGCATGTGGGTCTCCTGTCGATGGGCCGCCGAAAGGGCCGTTGATTTCCTGGGCACAATATTGGCCGGCTTTGATTTGGAGACAATCCGTGCTCTTGTGACGTCTCTGTCTACGATTTGGCGACAATGGCGGGCCTATGGACAAGCTGAGCAGCCTGCGGGCCTTCGTGAAGGTGGTCGAGAGCGGCAGCTTCGCCGAGGCCGGCCGGCAGTTGCGGCTGTCGCGCTCGGCGATCTCGAAATATATCGGCGAGCTTGAGCAGAGCCTCGGCGTGCAGTTGATCGTCCGCACCACCCGCCATGCCAGCCCGACCGAGACCGGCCAGCTCTATTTCGAGCGTGCAGTCTCGATTCTCGCCGAGCTCGACGCCGCCGATCAGGCCGTCAGCCAGTCGCAGGCCGCGCCGCGCGGGCTCTTGCGCGTCAATGCGCCGATGTCGTTCGGCACCATGCGGCTCGGTCCCGTCGTCGCCGATTTCATGGCCCGCTATCCCGAGCTGCAGTTGCAGATCGTGCTGAGCGACGACCTGCTCGATCCGGTCCAGGACGGTTTCGATGTGACCTTGCGGATCGCCGAGCTGGAATCGTCGAGCCTGGTGGCGCGGCGGATCATGCCGGTGGAGCGCGTGATCTGCGCCGCGCCGGCCTATCTCGCGCGGCACGGCACGCCTGGCAGCCCGGAGGAGCTGCGTCGTCACACCTCTCTCACCTACGGTTTCCTGCTGACCGGCAATCAGTGGAAGCTCACCGGCCGCGACGGCGACCACTGGGTCCAGCCGGCGTGGTCGTTGTGCGTCAACAATGCCGAGGTGCTGCGCGACGTCGCCATCAGGGGACAGGGCATTGCGCTGATCCCGCGCTTCATTGCGGCGGACGCGCTCGAGAGCGGCGCGCTGACCGCGATCCTCGCCGATTACGCCGCGCCGCCGCTCGCGCTGTATGCGATCTATCCGCCGACGCGGCACCTCTCGGTGAAGGTGCGGCTGTTCATCGACTTCCTGGTCGAGCGCTTCGGCAAGGAGCGCGACGTGACCAGCCCGTAGGCTGAGACTGAACTGCAAATCGCCTCGAACCTTTAACCTGGCGCTGATAGTGTTCCGAACCGGCAGCAGAGGGAACGATGCATGGGGCGGCTGAGCACGCATATTCTGGATACGGTCAGGGGCAAGCCCGCGGCCGGCGTCGCGATCGATCTCGATGTCCTCGAGCCGGACGGCTCCTGGCGCCGCGTCAAGCAGGTCCGGAGCAATGCCGACGGGCGCACCGACCAGCCGGTGCTGGCGGCCGATGACTTCACCACCGGCACCTACATGCTGACCTTCCATATGGGAGCTTATTTCAAGGCCCATGGCCTCGCCTCTGAAGACCCGCTGTTTCTGGACTTGATCCCGCTCCGCTTTTCCGTCGCCGACGCCGGCGCGCACTATCATGTGCCGCTGCTCGCGACGCCCTGGAGCTACCAGACCTATCGCGGGAGCTGATCCGGATGAGTGCTGACGTCTATCCGCGCGACATGGTCGGCTACGGCCGCACGCCGCCGCATCCGCGCTGGCCCGGCGATGCCCGCATCGCGGTGCAGTTCGTGATCAACTACGAGGAGGGCGGCGAGAACAACATCCTGCACGGTGACGCTGCCTCCGAAGCCTTCCTCTCCGAGATCGTGGGCGCCCAGCCGTGGCCGGGCCAGCGCCACATGAACATGGAATCGATCTACGAATTCGGCTCGCGCGCCGGCTTCTGGCGGCTGTGGCGGATGTTCACCGCGCGCAAGCTGCCGGTGACGGTGTTCGCCATCGCGAGCGCGATGGCGCGCAATCCGGATGCTGTTGCTGCGATGAAGGAAGCCGGCTGGGAGATCGCCTCCCACGGCCTGAAATGGATCGACTACCGCGATGTCCCCGAGGTCGACGAGCGCGCCGATATCGAGGAGGCTATCCGGCTCCATACCGAGCTGACGGGCGAGCGGCCGCTCGGCTTCTACCAGGGCCGCACGTCGGAGCGCACGCTCGACATCGTGTTGAACGAGCAGGGCTTCGTCTACAGCGCCGATTCTTATGCGGACGAATTGCCGTACTGGATCGCAGGGCCGCACGGCCCGCAACTGATCGTGCCCTATACGCTCGATGCCAACGACATGCGCTTCGCCACCCCGCAGGGCTTCAATTCCGGCGACCAGTTCTTCGCCTATCTGAAGGACAGTTTTGATACGCTCTACGCGGAGGGCGCGGAGAGCCCGCGCATGATGTCGGTCGGGTTGCACTGCCGGCTGGTCGGCCGCCCCGGGCGCGCGGCCGCGCTGGCGCGCTTCCTCGACTACATCACGGGTCATGACAAGGTCTGGGTCGCGACCCGGCTCGACATCGCGCGGCACTGGATCCGGACGCATCCGCCGGCCGGCGCGTGGCGGCCCTCGCAGATGTCGCGCGTGCTGTTCGTGGAGCGCTATGGCGACATCTTCGAGCACTCCCCGGAGATTGCCGACCGCGCCTATCGCGCCGGCCTGTCCGCATTCGACGACGCCGCGGATGCGCTGCATACGACGCTCATGAACGTCGTCCGCGCCATGAGCCGCGACGAGAAGCTGAAGCTGATCCGCGCCCATCCGGAGCTCGCCGGCCGCGAGGCACTGGCGGGTGAGATGACGAACGACTCGATCGGCGAGCAGGGTCGGCTCGGCTTCATCTCGCTGTCGCGCGCCGAGTTCGAGCGCGTCGCCGACATCAACCGCCGCTATCGCGACAAGTTCGGCATGCCGCTGATCGTCGCTCTGGCGCTGCACGCCGACCGCCCCTCGGTCATCGCCGAGATGGAGCGTCGCATCGGCAACGACCCGGACACCGAGATCGCCAACGCCATCGACCAGATCGGTCACATCACCCGGGCCCGGCTGGCGAAGAAGTTCGATCAGGACTGAGCAAGGATCCGCTCGGCGTCGGCAGCGACATCGAGCAGCAGGCGGTCGCGGCCGCGGGCCGCGATGAGTTGCAGACCGAATGGCAGTCCGTGAACGTTGGCGCCGCAGGGGATCGAGATCGCCGGCACGCCGGCGTGATTGGCGTAAGGCGTGAACACCGCATGCGCGCGCGGGCTCGCCGGCTTGCCGCCGATCTTGGATGGGCCGAGCTGCGTGAATGGCCAGGCGACGCAGGGCACGGTCGGCGCCAGCAGCACGTCGGCCTGCGTGAAGAAGCTTGCGAAGGCCCGCGCGATCTGCGCGCTTGCCTCGAGCGCACGCGCGACGTCGGCGCCGCTCAGGCCGAGCCCGCGCTCGATCTGCTTGGCGATATCTGGATCGAATTGCGCCGGATCACTGTGGAAGGCATCGCCGTAGAGCGCGGCCAGCCCGGCATGCTGGAGCGGCATCACCGCGTCCTCGGCAAGGCCCGCCGGCCAGACGGGATCCTTGTGGACGATCGGCATGCCGCCGGCGCGGAGGCGGTCGACCGCCCGCTGCAGGCCAGCGCTGATGTCGCCATCGACCGCGACGTCCAGCCCGAGCCGCGGCGAGAACGCCACGCGCGGCGGCGTTGCATGATCCGCCGCGGCCACATCGAACGTATCAGGATCGCGCGGATCGGCGCCGGCCATGATCTCGAACGCAAGTCTGGCATCGCCGACATCGGCCGCAATCGGCGCAATCACCGAGATGCGCCAGAATGGCTCGGGGAATCCCGGGCCGTAGGGAATGGCGCCGAACGACGGCTTGAAGCCGACCACGCCGACATGGGCCGGCGGCCGGCGGCTCGAGCCGCCGGCATCGGTGCCGATCGCGAGCGGCACGAGCCCAGCCGCCACCGCAACGGCGGGACCGCCCGACGAGCCTCCGGGCGTGAGCTGCCGGTCCTGCGGATGAACGGTCGGTCCGAACAGCCGCGAGGTCGTCACGCCCTTGCAGGCGAACTCGGAAGTTGCGCCGATGCCAATGATCACGGCGCCAGCGCGGCGCAACCGCGCGATCGCGATCGCATCCTCGGGCGCGATGAAATCAGCGAACAGCCGCGAGCCCTGCGTGATGCGCCAGCCCTCGACCCAGATGTTGTCCTTGACCACGATCGGCACGCCGGCGAGCGGCATTGCTTCGCCGGCGGCCACGCGCGCATCGACGGCATCGGCCTCGGCGCTCGTTCGCGCCGGATCTGTGGTGACGACGGCGTTGAGGTCATGGGCCGCCGCGATCCGCGCCAGCGCCTGCTCGGCGATCTCTCTGGCCGTGTTCCGCCGTGCCATGACGGCGCCTGCGATGTCACTCGCGCGCATGGGATCGCTCCATCAGCAGTACGGCTGTGCCTGCGGCCGCCGTCAATCCGAGCGCGACGAAGCTGCCGCCGAGTCCCACGCGGGGAGTCAGCAGCGCGACGAGCAGCGGCGCGGCGACGAGGCCCAGAAACGAGGCGGTGAGCACTGCGCCTGTCGCCTCGGCGACGCGTCCGGGCTTGGCGAGATTGGCGATCTCGGCGATGAACACGCCGTTCCAGCCGCTCGCCGTCAGCCCGAACACGATCGTGAGCAGGATCAGGATCGATCGGCTCAGCAGCGGCCCGCAGAGACCGAGCAGCAGCGCGCAGACGGCCATGCCCACGCCCGCCATCACCAGCACGGCGCGCGCCGAGCGCAGGCGTGTCGCGACCACGCCCCAGCCCAGCCGTCCCATCAGGCCGGCGCCTTGCGCTGACGCCAGCACCCAGCCGGCCTCGACATGGCTCAGCGCGAGCTCTGACGTGCCGAAGCTGACGAAGCAGGTGTTGAGGATGACCTGCATGCCACTGAACGGAATCGAGGCGACGGCGAGCGCGGCCATGCGGCGGTCGGCGCTGATCAGTCGCAATCGATCGAACAGGCCGAGCCGCGGCATGGTTGGCGGCGTCATGGCATAGGCCGGTCTGAGACGCTCGAAGCCGGCGACGGCGATGGCGGCGCAGACGATCACGGCGGCATAGGCGGAGCTCGGCGCCAGCAGCACGGCGATCGGCGGCAGCAGTAGCGAGCCGACGACGGCGCCGATCTGGTTGCCGGTCTGCCGGATCGAAAACACCATCGCGCGCTTTTCGGCCGGCACGAGCCGTCCGAGCAGCGCCGAGCTTGCCGGCGTCTCCGGTCCGACCGCAAGGCCGAGCATCAGCCCGGCCCCGAGCAGCGCCCATCCGCTCTCGAACAGCGCCAGCGACATGCCAGCGCAGACGGCGACCGCGCACAGGGCCGCCACGCGCAGCGAGCCGACGCGCTGGACCAGCGTGCCGCCCCAGAACGAGGAGACGAGGCTGATGGTGAAGGCTGTCGTGGAGAACAGCGACAGTTGCTCGATGCTCAGTCCAGCGCGCGGCGCCACGACGCCCGGCGCGAACAGCGCCAGCGACACCAGGGCCTGCAGCGCGGTCATCGCAGCGACTGCAGGCCACAGCGGCGGCGCTGGCGCTGATGCTTGCTTCGCGGCTATCATGCCGCGACAACCTGATGGCGGAGCACGAAATGGCCGGTGGAATCTCGGTTCATGCGGTTGATGTAGCGAACGGGCGCCCCGCGCGTGGCCTGCGCGTCGCGATCTGGCGCGTGATGCCCGATCGCACGCTGCTCGCGGAGGGACAGCTCGGCGCCGATGGCACTCTGCAGGCGTCGGTCGTCGAGGGCGACGGCGTGACCGCCGGCGAGTATGAGGTGCTGTTTCATGTCGGCGAGTTCTTCGGGACTGGCGCTCAGACGAAATTCCTCACCACAGTGCCGTTTCGCTTCGCGATCGACAAGGTCGAGGAGCACTTTCATCTGCCGCTCAAATTCACTCCCTGGGGCTATTCGATCTTCCGTGGGGCCTGAGGTACAGCTCGCGCCGTCGTACGCTGATGGTTGGACGATCCTGCCTGCCAAGGAAATACTCGTCATGCCCGTGTCCCGGGCATCCACGTCCATCCACGATCGCCGGCCGACGTGGATGGCCGGGACAAGCCCGGCCATGACGGCTTGGAGTTGGACGGGCACGAACTCCCAATTTCAGGAACGGGCACTCAGCCTCAACCCGTCAGCCGCTTCGACAGTCCGGTGGTGCGCTCCATGATCGTCATCAGCGCGATCGTGGCAATGATCAGCACGCTCGACAGCGCGGCGATGGTGACGTCGAGCTTGCCTTCGAGGTCCTGCCACATGCGGATCGGGAGCATGTCGGTGGCGGCGTCGCGCAGGAACAGCGACACCGGCACGTTGTCGAACGATGACATGAAGGCGATGAAGGCACCGGAGATGATGCCGGGGCGGATCAGCGGCAAGACGATGCGGCGGAACGTGTAGAGCCTGGAGGCGCCGAGGATCGCCGAGCTTTCCAGCAGGGTCGGCTCGAGCTGGGCCAGTGCCGCGACGGTGTTGCGGACGACATAGGGCACGCAGACGATGGTGTGGCCGATCACCAGGGTCAGCAGCGACACCGGTAGGCCGATCAGCGAGAAGAACATCAGCGCCGCCAAGCCGAAGGCGAGTGCCGGCAGTACCAGCGGCGACATGAACAACGAGTCCAGGAGCTTCGCCGTGAGCGTCTTCGAGCGCGAGATCGCCAGCGCCGCGGCGACGCCGAGCATGATCGACAGACCCGTCGACCATAGCGCGACGACGACGCTGTTGCGTGCGGCGAACTGCAGCTGCCAGGCGTTCCACAATTCGACGTACCAGCGGGTCGAATAGCCCGGCGGCGGGAATTTCAGCGAGAAGCCGGACGTGAAGGAGACGATCACCACGACCAGCGACGGCGACACGATCAGGATCAGCGCCAGCACGGCAACCACCGTCATCACGATCTGGAAGCTCAGCGCTTCCCAGTTGCGCTGGCGCTGGCTCATCTGGCGTCTCCATAGCCGCGCGCACGCCGCCCGAGTGTCGAGAACAGCGCGACGATGGCGAGCACTGCGAACAGGAAGATGATCGAGATCGCCGCCGCGAACGGCCAGTTCTGCAAGGTCGAGGCCTGCTGATACAGATACATCGGCATGAACAGCATCTGACCGCCGCCGACCAGCGACTGCGTGATGAAAGCGGTGATCGCAGCCGCATAGGTCAGGGTGCAGCCCGCGATGATGCCTGGCATCGACAGCGGCAGCATCACCTTGACGAAGGTGCGCCAGCTTCCGGCGCCCAGCGAGGCCGAGGCGTCGGAGAGATTGGGATCGATGCGGCCGATCGCGGTGATCAGGGGAAGCACCATCAGCGGCATCTGTACCTGCGCGAGCGCCGCGACCAGTCCGCCTTGCGTGTAGATCATGCGCAGCGGCGTGCCGATCAGCCCGAGCGATTGCAGCACGGAGTTGATGATGCCCTGCCGGCCCAGGATCACGATCCAGGCGAAGGTGCGGACGACGACGCTGGTGAGCAGCGGCAGCAGCACGATCATGATGATCAGGGTCTGCACCCGGCTGCCGGAGCGCTGGTACAGCCAGGCGATGGGATAGCCGAGCACGAGACAGGCGAGCGTCACCTCGGCGCCGAGCAGAAGCGTCGAGCCGAGCACGGCGAGGCTGAAGGGGTCGGTCAGGAATTTGACGTACTGGCCGAGCCCCCACACCGTCGCCGCGGTGTCGTTGTGCAGCGAGAGAAAAAGAAGTTGCGCCAGCGGCAGCACGAAGAAGATCGCGAACACCAGGCCCAAGGGCAGAGCAAGCCCTAGGCTGAAGCTGGTCACGTCTCCAGGTGCGGTCGTGGCGCTCTTCATCGCGTCAGATCTTGATGTCGCGGTTGAACTTCTCGATCCAGGACGCGCGCTGCTCGTTGATCTTCTTCCAATCCTGGAACACGAACTTCTTCTTCAGCTCCGCGGTGTCCTTGGCCAGCACCTTTGCGATCTCGCCGGACATCGCGACCTTGGTGTTGGTCGGCACGATCAGATACGGTGAGTTCATCAGCGTGGTCTGCACCTCCGGTGACAGCGCCGCCTCGATCAGCTTGAAGGCAAGCTCCTTGTTCGGTGAGTTCTTGACGATGTGGATCGTGGTCTTGAAGGCGATCGCGCCTTCCTTGGGCGCCACGAACTCGACGGGCACGCCGCGCGCTTTCAGGATCTGGATGGCGTTGAAGTTGCCGGGCGAGATGTCGATCTGGCCCTGCTGGAACAGGGTCGCCAGCGCGCCGGGATTGGCGGCGACGGCGGCGAGGTTCGGCTTCAGCTCCTCCAGCGCCTTGAAGCCTTCGTCGACATTGGCTTCCGAGCCGCCGCGCATGCGCGCGATCTCGACCAGCCAGCCGGTGCCGAGCGTGGAGTTCAGATTGGTGATGCCGACCTTGCCCTTGAACTCGGGCTTCCACAGATCGGCCCACGAGGTCGGCGGCGTCTTCACCGTCTCTGGATTGTAGGTGAGGCCGACGACCTGGAAGAACGGCGCCGGGCCCATCGCGTCCTGCGCTTCCGGAATCAGGTCCTTGAAATAGGTGCTCTTGTCGGCTGGGTAGGGCTCGACGAGATCCTGGCCGATCGCGACCAGCGCCGGACCCGGGTCGTGCAGCATGACGTCGATCGGCGGATTGGCCTTGGCGGCGTTGACCTTGGCGATCTGGTCGACCGACAGCATCGGATCGAGCACGATCGCCGCATCGGCGTTGGCCTTGCGGAAGGCAGGGACGAGCACGGCTTTATGTGCTTCTTCCCAGCTGCCGGTGAAGGTCGCGAACACCAGCGGCCGCGCCTGCGCGAGGCTCAAGCCCGGGAAGGCGTGCATGGCTCCCAGCGTCAAGGCGCTGGTCAGGAGCCGGCGGCGATCAAGCATCATGTTCCACTCCGATGTGTCTGTTGGTCTATTGCGGGAAGACGGTGGCGAGGCCGGGTGCGATCGGTGCGACCCGCACCGGGGCGCCGGCCTCGCGCAGCGGCGTGCCGCCGGTGCGGGCCTGCGAGATCTTGATGCTGGATCCGTCCTTGGCCTTGATCTCGTGGACGACGGTGGCGCCGAGCGGCAACGCCATGCCGATCTCGCCGGCAAAGCCGGTGTCGTCGCTGACGAAGGTGAGGTGCTCGGGACGCAGGCAGACGGTGACCTTGTCTGAGGCACTGACCGGATGCGGTGCGCGCGCGATGATCTCGCCGCCGGCCTCCAGACCAACCTTGACACTGCCCGCGTCGGTCGCGATCACGGTCCCCTTCATCTTGTTCGCCGTGCCGACGAAGCTGTTCACGAACAGCGTCTGCGGTTGGTCGTAGATCTCGGACGGCGTGCCGAACTGCTCGAGATGACCATGGCTCAGCACGGCGACGCGGTCGGCCATCGACAGCGCCTCCTCCTGGTCGTGCGTCACGATCAAGGTTGTGGTGCCCGCCATGCGCTGCAGCCGCTTGACCTCGATCTGCATGTCGAGCCGCAAATTCTTGTCGAGCGCCGCGAACGGCTCGTCGAGCAGCAGGATCGACGGCTTGATCGCCAGTGCGCGCGCCAGCGCCACGCGCTGCTGCTGTCCGCCGGACAACTGCCGCGGCAGCCGCTCGCCGAACGGGCCGAGCTGCACCATGTCGAGCAGCCGCTGCGCTTCCTTGTTGCGCGTCGCCTTGTCGACGCCGCGCGCGGCGAGGCCGTAGCCGACATTCTCGGTGATCGAGAGATGCGGAAACAGGGCGTAGTTCTGGAACACGATTCCGACGGCGCGGCGGTTGGGCGGCAGCGCGTCGACGACGTCGTTGCCGATGATGACGCGCCCCTCGCTCTGGCCGATGAAGCCGGCGATGATGCGCAAAAGCGTGGTCTTGCCGCAGCCCGAGGGCCCAAGCAGGGCGATGATCTCGCCGCCTTTCACGTCGAGATTGATGTCGGAGACGGCCATCGTGCCGCTGGCGAAGCGGTGCGTGATCCGATCCAGAACGAGCGACTTGGCTTCCGATACGCTGGCCATGGGCTTCCTGCTCTATTCGTTTGAAAAAGCAAGAAGCGTGCCGCCTTTTCAGGCAGTGGCGGCTGCTTGTGTACAAAAGAGGATATGACAGGTACGCCAGTATTAAGATGCCATTCCAGCTAGGAGGCACGGGCGTGCGCCGACGGCGATGCGCTCCCTCGCCCCGCTTGCGGGGAGAGGCACGGATCGAGCAAGCCCACTAACAGTGCCGTCCAGCTAACCGTCGCGATGCTCCAGCCGTGCGGCCAGCGCCTCGGGCAAGCCTGTCGTCGGCTTCGCGGCGGGGCGGCGGAAGGTGCCGGCGGTGGCTTTGCGCATCTTCAAGGCGAGCAGTGCTTCGGCCTGCTTCACCGCGGCGATCACCTGATCGACCACGGGGACGGGAATGCGATGCGCGACCCGAGCGGCGAGCCCCGACAGTGGCGCGCCGGCGAAGATCAGGACATCGGCGTCATTCTCCTCGACCGCGCGCAGCGCCAGCTCGACCAGCAGCTCCTCCTTTTCATGCTGCACGTCGGAGATCTGCTTGAAGCTGCCGTCGAGCATGCGGATGCCGGCGCAGCGCTCCATCAGCCCGTGCATGCGCACGCACTCCTCGTACCAGGGGCCGAGCGCCTGCGCGAAGGTGACGATCGCGAAGCGCCGTCCGGCCATGCAGGCCGTCAGCATTGCGGCCTCCGCAAGCCCGATCACCGGCACGTCGAACAGCTCGCGCGCCGCGAACAGGCCGGGATCGCCGAACGCGGCGATGATCGCAGCGTCGAAGGTGCCGTGACGCTCCGCCAGCATCTCCAGTGCGACGGCGCCGCCGATCTGCGCCTCGGCGCGGGTGGCGATGTAGGGCACGCCGCGCGGCGCGGTGCAGGGGATCAGGGTGGTGCCGGGCGCAGCAGCCTCCCGGCCGACCTGCAGCATCAGGTCGGTGATGTCGGTGCGGATGTTGGGATTGAGCAGCAGGATGTTCATGGCGCCTCGCGAGTGGATATGCGAGCTTGCCCGAGGGATTGCCGCATTGTCCACAACGGTGGCCGTCAGAGCGCGCCCTTGACCACGATGCCTATCAGCGTGGCGAGCAGAGACAGTATTGCACCAAGGCTGAGCAGCCGCCGCAGCTTCAGGAACCAGGCCTGTCGATCGTCGCCGCCGAAGCTGAACTCATCGTAGACCAACGCGGTCAGCAGCGCGGCTGCGAGCAGCACCAACGCGGGCAGCGCCGGCAGCAACAGCGCGACCCAGCCGAGCAGGGACGGCATCACCCCCCAGCTCATGCGCGGCCAGCCTGCCAGCGCCGGCGTCTGCACGGCGACGCCCCAATGGATCGCGCCGAGAAAGCTCACGATGACCGCGCCATAGCCGATCTGCGCGCGCAGCGCGGCCAGCCGGATCGGATCGTCACCTGCGATCGCCAAGACCGCGAGGCCCGCGAACGGAATCAGCCCGGCGAGGCCGAGAATGCGCATCGGAGCGGGGACGCCGGACATCATGACGCTAGCCTCCGCGGCTCCTGGCGATCGCAGTGGGCGTCCGGCCGCGGTCGGATCGGCAGCGGTCCGAGCAGTATCTCACCTCGTTCCAGTCGCGTGCCCATTTGCGCCGCCACGCAAACGGGCGGCCGCACGCAGCGCATATCCTGGTCGGCAAGTCGGCCTTGCGCCGCATCTTCGGCATGGCGTCACCACGCGACCCAGATGCCGCGCCGGGGCAGGGCGGCATCTGCCGCCTCCCTGCCGGAACGCGTCGCAATCCGCTCGTCCGTCACGTTCGCCCTCGCCGATCAGTGCGACGCGCCGGCTCCGGCCGGCACCGTCCACGCTGAACAACGATCGATGAGCGCCGCCGGATCAGTGGCCCGCGGGGCGCTCGTGGTTGCGGCTCAGGCTTTGGTCACGTGGACGGCGGGCGTGGTACCGCCGTTCCACTTGCCCTCGATCGCGCGCTCGATCTGGGCGGCCAACTGCAGCAGCAGGCCGTCGTCGGCCTGCTTGCCGATCGCCTGGATGCCGAGCGGCAGGCCGTGCTCGTTGGTCGCGAGCGGCAGCGAGATCGCCGGAACGCCGCAGAGGTTGGCGAGCGGCGTGAACGCGAAGTTGCGCCAGAGATTCTCGAACCAGTCGAGCACGTCCGGATTGTCGCTGATCGTCAGATATTCGGTGGTGCCGATCATCGGGGTCGGCAGCGCGGTGATCGGGGTCAGGATGATATCCCAGTCCTCGAAGAAGGCGCCGAAGGCGCGCGAGGTGGTGTTGAACACCGCCTGCATCGCCGCGCGCTCGGCGAAGCTGGTATCGCGGCCGGCCTCCCAGATCCGGATGTTGATCGGCTCGATCAGCTCGGCCGGCGGCCGCTCGAGCTTGCGCGACGCGAGCAGGTTGTTGATGACGATCGCGAAGTTGGAGATGTAGCAGGTGGTCTGCGCCGCGAATGCGGCGCGATAGTCCACGTCGGGCAGCGCGTAGCCGACGTGGTGGCCGAGGCCCTCGAGGAACTTGCCGACACGCGCCAGCTCTGAAGCGATGTGCGGCGTGGCGCGATAGTCGCCCCATTGATGCGACAGCGCGATCCTGAGCTTGCCGGGATCGCGCTTGATCAGCTCGACGTAAGGCTCCGGCGTGGTCCAGTACGGCATGAACTCGCCCGGCGCGCCGCCGCGGCAATGGTCGACGAACGCCGCGGTGTCGCGCACGCTGCGCGACTGGCAGCCCTGGATCGAGACGAGGCCGGAGAGATCCGACAGATGCGGTGCGATCGAGAACACGCCGCGCGAGACCTTCAGCCCGATATTGCCGTTGACGCCCGCGGGAATCCGGATCGAGCCGCCGCCATCGGTGGCATGCGCGATCGGCACCACGCCGGCGGCGACCATCGCGGCACTGCCGGCCGACGAGCCGCAGGTCGTGTAGTCGGTATTCCACGGATTGCGCGTGACGTAGACGGCCGGGTTCTCGGCCGAGCTGCAGACGCCGAACTCCGGCGTGGTGGTGCGACCCATCAGGTTGAGGCCGGCCTTGCGCATCTTCGCCGTCAGGTGCGTGTCGGCGGCGGGACGGTTGCCGCGCATGAACAGCGAGCCCTGCTCCTGTAGGCGTCCGGCCATGGTCGGTCCGAGATCCTTCATCAGGAACGGCAGGCCGGCGAAGGCGCCGTCGGCATTGGCGCCCGCCTTGATGGGATCTTCGACGGCGTCGGCGAAGACTTCGACCACGCCCGATAGCGCGGGATCCACCTGGGCAATGCCTTCAGCCGCCTGCCGCGCCAGCTCCGCCGCCGTCAGCTCGCCGCTGCGAACGCGCGCCGCCAGCGCCATGCCATCATGCCGGGCCCACTCGTCCCAGCTCATCGCCAACGTCATCTGTCTTCCGATCCTTGCGCGCCGACCATCGATGCTACGCGTCCGAACGGTGCGATGATCAGGCGCTGTTCCACTTCCGGCGCCGCGAACCTTAGTTTGCACGAGAGCCAAGTCAATCAATCGCCCTGCATGCTGCCATACGATCCTATCATGCGGCGCGGCCGACCATCGTGCGCAATGAAGCCGACATACGAGCCGTTCCGGAAAACGGGACTGCGGCCCGCGGCGCCGGACGTTGACGCTCGTCAAGGCCGGCGCATGGCGCGCGTGCTTGATGCGGTCATGGATATCCTGACCTTCGGCGCGGCGGGCGCCGCGCTGCTCGTCACGCCCGGCCCAACCAACACGCTGCTCGCCACTGCCGGTGCGAGTCGTGGCGTGCGCGCCTCCGTTCATCTGCTGCTCGCCGAGCTTGCCGGCTATCTGCTCGCGATCGCGACGCTGCGCATCACGCTCGGTCCGCTCGTTGCGACCGCGCCGCTGGTCGGACATGCTCTCCGTGTCGTGGTCGTGCTCTATCTGCTGCACCTCGCGGCCGCGCTCTGGCGCCATGGCAGCAGCAGCGGCGCAAGCGATGCGGCGCCGGTCACCCTGCGCGGCGTGTTCATCACGACGCTGTTCAATCCAAAGGCCATCATCTTCGCCTTCACCTTGCTGCCGCCGGAAGGCGATGCGGCGAGCCTATGGCCGTTCCTGGTCGTGCTCGGGCTCTCGACCGCGACGATCGGAGGAGCCTGGATCGTGCTCGGCGCGACGCTGCGCTGCGGTCTCGGACATGTCGTGCCGGCGTGGCTCGGCTATCGCTGCAGCGCTGCGGCCCTGGCGCTGCTCGCCTGCGTGATCCTGGCGCCCGCCCTTGGCGCGCCATGAGCGGTTCCGCTTGTTACATTGTTGCTGATCGACAACCGCGCCGGCCACGTGCTATCCGCTCGCCGAACAGGGGGCGCGGTGCGCAGCATTGGCAAACGAGACATCACGAGCCGTTCGCGCATGCTGCGCCGGATCGTGGCTGCCTGCCTGATGCTCGCCTATGTCCTCGCGGGCGCGCTGCACGGCGCTTGTGACATCGACGTCGCCCATCCCTCCGCGGGCAAGCCGGAGATCGCGTCGCTGCTCGACCGAGCGGGCCACACCGATCAGCGCGGCATCGCCGACCATCATTGCCATGGCTGCTTCTCGGTGGCCGTGCCGCAGCCGCAGTTCGCCGCCGTCCCGGCCGAGGTCGTGGCCGCAACCGGCTGGGCCGTTCCCCTGCTCAGTGCAGGCGTCCTCCCCGAGTCCGAGTCTCCGCCGCCAAAACGCCTGAGCTGACGCAACGTGCCGGACGGCCGATGCCGTCCATCCTTGCCCGCCCAGACAGGTTCATCTCATGCCATTCCCCGGGATGGCTGCGCGTGCCATCGGCGCCGCAGCCCTGCTCGCTCTGTCCGTGCACGCCTCCGCGGCGCAGACGCTGACCCTCCGCGCGGCGCTGTCGCGCGCCCTCGCCGCCAATCCACGGCTATCCGCCGCCGACCGCGACATCGGCATCGCCTCCGGCCAGCGGCTCCAGGCCGGCGCGCTGCTCAATCCCGAGCTGTCCTACGAGCAGGACAATTCATTCGGCTCGGGTCAATATCGCGGCACGCGATCGGCCGAGACGACCTTGCAGATCAGCCAGGCGTTCGAATGGTTCGGCAAGCGCGACGCCCGCATCGCCGCCGGCCAGGCCGGCGTGCGCGCCGCCGAGATCCAGCGCCAGGCGGTACGGCTGGAGATTTTGTCGGAGACCGCGATCGCCTTCGTGACGGTGCTCGCCACGCAGCGGCGCATCCAGATCCTCGACGATCAGGTCGCAGCGCTCGATCGCCTGACGCCGCTGCTGCGCCGTCGCGTCGAGGCGGGCGCGTCGTCGCCGGCGGAGACCGGCCGCGCCGAGGTCGCCTCGGCGCTGGTGCGAGCCGATCGCGAGCGCGTCAAGGCGACGCTTTCGAGCGCACGCCGCGAGCTCGCCGTGCTGATCGGCGACAGCTCGGCGAAGCTCTCGGCCGTCACCGGGCGGTTCGATGCGACCGGCCAGCCGCCGGCGTTCCAGACCGTGATCGCGGCGATCGATGCCAATCCGCAGCTCGTCCGCTGGACCGCGGTCTACGCGCAGCGCAATGCCGAGCTGCTGCTGGCGCGGCTGAAGCCGTACCCCGACGTCCGCATCGGTGCCGGCTGGCGGCATTTCAACGACACGCAGGACGACGCCGTCAGGCTCAGCGTCTCCGTGCCGATCCCGGTGTTCGACCAGAACCAGGGCAACATCCTCTCGGCGCAGGAAAGCCTCGCCAAGACCGAAGCCGAGCGCAAGGCCAACCGCAACGCGCTGCTGGTGATCGCCGGCCGCGCCTACGACTCGCTGCAGGGCTCGCTGCGGGAATTGTCCGTGCTGCGCGAGATCGCAATTCCGAAGGCGCAGGAGGCGGCCGACGAGATCGCGCAGGGCTACAGCGCCGGCCGCTTCTCGTTGCTCGAGGTGCTGGACGCACAGGCGAGCGTGGCGCAGGCGCGGCTGCGCGAGCAGGAGGCGCTGCAGAACATCCATGTCGCCGTGGCGACGATCGAAGGCCTGGTCGGCCGTCCCTTCACCCTGGAACGGGAGACTGCGCGATGAGACCATCCACCGTCATCCTCATTGTCATCCTGGCGGCCGCCGCCGGCGCCGGCGCATCGCGCCTGCTGGTCGAGGCGGAGCCGCAGGCCCAGGCAACCGTCGGCCATGCCGATCATGCCGAGAAGGCACCGAAGGACCATGTCGAGCAGGACGAGCATGGCGCCGACCGCATCCGCATCAGCGACGTGAAGCTCGCCGCGGCCGGCGTCGCGCTCGCCGAAGCCGGCCCTGCGACCTTGTCGGATACGCTGGCGTTCAACGGCGTGCTGCGCGCCAATCAGGAAGCGCTGGTGCAGGTGACGCCGCGCTTTCCGGGCATCGTCCGTGCCATCAAAAAGCGCATCGGCGACACCGTCGCCAAGGACGAGCTGCTCGCCGCGATCGAGAGCAATCAGAGCCTGACCTCGTATGATCTCAAGGCGCCGATCGGCGGCACCATCATCGACCGCCAGATCTCGCTCGGCGAATACGCCTCCGAGCAGAAGCCGGCCTTCGTGGTCGCGGATCTCTCCACGATCTGGGTCGACCTGTCGATTTATCGCCAGGATCTCCGGCGCGTCCGCCTCGACGACGAGGTGCTGATCGATCCAGATGACGGACGCGGCGCGATCCGCGGCCACGTGTCCTACATCGCCCCCGTCGGCGCCAGCGAGACGCAGACCGCGCTTGCCCGCGTCGTGCTGGCCAATCCCGACGGCCGGCTGCGCCCGGGCCTGTTCGTCACCGCGCGGCTGGTTCTCGCCAAGCGCAGCGTCGCCGTGGCGGTCCGCGCGAGCGCGATCCAGACCCTGGAGAACAAGACCGTCGTGTTCGTGCGCGAGGAGGGCGACAAGATCGAGGCGCGCCCCGTGGTCACCGGCGAGTCCGACCCGACCTATGTCGAAATCCGCGATGGCCTCGCCGCCGGCGAACACTACGTCGCCGAGAACAGCTTTGTGGTGAAGGCGGAGATGGGCAAGGGGGAGGCCGAGCATGATTGACGCGGTCCTCGCGTTCGCCGTGCGCCAGCGCTGGCTGGTGCTGATCGCTGCGCTCGCCGCCGCCGGCTTCGGCGCCTGGAATTTCACCCGGCTGCCGATCGACGCCGTGCCCGACATCACCAACGTGCAGGTGCAGATCAACACCAAGGCGCCCGGCTACTCGCCGCTCGAGACCGAACAGCGCATCACCTTCCCGGTCGAGACCGCGATGGGCGGCCTGCCGAAGCTGGACTACACGCGCTCGCTGTCGCGCTATGGGTTGAGCCAGGTCACCGTCGTGTTCCTGGACGGCACCGACATCTATTTCGCGCGCCAGCTCGTCAACGAGCGCATCCAGCAGATCAAGGATCAGCTGCCCCCGGGCGTCGAGGTCGCGATGGGACCGCTCTCGACCGGGCTCGGCGAGATCTTCATGTATGCGGTCGAAGCCAAGCCCGGCGCCAAGACGCCTGATGGCACCGACTACTCGCCGACCGATCTGCGCACCATCCAGGACTGGATCATCCGACCGCAACTGCGCGGCGTGCCGGGCGTGATCGAGGTGAACACGATCGGCGGCTTCGAGCGCCAATTCCACGTGCTGCCCGATCCCGGCCGTCTGATGGCCTACAAGATCAGCTTCCGTGACGTGATCGCGGCGCTGGCGTCCAACAATGCCAATGTCGGCGCCGGCTATATCGAGCGCAATGGCGAGCAATATCTGGTGCGCGCGCCCGGCCAGGTCGGCAGCGCCGCCGAGCTGAAGGACATCGTGATCGGCGCCCGCGGCGGCACGCCGGTGCGCATCGGAGACGTCGCCGAGGTGACCGAAGGGCGCGACCTGCGCACGGGGGCGGCGACGCTCAACGGCGAGGAGGCGATCCTGGGCACGGCGATGCTCCTGATCGGCGAGAACAGTCGCGCCGTTGCGCGCCGCGTCGCCGCCCGGCTCGACGACATCGCGAAGTCGCTGCCCGAGGGCGTGGTCACGCGCACGCTCTATGACCGCACCCATCTGGTCGAAGCGACGATCCGCACCGTGGAGAAGAACCTGCTCGAAGGCGCCGCGCTGGTCGTCGTCGTGCTGTTCCTCCTGCTCGGCAACATCCGGGCCGCACTGGTCACAGCCTGCATCATCCCGCTGTCGATGGCGATGACCATCACCGGCATGGTCGAGAGCAGGGTGAGCGCCAACCTGATGAGCCTCGGCGCGATCGATTTCGGCATCATCGTCGACGGCGCCGTCATCATCGTCGAGAACTGCCTGCGGCTGCTGGCCCAGGCGCAGCATCGCAAGGGCGGACTGCTCACGACCGCCGAGCGGTTGCAGACCATCATCAGCGGCGCGCGCGAGGTGATCGGGCCGAGCCTGTTCGGCACCGGCATCATCGCCGTGGTCTATCTTCCGGTGCTGACGCTGACCGGCGTCGAGGGCAAGATGTTCACGCCGATGGCGCTGACGGTGCTGATGGCGCTCGGTGCCGCCGTGCTGTTCTCGATCACCTTCGTGCCGGCAGCGGTCGCGATCTTCGTCACCGGCAAGGTATCCGAGCGGGAGAACCTCATCATGCGCGGCGCGCGGCGGGTCTACGCGCCGCTGCTGCGCGGCGTGATCGCGCACCGCCTGATGGTCGTAGCCCTGGCCGTGGTGATCGTCGCGGCGAGCGGCTTTGCCGCGACGCGCATGGGCGGCGAGTTCATTCCGAGCCTTGACGAGGGCGACGTCGCGCTCGCGGCCCTGCGCATCCCCGGAACGAGCCTCACCCTCTCGGTCGACCTGCAGAAGGCGCTGGACGCGCGGCTGCGACGCATCCCGGAGGTGAAGGACGTGTTCACCCGCATCGGCACGGCCGAGGTCGCGACCGATCCGATGGCGCCGTCGCAGGGTGACGGCTACATCATGCTGAAGCCGCGCCAGGCGTGGCCCGACCCGGCGAAGCCGAAGGCGCAGCTCGTCGCCGAGATCGAGGCGGCGGCCGACGAGATCCCCGGCAGCAACTACGAGATCTCGCAGCCGATCCAGTTGCGCTTCAACGAGCTGATCTCCGGCGTGCGCAGCGACGTCGGTATCAAGATCTTTGGCGACGATCTCGATATCCTGCAGGGCGCGGCGCGCCAGGTCGAAGCCGCGATCCGCGGCGTCAATGGCGCGACCGACGTCAAGACCGAGCAGGTCGCGGGGCTGCCGATCCTGACGGTCAGGATCGACCGCCAGGCGCTGTCGCGCTACGGCCTCAGCGTGGCCGAGGTGCAGAGCGTGGTCGAAATCGCGATCGGCGGCAAGGCGGCCGGAAAGCTGTTCGACGGCGACCGCCGCTTCGACATCGTCGTCCGCCTCCCCGAGCGTCTGCGCGGCAATCTCGATGCGATCCGCGCGATCCCGATTCCACTGCCGGCGGGTGAGGAGGCGAATGCCGCGCCGCTGCGCACCGCCTTCTCCTCGGCCGCACAGCCGCGCTACGTGCCGCTGTCGTCGGTCGCGGCCGTGGCTTCGGCGCCGGGGCCGAACCAGGTCAGCCGCGAGAACGGCAAGCGGCGGATCGTCGTGTCAGCCAATGTTCGCGCCCGCGACCTCGGCTCGTTCGTGACCGAGGCGCAGGCCGCCGTCGCGGAGAAGGTCAAGCTGCCGCCAGGCTATTGGATCGGCTGGGGCGGACAGTTCGAGCAACTGGTGTCGGCGACCAAGCGTCTCACGATCGTGGTGCCGATCGCGCTCGCGCTGGTGTTCCTGCTGCTGTTCATGAGCATGGGTTCGTTCGCCGATGCCGCGCTGGTGTTCTCCGGCGTGCCATTGGCGCTGACCGGCGGCATCGCGGCGCTGCTGCTGCGCGGCCTGCCGCTGTCGATCTCGGCCGGCGTCGGCTTCATCGCGCTGTCAGGCGTCGCCGTGCTCAACGGCCTGGTCATCATCGCTTTCATCGAACGGCTACGCCGGGAGGGACGCTCGGTGCGGGCCGCGGTGGAGGAGGGCGCGCTGGCGCGATTGCGGCCGGTGCTGATGACGGCGCTGGTCGCCTCGCTCGGCTTCGTGCCGATGGCGATCGCGACCGGCGCCGGCGCCGAGGTCCAGCGCCCGCTCGCCACCGTCGTCATCGGCGGCATCATCTCGTCGACGATGCTGACGCTGCTGGTGCTGCCGGCGCTCTACGTGCTGTTCAGACGCGAGGCGCGGTCCGCGTCGGCATAAGCGGCATGCAGTTCCCGACTTGATAGCTGCATGCCGCCCGCCCGCGACGGCGTCGGGACCTAGTTGAAGGCCATCGGCGCCGCGCTGGCCATCCAGCCGTCGGAGCGTGCATTGCGGGCGAACCGCTGATATCTCGGCGCACGGGCCTCGCGCGTGACACGAGCCGCTGCGCCGAACATCGTGGAACCGCCGTTCGGGTTCACGATCGCGTAGCCGGCGATCGACCGCGGATGCTCGCGGGTGACGTGACCGCCGGAATTGCCGTCATGCACATACCAGACATTGCCGGCGACCTGCTGCTGCAGGATCATGACGTGGCCGGAGCGGACCGCCGCCATGCCCGGTGCGGGAGCCGCGCGTGGAAAGCGACGCCAGTTGGATGCGAGATTCAACTCGGGAATGACCCGGCCGAACGTGTAGAGCGACGCTTCGCAGCCGCAGAAGGCATGCGGGCATCCCGACGGCCGGCCACCGACGACGCGGCCCTCGCCGGGGATCGAGGCCATGGCGTTCATGAAGGAGTGATGGTGACGGTACGAGTAGTGATGATGATGGTGACGAGGACGGGCCTCGGCTTGAACGGAGAGAGCCAGCAATGCGGCGACGACAATTACAACGCGGTACATTCGGAGGACTCCTGTACACTGTGAAATCCCCCTGCCGCGCGCCAATCAACGTCCAAACATGTCCTCAAAGTGACCGAATCACCCCCGAGCCATGCAAATGCGGGACGGCGCTGCCCGCTCGGGCTGGTTCCAAATCATTCGAAGTGATTGACTCTCGACGTCGAGAATGACTCACAACAAATGGATGTTCCGCCTTGGGAAGATCAGACTACCTACTAACAGCGCGGCGACCGCGGCCGGCCTTCAGTCGTCCTAATAGCCACAAAGATGTAATGAGGATAAATAACATCCTCCACGCGTGCCGCGCTCTTGGGCATTCCGTTCCAGACCACGACAGGAGATCGTCATGACCACGTTCCGCGGCAGTTGCCTCTGCGGCCGGGTCGGCTTCGAGGTCGATGGGCCGTTCGACAACTTCCTCAATTGCCATTGCTCGCGCTGTCGCAAGGCCAGCGGCACGGCGCACTCCTGTGAGGTCATCGTCAAGGCGTCGGCGCTGCGCTGGATGCGGGGCAAGGCGAACGTCACACGGTTCGACCTGCCGCAGGCGCGCAGCTTCGCCACCGCCTTCTGCAGCACTTGCGGCAGCCCGATGCCGCATCTGACGCGCAGCGGCCGCGAGGCGATCATTCCCGCCGGGAGTTTCGACGAGCCGCTCGGCGCCGTTCCCGATCGCCATGTGCATTGGGCGTCACGTGCCGACTGGTACGTCGATGGTGACGGGCTGCGCGTCGAGGACTGACGCAATCAGAATGCCGCTCGTCGGGCGACTCATGCCCCTCACGCCGAGATCGGACAAGCCTGTCGAGGCTTCATATCCGCCCGATCGCCGCTGCGTCCGGAATCCGATTTCACGAGCAAGTTCAGGCTGATTTGGGCTGTCCAGTCCCGGCAGGAAAAATATCCTGCTTGGCAATTTCGGAAAATCGTGATTGTTTGTCGCTGTCCCGCCTCATCGACGAGGGGCGCTGCGCGGTCGTCACGAAGCGTGGAGGTGGGATGTGATGGGCGGGCCGGTTTGCAGCGTGGTCATTCGCGCGGACGAACAACATCGGCTCGCACGGTCAAGTCGCGTGGTCCTGATACTCCGATGCCAGTATCAAGCCTGCGCTGGCGCCAATGGCGCCGCGTGGGTGACGGTGACCCAAAAGCCCGGCGCACCGGGGAGAACGCGAAGCAGCCGTAGCGCCATCGCGCAGGGAGGGCCGGGGGCGGGCTCAAGCGGTGGTCGCAACACCAAGTGTTTTCATTCGTGACAGCAGCTCGTCAAGCGCTTCTGCTGGAGTT